>NZ_BAAGZE010000021.1:0-254100 GCF_054778875.1 Spirosoma luteolum
CTGCCCCATCTCAACGGCACGTGCCATATCGTAGTCGATTTATAAAAGCCATGAAAGTAGCTAACTTGCTGACGTTACTGATACCCAACTTTACGACGCACAGCACCGGGTTGGATTTCGACCCGGCAATGGCGACGTTTACCGCCGATATCTGTACAACCACAACCAACCCTATGAACACCCAAGCTCTCAGTCAGCTGTTTCCGGCCGACGACCAGATTCCCGCGGCCTACGCTCTCGAGCCGCTGCACCAGCGCGAATACCTTATCAATGGTGAGATGCGCGCCTGGCAAGGGCCGACGACCAATGTGTTTTCCCAGATCAGCGAACCCCAGCCCGACGGTACGTTCAAACCCCGGCTGGTGGGCAGTTTTCCGGTGACGGGTCCGGCCGAGGCCATGGAAGCCCTCGATGCGGCTGTAGCCGCCTATGACAACGGCCGGGGCGAATGGCCAACCATGTCGGTGGCCGACCGGATCCGCTGCATGGAAACCTTTGTGGGCAAAATGCTCGAGCAGCGCAGCCGGGTTATCAGTCTGATGATGTGGGAGATCGGGAAAAACCTGCCTGACTCGACAAAGGAGTTCGACCGCACGGTGAAATATATCTACGACACCATCGATGCCCTGAAAGATATCGACCGGTCGGGGTCGCGCTTCCGCGTGGCGGAGGGAATCATTGGCCAGATTCGCCGGTCGCCCCTGGGCGTTGTGCTGGCGATGGGGCCGTTCAACTACCCGCTCAACGAAACCTACACTACGCTTATCCCGAGCATTCTGATGGGGAATACCATCCTCTTCAAAACGCCCAAACACGGCTCGTTACTACACTACCCGCTGCTCGAAGCCTTTCGCACCAGCTTTCCCAAAGGGGTTGTCAACTCGATCTACGGCCGGGGCGCCAACGTCATTCCACCGCTTATGCAGTCGGGTAAGGTCAACGTACTGACGCTGATCGGATCGAGCCGCGTGGCCGACGAACTGCAGCGCCACCACCCCAAGCTGAACCGGTTGCGGTCGATTATGAGCCTGGACGCGAAAAATGCCGCCATCATTCTGCCTGACGCCGATCTCGATGTGGCCGTCAGTGAATGCCTGCTGGGCTCGCTCTCGTTCAATGGCCAGCGCTGTACCGCCATCAAGATTATCTGGGCGCACCGCTCCATTGCCGATGCCTTTCTGGCCAAGTTTGGGCCGGCCGTAAGCCAGCTCAAGCCGGGTATGCCCTGGGATGCCGGCACGCAGATTACCCCGCTGCCCGAACCGGGTAAAGTGGCCTATCTGAACGACTGCATCCGCGATGCCGAAGCGGGGGGCGCCACGGTGGTCAACGACGGCGGAGGGGAGTCGGCGGGCTCGCTGTTCCGGCCGGCTGTCGTATATCCCGTTCGTGAGGGCATGAAACTGTACCGCGAAGAGCAGTTCGGGCCCGTGGTGCCCGTGGTAGTGTACGACGATGTGGAGGAGTTTATCCAGTACCTGATCACCGACGACCACGGCATGCAGGCCAGTGTGTTTGGTACCGATACCGATCGCATTGCCGAGCTGATTGATCCACTCGTTAACCTGGTATGCCGGGTCAACATCAACGCCCAGTGTCAGCGGGGGCCCGATACGTTTCCGTTTACGGGGCGTAAAGATTCGGCCGAAGGAACTTTGTCGGTCGAGGATGCGCTGCGGTCGTTCTCGATCCGGACCTGCGTGGCTACCAAGGAAACCGATGCCAACAAAGCCATCCTGAACGAGATCGTCGGCGAGCACAAGTCCGACTTTCTGAGTACCAATTTTATTTTCTAAGTCCGGGCCGGGGGCTGCATCCGCGCAGCCCCCGCCGGCCTGTAAACGGCGTGTTTGGGCCAGTGGGCACCGACGCGCCAGCCCTGCTTTTGCTGATTGCCGATAAACTAACCAAAGTCTTCACGGGCGATGTCCGGGCCGTTCGGTCGGTGTCGCTGACGCTCGAACCAGGCCGTATTGTGGCCCTTGTGGGGGCGAGCGGTTCGGGCAAGAGTACCCTGCTGAATCTACTGGCCGGCCTGGCCGATGCCGATGCGGGCGCAGTAACGCTCAACGGCGAACGGGTGCCCGGACCGGCCGAGGTGCTCATTGCGGGCCATCCGGCCATCCGGCTGGTGCATCAGGAATACCAGCTGATGCCCAACGTGTCGATTCGCGAGAATATCGCCTACGCCCTGCGCTTTTTCGAAGCGTCGTATCGGGCCTACCGCGTGGATGAACTGCTGCGGCTGTGCCGGCTCACGGAGGTGCAGGACCGCCTGCCCCGGCAGGTGTCGGGGGGCGAAAAGCAGCGCACAGCCATTGCCCGCGCCATTGCCGACACGCCCGCCGTGCTGCTGCTCGACGAACCGTTCAGCCACCTCGACCTGCCCAACCGGTTGCTGGTGCGGGAGGTGCTGTTTGAACTGATTCGGGCGCAGCAGACAGCCTGCCTGTTTGTTACCCACGATGCTACGGATGCCCTGTCGCTGGCCGATCGGATCGGTATTCTGCGCGACGGGCGGCTCATTCAGCTCGACGACCCCGAAACGGTTTATCGGCAACCCAAAACCGCCTATGCCGCCCGGCTGACGGGCCGGGTCAATATCCTCCGGGCGCGGCAACTGCCTGAGCTGGGGCTGCCAGCCAGCGGAGGCTCGCCCGAGCAGCGGTTTGCCATTCGCCCCGAACAGCTGCAGCTCGATTCGGCCGGGGTGCCGGGGCAGGTGCGGGCCCGCTATTTTCTGGGGGCCAGCTACGAACTGGACGTTACGCTGTCGCGCTACCTGACCCTACATGTGCTGACCAACCGGCGCGACCTGCAGGTGGGCGATACGGTGCATCTGCGGGTAACCGACCCGGCCATCTGGCCGCTCAAAGCCTGAACCATTGGCCGTGACCGGGGTTATACGATCGAACAAACCAACGCATGCCATGAACCGCAACCCTGATTCGCCCGATATCAAAACCGATACCAGCCTGCACCCCGAGGAGAATTTCCTGGTCGGAGAAGACACCGACAACGTGGATGCTTCGGGCGTCGACGACGATTCGACCGGTAAGCAGGATGATTTCCTGGGCAAAACAAACACCAGCGACGAAGCGGCTGACCAGGACTAAGCTCCGCAGCAACCACTGCCGGGCACACAGGCGTCGACCGCTACGGGCTCGATCGCATCCAGGGGGCCACAACAGGCCGCCAGGGTGCCGTCGGGCCCGGGTCGGTTCTGGGCCTTACACTGGGTCTGGTCGGGTGTGAGCCGTACCGTCAGCTGGTCGCTGGTCAATAGCCAGTCGACCGGGTACAGCTGTCGGGTGTCGAAGCGACTGTTGCCAAATTCAATCTTCACCGGAGCCGCCGGGTCGAGGGGTAGCTGCTGCTGCACCAGTTCGACAATCGACAACGCTTTCCGAACCGGCATGGCCCGGCCGGTTGCGGCTCCGCCGGGCTCCCAGAGCTGCAGCACAATTTCGGTCCAAGCGTTGCGCTGACCGCCACAGTCGACCGACTGAATCACCACCTGTTTGATTTCGGTAATGTGATAATTGGGCGCCACCCGCTCGTTGGCTCCATAGGCAAACTGCAGTTCGTGGTCGGGGAATCGGCTGAGCATCGTCGTGAATGACTGCCAGCTCAGGCGATCCGTGAGGGTCTGGTTTGTTCCCATTGGTATATTGTAATATTGCGATTGATAAACGTAAAAAAAGAGTGGTCAGCAGCAGTTAGTTGCCGACTCGTCGGGTAACGAAGCTGCTCCTTGGTCGAACAAATCACCAAACAAGCGCCGGGCCTCGGCCCAGACGGGTGGATTGAGGCAGTAGCAGACGCGGGGCGGATCGATATCACCCCGGATGATACCGATCCGCTTGAGTTCTTTGAGATGCTGCGATACGGTGGCCTGGGCCAGATTCAGTTCATCGACCAGATCGCCACAGATACAGGCCTTTCGGCTGATGAGCAGCTGCAGAATGGCGACCCGGGCGGGGTGGGCAAAGGCTTTCGCCAGATCGGCCAGCCGGTTCTGTTCAGTCGTAAAGATTTCGGTTTTCGTAACGCCCATGCAACAAAGGTAGCAAAATCAATCGTAATAATACGATTGATTTTGCCTGATCAAAAAAAAGGCTCCGGGTAGAGCCTTTTCTGGATTGTGACAGCCCGTCTATGTCTAGAGCAGGCGCTTGATCAGCTGTTCGACCGAGATCCCTTCGGCCTCGGCCTTGAAGTTTCGAACCACCCGGTGCCGCAGAATGGGCAGGGCGACCGCCTGAATATCTTCGATGTCGGGCGAGTATTTGCCATTGAGCAGGGCGTTGCATTTGGCGGCCAGAATAAGCGCCTGCGATGCCCGCGGACCCGCGCCCCACTCCAGATACTGGTTGGTGTCGGGGGCCGCCAGTTCGGTGTTCGGGCGCGTTTTATGAACGAGTTTAACGGCGTACTCGATGACATTGTCGACCACTGGTACGCGCCGAACCAGGTGCTGAAACTCCCGAATCTGTTCGCCGGTCAGTATGCGCTGCACCTCGATCCGTTTGTCGGTTGTCGTGCTCTTCACGATGTCGAGCTCCGACTGGTACGAGGGGTAATCGAGGTAAATGTTGAACATAAACCGGTCGAGCTGGGCTTCGGGCAGGGGGTAAGTACCTTCCTGTTCGATGGGGTTCTGGGTAGCCAGTACGAAGAACGGGCGGCTCAGCGGATATTTCTGCCCGGCAATCGTCACCGAGTACTCCTGCATGGCTTCGAGCAGGGCCGACTGGGTTTTGGGTGGCGTCCGGTTAATTTCATCGGCCAGGATGATGTTGGCAAAAACGGGGCCTTTGATGAATTTGAAGTTACGCTCCTGATCGAGGGTTTCGGAGCCCAGAATGTCGGAGGGCATCAGATCGGGCGTAAACTGGATGCGGTTGAAGTCGAGGTCGAGTACCCCCGCAATGGTCTGGATCAGCAGCGTTTTGGCCAGGCCCGGCACACCCACCAGCAGACAGTGGCCCTGGCAGAAGATGGCCGTCAGCAGCAGCCGGACCGTATCGTCCTGGCCAATAACGACTTTGCCAATTTCGCGCTTGAGGTTTTCGTAGGAACTGGTCAGGGCCTTGGCAGCCTCCACATCAGAAGAATAAGCCACAATGGTTAGGTTAGAAGGTTATGGATTGGTAACGTTGATCGGGGGGAAGTTGGGTCGTTTTAACGTTGTAGGGTTGGGCGGTTTTATAGTTGTAGGGTTGGAACGTTTTAACGGTAGCGTGCCTGGACGCTTGCTTGCGTTATCCGTCAGGCCTGAGCGTAGCTAACCTGTCGACCAGCTAACTAAACAACGCGCTAACGCTTCAACTCCCTAACTCTATAACGGTCCAACCCTATAACTCCCTGACTCTACCCCGTCATTCACCACCCCCCAGCTGGGCGGCACTGGTTTGGGTAGTGCCGAAAATGCGGCAGCCCTGAAACTCGGGGTCGAGGGTAATATACACGTCGGCAACCGACTTTCTGAACCAGTCGTCTATGGCCCGGTTCTTTTTGTTCTGCAGCACGATGTTTTGCAGCTTCTCGAAGTCGATTTTAAAGTCGGCCGTGTGCGGATCGACTTTGCTTTTGAAGTACAGGATACGCATGGCACTCTTGCCATCTTCGGTCCGGTAGGGCAGCGGAGCCGACAGGGTACCGACTTTCATGGTGTCGAGCATAGAGAACATGGCGTATTCCATCGTACCATCCATCGCCAGCCGCGAACTGCCCGACTGCGGGTCGCGGAGCAGACCACCGGCATCGGCCGTATTCTTATCTTCCGAAAAATCGTGAGCCGCCTTTTCGAACTTGATTGAGTCGACCGCGATCAGCTGTTTCAGGCTGTCCAGGAAGCGGGTAGGGCCGGTCAGGTCGAGCCGGTTGTAGTCGGGGCGCAGCAGAATGTGGCGGGCGTGGTACTCGGCCCCGCGGGTTTCGAGCAGCTGAATCAGGTGAAGCCCAAAGTCAGACTCGACCACGTCGGATAGTTCGTTGGGTTTCAGCTTGAGGGCCGCGCCTTCAAACGGCGCCACCATCATACCCCGTTTGGCGAAGCCCAGGTCGCCCCCTTTTTCGGCCGAGCCAACGTCTTCCGAGTTTTCCTTGGCCAGCTTGGCGAAATCTTCGCCGGCTTCGACCCGCTTTTTAAAGTCGAGCAGTTTCTGGCGAAGGGCTTCTTTCTGTTCTTTGGTAGGTTTGGCGAACCGTACAATCTGACCTACTTCAACGTCGGCCGGCATGTAGGGCAGCGAATCGCGGGGAATGGCGTCGAAAAACTTCCGCACATCGCGGGGCGTCACCTTCACGTCGGTGGTGATCTTCTGCTGCATTTTCTGCACCACTTTCTGATCTTTCACCTGCTGGCGCAGTTCGCTTTTCAGCATCTCAAGGCTTTTGCCGTAGGCTTCGACAATGTTTTTTTCGGAACCGAACTGCGACACCATGTACTGCATACGGGTATCGAGTTCGCTGTCGACGAGTTTATCATCGACCACTACCGAGTCGATATCGGCTTTGGCCAGCATCATTTTATTGATGACCAGACTCTCGAGCACCTGGCAGCGGGGGGGCGCCTGCTGGTTCTGACTGGTGTACGACTGCATGGTCTCGTCGAGATCGGAGCGCAGCACGTAGTAGTTATCAACTTTGGCGATAATCTTATTGATGCTCACCGGCTGTCCCTGCCCAAAGGCCGTCATCGTAACCAGCCAGCCTACCAGCGCCAGCGCGATGGTGTTCATACATTGTTTCATGTCCTAAAGATAACGAGGGAACGCCATACGTTCCGGCTTTTAACCATTTTTAAGAAGGGGGTACTAGCGGTGCAGTTTACGCAACTCCGCTTCGTTGAGCTGCACCGGGTACTGTTGACGCAGCCGGGCCATCCACTGCTGTTCGAGCTGAGCCTGGTAGGCATTGATCACCGCGCCCCGGGCTTCGGCAAAGGTTTTGGCCCGGGCCGGTTCGATGCGGCCGAGCAGCACGGCAACGGCTTTACCACCCGGATGCAGTACGGTAGTAGAATTAGGTTTCCAGGGATCGATGCCGTCGATCAGCGGATTGGTACCCTGAGCGTAGAGGCCTTCTGTGATCGTTACCGGCTCGGCACCCGTGCGGGCGTTGAGAGCGGCAATGGCATCGGCTTTGGCATTGGAGTAGTACTGGAGGGTAAGCCGGCGCTGCTGGCCCGCTTCCTGCCGGGCTTCACCGGGGCGCACTCCCTGGTAGTCTTTCTCCATAATACGGCTTAGCGCAATGCCGTTTTGCCGGAGGTAAGCAACGGCATTGCGAATGCGGCCCGCCGATACCGAGTCACGTTCGGCCGGATCGTGCGCACCGCCCAGTTCGACCACGTAGTCGGGGTTGCGCGCCAGAACCGCCACCGCTTCGTAGAGCGACTCGAGGCTTTTGGCCGACAGGCTTGTCTGCGTGCGGTCGAAGTAGAGCGGGGTGCTGGCCCGGCGCAGGGCATAGGGCGCTTTACCCGCCAGTACGTCCTGGGCCTGTTTCAGCACGGCGTCGGTCGGGGCGGTCAGGATCGTGGCCTGCACCCGTTCGGGAAACTGGTAGTCGGCCTTGTGGGCTTCGTAGTACGCTTTCTGGCCCAGCGAGTCGGCAATCGACCGCTCCCAGACATTCTGCTCCATCATCTGCGACAGCAGCACGCCATCGCGGATTTCGCTCATCAGCGCCCGGAAATCGGGCGATTTGGTCTCGAGGCTGTTTTCTTCGGCCGCCAGCACCTGATCGCCCACAAACCGGTCGAACTGCCGCTGCATGGCCACCGCCGGCGATCCGTTGGGAGCCGGGGCCACGGGCTGCGCGGCCGGCGCGGTCAGGCTCGGGTTACGGGCCGGCTGCTGATGCTGCCGCACGTAGTCGAGAAACTGATTAACGGAGAAGGGTGTCGTGTCGACCGTTACGAGCGTTTTGTTTTGCAGGGCGGGTGGCAGCGGTTCGGCGTAGCGCCACCCACCGCGCAGCAGGCTGCTGTCGGCCAGGGTCTGCACCTGCGCAAACACAGCCATATCGGGCCGTACGGTATGCGTTTTCCGGAGCCGTTGCAGCACGGCCTGCCGCATCACCTCGGCCCGCGAATCAGTAGTCACGCGTTGCCGCAGCGACGGGGCGAGGTCGGCGTAGGGCTGAATGCCGCGCCGTTCGATGAGTTTGAGAATGTGCCAGCCGTAGTTTGTTTTCACCGGCTTCGAAAAGTCGCCGGGGCGGGCGAGGGCAAAGGCCGCTTCTTCGAACGCCGGCACCTGCCGACCCGTTTCGACGATGGGCAACACCCCACCTGACAGCCGCGAGGTCGCATCGTCCGATACGTCGCGACAGACCGTTTCGAACGCTTCGCCCTGTTGCAGACGGGCGTAGGCCGCGTCGATGCGCTGCTGGGCTTTCTGCTGACCAGCTTCGCCGGCACCCGGACTCATCCGGACCAGGATATGCGCCACTTTGACCAGCCCCCGGCTGGCCCGACGGTCGTTGACCCGGACGAGGTGATACCCAAAGCGGGTCCGTACGGGGGGCGATACCTGACCAACCGGTGTTTCGTAGGCGGCCGTTTCG
Source organism: Spirosoma luteolum (assembly GCF_054778875.1). Taxonomy (NCBI): domain Bacteria; kingdom Pseudomonadati; phylum Bacteroidota; class Cytophagia; order Cytophagales; family Cytophagaceae; genus Spirosoma; species Spirosoma luteolum. The sequence continues at coordinate 8,578 of NZ_BAAGZE010000021.1, forward strand.
AGCGGATACACTACTGAAAACGCCGTAAAATAACCCAGATTGCCGCCATTGGCCGCTGTAAGCGGGTCGTTGGAGCGTTCGCGGGCGAGTTGGGCAAAGTCGGCTCCACCCTGCAGCTGCCTGCGGAGCGCCAGCGCCGACTGGTAGGCCGCCAGCGTATCGGCAGGGGCGGCATCGTCGGAGAGGGCAATCAGCAGGTGCGACGCATTTACTTCCTGCTGCATCCGCTGGTAGGCTTCGGCCGCCAGCGATTCGACCAGTACCTTGTCGGTCAGGTACGACTGGGCCAGTTGTTTGCGGTAGGTGTTGATCTCCTCCCGGAAGGCTTCGGTGGTGTCGCGCCCCTGGGCTTCGGCCGCCACCACCTTCAGCTTGAGGTTGGTGTACAGATCAAGGTAGTTGCGAATGTCGGTCCGCTGAACGGAGTCGGCCGACAGTTGATTTTTGGTGTACGACTGAAAGAAGTCGTCGGTTGTAAACGACTTGTTGCCCAGTGTGATCAGAACGGGCTGGGGGGGCGTCGGCTGAACCACCGGAGCGGTTGTTTTGCAGGCAGCCGCCAGCAGGGTCAGCAACAAACCGCCAGTAAGTTGGCGCATAGCGTCGGGGAAATGGTGATGGGTACTAACTGAGTGATCGGGGTCGATGGTCCGGTAATCGGTAAACGGCAGACGGGTCAAAAACATTCGCCCGGCCCCCGTCACTGCCCGGGTTCTGAACGATGTCGGGGGCTTACTTATTGGCCGGGGGCGCGGCAACGGCCGGGCTAACCGTTAGCCGGGTCGGGGCGGGCTGGTTTTTTTTCGCGCGTCCTTTGATCAGCCGGATGTCGTAGCTGAGCCGGTAGTCGAAGGCATCGCGCAGATTTTGACCCGAAAAGACGACGGGCACCCGTACATACCCCTGCCGGTTCTGGCGCAGGTCGGCCTCGCGCAGGTCGACACTGCTCTGGCCGAGCAGATCGTCGTCGTCGAGGTGATCCATGAGCGTCATACCCAGCCCCGACGCTACCAGACCGGCCGCGATGTAGCGCAGCGGGGTTAGCACTTCGGTAGCGGTCAGCAGGAACGATGCCGGCCCCGCCACGATGTTATGAATGCGCCGGACCTGTTCGAGCAGCTTCTGGGCGCGGTTATAATCGTCGACTTCGATCAGCACCAGCGACGCAACCACGCGGCCGTTGGGCGGTACCGGCAGCTGAATGGGGAGGGCGGGGTTGGCCAGCGTAGGCAGATTCAGCTGCTGCCCTTTGCGAACTACCTCCACACCCCAGCCACCGTTGACAACGGCGGTCGCCCTGTTGGCGGCATCGTAGCTCGTGAGCGAGTAGGCCAGCATCAGCTCGTCGCGCCGGCTGAGGGTTTCTTCGAGGTTAACCGCCTGCAGCGTCGTTGGCTGCAGTTCGGCCGTAATGGATTTGGTTGGCGCGCAGGCCAGGGCCAGTACCAGCAGGCCCGCGTAGAGTGGTATTTTGAGCATGGCAGATCAGGCAGGGTTGGGCACTTCCTCAACAATTGACTCGCCGGCCGACCCATCTCCGCTGGTCCACTGCCAGCGTTCGTGGAGCCGCAGTCGTCCGTCGGGCAGCCGTTCGGGCGTGGTGTGGCAACGGCCGGTCATCAGGTCCCCGGCCAGATTGACATGCTGGTAGCGCATATCGAGGGTGTTGTCGGGGCCAACCGTGGCCAGCAGGGTACCCCGCACGATGGCGCCCCCGCTGTATTCGGCCCAGACCAGCCGGCCTTCCTGATGGTAGTAAAACCGGGTGTCGCTGCCGACCTCACCATTGGCGGTGTTCTGGCGCGACACGAATACTTTTCCGTCGTAATGCATCGTCATCGTAGTTCGTCCAGCAGTCTGAAGTACCGGATCTTGTCATAATCAGGGTTGGTCAGCCCGTAGGCCGTCAGAAACCGGGTCGTAAACCGATCGGTACCCAGGGCGTCGGTCAGGTCGCGCAGGCACAGCGCCAGATCGAGGTACCGATCGCCAACGCCCAGTTCGCCCAGATCGATAAAGCCGCTCAGCGCCCAGTTGTCGAGCAGCAGATTCGACAGGCCACAGTCGCCGTGGGTAACCACCCAGTCGTCGGTCGCCGGTCGATCAGCCCGCAGCTGATTCAGGATTGTCGCGGGGGGCAGCCCCCGGTTGGCCGGGTCGAAATCGTCGGCATCGACCAGCCCCCGGGCCACGCGATCGGCCAGTTGCCGCAGTTTCGTGTCTGTCCGCTGGTCGAACGGGCAGTGGGCCGGGTCGAGGCTGTGCAGCCGGCGCAGGGCAACGGCCACGCCATCGATCAGCCGGTGTGGGTCGGTCAGCCAGCCGGGGTCATCGGCCGGCCGACCCGGTATGGCCCGCGTCAGCAGGTAGTCGATGCCGGCGTGTGACCCGGCATACAGGCATTCGGGAGCCGGAATGCCCTGCCCGAGGAGCCAGCGGGTGGCTTCGGCTTCGTGGCTCAGCCCACCCAACAGATCGGCCGGACCCAGCTTCAGGTAAGCCGATGTATCCTGGCCCGACAGCCGAAAGACCTGGGCCGAAGACTGCCCTGCATCCACAACCGACAGACCCGCCGTCAGCCCACGGGCGAGCAGGCAGGCCCGCAAGGGCCGGGGCAGGTTGTCGATCGCTAGCATGGGTACCTAGAGGGCCGGTTCCTGCTGGCTCAGGCAGTGGAAGCTGCCGAGTCCCCATACAATGTCGGTAGAGTCGATGCCGACTACCGACCGGCCGGGAAAACACTGCCCGATCAGATCGAGGGCGGGCTGGTCTTGCGCACACCGGAAGGTAGGCACGATCACGGATCCGTTGGTAATCAGGAAATTGGCGTACGAGGCCGGCAGCCGCAGCCCGTCGCTTACGACAGGGTCGGGCATGGGCAGTTCCACGATATTGAGCTGCTTGCCGTTGAGCAGCCGCATTTGTTTCAGCTCGTGGTGAATGTCCTGCAGGAAGGGGTAGTTGGCGTCGGCTTTGTTGGCTTCGTATGCCGCAATCACCGTGTCTTCGTTCACGAAGCGGACCGTATCATCGATGTGGCCGTCGGTATCGTCGCCCACAATGCCTTCTTCGACCCAGAGTACCTGCTGCACCCCGTAGTAGTTGCACAGCAGGGTTTCGATGTCGCCCTGGTTGAGGTGGTTGTTGCGGTTCTGGTTGAGCAGGCAGGCCCGGCTGGTCAGCACCGTTCCCGCGCCGTTGAACTCGACCGACCCACCCTCCATGATCACCGGCCGGCCGCCGGCCATGGGTGTTACGTAGGGCAGCTGGCGGTAGTTGGCAATGGCCACCGGAATCTGGTTGTCGAGATCGAAGGGTGGGTATTTGCCGCCCCAGGCGTTGTAGGCCCAGTTGACGATCAGGCGCTCCTGCCGGTCGGGGTTGATCAGGAATGCGGGGCCGTGGTCGCGGCACCAGGAGTCGTTGGTGGGGTGGGGCAGCAGCGTGATACGGCTCATGTCGGCCCCGGCCGCTTCGAGTAGTCCGGCAGCGGTCTGCATCACCGACGCATTGTGGGCGTTGATGCAGACCTGTTCACTGGCCGCAATGGCTTTGATAAAGTCGATGTAAGCCGGCAGCATCAGCGGTAGCCGCTCGGTGGTCCAGGAAGCTTCGGTATGGGGCCAGCTGAGCCACGTGGCTACGTGCGGGTGCCACTCGGGCGGAAAGAAAAACCCATGCCGGGCAGGAATAAAATCAGGAGTCAACACAGAGGCAGTCGTCGGCAGCGCCATGGAAACGAAAGTAGTTTACGGCCGCAAAGCTACGAAAATCGGTCCGCCTGCCGCCAGCCAACCCCGCTATTCCGACGGAAAGAGCCCCGCAACAGCGGCAGGGGTCAGGCCCGCAAAATCATCGATAATGAGCGAGGCCCCCGTGTCGGTCAGCTCCTGCCGGCTGTGCGTAGTGGCCAGCGCCACCACGATCATGCCTGCCCGCAGCCCGGCTTCGATGCCCGCAAAGGCATCTTCGAACACCACGCAGCGGCTGGCGGGGGTGTTGACCCGCTGGGCGGCTATCTGGTAAATCTCGGGGTCGGGTTTGCCCCGGCTGACCATGCTGGCATCGACAACCGTCTTGAAGTAGGGGCGCAGGGCCAGCCCATCGAGGGTGTAGCCCAGGTTGCTGACGGGGGCCGATGTGCCCACAGCCGCCGGAATGTGGGCTTGTTGCAGGGCCTTCAGAAACGTCACCAGCCCGGTAGTTGGCCGGCGATGGGGGCGGTATAAGGTGCGGTAGATGCCTTCCTTTTCTTCCGTCCGCCGGGTTAGTTCATCCGGCGACAGCGGGTGGCCGAATACGTAGGCCATGGCATCGGCCGACACGCGGCCGTTGATGTGTTCGACGTATTGTTCGCGGGTCAGCGTCATGCCGTTTTGCTGGGCAAACTGAATCCAGGCGTTGATGTGAAAGTCGGTGTTATCGACCAGTACGCCGTCCATGTCGAACAGCGCGGCCCAGGCGTGGAGCATAGGGTTTTCAGTTTTCAGTTTACAGTTTTTGGTTTACAGTTTGTTGTTTGTGGTTTGTGGTTTGTTGTTTGTGGTTTTCAGTTCGTGGTTTGATGTTCAGGGCTTTGGGTTGGTAGTGTGTGGTTTTCAGTGGGGCCGGGTCAGCGGGTGGTCTGGCGTTTGTGCAGAAGCTTCGATAAGCCAGGGATTGGCAGAAGCGACGAACTACCCGATTCCATTCAGTAAACCGTAAACTGAAAACTGAAAACCACAAACCACAAACTACACACTCCAATCTTACAGCCTGTCTCCCGCCAGCAGGGCGGCTTCGTGGAGCAGTTCAGTTGCCACCAGTTCGTCGGTGACGGCTTCAATGCGTTCGTCGATGCCATCGATGCGTTCGCGGTCGAGCACGTTGGCCTGGTTCATGCCCAGCAGCAGGCGTCCCACGTACAGCAGGTTCAGCGAAAAGCGAAGTTCAGGCAGGGCCTGACTGTGTCGGGTCTGGTTCATACGCGGGCCGCGCAGGCAGTGCCTACAGGGGTTTGATTTTAACGTTTCGGAAATAGATCGGTGCGCCGGCGTGTTTGCCCTGCAGTCCGATAAAGCCATGCAGCGGCAGGGCGTCGGGGGCTTTGTTCAGCCAGGCGGGCACGTCCGACCCATCCGGGTTCTGGGTGGCCGTTGGAAACTGCCGCAGGTCGATGGTGTTGACCAGCTGGTTGTTCAGCACAACGTAGATCATCTTGCCCTGGCAGGTGATGGTGTACCGGTTCCACTCGCCGGGCTTCTTTACCACGCTTTTGGTAGCGGCCTGGTGCCCAAAAAAGGCCCCGCTGCGCCAGTTGGCCGGAGCTTTGGCCCACTGATCGGCAAAATCATCGGCAATCTGAATCTCTACCGAATTCGGAATCCAGTTGGTTGTGTCGCTGGCGTGTACGACCACCCCGCTGTTGGTGCCCGGCGCTGTCCTGAACTGCAGGTCGAGCACAAAATCGTCGTAGGGCACCACGGTCCAGATGGCTTTATCGGCCGAGGCCGTCAGCTCGCCCTCGTCGTACGTCCAGATACCTTTGGGGTAATTGGCGTTCGACAGATCGCGTTCGAACAGCGGCTGCCAGCCCGCCGTGTTGGTATTGGGGTGGCCGGTGGGGGGCGTCTGGGCGAGGGCCAGCGGAGCAAGGATGGTCAGCAGCAGGGCAGCCAGCAGGCGGAGGGTAAGCATAGCGGACGGGCGTTGGCGACTAGTGGTTTTTGAGGGCCAGCCCGATGTGGGCCAGGTGGTGTTCGGCATGCCAGACCGTAATCGACAGTGCGTCGGCCAGCGACAGGTGTTTCTGGCGAATCGGGTGGTAGTAGGTCAGGGCCAGCTCGGTGGGTGTCAGGGTCTGGGCCAGCCAGGCCAGCCGCTCGTGCGTTCCCTGCAGCATCGTGAGCGAAAACGCAACCGGAGCCGTCTGGGCTTCATCCAGCGATGCCCAGGCATCGACATCGCCCACCACGGCCTTCGTGTCGGATTCGGTCAGGGCGTGTTTCAGCCGGAGATAGTGCAGCAAATGGGTGTCGGCCACGTGGTGAACCAGTTGCAATACCGTCCAGCTATCGGGGCGATACTGCCGGTTCAGATCGTCGTCCGATCGGTTGGCCAGTTTGTCGGCATACTCGCCCGGCAGTTGCCGGATGCGGTCGATCAAATAGTACATATCGTCGGATGAATACGACGGGCGACCCTGCCACGGGCCGATGGGAAAACGCAGGTACTCAGGATCGGAATAGGACATAGGTAGGGGGCAGCTAAAAAAACGGTCAGCGCCGGTTGTCGGGTCGACCGCCGGCGCTGACCGTACAGGCAAATAACGCGATAAATCCTAAACAGCCGACGTGCTCAGCTGCCCGGCTGCCGGAATGGCAGCAGACGGCTCCTGCCGGTAGCTTTTGAGGATCCAGCCCCCGCCCACCACGTCGTCGCCTTCGTAGAAAACAGCGGCCTGGCCCGGTGCAATGGCCGACACACCTTCGCTGAAGCGCACATCGATGGTGTCGCCCGACTGGCTGACGAGGGCGGGCGTGCCCGGATCTTTATACCGCACTTTGGTCACGGTCTGCAGCGGGGTGGTCAGGACCGGGTATTTCTGCAGGTTCAGTTTGCCCACCGTCATCCCGTCGCGATACAGGTCTTTGTCGATCCCCAATACCACTTCGTTGGTGTCTTTCCGGATTTCCGTAACAAACATGGGCTGTCCGAACGCCATGCCCAGGCCCTTACGCTGCCCGATGGTGTAGAACGGATAGCCATCGTGTTTGCCCAGAACCTTGCCCGTGCCTTCCTGCACAAAGTTGCCGCCGGCTACTTCCTGCTCCAGACCCGGCACCCGGCGCTTCAGAAAACCTCGGTAATCGTTGTCGGGCACAAAACAGATCTCGTACGACTCCGATTTAGTTACCAGTTCGATGAAACCGCGCTCGGTGGCCATCTGCCGGATTTCCGACTTGCGGAGGTGCCCCAGGGGCACCTTGGTACGACTCAGACTTTCCTGCGAAACACCCCACAGTACATACGACTGATCCTTCAGCGTGTCGATGCCGCGCGAAATCACGTAGCGGCCGTTTGAAGGGCCTTCGCTCTGATCCTGCCGGATGTGGGCGTAGTGGCCCGTGGCGATCGACTCGCAGTCGAGCCGGTCGGCCCGGCGCAGCAGCGCATCCCATTTGATGTGGGTGTTGCAGAGCACGCAGGGGTTGGGGGTGCGGCCTTCGAGGTACTCGCCCGTGAAATGGTCGATCACCGAGTCGCCAAACTCTTCGCGGATGTCGAGGATGTAGTGGGGGAAGCCCAGGCTGACGGCAATGTTACGCGCGTCGTTAATACTGTCGAGGCTGCAGCAGCCGGTTTCTTTCTTGCTGCCACCCGAGGAGGCATAGTCCCATGTTTTCATGGTCATGCCAATGACTTCGTAGCCTTCTTCGTGCAGCATGACGGCTGCCAGCGACGAGTCGATGCCGCCACTCATGGCGACCAGAATACGTCCGTGTTTACTCATGTGTGTTGCCGCAACGGCGGCCCGAAAGGGTTCAAAGCCCTTCTTTTGCTGAATCGGCAACGGTACCGACTACCCCCGAACACCGGCCGACCGCCTTTTGGTTTCCGGGTCGGCGATTGCCGGCCGCAGCCGGGCTTCGGGGCCGGTCGGCTTCACAAATCCGGCCGGCGGCTTACCTTTGCGGTCCAATTCTGCGTATCAACCAGGCAACACCGGCATCATGGCACTCCAGACCTTTGTCAAAATTTCCAATATCACCAACCTCAGCGACGCCCGCTACTGTGCCGGCATGGGGGTCGATCAGCTCGGCTTTTCCATGGACCCCCAGTCGCCCGACTACATCGAGCCGGCCCTGTTTACCGACATCCGGGGGTGGGTAGCCGGGGTGGCCATTGTGGGCGAAACGACTTCGACCGACCCCGCCGAGATTGAAGCCATGCTCCAGACCTACCAGCCCGACTGGCTGCAGCTGGGCGACCCCGCGCTGCTGCCCTACATGGCTTCGTTTGAAAAGCCCCTCATTCTGCGCATCGATACCGATGCAACGCCCGTGGCGCAGCTGGAAAGCGTGGTACGCGATGGATCGGCAACAGCCGAGTATATCCTGCTCGAAAGCCGCAACGGCCAGCCCGTCGACGACGCCTTTATGGCCATTGTCGATGCGCTGGCGGGACGCTATCCTATTCTACTGGGCACAGGCATCAGTGCCGACACCATCCACGCGCTGCTGGCCCGGATACCGGTGCGGGGTATTGCCCTGCGTGGCGGCACCGAAGAGCAGCCCGGCAACAAAGAGTTCGGCGAACTCATGGATATTCTCGAAGCCATCGAGGAAGACTAAGCCCCGGAAACCATCATTGTGGCCGGCTGGTCAGGTGGCCCGTAGGCCAGTCAAAAACGCGGTCGATTCACTACTGTGTATTACCTACTATCATTGAAAACATACTTCCATCCAGACCCCCCGCCATTTGTCCAATTCTGATTTTTGGCGTCGGGAGGGAGTCGTAGGTTTACATCGTCAACTAAACGACATAACGCCATGACACAACGATTAGAGCGCATCCCCGACGAGGCTATGGTCGGCGGTGTCGCAGCCGGACTCGCTCACTATTTCGGTATCAACCGCACGGTGGTGCGACTGCTTTTTCTGATTGGCATTCCGCTGCCGGGTTTTCCGGCCCTGCTGATTTATGCTATCTTGTGGATTGTGCTGCCTAAACAGGCCGCCGGTGCATCGGTCCATTCATCAATCGCCTACGCAAACCCCATCTTTTCTATGAATCCCTATAATCCAAACAACCCCACGTCGCAAAATCGCAGCCTGATTGGTGGTGCGGTGCTCATCATTCTGGGCGTGCTCTTTCTGCTCGATCGGTACTTCAACATCGATTTTGGCGACCTGTGGCCGTTTATTCTGATTGCGGTTGGCCTGTGGCTGATCTTTCGGGACCGGATCAAACAGCCATACGATAGCCACCACAACGACCCTACCAATAACCCGGGGCTGTAATGACTCACTACGGTCGGCCGGATCCATCCGGCCGACCGCTTTCTAACCACCTGCCATGCAACGACGACAACACAACGGCTTATTCTGGGGTATTTTTCTGCTCACGCTTGGCGTACTGTATCTGCTCCGCAACGCGGGCTGGATGCAGGGCGACTGGCACACCTTAACCGATCTCTGGCCTGTGCTGCTGATTCTGGCCGGCGTCAACCTGATCCTGAACCGGCTGGGCAATCCGCTTGCCTTTGTCACCACGGTGATGCTGGGCGTTGCCGTACCGGCCACGCTGTTCGGACTGTTTGCCCGCGACAGCCGGGGCTATGGCGTTCACTGGAACAGCCGCGACCGCGACTCGGACGATGAGGAGGACGACGAAGCCGATGACGACGATGATAATGAGTCGGACTACCGCCGGGAACGGGAACGGCGGGGGAGCAGTGCGGTGCGCACAAACACCTTCGCGGAGGCTATGACCGACGATACCCGTGAGGCTGTACTGAAACTGTCGGGCGGGGCCGGTCGCTTTACCATCGGCACCCCCAGCACCGAACTCTTCCGGGCCGATACCCGCCAGACCATCGGGAGCTACTCGATGTCGGTCGATCGGGATCCTACCACCCGGATTCCGACCGTAGAGCTGAAACCAACCGAAGAAAGCCAGCGCCTGCGACTGGGGCAGGATTCGTACGAAAACACGGTGGCTATTCACCTGAATACCAAACCCGTCTGGTCGATGGATATTGGCCTGGGGGCCGGCCAGGGTAAGCTCGATCTGAGCGCCTATGCCGTCCGGTCGCTGAACGTGGGGGCTGGTGCGGCCGAACTCGATCTGAAACTGGGCGCCCGGGCCGATCAGGCCGATATCAAGCTCGAGGTTGGGGCGGCTTCGGTAACCGTTCGTGTACCGAAGGAGGTTGGATGCCGCATCAAGAAAGATGGTGCCCTGAACATCGACGACCTCGACGATTTCACCGACGAGGGTGGGGGTGAATATACCAGCCCCGGCTACGCAGCGGCCACCAAAAAGATGACCATCCGGTTCGAAGGCGGCATTTCGAGCTTCAAGGTGATCCGGTACTAGCATCCATAATGCAGAACGGGTTTACAAGGGCTGTTCCACTAATCGGTATAGCCCTTGTAAACCCGTTCTGCGTTGGCAGACGCTTAATTGTTGAGCCGCTTCAGCAGCATCTGATTAAACATCTGCTCGGTTTTGTAGAGTTCAGCCAGCTGTTGCGGGCTGATTACTTTCAGAAACCGGTTGGTGTATTCTTCGTCGAGATCAGCCAGTTTCTGCTTCGTGGCATTGACCTCACGGATCCCGTTCAGCAACTGGTCGTTATTCAGGTTACTCCGGCCGGGCTCGTTATTGAGCTGGCGGATGCGCCGGTTCAGCTCCTGCTTTTTGCCATTGTATTCGTTGTAGACCGCCCAGAACGACGGCGCCTGATCGGGCGTCAGGTTGAGTCGGTTGGTAATCATCCCGATCTTGGCCGATTCGATTTTCTGGCGGCCATTGGGGTCCTGCGCCCCGGCGGTGAATGCGGTCAGCAACAGACCGACCAGCAAACCAAAACATGCGTTTTTCATTGCGGTAAAGTTAGGCATCAGATGGTCAGGAGTCGACTTCCAGCGACTCCGTAAGGTTTTGCTCGTCAATGTGCTGTTTGATATCGGCCGGCTGCACATTCAGGTAAGGGATGGCCGTGGTATCGCTGCCGAGCGAGGCATGAATCTGTTGTGTGTCAGCCATCTCGTAGGGGTCTACCCCCTGATCGTTCAGGTACGCCAGAATCATCTCGTTGCTCACCCCGTTGAGGGCTTCGCTGGGCAGCGATTCCTGCCGCTGGGGCAGTGTTTGCCAGATCAGAACGGCCACCAGTCCGGCACCCGCCAGCGTGGCCGCCGACCGCTGCCACGACCAGCTGATGGAGAAGGCCGGTTTGGCCTTGCGGGCCACGCGGGCCTGCACCCGCATCGGCAGCTGATCGAAGTAACCCGCTGGCGCCTGAAACGGCTGCTGCCGCAACGGATGCTCGGGAGGCAGTTCGTCTAAGCGGAAAAAATCATCGGTATTCATAGTATTTCGTCTGTACAAGCCTTACGGCCAATTCCGGTTGTATAGCCATTGGACCAGCCGCTCCGGTCGGGGTTTAATCCGTCGTGTCGGTTTTGGTAATGAAATCCTCGATTTTTTTGACGGCCAGGTGATAAGAAGCTTTCAGCGCGCCCACCGACGTGCCGGTGATGGCCGAAATATCCTCGTATTTCATGTCGTCGAAGTACTTCATGTTGAACACCAGTCGCTGCTTGTCGGGGAGTTTGAGCAGGGCTTTCTGTAGTTTCAGCTGCACCTCGTCGCCCGAGGGCTCCTGTCCCGACGTCACGTAGTCGGTATTGCTTTCCAGCTTCTCCATCAGCTCGCCCTCCACATCGCCGATGGGCAGGAAAAAGCGCCGTCGTTTCTTGTTAAGGAAGTTCAGGCACTCGTTGGTCGCAATCCGGTACACCCACGTGTACAACTGACTATCACCCCGAAACTGTTCCAGGCTGTTCCAGACTTTAATAAACGTTTCCTGTACCAGATCATCGGCGTCATCGTGGTCAATGACCATCTTCCGGACGTGCCAGTAAATCTTCTGCTGGTATTTGCGTACCAGCAGATTGAAGGCATAGTTCCGGCTCGACGGGTCGCGAAATTTGGCTAGGAGTTCTTCGTCAGTCATTCAGGTCTGTGTCAACAGGATCCGGTTGGCCGGTTGGCGCGGCCGGCGCCCCGCCGTGCAGTGGCGGTGCGTCGTATCTGCCTAAACCGTAGCGGACACCCGTAGGTTCGGTACCGCATCGGTCAGCTGCCTGTCCGGTGTGGTGAGCGCGACCGCCCGTAAACCGGACAGGCTGGGGTGGCTGAGCCCGGTTCATGGCGGCCAATATATTTGTTTGCCTCGGGAAAATCTAGTTCGGGCCCGCATGAATGCGGCCCGGAAGCGGCCCGACCCCTGCTTAGCCCAGCAGCTGCCGGGCGTGCTGCTTCGTATCGACCTTGCCGATGATTTCGGTAATGAGGCCCTGCTCGTCGATTACAAAGGTCGTGCGCACCGTGCCCATGTAGGTCCGGCCGTACATCGATTTTTCCTGCCAGACCCCGTAAGCCTGCACCAGCTGCTGATCGGTATCGGCAATGAGCCGGAACGGCAGGTCGTACTTTTTCCGGAACTTCTGGTGCGAGGCCGACGAGTCGGTGCTGACGCCCAGCACCTCGTAACCGGCAGCCTGCAGGTCGGCATACCCGTCGCGCAGGCTGCAGGCCTGGGCCGTACAGCCGGGCGTATCGTCTTTGGGGTAAAAGTACAGGGCCACTTTGCGGCCGGCAAAATCAGACAACCGGATGGGCTGTCCGTCCTGATCAAAACTGCTGAAGTCGGGGGCTTTATCGCCAACAGATAGAGACATGACAAAGAAGGGTTAAGGAGCGCCTGGCGGCAACGGCGGCTCCGGTCAGCGTTTTCGTTTACGGGATGACGGGCGGGCCGGGGCGCGCCGAACGGGCGGGCGGGGGGCGGCCACCACGGTACTGTCGGAGCCAATGTTGCCCGACCGGTCTTTTACCTGCACCAATACCTCATCGCCGGGCTCGAAGGGCGTACCCGGCTCGAGTGGGTCCGACCAGAGCAGCGCCCGCTTGTAATCGTATTGCATCAGCACCCACTCACCATTGACCAGCGCCCGGAAGTCGGCAATGCCCGACAGGTCGTCGCGGATGCGGGCGGTAATGCCGGCGGGGGTTGCCGACAGGATCTGCACCGTGGGGGCGTTGCTGTCGGTCATGAGTTGAAACCGCCCCAGCGACCGTGTTTTAAACTCAATCCGGCCTGATCGCCAGGTGCCGCCCAGAAAACTGGCCCGGCCGCCACTCGTCCAGTACATTTTGGTCCGGGCCGTGTCGGCGGGCATCGGGCCTGTGGGCTGGTAATCGATCGTCAGCAGCTCGTTGAGCGGAATGGTCGACTGGTTGATCTCGAGTCCGCTGCCCGCCAGCGGCCGGACGGCCAGGTGCAGCGTATCGAACAGTGTTTTGGGGCCAAACGACAGGCGTGCCGAGCCGACCACGAGCGTTTCGGCCCGGCCCGGCAGGATGCGTTTTTTGAAGTACGTGCGTACCACACTCCGCCCAAACAGCACCGAGTCGGGCAGGTACTGCCGCAGGTCGATCAGGTACACAGCCCGGTCGTTGCGCACGTAGCTGGCCGGCAGGTCGGTGGCGGTGCGCCCGCTCATGAGCCGGGCCACCGGCGGGTTGGTAGCCGACACGTTTCGGACGCTTAGCTTCAGCACGTTCTCATCGGTGGTGATCGTTGCCGAGGGTGGCCCGACCGGGGACGGCGGGCTCACTACGGGTCGTGGCGCTTCGTCGGTATCGGCCGAGTCGGTATCCACGCCGAGGGTGTCGGCGGGTGGTGGCGGCACCGGCACGCCGTCGGGCAGCAGCGTGAAGGTGAGCCGGGCCGGGTGGTCGTAAGCGTCGAACAGCGTGAGCGTTACCTCGTGGGGCTTGCCGTCGAGCAGGGGCAGCCGGCCCCGATAGGCTGCATTGCTCGGTACCTTGTAGAGGTTCAGCAGATTTCCGTCGGCGATGTAGCCGCGATGGTAGCGCTGCCCGCTGGTTTGCTCCACTTCGTAGTTTTCGTGGATGTTCATAAACCGCGTCTGCTCGTTGGGGAAGCTGTTCATGTTGTAGGCAAATACCTCCCGGCCGTCGAGTTTGATTTCGAGGCAGCTGATGCCGTTACGGTAGGGTGAGCCGTTGGCTTTGTCGTAGCCCAGCACTTCGAGCCCGATCAGGCCCGAGGCCGACACCGGCTGCGACAGCGTATAGGTTCCATCCAATTTCCGAACCGGCACGTAGCTTACCCGCTGGTACTCACCGTTGATGCGCGAATCGGCGGTCATGGTTTTGAGGGCGATGCGCTCAAAATAGGGCGGCACATCGTCGCTCAGCTCGGGAAAGCCGTAGAGCAGGGGGTTGATCAGGTTATCGCGGGCGTCGCGCACTTCAAAATGGAGGTGGGGGCCACCCGATCCCCCCGTATTGCCCGATGCGGCAATGACGTCGCCCTGCCGGACCGGAAACTGACCGGGCGCCGGGCGCAGGTCGATCTCAAACGTTTGGCGGGCGTACTGCTGGGTGCGCAGGTAGCGCCCCAGCGTATCGTTGAGGGTTTTGAGGTGCCCATACACCGTGGTCAGGCCATTGGGATGCTTCAGAAACACCACGTTGCCGTAGCCACCCGTAAATACCGCAATGCGCGACACGTAGCCGTCGGCGGCTGCATGGACAGGCAGGCCCTCGCGGCCCCCGGTCCGGATGTCGAGCCCGGCGTGAAAATGATTGGGACGCAGATCGCCCAGGCCACCCGACAGCGAGTTGACACGGCCGGGCTGAATGGGGAACTGAAAATAGCCAGCCTGCAGCGTGTTCGGCAGGATGTAGCCGGTGGGCCGGTCGGCCGGCTGCGGAGTTGGTCGCTGACCAACGGCGAGCCCGGCGCTGGCCAGCAGCGTAACGAGGGTATAACGGAGTAGACGCTTCAACGAATCGAACTAAAAAGCAGGTGGGTGCCCGGCAGGACGCCCGCCCGACCGAACCTATTTTACATCGAAGGTGAGCAGGGGCGCACCGGCCAGATACGCCGTGAGCGTGTCGCCAACCTGAACCGGGCCCACGCCTTTGGGTGTACCCGTAAACAGAATATCGCCCTGCTGCAGCAGGAAGTAGCGTGACACAAAGGCAATCAGGTAATCAATTTTATAGAGCATCAGACTGGTGTTGCCGCGCTGCCGTACCTCGCCGTTTACGTCGAGGTGAAAATCGAGGTTCTGGAGGTCCGGAAAATCACTTTTCGGCACGAAACCCGAGATAGGGGCCGAGCCGTTGAAGCCTTTGGCCAGCTCCCAGGGCAATCCTTTCGCTTTCAGCTTGCTCTGCAGATCGCGGGCGGTGAAGTCGATGCCGATGCCGATTTCGTCGTAGTATTTATGGGCGAATTTCGCGTCGATGTTTTTGCCAACCCGGTTGATCTTGACCAGCACTTCGACTTCGTGGTGCACATCGCTGGAGAAGTCGGGGTAGAAAAAAGGCTCATTCCGGAGCGGAATGGCCGTTTCGGGCTTCATAAAGATGACGGGATCGTCGGGTATTTCGTTGTTCAGTTCGTGGATATGGTCCACGTAGTTGCGGCCAACGCAGATGATTTTCATAGGGATGAGCACGGCCCGGGGGCCATCAAACGAAGTGAGCAGATCGGGCCGCCGGCGAAAAAAGCCCGGCGACCGGGCCCGCCCGTCATTAAACGACGGGCGTAGCGACAAATCTAAGGAGTAATGAGGGGCGGGCCACACTGGCCGGGAAAAATCTAAACAAATGCCCGCCGTTGACGGTCTCATACAAGCAAATGCGCCCTGGTTACAGACACCATCACTTAACGCATCGTATACGCATGAAAACTTTCCTGACCGTAGTGGTCCTCGCTGGTCTGGCCGTTGGTTGCCAGAAAGTACCCTTAACCAACCGGAGTCAGCTTAAACTGGTTTCGAACGATCAGCTGCTGCCGCTGAGTGCCCAGAACTACAAAGAAGTACTCGATACAAGCCGCGTGATTCGGACCGGTGCCGACGCCGAGATGATTCAGCGGGTGGGCAACCGGCTGAAAACCGCCATGGAGTCCTACCTGAACGCCAACAACTACGGCGACCGTATCAAGGGCTTTCAGTGGGAGTTCAATCTTATCCAGAGTCCGCAGGTCAACGCCTGGTGTATGCCGGGTGGCAAAGTGGCCTTCTACACGGGAATTCTGCCCTACACCCAGAACGAAGCCGGCGTAGCGGCCGTAATGGGCCACGAAATTTCGCACGCTCTGGCCGATCATAGTGCCGAGCGCATGAGCGAGAGTCTATTGGCCAACGGACTGATTCAGGGTGGGCAGATTGTCACCGGTACTGCCGCCAGCCGCAGCAGCAATCAGGTGAGCGCCATTTTACTGCAGTCAGTCGGGGCGGCCCTGCCCTATGGCTATCAGTTTGGACGGGCCCTGCCCCACAGCCGGAAGCAGGAGTCGGAAGCCGATAATCTGGGCCTGATCTTTATGGCCATGGCGGGTTATAATCCACAGGAAGCCATCAACTTCTGGGGACGGATGGCACAAGCGGGCGGCAATAAGCCACCTGAGTTCCTGTCGACTCACCCGTCGGATGCGCGCCGGATTGCCGACCTGAAGAAACTGCTTCCCGAAGCGATGAAGTATTACAAGCGGTAATCAACTTGGTTATCAGCAAAAAGCCCCCTGTGAAAGCAGGGGGCTTTTTGCTGGGTCAGGTAGCCAGCGGTCAGGCTGGCTGGTGGGCCAGCTCGCGGTGAATCTCGCCGGTCAGGGCCAGCGAATGGAGCCGGGCCTTCATATCGTAGATCGGCATGGTCATAATCAGCTCGTCGGCCTGGGTCTGGGCCATAAAACGGTCGAGCCCCTGCCGCACTGTCTCGGGCGACCCCACCACCGAGCAACTGAGCATCGATTCCATCCCATAAAGTTCATCGGGCGTGGCCAGCCGGGTAATGTCGTCGACGGGTGGGGGCATCTGCGTGGCCCGGCCCCGGCGAATGTTCAGGAACTGCTGCTGCTGCGACGTGTAGAGCCGCCGGGCTTCGGCGTCGGTGTCGGCCGCCACCACGTTAAGCGCCACCATCATGTAGGGTTGGGACAGCGTGTCCGACGGGCGGAACTGGGTACGGTAGGTCTGGATGGCCTGCATCAGGTGGGTCGGCGCAAAGTGGGAGGCAAAAGCGTAGGGGAGTCCCAGCATGGCGGCCAGCTGCGCCCCGTAAAGACTCGACCCCAGGATCCAGATCGGCACCTGCAGACCTCCGCCCGGCACCGCCTGTACCCGCTGCCCCGGTTCAACGTCGGCAAAATAATTCTTCAGCTCCAGCACATCCTGCGGAAAATCATCGGCCTGCGCCGGACTCCGTCGGAGTGCCCGCGAGGTATAGCCATCGGAGCCCGGCGCGCGGCCTAGCCCCAGGTCGATGCGGCCGGGGTAGAGCGATTCGAGCGTACCGAACTGTTCGGCAATAACGAGGGGCGCATGGTTGGGCAGCATGATACCGCCCGAGCCTACCCGAATGGTTTTGGTGCCACCGGCCACGTAGCCGATCACAACCGAGGTAGCGGCACTGGCCACACCCGGCATGTTGTGGTGCTCAGCCAGCCAGTAGCGGTTAAACCCGTAGGCTTCGGCCTGCTGGGCCATGGCCAGCGTGTTTCGGAAGGCGTCGGCCGGGGTATTACCCACAACGACCGAGGCAAGATCGAGAATCGAAAAGGGAATCATAGCGTGTATGGTTGAGCGAAAACGACGGCGGGTCGCTTTCAGTGAATCCTGCGGATTTACAGGTGTAATTCGATGGCGCGGGCCAGCTCGGCAATGCGGGCTTCGTTGCGCCGGTAGTAGGTCCACTGCCCCACACGGGTTGCCTCGATCAGGCCGGCCCGCTGCAGTACGGCAAGATGGGCCGAGGCTGTCGACGGCGAAATGCCCGCTTTACGCTGCAGATAGCCCACACAAACGCCCGCATCGGGCGGAACGGGCGGCAGGGGGCCGGCATAACTGTCGCGCTCGGCCACGGGCTCGGGAAAATGCCGGGACGGGTCTTTCAGCCAGTAAAGCATTTGCAGGCGGACATCGCTGCCCAGTGCCTTGAATATGTCGCGCAGGTCGTGGTTCATTAGTTCGATAATTCGGAAAATAGCGAAATGGTTCCCCGGCCTGATACTGCCATTTTTTCGGGATGATGCGCCCATGAAGGAGAATTTGCTTATTATTGCAACAGAGTTGCATAAATGCGCTGGCTGTGGGTCAGCAGGGGTCGATGCCTACGGATTGGATACGCATAATTTTGGGATTGATATTGACCGCCTTCGTCGCCACGGCGTCGTTGGGGCAGGGGCGTTGCCCCGGCTCACTAACAGGCCGGGTGGTGGGCGCCGACACCGGCGAACCGCTGCCGGGGGCCACCGTCTTCAGCAGCGCGCTGCAAACGGGGGCCGTCGTCGACACCGCCGGTTTTTTCCGGCTGTCGGGCGTGTGTCCGGGCGATTATACCCTTACGTATGCCTTTGTGGGCTACGGCAGCCAGGTGATTCGTGTGCACCAGGGGAGCGACTCGCTCACAACGCTACCGCCGGTTCGGCTGGTACCGAGTAGTCAGACGCTGAATGAAGTCGTCGTGACCGAACACCGCTCCGAAGCCCGGCAGCTGCTGCAGACCCAGACGAGCCTGGGCGGGAGCGCCCTCGATGCCACCCGGGGCCAGACGCTGGGCGAAAGTTTAAAAAGTCTGCCCGGCCTGAACAGTATCCAGACCGGGCCTTCGGTGTCGAAACCCGTCATTCACGGCCTCTACAGTAACCGCATCATCACCCTCAACAACGGCGTTCGGCAGGAAGATCAGCAGTGGGGCTCCGAACATGCCCCCCAGATCGATCCCTTTCTGGCCAGCCGCATCACGGTTATCAAAGGCGCGGCCAGTATCCGCTACGGCTCCGACGCCATTGGGGGCGTTATTCTGGTAGAACCGCGGGCGCTGCCTTCGGTTACTGGGGTGGGGGGCGACATCAACCTGGTGGGCGGTACCAACGGCCGGCAGCAAACGGTTTCGGGTCTTATCGAACAGGCCCTGGGCAAGCGCCTGACGGGATTAAGCTGGCGCCTGCAGGGCACCCTGAAACGGGTCGGCTACGCCCAGACGCCCGCCTACTACCTCGAGAACAGCAGCTACCGCGAAACCAATTACTCGGCCGCCGTGGGCTACACCCGCCAGCGGGCCGGCATCGACTTGTTCTACAGTCAGTTTGCGACCCGGGTGGGGCTGTTTACGGGCGCGCAGGTGGGGAGCCTGGCCGATTTCTACGCGGCTATTGCCCGGCCCGAGCCCCTCAGCCAGCCCGGTTTCTCGTACGCACTCGACCGCCCCTACCAGTACGTGACGCACACGCTGCTGCGGGCGCGGGCCTACCTGCGCTCCGACCGCTGGGGGACGTTCACGGCTACCCTGGCTCAGCAGCAGAACCAGCGCCAGGAGTATGACCGGTTATCGTTCAGCCGTACGACCGACCCCGAACTATACCTGCGGCTAACTACCCAGACGGCCGATTTGCTCTGGGAGCATGCCCCCATCCGGACGGCGGGCGGAGGCCGCTGGTCGGGGAGTGCGGGGCTGAGTGGCATCACGCAGGGCAACGTGCGTCGGTTTCTGTTCCTGATTCCGAACTACCGCAACTACGGCGTGGGGCTCTTTGCCCTCGAGCGCTACGCCCGCAACCGCTGGACGCTGGAAGGTGGGCTGCGCTATGACTACCGCTGGCTGCGGGCGTATTTTCTCGGTGCCACCACCAATGCCGTGACGGCCCAGACCCGTCACTGGCAAAACCTGTCGGGGTCGCTGGCGGCCACCTACCAGCTGCGACCGCAGCTGGCGGTGTCGGGTACCCTCAGTACCGCCTTCCGGGCGCCTACGGTCAGCGATCTATATTCCGACGGGCTGCACCAGAGCGCCGTGGCCTACGAACGGGGCAACCCCAACCTGCGGCCCGAGCAGGCGCTGAACGCCAACCTGGGGATCGATTATACCGGTAGCCGGCTGCGGCTGGAACTGGGGCTCTACAGCAACCGCATTGCCAATTACATTTACCTCAAGCCCGACTCAGTGCCCATTGTCCGGCAGCGGGGGGCGTTTCCGGCGTACACCTACAACCAGGTACTGGCTACCTTCCGGGGGCTGGATGCGACGTTCCAGTACAAGCTGACGCCCCGTCTGTCGCTGCTGTCGCGGAGTTCGCTGCTTTTCGCCTACGACCATACCAACGCCAATTACCTCGTCTACATCCCCGCTAACCGCACCGACAATGCCCTGCGCTATGACGTTATCAGCGCCGACAAGGCCGACAGCCGCCGGATATCGGGCCTGTACCTGAGCGTCAGCAGCCTTTACGTGGCGCGGCAGAACCGGGCTCCGGCCGTCAGCCAGCGGCTCGACAGCGGGCAGCTCATTTTCACCGGCGATTTTGCCCCGCCACCGGCGGCTTATACGTTGCTGGGCGCCGAACTGGGGTTTCGGTGGCAATTGGGGGGGCAACCGCTCCACGTCATCCTGACCGGTACCAACCTGCTCAACCGCGCCTACCGCGATTACCTCGACCGGTTTCGCTACTTCGCCGACGAGCCGGGTCGCAACCTCATGCTGAAGCTGCGGCTGCCGCTGGGCCAGCTGCGCACCGGCACCCGATCATAGCTCATTCTCAATCAATTTATAAACAACCTGTTAGTCTAATCAACGCGTATGAAACGTACCCAACCCTGGTCGCTGCTCGCCCTGTCTGCCCTGCTGCTGCTGAACAGCTGTAACCGCGACGAACAAACCGTGGCCCCGACCGACGACAACGAAGCCATCACCACGGCTACACTCACCCTGACCAACAAAGCCGCACCGACGCAGGTCATCACGGCGACAATCGACAACCTGAACGGCACGGCTGATTTCTCCAAAGCTACGCTGACGCTGAAGGCCAATACGACCTACACCGGCCAGATTACCCTGCTCGACAAGACCAAGACCCCCGTCGTTGTCGCAACCGATGAAATTCGGGAGAAAGCGAACGAGCATCTGTTCGTGTACACATTCACCCCGGCAACCGGCTCGTCGGCCACGCTGGGCGTGACCCTTACCGACAAAGACACCAACCCGGCGCCGGGCCCGTACCCGATCGGGCTGGCCACCGAACTGAAAACCGGAACGGCAACCGGCAATGGCTCCCTGCGGGTGGTGCTGCGCCACCAGCCCAATGTGAAAAACGGCACCCAAACGCCCGGCTCGAGTGATCTGGATACCCAGTTCCCCGTCGTGGTTCAGCCCTGATTTAACCAGTCAACTGGCTGTAGTGAGTTGATCCGCCGGTGATTCGTAAAAAAATTTACGAATCACCGGCGGCTTTTTTTGCCTCAATGATCAGGTTGAGGTCTGTTTTTTGGATTGTAGGATGGTTGCGTAGCACGGAATGGTTTAAGCGTGATAGGTAGAATGGGAATAAGGCAACTGGGGCGTTGGCGACGGTTGGGCAGGAGCGGTGAGGGCCGTAAGCCGACACAGGACGAGGTGTATATTTGTAGGCGCGGGCGCGGTTGCGTTACTGATTGACGCAGGGCCGCGCCCCGGTTCTCGTTTGCGTAACCCGTACCCCATGATCCATTCCCGTCGTTTGTCAGTCCGTCTGCTGGCGGGCTGCGTGGCACTGCTTAGCCTGTCGGCCGCCCGCCCAGACCCCGTTCCCCTGTATAAGAACCCCAAAGCCCCTACTGAGAAACGGGTGCAGGACCTGCTTCGCCGAATGACGACGGCCGAGAAAGTAGGACAGCTGTCGACCCTGCTGGGCTGGGGTATGTATGAAAAACAGGGGGGCACCGTGACCGTCAGCGATGCCTTCAAGAAGGCGGTCGAAGCGCAGCAGATCGGTAGTTTGTGGGCCACGCTCCGCGCCGATCCCTGGACCCAGAAAACCCTCACGACGGGCCTGAATCCGGAAGAGGCCGCCCGCGCTACCAACGCCCTGCAACGCTACATGATCGAACATACGCGGCTGGGTATTCCGCTGCTGCTGGCCGAAGAATGCCCGCACGGGCACATGGCCATTGGCACCACGGTGTTCCCAACGGCGCTCGGGCAGGGCAGCACCTGGAACCCCGACCTGATTCGGCAGATGGCCGCTGCCATTGCCCAGGAGGCCCGGCTGCAGGGCGCTCACATCGGCTACGGCCCCGTGCTCGATCTGGCGCGCGAGCCCCGCTGGTCGCGGGTAGAAGAAACCTACGGCGAAGACCCGGTGCTGGGCAGTCGGATGGGCGAAGCCATGGTGACCGGCTTTCAGGGCCGCTCGATTGGCAGCGGGCAGACCATTATCTCGACCCTCAAACACTTTGCGGCCTACGGCGTGCCCGAGGGAGGGCACAACGGCGGGAGCGTAAGCCCCGGCTTCCGGGCGCTGCACCAGGCTTATCTGCCGGCTTTCCGGGCCGCCGTGAAAGCGGGTGCCCGGTCGGTGATGACAGCGTATAATTCCATCGACGGCGTACCCTGTTCGGCCAATCCGTACCTGCTGCAGACGGTGCTGCGGCAGCAGTGGGGCTTTCAGGGCTTTACCGTGTCCGATCTGCTGAGCATTTCCGGGCTGGCAACGCGCCACCATGTGGCGGCCGACGCCCCCGACGCGGCTGCCCTGGCTATCAACGCCGGCCTCGATGCCGACCTGAGCGGCAGTGGCTTCGGACCGGCTCTGCAGACGGCCATCCGGCAGGGCCGGGTAAAACCCGCTGTGCTCGACACGGCGGTAGCGCGGGTGCTGCGGCAGAAATTTGCGATGGGCCTGTTCGACAACCCGTACGTCGATCCGGCCCGGGCGGCCGCGGGTGTCCGCACGGCCGACCACGTTGCCCTGGCCCGGCAGGTAGCCCGCGAATCGGTGGTGCTGCTGAAAAACGAGGGCAACCGGCTACCGCTGTCCAGAAGCATCCGGCGGCTGGCCGTGATTGGCCCCAATGCCGATAACGTGTACAACCAGCTCGGCGACTACACGGCGCCCCAGGCCGATGGCGTAGTAACCACCGTGCTGCAGGGCCTGCGCGCCAAACTGGGGTCGGCCACGCCCATCACCTACGCCAAAGGCTGCGGTATCCGCGATACCAGCCGAGCGGGGCTGGCCGAAGCCGTGGCTGCTGCCCGGCAGGCCGAGGCCGTCGTGCTGGTGCTGGGCGGGTCGAGTGCCCGCGACTTTCGGACCGATTATCAGGCTACCGGTGCGGCTTCGGTACAGGCTACCGCGGGAGCCGTGAGCGACATGGAAAGTGGCGAAGGGTTCGACCGGGCCTCGCTCGATCTGCTGGGTCGGCAGCAGGAACTGCTCGAGGCCGTGGTAGCAACGGGTACGCCCGTCGTGGTGGTCTATATCCAGGGGCGTCCGCTCAACATGAACTGGGCGGCTGCCCACGCGGCTGCGCTGCTGACGGCCTGGTACCCCGGGCAGGCCGGTGGCGATGCCATTGCCGATGTGCTGCTGGGCGACTATAACCCCGCCGGTCGGCTGCCCCTGTCGATTCCACGGTCGGTCGGGCAATTGCCGGTTTATTACAACGCCCTGAAACCCGAGCCCCACGATTATGTCGAGCTGCCGGCCTCTCCGCTGTTTGCATTTGGCTATGGGCTAAGCTACACCACCTTCGCCTACAGCAACCTGACTGTCAGGGTGTCGGCGACACAGAAGGCCGCTACGATCACGGCCTCGGTGACGGTGAAAAATACCGGCCCCCGCGATGGCGATGAGGTGATGCAGCTCTACGTGACCGATCCGGTGAGCAGCGTTGTAACACCGGTCAAACAACTCAAAGCGTTCCGGCGCGTTTTTCTGAAGGCGGGCGAACAGCGTGTGCTGACGGTTACGCTCCACGCCGACGATCTGAAGCTGCTCAATGCGGCCAACGCCTGGGTGGCCGAGAAAGGCCAGTTTACCGTGCAGGTTGGACCATCGTCGAGCGAGACCCGGCTGACGCGTTCGTTCGAGTTACCCTACACCATTCCCGTTGCCAACTGATGTCGATACGAGTCCCTTATCCCGTGAATCATACCCTGCTCATGGCCCTGCGCAGCACGGCCCTTTCGCTTGCCCTGACGGCCTGTTTGCACCCGGCGCCGGCCCAGCCGACAGCCGCCAGCATACCCACTGCCGGCCTCACCCGCTTTGTCGATCCGCGCATCGGCACCGGTTTTCACGGCCATGTGTTTATGGGCGCCAACGTACCCTTCGGCGCTGTGCAGCTCGGGCCCAGCCAGCTGTCGACGGGCTGGGACTGGTGTTCGGGCTACCACGTTTCCGATTCGACCATCGTGGGCTTCGCCCATACCCACCTCAACGGTACCGGTATCGGCGATCTGGGCGATATCCTGCTGATGCCGACAACCGGTCCCGTTCGCCTGCACAAGGGTACGCCCGCCGACCCTGCCAAAGGCGTTAAGACCGACTGGCGCAGCGGCTACACCTCCCTGTTTCGCCACGCGACCGAGCAGGCGCGGCCGGGCTATTATGCCGTGCGGCTCGATCGCTACAACATCGGCGTGGAACTGACCGCTACCGAACGAGTGGGCTTTCACCGCTACACGTTTCCAAAGGCCAAAGACGCCCATATCCTGATCGATTTGCAGGAGGGAGTCGGCTGGGACCGGGCCACCGATACGTATCTCGAGAAACTAAACGACACGACGCTGGTTGGCTATCGCTACTCGAAGGGCTGGGCCCCCGACCAGCGTATTTACGTCGCGCTGGTCTTTGCCAAACCCATCCGGTCGCTGACGCTTTACCAGGATGAAACGCCCGTGCGGGGGCGTTCGGCCAGGGGGCCGCGTACCAAAGGGGTAGTAAGCTTTGCGACACGGGCCGGCGATCAGGTGCTGGTCAAGGTGGGGGTGTCGCCGGTAAGTTCGGCCAATGCGCTCGCCAACCTGCGGGCCGAAGTGCCCCACTGGCGTTTCGATCAGGTGGTGGCCAGTGCCGATGCCGCCTGGAACCGGGCCCTGGGTCGGGTACGGGTCGAAACTGCCGACCGCGATCGGCTGAAGGTATTTTACACGGCGCTTTACCACACGCTGACGGCCCCGTCGATCTTCAACGACCGCAACGGCGACTACCGGGGGGCCGACGGACAGGTGCATACGGGTGCCGGTTTCACGAACCTCACCACGTTTTCGCTCTGGGATACCTACCGGGCGGCTCACCCGCTCCACACGCTGCTGCACCCAACCCGGGTGGGCGACATGATCAACAGCATGCTGGCCATTTTTGAGCAGCAGGGCAAACTGCCGGTGTGGCACCTGGTCGGTAACGAAACCAACACCATGCCCGGCAACAGTGCCATACCGGTGGTGGCCGATGCCATCCTGAAAGGCATCGGTGGCTTCGATGTATCGAAAGCTTATCAGGCCATGAAAGCCAGTGCCATGCTCGACGAGCGGGGCCTGAACTGGGTGAAACAGACCGGGTATATCCCCGCCGATGCCGAGGTCGAAAACGTGGCCAAAGGACTTGAATTCGCTATCGACGACTGGTGCCTGGCGCAGGTTGCCCGCAAGCTGGGCCAAACGGCCGATTATGCGTATTTCAGCAAGCGGGGGCAGTATTACCGCAATTACTTCGATCCGCAGACCCGGTTCATGCGTGGCCGCGTGTCAGACAGCACCTGGCGAACCCCCTTCAGCCCGTTTGTGTCGCGCCACATGAAAGATGATTTCACCGAAGGCAACGCCTGGCAGTACACCTGGCTGGTGCCGCAGGATGTGGAAGGGCTGATGACGCTGCAGGGGGGCGAAGGCGGCTTTGTGCAGAAACTCGACTCGCTGTTTGTGGCCAAGGGCGATCTGGGTGAAGAAGCCTCGGGCGACATCACGGGGCTGATCGGGCAGTACGCCCACGGCAATGAGCCAAGCCACCACATTACCTACCTGTATGCCTATGCCGGCCAGCCCTGGAAAACCGCCGACAAGGTGCGTTACATCCTCGACAGTCTGTACGCCAGCCGGCCCGACGGACTCTGTGGCAACGAAGACGTTGGGCAGATGTCGGCCTGGTACGTACTGTCGGCCATGGGCTTTTACCCGGTCAATCCCGCCAACGGGCTGTATGTCTTTGGCAGCCCGGTTTTCGACGAGGTTACGCTCAACCTGGATGCCGGCCGGACATTTCGGATCCGGGTGAAAAATAACAGCGCCCGCAACCGCTATATCCAGCGCATGCGGCTCAACGGTAAGCCCTACACCCGCTCGTACCTGCGCCATTCCGACATCCTGGCCGGGGGTGATCTGGTGATCGAGATGGGCGATCAGCCAAGTCGGGTCTGGGGCGTGGCCCCGGCCGATCGGCCCCGGTCGATGCCTGAGTAGCCTGAACCGCGTGAACCCGTCAGGCGGTCCAAAACTGAAACCCCCGACCAGCGCGCTGGTCGGGGGTTTCAGTTAATAGCAGGGATCAAAAGCTATAGAGCGATATGATCACCAGGTCATAGCAGGCGTTTAGTCACGCAGGCAGGCAAACGAGAAACGTGGTTTGCCGACCGGGGCACTGGTGGCGGTTATGGTCCTGCCATGATTCAGAACAACCTTATCTCAGATGGCCAGCCCGACCCCTGTGCCCGCGTATTTGTTCTTGCCGGCTAGCCAGGGCAGCAACTAAGCAGGGGAGGAGCTTTCCAGCAGTTTGGCCAGGAGCGCCCGGTCATTTTTAGTGATGACCGATTGATTTTCACCAAGCGCATCGGGGTCTCCCGTTTCCAGAAAACGTAACATATGGGAGGCCGCGCAGAAAACGCCGATTCCCCACCAGGATTGATCATTGTGCAGGGAAACTGCAAAAAGTGCTTTGGGTTCTGTGCCCGCTTCGTCGTACGCGCTTGTTACCTCGACAGTCAACCGGTTTTTGGCCGGTTGAACGGATTGAACATCGCAGGCAAAATGGAATGGATAAATCTTGAGCACCCGGATGTGCTGGATGGCGTAAGCGCCTGTAAATAGTTTTTTGCCCTGTGCCTGCTTCCGAACAATTTCTTTGTAGATAGAATCCATAGTCTTAGTTATATCGGCGGTGTACCAGCAAACAAAATATTCAGAAATGGGAGATCATGTAATGGGCTGGTTTACAGAAGTTAATAATTCAGTTTTAATGCGCCGAACTAGTTGATTGTTTAAGCCCTGACCTAATTTATTTACTAAAAGGCAACTAAACGTATGTCAACGGTAAGTGATTTATTTTCACGGACTAACAGGTGATTTTTTGATATATAGTAGATCGATTTTGTATACATTTTTTGATAAAGTGAGCGGATACATGCGATCTGCAATTAAATCGAATGTATAGCCAGTTGTGATTCAGAAAAGACGTTTATCGATACCATCTGGTTCAACCCCCACTACGATCAATGCCTGCTGGGTTGTGGTTTGGATTGTGCGCCTAGACGCATACAAAAAGCCCGGACCAATGATCCGGGCCTTTGCGGGCTTACATTGCAGTCAAAGTAATAGTGTATAGTTCAGGCGAACCCCATACAATCAGCTTTGGCATACTCGTTCAGTATGGGCTTGCCGTTACGTATCGATTTGGGGGGCGTATTTCCGGACATGCAGGCCTGCTGGCCCCCCCAAACAGTTAGAGGATCATGGTCAATCGTTGTCTGAACACCTGGGCTTGCGGATAGCCGTCGGGATAGATCATACAAGGATCACCCGTATCCAAAAAAGCAAGCACGGCCTGAGCCGGACAGTCGGCCCGCAGCCCATACCAGGTCTGTTCGCTCTGGATTGTGAGCCCGTAGGAAGCCGGCGATCCATGGATCAGCACAGTTAACAGCAGCATCGGTTTTATCGATTCCGGGGATATCATTTCGATGCAAAAGCCGACCTGGTGGCGATTGGTAATGGAGTGCATGCGGTAGCGCCCCCCCAGAATTGCAGCATTCTGATAGCGCGACAAAACGGTTGTGTACAATGAATCCATAGTGACGGTGGGGAGCAATCGCTATCCATTCTTACAGCGGGAAATAGATACTGTTCCCTAGGTATTTACCGACTACATACGACTTCTTGACAGGGCCTGGATTTGAAGTAGCGTAAAAATACCCAAGGAAAGATTATAATTTTTATTGTTTTGTTTATACATATAGGGCAATATGAATGACTATTTGTGCTCTTCAGGGTATTACCGGATCGGAAAGTCGTAGAACGCGTTCGCTAAGCTGAAAAGCCTCGTGGCGGTTGAGCATGAGCCCGATCGCTTTATCCAGATCGACTAACGGGCTACCCACTAAGGCAAACTGTTGATAGCGTGGGCTGCATGAGGGCGGCAGAGCCATTATCCTGAGCGGGGGCGACCCTGGCAGGTAGCGCGGCCGCCTGCAGGAGCCGTGTGCAAGGCTGTCTCGAAGGTGTCATTGCTGACCGGCAGGGCAATAGTCGGCTGGTTGGGGTAGGGTCGATCGAGAGGCAATCACGGCGATCGCTAAAACGTAGCTCGGCCACGTTCGGGCCAGCCGAGCCGCCACCGCACCCGTGAACAGAGCGGGTGCGCCCGTGCGGAGAAAAGCCTGTTGCCCTTAGTGGCAGGCTTTTTTTTATTGTCCAGAATCTGGATAGTTATCCCTTGACTGGACAAATCATACTGGTAGAAAGGGCCATTCGGGCCAGATTAGCCGGTTTTTCGCTATGGCATCCTTTTCGCCCAGGTATTACTATCGTCCCTCATACGAAGGGAAGGTGTGGATAGAAGCAGAAAGCCCGCCCCAACTTGGGGTGGGCTTTTTTTCTATTGCATTAGGCTACTTATTAACATTCCGCCAGCAGATAATCCTCGTTTAGTTGAGTTGCGACATAACCGCTCAGCAGGCCAGCGAATCAACTGACCCGGATGACGGATTGACGCATACGAAGAGGTATGGATTAATTGTGAAGTTTATTATTGATCGAGATTTTACTGCATCATTTGCTCCCGTATATAGTTAACGGGGGAGCTGCCAAAGCCCAGAAACGTTTCGTGAAAGTCTTTCAACGTATATCGGTTGCCTAATTTTATTTTGTACTCATTACGAAGCGCATGAATGACTGAAGCGCCCGTATAATAAGAACAGAGCTGCACCTGGGAAACGGTTGCTCTGTGGTATTTATCTTCTGCCTGTGCATTTGTTTGAAAACACTCTTTGGTTAAAAAATGAATTATAGAATTTTGCGATGCATTGAGACATTGAATCTCATAATCAATTAATGCATTAGACAGTACTTTAAGCTTCCACTTGTAAAATACTAGTTCCAGTTCCGGCGCACCACCACCCCATCCATTTTCCAACATCATATCCTCGGCATAAACAGCCCATCCTTCTATCATTGCGCCATTGCGAAAAACTGACCGGACCACATCCGGCGAATTTTTCTTGTTATAAATGCCCTGTACACAGTGCCCGGGTACGGCTTCGTGTATAGATAATATTTGTGAGCCATACTTGTTAAATTCGCGTAGTAAACCATCTGCTTTTTCGGCTGGATAGGTGGTTAGGTCATCTATATTGAAATAGGTAGCACCCTGCAATTGATAAGGTGGAGTAAACTCCGCAGTAGCAGTAGCCAGTCCCCGGCCGTATTCGGGCATAAGTCTCACCAGTATTGGCGTTCCCACTGTGTCCAGATCAAGTAAGTTTTTTTCAATAACAAATTTTTTCAGCCTGTGGACCTGATTGGTAAGCGAGTCGAAAAAAACAGAGGGCGTAGCATGTTGTGCTTCAACTTTATCCAATACCAGTTGCACGAGCTGCCTGTCTTCGGTAGGTTTTGGCTGGTTGTCGTAATAGTTTCGCCATAAACTGTTTGCAACGATTGTCATTTTTTGACGATACACTTTCTTCTCGGCCAATGCTTTTCTATATAGTTCTGCCGGGGTATAATTTGTCGCAAGGTCAAATTTGAATTTTGTTGCATATAAATCTTTGCCGATTCTAAACGATCTGAAGTCATAATTTTTGTCAGCAATTATTACTTTCAAATCGTCCACATATCCGTTAACTGCCTTATTTGTTTTTTCTACATTTTGTCGTAAAGAAGATTTCTCCGCTTCTGTTAAATGGGAAGCGTTTATGGAATCGCTTAGCGCGGCTCCAAAAAGAGTAATTCCGCCTTGGTTTTGCCTGATTGCCAATTCAATGTGTTCCTTCGTTGGCTTATGAAGCATACGAAGAGCTGCTCTATAATAGTCATCCACATGTTGTAAATGCGTAGTGAGAATGATAAGCTTTTTATCTAATGGGGCATACGGTTGATTAAGAATGTAGTCGCACTCACGGCTTATGTTGTATAATGAAGCATCCCATTCCTGCCGCCTGAAAACAGACTGGTACCAGATATTACTTTGTAGCTTATTTTTTATGATATTAAGGCTTATCTTGTTATTACTATTAAGCTTGGTGACCTTCACTTTAGTTAGAGAGTCAAGCCAACGTTCGGCGAATGCAATATCGCTTGCGATCGACATCTTGCCGGGTATGATTAATTCTTCATAGTATTTGCCATAACCGGCAAATATAGCTTCGGAAGGATGTTGTTTCCAGTATGCATCTAACAGACGGTTTTCTAAGTATGAAAATGCTTTATTTGCATCCTCAGCAGCTTTTTGTTTTGGTGGTCTAAAGCCATATGAAAAAACAGACAGGGATATAAACAGACAGGTAACATAGTTGTTTGTCATGGCCTTTTTTAGTTAATCTGTGAGTGGTCGGGCCGGATTTATCGTCGGCCTGGTCTTATTGAACACGTTAGGCAATCCAATCGAATTAAGCACCTTTGACCATATGTTCGTTCAGGACAACACCAGAACGGTGACGTAAGCGAATGCGAAATGTGCGCTGACGTTATTGATGGGACGTGACGACCCAATTTCCAGGACCGGTATTATTCGGAGCTCCTTTCTTGCCGATGAATATCCATCGGTAGCCCGATAAGATTGAGCGTGGTGAACTGTACGTTAATTCTGAATCAAGTTGCTGTCTCTCGTCCATGAATGATACCGGTTCGGATCCAGCTTCAGGGGATACGCCGGCCACGATTTCGGCTAGTTGTTTGGGAAACGATCTTCTCAGACGATGCGCCTGTAAAGCCGACGAACAGGCAACCAGACTGCTGAACGATGCGACCAGTAACGAACGAACCAGCAAGCCGGATGTGACGGGTGTCTTCATGATTGAAGGGGGTATAAAAGAGGTGTGGATAGACGCTTTTTTTATTGATTCAGTGAGGCCGGTTAGTTCTTTTTAGCGATGGCTAGCTGACTCTTGATCCAGTTATCCAGCTTGGCCTCAAAAATGGCCAGGGGCATCGGCCCGTCTTTCAGCACCTGATCGTGGAAGGCCCGGATGTCGAACCGATTGCCCAGGGCTTTCTCCGCCTTTTGGCGTATCGCCATGATTTTCAACTCGCCAATCTTGTAGGAAACGGCCTGGCCCGGCATGGCGATGTAACGCTCTACTTCCTGAATAGCTACAGCCTGCCCGATGGGTTCATTGTCTAAACTGTACTGAATGGCCTGCTCCCGCGTCCAGCCTTTATGATGAATGCCCGTATCGACTACCAGCCGAATGGCCCGGTGCATTTCGCCCTGGTAGCGGCCCAATAACTGGAAAGGATTGGTATAAAGACCCAGGACCTTCCCCAGACTCTCGGCGTATAACCCCCAGCCCTCCGTGTAAGCCCCGTAACCACCAATTTTCTGAAAGGCCGGGAGGGAGCTGTTCTCGTTTTGGAGCGAAATCTGGTAGTGGTGACCCGGAATGGCCTCGTGCAGAAACAGGTATTCCATACCCCAGTAACTGAACCTGGCCGCATCGGGCACGGGGAAATAAAAAACGCCGGGGCGTGAGCCGTCGGGTGTGCCAGCCATATAATGAGCAGCTGTCGAAGCAGCCCGGTACTTCTCGATCGGACGAATCTCGAACGCTGTTTTCGGGACCAGGTTGAACAGGCTCGGTAACTGAGGTTTCATGGTCTGGTAGATTTGCTGAAACCCAGCCAATACGGCCTCATCCGTTTTAAACGGAAAGAATTTAGGGTCCGTATTGACATAGGTAAAGAACGCTTTCAAATCGCCGGCAAAACCCACCTGCTGCCGGATGCCTTCTATCGACTGCCGAATCCGTTTCACCTCGCTCAACCCCAGGGCATGCACCTCATCGGGCGTCATGTGCGTCGTTGTCCAGTATTTTACCAGGTACGCATACTGTGCTTTTCCATCGGGCAGGGCTTCAAGGCCAACCGTTTCGCGGCACCGGGGCAGATACTCGTTCTGGAGGAACGTGTAGAGCCGACGGTAAGCAGGTATAATCTGTTCGGTAATGGCGGAGGTATACGCCGTTGTCAGGCGTTGTTTATCTTCAGCGGAGAAGGTAGTTGGCATCGTTTGTACCGGCTTGTAAAAAACACTGTTCGTCACATCGTCGACGAGCATCGCTTTTATTTGGGGTAATACCTTCCCGATTACCACCTTTGGCTGCATATAGTGCTGCGCCATACCGGTCCGCATGTTGGCAATGGCGGTATCGGTCTGGGCCACGAAGCCATTGACACGTTTCAGGAAATCGTCGTAGTCTTTCGCTGACTTAAACGGATGAACACTGGATCCGGAACCCAGCTGGGAAAAATTTGATTGAAAATCCCGCATCTGGTTCATGGGCGTCAGATGGTTTGGTAATTCCATGGCTGCCAGATTAGTTGTCAAGTTGTAGCGCAGAATCTGGTAGTTAAGCTTATCCCGCTCACCGAGTTGCTTCTCGTCAAAAGCGTTCAGCCCATCCAGATACCGTGTGTACAACCGCTTCATTTGATCGCGGTAGAGCTGGCTGAACATGTTTTCGAGTTGATCGTTGTAGCGGTAATCCCCCAGGTACGAAGCCTTCGTTGGATTCAGTGTCAAAAAATCTTCGTAATAGCCCGTCAACAGAGCCTGAAAGCCAGCCGACGCCGGGGCGGGTGTTTGCCCGAAGGCCAGTGAAGAGCAAGTCAGTAAGAACAGGAGCAGGCAGGTAGGCATAAATAGATAGAAATTTAGATGAGGTGGTACGAAAGGAAGTGACGGGAAATGTTGCATAGATGTGCCAGTCAGAAAGTAGCTGGAATAGTAATCTTGGACAGTTCCAGGTGCGTGAGCATGGACAGGGAAGCCGTAATCAGGGCGAGGCTAACGGCCAGCGCTAGTGCGGTACAGGCCAGGACCATAGTTGTTGTAAGCGGGGCGGACTATTGTTGGTACGATTGCATGGTGTGGATAGAAGTTTATACTGGTCATCGATTGCTGGTACCAAATGGGTACGCCCTGTTTCGATACCACAAAACTCCCCCATTGCCCACCAACCCCCTGTCCGATCTGGGTCATATTCCGTCCGATTGGGGACAGGATGGGGCAAGCCCAAAAAAAACGCCCGGTTAGGGGCGTTTCAGAAGCGGTTGGCGATGAACTCGGTGGGCGTCTGGCCGTATGATTTGCGGAACAGGGCGGACAAATGCGACGCCGTGCTGAAGCCCGTCAGATCGGCCGTTTCGGATACATTATGGCCCGACCGCAGCAATTCGGCGGCTTTGCGCAGACGGTACTGCCGAATCAGGTCGGCCGGGGGGAGTTGAATCAGGTTTTGCACTTTGCGGTAAAGCGTCTTGCGACTCATCGACAGCTGGTTGGCCAGCCAGTCGACCCCAATGGAGTCATCGTCCAGATGCCGGTCCAGCAATTCATAAATCCGGGTCAGGAAGGGATCCATGACGGCAATTGCTGGCGCTTCCGGTTCTGTACAGACCACGGAGGGCAGGGCGAACTGCTGGCGGTAGTACGCGGCCAGTTTCTGCTGTCGGCTTATCAGGTTGTGCAGCCGCAGATGTAGCTCGGTTACACTAAATGGTTTGGACAGGTAATCATCTGCCCCCTGCCGGAGTCCCTCGATGCGGCTCTGCTGATTCGATTTGGCCGTCAGCATCACCACGGCAATATGGTCGGTTTCGGGATGGGTTTTGATGCAGTGGGTCAATTGATGCCCATCCATGCGGGGCATCATCACATCCGTCAGCACCAGGTCCGGCAATTCGGCCTGTACCATTTCCCAGCCCTCCACACCGTCGGCCGCCTGCATCACCGTGTAGGTAGATGACAGTTCATTCACCAGGAACGCCCGCAGTTCGTCATTATCCTCCACGATCAACAGACAGGGGTTGCTAGCCTCGCTGGTTGAGGAGGACTGAGCCAATGGCGGGGAGGTAAGCGCTGGTAACAGGGGAATGACTGCGTCGGTGGCGTAGGCAGCCAGCTGAATAGCAGGGCCCGGGTCCGTCGCCTGAGCCAACTGTACGGGCAGCGTCAATTGGAACGTTGTTCCAACGGCAGGCTGACTGCTTACCGACAGCGTACCGCCCAGCAAATCTACTAATTCTTTCACCAGCGACAGGCCAATGCCCGTTCCTCCGTACATCCGGGTGCCCGACATATCGGCCTGGTAGAAGCGGTCGAAGATATGGGGCAATGCATCCGGGGCAATACCAATTCCGGAATCGGTCAGCTCCAGTTGAACACCCGCCAAATCGTGGCCGGCCAAAACGGGACGCACGCGCAGGCTTACCCGGCCACCCTGGGGGGCAAACTTGAGCGCATTGGCCAGCAGGTTGGTGAGGATTTTTTCCCACTTGTCGGCGTCGAAACGAACCCCGTGCGGGGGAAGCGTGTCGATGGTACAAACCAGCGTAATTCCCTTTTGGTCGGCCGACAATTGAAACTGGCAAACCAGTTGCGTAATAAACGCGGTTATGTCTCCCTGCATGAGCGAAACAGGCATGTTGTTTCCCTCCAGTTTGGCCAAATCGAGGAGTTGATTAATCAGTTGTAAAAGCCGGTCAGCGTTGTTCTGTACCAACATCAGCAAGGGGCCGTCGTAGCGTTTTTCCTGCAGTAATTTTGCTACTGGCAATCGGATGAGGGTGAGGGGCGTACGAAACTCATGAGTCAGGTTGTTGACGAAGCGCGACTTGACTTCATCGAGCTTCCGAAGCTGGTCGGCCTGATGAATCAGTTTCTCCGTTCGCTCAGTAACCTGTGCCTCTAGCTGTTCATTCTGGTGGGCCAGTAATTGCTGACGTTCGGCCTGTTGGGTCAGATGTTGGGCCGACAGGGTCTCGATTTCCTCGATTCGGTCTACCAGCTGTCTGTTTACCCAGCCGTGTTCAAGCGCCAGTAGAATAGACAGCGTCAGCGGGAAGCACAGGAAGCTGACCAGGAATAGCCCATGGTACAACCATTCATGTCCATAGACCGGTATAGGCAGGGAAAATAGGATGGAGGATAGCATCCAGATCCCCAGGTTGCAGAACGCACAAACCGCAACGATGTGCCCCCCTCTCAGCCCGCGCCTTACGGCGACAAGCGAAAGTCGGATCAGCTCGAGGGGCAGAAAATAATTGATGGGGTAAGACAGCCACAGCCAATAAGCCGGCAACGGAATCAGCTTGAGAGCAATGCTGCCCATGGCCAGCCAGAACAGCCATCCACGACGAAACCGGAAAAGGCCATAAAACGTCAGTACTACCAGACCTGGAACCCACAGGTCAATACGCGAGCCATAGTGGACCAGCATCCGCAGACCCAGTGAGTGGGTGAAATCGTTGGCAAACCGGGCTAAAAGGCCAATGTTGAGCAGGAGATACATGCCGGCTGCATAGAGGTTAGCCCGCTGGCTGGCATGCGCCAGAAACAGGCTCAGGTGCAGGATGAAGAGGATGAACGCAATGCCAATCCGGAAGGTATTCAGGTAAATCGACTCGATATCGACTGGTTTTATGGCCGGCAGTACACGGGCCGGAAACAGCCAGAACTGGACCGCACCCGCATCCCAGTTGATGTAGGTTGCGTTGTAAACGGGACTGGGTTGGCAGGCAATTCTGAGGGCTAATACATGATCAGCGGAGTTGGTCAGGGGAAAGCTAAAAGCGGCAACGGGATTGTACGCCTGTACTCGATCGGGATCAGCACTGACTTTACCAAACCGATAGAGCAATCGCCCATCCAGGTAAATCTCCGATGCAACGGACTGAAACAGTTTAATCATCAGTGGCGGCAAATCGGGCCCGGTATGAATGTGCAACCGAAGCCACCCAATACCCGCCTGCTGTAGCTGGGGCAACGCCCGAATATCCCTGGTTGGGTCGAGTGTAACCCAGTGCTGGTCATTGAGGCTGGGCCAGGCTCCCTTTGGGTTGTTGCCGGGCTGGAACCGCCATCCCGCTTTGAGCAGGAAGCCATCATCGGGTACCTGCATTAGGGAAACTGACGCTGGGGCTGGCTGAGCCTGGCTAGCCGACAGTACGGAAATAGCCACGATGAGACTATAGATCAGCTGCTTCCAGACCGTTGGTGGTGATCGGTTGAGTCGTCGTTGGTAAAGCCCTGCTAACGTGGTTTGCTGCGATCCTGGGTTGCCCTCGGTTAGCGGCTGTTTTTGCCCGGCGTCAGGCTTACGGATCTCCCGCTTTGCTTTTGCCAACGGCAAGCCGTTTGGTAGAAGTAAAGCAGTATCGAGACGAAAATCGTATTGGGGCGCGGTGGCAACCAACTCAGCACCTGTCTGGCACCAAACGGGGTTTTGTCCAACGCTCAACGATTGGCAATGGCTTGGTCGCACAGGCAGTAGATGTCAGGGGGCGTGGATACGCTAAAACTAAGTAATTATACTAGTTACTCCTATGGCTTATGCCAAAAGCAATGAAACTGATCGAGTCAGGTAGCCAACTGGCAGACGGGCGCTCGCTTGTTAGTTGTCAAAACAAGTGGGAGCCACTAGCGCAACTGAGGAAGTTGTCGGCTGCGCCGGGCGGGGGTTATTCTCGAAAGGTCACGTATATACGCCTTCGTTTGACGAGCCCGATCCAGTGTCTTTGAGGTAGTCCACGCAGGTGCTGTGACTGATTCAGCGGGTAAGTGCCAGGGGCGGGATGGGTATACTCCGCTTTCACAAACACGACCCTTGTTCGTGGGCATCAGCTGGATAAATAATGCCCTAAAACCGTGGTCAGGTACATCAGAAAATGTACCTGAAAACAATAGCGCTAACCTAAGGAGGCAGGGGGCAGAAACACAAAAAGCCGCCTTAAGGCAGCTTTTTGTGACGATGGGGATTTGCCAACATAGAGGCAAGGAATGTAGCGGGGAGCAGGATCGAACTGCCGACCTTAGGGTTATGAATCCTACGCTCTAACCATCTGAGCTACCCCGCCGTTTGATGCCACAAAAGTAGGCAAAAAATCGGGTGTTCCAAAAAACGGCGTTGACTTTCGCAAAAAAAATCGTTTACCTTTGCTCAGACACCCCCTATTCAACTGACGGTTAGCGGCATGGAAAAACATAAATTCGTTACCGAATACGAACTCCGGGCATCGCCCAAAATGCTGTTCCCCTACATCAGTACGGCATCCGGCCTATCGCAGTGGTTTGCCGCCAAGGTCAATACTATGCCCGAACAGCGCTTCGATTTTCAGTGGGACAACGAGAGCCACATTGCCCGGCAGGTATCGATGCGGCAGAATAAAGGGGTACGGTTCGAGTTTCTCGATACGGCCGAAAACGGGAGCGAAAACAACTACATCGATTTCCGGGTCGATCAGTCTGAACTGACCCAGTCGACTTACCTGCGCATCACCGACTTCTCGTCGAGCCAGGATCCCGACGAACTGAATGAACTCTGGGACGGTTTAATCGATAAGCTCAAGGAGATTGTCGGTAGTTAAAAAAACCTAACGACGGATCGATTGCGGGCTGCGTTTCGTTATTCCAGCAGCCCCCCGTAGCGGTGCGCACGGGCCACCGGTCGGGTGCTGTCGCGTTTGTATGAAAAAAATTGATAAACTCGTACTCGGCTCGTTTTGGGGGCCGTTTTTTTTGACCCTGGGCGTTGTCATCTTTATCTTTCTGATGCGCCTGCTGATGTCGTACATCGACGAGTTTGTGTCGAAAGACCTCGACCTGGCAACCTTCGGCCGACTGCTCTTTTATTTCTCGCTGCTCACCATCCCGACGGCCCTGCCGCTGGCCGTACTGCTCTCGTCGCTGATGACGTTCGGCAATCTGGGGGAGTTTTTCGAACTCACAGCGCTTAAAAGTGCCGGCATTTCGCTTACCCGCGCCATGCGGCCGCTGCTGATCGTGGCCATCGGGATCAGTGTATTTTCGTTCTGGTTCAACAATGAAGTGTCGCCCTGGGCCAACCTCAAGGGCTACAGCCTGCTCTACGACATCAAGACTGCCAAGGCAACCCTGAACCTGAAGGAAGGTATCTTTTATAATGACCTGCCCGGCTACAGTATCAAGGTCGATCATAAAGTTAAAGCCGCCAAGGAAAGCACCAACGGCGATTTGCTGAAGGGGCTGGTAATCTACAAACACCCGACGAGCGGGGTCGAGAGTGGTAACCGTGAGGTGATTCTGGCCGATTCGGGCCGCATGTACACCAGCAAAGACCGGTCGTACCTGGTTTTTGAACTCTTCAACGGCAACGACTATCAGGAGTATTCCGACAACAACACCGTTACCTACGCCAGCAACGGTGCCCAGGGGGCGCAGTTTATGCGCAACAGTTTCAAAGACTATCGGCTCGTG
Source organism: Spirosoma luteolum (assembly GCF_054778875.1). Taxonomy (NCBI): domain Bacteria; kingdom Pseudomonadati; phylum Bacteroidota; class Cytophagia; order Cytophagales; family Cytophagaceae; genus Spirosoma; species Spirosoma luteolum. The sequence continues at coordinate 46,871 of NZ_BAAGZE010000021.1, forward strand.
ATCAGTCTGGAGTCGTTCGGAATCAAGCGGACCGATGAAAATCAGTTCGAGTACCACGAGTACATGAAAAACCTGAACCAGCTGGTGCAGCTGACCGATTCGCTCCGCAAAGACTACCGTAATACCAGCCTGAGCGTAGCCAGTACGTCGCGGCAGTACTACAATTATCAGTTCAAAGCCGATCCGCCGGCCACAGCGGCCAAGCCGGTGAACGGTGGCGCCTGGGTCGATTCGCTGCTGCGGAAAGAAGGTAAAATCCGGCCCGATGTGGCACAGACCGCCCTCAGTCAGGCCCAGAACATTCTCTCGTACTCGATCTCCAACGTAACGTACCTGACCGAAAAGGAGAAGGGCGTCTGGAAATACCAGCTCGAAAGCCACCATAAGTTTACGCAGGCCATCTCGGTCTTCGTGATGTTTCTGATCGGCGCGTCGATGGGGGCCATTATCAAGAAAGGAGGCTTTGGGCTGCCGGTACTGATCGCCATCGTCTTCTTCATCTTTCTCTACGTGCTTACCATTGCCGGCGACAAATACGCTAAAGACGGCCTGGTCTGGGTACCCATCGGGGCCTGGCTGGCTAATCTGGTGCTGTTTCCGATCGGGCTGTTTCTGATGCAGCGCGCCCGCCACGACTCGCGGCTGTTCGATAAAGATGTTTACATCATTGCGTGGGAGCGGCTGCGCGCCCGGTGGCGGGCCCGGCAGGCTGCCCGGGCATCGGAAGCCGTCTGACAGGGGCTGTGTCGTATATCGATAAAATTGCTTATCTTTGCACCCGAATTCAATTTTTTCTTTACTAATTAGCTGTCTGAAGATGTATCTAACGACCGAAAAAAAGCAGGAGATTTTCTCCACCTCGGGTCACGCCAAGAGTGCCACTGACACCGGGTCGGCCGAATCCCAGATCGCGCTGTTTACTTACCGGATTAGTCACCTGACGAATCACCTGAAAGTTCACAAGCACGATTACGGCACGCAACTGGGTTTGTTGAAACTGGTAGGTAAGCGTCGTCGGCTGCTGAACTACCTGATGAAAAAAGACATCACGCGGTACCGGGCTATCCTGGCTGCGCTGGGTCTGCGGAAATAATCAGCCGCATCGCCAAAGGAGGGAATCTGCCAACAGTAGATTCCCTCCTTTTTGTGGTTTCCAAAGGAGCATTTAATGAGTGTTAAGTGAGGTATGATTCGGGCAACGGCAGGGGCGCGCCCAGTGGGGTGGGCTGCCGGCTGAAGCCGAATCAAAAAAGCTGTACGAGGGCGTAATCAAAATCTGTATGTTCGAAATCACCACGCAATCCGTTGCACTGCCCGACGGGCGGGAAATTACCATCGAAACCGGAAAACTGGCCCGCCAGGCCGACGGTGCGGTGGTTGTACGGTTAGGCGACACCATGCTGTTAGCCACCGTCGTGTCCAGCAAAGATGCCAAGGAAGGCGTCGATTTTCTCCCCCTTTCGGTTGATTATCAGGAGAAGTTTGCATCAGCTGGCCGGATTCCGGGTAGCTTCCAGCGCCGGGAAGGCCGGCTGGGCGACCACGAAATCCTGATCAGCCGGCTGGTTGACCGGGCGCTCCGCCCCATTTTCCCCGACAATTACCACGCCGATACTCAGGTGATGATCACCCTGATCTCGGCTGATCCCGAAGTGCAGCCCGACGCCCTGGCGGCTCTGGCGGCTTCGTCGGCCCTGGCCGTATCCGACATCCCGTTCAACGGTCCGATTTCGGAAGTACGCGTGGCCAAAATCGATGGCCAGTACCATATCAACCCCAAAACGGCTGATCTTGCCCGCGCAACGATCGACCTGATTGTGGCGGCTACCGAGAAAGATATCTGCATGGTAGAAGGCGAAATGAGCGAATGCTCGGAAGCCGAAGTGGTGGAGGCCCTCAAAGCCGCGCACGACGCTATCAAGGTACAGTGCCAGGCCCAGAAAGAACTCGAAGCTAAAGTTGGTAAAACAACCAAGCGCGAATACAACCACGAAACGCACGACGAAGCACTTCGGGCCGCCGTTCGGGCCTATTGCTACGACAAAATCTACGACGTAGCCCGCCGGCAGAATCCAAGCAAGAAAGGTCGTTCGGAAGGCTTCAAAGGTGTGCTGAACGAATACCTGGCCAGCTTCCCCGAAGGCGCCGAGGTAAACGTCGGGCTCATAAAAACGTATTTCCATGATCTGGAGTGGGAAGCGGCCCGCCGGCTGGTGCTTGACGAGCGCGTACGACTCGACGGTCGGCAGCTCGACCAGATCCGGCCCATTTCGGCCGAAGCCGGTTACCTGCCCGGTCCGCACGGCTCGGCGCTCTTTACCCGGGGCGAAACCCAGTCGCTGACCACCGTTACGCTCGGCACCAAACTCGACGAGCAGATTGTGGATCAGGCCATGTATCAGGGCTACAACAAGTTTCTGCTGCACTACAACTTCCCCGGTTTCTCGACGGGTGAGGTGAAACCCAACCGGGGCGCCGGCCGTCGCGAGATTGGTCACGGTAACCTGGCCCACCGGTCGCTGAAGAAAGTGATGCCAACGGGCGACGAAAACCCGTACACCATCCGGATCGTATCGGATATCCTCGAATCGAATGGTTCATCGTCGATGGCAACGGTCTGCGCCGGTACGATGGCGCTGATGGATGCCGGTATTAAAATCAAGGCACCGGTTGCCGGTATCGCCATGGGCCTGATCTCGGACGGTGAAAAGTACGCCGTGCTGTCGGATATCCTGGGCGATGAAGATCACCTGGGCGATATGGACTTCAAGGTGACTGGTACCGAAAAGGGCATTGTAGCCTGCCAGATGGATCTGAAAGTCGATGGTCTGTCGTATGAAGTATTGGCCGAAGCACTCGATCAGGCCCGCCGGGGTCGGCTGCACATTCTGGGCGAAATGAAGAAAGGCATCGAAGCCGTTCGTCCGGACATGAAGCCGCACGCGCCCCGCGCCGTAGTGATCAAGATCGAAACCAACCAGATCGGTGCCGTTATCGGACCCGGCGGTAAAGTGGTGCAGGATATCCAGAAGGATTCGGGTGCCGTGGTGAACATCGATGAGCACGACAACGCGGGTTGGGTGAGCATTTTTGCCACCAACAAAGAAAGTATGGACCGCGCCGTATCGCGCGTGAAAGGCATCGTGGCCGTTCCGGAAGTAGGCGAAACTTATGTCGGCAAAGTGAAGACGATTCAGCCCTTCGGTGCCTTCGTCGAATTCATGCCGGGCAAAGACGGTCTGCTTCACATTTCGGAAATCAAGTGGGAACGGCTCGAGACCATGGACGGCGTTCTGCAGGTCGGTGAAGAAGTAACGGTTAAATTAATTGATGTTGACAAGAAGACCGGAAAGTACCGGTTGTCGCGTAAAGTCCTGTTGCCCAAGCCAGAGAACAAAAACGCATAGGGTAGTGTTACTTTTTCGTGTAATGTAACGTCAGAAAAAAACGTTATTGATTCACCCCGCCGGGGAAACGCAATCATGAGACAGCTAAAAATTTCAAAACAGATTACCAACCGCGAGAGCCAGTCGTTAGACAAGTACTTGCAGGAAATTGGTAAGGTGGACCTGCTTACGCCCGACGAGGAAGTAACGCTGGCCCAAAAGATTCGGGAAGGAGACCAGTTATCGCTGGAACGGCTGACCAAAGCCAACCTGCGCTTCGTGGTGTCCGTTGCCAAACAATACCAGAACCAGGGTTTGTCACTTGGCGACCTGATTAACGAGGGTAACCTCGGGCTGATCAAAGCCGCCCAGCGTTTCGACGAAACCCGGGGCTTTAAGTTTATTTCGTACGCTGTCTGGTGGATTCGTCAGTCGATCCTGCAGGCGCTGGCCGAACAGTCGCGGATTGTTCGCCTGCCGCTCAACCGGGTCGGTTCGCTAAATAAAATCTCGAAAACCTTCTCCGATCTCGAACAGAAGTTCGAGCGGGAGCCTTCGCCCGAAGAACTGGCCGCCGTGCTGGAGATTTCGGCTGCCGAAGTCGTTGATACACTGAAAATCTCGGGCCGCCACGTGTCTATGGATGCTCCGTTCGTGCAGGGTGAAGAAAACAGCCTGCTCGACGTACTGGAAAACGACGGTGAAGACAAGCCTGATTCGGGTTTGATCAACGATTCGCTGCGGAAAGAAGTACAACGGGCCCTGTCGACGCTGACCCAGCGCGAAGCCGATGTGATCACGCTCTACTTCGGGCTGAACGGCGAACACGCCATGACGCTGGAAGAAATCGGTGAAAAATTCAACCTGACCCGTGAGCGGGTACGGCAAATTAAGGAAAAAGCCATTCGTCGGCTGCGACACACCTCACGGTCGAAAGCGCTGAAGACGTATCTGGGCTAAACGATCCTGTTTGTGTTTCGGTAGAGCGGTTCCTGCGTATGTGGGAGCCGCTCTTCGTTTATAGCTTATGGCTGCGTCCGGCCACCCGACTCATGGCAGGGTCGGCCGGACGCAGCCAACATGTAGTTTGCCTCGTTACCGGCAGGTGTTAATCGGCGATGAACGTAAACTCCGGAAAGCCGTAACACTCAGCCTTTACGTTTGACACGGCGGCTGGGTAGGTTGCCGTGGCCGTGCTGCTGTAAGCCGCGTTGTAAAAAAGCAGATTACCCCGCGTGAAGGGCATAAACTCAGTACCACCCGCCTTGTAGGCATAGCCATACTTTTTGTTGGTGCCCGCCGACTGGGAGTTAATGCTGATCATGTACTTTTTGTTGGCCGTTAGGGGAAGCGACTCGACATCGGTCAGTGTCAGTTTGTCGGTAGCTGTCTGTTCGATGGTTTTCTGGCGTAGCAGCTGCCTTGAATCGGCATCCCATACGATTACCCGGTAGGTGCCGGGCTCGGGCATTTTACTACCCAGCTGGGTCAGGCGGCCGGCTACCGAAGCGCTGAAGAGGACGCCAAGTTCCCAGGGGCCCGACGATCGGGTACTCTGCTGAAGCGTGGACTCGGAGCCAATGTACGTGGTAAGGCCGTTCTCGGCGGGCCTGGCATCGTTGGTAGGCTGGCAGCCCACAAGGGTCTGCGTTAGGATGAGGCCCGGTAATAGCCAGGTCAGGGGGCGGATGGAGAAAGACGCATACATGGGTGAAAGGGGCGTGTTGGTGAATGACTACCCCAAAGGTCTGCCCCGCAGCTACGCTTTACCATCCCATGATGGGGGGACCGGTTCGGGGTTTCCCAACCCGTCTAAAATACTTCGCCCAGGTTGAAGTACAGACCGTGCGAGCCATCGTTGCCCATGGCATAATCGATGCAGAGGTTGGCGCGGGTAGCTTTATTCATCCGGATACGCAGCCCCAGTCCGCCCGCCGGGGCTACCTGCTCGAAGCGTCGGGAGGCCAGTTGCGATACCGATTGGGCGTTGGCAAACACGACACCTCCCAGCAGGCCATTACGGGTAAGCTGTAAACGGTATTCGACCTCGGCATAGAGCAGGTCTTTGCCTCGAAATCGTCCCTGAACAAAACCCCGCCCGAGGTTACCCGTTGCATCCCAGCCCGTACTGGGCAGGTCGAGAAAAGGCGGATTGCCGGTCAGCGTCAGGGCCGCGTACGCCCAGATGGCCAGTACGTTAGGGGACTGGGAACGCAGGCGCCGATACGTGCGGGCGTCGACCAGCAGCGACGAAAAATCGGTATCGCTACCCAGCAACTGCCTGTTATTGCGGTAGACGACATTTAGCAGGTGACCGCCGACCGGATTCACCGCATTGGGGCGGTTGTCGTACAGAAATTGCCCAACCAGGCCAGCCGAGGTAGACTCGCCTTCGATTCCATAACTGTAACCCGAAATCCGCGTCCGCTCGTGGCGTCTGTCCCAACTGCGGATAGTCCAGTGCTGGTCGAGCTGGAATCCCAGCCCGCCATAAAATCCCGGCAATAACCGGCGCAGGGCACTCTGGTAGAGTCGCAGGTACGCATAATCCATGCTTACAACCCGGTCGGTCGAGGTGTACATGCCCAGCCCATAAGTCGACTGCGGGTAATGCATCAGGCGCCAGTCGCCCATGACCACCCATCGGTTGTCGGGTAGCCAGATCGACGACGTCAGGGTAAACAGCGCCTGCTTGTGCTGGGTATAGATCAGCGAGCCGACAATCGCCGAGAGGTTGGCACTGGGGCGCCGGAAGGTAAGATTGGCCAGTACCTGACCGAGCAGGCCGGTTGGCAGGGCGTAACCCACCTGCGGAATAATCCAGAGAAAGTGGCCGCCCTCACGCAGGCGGTCGGGATCGTGGGGACGCAGGTGAAGCCGGGGCCAGGCCCGGTTCAGCGCGTCAACAATGTCGACGGTATGGGTCCGGGCGGTATCCGCCGGGGCTGGGGGGCGCGACTGGGTCCAGCCGGTCGAAAGCCCCAAACCGATACACCAAATGAAAGCCAGTATCTGGCAAACAAGCTTCTGACCGGCGATCTGCATTAGCTAAGCAAGGACACTCGTTCATGCATCCTGGCCGCCAAGCTACGCTGGCGTGGGCAGAAGTCCCAGGCTGACCGATTAAGAGGTGATTAAAGCTGATAGTGCCAGTCAATGGCTATAAGGCTGTACGCATCCGCTGATTGTCAGGTCGATAGCGAAGGATTCCTGAGCGCAAAAGCATCCTGGCCTGCAAAGAAAAAGGTCACAACCGACTGCCGGTGTGACCTTCATAAGCTGTGTGTCGATGCCGTTACTGTTTGTAGATCCAAGCGGGCGTGCCGGCCAGTTCGCTGATAGGCGTAACGCTGTTGATGGCTTCAATGCGATCATCAAAACCGGCGGCTGCCACTTTGTAAAGCTGTTTAGCGGTCGCAGGCATAATCACGTAGGCATCAGTATAGCCGGCGGTGCGGAGCTGCCGCCGTAGCCGTAACGCATTCCGTTTGCTGGCAAAACTGCCGGCAATGATGGTATAGGGAATTACTTTCGGGGTCTTCACCAGCGCCCGGACAGGCTGGGCAATGCTGCGCCGAGCCTCGGCCGGTCTGTTCACGGCTGGCCGGCTGACCGGAGCAACCTCAACCGCCCGGGTGGGCGCTGCGGCAACAACGGCTTCTGAGGTCGCCACAGGTTTAGGTGCGACAAGGGCGGTGGCTGCCGGCGTAATTGGCGTGGAGTTAGCTGCTGGAGCCGGGCTTGCGGCCAGTGCCGCTACCGGTTTGGCCGATGCCACGGCCGGCGTCTTCGTTTCTGAAACGGCCGGGGCAGATACCGGCTTAAGCGCTGGTCGGGCGAGTTTGTCGGTCAGGAAAGCCGGGAGCCTGAACAGACTGGCAGGGTCGAGGCCACTGCGAAGCGGCCCGTTGGGCTCGACGACCGTGAAGTAGCTGACAGCGCCGAGCGAGCCAATCAGGAGCAGCGATGCCGCAATGCGCCAGTAGGGCGCCGACCGCCGGAGGGGTGTCAGTACCGTTTCGTGCTCGTCGGGTACACGAACCGGACCCAGGGCCGTGGCCGGTGCCACTGGAACTGCGTCGAGTACGGGCTCGGTGAGGGCTTTGCGCTGAACCAGCTGGGCCGAGATGGCCGACATACCGTAGGCTTCGCCGAAAAAGTTGTGGCGTAGGCCGGGCTCAAATTGCAGCCGCCCTTCGCTGTTGCGACTGAACCGGCCAATCCCGTCGAGTTCGATGTGGTCGTTCTGCTCGAGATCCTGCCGCAGCGACTGCACGAACTGGCTGATCAGGCGCTGAGCCCCCTCGCGGGAAACAGGCTCGTGCAGCATGATGTAGTTGGCCAGAATACCGTCGTCGAGCCGCAGCGCTTCGTTAAAGGCAACCCGTTTGCGGGGGGGGAGAAACAACCCCGTCGATTCTGAAAAGGAGGCCGACTGGTAATGCGTCAGAAACGCCCCCAGCTCCGGAACGACAACGCAGTCGTACTGGAAGAGCAGTTTTTTCAGGTAATCGGTTATGGTTGCCATGAACAGAGCGGATCGGTTTAGAACGAATAGCTAATTCCTCCAAGAAAGTTAAGGCCCTGGGCTTGATAATACAAATACCGCTGGTAGTTCTGCCCGAAGATATTATTGAGCGAGACGAATGCCGATACCTGATTGCCGAGGAAATAGTCAATTTTCAGGTTGGCATCGTAGATGGGTTTCAGCGTGTAGACCGTGCCGGACGCGAAGTTTTTGTTTTTGATGCCCTCGTAAAAGTACAAATCAGCCGTAACGAATAATTTTTTGTTCAGCACGTAGGAGTTGCTCCAGGTAGCGGCCACCCGGGGGCGTCCCCAGGCTTCGTCGAGCCGCTCGAGATCGTAGCGGAAAAACTCGCCCTTCAGTGTCGAGCGAAACTTGTCTTTCTGGGCGTAGGCCAGCTGGGCCGAAATGGTCAGCACGCGGGCGATACCGCCGTCGTAGAGTACCGCGAATTTGGTGGTATCGGTGAGACTGTTGTTGAAGGTCGAGAAGTTGCGGTACCGGGCATACGATACTTTACCTTCATAACCGAATCCTCCGCCCAGGTCGCCCTTCGAGCCCCCGTAAATATCCAGCGACTTAACGGTGTTAGCCAGCAACACCTGTGGTCCCAGCCACTTGTTGTCGCTCAAAAGCGATCGCAGCGTATTGCGGTTGATGTCGCCATCGATGCCGGCGAAGAAATGCAGATTGCCCACGGGAGCAATGTCGATATCGGCCACCGGGAACGCGCGGGTATCATTGATGTTCAGGCGCTTGTCGGTCTGGTTGGCCGCATTGATCCCGGCCGTGATCGTCAGCAGCGACGAGCGGTAGGTAAAGGTTGGCTTGACCCGAAACAGGTTCCGGTTATCAACGATCGACCCGTCGGAGCGTTGCGTGAGGTACGCGTCGGCGGCCAGTTTGGCATAAACCTTGTCGGTAATGCCGAGCGAACTGGTGAAGTTGGTACCCCAGTCGGTTTCCGACGCATTGAACCGGTCGCGCAGCGTGGTTAGTCCCGTGCGCAGGGCATAGTCGACGGTGCTTTCCGGGCGGGCGTTTTCGATGCCAAGCCGGATCGAAGCCGTATTTAGCCGCTGTTTGATCAGGTCAGCATTGAAATCGGGCCGGGCCAGGTACTCCCGGCTGTAGCCGTAGAAGTTGTAGGCATTGCGATCGTAGCCGAGGTCGGCCTGCAGCTTGAAGGCATCGGTCAGGTATTTGCCGGTTATGTTGACTTTGGTATCACTCTGCGCCGAGTTTTTCCCGTCGACCGGGCCAATGGCCGACGACAGGTGGCGCACCGAACCCTCGAGGGCCAGGTTGGAGAGCGTGTTGATGCCGAAGAATCCCTCACCCAGAAAGGAACTGTAGTTACCGGCACCCAGCCGGACGTAATTGCCGAAGGAAGGGCTGGTGTCGGCCTGCCCGGTAGCAGGGGCCAGCACGCTGGGGGTGATGCGCGGATCGCCGACGGTTAATTTGCGGTCTTCAAATTCATAGGTCAGTTTCCGCTGCTCAGCCGTTGGCTTAACGGACGGAATTTTGTTGAAAAGCCGGTTGGCAGGGGGGAGTTCGATCTTGCGGCTTTTTTCAACGGTAATTTCCTGATTGTCGACTTCGCCTTCTTTGGCGGGCTGGCGCTGCTGAGCCAGCAAACCCAGCGGCAGGCAAACGGCACCAAGCAGGAGTATGGAGGGGGTGGTTCGGATCATGATAATCGGTATACGGTTTGTTGGGTGTGGGCCGTCCCGGGCGGTGGGTGCGGCCCACATCCTTATTTCGATTCGAGCGTCGCCAGTTTCTGTTTCGCTTCGGCCACAATCGCCTGATCAGACGAATTGTCGATAATGGAATTCAGCACAGCTTTGGCCTGCGCCAGTTCATCCTGGGCCACATTATTGTCGGCCACCAGGATAAACGCCTTGCCTTTCCAGTACTCGAACTCGGCAAACTGCTCGTTGAATTTCAGCAGCGTGGCCACCGACTCTTTGTACTTTTTCTGCCGGTACAGGATGTCACCGAGCAGGTACTGGGCTTCGGCACCGTTTACGTCGGTGCCGAGGGCAATGGTCTTCTCGAAATCAGTTTTAGCCGCAGCGTAGTCGTTTTTGGCAAGGGCTATTTTGCCCAGCAGCAGCTGCGCCCGGTTCTGGGCGCCTGGCACCACGTTGCCGGCTGCCACCACATCGCGGGCCAGTACGGCGGCCGAATCGGCCTTGCCGCCGGCGAAGTAGGTATCCATCAGGCCGAGCTGAGCCGTTACCTGGTCGGTACGGCTGTTGGCCTGCGCCAGAATCAGCTGATACGCGCGAACGGCCCGCGGGTAGTTTTTCTGCCTGGTTTCCAGTTCAGCCAGGCGCGTGGCGGCCCGAACCAGAAACTCCGACTGTCGATCGGTAATGACTTGGTTATAGACGCGGATGGCGTTGGCGGGGTCGTTGGTCTGCCGGTACGCTTCGGCCAGGTAGAAACGGGCTTCGCTCAGGTTCGGGCTGGCCGGATACTCCTGCATAAAGGTCTGCAGCGACTGAATGGCCTGGGCGTATTTCTGGTTGAAGTAAATGTTCTTGGCGTTCTCGAACTGAACCCGCTCGACGTCTGAACTGCCGGGGTTGCTTTTCTTGTACTGCCCCAGCACCTGCGAAAATTCTTCGGGCCGCCCCGAATCGTTGAGCGTATTCTGGATACCAAGCAGGGCACTCTGGGCCTGTTCGGAATTGCCGAAATCGCTCAGGATCCGGCGGTAATCGGCAATGGCAGGGTCGTATTGCTGCACGTTGCCGTAGGCAATGGCCCGCTTGAGCAGGGCGGCCGGCAGCAGTTTGCTGGTTGGTTTCTCCTGGATAAGCCGGCTAAAACCCCGGATGGCGGCCTGGTACGCGCCTTTCTCGAAGTCGACGTTCGCCGTCTGGAACAGGGCTTCGTCGACAAAGCGCGAATTGGGATACTGCCGCTGCACCTGTTCGAACTGGGCTTTGGCTTCCGCATCGCGGCCCACATAGCTCAGAATAACGGCCTTCTGGTAGGATGCGTAATCCTTATCGGCCGCATTGCGGGCAATGGCCTGGTCGTAGGCCCGCAGCGCGCTATCGTACTGCTTAGTGGCAAAGTAAGCATCGGCGAGCCGGATGGTCGCGTCGAGCAGCTGCGGCATTTCCTCGCCCGACTGCCCCTGGCTAATGAAGTCGCGGAAATACGGAATAGCCCGGTTGTAGTCTTTCTTGTTGAAATACGCATAGCCTAAGGCGTAGAGACTCTTGGTCGACAGGTTTCCGTCGGCTTTGGCTACGCTGGTGTAGAGCGGGATGGCGTTGTCATACTGTTTCAGGGCCGAGTACGACTCGGCTTTCCAGAACTGAGCCGCCTGTTGCAGCCCATTGTCGACGGGGTAGCGGAGCGACTTGTCGAGGTTGGTCAGTGCCTGCGTATAGCGGTCGGCGTTAAAGTCACTGACGGCCTGGTTATAGGTCAGCCGCTGGTAAGTGGCGTTGATCTTGGGCGTCCGGCGCTTCAGGCCCTCGATATAGGCAATGGCCGCCGGGTAATTGTTGGAGGCAAAATAAGCTTCGCCCACCAGCTCGTTGGCTTCATTTTCGAATTTGCTGTCGGGATACTGCTTCAGAAAGGCCGTCAGTTCCTTGACCGCGTCGGCCCCGTTGTTCTGGTCGAGCTGGAGTTTGCCGTGGGTAAACCGCGATTCCTCCTGAATGGCGGGGTTGAACGAGAGCCGGCCCGCCTGATCGAAGGCGTTGAGGGCGTAGGTTGGATTCTGGGTCTGCAGGTAACTCACGCCGAGGGTGTAGGCGGCATACTGGGCCGTGGTGTCGGTGCCGCCGGCCAGGGTTTTCAGCTGACTGATTGCGCCCGGGTAGTCGCCGGTCCGGAACAGCGACTGGCCATAACGAAACTTGACGGCCCCGGGGGCTTTGGCACCGGCCGCCGTGATATACTGCCGGTAGTAGGGGAGGGCTTTGGCAAACTGGTTCTGCTGGTAGTACACCTCCGCGGTGAACAGGGCCACTTCGCTCAGGGCAGCACCCGTATTGCGCCGGAGCAGGGGCTCGGTATAGGCCAGCAGCTCGTCGAACCGGCGCTGGCGGTAGTAAGCCTGCGCAATCCAGTTGGGAACCTGATTCTGGTAAGTCGGATTGGTTTCGATCCGGCGGAAGTCGGCCACCGCTTCGTCGTAGTTGCGGTTGCGGAAGTTGATCACGCCGGCATAGTACGACGCGGCCGGCGCATCGGCCGATGCGGGATCGGTCTTGACTTTGTTGAACAGGGGCAGGGCCCGTTGCAGATCCTGGGTGTTGTAATAGGCCACAGCCAGCTGGTAGCTGTACGTCAGCTGGCGGGCGCTGCTGCCCCCCTGTGCCACGGCTTTTTCGAGGAAGCCAATGGCTTTGGGATATTCCTGCCGGGTGTAGTAATACGTGCCCAGGTCGCCGTAGAGCTGCCCGGCTTTGGGGTGCTGGCCGTGGTTCTTGACGAACCGGTCGACGAGCAGCTCGGCGCCCGGTTCGTCGATGTAGAGGCTGGTCAGCGCAATATAGTATTCGGCATCGACCGCGTGCTGGTCGCCGGTATTGAGCAGTGTCGGGGCACCCGTTCCCTGCCGGGGCTCGAGATACTGCCTGAATTCGTAGCGGGCGGCCGCGTAGTTGGCCCGTTCGAACAGCTCGAGCCCGTTGCGGTAATGGTAGTCGGGTTCGGCATAACTAAGGGTTCGCTGGGCCGAGGCCGACAGCAGGGTAAGCAGCCCAAGGGTCAGGGACAGCAGCGGCCGGCGAAAAAAAAAGCGGAACAACTGAGGGCGACCCGGTTGGGAATTAGGATAGGGCATAAACGAAAGCAGCGGTTGTGAAAGCCTGAGAAGCGTCGTAGTTTCGCCGGACAAATTGGCGAAAATCGCGTCAAATCTGGACAAAAAACGATGGTATTCCCGTTTCCGTATGAAAAAAAACGCCCGGCTTCTTTATTTACTTACCGTCTGGACGCTTTTGGCGCCACCCGCCGGAACCGCCGGCCCAGCCCCCTCGGGCGACCCTGACCAGCCCCCCGCAACGCCCTCGGTAACCTACCGACTGGCCATGCCCGAACCCCAGACCCACTATTTCGAGGTCGATATGACCCTCTCGGGCGCTGCCACGGCCACGGGGGCTCGTAAGGCCGGGTATTACGATATCCGCATGCCCGTCTGGACGCCCGGCTCGTACCTGATTCGGGAATACGCCAAAAACGTGGAAGGCTTTACCGCCCGCGGAGCCGACGGGAAACCGGTTCGGGCCGAAAAGATCCGGAAGAATACCTGGCGCGTTTACACGGGTGCCGACAACCTGTCGATTCATTACCGGGTCTACGCCAACGAACTCACCGTCCGGACCAGCTTCGTCGATGTCGACCACGGCTACGTGACCCCGGCCAGCCTGTTCATGTACCACGATGCCCTACGGACGATGCCGCTGCGGGTGGTTGTGCAGCCCTACAAAACCTGGAAACAGGTAACCACGGCGCTGGAACCGGTGGCCGGCCAGCCCAATACCTTCGAGGCCCCCAACTACGACCTGCTGGTCGACTCGCCCATCGAGATTGGCAACCAGCGGCTGTTTGGCTTTACGGCGGCCGGCGTGCCCCACCAGGTGGCCATGTATGGCGAGGTCGATTACGATGAAAAACGGCTGGCGGCCGATTATACAAAGGTGTGCGAAACGGCCGCTTCGGTCGTGGGCGAGCATCCCTGCAAACACTATACTTTTATCGTGCATCATATTCCGCCGGGTGGGGGCGGGCTGGAGCACCTCAACTCCACCACGCTCGAAACGCCCCGGTCGGCCTATGATACCGAAGCCAGCTACAAACGGTTCCTGTCGCTGGTAGCCCACGAGTATTTCCACCTCTGGAACGTGAAGCGCATCCGCCCCATCGCCCTGGGGCCCTTCGATTACGAAAACGAGAACTACACCCATATGCTGTGGCTGTCGGAAGGGGGCACCTCGTTCTACCAGGAGTATATTCTGCGCCGGGCGGGTTACCACACGCCCGAGACCTACGTAAATATGCTGGCGGGTGAAATCACCCAGCTCGAAAACCAGCCGGGCAGCAAAGTGCAGTCGGCGGCCGAGTCGAGCTGGGATGCCTGGATCAAAGGCTACCGCCCCAACGAGAACTCGGTGAACAGCACTATTTCATACTACAGCAAGGGCAGCATTCTGGGTACGCTGCTGAATCTGGCGATTCTGTCGGGTAGCAAAGGCACCCGCAACATGGACAACCTGATGCAGTATCTCTATCAGGAATACTATAAAAAACAGCAGCGGGGCTTCACCGACGATGAGTTCCGGCGGGCCGCCGAACAGATTGCCGGCCGGTCGCTGGCCGATTTCTTCGACATCGGGGTCAACTCGGCCGACCCCATCGATTACAACGCGTACTTTGCGCCGGTTGGGCTGACCCTGACGAATGTAGCCGGGCGTAACCCCGACGGGTACCTGGGCGCTAGCACCCAGGTGGTCAACGGCCGGACCACCGTGACGGGCGTACGGCGCGGAGGGGCGGCTTATGCCGATGGACTGAATGTGGGCGACGAAGTGCTCGCCGTCGATCAGGTTCGGGTCGGCGACGACCTGCAGCGGCTGATGGCCGGCCGCCGGCCGGGCGAAACCCTGACGGTTCTGGTGAACCGGAGTGGTCTGCTGCGGGAGCTCCCCATCAAATTGCTGCCGAGTCCGCTCGTGAGCTACCGGCTGGAGCCCGTGGCCAACCCAACGGCCGAGCAGCAGGCACTTTATAAGGCCTGGTTGTATATCAAGTAGCTTTTTTGTGCCCTACAGGGTTAAAATGTGTAAGCGGTAATAATCCTCTTTTTTTTGGATTATTGCCGCTTTTTTTGGCGTGATTTTGGTATATGTACAAGAAAAAATCGGGCCAATAGGTGGGTAGTACGGCAGTCTAGGTGGGGCGAGGGTTGGCAAGTTGTAGTTACTATATCGTAATGATTATATATTTGTTTACCTCTTTTATTCCATACCTTACCATAGACCACCATGATTAGCAGGCATCTACCGGACGAACAACTCGTTAGCCTTTACCAGCATACGCAGGCAGCTGACTGTTTCGCGACCCTTTACCGCCGGTACGTTCGCAAAGTGTACACAAAGTGCTTCGCCTTCACGCAGGATGCTGAAACGGCCGAAGACTTTACCCAGGACATTTTCATCAAAGTACTCAACAGCCTGAACTCCTTTCAGCAACGGTCCAAATTCTCGACCTGGCTGTTTGCTATCTCCAACCACTACTGCCTCGATCAGTTGCGGCTGGGCCGCCGGATGGTGTGGCAGGAAGTAGGCGAGGGAGAACTGGCCCAGCTACCGGACCCCGATGGGCTGGACCGGCCCGACGAATCGCTCGATGAGCTGGTGGCGCTGGCCCGCAACATGCCCGATGGCGATCGGCTGCTGCTGCACCTCAAATACGCCGAGGGCCACTCCATTCGTGAAATTGCCACCATGTGTACGCTTTCCGAAAGCGCCGTCAAGATGAGGCTCAAGCGTACCCGCGACCGCCTGCACGAGCGGTATCTGGCGATGCTGGCCTGAACCCGTCAGGGCCGTGCCAAAACATTCGGGTGGGTTTCCGCTTTATTGGAGACATGAACCCTCACTCTTTTCAGCCTGATCCCAGCCCGTCGGCGGAACCGCACGGCGGGCCTGCCCTCGATGCGTTGCTGAGTCGTATAGCCGCTATAGCGGCCGAGACCGACCACGACGGCGCGTTTCCCGTGGCGGCTTTTGGCTGGCTGGCCGAGGCCGGTTTGCTGGCCGTTACCCTGCCGGGGCAGCCGCTCGATTTCGCCACCGGGCAAACCGCTGCGCTGTTGCGGTTGCTCAAGCGCATCGGCAGCGCCAACCTTGCCGTGGGCCGGGTCTACGAAGGGCATATCAACGCCCTTTACCTGATCTACCTGTACGCCACGCCCGACCAGCGCCAGCGGTGGTACGCCGATGTACGCGAGAAGCAGTGTCTTTTCAGCGTCTGGAACACGCAGGCGCACGACGGCGTCCGCTTCGACCAGGCGGGCGACACGGTTCAGGTGCTGGGGGCAAAAACATTCTGCTCGGGAGCGGGCTGGGTGCAGCGCCCCCTGATCACGGGCGAACTGACGGGTACCGACGCGGCCGGTCAGGCGCGCCGGGGCTGGCAGATGGCGGTGGTTCCGACTGAAGACGTAGCGACTATTCCGGCCGATGCCCAGTTCTGGCAACCCCTGGGCATGCGGGCGTCGGCCAGTTTTAAACTGCAGTTTACGGGCATCACCCTGTCGGCCTCGGATTTGCTGGGGCAGCCCGGTCAGTACCTGGCTCAGCCGTACTTCAGTGGCGGGGCCATTCGGTTTGCCGCCGTACAGCTGGGGGGCGCCGAAGCGCTTTATGAAGCGACCCGCCGGTTCCTGATGGCCATGCAGCGCACCGATGATGTGCTGCAGCGTACCCGCCTGGCCGAAGTGGCCTGGCTGATCGAATCCGGTAATCAGTGGCTCCGCTCGGCGGGGTGCAAAACCGACCAGTGGCTGGCCGAAGGCGCCGACCCGGCCCATATCGTTGCCTACGCCAACATGACCCGATCGGCCATTGAGGCTATCTGTCTGCAGGTGATGCCGCTTTGCGAACGCTGCGTTGGGGCCCGCGGGCTACTGCGTCCCCAGGTGTTCGAGCGTATCCACCGCGACCTGACGATGTACCTGCGCCAGCCCGCGCCCGACGCTACGCTGATCGACCTGGGTCAGTACGTGCTAACCAATCCCCTGCCCGCCCATGATCTCTGGCGCTGAGAAAGCTACCACCCTGCGCAGCCGGGCCCGCCCGCTCACCGACCTGGCGACGCTGGGACCAACGCTGGTGGTGGCTCCGCACCCCGACGATGAATCGCTGGGTTGTGGCGGCACGATCAGCCAGTTGCGGCAATTGGGTTTACCGGTGTTCGTGCTCTTCGTGAGCGACGGAACCATGTCGCACCCCAACTCCCGGACGTACCCTGCCGAGCGGCTGCGGAACCTGCGGGAGGCCGAAGCCCGCGCAGCGCTCGACGTGCTGGGGGTAGCGCCCGACGCCTGCGCCTTTATGCGGCTCCGGGATACGCAGGTGCCCCAGCCGGGTGAGCCGGCCTTTGCGCCGGCTGCGGCTGACCTGCGTATCCTGCTGGCACGGGTAGCGCCCCGGACCGTACTGGTGCCGTGGCTGCGCGATCCGCACCGCGATCACCGGGCCAGCCGTCACCTGCTTGCCGAGGCCTGCCGGCTGTTGCCCGCCCAGGCACAGCCGCGGGTGCTCGAATACCTGATCTGGCTCTGGGAACTGGGTGGTCCCGACGATATGCCCCGGCCCGACGAACGGCGGGTCTGGCAGGTACCCATTGCGGAAGTGATGGCCCAGCGTAACCGGGCCATTGCTGCTCACCGCTCACAGGTTACGCGGCTGATCGACGACGACCCGACGGCCTTTTACCTGTCGCCCGAACTGCTTACTCATTTCGACGATCCGTACGAACTGTTTCTCGAAGCACTGGCGTAGCCGCCCGGTTTTCGTCGGCTGGCCCTGTCCGGCCCGGCTCGGAGCAATCGGACGGAGTCTGCCCTGGTAGCTTCCCGCCAACCCCATACACCCCATGTCCTTACCAAAAGCGTACTTTGATGCCGTGTACACGGCCAATCGCGACCCCTGGTCGTTTGCCACCAGCGACTACGAGCGCGCCAAATACGCGGCCACACTGCAGGCACTGCCCAACCCGCGGTACCAGCGGGCCTTCGAGATCGGTTGCTCCATTGGGGTGCTGACCCGGCAACTGGCCGACCGCTGCGACGCGCTGCTGGCGGTCGATGCCAGTGCACTGCCCCTGGCCGATGCCCGAACCCGGCTGGCCGACTGTCCGCAGGTCACGATCGAGCAGATGCAGATACCTGTCGATTTTCCGACGGGGCCCTTCGAACTGATCCTGGTGTCAGAAGTAGGCTATTACCTGTCGCTGCCCGATCTGGCCGAAGCCCGGGCGCGTATGGTTGAGGCCCTGGCGCCGGGCGGGCACCTGCTGCTGGTTCACTGGACCCCCGTGGTGCCTGACTACCCCCTGACGGGCGATGCCGTGCACGAGTTTTTTCTGGAATTGACCAGCTCCGGCGGACCGCTGACGCACCTGCACCAGACCCGGGCCGACACCTACCGGCTCGATTTGTTCCAGAAGCGATAAGCGGTCTTACTGGATCGCTGCGTGGGCAGGGCCTGTCTGCCGCAGAAACTGCCGCAGTTCGGCAATGGCCTGGGTAACGGGAACCGGCGGCCAACGGGTGTGCCAGTCCGCACGGCCCGTCAGCCGCTGGTCGATTTGTTCCCAGCACGCCCCGAAATACCGGCTTTGCTGCAGGATCGTCTCCAGCCAGTCGGGATCGATACCGAGGACAGCGGCATAGGCGCGGACCTCGCTGGCCGGCGCTTCGCTTTTCTGCCAGAGCCGGCGGAGCTGCTGCCGGCAGCGAAACCGTTCGATCACGGCCCCGGCGGGTTCGGCCAGCTGATGCTGGTTGGTCTGATTCTGGTTGAGCCAGTAACGCAGCTGTTCGGAAAAGCCCACGTCTACCTGTCCGTGCAGGCGGCTGGAGGTGGTAACGCGCACCTGTGGGTTTTTCCGGATACGGGCATCGGTCCGGAGCAGCGCCTGGTACAGGGCTTCATCTTCCAGATACGGTACATCGGGCAGGCCACCCGCCCGCAGGTAAGCCGCACAGGTAAGGGCCAGACTGGCGCCGAAGTGCTGAAAATGCCGGGGCCACGGATCGTGTGCCTGCGGGTCGAGCCGGGTTTCGACCTGGGCTACCAGCATCCGGTACGTGACATCGCGCAGGTGGTTGCGCCGAACCGGTCCGCTGTCGCGCAGCGTCAGAATCCGTCCCCCGACGACTTCGTTGCCGAGGCTGATCGTTTGCCGGATCTGATCGATCCAGTGCCGGTCGACCTGCGTATCCCCATCGGTCGAGGCAATAATGCCGTCGGGACGGTTCAGCCGCCGGCAGGCCGCATCCATCAGCAACCGGCGGGCCGTGCCGATGTTGGCCTGATCGGGGGGGAGGTGTACCACCGCCAGCCGCAGCGGGAACGCTGGGTGCTGCGCCTGATAGGCCCGGGCCACGGCTTCCGATGTATCCGTACAGTTATTCAGCAGAAGCAGCACTTCGTAAAGGGAAGTGGATAGGGGCGTGCCGTCGGTCTGATATTGCCGGCGCAGCGCATCGAGCGCATGCGGCAGGTGAGGGGCTTCATTACGGGCCGGCACCACCACGGAGAGCCGCAGGTCGGGGTGCGGGGCGGGCTGGCTAAAGAGAAGGTGGGGGTGGGTTGTTGGTTGGGGCGGGAGGAAAGTCATACAGCGCGTAGCATCAGCTGATGGCATAACACCCCCCGGCGGCTATTGTTGAAAAAGCCGAGGCTATACGCTGCCGGCCTGCGCCTGTAAACTTTTGGACAAAATTCCGTGTTGTCGGGACAAATAGCCTAGCTTTGTTCCATGATGACCACCGATCGTACGTCGCTTGTGCTGCTGGCGCTGAAAGGCGTAGCGGCTACCCGTTTTTTCGAAGTTGCTGAACTGACCGGGTACCGGCGTGAGCAACTGGCCGATCTGTTCGATACCTCCCTGAAAACCTTTCAGCGTTATGAACGCGAGCAGAAAAAGCTTAATCCGCAGGATAGTGAGAAGGTGCTGAAGATTATGGCGCTTTTTCAGATTGGCGAATCGGTTTTTGGGTCGGCCGATGCGTTCCGGCGCTGGATGGATAAGCCCGCCTACGGGCTGGGCGGTCAGGTGCCGTTCGAGCTGCTCCATACGTCGGGCGGGATCGACCTGGTGATGGATGAGGTGGTCCGGATCGAATACGGGGATCTGGCCTGAGCGCGGTTATGCTTGTTTACCGCATTACCAAAGCCATTTACGCCGATCGGCTGGTTACATCGGGGGGCGCGGCCCGCTGGAACTACCGGGGGCAGTTTGTGCTCTATACCGCTGCGAGCCGGGCGCTGGCCTGCCTCGAAAACGTGGTACACCGCAGTGGCGAAGGGCTCATGGAGGTATTCCGCGTCATGGTGATCGAGGTGCCCGATACCCTGGCCATCACGACGATAGCGCCCGACAGTCTGCCTGCTGGCTGGACCGATTTTCAGCAATATGCCCGGTGTCAGGAACGCGGCAGTGACTGGTTGCAGCGGGGACAGACGGCCGTGCTGCGGGTGCCATCGGCCATCATCGATACTGAATGCAACTACCTGCTCAACCCGGCCCATCCCGATTTCGGGCAGATTCGCCTGCTGCGTACCGAACCGTTTTTGTTCGATCCCCGCATCAAACAGTAAGGACACCGGCGGGGGCGGTCAGCAGGCGGATGCAGGCTGTAGCGGGGAGGAGTTCGTGCCCCGGGAGTTCCTGTCGCGTCTATACGTTTTAGTTGTAATAGAATTGTATTTGGTTTAGATGATATCGGCGGCATAAGTAGTACGATGCGCCGATGGACCGATTGGGCAGCGCTCCTGCGTTCTGGGCCCGTATGCGCGTCAATACGCGTTTCTTTTCATTTCCGCCGAAGTTTTTGTATATTTGTCTATATAGGTGGTGTGCTCCGACTGGGTGCACCGAAATAGTAATTTTCTGCGAAACCCCTTTTTCACATGGCGGAAGAAAATCCCGGCCTCGAATCGCCCAGTAACATTATTCCCATCAACATTGAAGACGAAATGCGCGGTGCCTACATCGATTATTCGATGTCGGTTATTATTTCCCGCGCCTTGCCGGACGTGCGGGACGGGCTCAAGCCTGTACACCGGCGGGTGTTGTTTGGTATGGCCGAACTGGGGGTCAATTATAACAAGCCCCATAAGAAATCAGCCCGTATCGTTGGTGAGGTACTGGGTAAGTACCACCCCCACGGCGATTCCTCAGTATACGATACCATGGTGCGGATGGCCCAGGACTGGTCATTGCGTTACCCGCTCGTCGACGGGCAGGGTAACTTTGGTTCGATCGATGGCGACTCACCGGCGGCCATGCGTTATACCGAAGCCCG
Source organism: Spirosoma luteolum (assembly GCF_054778875.1). Classification (NCBI taxonomy): domain Bacteria; kingdom Pseudomonadati; phylum Bacteroidota; class Cytophagia; order Cytophagales; family Cytophagaceae; genus Spirosoma; species Spirosoma luteolum. The sequence continues at coordinate 67,866 of NZ_BAAGZE010000021.1, forward strand.
GCTGAAGCGGATCGCCGAAGAAATGCTGACGGATATCTACAAGGAAACCGTCGATTTTCAGCCCAACTTCGATGACTCGCTGGAAGAACCGAGTGTGATGCCGGCCAAGCTGCCCAACCTGCTGCTCAACGGCTCGTCGGGTATTGCCGTCGGGATGGCGACCAACATGGCCCCCCATAACCTGAGTGAAGTCGTCGACGGAATCGTGGCGTATCTCGATAATCAGGATATCGACATTGAGGAGCTGATGCAGTACGTGAAAGCACCCGACTTCCCGACCGGTGCCACGATCTATGGCATGGAAGGGGTGAAGTCGGCGTTTAAGACGGGGCGGGGCCGGGTAGTGCTGCGGGCCAACGCCACCATCGAGGAAAACCGGGGCAAGACCCAGATCATCGTGACGGATATCCCGTACATGGTCAACAAATCGGTGATGCTCGAAAAAACGGCCGAGCTTATCAACGACAAAAAGATCGAGGGTATCCAGGCGTTCCGCGACGAATCGGATCGCGACGGGCTGCGGGTGGTGTATGACCTCCGTAAGGATGCCATTGCCAACGTGGTGCTCAACAACCTCTATAAGCACACCGCGCTGCAGTCGTCGTTCAGTATCAACAACGTGGCGCTCGTGAAGGGGCGGCCCATGCTGCTGAACCTGAAGGACATGATGAAATACTACGTCGAACACCGCTTCGAGGTAGTAACGCGCCGGACGCAGTACGAACTGCGCGAAGCCGAAAAACGGGCGCATATTCTGGAAGGGCTGCTGATCGCGCTCGACCACATCGACGCCGTGATTGCGCTTATCCGTTCGTCGCGCGATCCGGAAGTAGCCCGCGCCGGGCTGATGACGCAGTTCTCCCTGAGTGAGCTGCAGGCCCGCGCTATTCTCGATATGCGGCTGCAGCGCCTGACGGGGCTCGAACGCGACAAACTGCAGGCTGAATACGATGAACTGATGCGGCAGATTGCCGACTATAAGGATATCCTGGCGAGCGAAGTACGCAAGCGGCAGGTGATCCGGGATGAACTGATCGATATCCGCGCCCGCTACGGCGATGCCCGCCGGACGCAGATCAACCCGCTGGGTGACGGTAATATCAGCGACCTGTCGCTGATTGCCGACGACGACATGGTGATTACGATCTCGCACGAAGGCTACATCAAGCGGACACCGACAACCGAATACCGGGCGCAGAGCCGGGGTGGAGTGGGGGCAAAGGCCGCCACGACCAAAGAGGAGGACTTTACCGAACACCTCTTTACCGCTACCATGCACAACACCCTCCTGGCCTTTACCCAGAAAGGCCGGCTGTACTGGGTGCCGGTGCACGGGCTGCCTGAAGGCTCGCGGACGGCTAAAGGACGCCCCCTGGCCAACTTTATTAACATCGAATCCGACGACAAAGTCCGGGCGGTGATCAATGTGACTGATCTGAAGAACGAGGACTACATCAACAATAATTACATTGTGATGTGTACCCGGAAAGGCACGATCAAGAAAACCATGCTGGAGGCTTATTCACGGCCCCGCCAGAACGGGATTATTGCTATTACCATCGACGAGGACGATCAGCTGATCGGCGTATGCATGACCAATGGCGACAACGATATCGTCATTGCCTCGAGTGCCGGTAAGGCGGTACGGTTCCACGAAAGCCGCACGCGGCCCATGGGCCGCACGGCCGCCGGGGTCCGGGGGATCTCGCTCGACGATGAGGATGCAACCGATCACGTGATTGGTATGGTCTGTATCGACTCGGCTCAGGCCCAACTGCTGGTGGTGTCGGAGAAAGGCTATGGCAAACGGTCCGATATCGATGGGTACCGCGTGACCAACCGGGGAGCCAAAGGCGTTGGTACGCTGAAGGTAACTGAGAAGGTGGGTCGGCTGGTGGCCATCCTGGATGTATCGGACAACGATGACCTGATGATTATTAATAAATCAGGTATCGCCATCCGCACCCCGGTAAGCGAAATCAGTGTGATTGGCCGGAACACCCAGGGCGTTCGGCTTATTACGCTGAAAGGTGAGGATGAGATATCGTCGGTGACCAAGATTAAACGGGAAGACGACGACGAGGCTTCGGCCGAGCCGCTGCCGGCCACAGCCATCGCAGCCGATGCGGTGTCGACGGACGAGCAGACGCCCGACCAGCCGGCAGCCGCTGAGTAGCTGATCCGTAACGCATAGTACTTGCCGTAAGCCGTCCTTCTGTGCCACTGGTAGCGGAGGGGCGGCTTAAACAATTTGCGCCGGTGCATACTTATACGGATGGAATCCGTATTTTCGTTTTTAGATTAAAATTCACAAAACCCCAATTTACACATGAAATCAGTCGCAGTAGCAGTCGTAGCCTGTTGCCTGTCGGTCAGCGCGTTTGCACAGAACCAACAGGGCGGTGCAGCATCCGTGCTCGATCAGGCGCAGATGGACGCTGTTAAAAAAGAAAAGGAAAAAAGTGACAAGGACATCACGGATGCCAAAGCGTCGGTAAAAGCCAGCACCTGGATGGATCGCGGTAAGACGTATCAGCAGATTGCCAGTCAGTACATCCGCATGGATTCGGCGGCTGCCACCACGGCTTTCGATGCATACAAAAAAGTAATCGAACTCGACAAAGATAAGAAAGGCGGTCCGGGCCGGCTGGCAAAGGAAGCCGAAGAGGCTCTGAAGTCACAGCAGCTGTACTATGCCTTCATGCAGCAGGGTGTGGCTAAATTCCAAGGTAAAAACTACGCCGATGCGGTGAAGTCGCTGCGCGTAGCCTCGGACATCAACCCGAAAGACACGACGGCTCCGCTTTATGCGGCCATCGGTGCCCAGCAGGTACGCGACAACAACACCGCCAAGGAACTGCTGGAGCGTTACGTAGCCAACGGCGGTAAAGACGCGCAGGTGTATGGGTCACTGGTGCAGCTGTACCGCACCGATAAAGAAATCGACAAGGCGCTGGCCGTACTGGACAAAGGGATGGCGCTGGATCCAAACAACAAGGATCTGTCGAATGAAAAGATCAACATCATGCTGACCTCAGGTCGGATGGATGAAGCGGTAGCCGGTCTGAAAAAGATGGCTGAGAAAGAACCCAACAATCCCCAGAACCTGGTGATGCTGGGTCAGATCTACGACAACAACGCCAACAAACTCGACGACGATGCGCGTAAACTGGAAGGCGAAAGCAAGAAGGGGAGCAGCACCGGTAAAAAGCTGGCCGATGCCAAAGAACTGTTGACGACCTATAACGGAGAAGTAACGCGTCTGAGTGCCGCTATCAAGAAGCAGCCTAAGAACGCCGATCTGAAGCGTCAGCTGGCCGACGTGCAGAAACGGGCTACCGATCAGAAAGCAACCATTGCTCAGCTGGAAGCCGTTGCTAAAGAGGCTGCCGCCAACTCAGGTGCCTCGGCCGATGCCGAGAAGCAACTGGTCGACATCCGGAAAAAACTGACCGAGGAGCGGGCCATGTCGAAAGAGTATTACCTGAAAGCGCTGGCGCTGGACGGCGCGAACTACGACGCCAACTATAACCTGGGTGTAACGTACTTTAATGAAGCCGTTAACATGAAGAAAGCCGTAGACGGTATGGATATGGCTGAGTACAACAAGCGCGGTAAAGAAGTAGACGGACAGGTTTGCGGAAAGTTCAAACAGGCACTTCCATACTTCCAGAAAGCGAAGTCGGTTAAAGACGAGCCGGAAGTAACGGAGAACCTGACGAATCTGCAGAACATTCTGAAGCAGTACGAAGAGCGGAAAATTGTTTGCGTAGAGCCAACGAAGTAAAATCCGGGAGAGAAGGCCAGCCAATTGCTGGCCTTCTCTTTATAAACTCTACTTAACATAATATAAATTATACAACAAACAGGTTGATGGTCTGTCAAACCGTTTGCCAGACAAGTTCAGTAGTGACAGTCATATATATACCACAATAGACTGTTGATGGCAGTAAATGATTTGGCAGGGCAGACTACCAGCTAGTCAAGAGCTGTAACTGCTAATCGATAGCCAAACGGATTGTGTCCGTTGAACTGTATCTGACAAATGGCTGGCCAGCCCGATTTACGAACGGTCAGCCCCCGACTAATCACGCAGCGTCCAGCGTCTTAAAAAAAGCTGAATGGCGCGTTTCAGAATAACTGACTTTATACGACGAACAGAATTGAAACAACAGTGGCAGCGTCAGCCAGCAACCAGGGAACAGCCGAATAAATTGGAACGAACAACCAGTGGAAAGGCAGGTGAAACATCGCAGTGGCAGGCCATGAATTGGCTCGTACGGCTGTCGCCACTGCGCTGGTAAACGCGTTCAGAATCGCGTAGTTGACAACTTATACAGCCGAAAATCGTACAGGAATCCACGTGGAACACTAAAGTGTTGCTTTACAGGTACTTAGCGTAAAAATACCAGAAAACCGGCCTCAAATGCCCAAAAAAGGCGTTTTAACCGTAAAAATGGAGCCTATCTGAAGCAATTATAATCGGTTGATTGGTCGTATTATGAATTGAAGTAACGCTTTAGAAGTACGGCGTGGCTGGCTCACTCCCACTGCCGGTTTGATACAGGGTTGCTGGCCAGCTACCCCTAATCGTTGTCGGTCAATCAGGCGGACAAAAAAGCCCGGCTATTGGTGTAGCCGGGCGTGCTATGAAGAGCGGTACAGCCAGGTATGAGCTGTATAGAATCAAACCCCTGAGTGAACCGAAGACGCTTTAAGCAGCCAAGGCATCGGAAGAGGCAACGAACGGCAGCTCAAAGCGAGGGTGTATATTCCCGGAACGAGCCATCCGTATAAAAAATCAGAATGCGTTCGACCTTACGATCGACTGGATTGGCCGCCGTTTCAGAGGGTGTCGCTGGGTCCGGCTCGGGTAAAGTGGGCAAGGCAACGGGCGGAATTTCGGAGCGTTGTGGGCGGACCGGTGCTGTAGTTACCTGGGGCACGTATGGAGATGAAGCAGCCGAAGAAGGCTGAGCATACCGGTTAGTAGTCAGGTCGGCCGACGGGCGATTCCCGCCGGGTCGGCCGACGGCCGGATTATACCCCGTGCCGAACGGGGAAGCTGGCGGACTGGAGACGACGGCGGGTTCTTCTTCCATGATCCATTCGTAGCCCAGATCAGGAAACCGACGAATGATTTTCTGAATGATATCGAAACTGGGACGATTACGACCCGATAAAATGTGCGAAATGCTGGAGCGCTGTACGCCAATTTCATCCGCGAAATACGACGGGGTGAAGTTACGATCGATCAGTATCTGTTTAATCTTGTCATTTATCGTCATGCCCTTAGAAACCGATCGGCCTAAGTGTCGCGGATCAGTTTACACAAAGATAAATAGCATTTTATTGTTAATTGTCAATTTACAGTGTGTTTCATTGATGATTTACCGATGAAAATTGTTAGATGTGGATTTACTTATGTATTTATTACATATAAAAATAGCCTGTATACGCATGTACACAGGCTATTTTGTAAACAAACAATTGTAATTCAACGCATAGCGCGCTTAAATCAATCGGCGTGACCAGTGGTGGCGTCAGACTGAAACGTTATTCTCGCGTAGAGCCTCATTGAGCGACGTTTTTAAATCGGTCGATTCTTTACGTGTTCCGATAATGATGGCGCAGGGAACCTGATAGGAACCTGCGGGAAACTCTTTAGTATAGCTGCCAGGAATAACAACCGAGTTAGCAGGCACAAAGCCTTTGTACTCTACGGGTTCGGATCCGGTCACGTCGATGATTTTCGATGAACCCGTAATGGTGACGCCCGCGCCCAGAACGGCACGCTTGCCAATGTGTGCTCCTTCGACCACGATGCAGCGGGAGCCGATGAAAGCGCCATCTTCAATAATGACGGGTGCAGCCTGGGGGGGTTCAAGGACTCCGCCGATTCCTACCCCACCACTGAGGTGAACATCTTTACCGATTTGTGCACAGCTGCCCACCGTAGCCCAGGTATCGACCATGGTACCCTCATCGACATACGCACCAATGTTCACGTACGACGGCATCAGAATGACGCCGGGTGCCTGGAAAGATCCGTAGCGCGCAACGGCGGGTGGTACCACCCGCACTTTGGTTTCGGCGAAGTTTGTTTTCAGCGGAATCTTGTCGTTGAAGGCGAATATGCCAACCTCCTGAGGTTTCATCTGCTGACTCACGAAGTAGAGCAAAATAGCTTTTTTGACCCATTCATTAACGGTCCACTGGCTATCACCATCAGCTGGTGGGGTGGCTACCCGCAGTTCCCCCCTATCTAATTGATCAATTATGCGATGGATAAGGGCTAGGGATTCCGGCTCCTTTAATAACTCCCGATTTGACCAGATCAACTCGACTTGTTCAGACATGTACTTAAAGTAAAAGTTTAAATAAAAGTTATAATTGCCTGATGTACAGGCTATTATATATCTATGCAAAATAATATTTTGTGATGTCTTTTTCTGTATGATTAAGCTATTTGTATAGACTCAAAGGTAGCAGTTTAGCGTGTATAGTTGAAATATAAGCCAAAAAAAGTTCGTCAGGGGGGCAGCGATCGACTTGGATGAATGACTGGAGCGGGCATGGAGAGAAAAGGTTCAGTGATAACCGGGTGTGTCGTGGGAAGGTTTTTATCTGTACTCCTCTTCCGTGTGTACGTGTTGCCGTAGATTATCTATCTCAGGATCGACATCCGTTTACTACGTAATCCGTTTACTACGTATACCTCTACCGACGCAGTGTTTTTCCGGACGGGTGTTTACGTGCTTTTTAAGGGGGGAATTATGAGTGAGCTTATAGGAAAACTAATAAGCCCATAAGCCCATAAGCGACTGCAAATGTTCGTCGGTCTCGGTCCGAGTAAATGCGGGAGACAAAACATAGCAAGCAAAACAGCTACTAAGATGGATGCTTTTATTGGTCGGGTTGTCAGTACTGATAAAAGGATGAAAGCAACTAAAAAATATACCGGGGTTATTGCTGATCGTCCCCATAGCGGTAGTCGGTGCATCTGATTATACAGCTGTTGCTAGATGCTGGATATGCGCGCCCGTGCGTATCGAATAATGCTAATCAAGGGGTAATAAGCATGCGCGTACAAACAGGCCCCTGTTTAGTAGAAATTCATTGTTAAAAAGATTGGCGTGGATCAAGTGCATTAATCGGGCACTTCCAGATTGCTGACTGGTATCATAATGAAGTTAAATTAATCTACCCTACCCTTTACTATTTTATGACGTAATCATTTGTAGTTACGATATCATGCATTGGTTCGTCTATGAAGCTACACCCTAATTAGTAAATTAGATAACCCATATTTAGCAATACCGATAAGTAATTAGCAAATAATAGTAATTTAGCATGATTTTACTAATAATACGCTAAAAAAATTAGTAATAATTGGCCAAAATGCTAACTCTTTGCTATCAAATCTCGTATTTTTGCTAAATATCCTTTATGTAAACCAATTTGCTAAAAGATTCCTTTATACGTCTACGCCCCCTATTGCCGTATTAAATGCCTATATTTGGGCCGAAAACAAACCTATTAACAGTTCATGGAAAAAATTCGCGTTGCCATCAATGGCTTCGGTCGTATCGGACGTCTGTCGTTCCGTCGACTTCTCGAAAAAGAAAACATTGAGGTAGTTGCCATCAATGATCTTACAGACAATGCTACCCTCGCCCACCTGCTGAAATATGATTCGGTACACGGTAAATTTGCTGGCGAAGTAGTATCGGATAAGGACAGCCTGACTGTAAACGGACAACGTATCAATGCGTATGCCGAACGGGATCCGAAAAATCTACCCTGGAAAGAGCTGAACGTCGATGTGGTACTTGAATCGACGGGACGGTTTGTTGACGAAGCCGGTGCGGGTCAGCACCTGCAGGCGGGTGCCAAAAAAGTGGTGATCTCCGCTCCTGCTAAAGGCAATATTCCAACCGTTGTACTTGGCGTAAACGATGATACCCTGACGGGCAATGAAACAATCGTTTCCAATGCCTCGTGCACGACCAACTGTCTGGCCCCAATGGCCAAAGTTCTGGATGACGTATTCGGTATCGAAAGCGGGTACATGACAACGATCCACGCCTACACCGCCGATCAGAATCTGCAGGATGCTCCCCACTCGGATCTGCGCCGGGCCCGGGCCGCTGCCCTGTCGATTGTCCCCACTTCGACGGGGGCTGCCAAGGCCGTGGGTCTGGTTCTTCCCCAGCTGAAAGGTAAACTGGATGGTAACGCGATGCGTGTGCCTACTCCCGACGGATCGCTTACCGATCTGACCGTTGTTCTGAAGCGGGCCGCTACGGTCGAGGAAATCAACGCAGCCATTAAAGCTGCGTCGGAAGGTCCCCTGGCCGGTATCCTGGAGTACAATACCGATCCCCTCGTATCGATCGATATCATTGGCAACCCCCACTCCTGCATCTTTGATTCGGAGCTGACAGCCGCCAACGGAACCCTGGCCAAAGTGGTTGGCTGGTACGACAATGAATACGGTTATTCGAGCCGCGTGGCCGATCTGATCGTTAAACTGTTCAACAAATAATACGAGAACAGACCGTTACAATTGTATATTACAAAAGTAACGGTCTGTTTTTGCTTTTTGATAGTTAAACAATGTAAAACGGGTGTGTTATGTAAATAGCACACCCGTTTTACATTGTAAATAGTTAATTGTAAACCCTTTGTCAAAAAACAATTGCTCGTATTTGGTTCTAATACCGAGATGAATCTGGTTGAGGGGCGAGTTGTATAGATCGGTTGTCTTTTGTAAACTAGAAAATCCTTCGGCCTCCACCTGTTCAACACTGTACGCAAACAGCTCGGGATTGTCTGTTTTCAGATGTAGCGTTCCACCCGGCTTCAGGAGCCGTTTGTAAACAATCAGAAACCGCGGATGAGTCAGGCGGTGCTTCTCCTGCTTGGCCCGGGGCTGCGGATCGGGAAAGGTAATCCAGATCTCATCGACCTCCCCCGGCTCAAAAAACTCCTCGATAAAGTTGATGTCCGTTCGCAGGAAAGCAACGTTGGTGAGGCCCCGTTGAAGGGCTGCCTGCGAACCACGGGCAATGCGGTCACCTTTGATATCGACACCGATAAAGTTGGTCTGGGGATAGGCCTGACCCAGACCGATGGTGTACTCGCCCTTGCCGCACGCCAGTTCGAGTACGATCGGCTGATCGTTGCCGAAGTAGTCGCGACGCCAGTTTCCTTTAATGGTTTTATACGCTGGCTTTCCAGCTTCAATGACATTGGGGCTTTCCTGATTCTGCAGAAAGCGGTGTTGTTTTCGACGCGTCACAGTTACTTATAAATCGGTTAATTCGGCAATGGTATAGTTACTCCCCGTAACTACAATCAGGTCGTCGGGGGCGGCTGCCTGCCGGGCAGCCGCGAGTGCCTGGTTCACATCGGAAAAGCCCTCGCCCAGGAGGCCAAACCGGGCAGCTTCCAGCGCAAGCTGTCCGGCGGGTAACGAGCGGGGGGTCTGGGCCTGGCAGAAATAATACCGGGCCGACACGGGTAGTATCGCCAGCACCGCCTGCCGCTCTTTGTCGGCAACCATGCCCAGCACCAGATGCAGCTGGGCATAGGTCAGGGAGTCGAGTGTTTCGGCCAGGGCCCGCAGACCGGGCAGATTATGAGCCGTGTCGGCAATGACACGTGGACTGGTTTGCAGCGTTTGAAAACGCCCCCGCAGACCGGTCAGACGGGCCACCTGTCCAAGGCCCGACACGATGGCTGCGGGCGGCACCGGCCAGGTCGGTTGCAGCAACTCGACGGCGGCCAGTACCCCCGGCAGGTTGCGTAACTGGTACCCACCCAGCAGATCGAGCGTCAGATTCATGGCCGCAGCGCCTGCTTTGCTAACGCTTACCTGCCGCTGCCCGTTTAGCAAACCGCCATCCTGAACGGTGTAAGCCTGATCGGCCACCACCAGCGGAGCCCCTGCGGCACCCGCCTTCGCCCGAAACACGGGTTCGGTTTCCGGGTGGGTCTCTCCGATCACGACCGGACGGCCTGCTTTGATGATCCCGGCTTTTTCGGCCGCAATAAGCGGCAGGGTGTCGCCCAATATATCGGTATGGTCCAGACCGATGTTTGTAATCAGCGCCAGCTCGGGCTGGATCACGTTGGTCGAATCAAGTCGTCCGCCCAGGCCGACTTCAATAATGGCCAGGTCGACCGACGAACGGGCAAAGTAGTCGAACGCCATGGCCACCGTCAGCTCGAAAAAGGAAGGCTCGATGGATTCGATCAGCGCCTGCTGCTGCGTGACGAACTCGGCCACGGCCGTTTCGGCGATGGGGACACCATTGATACGGATCCGTTCGGTGAAGGATTGCAGGTGGGGCGAGGTGTACAGGCCCACCCGGTAGCCTGCCTGCTGGTAGATAGCCGCCAGCATGTGCGAGCTGCTGCCCTTGCCGTTGGTTCCCCCTACGTGGATGCTGCGGAACTGACGCTCGGGATTGCCCAGAGCAGCACACAGCCGCTCGGTATTACCCAGACCGGGTTTGAGGGCCTTGGCCCCGATCCGGTGAAAAACGGGGAGCCGACTATAGAGATAGTCGATTGCTTCCGAATACTGCATTTACTTGGCCGTAATAATAAAGGTAATGGTCCCCGTGGCGGTGGGCGGGGTAGCGCCCCCTTTGGGCCGCAGCCGCAGCCGCTGCACCGCCTTGCGGTACACATCCACCACGGTGGGGCTGACGGTGGTCTGCAGCGTGCGGACATTGACGATGTCGCCACTGCCGTCTACGCTGATCTGAAACACAATCTTCCCTGTCTCGTCGGAGTCATCGCTGACGTTAGGACGCCCCGCCAGCGACCAGCCCGATACATCGAAGGCGACACCGGTTTTGCTGCCCCCCGGGGTACCGTATAAACTCTTGGCGTCGATCTTTCCGTTGGGGTTGCCCTTGTCACCTACCCCACTGGCATCATCGCCATTGCTGTTGCCGCCCGTTCCACTGGCCTTCCCGATGGTACCGTTGGAACCACCGCCCCCCGAGGATTTTTTAAAGAGGGCGTCGTTGTTGACCGTCTCCACTTTCCGAACCGGCTGCGGAGGGGCCGGCCGCTCGACCGGTGCACTGGGGCGCGTCGTTTCGACCCGCTTCGATTCCGGCCGTTCCGGGGTCGACACGGGGCTTTCGGCCTTGCTGGTGATCAGGGGCTTTTCGGTGGCCGTTTTAGCCGGTTTGGCATCGGGTACTTTCGGCGTGGGCGTAACCGTCGTGCGTTCGACCCGGGGCGTGGTGCGCTCCTCGCGTGGGTTGGGCCGCTCGTTCGACGGTTTCACGTCGACAGGGTTGGGCGAATCGGAGGGTTTATTATAGGTCTGAATTTTACCACTCCCCCGGTCAGTCGTACCAAAGTTTACTTCGATAAATTCGATGGGGGGCGGATCGGGAACCGTCTGGCTCAGACTCACCAGCAGCAGAATGGCCACCAGTATGGCGTTGATCAGAAACGCTCCCGCGAGCGATTTCAGGCGTATTTCATTTTCGTTGTCGAAGGTCAGGCGATTCATCCGCTGGCTGTTGGGATTATGGGGACGGGCCCCGATGGATTGGCTACATAACGACCGATTGGCGGGCTTCGTTTACAGAGCTGCCGCTCCCGGTAGACAAAATAACGGAAAAAGCCGACAACCCCCGGTATCCAGCCGCCCGGTCCTCAACCGAACCACTTGGTTTTCGGGACAGCCACCTTCCTTTTTGGTTATGTTTGCAGCCCCAAACACCCACTGAACCCATGGCCCTGCTCCAGCCTATCATCGATCTTGCCGATCTGCTCGCCCGTCGGGGTATCGTACACGTAGTCGTTTCACCCGGCTCACGCTCGGCTCCCCTGACACTGGCGGTGGCCCGGCATCCGGGGCTGCAGGTACGGGTTATGGCCGACGAGCGGGCCGCCGGCTTTGTCGCACTGGGTATGGCCCAGCAACTGGCGCAGCCCGTGGCGCTGATCTGTACGTCGGGCAGTGCCGCCTACAACCTGGCACCCGCCCTGGTCGAAGCGTACTTTCAGCAGGTTCCGCTAATCCTGCTGACCGCCGACCGGCCCCACGAATGGCTGCACCAGCAGGATGGACAGACCATGCACCAGTCCGGCCTCTACGAACCGCACGTAAAACGCAGCTACGACCTGCCCGCCGATTATGGGCATCCCGACAGCCGCTGGGCCATCAACCGGCAAGTCAACGAAGCCCTGACCCTCTGCCAGCTTATGCCCCCCGGCCCGGTGCATATCAACGTGCCGCTGCGCGAACCGTTTTACCCCACGGCCAGTGAGGTGTTCCGGCCCGGACCGGTACGGACCATCGAAACCCTCCCCGGCCAGCCCACCCTCGACACGGCCAGCTGGCATGCCCTGCTCGACGAATGGGACACCACCGACCGGCGACTCATTCTGCTTGGCCAGTGCCGGCCCAACCCCGCCCTGCGCCGGGTGCTGCATGCCATCAGCACCGAACTCGGTGTACCGGTGCTGGCCGAGATCACGGGCAATCTGGGAGTAGGTGAGCCGTTTATCACCCATACCGATACGGGTCTGGCTGCGCTGACGCCCGAACAGGCACAGGCCCTGCGCCCTGATCTGCTCCTGACACTGGGTAATTCGTTGCTGACCCGGAATTTGAAAACCTTTTTCCGCACCTATCCGGCCCCCCGGCACTGGCACATCCAGCCCAATCCCGACCGCATCAGTGATCCCTTCCAGTCGCTGACGACCCTTATCCCGGCCGATCCACTGCAGTTCCTCGAGAAATTACTGACCGATATCGACTTTGCGCGGTTCCGGTCCGGGGATGACGATGACGCCGGCGAATCGGACGCCTTTCTGACCCACTGGCAGCAGACCGACCAGCGGGCCCGCAAACGGGTTCACCAGACGCTCGCTGCAGCCACCTCGTCGATGACCGACTGGCAGGCTACCCAGCGGGTGCTGGCCGCGCTTCCCCAGGGCTCGAGTTTGCAGCTCGCCAACAGTATGCCCGTTCGCTACGCCAATCTCTGCGGGCTATTGGCCTCGGCCAGCGTAGCGGTCTGGGCTAACCGTGGGGTCAGTGGTATCGATGGCTGCCTCAGCACAGCCGTTGGGATGGCGACGCAGACAACCGCTATCGTTACGGTGCTGATTGGCGACGTGGCGTTCTTTTACGACCGCAACGGGCTGTGGTCGGCCCCGGTCCCGCCCAACCTGCGGATCGTTTTGCTGAACAATGACAGCGGCCACATCTTTCGCATCATCGACGGACCGGGGCGGCAACCCGAACTGGAACCGTATTTCGAAACGCCACACGGCTACACGGCCGAACGGACGGCTGCCGATGCAGGGCTCGACTATCACGCCTGCCGCGACCTGACCCATCTCGACGCTGTCCTGCCCGCCTTCTTCGCGCCCGCCGACCGGGCGCAACTCCTGGAAATCACGACGGATAAATACGCCAACGAAGCGCAGTTCCGTAGCTACCAGACCTTATTGACAGGCGAAACCAGTCAGCCGGAAAACCCGCCCCGGTAAGTAAAGCGGTTAGGTACACCCCCGCTCTATGCCCTATCCGAACTGCCAGCACTAAGGCTTACCCCGTATCAACTATAACGATCGTTATAGTTGATACGGGGTGTATTCGAACTTTTCAGATTAAAAACCGGTTAAAAAGCCGTTAATACCGCCCCCCATATGGGACGGGCAAGCTATTGGCCGGTCAATACGGGTGGTTCCAGTTCAGCATGCAATGATGAAAACAGCACGTGATGCATAAACGTAAGCAGGGCTTCCCCCCCTACGGCATCCGTTTCCCCGGCGGGCCCCAGATCCGTCAGCGACGGCAGGTATGTCCGAAAGTAAGCCTGATAATGCGCGGTTTCGATAAGCGAACTGGCCCGCGACCGGGGATACGGGTACGTGGGACGGTAAGCCGTAATCAGCCCGGCAATGCGGGCACACAGGTCTTTGTAGGGTTTGAACAACTGCTCCCGGTTATCTTCCGTCACGTGGTGCGTCAGGTACGCTTTACTGCCCTCCCGGATAACCAGCAGCCGAAGCGCCCGCGGGTCGGGTTCGTCGAAGCCCGTCGGAACGTCGGCTTCGGTTGGGACCAGAATGCGCAGCACCCGCTCCAGCTGCTCGCGCGGATCGGTCAGGTTATGGGTGTGAAACAGCACCTGGTAGTCGAGCCAGTGCCAGTGCCAGGCCATCAGGTACACCAGCAACCGGTGCTTGTTCTCGAAGTACCGGTAAATGCTGGCTTCCTTCGTGTTCAGCCGCTCGGCCAGTTTGCGAAACGTCATGGCTTCGAAGCCAATGTCGGCCAGCAGCAGGGCCCCCTCCCGCACGATGCGCCGGCCCAGTTCGGTACGCTCAGGGTCGCGCAGAAACAGCTTGCTGTTCATCCGCACCGCCGGCGCATACGCCATTGATCCATTCATAAAACCGTTAATCGTTTTATATATACCAGGTAACGAACGTCCTCCGTTAAAAGTTAGTTTACCAGACATGATAGTTTTGCTATCAGAATTTTAGTTATCTCGCTTGTTTACACTATATGGCTACTCACTCGGCTGCTTACGACCAGCCCACCACCGTTCAGCGCTTGTTTCGATTACTGGCTACCGAACGTAAAACGGTGGGCTACATCTACCTCTACGCCCTGATTACGGGCCTCATCAGTTTATCGCTCCCCCTGGGTATTCAGGCCGTGTTCAACCTGGTGGCCGGGGGCCGGGTGTTTAGTTCGATCTATGTGCTCATTGGCCTGGTCGTCATCGGCGTACTGGCAACGGGCCTGCTGCTGGTGGGCCAGCTGACGCTGGTCGAAGTGGTGCAGCAACGCATCTTCGCCAAAGCTGCTTTTGAATACACCTACCGGCTCCCCCGTATTCAGCCCGACGCCCTGGCCGGCTCCGATCCGCCCGAGCTGATGAACCGCTTTTTCGATGTGCTGACCATTCAGAAGGGATTGCCCAAACTGCTGATCGATCTGACGGCGGCTGCGGTGCAGATTCTGACGGGAATTATCCTGCTCTCATTCTACCACCCGGTCTTTCTGGCGTTCGGCGCGTTTACCCTGCTCCTTATCGTGGGCATCAGCTGGATCTACGGCCCCCCGGGCCTGCGGACCAGCCTGAGTGAGTCGTCCTATAAATACAAGGTAGTGGCCTGGCTCGAGCAGATGGCGGCCGACCTGGGGCACTTCCGGCAGGAAGCCCACCAGCCGGCGCCCCCCCTGCCCGGTTCGGATACACCCAATGCCATCGACCGGATGGACAAGCTGGTGGCGGGCTACGTCGACAACCGGCAGCAGCATTTCCGGGTGCTCAAGCGCTTTTTTTACAGCGCCGTGGCCTTTAAAACCATCGTCACGGGCGGACTACTGATTCTGGGCACCTCGCTGGTTGTCAGCCGCGAAATGACGCTGGGCCAGTTTGTGGCGGCTGAACTGGTCATTGTCCTGATCACCAACTCGGTTGAAAAACTCATTACCGGCATCGACACGGTTTTCGACATGCTGACCGCCGTCGAAAAAATTGCCGTTGTTACTGATCTGCCTCTCGATATCGACACTGAACTGACAACCCATGCTTAATCTATCGAATCAGCAGATCGACGAATCGCTGCTGACCC
This sequence comes from Spirosoma luteolum, assembly GCF_054778875.1. Lineage (NCBI taxonomy): Bacteria > Pseudomonadati > Bacteroidota > Cytophagia > Cytophagales > Cytophagaceae > Spirosoma > Spirosoma luteolum. Next base: position 83,505 of record NZ_BAAGZE010000021.1, read on the forward strand.
ACTACCCACTCAAAACGCTGCAGGCCTTGCCCCATCCGGCCCAAGGTCGGCGCGTACGCCGGTGGCTGGTTTCTTTTTTCATCGGCAGTATCCTGTTTATGTTTTTGCCCTGGCAGCAGACCATCACGGGCGAAGGCACCGTATCGGCGCTGAGTCCCAAAGACAGGCCCCAGACCATACAGAACGTGATTGGCGGGCGTATTGAGCGCTGGAAAGTTCAGGAAGGCCAGTTTGTCCGGACCGGCGATACGCTGCTGGTCATCTCCGACGTAAAGGACGAATACTTTGACCCGAACCTGCCCCAGCGCCTGAACGAACAGCTGACGGCCAAGCAGGGCAGCCAGCAGGCTACCGACGCCAAGATTGCCGCCCTCGACGCGCAGCTGTCGGCTTTACAGGCTACCCTGCAGCTCAAGCTGGCGGCCGCCCGCAACAAACTCCAGCAAACCCAGTTCAAGGTCATCAGCGACAGCACGGATCTGATCGCCCAGCGCCGGAACTACCAGATCGCCCAGGACCGGGTGGCGCGCTACGAGCAAGGCTACAAAGCCGGTCTGTTTTCGCTGACCGACCTGGAATCGCGCCGGCTTACCCTGCAGTCAGATTATGCCAAGACCGTGGCTCAGGAAAATAAACTGCAGGCGTCCCGGCAGGACCGGCAAAATGCCCGCATCGAACTCGACGCCATCCGGGCCGACGTGCTGGAAAAGCAAGCGAAAGCGCAGTCGGACCGGGCTTCGGCCGTTTCGTACCGTACCGAAGCCGACGGCGAAGTGTCGAAGCTGCGGAATAAGATCAGCAGCGTCAGCGTTCGCCGGGGCCTCTACGTCGTGCGCGCTCCGCAGGATGGCTACATCGTGCGGTCGCTCAAAACCGGGCTTGGCGAAACCATTAAGGAGGGCGAATCGATTGCCACCCTCCAGCCAGCCTCCCCCCGCGTCGGTATCGAACTGTACGTACGGGCCATGGACGTACCGCTTATTCAGCCGGGTCGCCACGTCCGGCTGCAGTTCGACGGCTGGCCCGCCGTGCAGTTTTCGGGCTGGCCCGCTGTGGCCGTGGGTACGTTCGGCGGTGAAGTGTCGGTGATCGATGCGTTTGCCAGTCCCAACGGCATGTACCGCATGCTGGTGAAGCCCCGGGCCGAACCAGGCGATCAGCCCTGGCCCAAACAACTTCGGGTGGGTTCGGGCGTTTACGGCTGGGTGATGCTCGACGACGTACCCATCTGGTACGAAATCTGGCGGCAGCTCAACGGTTTCCCGCCCAGCCTGAAAGAGGAACCCACCGATAACGCGAAAAAGGCAAAATGAACCGATTCCTGATCTGGCTGGCCCTGACCCTGGTACCGCTCGCGCCGGCGGCAGTGCTTGGCCAGCCTAAACCAGCCCCGGTACCGGCGCAGCCCGCCGGGCCGGCGGCCCCCGATACAACCGTTTTCACGGCCGCCGATTTCTACCAGGCCATTGTGCGCTACCATCCGCTGGTGCGCCTGGCCCGCACGCTGCCCGAAGGCGCCCGCCTGGCCATCCAGGAAGCCCGGGGTGCCTTCGACCCGAAGCTGGGCGGATCGTATGACCGTAAGCACTTCAACGACCAGTTGTACTTCGACAAGTGGTACGGCGGCCTGACGGTGCCGGTGGCGCCGGGGGGCATCGATCTGAAAGCTGGCTATGAGCAGGCGTCGGGTAAGTACCTGAACCCCGAATCGACGGTGCCGACGGCCGGCCTCGCGTCAGTTGGTCTGAAAGTGCCGCTGGGACCCGCTCTGCTCATCGACGCCCGCCGAAATGCGCTGCGGCAGGCGCAGCTGGGTACGACCCTGGCCGATGCCGACCGGCTCAAGCAAATTAACAAAGTGCTGTTCGACGCGGCCAAGACGTACTGGGACTGGGCCCGTGCCTACCAGCAGTACCAGTTGCTGCGAGCCGGCTACCAGGTGGCCGACACCCGGTTTCTGGCCGTTCGGAACCGCAGCCTGATCGGTGATGTGGCCCCCATCGACACCACGGAAGCCCTCATCACGGTGCAGGACCGGCAGGTACAGCTGCAGCAGGCCGCCGTGGACCTGGCCAATAACCGGCTCCGGGTGGTGGCCTACCTCTGGACCGGTTCGGATGCCGAGGCCCAGCCCCGCCCCGTCGATCTGGCCGAATCGGTTGTTCCGGAAGCTGGTCCCGCCCAGGCAATCGACAGCACCCTGCTCGCCAATCTGCTCGACCGGGCGGCCAGTGCGCACCCCGATCTGGTCAAGCTGACCGTGAAGGGCCAGCAGCTGCAGCTCGACACCCGCTACAAACGATCGTTGCTGTTTCCCAAGATTGCCCTGCAGGCCAGTCTGCTGAGCGCCGGGCCAGTTTCGGACCTGGAAGTAGGCACCCCCTACGGCTTTCGGGCCGACAACCACAAGGTAAGCCTCGATCTGGCCTTTCCGCTGCTGCTCCGCGCCGAACGCAGCCAGTACCAGCAGGCCCGGCTAAAAACCCGTCAGCTGGATCTGGAACGGCAGCAAACAAGCCGTTCGATCCTCAACGAGGTACAGGCGTCCTGGAACACGCTGCAGGCCCTGAACGATCAGCTTCGGGTACAGGAACTCACCGTGCTGCGGCAACGGCAGCTCGTGACGGCCGAGCAGCAGAAATTTGCGCTGGGCGAAAGCTCCCTGTTTCTGGTCAATACGCGCGAAACCAAACTCATCGATCTGGAATTGAAACTGGCCGAACTCCGCGCCAAATACCAGCAGTCGGTAGCCGCGCTCTGGTATGCCGCCGGAACCGCTCAGCTACCCATCCCCGACTGATTTATTCCTGTACGTAATTAACACACAACGAGCCGGCCCCTCTGAAGCCGGCTCGTTGTGTATGCAGAAAGGTGTTTTTTTCTGACTTAGCCCGGTCAGGCGGTTAGGCTGGCTGTCGGGCTACTAGGGAGGAACCGGCAACGACAGACTGGGCGTTTATCGCCCGCACTGCCGGGCAAATTCGGCGGCTGCCCGGGTGTCGCCGGCGGTTTTGCCCCGTTCCCAGGCCGCACAGGCTCCAGCTGAGTTGCCGCCCGCCCGTTCGGCCTGGCCGAGGTAATAATACAGGGCATCGACCGATGGGTCCAGTCGTTCGGCTTCCTGCAAAGCGGTTACCGCAGGTTTGGGCTGGTTGGTGCGCAGGTAGTAGAGCCCCAGCGTCCGGTGTGCCCAGGCATTTCGGTTGTCGAGCCGCAGGGATTCCTGCACAATCGGCAGCACCTCGGCAGTACGGTTCAGCTCAAGCAGCAGGTAAGCCCGGTTGTTGAGGTAGTAGGGCTGGTTGGGCCGTACCGCCAGCGCCCGCTCTACAAACGGCAGGGCTTCGGCGTAGCGACCGGCCTGGGCCAGCAGCAAACTCTGGTTGTTGAGGGACGCATCCTGCCGGGGATCGAGCTGCAGCGCCCGGCCGATATCAGCCCGGGCCGCGTCGAACTGTTTCTGGCTAAAAAACAGTGCCCCCCGGTTGGTCAGGGCTTCCACGTTGTTGGGCGACAGCCGCAGTGCCTTGTCGTAGGCCACCTGGGCGCGGGCTGGCTCATTGAGCCGTACGTGCGCATCACCTACCCGTACCTGAAAAAACGCCGAGTCGGCATACTGCTTCTCGATGCGCTGCAGGTCGTCGAGACTCCCGCCCGCATCGCCCATGTCGAGCCGCGCTTCGGCCCGGTTCAGGTAGGCCGCCCCATAGTCGGGATCGGCCTCGATGGCCCGGGTATAATCGGCCAGTGCCCCTTCCCGGTCATCGTTCCGGAATTTGGCCAGGCCCCGATTATTATAGGCATCGGCAAAATCGGGCTTCTTGTCGAGGGCTTCGGAGTAGAAACGGATGGCTTCGCGGTATTCGCGTTTCTGCAGCTGTACGTTGCCTTTCAGAAAGAACTGGGCGGCCTCATCGCTTCGGTCGGTGCAGGCCGACAACCAATTTCCCAGCAACACCAGCCCGACCATCGACCGGATTAGCCAACGGGCGGGGGTTTGGGGGCTGGCCCCTATCTTTGCCGGGCCCCCCGTGGGCTCCCCTTGTCCGTTCAGCTCTTTATTACTTGCTCGCATGCGTTTTGTCCAGGATATTCCCCACCCGCAGTTTCGAATTGGTTTGTACGCCTGGAACGGCAAATATATCGTCAAAATCGACGCCGGTCCGTATGAGCAGACATTTAAGGTCAGTGAACTGGACCTGACCTCGGCCGAAGACGTCCTGACACTGCTCGACGCCGGGTTTCTGCAGCAGGTCGGCGAACGCTTCCGCAGCATGGATGCCGACTGGCAGGCCGCCCTCGACCGGCATGAACTGGGGTGAACCAGCCCCGTTGTTCAAGTATCACTTTACCTAACTGGTGGGGGTATCGGGCACCGGTGCCGATGCGTGAAACTCGCCCGAGATTTGTTCCAGGTACTTGTCGAGCAAGGTGCGGATTCGGGCCGGATCCGGACTTTTTACGATCAGGCCCACGTGGTATTCCCGGTTCATGCGCCACCACACTTCGGCATCGGTAAAAACCGACAGATCAGGCCATTGCTGACGCGCGAGCGACACGATCAGACCCGCAAACTGGCCAGCATCGGCCGGGGCCTTGTAGGGCTCATTTCGGGCCGCTGCCTGCTCCAGGTGCGCCCACTCCCGCCACAGGTTTACGCCTGAGGCAGCCTCGACCAGTTCGGCAATATGAGCGCCCCCCACCCGCGATGCCGTTTCCAGAAAGTAAATCTGCCCATCCGAATCACTTCGGATGAACTCGGTGTGCGACGCGCTGTATTCCATTCGAAAGGCTTCCATGACGGCCTGATTCATGGCCAGCAGGGGCCCGGTTTCGGGCGCATCCTGGGCCAGGGTAGCGGTCCGGAAAACACCCCCGCCGTGGGCCACATCCATGGGCGTAGCCAGGTACTGGCTCGCCCGCGCAAACACCACCTGCCGCTGATACGACAGGGCATCGACATGATACACGGTACCCGGCTCGAACACTTCAATCAGGTAATCGACGCGCTGCTCCCCCAGCGTGTGGATCACCGACCAGGCCTCGTCGAGTGAGTGTACCTTCCGGATTCCCGTCGTCGACGCTTCCGACCGGGGCTTTACCAGCCACGGACCGGTGGTCGTTTGCAGAAACTGGGTAATTACGGTATCGGTAAACAGGGCACTAAAGGGCGGCACCCGAATACCGGCGCTGTGGGCCCGCATCCGCATGGCGAGTTTGTCGCGGAAAAAGCGGGCGGTGGTCTGCCCCATCCCCGGAATCCGGAACGTTTCGCGTACGAGCGCGCCCTTCTCCACGTCAAAATCATCGAGGGCAACCACCCGGTCGACGGGTTTGGTACGGAGCATAAAGGCCAGCCCGGCCAGCAGCTGCTGGTGATTCTCAGTTGAGTTAGCCGACGAGGGCAGGTAGAAAATCTCGTCGATAACGTCGCGGGGCCAGGGTTTATCGGCCAGTTTCTGGTCCGTTAGCAGGTAAACGGTGTTGCCCAGTTGTTTGCAGGCCCGCATAAATTCCTCGCCCTTGAAGAACGTAGCGATGCATAAGAACGAGAGTGATGACATAGGATAGCCGGTTGTACAGCCAAAAAGATACGGAAAATGCCCTAACGACCATGGGCATCGGTCTACGGGCATCGTCATATCCCTTCTTTTTTTATCAAACTGCACCTTCCGGCCCTGCCGGCCAGCTCGCTTCGTTGCACCGGTCGCGCTGATTTGACAGCCCGAATGGCAACATGCAGTATAAAACAACCGTTTAAATCAATAATCTCGACGCTTGCTTGACCAAATCATATTCAAAACATTTGTTTAATAAAGCGTTTTTCACCTCGTTTGCAGGCTAATTGACTGCTATGACCGCTGATCTAGAAACCGAACAAAAAATCATGGCCGCGGCCCGGCGCGTCTTTCTGGCGCAGGGATTCGACGGCGCCCGCATTCGTCAGATTGCCGACGAAGCCGGGGTGAATCTGGCCTTGGTAAACTATTACTTTACGTCTAAAGAAGATTTATTCAAGCGTATTTACCTCGAAACCTTTCACACGTTTCTGGGTCGACTGGCGCAGTTGCTGAACGAAGCTACGCCCCTGGAAGTTAAAATCTGGAAGATCGTTGATCGGTATACGGATTTTCTGCTCGACAACCCCAAGCTCCCTGCCTTCGTGCTTTCGCAACAGCGACCGGAGACTAACGATCTGTATGAAAACCTGGAAATCAGGTCATTACTCGAATCGTCCAGCTTTCACCGCCAGCTGGTCGATGAGGCTGCACACGGCCGCATCCGGCCCATTGCGCCCCTGCAGGTGCTCATGACTATTGTCGGCTGCATTGTTTTTCCGGTGATGGCCCAGCCGCTGGTCGCTTCCCTGGGCGCGCTCGACGATGCGGGCTACAGACAGTTTATGGAAGACCGTAAACTGTTCGTGCCGGACATGATTATGGCTTACCTGAAGAACGTATGAGACCAGCAGCCGTTGCCTTGATCAAACACATTAAAACAACTGTTTAATATAAGGTTTATCATTCTCCGATCTTCCTGAACAGGATCGGGACTGGCGCCCGAATTAGTCCTGTTTATTGCTGAATTGGGTCATATCAAATCCTTACGAACAGGATATGTTTGGGCGTCGGTCCCGGCTGGCAGCAACGCGCTTTGCTTCCACATATCAGGTAGCCAAGTGAACACAGGACGTTCCTGCGTGATCTGTCGGCGACTTGTATTTTTTATCTTTAACCCAATCGGGCGAACCGCCGGGACAGGCGTTCCGGATGATTGACAACAGGCGCATCCTATTGGGTTCCGGTAGCCGCATCAGCAGGCTACAACTCCGCTCGAGCCGGGTGCTGGCCTATCCGCTTTACTGGCCACCGTTCACGAGCCCGCATCTTCGACCGCCAGCGGCTTCCTGCCAGCGCGATGCCTATCCCCTACCCCATACGCCCCGGCTGCAGTTGCGTACCTATATATATAGGCGCTTTTCCAATGGTTGCGACAGCGAGCAGGCAGCTACGTCCGGCGGGTATTTTTTTGCGATCGATCCGGATGGGCAGGAAATCATTTCCTGCCCATCCACCTGCCCCCGCTCCTGTACTACGACCGGGATTATTCGACAGCCGTTTCTCCGGTTCCGGTGTCAGCCGGGTTTCTTACTTTACCAGCTGACGCAAAAAGGTGGTCAGGAGCCGAATGCCAAACGCCGTGGCATTTTTCTGATGACCAAACTCGGAGTCGGCAAAAGCCATACCGGCAATATCGAGGTGGGCCCAGGCGGGGTGGCTGGCCGTAAACACCTCCAGAAACTTGGCCGCCGTAATAGCCCCCGCCAGTGGTTTGCCGCTGAAGTTTTTCACGTCGGCCACGTCCGATTTGAGGTCCTCGCTGTATTCGTCCCAGACCGGCAGGCGCCATACTTTCTCGCCCGATTGATCGGCGGCCCCGGCAAGCTGGCTGGCCAGCGTGTCGCTGGGCGTGAAAAGTCCGGCAGCGTGGTAGCCCAGTGTTGTGATCACGCTCCCCGTCAGCGTAGCCAGGTCGATCAGGTAGTCGGGCTGGTAGTTGGCGAGCAGATAACTCAGCCCGTCGGCCAGAATCACCCGGCCCTCGGCGTCGGTGTCGATCACCTCGATGGTTTTACCGTTGTAGGCCGTTACCACATCGCCGGGTTTGGTCGACCGGCCATCGGTACTGTTCTCCGTACTGGGCACGATGCCGATGACCCGCACGGGCAGCTGCAGCCGGGCGGCTACCTCGACAGCCCCCAGCACAGCGGCCGCTCCACCCATATCACTTTTCATCAGATGCATGTTGGCCGACCCCTTGATCGACACGCCCCCCGTATCGAAGGTGACGCCCTTGCCCACTAGCCCCACGGTTGGCCAAGGCCCCGGGGTACCCGGCCTGTAGTCGCCGATGATCAGTACGGGCGGCACGTCGCTTCCCCGGCTGACACTCAGCAGTGCGCCCAGCCCCTCGGCTTCGAGCTGCGCCTGATCGAGCACCCGCACCGGGTAGCCGTGCGCCTGCCCCGACGCGACGGCCCAGTCGGCCAGGGTCTGGGGCGTCTTATGGTTGGCCGGCGCGTTCATCAGGTCGAGCATAGCCAGTTGTGCCTCGGCCAGTACCTGCGTCCGGGCCATTACGGCCGTGGCCGTTTCCTGCCAGTCAGGGCTGGTTAACAGTGTTAACAGGGGCTCTTTGTTGTACAAATTTGCCGGTTCGGCTTTACCGGTCTGATACAGCCGCAGGTCGTAGCCGCCCTGCCGAACGCCGAGCCCGATCGATTCCAGCACGGCGTCGCTGATAACCGGCGAAGTCAGGTGACGCAGGTCGATGGTCAGGCTGGCTGGCAGTTTTTCTCGCCAGCCAACAAAGAATTTGCGTATCACCCGAAACCAGTCCAGTACGGCTGGCTGCCCCCCCAACCCCAGCAGCAGGACAACCGATCCATCGGGTCGGTACACGGGCAGCAACTCATTACGCCCCGCCCGGAATGCCGACTCGAGCACCGCTTCGGGCAACCCGGTTTGCACCGACAGCGTGGCCAGTGCCGGCTGCATCGGCTCACCAGCCAGAACAGGGATCAGGCAGGCCGACGTTTCCAGGTCTGCCGTGGCGGTACTTGAAACAGTAATCAGTATGTTGGGTGTCATAGGATTAATTGACTAGATAACGACAGAAAAGGTCGGCGTTGCATTACAAAAACGCCGGCATAAGACAGTCGCTCAGGGGTTGAAAAAAAGCCAGCGGATGGCGCCGGGGAAGGCGCGCCCCCAGAACGTTTCGTTGTGTCGGCCCGTCGGGTTGATCGACTCCTGTAGCTGCAGCAGCCGGGCAGCGGGCGACTGTCGCACGGACGCTGCCAGTTGCCGAAGCGAAGGTTCCATGTAGCGGGTTTCCTGCCGGCCGCCGTACAGATAAAGCCGCGTGGAGCCCGGCACCTGCCAGGCGGCCGCATCGGCATAAACGCTACGCGACACCCACAGCGAGGGCGAAAAGACCAGGAGCCGGCCAAAGACGGCCGGGTGCAGCAGCCCCCCGTACAGGCTGATGAGGCCGCCCATCGAACTGCCGCCCAGTCCCGTGCTCTCGCGGGCGGGTTGCGTTCGGAACAGGGTATCGATGCGGGGTTTCAGCTGGTGAACCACAAAATCGAGGTAGCGCCGGCCATCGCCCGTGCCCGCCAGCGTGCGGTCGGGAGTAAACTCCAGCACCCGGTCGGTTCCGCCATGATCGATCAGTACCAGAATAAGGTTGTGTTGCTGCTGGCTCGCCAGCAGCGCCATCGTCCGGTCGACGCCCCAGGTTCCGTAACCAGCGCCGGCGCCGGTCAGGTTTTGCCCATCCTGCAGGTAAAGTACCGGGTAGCGCCGGTCGGTATGCGCGTAATCGTGCGGCAGCAACACCCGCACCCGACGCGTGGTCTGGCGGGACGGCATGGGCATGGCGTCATCCAGCAAACCGAGCGTGGGCCAGTAAGCGGGGTTGATAGCCTGCCCGTACCAGCGCCAGTGCGGTACCTTATCGCGCCGAACCCCCGTTTTGCGCCGGGTGGTGCGGTTGGCGGGCACCTCCGCCCAGGCGTCGAGTTCGACATGCTCCCAGCCCCCCCGGGTGTATTTATACTCGATCCGGTCGGGCAGGGCCAGGGATGCGGGCAGCTCCAGTACGTACCGCCCTGGCTCGACCGGCGTCAGCTGGAACGCCGGCAGGTCGGGATACCAGTCGCAGAAATTACCGGACAGGAATACGGGCCGATCGTCGATTTCCGGGGTTGTCAGCTCAAAGCGTAACGATGCGGGCATGCCAGGCAGGGGTCGATCCAGACACAAAGGTACGAAAGCAGATCGCCCGCCCCGCGCTTGCACCCTGTTTGCCGATGGCTTACCTTCCACCAACCAACACGCCCATCGCCATACCCTACCCGCACCAATTCATAACCCTGTTGCTCTGCCTGGCCGGTTTGCTGACCCAGACACGGATCAATAAACACCTCTAACTACTATCAAGTTTCTTTTACAAACGTTTTTGTATACCAAGGAAGCTGATTTTATTATTCCTCCGTGAGCAAGTCTGTTAAGTTCGCCATTGCTCAGTGTACGTTCTGAGGTGATAGGGCCATGAGTATGAGCTATCAGCTTTACGAACTAATCACGGGTCAATGAAAACAATTAACTGTTTACTTCTTTAGTAGGCCAGTAAAATAGATAACCAAAAGAGGTAAAATAGCAAAGGCAATACTGGTTCCACATTGAACGCTAAGGTTGAATAAAAAAGCAGATAAACCTATGCAAAAAAATAAGAGATAACTCTTGAAAATATGTCCTATTAAAAATATAGATGTAATTACTATTGCCCATTCTACTAAAAACGAAGTTAACACGTCACTAGGATGAATAGGGAAAAATCCAATCACTGTTCTAGAAATAGGTACGTTGTACTTATAAAGAGCATACGATGTTGAAAAAATCAAAACAGATTTCAGGGCCTTGTAATCAATGAGTTTAGTTTCCATATTTAGTTTGAAATTTCACACTGAATCTACTAGTTGTAGATTCAGTGTGAAGAGAATGAAAAATTACACTCAACATGTGTGATAAATTCTGTAAAACTCACTTCTGATTTTCATGTATCCGTATTGAAGCTGATCACATGCAGGATCAATACAAAAAAAAGAAGCAGTTATTAACGTAAAACCAAATGAGTATAGTGAGGCTCTTACAGCAGTTTTTCCTGGTACAACCAAAGATTTAGCTTTCTGTGCAATCAACAAAAAAATGTTTCCAGTATAAATTGCTGCATCAATTGCAGAACCTGTATAGCCAGCTTCTTTGAGACATTCCTTTAGTTTGGACTTATATGTCAGTTGTGCGGCCTCTGCTGCATATACTAAGTTTATCAATGCTTGGCCTTGACAAGGCTTGGCTATTACAACATTCAAATGGGGAAAAACTCCTTGACCGTCAGCTTCTAAAAGTGTTTCAATATGATCAACAGCAGCGTACACCCTTTCTGGTGTAAGTCCAAACTCATAATAGCTATACTGCGTCTGACCCCCTTGACTAACTCCCTGAGCGTAATCTGGAGAATTTGGCGGAAGACTTTCATAAGACGGAATTGCATGGATTATTTTAATTGTTTTTCTTTTCTTTTATTAAGATGTATAATTAAATACTCTTGCATATCAACTACGTTTTTGTTAATAAACTTATTTTCAGACTCATCAGTACTTAGACCCGGCATTATGATCTTTGGCTTTCTTCCGTCTTGATCATTTAATGGCGTGAGTACGATTTTGTCCCCATTACTCTGGACATACTCTCTACTGCCAGCCCATACAGGCTTTCTGTCTAATTTTTTTTACTATTTGTAATTCTAGCATTTTTACTCGCGTCGTATATTTTTTTATTGAACCACTCGCTTGCGGTCTCAGTAGTCATTGGCTCATTCAGTTCATTTTGTTAACGTGTACGTGGATATTGTTTGGTTTGCTCTAAAACTAAAAAGAAGCGTTGTTGCTTATTATGTATATATGTTTTAATTTACTAAACGGTGATAATCTTATTACTCCGTGAGCAAGTCTGTAAAGTTTGCCATTGCTCAATGTACGTTGTGCGGTAGCAGGGCCATCACTATGAGCTAGAGAGTTTACGAACTAATCACGGGTCAATATATATATATACAAAAAGCCCCGGCCGTTTTGGGCCAGGGCTTTTGTATTGCTGTTCAGGATGCACCAGGGCATCCCGAAGGGATTACTTTACTTCTTCGTACGGGACGTCCGACACATTGTCGCCCGAGGGTTGCCCCTGCTGACCGGCATCGGCACCACCGAAGCCAGCCCCATCGGCCGGGTTGGCACCCGCCCCGTTGGTGGCATTGTACATCTCGGTCGACGCAGCCGTCCAGGCACCATTCAGTTTTTCGAGGGCCGCATCGATGGCTGCGGCATCGCGCGAACCGTGGGCACTGCGCAGTTCGGTCAGCGCGGCTTCGATGGCCGACTTGTTGCCATCGCTCAGCTTGTCGCCGTATTCTTTCAGTTGCTTTTCCGTCTGGAAAATCATCGAGTCGGCGGCATTCACTTTCTCGACGGCTTCGCGTTCAGCTTTGTCGGCCGCTTCGTTAGCTTTGGCTTCTTCGCGCATCCGGCTGATTTCGGCTTCGGTCAGACCGCTCGAGGCTTCAATCCGGATTTTCTGCTCTTTACCCGTGCCTTTGTCTTTGGCCGTCACGTTCAGGATACCGTTGGCATCCACGTCGAAGGTTACTTCGATCTGGGGCACACCGCGGGGTGCGGGTGGGATATCGGACAGGATGAACCGACCCAGCTGACGGTTCTGAGCCGCCATCGGGCGTTCACCCTGCAGGATGTTGATCTCTACGCTCGGCTGATTGTCCGAAGCAGTCGAGTACACTTCCACTTTCTTGCTCGGAATGGTGGTGTTGGCTTCCACCATCTTGGTGAATACACCGCCCATCGTTTCGATACCCAGCGAGAGAGGAATCACGTCGAGCAGCAGTACGTCTTTCACTTCGCCCGTCAGTACGCCACCCTGAACCGCAGCACCAATGGCAACGGCCTCGTCGGGGTTAACAGCTTTCGAGGGCTTGCGACCAAACAGTTTCTCTACTTCTTCCTGCACTTTCGGAATCCGGGTCGACCCACCGACGAGCAGTACTTCGTCGATCTGACCGGCCGACATACCCGCGTTTTTCAGGGCCCGGCGGCAGGGCTCGAGACTCCGCTGAATCAGCGAATCGGCAAGCTGCTCGAACTTGGCCCGACTCAGCGTCCGAACCAGGTGTTTGGGAATGCCATTCACCGGCATAATATAAGGCAGGTTGATCTCGGTCGAGTTCGAGCTCGACAGTTCGATCTTCGCTTTTTCGGCGGCTTCTTTCAGCCGTTGCAGCGCCAGGGGGTCGTGGCGCAGATCGATGTTTTCATCTTTCTTGAATTCATCAGCGAGCCAGTCGATAATGACCTGGTCGAAGTCGTCGCCACCCAGGTGCGTATCCCCGTCGGTTGCCTTTACTTCGAAAACGCCGTCGCCCAGTTCCAGGATCGAGATATCGAACGTACCACCACCGAGGTCAAAAACGGCAATTTTCTGATCCTTGTCGGTTTTGTCGAGCCCGTAGGCCAGGGCCGCTGCGGTGGGCTCGTTGATGATCCGTTTTACGTCGAGACCGGCAATGGCACCGGCTTCTTTGGTTGCCTGCCGTTCGGCGTCGTTAAAGTAAGCCGGTACGGTGATAACGGCTTCGGTTACGGTTTGCCCGAGGTAATCTTCGGCCGTCTGCTTCATTTTCTGCAGAATCAGCGCTGAGATTTCCTGGGGCGTATATTGGCGATCACCGATCCGAACGCGGGGGGTAGCGTTGGGGCCACTCTCCACGTCGTAGGCGACGTTCTTGATTTCGTTGGTTACCTCGCTGTAGCGTTTACCCATGAAACGCTTCACCGAAGAAATCGTGTTTTTCGGGTTGGTGATCGCCTGACGTTTGGCGGGAGCGCCGACTTTACGTTCGCCGTTGCCATTGTCCATGAACGCAACCACCGAAGGCGTCGTCCGGGCCCCTTCCGAGTTCGGAATAACAACGGGCTCGTTCCCCTCCATTACGGCCACACACGAGTTGGTGGTGCCTAAGTCAATCCCAATGATTTTACCCATAACTGTGCTTGTGTATGCTGGTTTAGTGTCTTGTCGTTGTGTTACCTGCGCAACACCGTCTATCTAACAATGAAAATGCCAGTGCGGTTTTAAGCGGCTGTTTGCTGTCAGATTGGCAGAACCGGCCTTTTTCGGCGTCAGATTGTCGGTACAGCGGCTGCGGTCGGGTATGGGCTGTCAGGTTCCGGGGAGCCAGGCCCGGGTGTGGAGCTGGTAAACGGATGGCCGGGCCCACCAACCACCCCTACACAGCGACGCCCCGCCGGTACCGGTGGTACCGACGGGGCGTCGACAAAAACACAGCGATGGGTTATTTATTGCCAAACAGGCCACCCAGCATGCCGCCCAGGCCACCGCCCGACGACTGCCCGGTCTGGCCGCTGACAACGCGCATCAGATCGTTCATATCCAGTTTGCCGTCGGCCATGGCCGACGAGGCCATACCCATCCAGTCGGTGCCCTGCTGACCCGTGGCGGCCCCTAAAATGGTGTTACCATCCACGCTCGAATCATTGGGATCAGCGGCTTTGTGCATCAGTTTGCTCAGGACCATTGGAACAACGGCGCTGGCGATCGACATGGCCACCTGGGGCGAAATACCCAGTTTCTGAATCAGGTTTTCTTCGACATGCTGCTGCACCCCACCCGTTACAGGGCTCTGGGCCACATTGCCGCCACCGTTGACGACCATGCCCAGCAGGTTGCCCAGGCCACCGCCCTGCGCCTGCTGACCCAGGCCGCCCAGAATGCTGCTGGCAACGGTCTGCATCACATTATCGTTTTGCTCATTGGGAATGGCGGGGTTGTTCACAACGGCATCGCCGGATTGCTGGCGCACCAGATTCATTAAGGTTTCAAACATGATTTGGTTGGTTTACGGTTTTGTACGGATGGTTCCCTGATGTGGATACCCGTCCTAAAAATAGTTAGTTAACAGGACGTTTCGGCGTCGGGGATGTATTTTTGTCCGGCAACATTGCCCGGAATGCCCCTATGACGAACGACCCTACTGAACGTAACGCAGAAAGTACCCCTGATGGCCCGAATAATCCGGGAGAACTTACGCCCGCCAGCCCCGATCAGGGCGCCAGCCCCCTGCTGACGCAGCTACAACCCCTGCTCGACGGCCTGCTCTACCCCAGCGAATCGGACGAGCCCGTCACATCGGTTACCTGCTACCTGACCCAGGATACGCCCCTGACCGTGAGCCAGATCAAAGACTGGCAGATGCTGCCGCCCGCCATTTACGTCGATGAAATGCCCCTCGACGACTTCTGGAGCCCGGTTATCAGCGAGCAGGACTGGTATGGCGATGACGAAAAAAAACGAACGGCCGGTTTTAAGGCCGTCAAGACGCTGCTCGATGCGCAGCTGTCGGCTCAGCAGGTGTTTCGCGTCGGCGAAACCGAACGCACCGTTTACCTGCTGGGCCGCACCACCGATGGCACCCGGGCGGGCCTTCAGACGCTGATCGTGCAGACCTAGTCTACGCATTAACATACGTCGTTTCTTAATCCAGCCGCTGTCTCATTACTTGCCTGTCGAAGTCTCCTGCCGTATCGCCTGCGGCAGGAGATCACTAACCACACCCGATCTGCTTGTCATGAAAAAACCGGCTACCCGAACCGCTCCAGCACGCGTGGTTACCGACCGTGTGCAGCCTGCCCCTCCCCGCTCCGCCACCATCCAATTGCGCTACTGGCTCCTGCTGGCCATCCTGCTCACTCCGCTCGTTTACAGCCGCCACCGTTTTTTTGGTTACATCACCGAACGCTCGTGGTACCTTAGCGCCTGCATTGAATTGCTGGGGATTGTGTCCCTCATCAGCCCCGGCTTTTTCCAGCGTCCGCTGTCGGCCCTGCAACGGGCCCTGCTGCTTTTCCTGGCGGTAATGGGCCTGGCCGATGCCTTCGGAGTCGACCCCATCCAGAGTTTCTATTCAGGTTTTTCGCGGATGGATGGCTACTGGCTTTTACTTCACCTGGGCCTACTGGCGCTGGTACTGGCCCGTACGCCCTTCAGCCCCCAACAGTGGAACCGGGCGCTTGCCTTCTCCGTACTGGTCGCTACCGGGGTTGTACTGTGGGGGATGGCCAGCCCCTGGGGCTGGCAGGCAGCCGACCACCGGCTAATCGCCAGCGTGGGCAACCCCGCCTTCCTGGCAGGCTACCTCCTGATCCACCTGTTGCTGATTCCCGTTCTCGTCAGGCGGTTCACAACGCCCAGCCGGACGGCCCGGCTGGGCCTGGCGTTACCCGTGGCGCTGGTGCTAGGCCTCGGGTTGTACCTGACCGGCACCCGCTCAGCCGTGCTGGCCCTGGCGCTTGCCGGGACCGTTCAACTGGGGTTACTGACCTGGCAGCGAACAGCCAGGCGGGCCCTCCGGGTCAGTGTGGCCGTGGGTGTGCCGATCCTGCTGGCGGGAGTGTTCTGGCTTACCCGATCGGTAGTCTGGTTGCAGCAGCAACCTGTTCTGTACCGGCTCACACACTTTTCGGACCATTATGATACGTTTCGTCCCCGATGGCTATGCTGGCAGCTGGCCTGGGAAGCGATTCAGCAACGCCCGGTGCTGGGCTGGGGCCAGGAGAATTTTAGCTACGGATTTGCTCAGTTCTTCAATCCTGACCTGATGAGCAACGGAACCGACGACTGGTACGACCGCGCCCACAATGGGCTTCTCGACCTGACGTTTTCAGCAGGCTTTCTGGGCCTGGCGGCCTACCTATGGCTCTGGTTCTGCCTGATCCAAACGCTGTTGCGGAAACCGGGCCTTTCGGGCCGGATGGAACTGCTGGGTGTACTGATCGCTTACGCAACCTTTAACCTGCTGAACTTCGATAGTCTGTTGCCGCTGCTTTCATTTTTTGTACTCATCGGCGGTATCGACGGGCTGAGCCAGCCGGCTGCCGCAGGCAGCCCCGATCGGCCCCGGGCTGGGCTGGCCGTGATCCGGCTGACCGGCCTGGTTATTTTGCTGGCCCTGAGCTGGGTATCGGTATACCAGCCTTTTTCGTTGCTGCGGGCGCTTGACCACCAGAATACCCTCCCCACCCTGTCCCAGCGCGTAGTAGCCCTCGAATCTGCCTACCACCGCGCGGGTGGACGCCAGCTCGACCTGGCCGATTGCCTTGTCTCGCTGGCCCTCAGCGCCCTGGCCAGCCCGGACATTCCCGCCGACCAGCAGCAACTGGCCTACGAGCGGGCCAGCACCCTTATGACCGAACAGCTCGGTCAGCACCCGTCCTTCTCCCGTCTGATGGCCCGGCTGGCCACGCTGCACCTGGCCGGTCGCCAACCCGACCGGGCCATTGCGTTGTGCCACCGGATGCTCAGCCTCGAACACCGCCGTCGTCCGGCCACATTTCTGCAACTGGGCAATGCCTACCTGTCGCGAAAGGCTTATTCTGATGCCATGGTGGCTTATGCAAATGCCCGCCGTCTTCAGCCCAGCTGGGATCGACCCGTGCTGAATCAGGCTATGGTGTGCGCCACCCTGGGCGATACCGTACAGTGCTATACCCTCCTGAGAAAGTTACCCCCCGCCACCCTCAATCAGCAGTATAGCCTGGTTCGGCAGCTGTTTGCCGGCACAGGCCATGCCCATGGCTACCTCGATCTGCTGGCCCGGCTACCCCGGCGCGATCTTATTGCCCCGGCGCTTTACACCGACTGGGCATTAACCGGATTCGACCTCCGCGACTACAATCAGATGACCATGGCCCTCAACTGTTATTTCAATATGTACCTGCACCAGCAACACACCCTGGCGGAAATCAGCCATCTGATTGAAGCGGGAAAGCGGGGCACCCGGCCCGATGTGCTGACCGCCATGACCGAACAGCTAACCCCCTGAAACGCAGCAAGCCCCGGTTCATCGCCGGGGCTTACTACTGCACAAGGCAGTCTGTTTACTTTACTTGACCCACAACGGCAGCAAATGCTTCGGGGTGGTTCATGGCCAGATCGGCCAGTACTTTGCGGTTCAGTTCGATGCCCGATTTGTTGAGGGCACCCATCAGGGCCGAATACGACAGCCCGTTGATGCGCGCACCGGCGTTGATCCGCTGAATCCACAGCGACCGGAAATCGCGTTTTTTGGCCCGACGGTCACGGTATGCGTAACCAAGCCCTTTTTCGACGGCGTTCTTGGCAACCGTCCAAACATTTTTACGCCGACCATAGTACCCTTTGGCCAGCTTCATTACTTTCTTCCGACGTGCCCGCGAGGCAACGTGATTGACGGAACGTGGCATTGTGTGTGTTGTTTTTTGACGGCTGGCGACCGGCGTTTGCGGTGCTTAGTGGCCAGCAATCGGGTGAAACGTAAAACCGGGCGATGCGCCCTGGGCCCGAAAGCCCTTGTACTGTGATACTGACTAGACGTTGAGCAGCGCCTTGATGCGGTTCTCGTCCGACGGATGTACGGTCGTGTCGTGCACCAGATTGCGTTTCTGCTTGGTGGTCTTCTTGGTCAGAATGTGGCTGTGGAAGGCGTGCTTCCGCTTGATTTTCCCGGTACCGGTCAGCTTGAAACGCTTTTTGGCACCCGAGTTGGTTTTAACTTTTGGCATTGTCGTAACCGCTAATGGGGTAAGAAATAAGTAAACAGGCCGCAAAGATACGAAAAATATCGTTGTCTGCAGCCCCTGCGCCAGTCGGAAATACGTTTGATCGATGGTTGGCTCCCCGCGCGCGACAAAAACGGGTGAGCCGCTGCCCATATACCAACCATTCGTCGACCCGAATCGGCCGGTCGGATACCGGGTCGACAGGTTCGGCCGGGTACCGTCTCCGTACATAACAGACAGGCCGGTCGGGCAGCACTGGTTGCGCTGCCCGACCGGCCTGTCTGTCAGAGACCTTATTTTTTCGGCGTCAGTACTTTCGGCGCCAGGAACATGCTCATCCGCTTGCCTTCGAGTTTGGGCTCGGCCTCGACCTTACCGTACTCTTCCAGCCCTTTCGAGAACCGCTCCAGCAACTGGAAGCCACGATCTTTAAAAACGATGGCGCGCCCCACAAACTGAACGTACGCCTTTACCTTGGCGCCTTCTTTCAGGAAGTTGATGGCGTGTTTGAGTTTGAACTCGAAGTCGTGATCGTCGGTGTTCGGGCCAAACCGAATCTCCTTGATCACCACCTTGGTCGCGTTTGCCTTAATTTCCTTCTGCTTCTTCTTCTGTTCGTATTTGAACTTCGAATAGTCGACGATGCGGCAGACAGGTGGGACCGCGTTGGGCGACACCTCAACCAGATCGAGGTTTTGGGCTTTTGCGACGGCTTGCGCCTTATTGGTTTCGTAGATTCCCTGTTCTACATTCTCACCGACCAACCGCACTTCGCGGGCCAGAATGCGCTCGTTGACTTTATAGGGTTCTTCAACCACGCGACGGGGTGGTCTGCGCTGGGGTAATGCCATAGGGTATTTTTAGTGAAAAAAAGACTTATAAAAGTCGTTTTGATAACGTACCGGGTGCTAAAAAGTTCGGGAAACTATCGAAAATAAGGTTTCAGGGCAAATCCGTTTTGCTCATCGGTTGCGGTTTGTGGTACGCCGGTCGGCCGGCGGCAGCGATCGGCGTACCACAACACCCGACGGGCTATACCTTTACCTCGGCCAGAAAGGTTTTGGCAAACTCGTCGATTGTCAGCGTACCCAGGTCGCCCTGCCCTTTCCGGCGAACCGATACTTTACCTTCGGCAGCTTCTTTTTCGCCTACAATCAGCATGTAGGGTACTTTGGCCACTTCGGCATCGCGGATCTTACGGCCAATTTTTTCGTCGCGCAGATCAACAAAGCCACGAATATCCTGCTCCTGCAGACTGAAGTAAACGTCGTTGGCGTAGTCTTCGTATTTCTCCGAGATGGGCAGAATGGCAATCTGATCGGGCGAGAGCCAGAGCGGGAAGTTACCGCCCGTGTTCTCGATCAGGATGGCAATAAACCGCTCCATCGACCCAAATGGCGCCCGGTGAATCATCACGGGGCGGTGCTTCTGGTTATCGGCGCCGATGTACTCGAGTTCGAACCGGTTGGGCAGGTTATAGTCGACCTGAATGGTACCCAGCTGCCACTTCCGACCCAGGGCATCGCGCACCATAAAGTCGAGTTTGGGCCCGTAGAAGGCCGCTTCGCCCAGCTCGGTTACGGTGGGCAGGTTTTTTTCGGCTGCAGCTTCTACAATGGCAGCTTCGGCTTTTTCCCACAGCTCGTCGGAGCCGATGTACTTGGTTTTATTTTCAGGATCACGCAGCGAAATCTGTGCACTGTAATCATTGAAACCCAGCGACTTGAATACGTACAGCACCAGATCGATCACTTTCATGAACTCGTCTTTCACCTGATCGGGCCGGCAGAAGATGTGGGCATCATCCTGCGTGAAGCCCCGCACCCGGGTCAGACCGTGCAGCTCGCCCGACTGCTCGTAGCGGTATACCGTGCCGAACTCGGCCAGCCGCAGGGGCAGGTCGCGGTACGATCGGGGCCGCGTTTTGTAAATCTCACAGTGGTGCGGGCAGTTCATCGGTTTCAACAGGAACTCCTCGTTTGGATCAGGGGTCCGGATGGGCTGAAACGAATCTTCGCCGTATTTCTCCCAGTGACCCGAGGTTACGTAGAGTTGTTTACTGCCAATGTGGGGCGTCACCACGGGCGAGTAGCCCGCCCGCAGCTGGGCTTTCCGCAGAAACGCTTCGAGCCGTTCGCGCAGCATGGTGCCCTTGGGCAGCCACAGCGGTAAGCCCGCCCCTACTTTTTCGGAGAATGCAAACAGGTCGAGTTCTTTACCGAGCCGGCGGTGATCCCGTTTCTTGGCTTCCTCGAGCAGGAAAAGGTACTCGTCGAGTTCTTTCTGCTTGGGGTAGGTAACGGCGTAAATGCGGGTGAGCTGCTTATTTTTTTCGTTGCCGCGCCAGTAGGCACCGGCCACGTTCATCAGCTTGGCGGCTTTGATAAAACCCGTGTTGGGAATATGCGGCCCCCGGCACAGGTCGGTAAAGTCGCCCTGCGTGTAGAAGGTAATAGAGCCGTCTTCCAGCCCGTCGATCAGGTCGAGCTTATACGGATCGTCTTTTTGGGTGAAATAAGCAATCGCATCGGCCTTGCTGACGGGCTTCCGGACGTACTGCTCTTTCCGGCGGGCCAGTTCGAGCATTTTGTCTTCAACTTTCTTGAAGTCTTCCTGCGAAAACGGTTTGCCACCCAGGTCTACGTCGTAGTAGAAGCCCGTTTCGATGGCGGGCCCGATCCCGAACTTGGTACCGGGGTAAAGCGCTTCGAGGGCTTCGGCCAGCAAGTGGGCCGACGAGTGCCAGAAGGTTGCTTTCCCTTCGGCATCGTTCCAGGTAAGCAACTGTACATCGGCATCGGTTTCGATGGGCCGGGTGGCATCCTGCACGACGCCGTTGACTTTGGCGGCCAGCACATTGCGGGCCAGCCCTTCGCTGATCTGGGTGGCGATATCCAGCCCGGTCGAGCCCTTTGGATACTGCCTTACGCTCCCATCGGGCAGCGTCACGCGGATTTGTTCGTCCTGCGCAATCATACGTGTTAATTGGTTAATATGGGTACCCACAACCTGCCTACAACTGCAGGCTGCTTTTTAGTGTGTGGTTTACGGTTTTCAGTCTACGGTTTGTGGTTTTCAGTTTACGATTGAGTCGTGCCTGTTATCGGGCTTACGGCCCACTCCTGTACACCAAAACCAGTAAACGGTACGCCTGACTACACACTGTTGTCAATTCCCCCCCAGCGGCTTTACGGTGCGCCGGAGGGAGTCGCCCCCACCGCCAGCCTCCCGGGTTTTCGGCTGGATGGTCGAAATCCGGACGCGGGTGGTGTCGAGCGTCGGTCGGGCACGGGTGGCCTGAGCCGCCTGATCGGTCGCGTTGGGCAAAAATACAGAGTTATACGGGTTTTGGTACTGCCGGCGCTGCGATCGCCACAGCCCCGCAGCCGCCTGCCGGTCGCCTACGTTGAGCTGGGTGGCCCGGGTATAGGCCGTCACGGCCAGTTCGTACTGCCCCATCTGTTCGTGGCAGTAGCCGATATACGTGTCGATGCGCGGAAACTGGGGCCGCAGCTGCTGCACTTTCTGGTAGTCGGTCAGGGCCGCGTAGTAGTTGCGGAAGCGCTGGTTGATGAGCCCCGACTGGAAATACGCCTGGTAGTAGGCGGGCTGCACCCGAATCACCTGCTGGTAGCAGGCCATGGCACTGTCGAGCCGCCCCGCCGTGTGGTAGATCAGCCCCCGGCCGTACTGCAGCCGGGCATCGTTCGGAAAGTACTGCACCGCCTGCGTGATGTAGTTGAGGGCCGAATACAGATCCCGGCGGGTGCGGTAGATGGCCGCCAGCTGGTTATAGGTTTCGAGGTAGCGGGGTTTAAGTCGCAGCGACTGTTGGTACAGGGTCAGCGCCTGGCTGGTGTCGCCCTGCCGGGCCGCCATCAGCCCCTTGAAAAAATACGCTTCACCGTCGTAGGGGGCCATCTGTAACGCCCGCGCCACAAACAGCTGCGCCTTATCAAACTGGTTCTGCTGCTGAAGCAGATCGCCCTGCAGGGTATAGAGTTCGGGCGTGTTGACACCCAGAATCTCCGCCCGCTGGGCGTTTTCGAGTGCTTTGGCGGGCTGCTGCTGCGCCCGCAGAATCTGCGCCCGGGTGAGGTAGTAGCTGCCCACGTCCTCGTCGCGGCTGATGGCCTCGTCGATGTCGGCCAGCGCATCGGTATACCGCCCCATGGTGAGCAGCAGCGCGGCCCGCTTGGCGTAGGCAACCGACGACGACGACTGGTTGATAGCCCGGGTCAGCGCCCGCAGCGCCCCCGATACGCGGCTGCTGTCGCCGGGTTTGGGAAATTCAGGAATACGGGCGGTCTGCCGACGGTCTGAACTGCAGGCCAGCAAACTGATGACCAGCCCGATCAGCACCACCGTGCTCCCGTACCGGCCGACAGCCCGTCGGGCCAGCCGGCCATTGGCGTGCTGTTGCCGACATAACTGGTTCATAACTGGCTTCCGTCAACCGTAGCAAACCGGTAGAAAACACCCAGCGGCAGCCGCTTGCCGAAGCGATCGGCCGCATACAGTTCGCCCCACTCGGGGTTGGGCACCTCACCAAACAACTGCCCCATCAGGTTGTCGACGATCAGCGACGAGAAGCCCAGCGAATAGAGGTTGATGATAAAGAAGCAGTTGGCCGGATCGAGCAGATCGGCACAGGCGCTGAGCAAATCGGTAATCTGTTCTTCGAGTACCCATTTTTCGCCGTCGGGGCCCCGGCCGTAGGCGGGCGGGTCGAGAATGATGCCGTTGTATTTATTGCCCCGGCGGTTTTCGCGCCGAACAAACTTGACAGCGTCTTCGACCACCCAGCGGATGTTATCGAGTTCGCTGTAGTCCATGTTCTCACGGGCCCAGCTGATGACCGGCTTCACCGCGTCGACGTGGGTAACGTCGGCGCCGGCCTGCCGGGCGGCCAGCGAAGCCCCGCCGGTATAGGCAAACAGGTTCAGCACTTTGGGGCGCGCCACAGGATCGGGGGCGTTGATCATGCCCGTTACCTTGTCGTATATATAGGCCCAGTTGTCGGCCTGCTCGGGGAATAGCCCCACGTGTTTGAAGGTCGTGAGGGCCAGCTTGAAGGTTAGGTTAAGGCCTTTCTGGTCGAAGCGAATGGTCCAGGGGTCGCGCATGCCGGGCTTTATCTGCCAGTCGCCCCGCTCGGGCGAGGTGCGGTCGCGCCGAAACACGGCGTGGGCCTGCTCATCCCATTCGGCATCGGTCATGGATTTGTGCCAGACGGCCTGCGGCTCGGGCCGCGAGAGAACATAGTCGCCAAACCGTTCGAGCTTGTAGAAGTCACCGGAGTCGATCAGCTCGTAGGCCGGCCACGGTGCGGGGGTTATTAGTTGAATCATATGCTTATTGAGTGAATGGTCATTGTGTGATTTA
Source organism: Spirosoma luteolum (assembly GCF_054778875.1). Classification (NCBI taxonomy): domain Bacteria; kingdom Pseudomonadati; phylum Bacteroidota; class Cytophagia; order Cytophagales; family Cytophagaceae; genus Spirosoma; species Spirosoma luteolum. Next base: position 107,137 of record NZ_BAAGZE010000021.1, read on the forward strand.
GTGAGTACAAACTGATCTCGATGGCCACTCAATCACTCAATAGCGCATTCACTCCCTGACAAAGGTACGACATTCGGCCCAGCCTGCGACTATTCGTCAGGTTGGGCAACCGTTCGGCGTAAAAGCCCCTTGGCCGATTGCACCGAACCTTGTAACATTGCCCAGGCTTTCACCAAAGGGCTATGCCCGACTGACGCCATGCCAGACGCTGAACCATCATTAGGCCGTAAGATCCTCGGCTTTTTTATTAAAGACGAAGAACCGGCGCCCCCCGCCACGGGGGTGCCGCCCAGCCAGCCCGTGGGCGCCCCCCGACCGCCGGCCCCTGCTGAGGCAGCGGTGCCCGTTGCGGCTCCGGGGAGCGCAGCACCCGCCCCGACACCGCCCACCGGCGCCGTCGACACCAAGTTTGCCGAGCACCTGGCCACCGTGCTGGCCCAACACAACCAGCCGGGGCCCGATTACTTCGAATTTCGCGAAACGCTGCGGGGCCTCGCCGGCCTGGGTCTGCCCGAAGACAAACAGTTTCAGGCCGCATGGGCAAGCTTTAAGGCGCTGGGCGGACCAGCCAACGTTGGCGTACTGACCAATACAGCCAGTCAGTATCTGTCGGCGCTGGCCAAAGACCGCGAGGGCTTTAGCAAAAGCGTCGAAGCGGCCCTGACCGAACGGGTGGGTGGTCTGCAAAGCGAACAGCAGCGCCTGAAAAGCGAAAATGAAACCCTGCTGCGGCAACAGCAGGAGATCGAGCAGAAGCTGGCGACCAACACGGCCCGGCTCAGCACCATCGAGGGCGACATGCACGAGCAGCGGGCTAAAATCGATCAGAACCGCCAGCAGTACGAAGCGACCTACACCCACTTTACCGACCAGATCAAAGCCGACATCGCCAAACTGACCCAGTACCTGGCCTGACCGCCCAACCTTTGCCGTCGTAACCGGCACACTTGCGAGTAAATTGCTTCACCTTTTATCTAAACACGTGCCCCATGGCAACGCCTGATTTTTCCCAACTGGGAGGCCCTACCGACGTCGAGAAACGCTCGTTCTGGAGCCGGCCCGAAGGTATTCTGGGTATGATTGTACTGGCCGGCCTGGCCGGCTTCAGTCTGTACCATTTCAACGCCATCCTCGAGTTTCTGATCCGGGCCACCTCCAACCTGCTCGAACTGGCCCTGCTGCTGGGGGCGCTGGGGGTACTGATTTTCCTGTTTACGAGCCGCGACGTGCGCACCGCCGTCTTTTTCCTCTTTAAATCGCTGATGCGCACCCTGACCGGCACGGTCATTCAGCTTAACCCCATCGCGATTATGAAGATCTACGTGGATGACCTGAAAGAAAAGCGGCAGAAAATGCAGGGCCAGATCGATACGCTGGCGGGTCAACTCGTGAAACTCAACAAGAAAATCAACGAGAACAACGAGCAGATCAAGCAGAAATTCGCCGAAGCGAACAAAGCCCAGGCCATGAGCGACCGCCCCGGCATGAAGGAACAGGCCCAGCTGGCCACGATCGAAGGCGCCGGCCTGCAGGAGATGAACGAGAAGCTGGCTCCCCTGCAGCGCAACATGAAAACGGTACTGGCTTTCATGGAGAAAGTAAACACCAGTGCCGACTATATCATCAAGGAAACCGAGATCAAGGTGCGGCTCAAAGAAACCGAGTACCAGATCGTGAAAGAAAGCTCGAACGCCCTCAAAACGGCGGTCAGCATTTTCAAAGGCGACCCCGATAAGCGCTTCTACTTCGATCAGTCGATGGAATACATTCAGGACGACATGAGCCAGAAGCTGGGCGAAATGAAACGGGCCATGGATCTGTCGATGGACTTTATCAACGGTGTTGATATCCAGAACGGCATTCTGTCGGACAAGGGACAGGCCCTGCTGGAAGCCTATAACAAGGGCGAGTTCTCGATTGTCCAGCTCGATGCCCCATCGGCCAACCCCATCACGGCTGCCCAGCCTAACCAGATCAACCCGCCCAAAGACGCCGGTTACCGCAACCTGCTCGACTAACGGGCAAAGGCGTTCCTGAGCGAACGAGCGCAACGTAAAAGCACTTGTTGCCTCGCCCCCGCTTAGGCCCGTTGTCACCAGTTCACGCGTTCACCCTGTCACTCATTTACTCTTTCACTCTCTACCTATGCAACGACTTACCACCGCTGGCCGGCTGCTGATCACCGCCCTCGTGCTGGCCGCCATTTTCTTTGGTTTCCGCTACTTCGGCGGCAACGCAGCCCTGCGCAAGCTGGCCCCCACCAAAGCCGACCAGTCGTCGACGATGCCCCGCGCCGACGAACCCGCGGCCGATAACAACAACGAAAGCACAGCGTCGGACAACGGCTCCGGAACGGGAACGGGTAGTTCAGGCACCTCGGATGCGGCCACCGACAGCCAGCCCAAACAAGCCTTCACCTATACCCCACCCGCGCCCAACGGCGGTAAGCTCAAGGGCGTGGTCGAACTGGGGGCCAGCGGCTTTAACTCGTTTATCATTCGCGTTGATGACCAGAAAAACTGGAAACTTGAAAAAGCGGAATTCGGCAACAGCCTGGTACTGGAAAATATGGCGTCGGACCAGGATATCCGCGCCGGCCTGAAGAGCTACATCGGCAAAATGCTCGATTTTGGAGTGGGTGGGCGCGACATTCACTTTGTGGTGAGTTCGGGCGCCGTGAAGGCCGAGGGCACGCAGAAAATCATTAAAGCCCTTAAGGCCCTCAACTACTTCGTCAACACCGTGACGCCCGAGCAGGAAGGTACGCTCGGCCTGCGGTCGGTGCTGCCGGCCGACTACGCCAGCAACTCGTTTGTCGTCGATATTGGCTCGGGAAACACCAAAATCTCGTGGAAAGAAGGCGGCTCGACCAAAGCCATCGAAACGTACGGGGCCAAGTACTACGCCAACGGCACGAGCGACGCAACCGTAACCACCGAGGTAACGGCCAAAGCGAAGCAGGTGCCTGCTGATCACCGCAAGACCTGCTTCATCATCGGGGGTGTTCCCTTCGAACTGGCCAAAGCGGTCCGGCAGGGCAAAGAACGTTATACCGTGCTCGACGCACCAACGGCCTATAAACTCGATGCGGCTAAATCAAAAGCAGGCCTTACTATTTACAAAGCTATTGCCGACGCCACGGGCTGCAATCAGTTTGTGTTCGACTGGGATGCCAACTTCACCATTGGCTTCCTGCTGGGCACCAAGTAACAGAGGCATATGGTACCTACGATGGGGGTTTGGGAAACTGCTTCCCAAACCCCCGTTTTTTTGGCAGGACAATTGCCCCGGTCTGGCTCGACAGGCTGTTGGTACTGTGCCCAGCACCGATACCCGCGCCAAGCCCGATTGTGTATGGTTCGATTTGGTTATTTGTTATTGCTTGCAGGCGGGCTGGGTGGCTGCCAGGCCTCGCTGCCCTCAGCGTCTGACCCCGGTTTCGACTACCAGCCCCTGGAGCCGGGCCGCTATGTCGAGTATGCCGTGTCGGAAACGCGGTATGCCCTCAATGCCCCGGCCGTGCAGCGAACCTATCAGCTGCGTGAGGAAATCGGCCAACCGTATCGGGCGGTCGACGGCGATACGGCCTATACCCTGCTGCGCTTCCGGCGATCGACGGCCGCGCAGAACTGGCAGACCGATTCGATCTGGACCATCCGCCGGCAGACCAACGCGGTGATTCGTACCGAAAACGGTCTCGATTTCGTTAGTCTATTGTTTCCGGCCCGGGATGGCCAGACCTGGAACGGCAACCGGCTGAACGCGCTCGGTGAGGACGACTACACGATCCGCAACGCCGGACAGCCCTACCGCGTATCGGCAGCGGGCTTCGACCAGACGGTAACGGTGGTTGCCCAGGACGACTCAACGCTGGTGTCGCAGGATAAGCGCCTGGCCGTTTATGCCCGGGGCGTTGGCCTGATCTACCGCGAGCGCATTCAGCTCCAGTACTGTTCATCATCGCCCGCCTGCATCGGCACCAACCAGATTGACTATGGCACCCGTCAATACTACCGGCTTACGGGCTACGGCACCCGCTAGACACTTGTTTTTCGGCCTTTTCGTGGCCATGCTGAGCCTGACGGGCAGTCAGGCGCAAAGCCCCCGTAAATACCTGGTCAGGCTGCGCGACAAGGTCGGTACGCCCTACCGCACCGACCAGCCCCGTGCGTTCTTATCGGCCCGGGCGGTGCAGCGCCGGCAGCGCCAGAACATACCCGTCCAAGAACGCGATCTGCCCGTCAGCCCCGATTATGTCGCGCAGCTCAGAGAGGCCGGGGCCACCGTCTGGTATCGCTCGCGCTGGCTGAACGCCGTACTGATCGAAGCCACCGACGCGGTGCTGACCCGTGTCCTGGCCCTCCCCTGCGTAACCGGGCTGGAGTCGGGCCGCTCGCTCTCGCCCGGTGCGCGTATCGGCGCCGATAGCCGAACCGGCGCAGGGCTGACCAAATTCGGCGCGGCCGCCCCGCCCCCCTACGGTTTATCGCAGAGTCAGGTAACCCAGCTGGGTGTCGATCAGCTGCACGCGGCCGGCTACCACGGCGAAGGCATGCTGATTGGGGTGCTCGACAGTGGCTTCAGCAATGCCAACCGGGTGGATTTTCTCAAACCCCTCTTCGCCGAAAACCGCGTACTGGCGACCTACGATTTTGTCCGGAACGAAACGAGTGTCTACGAAGACGATGCCCACGGGCTGTCGTGCCTCTCGGCCATAGCCGCCACGGCAGACGGCCGACTCTACGGCACCGCCTACAACGCGTCGTTTGTGCTGCTCCGAACCGAGGATGTAGCCACCGAAAGCCGGCTCGAAGAAGCCAACTGGCTGTTTGGTGCCGAATATGCCGACAGCGCCGGGGTTGATGTCATCAGCTCGTCGCTGGGCTACACGCGCTTCGATGACCCGACGACCGACTACCGTTACAGCGACATGAATGGCCAGACGGCCCTCTCCTCGCGGGCAGCCCAGATCGCCACCCAAACCGGCATGGTGGTAGTCGTAGCGGCCGGCAACGAAGGCGCGTCGGACTGGCGCTACCTCTCGGCGCCCGCCGATGCCGCCGGGGTGCTGGCGGTTGGCGCTGTCCGGGCCGATGGTGTACGGGCGTCCTTCAGCTCGTTTGGTCCCGCTGCCGACGGCCGCGTAAAACCCGACCTGGTGGCCCGCGGGCAGGGAACCTACATCGGCCTGCCAAACGGTGCCATCAGTACCGGCAACGGCACCTCGTTTGCCACACCCCTGCTGGCCGGGCTGGCGGCCAGTTTCTGGCAAGCCAATCCCCGCCTGACGGCTGCCCAGCTAACGGCCGTTCTCCGCAAGTCGGGCAGTCAGTTTACCACCCCCGACGACGCGCTGGGCTACGGCATCCCATCGGTAGCCCGGGCAACTACCCAGGCCGACCTGTTCCGGGCCCTGCTGGCCTACCCTATCCCGTTTTCCGACGCCGAACCACTGACCATCAGCTGGGGCGAACTGGATGCGGGCACGACCCTGACAGCCTCGCTGGCCGACCTGACCGGGAGGATCGTGTGGCAGCAGCAGGTGAGCCCCCCCGCCCTGCCTGCCCTTGTCCTGCCCGGCGTGGGCCTGGCACCCGGCCTCTATGTACTATCTGTAGCGGGTGGCTCAAACAAACGAAGCCTGCGGGTGATTAAACGATAAGGCGCTTCGTGGGCTTGCCGAAGCGCCAGCTGACACCATGCCAACGATCCGCGTTATTCAGGACGATATTACGACCCTGGCCATCGATGCCATCGTAAACGCTGCCAATACCAGTCTGCTGGGGGGTGGCGGGGTCGATGGGGCTATTCACCGGGCGGCCGGGCGTGAACTGCTGGCCGAATGCCGCACCCTCAACGGCTGTCCCACCGGCGAGGCCAAACTGACCCGGGGGTATCACCTACCCGCCCGGTACGTCATACATGCCGTCGGGCCTGTGTGGCGCGGGGGCATGCGCGGGGAGGCCGATCTGCTGGCCAGCTGCTACCGGCGCTCACTCGAACTGGCAACCGAGCATCAGCTGACGGGTATTGCTTTTCCGGGTATCAGCACGGGCGTCTACGGCTATCCTAAAGACCAGGCGGCTCAGATCGCTTTCAGCACCGTGACGACCTTTCTGAAGCAGCCGGGTAGCCTGAACGAAGTGGTATTTGTTTGTTTTGACCCGTATAGTAAGCAACTCTACGATCGACTGCTGGCGGGCTAGCCAGCACCGCGTATAGGCCATACGCAAAAGCGCCACCCAGACCGGGTGGCGCTTTTGCGTCTAACGAGTTCAGGCAGGTTTTAATCCCCTACACTGGTCGAATCGTCGGCTTTCCGATTCCGTTTCCGGCTGATGGCATCGGCCGGCTCGGTGTTGTTGGCCGGGCTAACGCGCTGAATCTTGTAGTTCCGGTCGGCTAGTGAAACCGAAGGGGTATGGTCGACGGTGATGCCCCCGGCCGGCGCCTGATTTGGACGGCCTTTCTTGTAGTCAGCCAGCGCTTCCGAACCGGCAGCGGGTGCCTGTACGGCAATGCCGGTAGCCGCCTGCGCCCGACGGGCAGCCGCAGCTTTATTGGCGTGTTTATAGTTGCCCGTCGAATACGTTGGGTCATTGCGCCACGATTCGTTACGCTGGGCCTGAGCCGTACCGAAAAACGCCAGCAGGGCTACACCCAGCAGGCTAAGTTGCTGTATCGTTTTCATCGTTTCTGTGGTTTTGTCGTAGGACAAATGTACGTTACCGTACCATTAAAAAACGATTAAAACGACAACTATGTTTCTAGTTTTTATTGATTTTGTGCAACATTCTGGTAATCGAAGGAGAATCAGCAATGAATTCGGCTTCTTTTAGCGAAAACCAGCGAATTCCCTGTATTTCGTCCGTTTCGCCAAATGGTTCTGCGGGGTCTGCTTCGATCAGGTAGCGAATATCATAGTGCAGGTGAGCCGGTTCGCTGCCGCGGGCCGGAATCGGGTGCACATCCACGTCGAAAATGGGCGCTTCGCCCGCCTTCATGCCCACCACCGTCAGGCGGGTCAGGCCGGTTTCTTCCTGTGCTTCACGCAGGGCCACCCCCGCTATATCCGGGTCGCCATCGGCATGCCCGCCGGGCTGAAACCAGCGGTTCAGTTTTCGGTGGTGAATGAGCACGGTTTGCTGCCGGTCGGGGCTCACGATGAACGCCGAACCGGTCACGTGTCCGATGAGCAGGGTGCGCTCAAAACAGGCGGGCTGGGCCGTTACGAAAGCGAGGGTCTGGCGGGTCATCGCCTGTTCGGCAGGATCAGTAACGGTAGGATCGGCCAGGTGCCGATCGAGCTGGTGCAGCAAAGACTGACGGTGCATGCGTTGGGTTTTATTGTAAAAAAAAGGCAATTTCGACCCGTTTTCCAGTAACAAACAACCCTGTTCAAAAACAAACTCATGCGTAAACTCGTACTCAGTGGCGTTACGGTCGTTCTGGCCGCCCAACTGGCAACGGCTCAGATCAAGCTTCCTTCGCCCAGCCCCGGCGCTTCGCTGATGCAGACCGTTGGTACAACTGATCTGACCATCAAATACTCGCGTCCCAGCCTGAAGGGGCGCACGCCGTTTACCGATGCCTTTGTGCCCTCGGGTAAGGTCTGGCGGACGGGTGCCAACCAGGCAACGGCCTTCACAACGTCGACCGATGTAATGGTTGGCGGCAAAACACTGCCTGCCGGCTCTTACGCCATTCTGTCGATCCCGGCTACCGACAACTGGACGCTTATTTTCAGCAAGAACCTGACCGTTACCGAGCAGTCGTACAAACAGGATGAGGACGCACTGCGGGTGCCGATCGGCGTTACTAAAACGGGCGATAAAACCGAGTCGTTTACGATTGGGTTCAGCGACATTACCGACAGCACGGCCAATCTGAACTTCATGTGGGCCGATCAGAAAGCCACCGCCCCCCTGCGTGTAGATGTCAACGCCAATGCAGCGGCCAACGTGGAGAAGGCTGTAGCCGAAAAGCCCGAAGACGCGGCTGTTCTGCAGGCGGCTGCCAGTTACAACCTGAGCAAAGGCCGCAACCTGACGCAGGCGCTTGGCTGGATCGACAAGTCGGTAGCAATGAAAGAAACCTACCGGAACCTGTTTGTAAAAGCGCAGATTCTGGGCCAGATGGGCAAATACGCCGAGGCCCTGCCCCTGGCGCAGAAAGCCCTCTCGCTGGGTCAGACCTCAAATGATGCGGCTTTCCCATTCTTCAAAGAAGGCATCGAAAAATCCATTGCCGAGTACACGGCCAAGGTTCCTGCCATGCCCGTTAAAGGCAAGAAGGGGAAGAAAGCCTAACTTGATTTCGCCGAAGCATTGAAAAGGGGGTGTCATACAACATGACACCCCCTTTTGCTGTGTACTGCCCAGACGTTGTGGCAGTGGAGAATAGCCAGATTTGGGCTGTTTCCTTATTTACTCGTCCAGATTTGCTGCAGGAGCCAGGCGAAGGCCACAACGAGCAGACAGCCGATCACGTTGAGCCACAAAAAGGCGGTCAGGTCGTAATACCAGCTCAGTACGACAAACACTTCGGCCAGCAGGGCAGCCCAGAACGTAGCCCGCCCCCCGATCGATTTGGCGTAAAAAGCCACCATAAACACGCCCAGAATAACGCCGTAAAACAGCGACCCCAGAATATTGACGGCTTCGATCATACTCCCCAGTTGATTGGCAAACTGCGCCACCACAATGCAGAAGATGCCCCATCCCACGGTCGACCAGCGCGATACGGCTAGGTAATGGGCATCATCGGCATCGGGCCGCACCCGCCGTTTGTAGATATCGACGACGGTGGTGGAGGCCAGTGAATTGTAGGCCGAAGCAATCGATCCCATCGACGCGCTGAAAATAACGGCGATCAGGAGTCCAATGAGTCCGCTGGGCAGGTAATCGAGTACAAAGCGCAGAAAGACGTAGTTGCCGTCGTTGGTATCGGCGGCCGGATTGTTCTTTTTAATGAGTTCGGTTACGTCGGCTTTCACCGTTTTCAGGGCACCGTCGGTTTGCTGCAGCACCGTCTGGGCAGCGGCTTCGGCCGCGGGGTTGTTGGTGCGGTGGGCAACCTGGAGATCGGCCACGGCGCGCTGCCGCTGTGCGGCCAGGTTCTGGTGCCTGATTTCGGCAACCTGGTAGGCGCTGGCATACGGACTTTCCTTGAGCCGGTCGGTTTCCTGACGGTTGAAAAACAGCGGGGCGGGGTTATACTGATAAAAGACAAAAACGAGCACCCCCAGCAGCACAATCAGAAACTGCATCGGCACCTTCAGCAGTCCGTTCATCAGTAGCCCCAGCCGACTCTGCCCGATCGACTCGCCCGTCAGGTAGCGTCCCACCTGCGATTGGTCGGTACCGAAATACGACAGTTGCAGAAAAAAGCCCCCGATCAGCCCCGACCACAGGTTGTAGCGGCTGTTGAGGTCGAACCGGGTATCGATGAGGTTCATGCGACCGGCTTTACCCGCTACCCGCAGCGCGTCGATAAACCCAACGTCGGACGGGAGCAGCGAAACGGTGAGGTAGCCCGCAATACCCAGGGCCAGCGTAACGATGGCCATTTGCTGCAGGTGGGTGTACGAAATGGCTTTGGTACCCCCCGTTACGGTATAGAGCAGCACCAGTCCGCCCATGATGAGGTTGGTCCAGTAGATGTTCCAGCCCAGAATGGTCGACAGGATGATGGCGGGGGCATAGATCGACAGACCCGTCGACAGCCCGCGCTGGAGCAGAAACAGGGCTGCCGTGAGGGTACGTACCCGCGCGTCGAAACGGTCTTCCAGAAATTCGTAGGCCGTAAAAACCCGCAGCCGGTGAAAAATCGGCACGAATGTCACCGACAGCACCACCATGGCGAGCGGCAGCCCGAAGTAAAACTGCACGAACCGCATGCCATCGGCAAACCCCTGCCCCGGCGCCGACAGAAACGTAATGGCGCTGGCCTGGGTGGCCATCACCGACAACCCCACGTGATACCAGGGCAGCGAATGCCCGGCCAGCAGGTAGTCGTCCATACTCCGGCTGCCCCGACTTCGCACGATGCCGTACACGGTAATCCCCAGCAGGGTTACGACCAGCACACTCCAGTCCAGTGTGCTCATGACAGGCTCCGCATCAGCACGTAAAACAGGATGATTTCGACGAGCAGGCTACCCAGCACGATGGCGTAGAGTTGCGACCAGGTGCGCACAAACGGAGGTAGGTCGGAGTGGTTGTCTGACATCGGCAGTTGGATTCGGAACAGAATGCACAAAATTAGCCGAAAAGGCCAATATCCTTTGAAATCGACCCAAATTGGCCTAGGTTAGCAACCTGGCCCTGCTCCATCTGGAGGTACTACGGCCGCATAAAACCCGGTAGCCACTGCTAGACATCATATCCTTCATGACATCACAAACGTCCGTTTCGCCCGAAAAACAACTGTTCGATTTAACCGGTAAAGTCGCCGTCATTACCGGTGCCAGCAAAGGCATTGGCGAAGATATTGCCCGGCTTTTCGCCCGCTTCGGGGCCCGGGTGGTGGTGAGTAGCCGCAAACAGGAAGCCCTCGATGAACTGGCTGCCGATATCCGGGCGCAGGGTGGTGAAGCCACTGGCATTGCCGCCCACGTGGGCGATATGGAGCAGCTTAACACGCTCGTAGACAAGACGCTGGCGACCTACGGCGGCATCGATATTCTGGTCAACAATGCGGCCTCGAACCCCGTGTTCGGCCCTTCACTCGACTGCGATGGTGCGGCCTTCGACAAGATTATGCAGGCCAATGTGAAAGCACCCTTCGAGCTAAGCAAGCTGTGCTATCCCAGCATGAAAGCGCGGGGCGGTGGCTCGATCATCATGATGAGCAGCATTGCCGGCCACACGCCCGACCCGGGCCTGGGTATGTACAGTGTCAGCAAGGCCTCGCTGAATATGCTCACTAAAGTACTGGCTAAAGAATGGGGCCCGGACGGGATACGGGTCAATGCAATCTGCCCCGGCCTGATCAAAACAAAGTTTTCGCAGGCCCTCTGGCAGGACGACAAGGTACTTAAGCATTTTGTGGGCCGCCTGCCCATTGCCCGCATGGGCACCACCGACGAAATCAGTCCGCTGGCGCTGTTTCTGGCCTCCAGTGCCTCGACCTACAGCACCGGTAGTCTGTTCTACGCCGACGGCGGCACCGTTATCTGACAACATGGCTTATCCAGCTTCTCACCCCAACCCCTGATGGCTCTACCTGAAGTTTGGCTGCGCGGGCCACTGCCCGACATGCCGGCCCTGCTGCAACCCGTTGCGCATGCCCTTTTGCAGGCCCGTAACGAAATCACGGAACGCATGGTCGATTTTCCGAACGAGCTTTTGTGGCACCAGCCCGCCGGCCGCACCGGGGCCGTGGCTTCGGTTGGTTTTCACCTGCAGCACCTGACCGGCGTTCTCGACCGTTTGCTTACCTACGCCCGGGCCGAAGCCCTGGGTGACAACCAGCTGGCTTATTTGTTGGCAGAGGGTACACCCACCGATCAGCTGACCGCCGACGACCTCGTTGCGCGTTTCAGCCAGCAGGTCGACAAAGCGCTGGCTCAGCTCCGGTCGACAGATCCGGCTACCCTGTCCGATGTTCGGGGCGTTGGCCGGGCCCAGCTGCCGTCGACCGTACTGGGTCTGCTGGTCCATGCCGCCGAGCATACCATGCGGCACGTGGGGCAGCTTTCGGTTACCGTGCGCCTGATCGCCTGAACCGGGCATGACCGCCCAACCGGTAGCGCCCGGTACTGCTCTGTGTGGTACCGGGCGCTATTTTTTCCGGGCTTATTACTGCTAAATCCGGGACTTTTACCCCGGCGCAGCCAGCCAGTCCCGGTAGGTTTGCATCGTTGATCGGGCGTAGGATTCGGCTGGTCTGTTCCGGCGGCTCCTTTCTGCCTCTATCCATGCCGTTGCCCGGCCGGATTGGAGCAAATTAGTCAGCCGATGCCCATTCTGGGCCTCTGTGCCTGCTGAATCGGCCTGCCAGCATCGGTTGAGCTACTACTACGAACCGGAGCAACGGAGCCGCTCGCTTATCCCTTTTCTAACCACTAAACCTGATTAACTTGGTATGGACACTAACCGTATTCTGGGCCTTCACCACATCACGGCCATTGCCAACAATGCCCGGCGCAACTACGATTTCTACACCCGCGTACTGGGGCTGCGACTGGTAAAAAAAACGGTAAACTTCGATGATCCGGGTACCTATCATTTTTACTTTGGCGATGAAACCGGATCGCCGGGCACTATTCTGACGTTTTTTCCCTGGGAAGGCATCGGCCCGGGTCAGGATGGGGTTGGCATGGCAACCGAGATCGGATACAGCGTTCCCAGCGGTAGTCTGGCTAACTGGATGGCCCGCTTTACGAAGCAGGGGGTAAAGATGGGGCAGCCCGTTGAACGCTTCGGCGAAACGCTGCTGCCCTTCACCGACCCCGACGGCCTGTCGCTGGCCCTGATCGAATCCAGCCAGCCCGACAGCCGCCCCGGTTGGGTAACCGAATCGATCAACGCCGATGAAGCTACCCGCGGTTTTCACAGTGTCACGCTCACCCTGCAACAAATCGACCGCACAGCCCGGGTGCTGACCGACATTTTCGGGTACACCCAGCAGGGGCAGGAAGGCAATCGGCACCGCTTCGTGACCGATGCCGTTCCGGAAGCCGCCATTGTCGATCTGATCGAAGTGCCCACTGGCTCGGCCGGGCGAAATGCCGCCGGCACGAATCACCACGTTGCGTTCCGGGTAGCCAATGAAACGGTTCAGCAGGCATTTCGGGAAAAAATTCTGAGCAGCGGCCTGCAGATAACGCCGAAAATCGACCGCGACTACTTTTTCTCGCTGTACTTCAGGGAGCCCGGCGGAGTATTGTTTGAACTGGCCACCGACAATCCGGGCTTTACCGTCGATGAACCACTCGACGAGTTGGGTAGTCAGCTTCGGTTACCCAAACAGTACGAATCGTCGCGCGCCAAAATAGAAGCGGTGCTACCCACCCTGCGGTAACGGCCACCCCGCGCGCGCTGGCCACCCGGTCGGCTCTGCCTCTGCCCACTATGCCCCTGGTCGGCAAACACCAACCCGGCATCACCCCTCACACGTTCAAACTACTAACTATCAGTAGATTAAACGAAACAAACGTTTGCACCCGGCTAAGGAGCACAGCGGCAACACGTTCGGGGTAAGTTGGGCTTATTGGCAAGTCTGGAAACGCAGATAGGCATCGAGCCGTTTTTTTTGGCCGGTACGCTGGCCAGCCTCCACTATTTTGGAGGCTGGCCGCGGGCTGTTGGTTCTCGGTCTATCTTTACCGTACCGGCCGATGCCCTACCCGATTCGGCCGTTCCTCTTTTGTCGACCGGACCATGCTACCCACTACCAACCCGTCGGTGCCTGCGCCGAGCCTGCTCATCGTTGAAGATGAATTCCTGATCGCCAACGACTTACGACGCATCCTGAGTAAAGCAGGCTACCGCATTGTGGGTCTGGCGGCTTCTGTGCCCGAAGCCAAGGCCCTGGTGGAAACCCACAATCCGACCATAGCTCTCATCGACATTTTTCTCGATGGTCAGGAAACGGGCATCGATCTGGCCCACTGGCTCGCCGGCCGGGGCGTCCCCTTTGTCTTTTTATCGGCGAACCTCAATGAATCGGTACTGTCGGCGGCCAATGTGACCCAGCCGTTCGGCTTCCTGAGCAAGCCGTTTCGGGAAAAAGACGTGCTGAACACCCTGGATATGGCGCGCTACCGGCATGCCCATGGCGAAGAAGCCCGGCTGCGGCAGCAACAGGCAATTCAGATGGCGGTGAACGATGCCATTGTCAGCATACAGGGGCGCGACGAACTTTGCCAGGCTATAGCCGGCGAAATTGACCGGCTCGTACCGATCGACTTCTTCAACCTGCAGCTGGGACTGCCCGAGCAGCCTTCGTACTACGGCATGCTGCTGCAGAAGCAACCAGCGGGTGGGTTCACCCGGATTCATCTGGCGAGCATCCTGCCGCCCGAAGCGCAACCCAACCTGACCGATATTCGCGCCCGCCCGTTCGCCGATCAGTTGGGCGACCGGGCGGGTGTTTTTCGCGACGAGGCCCTGGATCAGCTCTGCGTAATGTCCGTAACGGCGCGGGCCTGGCGCAACCAGGCCGGTATCCGGTCGGTAGCCGTTTTTCCGGTAAGGCTCGAACGGGCCTCGTCCACCACCTTTATGCTGGGCTGTACTGATCCGGGTGGCCTCAGTGACAGTCAGTTTCAGTCGATCAACCTGATTCTGCCCCAGATCACGCTGGCGCTGAGCAACCTGCTCGCACGCGACGAAATCGAGGCCCATCGGCAGGTAAAGGCTACCGAACTGGCGCTCGTCAACGCGTTTCGGGTCGGCAACGATATGCCTACGATTCTGAAGCAGGTGGCAGAACGGCTCAACGACCTGTTCCCACTCGACGTGCTGGCCCTGGAACGGCCCGGCACCAGCGTCCTGGGCACGCCTTTGGTCGATGTTGTTCAGAAGGAAAATGGCCGCTTCACCGGGCTCAGTCAACAGCCCGTGCTGCCCGCCACCCTGTCGGCTTACCTGACCGTGGGCGACCAGCTGATTGGCAAACTGCTGGTTGGCAGCCGGTCGCCCTTCGCCTTCACGGCCTACGACCAGCAGACACTCGATACCCTGACGCCCCAGATTGCGCTGGCTCTCGATAACCTGCTGGCCTACGAGCAAATACGCACGCTCTCCGAAACGCTGGAGCAGGAGAAAATTTACCTGACCGAAGAAATAAATACCACCCGCCGGTTTGGCGATATTGTGGGCAGCAGTGCTGCCCTGCAGGCGGTTTTTAAAAGCATTGCGCAGGTGGCCCCTACCGATTACACGGTGTTGCTGATGGGTGAAACGGGCACCGGCAAAGAACTGCTGGCCCGGGCCGTGCACAACCTCTCGTCGCGCAGCGGCCGGTCGATGATCAAGGTCAACTGCGCAGCCCTCCCTCCGCAACTAATCGAATCGGAGTTGTTTGGCCATGAGCGCGGCAGCTTCACGGGTGCCACCGAACGGCGTATCGGCAAATTTGAACTGGCTTCCACCGGCACCCTTTTCCTGGATGAAATCGGGGAGTTGCCCCTCGAACTACAGGTAAAACTGCTGCGCGCCATTCAGGAGCAGGAAATAGAACGGATCGGCGGCAAAGGTCCCATTCGCGTGGATGTACGGATTATTGCCGCCACCAATCGCAACCTGCACGACGAAGTGGCACGCGGACAGTTTCGCCCCGATCTCTACTACCGGCTGAACGTTTTCCCGATTCAGGTGCCTCCCCTTCGCAACCGGCGCGACGATATTATGCCGCTGGCCCTGCATTTCCTGCGCCGGATTGGCAAACAGATTGGTAAACCAATTACCGGTATCAGCGCGCTGGCCAGCCAGCAACTGCTTCAGTACCACTGGCCGGGCAACGTGCGGGAGCTGGAACATGTGCTGGAGCGGGCCGCCCTGCTTTCGCCGGGAACAACGCTCGAACTGCCCGAGCCTCTGTTGCCCCCCCGCCAGCCCCTGCCCGGCGCAGCCCACAGTGAACCAGTTATCAGCCCCCTGCAGGATACCATGCGGGCGGCTATCCTGTCGGCGCTGGCCAAAGCCAACAACCGTATCCGGGGGCAGGGCGGTGCCGCCGAGTTGTTACATGTTAAGCCAACTACGCTCGAAGCCCGCATGAAAAAACTAAATATCACGGTTCGACGGCAGCCCCTGTAAGCTGGCCCGAACTCAGCCGGACCGATCCCAAAGCCTGCCAAGCATTGTGCTCGCAGGCCACCGGCCAGGCCGACTGGCGCACCAAAACTTGGTACTTAACACGCTGCCGCAGATCAGCGCTGCACACGGATACAGCGCTCGGGCAAACCTGACCGGGCAAGGGAAGACACCGCGACTTACGGGGACTTATGGGATGATGCCAACTCAGGGCCGAACAGGACACCGGATCCAGCCCCGGGTCGGCTACAGTCGGTCGAGCCGGCCACCGTCGACGACGAGCGTTGTGCCGTTGATGAAGCAAGCCTCGTCGGAGGCCAGGTAGCAGATAGCCGAGGCAATGTCGGCCGGTTTGCCAATCACGCCCTCAATTTTTTCTTTTCCGCTTTTCACGTTTGGATTCTCCCACAGCATAGGCGTATCGACCGCACCCGGCGCCACGCAGTTGGCCCGTACCTTGGCAATGTCGTTCTCGAGCGCAATACCCCGTGTCAGCGCTTCCATGGCAGCCTTACTGGCTGCGTAGGGCGCCACGTTGGCCGTAGACTGATGGGCGTGTACAGAACTGACGTTGACGATGGCGCCCCCGTTTATGTGAGGAATCACGTATTTGCAAAACAGAAAGACCGAACGGAGATTGACCGATTGTACCCGATCCCAGTCGTCGACACCCAGATCGGCCACGGCGTCGAACGTCATCATGGCGGCATCGTTGACCAGCACATCGACTTTCCCCCACCGGTCGACCACCTGCCTGACCACCGCTTCGATGCGGTGCCCGTCTGACAGATCCAGATCGACAAACAGCGCGTCGCTGCCTTTACCGATTATGTAGTCGACCACTTCCTTGCCTCGCTCCTCGTCCCGCCCCACGATCAGCACCTTGGCGCCTTCATCGCCCAGTCGTTCGGCAGTGGCCCGGCCAATTCCCGACGTTGCGCCGGTCACAATACATACTTTATCTTTAAATCGCATCGCCAGGTTGTTTTCTCCACAACCCCGCGTACGGACTAAGTGTTTTTACAGCGAATCGGGCAAAAAGCGGATTGCCCGATCCCTGACGCTGAATGTCGGGATCGGGCAATCGTTGATTCGAATAGTACCAGAACGGGGGCTATTCGACTTCCAGAATTTTAAACTCGGTGCGCCGGTTTTTCTGATGTTCGGGCTCGCTGCAACTCACCCCATCGACACAGCCATTTACAATTTCGCTCTCCCCGTAGCCTTTGGCCGCCAGCCGGGCGGGCTGAATGCCCCGGGTAACGAGGTAATCCATGGCTGCCCGGGCCCGGTTTTCAGACAGACGCATGTTGTAGGCATCGGTAGCACGGGCATCGGTATGCGAACGCAGTTCGATCTTCATCTTCGGGTACTCTTTCAGAATGGCCAGCACGTGATCAAGTTCGCGGGCGGCATCGGCCCGGATAAAGAACTTGTCGAGGTCGTAGTAGATATTCTTCAGCTGGAATACATCGCCTACGCCGTAGAGCCCCAGCGAGTCGGTCATCACCTTACCGCCTTTCTTAGGCTTGGCATACTGGGCTTTCTTGGTAGCATAGCGGTCTTTCTGCGCCGTGATGGTGTAGGGGGCATTGGGTTTGGTATCGAACTCATATCGACCATCCGGGCCCGTAACCACGCTCTGCTCCGACTTATCTTTCTCGTTGCGCAGGGTCACTTTAACCCCCTGCGCCGGTTTCTGGTTTACCTCGGTTTTTACAACCCCTTTCACCAGCGTATTCTCGGCTTTAGTCAAATAGATCGACACGCTCAGCACCGGCTTGGGCGACTGCGTGAGGGTCGAGAATCGAACACTGTTGAGCGCATAGCCTTCTTTGATGGCCCGGAATTCGTATTCGGTATTGGCATCCAGACAAAGATCGGTGCGCCCCTCCGCACCGGTTACTTTCAGTTCCTGATTCGCACCGTTGCGCAGAATCCGGACGTCGGCCATCTCGATGGGTGAGCCTGTTTTCTTATCGTAAACAAAGATATTGAGCTGTTTGCAGGTGCGTCGGAACGAATACAGATCGTCGTCGCTGACGCCCTTTTTGCGATTGCTGCTGAAGTAGCCACTGGTCCGGCCGGCGTCGGTGATAAAACCAAAATCGTCTTTATCGGAGTTGATGGGAGCGCCGGCGTTCTGTACCCCCCGATAAGCCACCCCATCTTTCAGCTCGGCATAAAAGACATCCAGCCCGCCAAGTCCTTCGTGGCCATCCGACGAAAAATAAAGGTTGCCCTTCGGATCAACGAACGGAAACATCTCGTTCCCCTCGGTATTGATGTCTTTGCCCATGTTGACGGGCGTACCCCACTGACCATTGTTATATTCGACCACATAGATATCGGTTCCTCCGTAGCCGCCGGGCATATCCGATACAAAGTAAAGTTTGCTGTCGTCGGGGGCGAAGGCCGGGTGCCCCACCGAATACTCACTGCTGTTGAACGGCACTTCCTGAATGTCGACCCACTTTCCGTTGCGATTGACGGAAGTATACAGCTTCAGTTTCCGAACGCCGTCCTGACTCTTTCCCGATTTACCCTTGCTGCTGTTGTTGCGGGTAAACACGATGGTATTCTGATCGTGGGAGAACGTCATCGGCCCCTCGTGGTACTTGGTATTCAGTGTCCGGCTGAAAATTTCGGCTTTAGTGAGGGTTTGCATCTCCGCCGTAGTGGCTTCGGGTGCGGTGGTCCGGGCTTCGTTGCCGCCCCCCAGCACGGCCGTTCCCGGCTGGCGACTGATGTCGGCCCCCGGCGCCCGCAGCTGCATGGTATCGGGGTGGTAATACAGATCGAGGAACGGCGTCTGATTCCAGTTGAACACCCGCTTCACGGGGCCCGACTCGTCGCGGGCCGACACAAACACCAGACCGCCTTTATAGAACATGGGGCTGAAATCGGCCTGTCGGGAATTAATAGGCAGACTGGTAATTTTATACGACGACGAATCCTGATAGAAACGACTCATATCCATATACGAAACCGTGAAGCGACGGCCCCGCAAATCCTGACTCTGTTTTTCACCATACTGACTATACAGCTTCTGGGATTCGCGGTATTTGCCGTTGGCGGCCAGGGCCTGGGCGTAGTACAGATAAATCTCGCTGTCCAGATCGGTGTACTCCTTGATCAGGTCGGCGTAGATTCGTTCGGCATTGCGTGTATCCTGCAGCTTACGGTAGCTGTACCCAAGCTTAGTCAGCGCTTCGCGGGTTTCGGCTGCATTCTTCTTGCGATCGGCACGCAGGAAATCCTCGTAAGCCCGCACGGCACTCACGTAGCTCAGGTTATCGTACTGCCGGTTGGCAGCGCGTAACCGCGCGCTTTGTGCCTGTACCGTCAGGCTGCCGAAGACAAACCCTGCCAAAAACAAAATACGTATAATCCGGTGCATGAGTGCGTAGGTGGATAATGAGATCACTGGGCTACGGTGTCCATTATCAAATAAAGTGCCAGAGTTCTTTTTTTTAGCTGGCTGGCCAAGGGCCTGCGTCAGCCTAAAATTCCCGAAAAATACGCACGAAAACGGCAACTGAACCCACTGGGGCCACATGTCCAGTTAACGGTAAGGCGTCGGCGGTGTATTGCCGGCCTGGCAGCGAAGCAGCCGCTGCGTTTCGGGGCGAACCCGAAACCGGTGATCGATCCGATGGCCGATTACCCACACGATCTGATCGCCCGCCAGCATGACTGCTACGCGTTCGCGCGCCTGTCGGCTCAGCTTCCGGTCGTTGAGCAGGTCACTCACGAGCCGGGTGCCGGCCATGCCGAGCGGACGGAAGCGATCGCCCGACTGCCACGGGCGGATTACGAGCGGCAACGTCAGCCGGTCGGCATCGAGCCAGGCTATGGCGGGGTCCGGATCGGGTACAAAGGCGTCGGGTCGCTCCATCGGCGTCAGCGTAACGGGTAGTTCGCCAGCCAGCACCACCTGCTCACAACCGATATCCATAACTACTGATTTATAGTCGCTTAACACTGTTAACTGCTCTATGATCAGCCCGTCCCGTTCGTGGCAAATCCGGTGTGTCGCTGATGAAAATACCTGGCCCGGCGGCCCATCCAGACAGTACCACAGGCCATCGATCTGATCAGCCGAAAACCCGTACGGACGCAGCCATTCGCCCAGCTGAAAGCGGCCCTCCGGCAGGGTAAGCAGGGGCCCGCCCACCAGCCAAGTCGACCCGTCGGCCTGCGGCTGCGCTACCTGCGCCCACCCCTGCTGCACCTGCCGCTGCACCAGCTTTTCGGCCGCCCGCAACCGGTCGATCGTGCTGGGCAGCGTTTTCCAGAGGCCCGGATTGATGTGGGTCAGCGCCGGCAGCACCTGGTGGCGGATGCGGTTGCGGGCGTAGTAATCGCTTTGGTTCGAGGCATCGTCGCGATAGACAACCCCCTGCCCGGCCGCGTAGCGGGCCAGCTCGTCGCGGCTGGCAAAGAGCAGGGGGCGAATCAGCCGCCCAACCGTCGGGTGCTGCTGATCGGCGGCAATGCCGTGCAGGCCCGCCAGTCCTGTGCCACGCGTCAGGTTGAGCAGCATCGTTTCGAGCGTGTCGGTCAGGTGATGGGCGGTCGCCACACTTGCGTAGGCTTCCTGACTCCGCACCGCCCCGAACCAGGTATAACGCAGGTCGCGGGCCGCCATCTGAATGGAGACACCCCAGCGTTCGGCTTCGGCTGCCGTGTCGAACCGGGTCTGGTGAAACGGTACGGCGTAGGCACGGGCCAGCTCGGCCACAAATCGGGCATCACCGTCCGACTCCTCGCCCCGCAGGCCGAAATTGACGTGGGCAATGGCGAAAGGAATCTGGGTGCGGTGGAAAAGCCGGGCCATCACGCACGAATCGAGTCCTCCACTCACGGCCAGCAGTACCCGGCCGGCCGGTTCGCATAACCGGTTGCCGTTAATAAATCCTAAAAACGCTTCTTCAACCATCCGGTTTCAGGCCGAAGCCGTAGTTTTGTACCCATGGTACGAGTTTATTTTCGTCTTATTGCTTCCTGTTTCCTGCTGCTTTGCCTCCTCACAACCGCTTCGGTTCAGGCGCAGACTGGCCGGCCGCCCGTTGCCGGGGGTGTGGGCGAAAAGGTCGAACTGCTGCCCGGTGCCGACAGCCTGGTCTTTGTTAACCAGCCCGGTCAGGCAATCCGAAAGATTTATAATAACGTCCGGTTTCGCCAGAAAGGCGTACTCATGTACTGCGATCTGGCCGTGCAGAACGTGACAACCAACGTTATCGAAGCCTACGGCAACGTTCGGCTGGTGCAGGGCGATACGATCACGGTTCGGGGCGACACCATGTTTTACTACGGCAATACGCGCCAGGCTAACCTCAACGGCCGGGTTTCGCTGCGGGATCGCAAGATGACCCTGACTACCGACCGGCTCGACTACGATATGCTGACGGGCATTGCCCATTACCCGCCGGGAGCTCCCAATCGCCCCGGTCGTATCGTCGACAAAGAAAATGTGCTCACCAGTCGGGAAGGCTTTTACGATACCCGTTCGAAGCTTTTCACCTTTCGCCAGAACGTCCGGCTCGTCAACCCCAAAGGTACGCTGACGGCCGACTCACTGCTTTATAATTCGCTCACCAAAATTGCCACGTTTCAGGGACCCACGCGTATTATAAATAAAGACGGGGTGTTGACTGCGGTGGCAGGCGAGTACAATACCACGACCGGTGTGTCGAACTTTCAGCGCCGGGCTACCGTCGAAACGCCCAAATATCGCCTGACCGGCGATACCCTTTATTACGACAATACGGCCGATCTGGGGATTGCCAGCGGCCACGTCATTATGGTAGCCAAAGATCGAAAAGCCGTCATCACCGGCGACTACGTGCGGTATAATGGAAAGGCGGGTGTTTCGCGCGTGACCGGGCATCCCGTGGCCAAAAGCGTGGTCAGCGACGATACCTTGTACCTGCGCGCCGACACGCTGTTCTCGTACGATAATAAGGTTACCAACGCCCGCCGGATGGTTGGCCAGAAAAACGTCTACGTCTACAAGTCGGACCTGCAGAGCAAATGCGATTCGCTTATCTACAATACCATCGATTCGACACTTTACTTCTACAAGAAGCCCATCGTCTGGAGTCAGAATAAATACCAGATGGAAGCCGATTCGATGCAGGCCGTGATGAAGAATGACAAGATCAACACGATGTTTCTTCGGGGTCATGCCTTTTCCATCTCACTCGACACTCTCTCCCAGTACAACCAGGTGAAAGGGCGCACCATCACTGCTTATTTTACCACAAAAGTCGTTTCGGTAACGGCCGGTGGACCGGCCACTTCGGCACAGAGCCGGGTGCTCACGCGGGCTGGTAGCACCAAAGCCCCAGTGGTTAAAACGGCTCGTCCACCCGTATCCACAACGCCCCCCCGCCCATTGACCGTTACCCAGCAGGAACGTACCAGTCTCGAACGGGTACTGGTCGACGGCAATGGCCAAAGTATTTACTACGCCCTCGACGACAAAAACAAGCTGATTGGCATGAATCACGTGGAGTGTAGTCGTATGAACCTTGAGTTTTTTGATAATAAGGTGGGGCGCATCCGTTTTTACGGGCGGCCCGATGCACAGTTTGTTCCCCCGCAGGAATTTACCCAGGACATTCAGGAACTGGACGGTTTCCGGTGGCGGATCGGCGAAAAGCCTACTAAAAACCAGGTGCTCTGGCTGGAAACACCACCGGCTGAAAAACCTTTTACTCGAAAAACACCCCGATTAACGCCATCGACTAAACCTTTAGCTAGAAAGCTGGTTCAAAAAACTGGTAATTAGCCGTTTTAACAATTTTTAAATGCCCGCGTCGTTGACTTTGTCTTTTCATACAGATAGGTTTGTGTGGCATAACTGTGTATCCGAATCAGCATTAAATGAAACAAATTATACTTTTTGGTTTACTCGCCGGCTTTCTGTCGGTTCACTCCTCGCTCCGGGCCCAGGTTGCCCCACGCGATTCGGATGCCCACAGGGGTAGCCGGCTGGAGTTGGGCCGGACAGCAGGCGGTCGCAAACCCGCCCAACCGGTACTGAGCAACCAGCGGTTTTCGCTCCTGCACAAACCGGCCCCTGTGACGCTCGACCGCCCCGCGTCGCTGAGCAAGAATGCCCCTATCAATGCCTACTACCGATCGCTTCTGGTTGGTCGGCCGGGCAGCAAACTGCCATCGCGGAGCGGCAACGCAACCGACGGGTCAACCAATGCTACGGGTGATGTCCGGCTGGTAGCCGAATCGGAAAACCGCACCGACGACCGGATGTACACAAGCGACAAGCTACTGGTATCGAACATCTATCCGAACCCGGCTTCAGACTGGGCAGAGATCAGCTATCAGATTACCGGCCCCGTCAGCGATGCCCGGCTCGTTCTGATCAACGTGCTCGGATCACCGGTTGCCGAATACCCGCTGGAGAAAAACGATCATAAAATCCGGATTCAGACCGGCGACATGATGACGGGGGTTTATTTCTACCAGCTCTCGGTCGACGGCAAAAAAGTAGCCACCAAAAAGCTGCTGGTACGACACCAGTAAGCTACGGCCACGGCTTGTTAAAAAAGCCTAAATGGCGCTTCGGCCTGCGCTGATCGCCGTACTATACGGGCTGCACCGACGTTTTTACGGGTGTAGCCCGTATTTTTTTAGTAACTTTGCCCCGTATGCAATCACTTCGTTTCGTCCGGCTTCTGCCCGTATGCTGCCTGTTGTTTCTGCTTGGGTCCTGTAGTTCTTTTTCGAAACTCCAGAAATCCGGCACCGACGACCAGAAATACAAAGCAGCCGTTGAGTATTACCAAAATAAAGACTGGTATAAGGCCGGTCTGCTGTTTGAAGAGCTTATTCCGGTGCTCAAGGGCAGCACCGAGTCGGAAATGGCGCAATTTTATTACGCCTATACGCAGTTTAACCAGCAGCAGTACCTGCTGAGTTCGACCCTGTTCAAGAAGTTCTACGAAACGTTTGCCCGCAGCGACTACGCCCAGGAGGCTATGTATATGTATGCCTACTCGCTGTACAAGGATACGCCCGATTTCAACCTCGACCAGTCGAACACGCTCACGGCCACCTCGGCCCTGCAGGATTTCATCAATGCTTACCCCGACAGCAAATACCGCGAGCAGGGTACCCAGCTGATTCTGGAACTTCGCCAGAAGCTGGAGCGCAAAGCCTACGAGAAAGCCAAACTCTATTACAAGACAAGTGGCTTCAATATTGCCTCCTATAAATCGTCGGTTATTTCGATCAACAATTTTCAGCGCGAATTTCCCGATTCGCCCTATAACGAAGAACTTGCTTACCTGAAAGTCGATGCGGAGTTTAGCCTGGCTAAAAACAGCCTCGAAAATAAGCAGAAGGAACGCTATCAGGAAGCCATTGGTTATTACCAGTCGTTTGTCGACAAATACCCCAACAGCAAATACGTGAAGCAGGCCGAGAAAATGTACGAGACCAGCGTCAGGGAAGTTGATCGCCTGGCCAAACTCGAAGCCGAACGCGAGCGTGAGAAAGAAAAACTGAAAGCTCCCGATGCCAATCGCCCGGCCAAAGTGACGTCGGCGAATTAAACCGTAGCATCTTGCTTTTCAGCCCGGCAGCCGTTGCCGGGCCGGGTAATCGATCCGGTATCGATTCTATA
The DNA here is from genome assembly GCF_054778875.1 of Spirosoma luteolum. Taxonomy (NCBI): domain Bacteria; kingdom Pseudomonadati; phylum Bacteroidota; class Cytophagia; order Cytophagales; family Cytophagaceae; genus Spirosoma; species Spirosoma luteolum. The sequence goes on from NZ_BAAGZE010000021.1 coordinate 131,554, forward strand.
ACAGTAAAACCAGCTAGCAGCACATGGCAACCAATCAATCGATTATCACCCGCGACAACGACAAGATTGCGGTAAAGACGGGTAACCTGTACGAATCGGTTTCGATTATCTCGAAACGGGCCCGGCAGATTGCTACCAAAAACAAAGAAGAGCTGAGCAGCAAACTGTCTGAGTTTGTGTCGGCGGTCGACAACCTCGAGGAAGTTTTTGAAAACCGCGAGCAGATCGAAATCTCGAAATTTTACGAACGTATGCCCAAACCAACCTCGACGGCTACCGACGAGTTTCTGGAAGGTAAAGTATACTGGCGCTACAGCGACGAGGAGCCTCAGCCCTAAGGGCAGCTCCGGCGGGTTGGCTGAACCTGTAACCGCGTGGCACCCGTTGTCGCGCGGTTTTTTTGGTTTGGGGCCCCGGTTTCTGTTTTCTTTAACCACCGCTATGCATGAACGGAAAGCGAATTTTATTGGGTGTCACGGGGAGCATTGCAGCCTATAAAGCGGCCCTGCTGGTGCGGCTGCTGGTCAAGGCCGGGGCCGAGGTACAGGTAATCATGACCGACGCGGCCCAGGCCTTTATTTCTCCGCTTACCCTGGCGACACTCGCCAAACGGCCGGTACTGACCCGGTTTGTAGCCAACGCCACCACGGGCGAATGGACCAACCACGTTGATCTCGGTCTGTGGGCCGATGCCCTGATCATTGCGCCGGCCTCGGCCCACACGCTGGCCCGCTGCGCCAATGGGCTTAGCGACGATCTGCTGTCGGCCGTGTATCTGTCGGCCCGGTGCCCGGTCTTTTTTGCCCCGGCCATGGATCTCGACATGTACCAGCACCCGGCGACGCTGGCGAACCTGGCCCGTCTGGAGTCGTATGGCAACCACCTTATCCGGGCTGAATACGGCGAACTGGCCAGCGGGCTGGTGGGCGAAGGGCGCCTGGCCGAACCCGAAACCATTGTCGAGGCCCTGGAGCGGCACTTTGCCCGGCGCCCCGAACTGGTTGGCCGCTCCATCCTGATCACAGCTGGCCCGACGCAGGAACCGATTGATCCGGTCCGGTACATCAGCAACCACTCAACCGGCAAAATGGGCTATGCCATTGCCCGGGCCTTCGCCCGCGCGGGTGCGCAGGTCACGCTGGTGAGCGGTCCCACGGCGCTGCCCCTACCCGCTCCCGGTGTGCGCCGGGTCGATGTACGCTCGGCGCGTGACATGTTCGACGCCACGGAAGTCGCCTTCCCAACGGCCGACGTGGTGATTCTGAACGCAGCCGTTGCCGACTACACCCCCCTGCACGTAGCCGATCGGAAAATCAAAAAGAAAGAAACGGAATTTGCGCTGGAACTGACCCGAACCACCGATATTGCAGCGACGCTGGGTGCCCGCAAACAACCGCATCAGCGGCTGATGGGGTTTGCGCTGGAGACCGACAACGAACGGGCCAACGCCCTCGACAAACTGCAACGGAAACACCTCGACTGGATTGTACTGAACTCGCTGCGCGATGCCGGGGCGGGCTTTGGATACGACACCAACAAGATCACCGTTATGGATAAGGCCGGCCAGACGCACGCCTTTGACCTGAAGTCGAAAGAAGCCGTAGCGCAGGACCTGCTCAACCTGATTGCCGACTCTTTGATGCCGAACGTATGAAACGGATCTGTACACTCTTGCTGCTCCTGGGCCTGATGGGTTCGGTTCGTGCCCAGGAACTGAACTGCCAGGTTACGATTAATGCCGACCAACTGTTTGCCCAGCAGAAAACCGATTTCTCCTACGTCAATCAGTTGAAAGGGGTTATCACCGAGTTTATGAACAACCGGCGGTGGACCAATGATCAGTTTACACCGTCCGAACGGATCAACTGCTCGCTCAACATCAACCTGATCAAATCACTGACCCAGGGGGCATTCGAAGCAACGGCGCAGGTGGTGGTGACGCGTCCGGTGTATGGTACCAACTACGAAACGACTGTCCTGAGCTACGTCGACCGGTCGTTCAACTTTATCTACCTGCCAACCACCCCCGTCTATTACCGGGAAAACCAGTATACCGACGATCTGACGTCGCTGCTGGCCTTCTACGCCAACGTGATTCTGGCGGCCGATTATGACACATTCAGCAAACAGGGCGGTAATCCGTATATCCAGCGGGCGTATACCATTACCAACCTGACGCAGCAAGGCTCGGGCAATGCATCGTGGCAAACCGGGGGCGACCGCCGAAACCGCTACTGGCTCATCGAGAATCTGCAGAACCAGCAGCTTATCCCCTTCCGCGATGGCCTCTATACCTACCACCGGCTGGGTCTCGATCAGTTTGCGGCCAACCCGGTACAGGTTCGGAAACAAACCCTGACCCTGCTCAATACCATCCGCACCATCGGCCTGCAGCTGCCTAACTCGGTGTTGATCAACTCCTTTTTCGACGCCAAATCGACTGAGTTGTTCAATATACTGTTTGAAGGCACGCCCGCCGAGCGCAAACAGGCTTATGATCTGCTGTCGTACCTCGACCCGTCGAAAACCGAAACCTATCGCAAACTGATTGGGGGTTAGCGGGGGTAATCGGCTGGTTTGACCCGGCCACGATTAGGCTGACACAAACAGCGCCCGACAAACCAGATTGACCGAACTTCGGCCCCGCCGGGCTTGTTGCCTATGTAAGGACCTTTCCCTATGTTATCGCATTTACTCATCAAGAACTACGCCCTGATCGATGAACTGGAACTGACTCCCGACCGTGAGCTGAACATTATCACGGGCGAGACCGGAGCCGGAAAATCGATTATGCTGGGCGCGATCGGGCTGCTGCTGGGCAACCGGGCCGACACGCGGGTACTCTACGACCCGACCAAAAAATGCGTGATCGAAGGCGTTTTCGGCGTGGCGGGTTACCGCATCGAGCAAATTTTTGCCGACGAAGAACTCGATTTCGCCGATACCTGCATTGTTCGGCGCGAGATCAACGTGAGCGGCAAGTCGCGGGCCTTTGTCAACGACACGCCCGTCAATCTCGACACGCTGCGCCGGGTAACAAGCGAAATGATGGACATCCACTCCCAGCACGACTCGGTGCTGCTGGGCTCCAACGAGTACCAGCTGGAGATTGTCGATACCTACGCCCAGGACGAAGCGCTGTTGCGGCAGTATCGCACCGACTTCCAGACCTACCGGGCGGCCCGGGCGGTCTACGAGCAGCTTCAGGGCGAAGCCGCGGCCATGCGCAAGGAGTTCGACTATAACAGCTTTTTGTTTGAGGAGCTTTCCAAAGCCCAGCTGCAACCCGACGAACAGGAAACGCTGGAGCAGGAACTGACCATTCTTGAAAATGCCGAGGATATCAAAGAACGGCTGCAGCTGGCTTACGAATACCTCGACAATGCCGAACAATCGGTGATCGATTTTCTGAAAGGAACGGTCACCAACCTGGCTTATATCAGCAAACTCTCGGATCAGTATGAGCAGTTGCTGCAGCGTGCCCAGAGCAGTTTGATCGAACTCCGCGACATTGCCGACGAGATCAGCACCGAACAGGACCGGGTGGAGATTGACGATAGCCGGGCCGAAACCATTCGGGAACGACTCAACCTGCTCTATCAGCTTCAGACCAAGCACCAGACTACTACCGTGGCCGGCCTGATCGTCCTCCGCGATGAACTGGCGGCCAAAGTAAGCCGCGTCCTGAACCTCGACGATGCCCTGGCCGAAGCAAAAGCCCGGAGCCAGCAGGCCAGGGATCAGCTGCTTCGCAGCGGCCAGGCCCTGTCAGAAGCGCGGCAGCGCGTGCTGCCTGCTATCGAAACCGAAATCGGGGCTCTGTTGCACGACCTGGGCATGCCCAATGCATCCCTCTCGATTCAGGCAGAAACCAGCAAGCCCGGCCCCACGGGTATCGATACGATTGCGTTTCTGTTCAGCGCCAACAAAGGCATCAAACCCCAGCAACTCAAATCAGTGGCGTCGGGGGGAGAGTTTTCACGGCTGATGCTGGCTATCAAGTATATCCTGGCCAGCAAGCGCTCGCTGCCGACCATCATTTTCGACGAAATCGACACCGGCATCTCGGGCGAAATTGCCATCAAGATGGGCAACATGATGCGCGATATGGCACACAGTCATCAGATCATCGCCATTACCCACCTGCACCAGATTGCCGGGCAGGGCACGGCGCATTACTTTGTGTATAAGGACCACTCGGCCGACAAAACCGTCAGCCGTATCCGAAAACTAACCTTCGACGAACGGGTCAGCGAGATTGCGCAGATGATCGGGGGAAACAACCCATCGGCCAGCGCCCTTAAAAATGCCCGCGAAATTCTTAAACAACGGGCGGCTACGGCTGCCAAAGTGCCCCAGTAACGCCACGGGGCAGCAGCCCCGGGTGTATTGCCTATGCCACAGTTACACTACCCTGTTTCACTCACTGCCGGCTGGCGCAGCCTGCTGACCGGGCTGGCCCTGACCAGTATCCTGATGGCCTGTTCTTCGAGTAACGCCGTTGAAACGGCCGAGAAAGACGTGTTTGCCGTACACGATGAGCTGATGCCCAAAATGGATGATCTGGCCAAATCACGCCGGGCGCTCCAGGCCCGCCTGACTTCGCTCGACAGTGTGGCCGCCACCAGATCGGCCGCTGCCACCCTTCGACGCGACGAAGAACGCGATGAGGTGCGTCGGCTACTCCGGAATGTCAGCGTTGCCGACAGCCTGATGCTCGACTGGATGGGCCAATACAAAAGCGACACCCTCGCTACCCTGCCCGACGAAGATGCCCTGCGCTACCTCGACGCCCAGAAAGTTAAAATTACCGACGTTAAAACCCGCCTGAATGCAAGCCTCGAACAATCGCGCCAGTACCTGGCCAAACCGTACTAAAACCCTGGTTGGGCTGGCCCTGCTGACGGGTGTGCTGGCCTGCGGCCCTTCGACCGATAAGCTGCCTGTTCTGGGCCAGAAAGACGTGGTGACGCGCACAGTCGACGGCAAAACTGTTACCGATTCAGTCGAGCACACCATCCCTGATTTTGCCTTCGTCAGCCAGTATGGCGACACGGTGACGGCAAACGCTGTAGCGGGCAAAATATACGTGGCCGACTTTTTCTTTACGAGCTGTCCCACCATCTGCCCCAAGATGAAAGTGCAGCTCAAACGCGTTTATGAACAGTACAAGGGTAACCCCTCCCTGATGCTGCTTTCGCACAGCATTGATCCTGCCCACGACTCGGTAGCCGTGCTGAAAGAGTTTGCCGACAATCTCGGCGTAACGGGCCGGCAGTGGCTGTTCCTGACGGGTGACCGCGACAAGATCTACGAGATTGGCCAGGAAAGCTACATGGTCACAGCCCAGCAGGATGCCACGGCTCCGGGGGGGGTCGTACACAGCGGGGCGTTTATTCTGGTCGATAAAAACCGGCACATCCGGGGTATTTACGACGGCACGACCGAAGCAGGTGTCGATAAACTGATGAAGGACATAGACCGGCTCCTGGCCGAATCCAACGCATGATACGCCCACTTTGTATGCTGGTTGCGGGCGGAGTGCTGCTCGGCAGCCTGAGCTGTCAGACCGACGCCGAAATCAAACGGCAGAAATACATTACCGAGGGTATTCTGCTGTACAAAAACAACTGCGCCAACTGCCATCAGCCCAAGGGCGAAGGACTGGCAGCGCTGTACCCGCCCATTGCCGGCTCCGATTTTCTGGCGAAGAAAGAAGCGGTGATCTGTCTGATTCGCTATGGCCAGCAGGGGCCCATTGTGGTCAATGGAAAACCCTACAACCGACCCATGCCTGCGCAACCGCAGCTAAGCGACCTGGAGGTGGCCGAACTGACAACCTATATCTACCACCAGTGGGGTAACGAAACGACCATCACCGATGTGAAACAGGTAACGCCGGTGCTTAAAGCCTGCGCAGCCCGAAACGAATAAGGGCGGCTTCTAAAAGCCGCCCTCCATATTGAATACGCCCGTCGGCTTGCGAATCGAATAAGCCGAAAAATCCTGATTGGCATCCAGTCCAACGCCGTAGAGTTTCTCGCCGGTTAGCTGACTCAACACCGTCACCCGCTCCTCCGTAAATACTTTCTTGGTTGTCGGTTTCCAGTTCAGCGCCGGCGTCATCAATTTCTCCTGTTTCTGGGTATTGATAACCACCACATGCCCCATCACGGTGTACATATCCTTTGCTTTGTCGTAGCGGCCCGAGTCGGAACGTAGCGTGGTAATCGGCTGACCGGTCGGGCTGTAGAAAACGATATTTACCTGCTCAGGATATTTGCGGTCGTCGTTGACATAACGAAACTGCCGGGCCGTGGTAAGTTTTACTTTCAGCATGGCCGCTTCGCTATACAACATTTTAACGTCGCGTATCGACTCGATGGGTCCCGTAAATGGCTTTACCTGTACGGGCTGTTTGGTTTCGCCACACCCCCAGAGGGAAACAGCAAGGGCAGCCAGGAAGCAGCCGGCAGCGTGCGAAAACGGGCGTATCATAATAAATCAACTAGTTAGCAACGGCATGACAGGAGCCAGCCCCGGCGGTCGACCGCTTAGTCGACAACCTGCTTCCGGAACCAGCGGTCGGTGAGCGAGAAGCCCAGGGCGATGCGGACGTACTGCTCGCGCAGCTGAGTACCGGTCAGCACCCCGCGCTGTCCATAAACCAGTGACAGGGTCGCATGGTTTACGAAGTAGGCCCCCAGCGGCAGCGAAAAACCAGCGCTGACATTCATATCGTTGATGGCCTGGTTCGACACACTGTAGGGCATCTGGTTATACTGAAAACCAGCCCGGTACGTAATCAGATCGCGGTAGCGGGTCGAGCTGGGTTTGGGCGTGTATTCAATCCCCGTGGCCACTGTCATCACGTCGCGCAGACCGCTGGCCTTGCCATCGTAACCTTTGTACTGGCTCCACTGCTGAAAGCCAACGTCGACACCCACCAGAAAGCGGTTGGCGCGCTCCAGACTAATGCCGACATGGGCCTGCTGGGGCAGTGTAGCCCGCCCTGAACTGTTGTTGCGCAGCGTATCGGCATTACCCAGGGCAATACCCGACAGGGTTGTCTGTTGCAGAATTTCGGTCTGGGAAGCGGTGATCTGCTTGGCCGGATCGTAGGTAGCGCCCAGGTTCAGGTTCCAATTGGTACTGAGCTTGGGCCGCCAGGCCGCACCCACCTTATACACGATATCGCGGTAGTTGGCCCGGTTGAGCCGCGTCACGCGTGAATCCTGTGTGCCAACGCCCAGGGCCGACACGATGATCCGCGAATCGCTGGAGGTCGTGATATTACCGAACAGGTAAGCGGCTTCGGCACCCAGAAAAATATTTTTGGTCACGCGAATCCCGGTGGCATAAGCAGCCCGGTTGAGACCGCCCGAACCGCTGTAGCTGTATTCGGCCACGCTGCTGGTGCCGGGCACTTCGGCAAACTGCTGGGTCTGGTACTCGACATAGCTGTGGGGCCGCAGGCTCAGCGACATGCTCCAGCGCGAGTTGGCCGGAAAGCCGATGGCCAGATAACCAAGGTTGCCCGCTACCGTACGCTGACTCTGGTTGCTGTTGTTGAGCCGCTGGGTCAGCGATTTGACCTGCCCCTGCAAACCCACTTCGAACACGGTGTACGGGGGGCGGGTGCCCAGCAGGGCCGGGTTTTGCAGATTCAGGTAGAACGGGCTGGCATTACTGATCCCCACACCGCCCATTCCTATATTGGTGGCGTTTCCCTGCGGATACTGCTCACCCAGACCAAGGGCCGAATAGGGCGAGTTGCCCAGCCCCTGTGCCATTACGGCCGGCGAGCCCACGGCAACGACCAGTCCACTACTTACTATCAGCCGGCATACCCGCGCGTAGATTCTCAACATTATAGCGTAAAATTCGATTCAGTCCAATCAGCACCAGTTCCGGTACTGCAAATATCGGCGCTTTCAGCCGACTTGCCAAAAGCGGTCCATCGCCCCCGCACACCAGAACGGCCAGTTCCGGCTGTTTTTCGCGATAAGCTCCGATCAGCCCATCGAGTTCAAAAACCAACCCGTTGAGCACCCCGCTGCGCATGGCCTCGCGGGTGTTACCGGCGGTCAGGGCGGGCCAGTCGGCACCCGGTGGGAGGGCTTCGACCAAAGGCAGCCGCGCCGTCAGGGTGTGCATGGCCCGAAACCGCATGTGCAGCCCCGGCCCGATCAGCCCCCCCCGAAAGGTTCCACCCGCGTCGACCCAGTCGGCCGTCAGGCAGGTACCCAGGTCAAGCACCAGGCAGTCGCGACCCGGAAACCGTACGGTAGCGCCCACGGCGGCCGCCAGCCGGTCGGTTCCCAGGGTGGCGGGCGTTTCGTAGGCATTACCGATGGGCACCGGCAGCTGCGCGTCGAGTACCTGCACCGGAAGGGCCCCGAAGCCAGCCCGGATATCGGCAGCCGATCGGCTCGTCGACGATACCAGCACGTGGTCGGGCGGTATGGTGGTCGGGTCGCTCATCGCAGCCAGCAGCCCGTCGGGGTCCGTAAAATGCCCCGTCGACAGCAGGGTGTCGCCGTCGAACCAGCCCGTTTTGACGCTGGAATTACCCCAGTCAATAACCAGATTCATGCACCATGGCCCGTCCGGTTGATGAATGCCGGGGCAGTCGACTGGACTGCTAACGACGGACGGGGGTACAAACATTGCTAAATTTTGCCGTTTTAAGGAATTTTAAGGGTTTCGCAGCCACCGACAACCAGGCGTTGCGTCCGTAAAAAAGAAAGGCAAATCCCGCGCACTGGAAACATTTTTAAGGAGTTGCTGTTGTATTGACAAACTTGGGCAAATCTGTTACCTTTGCCCATATCAACCCAGCGCGGGTGTGCGACAGGTCGACGTCAGCCACCCGTTCCCGTTGAGTTCCCAACCGTTTTTGTCAGCCACCGTGTCTGGCCCCACCAGTCTTCCGTGTCTGGATCGATCAAATCACGTTATTTTCACTTTGACTTAGTATAGTTAGCGTACGCGCCTGATTGTGAGCCCGCAGTCTGGTCTGTTTATAGACTTTTCTGTGCCGTTCACCGCGCCTGACCCGGTATCCGTCCGGTCGGCCCGTGTACGATCAACCTCCACCCGTCTTTTCCACCTCCGGTGCCCCCGCACCCACTTACGATTTATTGCTTAACGCACTATATGCATAACATTGAGGAGTTAAACATGAAGCTTGTTTCGGAGCTTCGGTCTATTGCTGAACAGTTTGGCCTGCGCGATGCGGCCAAGTTTCCCAAAAAAGAACTTATCTATAAAATTCTGGACCAGCAGTCGAAAGTGCCGGAGCAGCCAGCCGCAACGGCCGACGCCCCTGTTTCGACCGAATCGGCTCCGGCCGGCGATACACCCCGCCGGGGCCGCAAACCCCGGGCCGCAGCCCCAGTCGCTGCGGTCGAGGCTGCGACCAGCACCGATGCAGCCGAAACCATTGGTGCTGAACCCGTTGCGGCTGTCTCGACGGAACCTGTTGCGGTCCCTGCTCCGGCTGCAGTTACAGCCGAATCGACTGACGCGCCAACGCCCGATGCTGAGGCCAGCCCCCGTACACGGCAGCGTACCCGGCGCGATGCCGGCGCGTCGGACCGCCCGGCCCCGACGCCTGAAGACGGTATGTCAACGCCCGATGCCACGCCCATAAGCGAGGTACCGGTTGCCAGCCCGCTCCCAGCGGCTCCGCAGCCACAACGGGCCGAACGATACGATACGCGCACCCCGGGCAATAACCGCCCCGGCGCCGACAATCAGGCTGGCCGTAACCGATATGAAGTAAACCGCGACCCCTCAACCCGTAACGACCGGAACCGCAACCAGCGTCCCGACGGCAACGGCCGGGATGGTAACAACCGGTTTCGCAACGAGGGCAACAACCGGGATCGGGATTTTCAGAACCGTGACCGCGACAATAACGGACGCGAAAGCAGCCAGCCCCGGCGCGACCAGCGCCCCCGCACCCAACGCGTGGTTGCTGATGAAACAGCGATCAATCTAGGCAATCAGGCCGACGAGGAATTCATGACCCCGACGGTGGTCAGTGCCGATACCGTTGGCAATCAGCAATCGATTCCGACAACGACCGATGCGCCGGCGGCTTCGCCACAGGGCGCCCCCGAAGGGTCGGGTGAGCAGCCTGGCAACGGTCCCGTGCAGCAGCAGCAGCCCCAGCCTACCCGCGAAGTACAGGAATACCAGAACCGGATTCGCCGGCAGTACAACCAGCACATTCGCGAGTTCGACGGCATCATCGACAACGAAGGGGTACTCGAAATCATGTCCGATGGCGGCTATGGTTTCCTCCGGTCGGCCGATTATAATTACCTCGCCAGCCCCGACGATATTTACGTTTCGCCCTCGCAGATCAAGTTATTTGGTCTCAAAACCGGCGATACCGTGATGGGAGCCATTCGCCCGCCCAAGGAAGGTGAGAAGTATTTTGCCCTGCTCCGGATTACCACCGTCAATGGCAAAACGACCGAAGAGATTCGCGACCGGATCCCGTTCGAGTACCTGACCCCCCTCTTCCCCGAAGAACAGCTCCACCTCAGCAACCGTCCCGAGAACTATTCCTCGCGCGTACTTGATCTGTTTGCCCCGATCGGAAAAGGGCAGCGGGGTATGATTGTAGCTCAGCCCAAAACGGGTAAAACGGTGCTGCTCAAGGAGATTGCCAACGCCATTACGCGCAACCACCCCGAGGTTTACCTGATCGTGCTGCTGATCGACGAGCGGCCCGAGGAGGTTACCGACATGGCCCGCAGCGTAAATGCCGAAGTTATTTCTTCGACTTTCGACGAGCAGGCCGACCGCCACGTAAAAGTGTCGAGCATGGTGCTTGAAAAAGCTAAACGGATGGTCGAATGCGGTCACGACGTGGTTATTCTGCTCGATTCGATTACCCGACTGGCCCGTGCGTATAATACCGTCGTTCCGTCGTCGGGTAAGATCCTGTCGGGTGGGGTCGACGCCAATGCCCTGCACCGGCCCAAGCGGTTCTTTGGTGCCGCCCGGAACGTTGAAAACGGTGGCTCACTCACGATCATTGCCACTGCCCTGATCGACACCGGCTCGAAAATGGACGAGGTTATCTTCGAAGAATTTAAGGGTACGGGTAACATGGAACTCCAGCTCGACCGTAAACTGGCCAATAAGCGTATATACCCCGCAGTTGATGTCATGGCCTCGGGCACGCGCCGGGAAGATCTGCTGCTCGACAAAGAAACCCTGCAGCGTGTCTGGATCCTGCGTAAACACATGTCCGACATGAATCCGATGGAAAGCATGGACTTCCTGCTCGACCGGATGAAAGGCACCCGCAACAACGAAGAGTTTCTGATTTCTATGAATCGATAAGCGGCCACGCTGTCATTAGAAAAGCGGTAAACTGGCTGAATTTTGGCCGATTTACCGCTTTTTTTATCTAATTTTTTCAATTTTTACTACCATAGCCGACACTAATAGGCATTAACTTTCGTTACCCCGATACTACCCACCTGTAACGAATGGGTACACACTGCTGAATGCAAAACCTTCTGATCTTTCTGGTCGATGACGATGAAGACGACCGTTTACTGCTCCGACAGGCTTTCCAGCAACATCCCGCTCCAACAACCATTGAAGAGTTTGAGGATGGGGTTGCGGTTGTCGATACGCTTAAAGTAACGGCTTACGGAGAATACCCGAATCTGATTCTGCTTGACCTGAACATGCCCCGCATGAACGGGTTTTCGGCGCTTAAAATCATTAAGGAACATCCCGATTGGCAATCGATACCAGTGGCTGTTCTGACAACATCGAGCGATGATCAGGACCGGCAAAAAAGCATTGCACTCGGCGCCGACGCTTATATGGTCAAACCGCCCACCTACCTGATGCTGCGCTCCATTATCGACCGTGGCGTTGCCATTGCCGAACAGGATGCCTCGGAGAACGAAAGTAGCCACTAATTCTGTCTGCCATGCGCGACCTGATTCAGTACGCGATACCGGGTTTTGTGTTGCTGCTCGTTGCTGAGGTCATTGTCACGGCTGTTCAGCAAAAGGACTATTACGATGCCCGCGACACTGCCAGTAGCCTCAGCATGGGCATTGGTAACGTGTTGATTGGCTTTGTCGGCAAAGCCCTGGTGTTTGGTGCTTATTCGCTGGTGTATCGGTTTCGGCTCTTCACCATCGACATGAGCAGTGCCTGGGCCTGGGTTGCCTTATTTCTGGCCGACGATTTCAGCTATTACTGGTTTCATCGCATCAGCCACAGCAGCCGCTATTTCTGGGCTTCGCATGTGGTTCACCACTCGTCGATGAAGTACAATCTGGGTACGGCCCTGCGGCAAACCTGGACGGGTAATCTAAGCGGAGCCTTTGTGTTCTGGATCTGGCTGCCGCTCATTGGCTTTTCGCCGGTTGCGGTCATGACCATGCAGGCCATAAGCCTGCTTTACCAGTTCTGGATTCACACCGAACTGATCAACAAACTGCCCGCCCCTATCGAATTCATCTTCAATACGCCCTCGCATCACCGGGTTCACCACGGCTCGAACCTGGCCTATCTGGACAAAAATCACGCGGGGGTGCTCATTATCTGGGATCGGCTGTTCGGCACCTTTCAGGCCGAGTTAAACCGCCCAACGTACGGACTGACCAGCAACCTGAACACCCATAACCCGGTCCGGATCGCCTTTCACGAGTGGGCCTCCATCGGGCAGGATATGCGCCGGGCCTACCGCGAAACCAGGTCTATCCGAACGGCACTGGGCTACGTTATTGGTCCGCCGGGCTGGAGCCACGACGGCTCGCGCAAAACCACCCGGCAGCTACGGGCCGAACAAGCCGCCCTCAATTCAGCACAGCGGGAACTATCTTAAACATCCGACGGGCTGTAGTCTTCCGACACCAACCGGTTCCACTCGGGATGCCGTTTCAGATAGGTCGATACAAACGGACAGAGCGGGACTATTTTCCAGTCCTGCTGCTCGATGTAAGTCAGTGTCTGTTGTACCAGTTTCGAGCCGACGCCGTGGCCTTCGAGAGCCGGGTCGACTTCGGTGTGTACCAGGGCAATCACCCCGTCTTCAATGGGTTGGTACACCACAATGGATTGTTTTCCGTTGGTGTCGAGTTCGAACTGATGTTTTTGTTTGTTGAGCCGAACGGGCGTTGCTGCGTCTGCCATGTGTCTATTGTGATATGAATGGTGTCTGTTGATCGGATACGATGCGGGCCCGGCACCTCACCTGCGGGGCGAGGTGCCGGGCCCGATAACACTACGATTTGGCGGATCGTCGGAACCCGTCAGGGCCGGGCGGGCAATACTTCGGCCAGTTTCTTACCTAACTCCTCGCCCCGCACGTTTTTGGCTACAATCCGGCCGTCGGGACCAATCAGAAAGTTCTGCGGAATGGAGCGGATACCATACTGTCTGGCCACTTCATTGTCCCAGAATTTCAAATCCGAAACCTGCGTCCAGGCCAGACCATCCTTCTGTATGGCCCGAATCCAGGCGTCGCGGGCGTTGGGTCGATCGAGCGAAACGCCCAGTACCGTGAAGTTACGGTCTTTATACTGCGTAAAGTTCTGCACTACGTTGGGGTTTTCGGCCCGGCAGGGACCGCACCAGCTGGCCCAGAAATCGACCAGCACGTATTTACCCCGAAAGTCTTTGAGCGCCACTACCCGGCCAGCCGTATCGGCCTGCGTAAACTCGGGAGCCAGTTCCCCTACCGATGTCGCCTTGAGCGTTTCGAGCGTTTTGGCGTAGGCCTGACCGGCCACGCTGTTGCGTACCGAAGCCGACAGACCGTCGTACATCGCCTTCATGGGTGCATAATCGGGCGTGTAGCCGCCGTAGGCGCGCAGCAGGTCCAGACTAACCAGACTGTTTGGATTGGCTTTGATGAAATCCCCCTGCCGCACCTTCTGCTCCGCTTCGATGGCTTCGTACCGCTTGTCCATGTTCTCGCCGAACGTTTTGTCGGAGCGCTGGGCAGGTGTAGCCGACTGAAACTCCTTCAGCAGCCGCGTCATTTTGTCGGTGGTTGGTTTGAGCTGCTGCCGCAGGTTCTGGTTGTCGACGTTGAGTGGTGTGCCACCGGCCACCGCATTATCGAGCGAATCGGGACTGATAACGGTAATGGTACCGGGCTCCAGGTACAGACTCCGCGCCGGAATGGGGCGCCGGCGACTGAACCCCGCACCGGAGCGATCGACAAACAGGGTTGCCTGCATGGGGTTATCGACGGTTCCCTTGAATGTAAAGGAGCCGTTGCGGACCAGCGCCGAATCCATTTTCATGGCGTTTCCGGTGCCGTAGCTGAGGTAAGCTCTGGCCGGAGCCGACACAGTACCCAATGTACCGGTGAGGGTAAAGTTGCCCGACTGGGCCTCTACCAGAACTGGCGTTGTCAGGAGCGCCAATGCGAAAAGCAGTTTCATACGGTTGGTAAAAAATGAGGTGATGCGCTAAAAATACACATAATTGCCCCGGCTGAGTTCTGTGGACGTATTTATTGGGTGGACGGTACCTTCTGAACGGCTGGCAGTGCCACTTTATTTAAACGCCGGAATGCCCGTAATATCGGCCCCCAGAATCAGCAGGTGAATGTCGTGGGTTCCTTCGTAGGTACTGACCGACTCCAGATTCATCAGGTGTCGCATGATGGGGTAATCGCCGACGATGCCCATGGCGCCCAGAATCTGCCGGGCCTCGCGGGCAATACGCTGTGCCATTTCGACATTGTTGCGCTTGGCCAGCGAAATCTGGGCGGTCGTGGCCCGGTCTTCGTTTTTAAGCATGCCGAGCCGCCAGCACAACAGTTGCGCCTGGGTAATATCGGTCAGCATTTCGGCCAGCTTTTTCTGGATCAGCTGAAAACTGGCCAGCGGTTTCTGAAACTGAATACGCTCGAGCGCATACCGGCGGGCCACCTCATAGCACTCCATGGCCGCTCCCAGCGATCCCCAGGCAATACCGTAACGGGCCTGATCCAGGCATTTGAGGGCACTTTTAAGCCCGAAAGCCTCGGGAAGCAAATTTTCTTTAGGCACTTTGACGTCCTGAAAAATCAATTCGCCAGTGCTGCTGGCCCTAAGCGACCATTTGTTGTGGATGGTATTGGTTGTAAAGCCTTCCATCCCGCGCTCAACAATAAGTCCCCGCACCTTACCCTGATCATTACGAGCCCACACAATGGCGATATCGGCCAGGGGCGCGTTGGTGATCCAGAGTTTCGACCCATTGAGCAGGTAATAATCGCTGCGTTCGATAAAGTTTGTTTCCATGCCCCCGGGGTCAGAGCCATGGCCAGGTTCAGTCAGGCCGAAGCAGCCAAGCAGGGCACCGGTAGCCAGCTTCGGGAGGTAGTTCTGCTTCTGTTCTTCCGACCCAAAGGCCCAGATGGGGTACATGACCAGGGAGCTCTGCACCGACACGCACGAGCGCATGCCCGAATCGCCCCGCTCGATTTCCTGCGTCATGAGCCCATAGGAAATCTGGTCGAGCCCGCCCCCGCCGTATTCGACGGGTATGGTGGCCCCGAAAACGCCTATTTTACCAAACTTGGGCACCAGCTGCTCAGGAAACTCGTTGCGCTGCGCGTATTCTTCTACGATGGGCGTCATTTCGCGCTTGACAAAATCCCGCACGGCCGACCGAACCAGTTTATGCTCGGCCGTCAGCAGATCATCGATGCAGTAAAAGTCGGGCGACTCGAACGTATCGACCCGGGCCCGCGGGCTGGTTGTTGAAGCAGACTGACTTTGCATAGCTGGCTAACGGTTTAGACGGTTAACTTGTTGGCAAATCACTGGTTTTTGCCCCAAAGTAGGCAGTGTCGGATAAAAAAAGGCCTTGTCGGGCAATCTGAGTGCCCCATTGCGCTCGTAGGTAGCCGTAGGCTAACCACACCAGACCTGATTTCTCAACTCATTTTATCACATGAAAAGACAAAGTTTGGCACTTTTAGTGTACGGATTGGTACATACGGTTTATGTACTCCCTAATTCCGTACAGCTGGCCTTATTTTTGTCTCAACAGCCGCAAACGCGCTGATCCAGTCTGGCCCTGCCTAGTTGGGCGATACCCGATCATTTGCTGTTTTGGCTTCTCTATGTGGGTTTGCGCTCCCTTTCAAACGAACAATAACCTTGGCAACCTTTTTAGACGTAACGTCATCTTTTCATGACCTGCTTCAGGCGGACAGTAGCCTGTTCGACTTTATCCAATCCAGCGCAATTCATGGCCTTTGGGTAGTCGATCTGTCTGATTCCAGCCAGTATTGGGGCAACCCTGCCCTTTGGGTCAATCTGGGTTACGACCCGTTCCGCCCCGAGTTCACTCCCCCGACCTGGTCGGCACTTTCGCCGGAGGCAGCCCTGCCCCGGGCTGAAGGCACAAACACACTGACGGTTCGGCAGCAAAACGGCCTTCCCCTGACCATGCAGGCCACAACCCGCCTATGCGCGCTGCCCAACTCCGATACAACCCTTTCCGTTACGGGCTTTACCATGGCCACCGGTCGCGTGAGCGCAGCCATCCAGGCCACAACCCAATCCGGCGCGCCAACGCCCGACAACCTGGCGCCCCAACACACCGTCGAGACGCTGAAAAGCGAACTCGATCTGTTGCAGACGATCATCAACAGTGTTCCCATTAACATCTACGTCAAGGACACCCAGTCGAGGAAAGTGCTGGTAAACCGGGCCGAGTATGAGTATATGGGTGCCGGTTCGGCCAGCGAGGTGCTGGGCAAGGACGATACTGAACTGTTTCCCGACGAATCGGCCCGGCAGTCGCTGGAAGAAGATCAGCTGGTGGTTACCGAGGGGCAGTCCATACTGGGAAAAGAAACCCTGAACACCCGGCTCGACGGGAGTCAATGCTGGTTTTTGACCTCCAAAATACCCCTGCGGAACAGCGAGGGCACCATCACCGGATTGCTGGGCATCAGTATCGATATCACTTCCCGTAAGCAGGCTGAACTAAAACTACAACGTATGACGGAAATGCTCGAACAGACCAGCCTCGTTGCCAAGGTTGGTGGATGGGAAGTCGATGTACCCTCCCAGGCAGTTTTCTGGTCGCCCATTACGAAAGAGATTCACGAGTTACCGGCCGATTTCGAGCCAGACCTGGCAACCGGCATCAACTTCTATAAGGAAGGAGAAAGTCGCGAACGCATCAACGAGGTTATTAAGAACTGCATCGAACAAGGTAAGCCCTGGGATGTTGAGCTGCAGCTTATTACGGCCACAGGACGGGAAGTATGGGTACGGGCCATTGGCAAGGGCGAGTTTCACAACGGGAAGTGTGTCCGGCTCTTCGGCACGTTTCAGGATATCGATAAGCGAAAGAAAAATGAAAAGCGAGCCAACGAATCGGCGCTGCTGCTGAAAAAGCTATCCGACCGTGTGCCGGGCTGTCTGTACCAGTTCCACCAGTTCGACGACGGGCGCTTCACATTCCCCTACGCATCGGTGGGCATCTTCGATATTTTTGAGCTGACGCCCGAAGCCGTTATGGCGAAACCTACCCTGGTTACCAGTCGCATCCATCCCGACGACTACGCCATGATCCGCAACTCGCTGGTCGAATCGCGCGATACGCTGTCGATGTGGGTTTGCGATTTCCGGGTGCTGCTGCCCAGCCGGGGCGAACGCTGGATTCGGGTAGAAGCCGTTCCGGAGCGGCTGGCCGACAGCGTAATCTGGTACGGTTTCTTTCAGGACATCTCTATTCGCAAACAGTCTGAACAGGAAATTATCCGGTCGCGGCAACAGGCCGAAGAAGCCAATCAGTCTAAATCGGAGTTCCTGGCCAATATGAGCCACGAAATCCGCACGCCACTCAACGGCGTCATCGGTTTCACCGATCTGCTGATGCGCACCAAGCTCGATGTTACCCAGCAGGAGTACATGTCGACGGTTTATCATTCGGCCAACTCCCTGCTCGATATTATTAACGATATTCTCGACTTTTCGAAGATTGAAGCCGGCAAGCTGGATCTGGCCCCTGAAAAAACCGACCTTTTCGAATTGGGCAGTCAGGTGGCCGACATGATCAAATACCAGGCTCATAAAAAGGGGCTGGAGATGCTGCTCAACATTTCGTCGTCGGTACCGCGTTACATCTGGGCCGATCCGATCCGGCTCCGGCAGATACTGGTCAACCTGCTGGGCAATGCGGTGAAGTTTACGCGGGAGGGCGAGATCGAACTGCGCGTGGAAACCCTGCCCGGCGGCAGCCACGACGAGATTTTGTTTCGGTTCTCGGTGCGCGATACCGGTATCGGCATTGCCCCGCAAAACCGGCTCAAGATTTTCGAAGCGTTTTCGCAGGCCGACACCTCCACGACCCGCAAGTTTGGCGGTACGGGCCTGGGCCTGACCATCTCCAACAAGCTGCTGGGCCTGATGGACAGCCAGCTTCAGCTCGAAAGCGAAGTCGACGAAGGCAGCACGTTCTTTTTCGACGTAACCTTCCGGGGCGAAACGGGCGAACCCATGGTGTGGACCAACCCCAGCAACATCAAATCGGTGCTGATTGTCGACGACAACGCCAACAACCGCCTGATTCTGCAGGATATGCTGGCCCTCGAAGGCATCAAGGCCGAGCAGGCCTCCAATGGCATCGAAGCCCTCGAGCGACTCCGCCGGAAAACGTATGATGTGATCCTGATGGACTATCACATGCCTTATCTCGACGGCATCGACACCATCCGCAAAATCCGGCGCGACCTCAACCGCACCGCCGAACAGCAGCCGATCGCCCTGCTGGGCAGCTCGGCCGACGATGCGTATGTCGAAGCAGCCTGTGCGGCCCTGCATGTGCAGCAGCACCTGATGAAACCCATCAAGATTCAGCAGCTCTACAATGCTCTGTCGCAACTGAATGTCAACGTAGCAGCCCCGGTCGAGCCGGATGCGCCGGCCCATACGGCTGCCGTGCTCGACGAATCGCCCAAGGCCCGGCTGCTGATCGTTGAGGACAACCCCATCAACATGATGCTGGCGAGTGCCATTTTGCGGCACGTGATGCCGGGCGTCCATATTATGACCGCCGAAAATGGTCGCCAGGGCGTCAACGCGTTTGTGCGGGAACAGCCCGACCTTATTTTTATGGATATTCAGATGCCGGAGATGAATGGCTATGAAGCCACTGCAGCCATTCGGGAGCTTGACAACGGACGCACCGTTCCGATCATTGCCCTCACGGCTGGTACTCTGAAATCGGAGCGGGAACGCTGCCTTGAAGCGGGCATGAACGACTACATCACCAAACCCGTTGTGCGCGATACCATCGAACGCGTGCTGAATCAGTGGCTACTGAACCGCGACCCGGCCCAGTCGGTGGCGCAAACACCCCAGCCCCCGACCCCGCCAGCCGACACCACCGATCACTTTAACCGGGCTGAGCTAATTACGCGACTGGGCGGAGATGAGGAATTTATCAGGGCGCTGCTGGGCGAAGTAGCCGCTTATCTGGATTCGTTCGTCGAATCGAGTCCCCAGGTTCTAACGTTGCAGGACTTACCCGAGATGCGGGCCATGGCGCACAAACTTAAAGGAACGGCCCTCAACATGAGCTTCAAAACGCTGGCCGACCTGGCCAGCCAACTGGAGGATGTACTGGTTTTCGATAAAGATAAGATCAGTACACTGCTCGCCGGGATCGAAGCCGAAATCGGCCTCGTCAAGTCGCTGATCGGGCGCCCCTGAGGCTGCTTTTGGCTTAGTGTGTGTTGATCAGCCAGTGCAGATTTTCTTCCAGCACCTCGCCCATGGTGCGGCAGGCCGAAAACCGCTGCGTATGGTAATGTCGGTTCAACTCCGTACGCAGCTGAGTGATCTGGGCCGGCGTCGAGAGGGTTTCGGCCCGCATCAGGTTTAGCAGGTCGGTGAGCCGGGCGTGTTCGATCCGAATACGCCCGGCAATCTGGGCGCGTTCTTCGACCTGGTACTGACGAACGCTCTCGGAAGTCATATACCGTTGTCCCAGCTGAATGAGGGCATTGTTCTGCCGAAAATACTGCGGCAGGTACACCGACTTCTTTCCTTCGTAGCACTGCTGGTCGAAATCGATGGCCCGAATCCGGTAGTACATTTCTTCGAAATCGGGCGTTACGTCGACCACAAAATTGGCCGAGTGCATATCGCCCAGCAACCGCGCAAAACAGCGCTCGTTGAATTTTACGAACTCCTTGCACAGCCGAATCGGGTTCAGATCGGCGTCGCCCAGCCGCTGGGCCAGAAACACATCGCCCGGAATACCCACTATATGCTCCTCGATCAGGGTGGGCCCGCTGGTAAGGTAACTAACCTGATTGGGCGACAGAATATCCTCCAGTTCAAGGCCATAGATACGCGACGCGTCGGCATTTTTGACGTAGAAATAGTCGAAGTTATCGTTGACCCGGTTGACGACCCGCACCCGAAACGGCATCGTGTTGCCGTAGGTACAGAGATCGACCCGATCGATGGCCAGGTGACTGATCACATTCAGATCACCATCGGCCTTCAGGTAGGCGTAAATGGTTTTAAGGGCCAGGTGAATATCGACCAGCTCCGAGGGGGGATAAAGCATCGTTTCCCAGAGCGTATCGCGGCCGCTGCGGTCGATTACAGGAAACGAGGTATCGGCCCGTTTCAGATCCTGATACGCAATGGTGTTGGGCACCTCCCGCTCATAGTGGTGCAGATAGGCCCGCAGGCCATCGCTGATGGCAAACGGAATTTTTTTTCGGGAAATGATAGCCATAGCAGACAGGCCGGCCTGAAGCCGGGCGCAACAAAGATGCAGGTTTTGACCGAACCGGCACGCCGACCCGTACCCCCGACAACACACTGAACCCAAATCACGGGGCTGGTGTTACCATCGATACCGCTAACCCCGGCTTTACCCTGCGGGATAATTACCTGCCCTGGCTATGATTCATCAGCTTACGCTCACCCTCCCCCCCGAACGGGCGCTCGACAGCGACCAGTTCGAGGCCGAAGTTTACCAGCGCCTGCACCTTTCTGACACCGATCCGGTGGTCGTTCGCAAGAAACGGCAGTCCATTGACGCCCGCAACCGGCAGGTGTGGGTGAAGGTCGATACCGAGGTCTATATCGACGAAACCCCACCCCCGCTCATCGCTTACCAGAAACCACAGCACGATGTGCGGCAGGCCCCGGCAGCCATTGTGGTGGGCGCTGGTCCGGCCGGGTTGTTTGCCGCCCTCCGCCTGATCGAGCACGGCATCCGACCCATTGTGGTGGAGCGGGGCAGCGATGTGCGAGCCCGCCGGCGCGATCTGGCCGCCATCAACAAAGACCATGTGGTTAATCCCGAATCGAACTATTGTTTCGGCGAAGGCGGAGCCGGCACGTATTCGGATGGCAAGCTGTATACCCGGTCGACCAAGCGCGGGGATGTCCGGCGGATTCTGGAAATTTTCGTTGCCCATGGTGCTACCGACCAGATTCTGGTCGATGCCCACCCCCACATCGGCACCAACAAATTGCCGGCTGTTGTAGCCGATCTGCGCGAAAGCATTCTGCAGGCCGGCGGTGAGGTCTATTTCGACACCAAGGTTACCGATTTGATACTGGTGCAGGACGAACTGAAAGGCGTGGTGGTGACCGATGCCCATACGCAGGCCCAGCGCGAACTAACGGGTCTGGGCGTCATTCTGGCTACCGGCCACTCGGCCCGCGATATTTTTCACCTGCTGCACAGCCGGCAGGTGCTCATCGAGGCCAAGCCCTTTGCCATGGGCGTTCGCATTGAGCACCAGCAGCAACTCATCGACCGTTTTCAGTACCACCGGCCCGACCGGGGCGCCTATCTGCCGGCAGCCTCCTACAGTCTGGTTACTCAAACCCGCTATAAAGGGGTAGAACGGGGTGTATTTTCGTTTTGTATGTGTCCGGGTGGTTTCATTGTTCCGGCAGCCACCGCTCCCGGCGAACTGGTTGTGAATGGTATGTCGCCCTCCCGGCGTGACTCTAAGTTTGCCAATTCGGGCCTGGTCGTGGCCGTTACCGACGCCGACCTGCTCCCCTACGCCGATGAAGGCCCCCTGGCGGGGCTCGCGCTGCAGCAGGAACTCGAACAGTGGGCCTGCCGGGTGGGCAGTAATCCGGATGGCTCGCTCGCGCAAACGGCACCCGCCCAGCGCGTGGCCGATTTTGTGGATGGACGGGTATCGGCCGAACTGTTGCCCACGTCCTACCAGCCGGGCCTGCGCTCGGCCGATATGTACGATGTGTTGCCTGACCACATTGCCCAGCCCCTGCGGCAGGGGCTCCGCGACTTCGGTCAGAAGATGCGGGGGTACCTCAGCAACGATGGGCAGATCATCGGTATCGAGAGTCGAACCTCGTCGCCCGTTCGGATTCCGCGCGACCGCGATACCTGCGAACACGTCACCGTCCGGCGCCTGTTTCCCTGTGGCGAAGGGGCCGGTTACGCCGGGGGTATCGTGTCGGCAGCGATGGACGGCGAACGCTGCGCCAACGAGCTGGTAAAGTTGTATAAGTAATTTTTTGGCGCAGGCTTTGTAGTTTACGCCATAGCCACCGGTTCAACGGCCGCTGGCTTGCCTAAAACCTTGAACGTGCTATGACCGACACCCATTTTCAGGCCTTCGCAGACCGGCTCCGTTCGCGGCTGCAACAGCCGTTGCCAGGCGAAGAAGCGCACCGAAAAATGGCGTCGACAGCCCGTTACCGGCTTGGTATCAAACCCAACGAACGCACGCGCCGATCGGCCGTGCTGTTGTGCTTTTACCCGTATCAGCACTCAATCTACGTTCCGCTTATTCTGCGACCTCAATACGATGGTGTACACGCCGGACAAATGGCGTTTCCGGGTGGCCGCATGGAACGCATCGACGAAAACCTGACCCGTACGGCCCTGCGCGAAGCACAGGAAGAAGTAGGCATCCGGGTGTCGGATGTCAAGGTGCTGGGCTTGCTGACCGAACTCTTCATTCCCCCCAGTAACTTTTACGTACAGCCCGTGGTCGGCATTTTACCCTACCGGCCCGACTTCTACCCCGATCCACGCGAAGTCGACGACATTGTGGAAGTCGACCTCGATCAGCTAATCGACCGAACGATTATCGGCACCAATCAGATCGAAGTGCGGGGTATGCTGGTGGAGGCTCCCTACTACCAGATTCAGAACCATCGCGTGTGGGGAGCCACCGCCATGATGATCAGCGAACTGCTGATGCTGATCGACGCCTGATCGCAACCCACCTATGTTGCGGCCAATCGGGTTTGCAAAAACCTGTTTTAACTGGCAAAATGTGGCATTAGACAAATTTTCTAAGTCATTTATCGACGCGACCAATACCTTTGTCTGTTTATGAAAACCGGTATCTGCAGCCCGGTTCGTTGCTTTTAGTCCTACATAAACTCTTTACTCGAACGCTGTGAAACGCTGGATTGCGATTGGCCTGGTGGTGTTGGTGCTTGGCGGCATCATTGTTTACAACAAAATTCTGCACCCGGCGCCGGGAGCGGGCGGTAGCCCTGGTGGTGCTGAGAAGGGTGCCGCCGGCGGAAAGGGCCCCGGTGGGCCCGGTGGCGCCGGCAAAGGCCCATCGCCCGCCATCAACGTCTTTGTTGCCAGCCAGCAAAACCTGCGTGAAGATGTAATTACCAGCGGTTCGCTGCTGGCCGCCGAACAGGTCGACATTTACCCCGAACTCTCTGCCCGCATCACCCAGCTGAACCTGCGCGAAGGCCAGCCGGTTGCGAAGGGGGCCCTGCTGGTTAAACTCTTCGATGCCGACCTGCGGGCTCAACTCCAGAAACTACAGGCCCAGGCCGACAATGCCCGCCGGACTGAAGAACGCAACAAACAGCTCCTGACCCGCGGGGGCATCAGCCAGCAGGAATACGATATCGTGACAACGAACCTGCGCTCGTCGCTGGCCGACATCGAACTGGTGAAAGCCAACCTGCAACGTACCGAGATCCGGGCTCCGTTCTCGGGAATCGTCGGTCTGCGCAACGTGAGTTTAGGTGCCGTTGTGTCGCCAAATACGCTGATTGCCCGCATTCAGCAGGTGTCATCGCTTAAACTCGACTTTTCGATCCCTGAGAAGTACGGTCCTTCGGTGCGTAACGGTCAGACGATTTCGTTCGTGGTAGATGGCAGCAACAACGCCAGCCAGGGGGTCGTCTACGCCATTGAACCGGGGGTCGACGAACAGACCCGTAACCTGCGCATCCGGGCGCGGGTCAGCAATCCGTCGAGCAAATTTCGTCCCGGCACGTTTGCCCGTGTTACGCTGACGATTCAGAACGATCGGGCGCTGGTGGTGCCAACGCAGGCCGTGATTCCGCAGACACGCACCAATCAGGTCGTGGTCATCAAAAATGGCAAGGCGCAGTTTAAAGATATCACCACCGGGCTGCGAACAGCCGGTGTCATTCAGGTGCTGACCGGTCTGGCCGAGGGCGATACCGTGGCTACTACCGGTCTGCTGTTCCTGAAGCCCGATGCGCCCGTGAAAGTGGGCAAAGTGATTACGGTTCCCGGAATGGGTGCCAAAGTAGCGGCTAAGTGAGGGGGGGGTATCCAGTTAGTTAGTTGTAGAGTTATAAGGTTTTAACGTTAACAGGTTGTTGGGTGCTGCCGGGTTATACCCCGTACCGTATAACTCGTTACCCCTTATACCACCACAGCCACGCAATCGCCACGACTCGCTAACCCTATAACTTTATTACCCAACAACGTTATAACGCTCCAACTTTCCAGCGTCACACCTGCGATACGTTCAAAACTCAACAACCTTATAGAAACCGATGAGTCTTCCTGAATTAAGCCTGAACCGACCGGTGTTCGCCATGGTGATGTCGATTGTCATTGTGCTCTTTGGCATAATCGGCTTCTCCTTCCTGGGCGTTCGCGAGTACCCGGCCATCGACCCTCCGGTGATTACCGTCCGGACGAACTACACCGGCGCCAACCCCGACATTATCGAGTCGCAGATTACGGAGCCCATCGAGAAGTCGCTCAACAGCATCGAAGGCATCCGGACCATCTCGTCCAACAGCGCCCTTGGGGCCAGCACCATCACCGTTGAGTTCAACCTCGACGCCGATCTGGAACGAGCCGCCAACGACGTGCGCGACAAGGTAGCGCAGGCCCAGCGGCAGCTCCCGCAGGACATCGACGCCCCACCGGTAGTGACCAAGGCCGATGCCAACTCCGACCCCATCATTTTCATGACGGTGCAAAGTACCACCCGCAACCCGACCCAGCTGTCTGACTATGCCGAGAACGTACTGCAGGAACGGCTCCAGACCATTCCGGGTGTAAGCCAGGCCAACATCTACGGCCTCAAGCGCCAGGCCATGCGGCTCTGGATCGACCCCATCAAACTGTCGGCCTACCGCCTGACATCGCAGGATATTCAGGCGGCTCTTAATGCCCAGAACGTCGAGCTGCCCAGTGGTAAAGTCTACGGTAACAACACCGAGCTGACCGTGAAAGCTGTGGGGCGGCTGGTATCGGAAGACGATTTCAACAACCTCATCCTGCGGCAGACGGCCAACCAGATCGTGCGCTTCAAAGATGTTGGCTACGCTACACTGGGCGCCGAAAACGAAGAAACCATTTCGAAGCAGAACGGATCGGTGGGCGTTATTCTGGTGCTGATTCCGCAGCCGGGTGCCAACTACGTCAGCATTGCCGATGAGTTTTACAAGCGATTCGAGCAGCTGAAAAAAGACCTGCCCAGCGACATCATTGTCAGCGTCGGGATCGACCGGTCGACGTTTATCCGACGCGCCATCGAGGAAGTGGGCGAAACGCTTATCATCTCTTTCGTGCTGGTCGTACTGGTTATCTACCTGTTTTTCCGCGACTGGCTGATTGCCTTCCGACCGCTGATCGACATTCCGGTTTCGCTGATCGGCGCGTTTTTCATCATGTACGTCGCCGATTTCAGTATCAATGTACTGACCCTGCTGGGCATCGTGCTGGCTACTGGTCTGGTGGTCGACGACGGTATTGTGGTGACCGAAAACATTTACAAGAAGATCGAGCAGGGCATGGACACCCAGCAGGCTGCGAAAGAAGGCTCGAACGAGATTTTCTTCGCCGTTCTGGCCACCTCCATCACACTGGCCATCGTGTTCCTGCCCATTATTTTCCTGGAAGGGTTTGTTGGCCGGCTGTTCCGGGAGTTCGGCATCGTCGTGGCCGGCGCCGTGTTGATTTCGGCCTTTGTTTCGCTCACCCTGACGCCGGTTTTAAGCGTTAAACTGACCGCCAAAGACCACAGCAAACGCTCGTGGTTCTACCGGAAAACGGAGCCTTTCTTCGTCTGGCTCGATCAGACCTATCGCTATTCGCTCAACCGCTTTGTGAAGCGCCGGGGCACTGCCATTGCCATGGTCGTTGGCTGTCTGGTCATCATTGTCGGGCTTGGGTCGCTGCTGAAATCGGAACTGGCCCCGCTCGAAGACCGGAGCCGCACCCGGATCGCCATCACCTCGCCCGAGGGAACGAGCTTTGAGTCGCAGGCCGCTACGACCGACAAAGTGATGCAGTTTGTGCTCGACTCCATCCCTGAAACCAAGCTGGCGTTCAGCGTGGTCGCGCCGGGATTCTCGGGGGCCGGAGCCGTTAACTCATCGTTCGTGCTGGTCAACATGAGCGACCCCGCCGATCGGAAGCGGTCGCAGCAGGAGATCGTCGACTACATTTCTAAAAATCTGAAGAAATTCACCGAGGCCCGCATGTTTGCCACCCAGGACCAGACCATTCAGGTAGGGCGCGGGGGTGGGCTGCCCGTACAGTTTGTGATTCAGAATCTCAACTTCGAGAAGCTCCGCGAGAAACTGCCCCTGTTTCTGGATGAAGTGGCTAAAGACCCGACCTTCCAGACCAGCGACGTGGATTTGAAGTTCAACAAGCCTGAACTGAACATCAGTATTGACCGCGAGAAGGCCACCAACCTGGGCATTTCGGTGCAGGATGTGGCGCAGACGCTTCAGCTGGCGCTCAGCAACCGCCGGCTGGCTTACTTCCTGATGAATGGCAAGCAGTACCAGGTCATCGGGCAGGTCGACCGGGCCGACCGCGATGCGCCCGTCGATCTGCAGTCGTTCTACGTGCGTTCCAACCAGGGCGAACTGATTCAGCTCGACAACCTGGTGAAGTTTCAGGAAGTGAGCAGCCCCCCGCAGGTGTATCACTACAACCGCTTTAAATCGGCAACTGTGTCGGCCAGTCTGGCACCGGGTAAGACCGTCGGCGACGGCGTGGCCGCCATGCAGGCCATTGCCAACCGGGTACTCGACCAGAGTTTCCAGACGGCACTCTCGGGCCCTTCGCGCGACTTTGCCGAAAGTTCGTCAAACACCCTCTTCGCCTTTGCGCTGGCGCTTATACTGGTTTACCTGATTCTGGCCGCTCAGTTCGATTCGTTTATCGACCCCTTCATCATCATGATTACCGTGCCGCTGGCCCTGGCTGGTGCCGTGTTCTCGCTCTGGATGTTTAATCAGACGCTGAACATCTTCAGCCAGATTGGTATCATCATGCTGGTAGGACTGGTTACCAAGAATGGTATCCTGATTGTGGAGTTTGCCAACGAGCAGCGCCTGACGGGCAAAAACAAGTTTGAAGCCGCCACCGAATCGGCGGCCATGCGCCTGCGGCCCATTCTGATGACAACCCTCGTGGCGGCTTTCGGGGCCCTGCCGCTGGCCCTGGCACTGGGGTCGGCGTCCAAGAGCCGCATTCCGCTCGGGATCGTGATCGTGGGCGGACTGCTGTTCTCGCTTGTGCTGACGCTCTACGTGGTGCCGGTCATTTATACCTTCCTCAGTCGCCGGAAGGATGTGCCCGCCGACTCGGCCAGTGGGCATGCCCTGCCCCCGGCTAACGGCCACACGGTCGAGCCAAAACCAACGGAGCTGAGCGTGTAGCCCAGCCATTGGGTCGACCAAAAAGGGGACTGCCAGCCGGCAGTCCCCTTTTTGTGTGCTTGGCCCGTGGTCAGTCGCGCCGGATCGACCGGATGGCAACGATGGTTGGTGTAGCCTGGTAAAAGTCGAACAACGCCTGCCCGAGCAGTTCGTGGCCAACGGCATTGAGGTAAGCGGGCTGGCGATCCTGAAAATACTCGGGGGCAGCCCGAATCAGTGAGGAGGTATCGAAAATACTGAACCCCTGCCTGTAGCTCTCGTGGAGCAGGTGCTGCCGCGCCTGATCGAGCAGCCAGTTTTCGACGGGCTGCTGGTTTGGTATTGGCGTCAGGATAAGCACTTTATGGCGTTGCGGCTTCAGCAGCTGCAAAATGGCGCCGAGGTCGTTCCGGATGGTCTTCAGCGGATGATCCGGGTGAGTCAGGGCCCGCAGGCGCTGTTTCAGCTGGTGGAACCAGCCCGGACTGGCGAGCTTTTCGGCCAGCAGCGGATGATCGGCACAGCCACTGCCGCATTGCCAGACAATCAGATCGTAGCGCTCGAGCGACAGCTGCTGCATGGCCTGCTGAATGCCGGCCCGGCTTGTACGGACCCGGGCCTCGATGGCCAGGGTTTGCCCTGACTGACTGATTTGCCGGACAAAGTGACTGACGAAACTTCGTTGCCCGGCGGCCAGGCCGTATCCGCTAAGGTGCTGATCACCAACTATTAGAATCTTCATCCGACAAATAAACTGAAGTACGTTATCTGTCGTTACGTATCCGGGTGACGGAGTGTGGCACCCGTACCAACAAAAATATGGCAGAATTTACGACAGGCTGCAACAGCCCGTCGGTCGCGCGCGTATCGGGTTGGTAGATATGCCGATATTTATTTTAACCGACGCCGGCCTTGCTGTTCAGAAAATCGCCCTCGTTCACTGAAGCTGACCTGCCCAGTGTCATTCAGGCCTGCCGCAGCGGTGACCCGCGCGCGCAACGAACCCTGTTCAAGCAGTTTTTTGGCTATGCCAAGAGCATCTGCCTGCGGTACACATCGAGCCGGGAAGAAGCCGAAGACGTATTGAATGAAGGCTTTCTGAAAGTCTTTCAGCACCTCGACCGCTACGACGACAACCAGCCCTTCAAAGCCTGGCTCCGCACAATTCTGGTCAATACCGCCATCAGCCACTACCGCAAAAACCAGCGCCACGATCACCATACCGACCTGGAGATGGGCGAACAGGTGGCGTTCGACGACCAGGTGGTCGACCGGATGGCCGCCGATGAGATACTGGCGCTCGTGCAGCAACTGACGCCCACCTACCGAACGGTGTTTATGATGCACGTGGTGGATGGCTACAGTCTACACGAGATTGCCGGGCTGCTGTCGCACAACGAAGCCACCGTTCGCTCCAACTACGCCCGGGCGCGCCAGAAACTCCAGGTGATGATTAAAGAGGCTACACTTCTCCACGATAATCCGGGGGCAAACCGCTCCCCATTCTCCCTATGAAAACTGACCGATTTGCCGATAGTATCCGGCGAAAGCTGGACAGTATCCGCCCCGAGTTTGCCGAACGCGACTGGGTGCGTATGCAGGCAATGCTGAAACAGGTGCCCCCCCTGCCCAACGCCCCATCGCCGATGGCCGGTACGTCTTTCGTGGTCCGGCATGCCGCCCGGCTCGTTGCCGCCGGCGTAACGGGCACTGTCTTGTTCCTGACGACCACCCTCTACCAGACCTATGAAGTAAACCGTCTACGCAACCAGTTACAGTCGACCACTCAGACTGCCCCTTCGGCCGATTCGATTCAGGCACCCGGCACCGACCTGGCCCGGCAGCCCGCTTCCGCTTCAACTGAAAACCCCACGGCCGCACCGCAGACCCGCGATCGCGATACGGTCTACATTACCCGCTATCTGCCAGCCCCGGCCGGGCCGGCCGCCGATCAGTGGGTGCCGGAAGACCCCACTGTCGAAACGGAAGCAGGTCGCTCGGCCCGGCAACTCGCCGGAGCGCCCGCCAGCCGTGGCAACCGGCAGCGCAACGATCTGGACGGACAACAGACCCGAAGTACGTCGTCCGGTGTGCGGGGGTTACCGACGCCCGGCCAGCCAGCGTCCGGTATGACGCCCACCCATCAACCTGAGTTGCCTGAGCGTGCCGGTGAGTCGGGCATTATCCCCGCCAACCGGGTGGCTGGCAACCGGTCGCGGCAACCTGGTTCTGACGACGACCGGGCCGCGGCCGATGCGGCCAATCCGGTCGCTCGCCGGACTGACCACGCGGGTGATGCGGCCGATGCGACCCTTGAACTACCCAGTTCTCCGGCTTCAATGCCCGACCGGCGGACGACCGCCCGCGACCTGCCGCCGGCCGGAAACCGCTATCCGGAGCCAAAGGATCGGGCGGGGCAGACGGCCACCGTCCCCACAGGACGTCGTCCCAGGTCCGGCCGAAACCGTCAGGCCAACCCGGTTATCAACGGCAGCGAGCAAATCGACAATCGGGAGACGGGAGCAGACGCGGCCGTTGCCGGACTCGCCCCGGTAGTAGTCGAACCACTGGCCGTACGGCCGATAGAGACCCAGCCCATCGACTGGGAGCAGCACCTGATCTATCGCAGTCGCCTGATGCGGCCGGCCCGTACGGTTCAGCCAACGGTTGCGATCGCCAACAACAGCCCGACTACTAAAGCCACCAAACCCGAACGGCAGCCGGTCGATCATTCTACGCGTGTCCGCATCGGCGGTACGGCTGAAGTTGGCCGCAAATTCTGGCAGGGCGGTGCCTTTACCGAGCTATTGGTTGGCCGTCATCTCCAGTTCAGTCTCGGGCTGACGCAGGGCCAGGCGGTGGCCGGCAATTTCCTGACCGACGACGAGTATGACCGTAAAACCCGTGAAAATTTCCGGCGTGAATTTGCCCGCAACATCGATCCGCGGCACGACATCCTCAATATTCAGCTTAAAACCCTGCGTGTACAGATGCCCGTTGCCATCGGTTATCGCTTTTCGCTGGGTGGCTCCTGGTCGGTAGTGCCCACTGTTGGGACTTACCTGAATCTGACCAACCAGAAGCAGATCACGTTTAGCTACCGGCAACCGCCCGTTGGTTTCGAAACGGGCAATCTGGTGTTTAACCGGCCGGTCAGGCTCGTCGACGCGCTGACGACCGGCGCCGGTGTGGAGTGGCAGTCGGCCCACTGGGGTGTACAGGCTACCCCGCTGCTTTCGTTCTCCCTGTATGACGAAATAGTCCCCCCCGGCATGGAAACGAACTCCGTAAAAGCGGCATTCCGGCTCCGGGCCTTCTACCAGTTCTAGCCGGATTCGGCCACACTAAAAAGCGGGGGCAACTGTATGAAACAGTTGCCCCCGCTTTTTGATACGCTGCAAAATCGACTTACTCGGCCGCCACCCGCCAGATTCGGCCGGCAGCATCATCGGCAACGAGCATCGCACCGTCGGGGAGCACGGTTACGCCAACCGGCCGACCGTGCACATCCTTGTCGTTAGTGCCAGCCACAAAACCTGTCAAAAAATCTTCGGGTTTGCCGGGCTTGCCGTTTTCGAAGGGCACAAACACAACCTTATAACCCGAAAACGTAGTCCGGTTCCAGGAGCCATGCTGCCCGATAAAAGCCCCGTTCTGGTATTTGGCCGGAAACGCTTTTTTGTCGTAGAACGCCAGGCCCAGCGAAGCGGTGTGGGCGCCCAGCGGCACATCGGGCACCACTGATTTTTTAACCAGATCGGGCCGTTCCCCTTTCCGGCGGGGGTCTTCGTTCGGGCCGAAGTAGGCATACGGCCAGCCGTAGAAAGCGCCCTGCTTCACGCTCGTCAGATAATCGGGCACGAGTTCGTCACCGAGCTCATCACGCTCATTGACAGCCGTGTAGAGCGTTTTGGTCGATGGCTCCCAGCCCATGCCTACCGGGTTACGCAGGCCGCTGGCGTAGATGCGTTCGCCCGTACCGTCGGGGTTTATTTCGAGGATATTGGCCCGGCGCTTTTCGTTTTCGATCCCGTTTTCGCCCACGTTGCTCCCCGAGCCCACCGACACGTAGATTTTGCTGTTGTCGGGGCTGGCCAGCAGGTTACGGGTCCAGTGGTTGTTGTACCCACCGGCGGGCAGATTCAGGATTTTTTTGCCGGGAGCGGTCATCTTGGTCTGGCCGGCTTTGTACGGGTACTGCCACAGGCCGTCGGTATTGGCTACGTAGAAACTGTTACCGATGACCAGCATGCCGAAGGGCTGATTCAGTCCCGCCAGAAATACGTCCTGCATCTCGGGCTTGCCATCCTGGTTGGTATCGCGGAACAGTGTGATCCGGTTAGCACTGGCTTCAGTACGCTCCGATTTGTTCTGGCCCGATACCACCGAGACTACTTTTTTCTTGACGCCCGTTCGCTCGGTATTGGCTTCGGCCACGAATATATCGCCGTTGGGGGCCACGTAGATCCAGCGCGGACTGGCCATATCCCGCGCAAATTCGGTGACGGTGAAGCCGGCCGGTGCTTTGGGCGTCGTACCCTCCGGCCAGTTGATGACGTTACTAAAATGAGCGGCCGACTTTGTCTCATACGGCGCGGGCAGCCGCAGGGTTGTGTCGGCAGTGGCTACCGTAGT
Organism: Spirosoma luteolum; assembly: GCF_054778875.1. Lineage (NCBI taxonomy): Bacteria > Pseudomonadati > Bacteroidota > Cytophagia > Cytophagales > Cytophagaceae > Spirosoma > Spirosoma luteolum. The sequence continues at coordinate 164,109 of NZ_BAAGZE010000021.1, forward strand.
CGCCGGCGTGTCGCTTTTCTTTTTCTCGCCACAGCCGGTGAGCAGGGCGCCCAGGGCTGCAGCCAGCACGATCGATTGTTGTTTCATGGTTGAGTCAATTGGTTACAGGCACGATGCGACGTTATACGCCGGTTCTGCCTACCTTGAACAACCCCGTGCTCAACCATTTGGTTATACCGGCCCGCTGAATATGACCCAGTGGCAATCCGCTGTTTTCCGGCCCCGGCAAGTCCGGGTTTTAGGGCGCCTGCTGAGCCGGTGGCAACAGATCGACGGCGTAACGGGCGTAGGGAATGGAGCCCTTATAAAACACGTCGCTCACGGCCTGCATGCCGAAGCGCTGGTAAAAGTCGGCGGCATCGAGCCGGGCGTCGCACCAGAGCGATGTGGCCCCGCGCGTACGGGCCTGTTCGATGATGTGCTGCATCAGTTGCGAACCGATACCCTGCCGCTGGCAGTCGGGGCGGGCCGCAAACTTACGGAACCGGGCTTCGGCGCGGCCGTCAGCTCCCGTTTCTAGAAACAGCGAAATTACAGCCACCAGTTCTCCCGCCCGGAAAGCCCCGTAGTGGAGCCCTTCGGCATCATTAGCCACCCGTACGTAATCATAGGGCTTATCGGGCCACAGCACGGCGTGGCGTATCGGGTAGGTTTCTTCCGCCAGAATAGGTTGTATCGTTAGCATGATTTCTTGACGAATGAAAAAACTTAAAACGGCAATCGGCTAAGGTCGACATTACCACCGGTCAGCACAACGCCGATTTTCTGGCCCGCAAACCGGTCGCGGTATCGGATCAGTACCGCCAGCGGCAGGGCGCAGGAAGGTTCGACAATGATTTTCATCCGTTCCCAGATCAGCCGCATGGCCGCCATGATCTCGGGGTCCGACACGGTGAGTATATCGCCCACGTGGGTACGGATGATACCCAGTGTGCGGGCGCTGAGCGGGGCCGTCAGCCCATCGGCGATGGTGTCGATATATGGGGCGGTTTCCAGCTGACCACTCCGGAACGACAATACGGCATCAGCCGCTCCGTCGGGCTCGCAGCCGATCACCTGCGTGGTGGGCGACAGGTAGTGCGTGGCCAGGGCCACACCACTCAGCAGTCCCCCACCCCCCACCGGCGTCAGCAGCCCGTCGAACGGCTGCGCGGTTCCTTCGTCGGCCAGCAGCTCGACAGCCGTTGTGGCCTGGCCGGCAATGACCCGATCATCATCGAAGGGATGCACCAGCACCGCCCCCGTCTCGGCCATAACCTGCCGTACACCCGCTTCGCGGGCGGCATGATTTGGTTCGCACTCGACCACAGTGGCGCCGTAGCCCCGCACAGCGTCTTTCTTGACCTGCGGGGCCGTTCGGGGCATCACAATGTAGGCCGGCAGCCCCACCTGCCGGGCGGCAAAAGCAACGGCCTGCGCGTGGTTGCCCGACGAATGGGTAGCCACCGCGGGCCCCTCCTGGTTGGCTGCCACCTGCAGGACGGCGTTAAGCCCCCCGCGGGCTTTGAAGGCGCCTACCTTCTGAAAATTCTCGCACTTGAAAAACAGCGATGCACCCACGCGATCGTCGAGGGTTCGGCAGGTCAGCACGGGCGTATGGTGGATGAAGGGGCGAATGCGGTCGTGAGCCGCGCGGATGGTGTCGAGGGCGATCATGGGGGCAAAATAGCTAAAAAGGGCCACTTCGCGCGGGTCGTTCGGCCGTAGCGCAGCCGCCCGGGCCGAATCCCGGCGTCGGGCTGCGTCAATTCTCCAAAGTCGGTTACCTTTGCCTGTACGCCCTGCGCGCCTAAACCCTGATCGATCATGCAAACGTCCCGTCGCCACTTTCTCAAACAATCGGCCGGCACGCTGGCGGCCCTCAGCCTACTGCCCCCCGCCTTCGGTGCCGAAGCGGCCAAAAAGCCTTTCTTCGACATTTCGCTGGCCGAATGGTCGCTTCACAAAGCCCTGTTCGCCAAGAAAATCACCAACCTCGATTTTCCTGTCATTGCCCGCAAGGAGTTCGACATCAGCATTGTCGAATATGTCAATCAGTTTTTCAAGGACAAAGCCCAGGACACGGCTTACCTTAAGGAGCTATTGACCCGTTGCAAGGACAATGGCGTAACGAATCACCTGATCATGATCGACGGAGAAGGTAACCTCGGCGCGTCGGACAAGGCCGAAGCCACCAAAGCCGTCGAGAATCACCACCGCTGGGTTGAATGCGCCAAGTTTCTGGGCTGCCGCACCATCCGGGTCAACGCAGCCGGAACCGGTTCGGCCGAGGAAGTAGCCAAAGCCGCCGTCGATAACCTGAGCCGTCTGGGTGAGTTTGCGCAAACCATGGGCATCAACGTAATCGTTGAAAATCACGGCGGTTACTCCTCCAACGGGCAGTGGCTGGCCGGAGTGATGAAGCAGGTAAACCGCAAAAACGTAGGCACACTGCCCGACTTCGGCAATTTCTGCCTCAAGCGCAACGCCAGCCACGGCTGCGACGAGCAGTATGATCGCTACCAGGGTACGCAGGAACTGATGCCGTTTGCCAAGGGCGTTTCGGCTAAAACGTATGACTTCGACGCCAGTGGCAACTGCATCGAAACTGACTACAACCGCATACTGGCGATTGTGAAGAAAAGCGGATTCCGGGGTATTGCCGGTATTGAATACGAGGGCGACAAGCTCGATGAATACGCCGGCATCCGCCAGACCAAAGCCCTGCTCGAACGCGTTGGCCCCCTGGTCTAAGTCCCTAAACCGACGGTTTTTTGATTTGATTCATGTCCGCTGCTGCCCGTTTTTCCCTGCGCCGATTACCCATCCTGACTTGTCTGGTTGCCGTTTTCCTGGTCAACCGGGCAGTCATGGCCCAGGCCCTCTACGACGTTGGTGAGGTCGAACTGACCAATCATACCGTACGTTTCGGCCAGCTGGCCCTCCGGCAGGGTAAGCAGGGATCCGAACTCAGTCTGCGCGAGGGCGGGCAGCAGCGGTCGTTTTCACCGGCCGAGGTACTCCGGTTTACAATCGGCACGGAATCGTTTGTTACCCGCAACCTGAGCGCCACGTCAGCGCCCAACCTGGTTTTTCTGCGGCAGCTCGTTACCGGGCCCGCGGGCCTGCTGCAGTACCGGCGGACGGATCAATCGGAGGTGTACCTGATCGAACGAAATGACAGCCTGACTGCCCTTAACCCGGCCGATCCGGTTAGAGCCATTCGCACGCTGTTTGCCGACTGCACTCCGTTTCAGGCTGCACTGACGCGCGAGAGCGGCCGGTTTTCGAAGCGCACACTAATAGCCCTCGTAGCCGACTACAACCGGTGCCAGGGAAACGGGCCAGTGCCGTCGCTGCCTGACGCAGCTAATCGATCGATCTGGATTAGCGTTGGCCCCCGACTGTGGGTAACGACCGGCGCCTTTCGGCTGAGCAGCGGAGGAGAAACGACCGAACCATCAACCCGATTCGTCAGCGTGAGCCCGGGGCTGACAGCCCTAATGCACTGGCGTAATCGGGTCGGGCTCGGGCTGGATCTGGCCCTACAGCACCGGGAAGGGCGCTGGAATCTGGACCCGACCAGTAAACGCGTGGTGCTGATCGATAAGCTTAGCGAACGCTCGCTGCTCATCAACCCGTTTCTTCACTACGCGCTGCTCAACCATCGCAACCAGCCTTTTTACGGCCGACTGATGGCCGGACTTGTTTTTAACAAACTGCTGAGCGGCTTTGTCGACGAAAGCACCCGGGCGTTTACCAACCCTGTCCGGCGGTCGATCAACCAGGAAGCCGGCCTGGACGAGGTTGGGTTCAGCGCCGGTGCCGGTTGTACCTGGCAGCCAGCTACCCGTTTGCAACTGACCGTTGACCTGCGTTACATGGTGCTACGGCCGCTCAGCGGATTTGAGCTGCAGAATTATGCGGGTAATTACGCCAGCCTGAAACCCCATTTGCAACCCCTTTCGGCCGCGGTGGGAATTCAGTACCAGTTATAAGCAAATCGCTGTCTGATTGACTCCTGTTTCACCAATACCGTCTATACGTATGCTTACGACCCAGAACGAACTCAACGTCAACCTGATCGGCCATGAATGTGTGGCGGGCGATGGCAGTGCCTTTACCGCCTACGCGCCTGCCCGCGACGAAACCCTGCCCGATGCGTTTACCAACTGCTCGGCCGACCAGGCCCGGGCCGCCGTCGACAAGGCTGCTGCGGCCTTCGGTCCTTATCGGCACCTGCACCCCCACCAGCGAGCCGACTTTCTGGACGCTATTGCGGGCCAGATCGAAGCCATTGGCGACGAACTGATCGACCGGGCTGTACTGGAAAGTGGGTTACCCACCGGCCGGATTTCGGGCGAGCGGGGCCGTACCACCGGACAGCTTCGGCTGTTTGCCAGTCTGCTGCGCGAGGGATCGTGGGTCGATGCCCGCATCAACCCCGCCCTGCCCGACCGCAAACCCATTCCCCGGCCCGACCTGCGGCAGATGTTGCAACCCCTCGGGCCAGTGGTTGTGTTCGGGGCCAGCAACTTTCCACTGGCATTCTCGGTAGCGGGGGGCGATACCACCTCGGCCCTGGCGGCTGGCTGTCCGGTTGTGTTTAAAGCGCACCCCGCCCACCCCGGCACCTCATCGCTGGTCGGCATGGCCATCGTGGCCGCAGCCAAACAAACGGGCATGCCCGACGGTGTGTTCTCGCTACTCCACGCCGACACGGAAGTAGCCCAGCAACTGGTGGCTCACCCGGCCGTGAAAGCCGTTGGGTTTACCGGCTCGCGCCGGGGCGGTCTGGCGCTGCAGCGCATTGCGCAGGAGCGGCCCGAACCCATTCCGGTCTACGCCGAAATGAGCGCCGTGAATCCGGTAGTCATTTTCCCCGGTGCCCTGCGCGACGCGACGGGCCCTCACTCAGCCACGGCCGTGGCCGAAGGGCTGGCTTTCTCCATCACGCTCGGGGTTGGGCAGTTCTGCACCAATCCGGGCCTGGTTTTTCTGCTCGACTCGCACCGCACCCCCGAATTTCTGGACACGCTGTCGGCCAAAATACGGGCATCGACTCCGGCAACGATGCTGACGAGCGGTATTCGGCAGGCCTTCGACAAGGGCATTCAGCACCTGGCCGTGCTGCCGGGCGTACATCGGCAGGCCGAAAGCGATCAGGCCCCCGATGCGGGCCAGAACCAGGGTCGCCCCACGGTATTGACCACCACAGCCGCGCAGTTTCTGGCCAGTACTGAGCTGGGTGAGGAAGTGTTCGGACCCAGTTCGCTGGTGGTGATCTGCGCTACGGAAGATGAGCTGGCGGCTTGCCTCAACGGGCTGGAAGGCCAGCTGACGGCCACCCTCTACGCCACGCTCGACGAGTTGCAGCAGTCGCCCATCGACTGGGTCGACCGGTTGCAGGCAAAGGCTGGCCGGCTGCTGTTCGGGGGCTTTCCGACGGGTGTCGAAGTCAGTGAAGCCATGACCCACGGCGGGCCTTACCCGGCTACGACCGACGGGGGCCGCTCGACGTCGGTCGGTACGGGGGCTATTCTGCGATTCGTTCGGCCGGTGAGCTACCAGAGCTTCCCCGAAGCCCTCCTGCCGCTGGCGCTTCAGGATACCAACCCGCTCGGTATCTGGCGAAACCTGGATGGGCAGCTGACGAAATAAATACCGAGATCGGCCTACACGGCGAAGGGGGGCAGCACCGATTGGTCTGCCCCCCTTCGTTTTGAGCGCCCCATTTATTTTCTGATCAGCTCGATGGCACAGCCGCCCGTTTACAACGATCTGGATGCATAAAACCTGGAGCCCCAAACCATTATACGTGGGCCTGGGGCTCCAGGTTATCAGAATTTAACTATTATTTCAGACTGCCCATACCGCCATCGACGCCAATGATCTGACCGGTGATCCAGCCGGCCTGGTCGCCCAGCAGGTAGGCTGCCATGCCAGCAATATCGTCGGCCGAACCAACCCGGCTGAGCGGATGGCGTTTGCCGGCGGCTTCGCGCCGTTCGGGCGTGTTAAGTAGGTTCTGCGCCAGCGGGGTGTCGGTCAGCGACGGCGCTACGGCGTTGACCCGTATCTGCAGGGGCGCAAACTCAGCGGCCAGCGACTTGGTCAGGCCTTCGACAGCCGATTTGGCCACTGCTACCGACGAATGCAGTCCCATACCGAGCCTGGCCGCTACCGTGCTGAACAGAACAATGCTGCTGCCTTTAGCGGCTTTCAGCGCCGTCAGCGAGGCATGAATAGCCCCTACAGCGCCCAACACGTTGAGTTCGAGGTCGGCCCGGTAATCGGCGGGTTCGAGCCGCTGGAAGGGTTTGAGATTAATGGAGCCGGGGCAGTAGATGAGCCCGTGCAGCACGGGTGGCAGCTGCGTCAGGGCATCGGTGGCCGGCGTCTGCGTTACGTCCCAACTCATGTGGGTCGACTGGATGCCGGCGGGTTGCTGACGACCAGCGGTGAATAAGGTGGCTCCCGCAGCCTGAAGCTGGGTGGCCAGTGCGTGACCGATGCCGGAGCTGGCCCCTATGATGAGAATGTTTTTACCCTGCATGAAACACGTTGTGGTTTATGGACGCCAGCCGACTGGATAGCCTCCATAAACCACAAACGGTTGTTTACCTAAATGGTTACGTTCGACTGGGCGATGTAACGCAGCAGTTCCTGCCGGGTAGGTTCTTCGTCGAACTTGCCGCCGTAGGAAGCCGTGATTGTGCTCGAGTTGATGTCGTGTACCCCCCGCGTGGAAACACACAGGTGTTTGGCATCGATAATGACCGCCACATCCTCCGTCTGAAGCACTTTTTTCAGTTCGCTGGCGATCTGAATGGTCAGCCGCTCCTGCACCTGCGGGCGCTTGCTGTAGTACTCTACAATCCGGTTCAGCTTCGACAGGCCGATTACTTTGCCGCTCGAAATGTAGGCCACGTGCGCTTTGCCCATGATGGGTACAAAGTGGTGCTCGCAGTAGGTCTGAACGGTAATATCTTTCTCCACCAGCATCTCCTGGTAGCGAAATTTATTGTCGAATAGGGTGGCCTGCGGCTTGTTGGCCGGGTCGAGCCCCCGAAAAATTTCGTTGACGTACATTTTAGCCACCCGTCGGGGCGACCCTTTCAGGCTGTCGTCGGTCAGATCGAGACCCAGGATGTTCATGATCTCGCGGAAATGCTCTTCGATCAGGTCAATCTTGGTTTCGTTGTCGAGCGCGAAGGCGTCGGGGCGCATAGGGGTATCAATGGCAGCCGCTCCGTGCACATCACCAATTTCATCGGCCAGCAGGTGATCTACGTCTTTGCCGTCATACCCGTTCGCGTCGGGGTAAAGTCCGTCGCGGTGAACACCATTATGCGGGGTATTCGACGAAGTTCCGTTCCGTTTCATACAGTCTGATTTTAAGGTCTAAGCCTTCGTGTAGCTGGCTTCTCAGCCGTTGATAAATAACAATGGCAATGTTTTCGGCCGATGGATTGAGATCGGCAAACTCCTCGGTATCCAGATTCAGATTTTTATGATCGAAGCGATCGGTTACTTCGATCCGAATCAGGTCGCCCAGCACTTTCATGTCCATTACGTAGCCCGTTTCGGGGTCGACGGGGCCAGTCACCTGCACAATCAGATCGTAGTTATGGCCGTGGTAGTTGGGGTTGTTGCACTTGCCGTAGACGCGGGTATTTTTCTCGTCCGACCAGTTGGGGTTGTGGAGCCGGTGGGCAGCATTGAAGTGTTCTTTTCGGAACACGGCAACCCGGGGAGCATCAGTCATACAATCGTGAAATCAAAGTAAGTACGCACTGCAGGGGCCGGCCGGTACAAAGGTTGTGTACTACACGGGCCACTGGCGGGGCTTGCGGAAAGGCGACCCCGTTGGTGGTGTCATCATCCCAACCAGCCGTTTTGCGCTTTTGTTTCAGCACCCTTTCGGCGTATTCCGGCCAGGAAAACCAATCTCCCGCTTAACGCCGGAGTTGCCCGTTCAGTTCCGGTATCGGTTGGGGAACCGATCGAACCCGGTCTCAGTTGCAAGGCCATGTATCGTTTCCGACGACGTATGCTTTTCGCCCTGATTCTGGTGGCCGTACTGGCCGTATCTGCGTTTATATTCCTGCAATCGTCGCCCTTCGGTGCCTCGCCCCGGGCCAGCCGGCTGGCCCGCATTCAGCAGTCGCCCAACTTCCGCGACGGGTCGTTCCAGAACATCGAACCGACCGACGTGATGCGGCAGGATGCGTCGTATTTCGACATGCTGAAGGACTTTGTGAACAAACCAGCCGACAATGTTCCGCCCAAGCCCCTGCCCACCGTCCGGACAGACCTGACGGCGCTCCCCGACGATCAGCCCACGGTGGTCTGGTTCGGCCATTCGTCCTACCTTATTAAATCGAAAGGCACTACGATTCTGGTCGACCCGGTGTTTAGTGGCTACACGGCGCCTGTATCGTTTTTTAGCAAGGCATTTCCCGGTACGAATGTGTATAGTGCCGACGACATGCCGGCCATCGACATGCTCATCCTGACCCACGATCATTATGATCATCTCGATGCCGAAACGCTGCCCAAACTACTGCCCAAGGTAAAAAAGGTGTACACGGCGCTGGGCGTTGGGGCACACCTCGAACGCTGGGGATACCCCGCCGACCGGATTGTGGAGTTCGACTGGTGGGAGTCGCACCGGATGGGCGACAGCATCGACCTCACGGCTACGCCGGCCCGCCATTTCTCGGGCCGGGGCCTGAAGCGGGGCCAGACACTCTGGACATCCTTTGTGCTGAACCTCAATGGGTATCGTCTGTTCCTGGGGGGCGACTCGGGCTACAGCAATCAGTTTAAAAAAATCGGCGAGCAGTTTGGCCCGTTCGATCTGGCCCTGCTCGAGTGCGGACAGTATGGTCGCGACTGGCCCAACATCCACATGCTTCCAGAGCAGACCGCCCAGGCGGCCCATGATCTGCGGGCCCGGGCGCTGCAGCCTGTTCACTGGGCCAAATTTGCCCTGGCGCTGCATCCGTGGGACGAACCGATTAAACGCCTGACCGCCGAAGCGGCCAAAACGGGCCTTATCCTGGCCACCCCGCAGATCGGCGAACCCGTCGTTATCGGCAAGCCCTTCCCCCAACGGGCCTGGTGGACGTTTTAACCCGTTGTGGAGTCGGGGCGTTAGCGAGTTTTAAAGTTAGAGCGTTGTAGGGTCGTAGCGTTATAGCGTTGACAAGTCAGGCAGTTGGCGCGATAGTGTCGTGTTGTGCGAGCGCATGGGTTGATGGTCGGTTTATTTGAATCAGGACTCCTCAATCATCCGCCCCCAAAGTCATACAACCATCAAACGTTACAGTATAACCTCCAAACTCAACAACTATACAACCTAACAATTGTATAACTCCACAACGTTACAACTTCTCAACTTCGCTTCCCCGGCCCGCTGTGCTGAATACCATTTCGCGTTTCTGGTTATATTGCCCGGAGTTTGGCTGTTCCGACGGTAATCGGACATCCGGCCCTAGTCTGATCGCAATACCAACGCTTTATGGATTACGTTTCCTCCCGACGTGCGTTTCTGCGCACGGCTGCCCTGACGGGTACAGCCGCCACTGTTTTTCCGTCGATTCTGACCGGCGCCAAAGCCCCGGCCCCCATGGCCCGGCTTGGTTTTATCGGGGTTGGTTCCCGGGGCCGCAGCCACGTTGAACAGGCCCTGTTCCGCGATGATGTGGTCATTCCGGCGATCTGCGACATCGACCCGGCCAGCATTGCCAGCACCAACGAGCTGTTTAAAAAAGCCGGAAAACCCCTTCCCAAGGCTTACACCAATGGCGACGAAGCCTTCCTGGAGATGCTCAAACGGGACGACATCGACGGCGTGGTAATTGCAACACCCTGGGAATGGCACACGCCCATGGCCGTGGCGACTATGAAAGCCGGCAAGTACGCCGGCGTGGAGGTGTCGGCAACGGTAACGCTGAAAGAATCGTGGGATCTGGTGAACACCCACGAGAAGACCGGTGCCCACTGCATGATTCTGGAAAACGTTTGCTACCGGCGCGACGTGCTGGCCGTTCTGAATATGATCCGGCAGGGGATGTTTGGCGAAATGACCTACGCCCACTGCGGCTATCAGCACGACCTGCGCGACATTAAATTTAACGATGGCAAGCACTATGCCGGCGGTGGAGTCGAGTTTGGCGTTAAAGGCTACGCCGAAGCCCGCTGGCGTACCCAGCACTCCGTCGACCGCAACGGCGACCTCTACCCCACCCACGGCCTCGGCCCCGTTGCGCACTGGTTCGATATCAACCGCGGCAATCGCTTCGTTCACCTGACCAGCACGGCCACCAAAAGCCGCGGCCTGCACAAATACGTGGTCGATCACGGGGGCGCTAAACACCCCAATGCTAATGTCAACTTCAAACTGGGCGACGTAGTGACGACGGTCATTCAGTGCGCCAATGGCGAAAACATCGTGATTATTCACGATACAAACTCCCCGCGCCCCTATTCGCTTGGTTTCCGGGCCCAGGGTACCCAGGGCATCTGGATGGATGATAACGACATGATTTACCTGGAAGGCAAAAGCCCCAAACCCCACGCGTGGGAGCCGTTTAAGGCCTATCAGGAGCAGTACGATCACCCCCTCTGGAAACGCCACGCCCAGACTGCCGAAAGCGCGGGCCACGGCGGCATCGATTATTTCGTGATGCGGGCCTTTATCGAATCCGTCAAAAACAAAACGGCACCCCCGATCGACGTATACGATGCTGCGGTCTGGAGCGCCATCAGCCCACTCTCCGAAGAAAGCATTGCCCACGGCAGTAAATCCGTCGAAATTCCGGATTTTACCCGGGGAAAATGGAAAACCAACAAGCCTATTTTTGGCCTGAACGACGCATTTTAACACCAATTATTCGGTAAATACGGCAGGATTGTGTTGTTTTGTAAAATATTTTAAAATATCCTTCCGTTTCCCACTGCTATTCCGAACGCATTCATGACACCTACGGCACCGTCAACCAAAACCAGTTCGTACTTGGGCCCGCTGCTCATTATCGGGGCTTTGTTTTTCATCTTCGGCTTTGTGACCTGGGTCAACAGCGTGCTGATCGCTTTCTTCAAGGAAGCCTTTAGTCTGACCGCCTTTCAGTCGACGCTCGTTGCCTTTGCGTTCTTCATCTCCTATACGCTGATGGCCATTCCATCGTCGGCGGTGCTGAAGCGAACCGGGTTCAAGAACGGCATGTCGCTGGGGCTCATTGCCATGGCCGTGGGTACCCTCATTTTCATTCCGGCGGCCAAGGTTGTCTCCTACCCCCTGTTTCTGGTGGGGCTGTTCGTGATCGGCATCGGGCTGACCATTTTGCAGACGGCTTCCAATCCGTACGTCACCATCCTGGGGCCCCGCGAGTCGGCGGCCCAGCGCATCAGCTTCATGGGTATCGCCAACAAGCTGGCGGGCATCATCAGCCAGCTCGTATTTGGCCCGCTGCTGCTCTCTACCGCCGGCTCCGTAACGGGCACGGCCTCGCTTGAAAAAGTAGTTACCCCCTATCTGATTCTGACCGGTGTGCTGGTGGTACTGGCCATTTTGATCCGCTTCTCGACACTGCCCGAGGTATCCGAAGAGCAGGACGACACCACCGGCTCGAGTGGGGTGGTAACCACTGAACACAGCAGCGTGTGGCAGTACCCGAACCTGGTGCTGGGCGTACTGGCACTGTTCTGCTACGTGGGGGCCGAAGTCATGACCGGCGACCTGATTATCAGTTACGGCCAGGCCATGGGGTTCAGCAATGACGAAGCCAAATTCTTTACAACCTACACGCTCTACGGCCTGCTGGCCGGCTACCTGCTGAGCATCGTGCTCATTCCACGTGTGATCAGCCAGCAGAACGCCCTCCGGTTTGGTGCCCTGCTGGCGCTGGTTCTGTCGGCAGCCGCCTTGCTGACCAGCGGGTTTGTATCGATTCTGTGCATCGCCCTGCTGGGTTTTGCCATCTCGCCCATGTGGCCGGCCATCTGGCCCCTGGCGCTCAATCAACTGGGCCGGTTCACCAAACTGGGGTCGGCCTTGCTGATTATGGGTATTTCGGGCGGGGCGCTGTTTCCGCTCCTGCACGGCTACCTGTCCGACGCCATCAATCCCAAAGCCGGCTATACCCTGCTGCTGCCCATTTTTGCCTTTATTCTCTACTACGCCACCCTCGGCTACAAGAAAACCCGCTGGTAATGCGCGTAACCACGTCGACGCCGGGGCGTATCTGCCTGTTTGGTGAGCATCTGGACTACCTGGGCCTGCCCGTGATTGCGGCCGCCATTTCGCGCCGGATCGCCATCACGGCCGAATCGGACCAGACACCTTCCGTTCGACTCGACCTCCCCGACCTGGGGGGGCGAGTCGAATTTTCGATTTCGGAACAGCCGCTCGCTTACGCCGACACCCGCGATTATTTCCGGTCGGCCATCAACGTGCTGCTGCGCGAGGGCTACACCTTCGGCCGGGGCCTGTCGGGCACCGTGCGGGGCAACATCCCGATCAATTCGGGTACGTCGAGTTCGTCGGCGCTACTGGTCAGCTGGCTCAACCTGCTTACCCACCTGGCCGATGTGCCCCGCCCCCTCGAACGGGCTTCACTGGCCGAACTGGCCTACGCGGCCGAGGTGCTTGAATTTGGCGAGCCGGGCGGTATGATGGACCACTATGCCACGGCCGTCGGTCAGGTTATCTACCTCGAATCGACCCCGGCCATTCACCTGCGCAGCCTGAGCCCCCCGCTGGGCACGTTCGTGCTGGGCGATTCGGGCGAGCCGAAAGACACCATTGGCATACTGAGCCGTGTAAAACTGGGCATGCTGGCCATCGACAGGCGCCTGCGTGCCCTCGACCCCACGTTCTCGCTCCATACAGCCGAACTGACTCAGGCTACCGAGTTCAAGGATATCTTGTCGAAGCCTGATTACCGGTTGCTGAAAGGCACGCTGGCCAACCGTGATCTGCTGCGGCAAGCGCTGCCCCTGCTCGACGGGACGCTCCCGCTCGACCACGCCCGTTTTGGTCAGTTGCTGACCGAGCACCAGGCTAACCTCCGCGATGCCCAGGGTATCTCGACGCCCAAAATCGACCGGATGCTGCAGGCTGCCCTCGACGCCGGCGCACTGGGCGGAAAAATAAACGGCTCGGGCGGGGGAGGCTGTATGTTTGCCTACGCCCCTACTGACCCCGAACGGGTGGCAGCCGCCATCGAGCGCGAAGGCGGGCGGGCCTATGTGATTACCGTGGCCGACGGCACCACGGCTACCCAAGAACCGGTTTTATAGCCCGTTTAGCGGCTTTTTGCCCTTTTCTGCGTAGTTTACCCACATGACCGATCCGCTCCCCGACGCCACTCCCGCGCCCAAACCCGTCCTGCGCCGGGCCCTCAACACGGCCCAGCTGTGGGCCATTGCTGTGGGCATGGTTATCTCGGGCGATTACTTTGGCTGGAACTACGGCTGGGCCGTGGCCGGTACCATTGGGTTTCTGGTGGCTACCCTGCTCGTTACGGTGCTATACCTGACTTTTATTTTCAGTTATACCGAACTCACCACCGCCATTCCTGATGCCGGTGGTCCCTTTGCCTATGCCCTGCGGGCGTTCGGCCCCATTGGGGGCTTTATCGCGGGGTTCGCCACGCTGGTCGATTTTCTGATGGCGCCCCCCGCCATTGCCGCGGCCCTTGGGGCCTACGCTCACTTTCTAAACCCCGCCCTGCCCGTGTTGTGGGTTGCGGCCGGCTCCTACCTTGTTTTTATCGGCATCAACCTGTTCGGCATTCGCGAGTCGGCCAATTTTTCCGTTATCGTTACCGTGCTGTCGGTGGCTGAGCTGCTCATTTTCATGGCGCTGGTAGTCCCGGCCTACCGAACCGAAAACGTGCTCGCCCACAACGAATCGTTTGGTTTGGGAGGCATCTTTGCCGCGCTGCCCTTTGCCATCTGGTTCTACCTGGCCATCGAAGGCGTTGCCATGGTGGCCGAAGAAGTGCGCAATCCGATGAAGACGATTCCGCGGGGCTACCTGCTCAGCATCGGCACGCTGGTGGTACTGGCACTGGCCACCATGATCCTCTGCGCCGGCGTGGGCGACTGGCGGCTGCTGAGTACGATCGACTACCCGCTGCCCGAAACACTGGCCATGGCGCTGGGCCGCAGTAACCCCTGGGCCAAAATCTTTGCCGGCCTGGGCCTTTTCGGCCTCATTGCCTCGTTTCATGCCAATACGCTGGGGTATTCACGCCAGTTATTTGCGCTGGCCCGGGCGGGTTATCTGCCCCGTTTTCTGGCCGAGGTGAGTCCGCGCTTTCAAACCCCGCACTGGTCGCTGATCGTGGGCGGCCTGGTTGGGCTGGCCGCTCTTTTCTCAGGCACGACAGGTCAGATCATTACCCTGTCGGTTATTGGCGCGCTGGTCATGTACATGGCCAGTCTGCTGAGTCTGTTCCGGTTACGACGTACGGAGCCCACCCTCAGCCGGCCCTTCCGTACCCCCGGCTACCCCGTGGTGCCGTTCGTGGCGTTGCTACTTTCGCTTATCTGCCTGGTTTCGATTGCCTGGTATAACCCCGGTCTGAGCGCCCTGTTTGTGGGACTTCTGCTGGCCGGCTGGCTGGCTTACCGCATCTGGGTACTGCCCGCCCTGCCCCGGACAACCGCCTGAACGTACCGAAAACAAGGTTCTTTTGCGTATTTTCGGCCAATTACCCCATTCACCCTACCGGACCGATGACAAGCCGGTTTGCCTATGATTCGTTTTGATCGCCTGCGGTCGCTGTTCCGTCGGGCTGTCCCGTCGGCGGTACCCACCCCCGCTCCCCCGCCGGAGCCACGGCCGGTACCCGGGTCAGCCACCCCACCCGTTTCGCTTCCCGTTTTTACGCCACCCCTGCCGGGCCCACTGCCCCACTGGCTGGCCGACGAAGCCCGGCTGCGCAACGAAGGTGTTTACCTGGGCCTTTCCGACGCCCACCCCGACGACTGGCTGGCGGCTATCCGGGCCGCCTATGCCGGGCAAATGGCGCACCTCAACAGCCGGATCGATCTGCTCACCGAGCAGCTGCGGACCGAACAGGCGCAGCTCGACGAGCGCCGGTCGCAACTCGCAACCCTGCGTGGAGAGCAGATGGCCTGGCAACAGCAGCACCCCGCACCCGTCCAGTTTCTCCGTCCGCTTGCCGGTCTGTCTGGTACCGCCCTACTGGCCGCGGGTGCGTTCGTCCTTACCGATACTACGCTTTATGAAGCCTATCCCAGCCACCTGATTACCGGGAGTCTGGTGCTGGTAGCCTGTTTGTGGCCGTTTAACCGAACTGCTCAGCGGCCGGTCAGCCAGCCAACGCACCTCATCCGCCTTTTTATGGCCGAGGGACTCCTTCCACTGGCGGCAGCGCTTTTTGTGTGGTTCACGGCGGCTCAGCGCCTTGGTGTATGGCAGGCTGGGGCAATCGCCGGGCTGTTGTTGCTTGGCTATCTGGTCGTCGGCCAGCTGGCCCCCCGGCTGCTCCGGGATCTTGACCAGGCTCTCGATGCCTGGCAACAGAACAGGCAGCTTCAGCTCGAGCGCCCCCTGCAACTGGCCCGGCTGACCGGGCAGCAGCACGAGTTGTTACGAGAAATCGACCGGCTCATGGCACAGAAAGCGGCCCTCCGGGCGTTTCTTCAGGAGACAGCTGCCGAACTGAGTCAGCAGGAAGCCCGGCGCGATGGCCTGATTCATTTGTTTCTGGGTGAGTTTGCCCTCGCCCGCAGCCTGCGCGAACGACTGACCGAATCGCAGCGGGCGGCCCTGTTCAGCTAGACCCGGGCCAGCCTGTGAGGGTGTCTCCTGCGCCCGGCTGGCCGTTATAAATGGCCGGCACCTGCGTTATAAACCGACATTTGACCTATGGAACCAACGAACCAACCCGATTTTCAGCATGGGTATGCCAGTGGCATCGAAGGCGTGAATCGTGAAACATACGAAGGCTATCTGTCGAGCCAGGTCAGTACCGACTGGCTCAACGACCGAATCGGCGAAAAACGCGCCGAACTGACCACGACCGAACAGCGCCTGGCCGACGCCACCGATGCGCACCGCACCGCCTATGCCGAGCTGCAAACCCACGCTGTGCAGGTGGAGCGGCTGGCGCGGCAGGTAGAAACCCGGCAGGCCGACCGGGCGCAGCTGCTGGCCGACCGCGAGCTGCTGCAGCTGCGCCGGGCCAAAGCCGCCCCCGACTATTCGCTGCTGGCCGGGCTGCTTTTTCTGGTTGCCGGGGTGTCGTTTCTGGCCGGCGATCTCATTATCTCTCACGAGATTGTGGCCTATGCCCTTAATATCCGTAACACCAATGAAGCCTGGGCTTTCGCCGTCGGGCTGGCCATGGTATCGGTCCTGCTCAAACCAGCCTACGACCGACTGATCGAACAGCCTTATCACGACAACCCAACCCAACATGGAGGGCGCTACCAGCGGTTTAAAATTGCGCTGGCTCTTTTCTCGGTACTGACGCTGGCCGTGCTGGGCTGGTTCCGCTACGAAGCCTACCGCACCGACCAGTTGAAGGCGGCCATCAACAAGTCGGTAAAGCAGTTGCAGCTGGGTGGCGACCCCATGGCCGACACCCAGACGCTGAGCCCGGCCGTCATGCGCAAAATCGAACAGCAGCTGGCCGCTTCGAGTGAGCTGAACCTGGCCCTTGTCGATAGCCCGTGGGCCCTGTTGTCGTTTGTGCTGAGCGGTATTCTATTCGCGCTGGCGGGGGCGGTCTGCCTCGGCATTGCCCTGCCCGTATTGTCGGCATTCTGGTTCCGATGGCTGCAGGCCGACATTAAACTGGGCAAGTATCGCCGGCGGCTCCGGCGGCTCGATAAAGAGCTGGCTCCCATCGAAAGCGAACTGGCCGAGCAGCGCACCCGGCAGAATGTGCTGCAGCACAACATCGACCTGCTACCCGGCCTCGACGAATTGAAAGCCCGCATCCGGACGTTGACTGCCGACCTCACCGACTTGCTGGCCGAGCTGAAACTGGCGCAGACCGATAGCCGGATCAGCAACTTCAACGACGGCTACGGTCAGGGCGAAGCCTCCCGCGCTACCCTCAGCGACGATGAACAGCGGCAGCTCAGGGCGCAGTTTCTGCCGGTGCAGCCCCGACCCAATGGGCAGCAGCCCGGTACCAACGGCAAAGCCCAGCCGATGCACCCCTACCAAACCGTCAGAAACTATTTATCGGATGAGTTATAGGCCGTTGGTGGCTCTACTGAATGACCAGCCCGGCTACCAGCCCGCCCAGAATGAGCACAACGGGCGGCACGCGGGTGTACAGCAGCAGCAGCATGGTCAGCCCCACCACCAGCACCGAAGGCAGATACGGTAGCATGGGCTGCAGCAATACGACGGCGGCAGCTGCCGTAAGCCCCGAACTGGCCGCGTTGATGCCATCGAGCGACGCCCGCACCACCCGGTAACGCTTGAGCTGCTCCCAGAACCGGTACACAAAGAAGATCAGAAAGGCCCCCGGCAGGAAGATACCCGCCGTGGCCACGCAGCTGCCCCACAGCTGCCCGTGCAGGCCACTATGACGCATGGAGAGGGCGCCGATATACGACGCGAAAGCAAAGACCGGCCCCGGCACGGCCTGCACCAGACCCAGCCCCGACAGAAACTCTTCGCGGCTGAGGTAATGCTTGAAGGCTACAAACTCATTGTACAGCATCGGCGTGAGTACCTGCCCTCCGCCGAAGACGAGGCTTCCGTTGCGGTAAAAGTTCTCGAATAAGCGTACGGGCAGCGACTGCGTGACAGCCCCCAGACCAGCCGCGGCAATGAGTACGCCCAGCCAAAGAAAAAAGTTGGACCACTGAATCTGGAGGGGCTGCTTCTCCATCCGGGCCTGTTTTTCGTAGGTCAGGCCCGTGGTGAGTCCGCCAATGATAATCACCAGCGGAGTCATGTAGGGCGACCGGAACAGGTAAGCCGCAATGGCAGCCAGCACGGCCAGGAGCAGGCTGACGCGGTTTTTGATTACTTTCTGCCCGATCCGGAAGCCAGCAATGATCAGGAAGCCTACCGCCATCGGCGGAATGAAACGGGCAAACTGCAGCGACAGGTGCTTACGCTCGAGGTAGTACATGCCCATACCGGCTGCCGTCATGATGCAGACGGCCGGTAATACCCAGATGAGCAGGGTAATGTATGCCAGGTTGGGGCCGCCAATTTTGTAGCCGACGGCCGTTATGGTCTGGGTCGACGTGGGTCCGGGCAGAATCTGGCAAAGCGCATTCAGTTCCAGCAGTTCGGCTTCGGTCAGGTAAGCCCGTTTCTTCACAAACCGCTCGTAGAGCATGGCCAGGTGAACCTGTGGCCCGCCAAAGGTGGTGAGCGCCAGAATGAGCACATCCTTCAGGAAAATCAGGTACCGGATCCGGCGAACCGGGGCAATCGGCGGTAAAAGATGGGCCATAGACGCGGCAGAAAACGCATGCGCCGGCTCGGGTGGCGGGCCGGCGCATCGATATACACAATCAGGCCTTCTTAAGACCGAGTTCCATGAGCCGCTCGTTCAGAAATTCACCCGCCGTCATGTCGACGTATAGCTTCGGGTGCTGGGCGTCGATACAGCTGGGCAGACTACTCAGATCCATGTCGCCCCGGGGGTGCATGAAGAAAGGAATCGAGTAGCGCGACTGATTCATTTTTTCACGGGGTGGGTTCACCACCTGGTGAATCGTCGACTTCAGCTTGTGGTTGGTCAGCCGGTCGAGCATATCCCCGACATTCACAATTACCTGATCGGGCAGGGCCGTGATGGCAATCCATTTCCCGTCGCGCCGGAGCACTTCCAGCCCGTCGGCCGAAGCGCCCATCAGCAGCGTAATCAGGTTGATGTCGCCGTGGGCAGCCGCCCGAACGGCGCCATCGGGCGTAGTAGTAGGATCGAGCGGGAAGTAGTGCAGGGCCCGCAGAATGCTGTCGCCGTTCTGCACCTTGTCGTCGAAATAGGTTTCGGGCAGGTCGAGGTACAGCGCAATGGCCCGCAGCAATTGCCGGCCCGCCTGTTCAAGGGTCCGGTAGGCGGTCAGTGCAGCCTCCGAAAAGTCAGGAAACTCGGTGGGTAGCACGTTGGCGGGCATATCGCCCACGGGCTCGGGCTGACCGATGTGATAAAATTCCTTCAGGTCGGCTATTTTAAAGCCTTTGGCCGTTTCCTTACCCTTGCCAATGTACCCCCGCTGCCCATTGAGATCGGGGCGCTCATACTGCTGTTTGAGTGCATCGGGCGCCTGGAAAAAGTCCTGTGCCGATGCGTAAAGTTTCTCGGTCAACGCATCGGTCAGGCCGTGGTTTTTAATGGCCACAAACCCGATCTGGTTGAACGCACGACCCAGATCCTGTACGAACCGGGCTTTCCGATCCGCATCGCCCGACGTAAAATCTGCCAGATCCAGCGATGGGATCTCATCGTATAACTCTTCGTTTGTCATGAATACGGTAGTTTCTACACAAATATAAAAAAGTTATAGGCTCACAGCGGTATCAGCCGCTGCAGTAACCAATCTGCGAGGCCATGCAATACGACCTTTCCTACTGATCAGAAGGCTTTTACAAGAAAATAGCATCGACTGGCAACTGAGGGGAAAGCACTCGCCGAAGCGACCGTTTTTCCTCGCACCAACCGATGCTATGCTGAACCGGGCGTTTGGGCCTAGCCGGCGAAATGTTTGCCGATTTTATCCCAGTCGAATACGTTCCACACGGCGGTTACGTACTCGGGCCGACGGTTCTGATATTTCAGGTAGTAGGCGTGTTCCCACACGTCGAGCCCCATGATGGGCGTGCCTTTTTTCTCGGCCAGCGCCATCAGCGGGTTATCCTGGTTAGGCGTCGTCACAATCTCAACGTCGTTGCCCGATTTGATCAGCCATACCCATCCCGAGCCGAAGCGTGCCGTAGCCGCCTTACCCCACTCGGTTTTGAAATTATCGAACGAGCCGAATTTCTTGTTGATGGCCGCAGCCAGTGCTCCTTTAGGCGCGCCACCGGCGTTGGGCCCCAGAATGTTCCAGAAGAAGGTATGGTTCCAGTGTCCTCCCGCGTTGTTACGCACGGCAGCCGGCGTGCCTGCATTCACACTTTTCACCAGCGCGTCGATGTCCATCTTGGCCATATCGGTGCCGGCCACGGCTTTGTTTAGGTTGTCGACATACGCTTTGTGGTGCTTGCCGTGGTGAATCTCCATCGTCATTTTGTCGATATGGGGTTCAAGGGCAGCAGCATCGAACGGCAGGGGAGCCAGCTTGAACGGGCCTTCGGTCTGCCCGGCCGAAAAGCCAAACGAACGGAAGGCAAGCAGGCCGGCCGAAGCCCCCAGGGTTAGTTTCAGAAATTCGGAGCGATTCATGCGAATTGTCGGTTTGTAGGCGAAAAAAAAGCGTTCATCAAAACAACGCACGCAGGCGCGAGCTGTTTTGCCGAACGCAAATAAACAAGTTTTTGGCAGGACCGAACGACAGGTGGCGGGCTTTATTCCAGCATTTCCGGCCCCTGGCGGACGGGTTTGGCCAAGGTCGGTGCCTGTGGGCCGCTAACCCGTTCACGGCCAGGCACTAGTCGTAGGCAATGCGGCTGAGGATGCTCCGGCCAAGCGTAACCTCATCGGCATATTCCAGGTCGCCCCCGATGGGCACGCCCCGGGCAATGGTCGAGATGCGCAGGTTAAACGGACGGAGTCGTTTCTGTAGGTAAAACGCCGTAGTGTCGCCTTCCATGGTGGGGCTGATGGCCAGAATAATCTCCCGAACGGGCTCGCCGTCGGTGCTTTTGAGCCGTTCGATGAGCGAGTCGATCTGCAGGTCGCTGGGACCGATGCCCTCGACGGGAGAGATAATCCCTCCCAGCACGTGGTAAAGCCCCTTGTACTGCGCTGTATTTTCGATAGCCAGCACATCGCGGGTATCTTCAACGACGCAGATCAGCGACTGATCGCGTTTGTGGCTGGCGCAGATGCTACAGATATCGTTGTCGGCAAGGTTGTGGCACTTGCGGCAATACTGCACGCCGGAGCGCATGGCCGTCAGGCTCTGGGCCAGCGTTTCGGTTTGTTCTTCGTCGCGTTTGAGCAGGTGCAGCACGAGCCGAAGCGCCGTTTTCTTACCGATCCCCGGCAGTTTCGACACTTCGTTCACCGCATCTTCAATTAATTTGGATGGGTATTCCATTCATTGAGTGGTTGAGCCATGGAGCGGTTGAGCGTTGGCGCCGATAACTAGTCAGCCACGCAATCACTCAATCACACATGCGCAATTAGTTCAGGACCTCCGCTGAAATGCCGCGCCGGCAGATTTCGTTACGCATCGGCACGAGCTCATCCCACGACCCGTTTTTGACGGTGCACTTGCCTTTATAGTGAATCAGAAGGGTGCATTGTTCCGCCTGTTCGGGAGTGTGGCCACATACATCGATCAGCGTATCGATAACATGATCGAAGGTGTTCACTTCATCGTTGAAAACGACGAGGTTGTGAACGTCGGTTTCGACAACGTCTTCCAGCAGGAGGGTATCGCTCTCTTCAAAAGGTTGCATCGGAGTTAAAATCGTGTTTACTTAGCAAATTTACGCCAAAACGGGCAGTTTTGAAAGCGCTTGCTATCCAGTAAAATAACCCCGTTGCGGCCCAAATAGTTGCCTCTTTCGCATGAATCCCACCCTGGCGCTACTCATTCTGGTTGTCTATTTTGGCATGCTGGTCGCCGTTTCGTTTTACACCGCCCGCGGGGCCGACACTACCACTTTTTTTACCGCCAACCGACAGTCGCCCTGGTGGCTGGTGGCCTTCGGCATGATCGGCACCTCGCTCTCCGGCGTCACGTTTATCTCGGTGCCGGGCGCCGTTGGCAAGATCGGCTTTTCCTACTTCCAGGTCGTCCTGGGCTACATCATCGGCTACCTCGTGATCGGCACCGTGCTGATGCCGCTCTACTACCGGCTCAACCTGATTTCGATTTACGGTTACCTCGAAAAGCGTTTCGGCTTCTGGTCGTACAAAACGGGGGCGGGCTTTTTTCTGCTGGCCCGCACCGTAGGCTCGGCGGTTCGGCTCTACGTGGCCGCCAATGTGCTGCAGCTGGCCATCTTCAACGCCCTCGGTATCCCGTTCGAAGTGTCGGTGCTGATTACGATCGGCCTCATCTGGGTGTACACCTTTAAAGGGGGCGTCAAGACCATTATCCTGACCGATTCGCTCCAGACCATCTTTCTGGTCACGGCCGTTATCCTGACCATTTACCTGATTTCGAGCGAACTGGGCTTATCGCTGGGGCAGCTTACTCAAACCATCAAAGACAGCCCCAACGCCCAGATCTTCTTCTGGGACGCCAACGACCCCAAAAACTTCTACAAGCAGTTTTTGTCGGGCATTTTTATTGCCATCGTCATGACCGGGCTCGACCAGGATCTGATGCAGAAAAACCTGACCTGCAAAAACATCGGCGAAGCGCAGAAAAACATGTTCTGGTTTACGATCACGATGGTCATCGTCACCTTTATGTTTATGTGCCTGGGCGTGCTGCTCTACGTGTATGCCGGCCGCGAAGGCATCGCTATTCCCGAACGCACCGACGACCTCTACCCGCTGCTGGCCCTCAACCACCTCGGCCCGCTGGTGGGCATCACCTTCCTGCTGGGTATTACGGCCGCGACCTACGCCAGCGCCGACTCGGCCCTGACGGCCCTAACCACCTCATTCTGCGTCGATTTCATGAACGTCGAGTCGCGCCCCGAAGCCGAACGGTCGCGCATCAAACACATCGTTCACATTGGCTTTTCGCTCCTGTTCTACGTGGTGATTATCCTGTTCCGGCAGCTCAACAGCAAGGAAGTCATCACGGCGGTGTTCGATATTGCGGGCTACACCTATGGCCCGCTGCTGGGCCTGTACACCTTCGGCATCTTCAGCAGGCGGGGCGTGATCGACCGGTTCGTGCCCTGGGTCTGCCTGGCCTCGCCGGTGCTCACCTATATTATCAATCAAAACTCGGCCGCCTGGTTTGGCGGCTACCAGTTTGGCTTCGAACGCTTACTGCTAAACGGCCTGATTACGACCCTGGGCCTGCTGGCCGTGTCGAAACCCGTTAAACAGACCGAGCCCGTGGGAGTTTCGTAGGTAACGCCGGAGTAAGCAGGCCACCGTGTTTAAGCCTGCTTACTCCGCACAACCTGACGCTGCCACCCCATGACCGAAGTAGCCATTGCCCACCGTTCGGTGGGCATCACCTTTCTGCCCGACGGCCTCGCGCGTGTCTGCGTCTGGGCACCCAAGGCCACCAGCCTGCAACTTATTCGGGCCACCGACAAGCATATCGTTCCGCTCGAGTCCGGCCCCGATGGGTACTGGCGAACCAACACGCCCGATCTGTCGCCGGGCGATCGCTACTGGTTCGTTCTCGACGGCCAGCCGCTGCCCGACCCGGCTTCGCTGGCGCAGCCCGACGGCGTGCATGGTCCCTCGGCTGCCCTCAACACCCAGTCGTTTGTCTGGACCGACGAGGGCTGGATCAACCCGCCCCTCGACGATTATCTGCTCTATGAGCTGCACACCGGCACTTTTAGCCCCGACGGTACCTTTGCCGGCATCACCGAGCGACTCGATCATTTGCTTGACCTAGGCATCAACGCCATCGAGATCATGCCCGTTGCCCAGTTTCCGGGCGACCGCAACTGGGGCTACGACGGGGTATTTCCGTTTGCGGTACAGTCGTCGTACGGGGGCGCTGCCGGTTTGCAGCAACTAATCGACGCCTGCCACGCCCGGGGCCTGGCGGTGGTGCTCGACGTTGTTTACAACCACGTGGGACCCGAAGGCAACTACCTGGGCGCGTTCGGGCCTTACTTTACCAACCGTTACAGCACCCCCTGGGGCGATGCGGTCAACTTCGACGGACCCGACAGCGCCGGCGTTCGCCAGTTCGTGATTGAAAACGTACTGATGTGGTTTCGCGATTTTCACATTGATGCGCTCCGGCTCGATGCTGTGCACGCCATCCGCGACAACAGCGCGTCGCACCTGTTGCGCGATATGCGACTGAACGTCGATCGGCTCATGGCCCAGACCGGTCGCCAGCATTACCTCATCATCGAATCGGACCAGAACGAAACGCGTTTCATCAGGCCCGTCGACGCGGGTGGCTATGGTATGGACGCCCAGTGGAACGACGAGTTCCACCACGCCCTGCGGGTCACGGCCGGTGGCGAACGGCATGGCTACTACGCTGATTACGATGGCATCAGTCATCTGGCCAAGTCGTTTCGGGATGCCTACGTGTACGACGGCACCTACATGCCCCGCCGGGCCAGCATCGTGGGTTCACCCACCACCGATCTGCCGGGCCGACAGTTTGTGGTGTTTTCCCAGAACCACGACCAGATTGGCAACCGCATGCTGGGCGAACGGCCCGGTCAGCTGGTCAGCCCGGCCATGCAGCGACTGATGGCCGGGGCTGTACTGACCAGCTCCTACCTGCCCATGCTATTTATGGGCGAAGAATGGGGTGAACCGAATCCGTTTCTGTACTTCGTGAGCCACACGGATCCAGCCCTGATCGAGGCCGTTCGGGAAGGGCGCAAGCGTGAGTTTGCCGACTTTCAGGCCCCCGTGCCCCCACCCGACCCGCAGGCCGAAGCGACCTTCCAGCAGTCCAAACTCCAGTGGGACCTGCGTCATCAGGAGCCGCACCACACCCTGTTTCGGTACTACCAGGCGCTGCTTCTGCTCCGGAAACAGTCGGTGCTGCGCTTCCCGAACCGACATAACGTGCTAGTCACGTTCAGTGAACAAAGCCAGACACTTGTACTGGAGCGCTGGCACGAACGACGGCGGGTGGTCTGCCTGTTCAATTTTGCCAGCACTCCGCAGCTTGTTTTGCTGCCTGCCTGCGATGCCCCCTGGCAGCGACTTTTCGACTCGGGCGACCCAATCTGGGGTGGGCCGCAGGCCGGGCCCGCCCTGGTGGCGGGCGATGCGTCGGTACAGCTGCCACCGGAGTCAATGCTGATCTATACCAATCAGATCGAATAAATAAGCTATATTACCCTATCGCACTGGCCGACAGTCGTAAGCCACGCCAAAAAACGCCAATACAGGCCTGTATTGGCATTTTTTTGGCGGTTATTCGTTAACAATGCTTTCCTCAACGGGGTTGTCTGGCTATGCTGAACCCAATCGCTACATACCGTATCCAGCTTCATGCCGACTTTTCCCTAACTGCCCTGGAGCGGATTCTACCTTACCTGAAGCAACTTGGCGTCGGCACGATCTATGCGTCTCCCATCACCGAGGCTACTCCCGGCAGTCAGCATGGATACGACGGTGTCAACCCGCTCCGGATCAGTCCAGACCTGGGCACACTGGCCGATCTGACCCGCATCAGTGAACAGTTGCGCACCGCCGGTATGTACTGGCTGCAGGACATCGTGCCCAACCACATGGCGTTTCATACGCAGAATGAATGGCTGATCGACGTGCTGGAGAAGGGCCCGCTGTCGCTATACGCGGCTTTTTTCGACACCCCGTTTGCCAGTGATCTGTTCAGTGGCCCGCTGATGGCCCCCTTTCTGCCCGATGAACCCGAATCGCTCATCCGGCAGGGGGCACTTTCGCTCATCTACGAAGACCAGCGGCTGTACCTGACTACGGGCGACAGCCGTTACCCACTCAGCCCGCGCAGCTACGCCCTCGTGCTGCGCCATTCCACGCCGGGCGAGTCCACGCCGGGCGAATCCACGCCGGGCGAATCCACGCCGGGCCTGGCGATCGGGCAATTGCTGGCCGAACTCGATCAGCTCCATGCGGTCGATGAGCCAGAAGCCTACGCACTGGCCTGGGACGAATGGCGGGATCAGCTGGCGGGGCTCGATAAAACCCCGCAGGCTCACGATTACCTTAAATCCCGCCTGGATACAATCAATCGGCAGCCCGACCGGCTATTGGCCCTGCTTGGCGAACA
Organism: Spirosoma luteolum; assembly: GCF_054778875.1. NCBI lineage: Bacteria > Pseudomonadati > Bacteroidota > Cytophagia > Cytophagales > Cytophagaceae > Spirosoma > Spirosoma luteolum. The sequence goes on from NZ_BAAGZE010000021.1 coordinate 190,095, forward strand.
ACACTACGAACTCTGTCCGGCCACCCTAACAGACCGGCGAATCAACTACCGGCGCTTTTTCACGGTCAACGATCTGATCTGTCTGCGCATGCACAACCCGCAGGTGTTTGCCGAATACCATCAGCTGTTCGGCGACCTCGTCAGACAGGGGGTTTTTCAGGGCGTTCGGGTCGATCACGTCGACGGTCTGTTCGACCCCACCACCTACCTCGACCGGCTGCGGGGACTGGTGGGCACCGATACGTATCTGGTTGTCGAGAAGATTCTGACCAACGACGAAACACTGCCTGCCAACTGGCCGGTAGCCGGCACGACAGGCTATGATTTTCTGGCGTCGGTTAACAACCTGCTGACCTGGCCCGATAGTCGCCCGGTGCTCGATGCGTTCTATGCCGGCCTGACAGGTATCGCCCCCGGGAAGGCCAGCCAGCGCATGAGCCGAAAAGCGTTTATTGCGTATCAGCACCTGCTGGGCGAACTGGAAAACCTGACCCACTTCTACCAGACGCTGGCACTGAGCCCGGCCGACGCGTTGCAGGCCCTGCCCGACGGCGCGCTGTTGCAGACCCTGGCCGAGTGGCTCATTCGCTGTCCGGTTTATCGCTACTTCGGTAACGCGCTGCCGCTGCCCACCCGCGACGCGACGGCCCTGAGCACCCTTTTCGACGCCATCCGGCAGGAGCGCCCGGAGCTGGGCGCGGCCGTCGACCTGCTGACCGACGCTTTTCTGACCCATCCCACAGCGACCACAACCGGCCATAATGAGCGGGCCATCGAGTTCTACCAGCGGTGCATGCAGTATGCCGGTCCGCTGATGGCCAAAGGCGTTGAAGACACCCTCTTTTATACCAATACCGCTTTTCTGGCCCATAACGAAGTAGGCGATGCACCCGAACGGTTTGGGCTGTCGGTGGCCGACTTTCACCAGCAGATGCACCACCGGCGCAATCACTGGCCGCTGACTCAGAACGCCACCGCCACCCACGACACCAAACGGGGTGAGGATGTGCGGGCCCGGCTTAATGTGCTGAGCGAACTGGCCCCCGAATGGATCGACGCCGTGACGCGCTGGCAGGCCCTCAATACGCCCGAGTCCGGCACGACCCTGCCCGACCCCTCGGACCAATACCTCCTGTTTCAGACGCTCGTGGGGGCCTACCCCATGCCCGGCCAGCCGGATACCGACTGGAAAGAGCGGCTGCACGCTTACCTCGACAAGGTCATCGACGAAGCCAAACGGCATACCGACGATGGCTACCGCGAAGCGATTCACGCCTTCGCCACCTTCCTGCTCGATAAACGCCGGGCCTTCTGGACCGATTTCCAGGCCTTTCACCAGAAAATTGCCGACTTTGGCATCGTCAACGCACTGGTGCAGCTGGTGCTGAAAAGTACCGTGCCGGGCATTCCGGATTACTACCAGGGCAGTGAAGGCTGGGACCTGAACCTGGTCGACCCCGACAACCGCCGGCCTGTTCCCTACGACAGCCACATGACCACGCTCGATGCGCTGCTCACTAACCCGCCCGACCCGGCCGACCTCTGGGCCGATCGATCCAGCGGTCGTATCAAGCTCTGGCTGACGCATGCGCTGCTGCAACTCCGGCAGCAGTATCCCGAGCTATTCGTATATGGCCGTTACGTACCGCTGGCGGTGCGGGGTCGCTACGGGGCGAACCTGCTGGCTTTCCTGCGCGACGATGATACCACCCGTATTGCCGTGGTGGTACCGCTGCATACGGCCCGGCTCTGCGTCGATCAGGGTGTGGCGACCGTTGGCGAACTCGACTGGGCCGACACAGCGGTACTTATGCCGCACGACCTGCCCCGGAATTACACCGATTGGCTTACCGGCGCGTCGGGACAAACCACCAACTGCCTGCTGCCGAAAACCCTCTTTCGCGACCTGCCGGTTGCGGTGCTAAGGCTTGTCTGACTGGCTACGATGCGCAACCCGGCCGTGCCCCCGGATAACTAAAACGGGTTAGCGGGGCCGTTCGTGGGCAAAGGTGTTGTATTTTGGAGTCGTGAAAGCCTTTTCAATTCTCTCCCTGACCCTCCTCGCCAGCGTTTCGGTCCTGGCCCAGTTTCGCTTTACGCCCACCGCTCCGCAGGCGGGGCAGGTGGTTTCGTTTACCTATTCACCGGCGGGAACGCCCCTGGCCACCGATTCGATTCTCGAAGCCCGGTATGTCCGCTACGGCGCACCCGCCCAGATGCATCTAAGTACCCCGCTGAGTCTCAGCCTCTCCCGGCAGGGCACTGAGTTTGTGGGGCGACTGACCATGCCCCGGGGTGAGCTGACGGGGGTTATGCTCTTGTTTCGGCATCCAGCCCAGCCCAAACGGGTCGACCTGAACCGGGGCCAGCTGTACGTGATCCCCGTTTTCGACGCCACCGGCCAGCCGGTCCCCCACGCGATCGGCGGACAGGCTTCGGTGTTTACACGCAGTCATTTTCTATACGAAGCGGGCAGTCGGCCCGACCCCAACCGGGTTGTTGCCCTGTACGAACAGGAGCTGAAAGCGCATCCTGATCTGCAACCCCTTTATTGGTCAGACTACCTGGCCGCCCTTATCAAACAGAAGAAGCCAGGGTATGGCCCCAAAGTCGATGCCGGCATCAAAACCTTTCTGGCCAGCCGCCCAGCCCCCACCTTGGCGGAGTTGAACACGGCTATTCAGCTGTACGAAAGCATGGGCGATTTCAAGCAGGCGACTACACTTCGCAACCGGCAGAAAACGGCAGACCCCACCGGCTCGCTGGTGCAGAAAGACCGCGCCATGGCTGTTCGGACGGAAGCCGACTGGACGCGCAAAAAAGCGCTTTATACTGCTTTTGCCCGCGAATTCCCGACGTCGACCTATCTGCCCGCCCTCAGCGTATTAATGACCGACTCGTTTTACAAGAACAATGATATCCAGGGAATGATGGCGCTGGTGGCGGCCCTGCCCCCTGCCCAAACCGACCCGATGCTACTGAACACCATTGCGTTTCAGCTGGCCGACGACAAACGAGCCCTGCCCGAAGCGGAACAGCTGACCCGCCGGGCGCTCAGCGATCTGGCCGTGCAGCCCAAACCCACCACTATAACCGCAGCGCAGTGGGCCACCGAAAAGCAGCAACGGCAGCGACAGCTTATGAATACCCTGGCCCGGACGCTCGAACAGCAGGATAAGCAGGCCGACGCCTGGCGGGCCTACCAGGAAGCCATCGACCGTAACACCCTCGAGAACAGCGATCCGCGCACCAATGAGCGGTATTTTCGCTGTGCCCTCCGCACCAGCCACGCGGCCGACGCGCAGCCCATCGTCGAGGAGGCCATTCAGCTCGGGCAGTCGACACCGGGTCTAAAGACCGCGTTCCGCGACTGGCTGGCCAAACAGCCTGGTCAGTCGGTGGCCAAAGCCGACGCGCATCTGCACGCCCTCGAAGCCGACCTGCGCGACGATCTGCGGGCCGACCTGCGCGCGACGATGATCAACGAGCCGGCCCCCGCTTTCTCGCTCACCGATCTGCAGGGCCGCACGATTTCGTCGGCAGCCTGCAAAGGTAAAATTGTGGTGATCGATTTCTGGGCAACCTGGTGTGGCCCCTGTGTGGCGTCGTTTCCGGCCATGCAACAGGCCCAAACCCAGTTCCAGAACGACCCCAACGTGCGCTTTCTGTTTGTCAACACGCGTGAGGGCGGTCCGCTGCAGCGGGTCTATTCATTCATGGACAAGCACCCCTATCCTTTCGTAGTGCCCCTGGATACCCAGCAGAAAATGGCCACGGCCTATAAGGTTCTCGGTATTCCCACCAAAGTGGTGATCGACGGTAAGGGCCGCGTGCGCTACCGCACCATTGGCTACAACGGCGATCCTGAAACCACGGTGAAGGAACTCACCATGGTGGTTCAGATGCTTAAAGAAGAACTGTAAGCTGTATGATACTCCGCCCCGCTACCACCGCCGACCTCCCCGCCCTGCTTTCGCTGATCCAGGCCGTTGTGCCGCTCATGCGGGCCGCCGGTAATTTTCAGTGGGACGATACCTACCCCAACGAAGCCGTCTTTCGCAACGACATCCGGCAGCGTCAGCTCTGGCTGGCCGAAGAGGCAGGCTCGCTGGCGGGCGTGGCGGCCATCACCGAGGACCAGGATGCCGAATACGGACAGGTATTCGATCTGGCCGAGCGGGCCATCGTGGTGCATCGGCTGGCCGTCGCCCCGACTTTTCAGGGCCGGGGCGTGGCAGCCGCATTGCTGCAGCAGGCCGAGCAGCTAGCGCTTGACCGGGGTATTTCCCGCCTGCGTATCGACACCAATACGGTGAATCAGGCTACGCAACGTTTATTTCCGAAACTAGGCTATCGGCTGGCCGGCGAAATCACGCTGGACTTTCGGCCGGGGCTCCGGTTTCTGGCCTACGAAAAGCGACTTAGGTCTTAGGCCTGCCCTTCTTTCTTGCTGGCGCGATTGGCCTGCTTGATGGTTTCGCCGATGGTATCCCACTGCTCGTCGGTTACGCTCTCGAGGTGATTGAATTCACCCGCCATCAGCACCTCACCACCGTCGATGGTGATGCTTTCGCCCGTGATGTAGCCAGAGTAGTCCGACAGCAGATAAGCCGCCAGGTTGGCCAGCTCGCCGTGGTCGCCCACGCGCTTGAGCGGAATCCGGCTGACGGGATCCATCATACTGGCCAGCGGTTCGGGAAAGAGCCGATCCCAGGCGCCCTTGGTCGGGAATGGCCCGGGCGCAATGGCGTTGACCCGGATACCGTATTTCCCCCACTCGGCCGCCAGCGACCGGGTCATGATGAGGGCGCCCCCTTTGGCCACGGCACTCGGCACTACATAACCCGACCCGGTGGTCGCGTAGGTCGTCGAGATATTGAGCACCGTACCGGGAATCTTGCGTTCGATCCAGTATTTGCCCACCGCCAGCGTAAAGTAGTAGGTACCCCGCAGCACGATGTCGACAATGGTATCGAACGCTTTGTAGGACAGCCGCTCGGTGGGGCTGATGAAGTTACCGGCCGAGTTGTTGAGCAAGCCATCGACCTGCCCGAACGTCTCGACCGAGCGGGCCAGCACGTTTTCGATTTCCTGCGGATTGCGTACGTCGCAGGCCACGGCCAGTATCCGGCCCGTCCAGCCTTTCTGTTCGGCTTCGGTGGTCAGCTCGGCTGCCGTTTCGTCGATAACGGCCTGCCGGCGGCTGCAGATGGTGACGTTGGCGCCCAGCTCGATCAGATACCGGCTGATCGACTTGCCAAGGCCCGTTCCGCCCCCGGTGACAATAATGGTTTTCCCCTGCAGCGCGTTGTCGCGCAGCATACCTGTTGCGTTCATAGGTTTAGACTAAGCGATTGATAAATAGGCGGTTTCAGTCAGGCAATCGAGCACCCGATCCGTTTGCGATGAGCAACTCAGGCAGGCACGCCAATAACGCGCTGCTGTCAGTACCCCCGGTTCGATTTCCTGTTGAATTCGGCCTGCCGGCGTTCGAGCGTGGCCTGCATGGCTTCGCTGAAATCGGACGACTGCATCTGGCCGGAGTTGAGTTCGGCGACAAACGCCAGTCCTTCACGAATGGCCTCGTCAGTTGCCTGGTTCAGCACTTTTTTAGCCCCCGAAACGGCCGTTGCCGAGTTGGCAGCAATCTGACGGGCCAGCGCGGTGGCGGCTTCAAACAGCGAATCGGGCGTGTCGTACACGTGGTTGACCAGCCCGATGCGCTCGGCAAAGGCCGCGTCGTAGTCGTTGCCCGTATAGGCCATCTCACGCGTAAAGCCCTGACCGATAATGGCCGGCAGAAACTGGAGTCCGCCAATATCGGGCGTCATGGCCAGCTTCGCTTCGCGCAGGCTGAATCGGGCATCGCGCGAACAAAGCCGGATGTCGGCCGCTGCGATGAGGTTTACCCCACCCCCGATGCACCAGCCGTGGATGGCGGCAATCACGGGTTTGGGCGAGTTGTAGAGCCGCTGGAAACCGGTCTGCATCTGGCGGATCTGGGCGGTCAATACTGTGCGCTCGCCCTGGGTAAGGGTGCTCAGCTTAGGCATCATCTGGGGCAGATTGAGTCCATAGCTGAAATGCTCGCCACTGCCCCGTACGATCACGCAGCGGATGTCGGCCATCTGATCGACGGCGGTCATCAGCTGTGGAAATTCATCCCAGAATTCGGGGCCCATGGCATTTCCTTTGCCCGGCCCGAGCAGGGTTACGGTCAATATGCCTTCGTTGGCAGTCAGGTTTACCGATTGATACGTCTGTTCCATGCCTGTTAGTATGCTTGCATACGGTCGGCGTAAAGGTGCAGAATTTTCCAGACATCACAAACCAGTCCTACCCTATCCCGTCATTTTTACACGGTAGGGCCCGGTGGTCAGTGTACCCTCAAGCCGCAGGTTGCGTACGCTGACGTGCTGCCGCAGCGTCACGGTATGGCCCGGGTTGATCTTCACATACTCGTTGCTCATCGGCAGCCGCCCCACCGTCCAGACGCTGCGATCGCTCCAGTCGCCCGAGGCCACCGTTTCGACCGTATCGGAAAAGAGCGACACCGTTGGAAAACTGCGGAACAGCAGCGAGCCGGTGTCAGCCGCCGTGGCACCAAACCAGTCGCTGAGCACGTCGCTGTAGACCCGCCGGAAGTCAATCTGCATCGGAATATCCTTATTGCCGTATTGGCCCGACAAATTGGCCAGGTCGGGGTTCTGGCCGATGGTCTGGTGTCTGACGCCCCTGCCGAATACAAACATCGGCGCGGCAACGCCGTGATCGGTCCCTCTGGAGCTGTTGGCGTTGGCGCGCCGGCCAAACTCCGAAAACGTCAGGCCCACCACCCGGTCGGCGGTGCCCTGCCGCGTCAGATCCTGCTGAAACGTTTCGATGGCCACTGACAGCTTGACAAGCAGCGACGCGTGCGCCCCCGCCGTGGTGTCGCTGGCATCGACCTGGGTCGAGTGCGTATCGAAGCCGTTTAGCGAGACAAAGTAGATTTTGGTTTTCAGCCCGCCGTGAATCAGCCGGGCCACGATCTTGAGTTGATCGGCCAGGCTGTTGTTGTCGGCATCGGTTGGGTACGTGGCCAGGTTTTTTCCCGCATCGGCCGCCCGTTTGATCTCGGCAGCGTAGCCCACCGACAGGGCCTGCTGCCGCCGGACAAAGGCAATCAGATCGCCGGCATCGCAGCAGGGCAGCCCCCCCGGCGATGTGGCGTTTCCCGTACCGACGAGCTGGTAAAAACTATCGGGGTCATTGAGGGCAATAGCCATCGACTGCTGACTGCCGAGCAGGGCCGTGGAGGTCAGGTAGCCGATCTGAATGGCCAGCGGGTCTTCCATCTGGGCGTTCGGATAGCCATTGGGATAACCGGGGTACTGGTTCTCGAGGTAACGCCCTGCCCAGCCCGTTGCGCTGACCTTATCGGCATCGACACCCGTCATCCAGATATCCGTGGACCGATAGTGCGACTGATCGGGGTTGGGGTACGATACCGAATGGACAATCGACAGATTGCCGGCATTGTAGAGGTTGCGCAGGCCCGTCAGCGCGGGGTGCAGCCCGGTGGCGGGGTTGCCATCGAGCGTCAGAATTTTGGCCTGCGGAATGGCGATATTGCTCCGCAGCGTGTTGTAGGCCGACAGCTGATCGAGCGGAATCACGGTATTCAGCCCGTCGTTGCCGCCGTTGAGGTACACGATCACCAGCACCCGATCGGCGTAGGCCGACTGCGTGCTGAGCAGCGCCTGCACCAGCGCCGACTGCCGGTTGAGAGCTTTGAGCCCAAATCCATCCAGAAAAACAGGCAGCACACTCGCCGAAGCAGCCGCCAGAAAGTTACGACGTTTCATAGAAATCATGGAGTGATTAGCTGACTGAGTGGTTGAGTGAATATCCAGGTTCAGGCGCAGGTCACTCAATCACTCAGTCGCCCAACCACTCATTAGCACAGCTGATACTCCGCCATTCGGAGCATGTATTTGAGTAGATTCTCCAGACGCCATCGTACGGCGTTGCGTTTGTTGGTGTTGGTGGGTGCAGTGCGGTAGGCGTTCCACTCGAACGTCCACGACGTGCGGGGAATACCCTGCATCATGATCGAATCGATCAGAAAATCGTTCTGGCTCTGGAACAGCGCCAGCGCAAACAGATTTTTAGAAAACGCGGTTAGCACCTGCTCACAGCTGATGGCCGGCGTGCCGCTCACATCGCTGAAGTTAGGCTGCAGGCTTGTGGCCCAGGCCACCACGTCGATACCCATCTTGTAGCCCGGTTTCACCTCGAGCCACCGCCAGATATAGGCATCCGTATAGTCGCTGCGGAGCGCCAGCGTGGTTGTGTTTATCCAGATCCGCGAGTAGCCGGTCTGGTAATAGGGCTCATAACCAAACACCGAGTTCTGATCGAGCAGACCCATCTGCATGTCGCGCATGCGCCAGAACATAAAGTCGAAATAGTTTCTGAAAGCCGCGTAGTCGGTGGTCATGTCGGGCACGGGCTGGTTGAAAAACCGCATGGCCCCGATGGCCAGTTCGGCCGGCGACTTAATGATGGCGCCGATGTTGCTGTCGTCGAAGAAAATCTGGCTGGTCAGCAGTTTTTCGATGACGGGCCGGATGGCGTAGTCGTTGCCCGGACTGGCAAAAAACTGCGCCAGCGGACCGATCACGTTGTCTTCGATCGGTTGCGTAACGTTTGGATTCACGTACCAGCGGTACAGTTTCCGGCAAATGAACCGGGGGGTCTGGGGGTGTCGCAGCAGCATGGCCACCAGCTCGGCCAGCTCGGCATCGCCCGCCGAGCTGGTGCCGGGCGTCGACGTGGCCCGGCCCTGAATTACGGTGTTGTTATAATAGGCTGAAAAGGTTTTGTTGGTCGCGTCGTGTTTGCGGTCGGAATAGGTCGTGGCAAAACCCGTCGACCCCACCACCCAGTAGTTGGTATATTTCCAGCCGGTCAGGACTTTGGCAGCGGCTTTAACGTCATCTTCTGTGTAATTCTTGTTGCCGGCAAAATCGACCGCCCCCACCGTAAACAGCTCCTGCAGCTCACGGGCGTAGTTTTCGTTGGGTTTGCCCACTTCGTTTTCGTTGCCGTTGAGGTAGCGCAGCATGGCTGGTTCTTTGGAAATCAGCGTCACCAGCGTTCTGAAATTGCCCAGGGCATTGTTGCGCAGCAGCAGCAGATACTGGTTTACGAACCGATAGTCGTCGACCACGTCACGAGTCGTCACGAAATGGTTCTGCCAGAACAGTGTCAGCTTGTCGAGCAAGCTGGGCGGGGCGGTCTGCGATGTCATCAGCCCCATCCACCAGTAGCGCAGGTAGTGGCCGAAATCGAAGTTGCGGTCGCCATTGAAGGGTTTATCGAGGTAGGTTTGCCCCGCCGTAGGCTGGGTGCTGTCGAGGTCGACGGGGGGCGCGGGCGCATAATTGGCGTTGCCGATCAGCTGTGCCACGGCCTGGGTAGCCGTGAGCCCGGTAAACGCGGTTAGTTCCGCCTGCGTGGGGCCAAACGTGGCCCGGCGCAGCAAATGGGCCGCCGTCTTCGCCGTAAGCGGCTGAGTATGGGTGTCGAGATAAGGCATGTACGCAGTTACGGGGCATGTGCCCCTCGTACTCCCGAAAGAAGCCGATGGGCCAGCCCTTTCTCCTACGCAAAATTCGAACCGTATTGCCCTACCGGTACCCTTCATCCCCAAAAATCAGCTCCGCCATCCGGACAGCAGCGTTATCCGGTGCTCAGCCGATCGGCAAGGCACAACGAATTGAATGGATCAGCTGCTCCAGCCCGGGTCGGGCCGGTCGATTCTGGAGTGAGCCACCATCATCCGTTGGGATTTACGGGCCAAAATGCGGTACTTGGCCGACCGACTAATCCGCTGGCTTCGGCCGACGACGCCCATGCATTTCGATACGCTTGCCCTCCGCGCTACCCATCAGCCCGACCCCACAACGGGTGCCGTGGTACCTCCGCTTCAACTGGCTACGACGTTTGCCCGCGATGAGGCAAACGAGCTACCGGGCCCTTACCTGTATACCCGCCCCAACAACCCTAACCGCGACGCGCTGGAGCAGGCCCTGGCTACCCTCGAAGGCGGAGCCGTCGGTATGGCCTTTGCCTCGGGCCAGGCCGCGACCATGACGCTGTTTCAGGCCCTCAGCCCCGGCGATCACGTACTGGTCGCCACCGATGCCTACTATGGTACGCCCGCCCTGCTCGAACAGGTATTTCACCCCTGGGGCCTCACCTACACGCGCGTTCGTATGGACGACCTCGACGCCGTGGAACGCTCGCTGCACGCCAACACGCGGCTGGTCTGGTGCGAAACGCCGTCGAACCCCATGCTCACAATCACCGATCTGCTGACGGTGACCCGACTGGCCCACGACGTAGGTGCGCTGTGTGTGTGCGACAACACCTGGGCCACCCCCGTCCTGCAGCGGCCCCTCGATCTGAACTGCGACATTGTGATGCACTCGACGAGCAAGTACCTGAGCGGCCACTCCGACGTGCTGGGTGGGGCGCTGGTTTTCAAGCGGAATGATGCGTTCGCGCAGCGGGTACGCGCGCTGCAGAGTCTCTCCGGGGCAGTGCCTTCGCCTTTCGACTGCTGGCTCGTGAGCCGGGGACTGAAAACGCTGGGTGTGCGGATGCGCGCACAGATGGCCACGGCCCGGCTCGTGGCCGACTTCCTGGACGGTCACCCCCTGGTCGAGCAGGTCCATTACCCCGGCCTGCCCAACCACCCCGACCGGGCGCTGATTGCGCAGCAGATGAACGGACCGGGCGCCATGCTATCGGTGCAGGTGACGGGCGGGGCCGCCGAAGCCCTGCGGTTTATTGGCAGGCTTAAACTCTTTACCCGCGCCACCAGTCTGGGCGGTGTGGAAAGCCTGATCGAGCACCGGGCCAGTGTGGAGGGTCCCACCTCGACGACACCCGCCAATCTGCTCCGCGTTTCTATTGGCCTTGAACACGCCGAAGACCTGATTGCCGACCTGGATCAGGCGCTGCATTGAAACCGGTATTCAGGGTTCGGTTTACAGTTTACAGAATTCCGTTTCAGTATGGGGTTTACAGAGAGATGCCTGCCGGCGTGGCTAGTGGGCAGACGGTTTGTTCGTACCGGCAATGGCATCTCGAAACCCGTGCGCTGCTCTCAGCCCTTACACGGCCCCGCCCCAGACCCAACCCTGACTACCGGATACCGGAACACTAAATACTGTAAACAGTAAACTGTCATACTGTAAACCGTAAACTGTCTGCGGAAAACTAATCGGCCCAACGCGGGGTTGGTAGGGCAATGATCGGACGAACATACCAACCATGAATATTGCGCTAATCGCTACCTCATCGCGCGCCAACAGTAACTCGCTGCGCGTGGCCAATTACCTGAAACACCTGCTGACCAATACCGATGAGCATACGGTATCGGTTATCACCTTTGAGCACTACGACATTCCGTTTGTTGGACAAGCCTACCTGCAGGCCGACGCACTGACGCCGTTTCAGCAGGAACTGGTGAATGCCTGGTCGGCCGCCGACCTGGTTATCTTCACCCTCCCCGAATACAACTGGACGGCTCCCCCCCAGGCCACCAACGCGGTTCACCAGCTGGGTAGTCCAGCGTTCAAACACCTGTTTGCCGACAAGGTATTCGCGATGATCGGGGTATCCAACGGGCGGGGTGGCCGACAGCCAGCCCTCGACATGGGCACCGTTGTCAACAAGGTGATCAGCTTCACCAACAGCTACTCGATCGTGTCGCCCAAATTGTACGAATCGCACGAAACCGACAAGAACCTCGATCCCGAGGGCCACTTTGTCGGCAACGAGATTTACGAACGGACCTTCAACTCCTTCCTCGACTACACGCTCACCGTGGCCCAGCGGTGGGTCGGTAACGTACAGGAAGCGTAACCGGCCCTATGCGCTCGTTTGGGTTGGGCCTGCTGTCTGTCGACGGCAGGCCCAACTCGTTTCAGAGGCTTCCGGGACGTTATTCAGGGTCGATGAGTATAAAAACCGGCCGGCTGGTCTTGTACGAACGTACAACCCCGCTGGTCATCAGCGACTCAACGCCTTTTTTCACCCTGTATCCATGAAACAAACCCGTCGCTCCCGACGCCTGTCCCGTAAGCTGCTGTGGCTGGGAAGCCTTGGCCCCGTGCTGGTGCTGGCTGGCTACCAGTCGGTCAAAGCCCCCATCGACCCGCGTATCAAACGCATGGTTCCCGAAAAGGCCGCTCAGCTGGCCCGCAGCATCGAAGCCACCGTGACGCCCAAACTGGCCGAAGGGCTGTCGTTGAAACTATGGGGCGTCGACTCGCTCGTGGCCGACCCCATCGGTATCGACATCGACGATCTGGGCCGCCTGTTTTACACCCGTACCAACCGGCAGAAAAACTCCGAATTCGATATCCGCGGCCACCAGGACTGGGAAATTGAATCGAACAGGCTCCAGACGATCGACGACAAGCGGGCCTTTCTGCACCGCGCTCTGTCGCCCGAAAACAGCAAAAAGAACGAGTGGCTGAAAGACGTGAACGGCGACGGGTCGCACGACTGGCGCGACATGACCGTCGAGAAAGAAAACGTTTTCCGCATCGAAGACACCAACGGCGATGGCGTAGCCGACATGACGCAGCTGGTTGTCAACGACTTCAACGATGAGGTGACCGACGTAGCGGGCGGGGTACTGGCCAACGGCAAGGATCTGTTCGTTACCGTGGCACCCGACCTGTGGCGCCTGCGGGACACCAACGGCGATGGCATTGCCGACGAGAAGAAATCGCTCTCGCACGGCTACGGCATCCACGTCGGCTTCAGCGGCCACGGTATGTCGGGCGTTGAAATGGGGCCCGACGGCAAAATCTACTGGCAGATCGGCGACATCGGTTTCAACGGCGGGAAAGACGCCAATGGCAAATCGCTCAACTACGCCAATACCGGCGTCATTGTTCGGGCCAACCCCGACGGCAGCGACTTCGAAGTGTTTGCCCACGGCGTTCGGAACACCCACGAGTTTGTGTTCGACGAGTACGGCAACCTCATCAGCGAAGACAACGACGGCGATCACGCCGGCGAAAAAGAACGGCTGGTGTACATTACTAACGGGTCGGATACGGGCTGGCGCAGCAACTGGCAGTATGGCAAATACCGCGACCCCAAAAACAACACCTATAAGGTCTGGATGGATGAGCGCATGTACCTGCCCCGCTTCGAAGGCCAGGCCGCTTACATCACCCCTACCCTGGCGAACTTTGTCAGCGGACCGGCGGGCATGCTGTATAACCCCGGCACAGCCCTCAGCCCGAAATACAAAAACACGTTTTTCATCGCAGAATTCGTGGGCAATCCCGCCCAGTCGGGCGTGCATGCGTTCAAGCTGAAGCCCAAGGGGGCATCGTTTGAGCTGGGGCAGCACGAAAAAGTGCTGGGTGGCGTACTGGCCACGGGGATCGACTTCGGTCCCGACGGCGCCATGTACGTGGCCGACTGGATCAACGGCTGGGACACCAAGGATTACGGCCGTATCTGGAAACTGGACGATCAGTCGGCGGCCAACTCGGCCGAGCGGAAAGAAACCAAAACGTTGCTGGCGGCCAATTTCAACGGTCGCCCGGAAACCGACCTCGGCAAGCTGCTCTTTAATCCCGATATGCGGGTACGACAGAAAGCCCAGTTCGAGCTCGTCGACCGGAAGGCAAAAGGAGCTGAGGTGCTCACGGCGGCCACCCGGCAGACCACCAACCAGCTGGCCCGCGTACATGGCATCTGGGGGCTGGCGCAACTGGCCCGGCAGGACAAATCCTACGCGCAGGCCCTGTTGCCGCTGCTGAAAGACAGCGACGGCGAAATTCGGGCGCAGGCCGCCAAGTGGCTGGGCGACATCCGCTATGCCGAGGCCGGTCCGCTGCTGCTGCCGCTGCTGGCCGATGCCAACGCCCGCGCCCGGTTCTTTGCCGCCGAAGCCCTGGGCCGCCTGGCCTACGCCCCCGGCATTCAGCCCATCATCAGGATGCTGGAAGCCAACAACGATGAGGACGCTTACCTGCGGCACGCCGGCAGCCTGGCCCTGGCCCGCATCGGTCAGGTCGAACCGGTGGCAGCCCTGAGTAGCAGCCCGTCGCGGGCACTGCGGATAGCCGCCGTGGTGGCCCTGCGCCGAATGGAAAGCCCCGAAATTGCCCGCTTTCTGCGCGATCAGGATGCCTTTGTGGTTACCGAAGCCGCCCGGGCCATCAACGATGATTTTTCGATTCCCGAGGCTCTGCCCGCCCTGGGTAATTTGCTGGCGACCACCCGCTTCACCAACGAGCCGCTGGTTCGGCGGGTTATCAACGCCAACCTCCGCGTCGGTACGCCCGAGGCCATGCAGCAACTGATTACCTACGCTCAGAACAACGCCAACCCGGCCGCCATGCGGGCCGAAGCGCTCGACGCCCTGAGTACCTGGGCCGACCCCTCGGTACTCGACCGGGTCGATGGCCGGTACCGGGGTGCGGTCAAACGCGATGCCGCTGCCCTCCGAACGCAGACAGCCGCGCTCTACAGCAAACTGACCGAAAGCGATGAGCAGCTCGTTCGGCTGAGTGCCATCAAAGCGATCCAGACCCTGGGCATCCCCTCGGCTGGCCCGGCCCTGATGGCTCGCCTGACGGGCGATCAGGATGCCACGGTACGCGTAGCCGCCCTGAAAGCGCTGGCCGTTCTGAACGACGCCCAGCTGGGGAAAGCCATCGAACAGGCCCTCGCTGACCAGCACAAAGCCGTGCGGGTGGCCGGACTCGACCTGGTTGCCAAAAGCAACATGCCCGGCGAGCGTATGGTGAGCCTGCTGACCAACGTAATTGACACCCGTACGGCCGAAGAGAAACAAGCCGCCCTGCTGACGCTGGGTAAACTGCCGATCACCTACACCCAGCCGGTCTACAACCAGCTGCTGACCAAACTGGCGAACGGCACCCTGCCCCCCGAAATACAGCTGGAACTGGAAGAATCGATCGACAGCACCCATTCGGCCCCGCTGATCGGTCAGTACAAGGCCACTACCGCCAAACTGTCGCCCGACGCCCTGGCGGCCACGTTTAAGGGAAGTTTGTTTGGCGGTGAGCCCGACCGGGGCCGGCGCGTTTTCTTCCGCCACCCCACCGCCCAGTGCATCCGATGCCACTCCTACGACGATCTGGGCGGCAACGCAGGCCCCCGGCTCAACGGCGTGGCCAGCCGCCTGACGCGGGAGCAGTTGCTGGAAGCGGTGATTAACCCAAGCGCCCGCATCGCCCCCGGCTACGGTTCGGTCACGCTGAAGCTGAAAAACGGCAAAACCGTAAGCGGTACCCTCGACGGCGAAACGGCGACTGACATCCGGGTCAAGATGGGCGACAAACCCACGATGACAATTCCAAAAAGCCAGATCGCCAAACGGACCACCGACCCGTCGAGTATGCCCCAGATGACTTACCTCCTCACCAAACGCGAAATCCGCGACGTGGTCAGCTTCCTGGCAACACTGAAAGGGGAATAGGGTAACTAGTGAAAGAGTGAAAGGCAGAAAGAGTGAACGAGCGATGGGGGCTTCGTGCCCGTTCGCTCTTTTATGCCGCCTGTACGTAAAAGAGCGATTGGTACTTCATAGCCAATCGCTCTTTTTTTGTACTCCATCTGAAAAGCGAAAATGACGCGGTCTCAATCGGCTCTTTCGCTCGTTCACTCTTTTTTCGTGCACCCCAGGCGTGAAGAGCGCTGGCTGCCAAGAAACCTCCACTCCTCCACTCCTTCACTCCTTCACTCTTTCACTCTTTCACTCTTTCTACACACTCAGTTCTTTCTGATACAGCCCCACCAGCGTATCGACGGCGTAATCGATTTCGTCGGTGGTGTTGTATTTGCCGAATGAGAACCGGACATAGCCCCGGTCTGGGTCGATACCAGGCAAGGCTCCCAGCACGTGTGAACCTACGCTGGAACCGCTCGAACAGGCTGATCCACCCGACGCTGAAATACGGGCAATGTCGAGGTTGAAGAGCAGCATATCGTTCAGGTCGGAGGCAGGCAGGCTGACATTCAACACCGTGTATAAACTGTTGTCGACAGCGCCCGACAGCCCGTTGAAGGCTACCCCCGGCAGACTGGCCCGCAGGCGCTCGATCATCCGGTGTTTCAGCGCTGTGATATGGGTTCGGTGAGCATCCATCTCCGTGTAGGCAATCTCGAGGGCTTTGGCCAGCCCCACAATACCGTACACGTTTTCGGTGCCGCCCCGCATATTACGCTCCTGCGCCCCGCCGTAGATGAACGGGTGAATCTTGCTGTCGGCGTTGACATATAGAAAACCCACCCCCTTGGGACCGTGGAATTTATGACCGGCCCCCACGATAAAATCGACCGGCAGCACCTTCAGGTCGTGCCGGAAATGCCCCATCGTCTGCACGGTGTCGGAATGGAACACCGCCTGGTAACGGCGGCACAGCTCGCCCACCTCGGCCAGATCGAGCAGATTACCAATTTCATTGTTGCCGTGCATCAGCGACACCAGCGACCGGGGGTTCTCGCGCAGCAAACGCTCCAGGTCGGCCAGATCGATGCGGCCCTGTTCGTCGATCGTCACCAAACTTAGTCTTACCTGCCCGGCTTTGGCCAGGTGTTCCAGCGTGTGCAGCACGGCATGGTGTTCGAGGGGCGATGTGATGGCATGCGTCAGCCCGAAGGTTTCGATGCTGCTGCGGATAGCCGTGTTATCAGCCTCAGTGCCGCCCGACGTAAAGAAGATTTCGGCGGGCGAGGTGTTGAGCAGGCCCGCCACCGTTTTGCGCGCTTTCTCGAGGGCCGTTCGCACGGCGCGGCCGTGGCTGTGAATCGACGAGGGGTTGCCGAACTGCTCGGTCATCAGGGGCAGCATGGCCTCCAGTACCAGCGGATCGAGTTTGGTGGTAGCGGCATTGTCGAGGTAAACGGGCGCAGCTGGTGTCATACAAATGGGGTGTTTTTTCAGGTGCTGTATTCGCCCGCAAAGGTACGGGTAAGTTGGCGCACCCCCAACCCCAGACCCGCCCCTGCTCAGGCTGCGTAAGGCGGCACAGGCGTGTCGGCATCAAACACAAACCCGACGGGGGGCGTTAAACCTGGATAGTAACCTACATTTGCGTATGAATTTTTCGCAGGCTGCGGCCCTCATTTATGCCGAACTGATGCGCTGGACCCGCACGGGCGTCAAGCTCGTGCCGAATATTGCCATCGCCATTCTGATTCTGATTGCCTTTTCCTTTATCTCGCGCTGGGTAAGCCGCCTGATGGTGCGGGGCCTCGACCGGGTCAGCCATAATGTCTCGCTGATCAACCTCGCAGGGGCACTGGTTCGAGTGCTGTTATTTGCCGTGGGCATCTTCATTGCCCTGGGTATACTGGGACTCGATAAAACCGTGGCGTCGCTGTTGACCGGCGCGGGTATTCTGGCCCTGGCCGTCGGTTTCGCTTTTCAGGATCTTACTACCAACTTTATCTCCGGTACCATGATTGCCCTGGCGCGGCCCATTCAGGTCGGCGACCAGGTCGAAACCAACGGCTTCTCGGGCAAAGTGCGTGACATCAAACTTCGCTCGATCGTCCTCGACAACGGCCAGGGCCAGACCGTCGAGATTCCAAGCAAAGATGTCTTCCAGAAGCCGATCACCAACTTCTCCCGCATGCGGCAGCGTCGGATCGAGGTCGTAGCCGGTGTGTCGTATCTGGACGATCTCGACAAGGCCCAGCAGCTCGCCCAGACCGCGATCCGGCAGCTACCCTTTGTGCTGGCCGACCACCCGGTCGATCTGCATTACCGGGCTTTCACCGACAATACCATTCAGTTTGTGGTCTGGTTCTGGATCAACCCCAGCCTGACCAGCCCCGTTATGGCCCTGAGTGAAGCCATCAAAACCCTGAAACGCACCTTTCTGAACAACGACGTACTCCTGTTCTTTCCGATGGGCACCTACGATCTGAAACAAAAACTGGCCGACCAGAAGGCCGGCCAGTCTGACCCGACACAGCCAAGCTGATCAGGCCGGTTTGGTCAGATCGGCAGCCGCCTTTTCATCGACCAGCCAGACCAGCTCACCCGGGCTAGGTTTGATTTGCTGGGAAGGATACACGTCCGGATTATAGGGGCCTTCGAGCACCTGCTGCAGCGGAGCCGCCTTTTTGGGGCCCGCTACCAGAAATAGCACGCACGATGCCCGGTTTACGATGGGAGCCGTCAGCGTCAGGCGGTACATGTTCTGCTGGGTAAGAAAATAAGCCGCCGTCCAGGCCGACTGTTCATGAACGACTTCGGTACCCGGAAACAGCGACAGCGTGTGCCCATCGTCGCCCATGCCCAGCAGCACCAGGTCGAACGAGGGCCCTTCGTCGCCGAAGTAGCGGTGCAGCAGCTGGTCGTAGTCGGCAGCGGCCGCCTGGGGCTCCAGATCGGTGCGCCACACGTGAATCTGATCTTCAGGGGTAAACACATGGCCGAGCAGCGTGTCGTAGGCCATACCGGCATTGCTCTGTTCGTCGTCGATGGGTACAAAGCGTTCGTCGCCCCAGAACACATGCAGCTGCAGCCACGGAATCTGCTCGGCGTAGGGCGATTTGGCCAGTAACTCGTGCAGGGCTTTGGGGGTACTGCCACCCGACAGGGCAATGGTAAAACGATCCTGCGTTTTAAGGACCGTTTTGATGCGCTTGGCGATAAAATCGGCCGCAGCTTTGGCCAGATCGGTGGGGTTTTTCCGAACAATAACGTCCATACTCAATACGTGTCAACGGATTTATAGCACGTTGGCGACTCAAAAGTAGTCTGTCCCGCTTGCATTTGCCCATACGCTGCCCGGTTTTGATGCCCTGACTGGCCCGCAGGTCGGTCGATTCAGCCCAGAAAATCAGCCCGCACGGGTGTAAACGAATCGACCAGCACACCCGCTTCCAGACATTCGGCACCATGCCAAACGTTCGACGGGATATAGAACACATCGCCCTGCCGCAGGATGCGGGTTTCGTCGGCGATCATAATGGCAAAAACCCCACTTTCAACGTACGACATCTGCACATGAACATGGCTGTGGGGCGCCCCGATGCCGCCGGTCTCGAACTGGACTTTAACCAGCATCAGGCTTTCTTCATAAGCCATAATCTTACGCTTGACGCCTTCGCCTACCGGCTCCCAGGCTACAGACTGATCCTCGACAAATACGGTGGTTGGTGTGATCATAAACAACAGCAATCAATTGGTTTAGACAGGATGCGGTACGGTAGTTCGTAAATGACTACCCGGCAAAAGAGCGCAACCAGGCTTGTCTCTACTCACCGAATGCCGATCTGCCTCCCAACATCGGTAGCGTTGATCAGGTTATAAACCTATCCAACACAAAGGACTTCTGGATAACCTGCGCTTATACACCATTACCAAACGCTATACCCGTTCGGAACCGCCATCCGGCCCAAAGGTGTTAACATTGCAGTATCTGCCCAGTACCGCCTACGCCGGCACCCCCGGCGTTTCGTTTTTTTAGACTAGTTGATAAAGTCGATAGACAATATACCATACTACCATGAGCCTGCAACTAAGCGATCGAGTCACTACAGCCGCCCGGCGCGACATTCTGGACCTCGAGCAGAAGATCAGCTCCTTTCAGTCGGGCAGCATTGCCGACGAAGCGTTCCGTAAATTCCGCCTGACGCGGGGGGTGTACGGACAGCGTCAGCCGGGTGTACAGATGATCCGGATCAAACTGCCCCACGGCCGGATTACCGCCGACCAGCTCATCCGCATTGCCGATCTGTCTGACCGCTACGCGACCGGCAATCTGCACGCTACCACGCGCCAGGACATTCAGCTTCACTTTGTGAAACTGGCCGATTCGCCCCAGCTGTGGGCCGATCTGGAAGATGCCGGCATTACGCTCAAGGAAGCCTGCGGCAACACCGTCCGGAACGTAACGGGTTCGGCCCGGGCCGGCATCGACCCGCTTGAGCCCTTCGACATCACCCCCTACGCCTACGGCATTTTCGATTATTTCCTGCGCAACCCGATCTGTCAGGATATGGGCCGGAAGTTCAAGATTTCGGTATCCTCGAGCGAGAAGGATTCGGCTTATGGCTACATGCACGATGTAGGGCTGGTTCCCCGCCTGCAGGACGGCAAACGGGGCTTTAAGGTGATGCTGGGCGGTGGTCTGGGCGCTCAGCCGTTTCCGGCGCAAACAGCCTTCGAATTTCTGGAAGAAGACCGCGTGATTCCGTTTATCGAAGGCGTTATCCGCGTGTTCGATCGCTACGGCGAACGGCAGAAGCGCCACAAGGCCCGCATGAAGTACCTGCTCAACGACATCGGTCTGGAGGAGCTGCTCCGCCGGGTCGAGGAAGAAACGCCAGCGCTCAAGGTGAAAGCGTATTCGGTTTCCGGTTTACCGTTTACGGTGCCCGAAACGGCCCCTGCGCAGCAGGCTCCCCAAACCAACCTACCGGAAACAGAAAACCCCAGATATCATACCTGGCTTAAAACCAATGTGTTCGAGCAGAAACAGGCGGGCTGGTATGCTGTACAGCTGCGGGTATTGCTCGGCGACATGTCGTCGGATACGGCCCGGGCGCTGGCGCAGGTGGTGAAACAGTATGCGGCCGACGACATTCGGGTAACGGTGAATCAGGGCTATCTGCTGCGGTACATCAGCCCGGCCCACCTGCCCGCCGTGTTCGAGGCCCTCGACGCGCTGGGGCTGGCCGAGCCCGGTTTCGACACTACGGCCGACATCACGACCTGCCCCGGCACCGACACCTGCAACCTCGCCATTTCGAGCAGCTACGGCATTACGCGGGCGCTCGAAACCATGATGCGCGACGAGTTTCCGGATCTGGTGTTTAACGACGATATCAAAATCAAGATTTCGGGCTGCATGAACGGCTGCGGACAGCACTCGGTGGCCAACATCGGTTTCCACGGCTCATCGCTGAAAAATGGCGCCTATGTGTTGCCAGCCCTGCAGGTACTGCTGGGTGGCGGCTTCAACGGTAAAGGCGAAGGACTCATTGCCGACAAGGTGATCAAGATTCCGAGCAAACGCGGTCCCGAGTCGCTGCGCTACCTGCTCCGCGATTTCGAAGCCAATGCGTTCGACGGCGAATACTACAGCGACTACTACGCCCGGCAGGGTAAGAATTACTTCTACCAGCTGCTGAAACCGCTCGCCGATCTGAAAACGCTTGCCAATACCGACTACATCGACTGGGACCATACGGAACCCTACGTGACCGAAGTGGGCGTGGGCGAATGCGCCAGTGTGCTCATTGATCTGGTCGCCACCACGCTCGACGAAGCCGCCGAGAAGCTGGGCTGGGCGCGCGAAGCACTGACCGACGGCCGCTGGGCCGATGCGCTCTACCATGCCTACAACGTATTTATCACGGGGGCCAAAGCCGGGCTCATGAGCCGCGACGTGCCCACCAACACGCAGCATGGCATTGTAAGCGATTTCGACAAAACGTTTGTGGGCGAAACGGATTTCCACGCGGCCGAAAGCGACTTCAGGACGCTGGTATTCGGCATCAACAAGCAGGAGCCATCCGAGACCTTCGCCCGCCAGTATCTAGCCCGGGCCGACGCTTTTCTGCAGGGCATTCAGGCCTACCGCGAGCGTCAGATTCAGCTCGACGGCCTCCCCGAACTGCGCGAACTCGTACAGGCCAAGGATAGCTAATTCGTGAGTGATTGGTGGTTGAGTGATTGTGTGGTTTTCATCAACCTGTCATCACTCAGCCACAACCGACGCCCGCTCGTCGCTCAATCACTCATTAACCCAATCACTCAATAGCCATGAAACTCACCCTTGTAGGAGCCGGGCCGGGCGATCCGGAACTGATTACGCTGAAAGGGGTACGGGCGCTGCAGCAGGCCGACGTGGTCATGTACGACGCGCTGGTGCACCCCGACCTGCTCGACTATTGCCGGCCCGATGCCCTGAAGGTGTATGTCGGCAAACGGCGGGGCGCCTACTCCTGCATGCAGGAAGATATAAACCCGCTGATCGTTCATTACGCGCAGCAGTATGGCCATGTGGTGCGCCTGAAAGGGGGCGACTCCTTTGTGTTCGGGCGCGGCTGGGAAGAGCTCGACTTTGCCCGGCAGCACGGGATTGACACCGATGTGATACCCGGTCTGTCGAGCAGCTATGCCGTGCCGGCCTCGGCCGGTGTACCGCTTACCACCCGGGGCGTCTCCGAAAGTTTCTGGGTCGTTACGGGCACAACCAAAGAGGGGCAGCTCTCGGCCGATCTGGCCCTGGCGGCTCAGTCGTCGGCTACGGTCGTGATTCTGATGGGTATGCACAAGCTGACCGATATCATGGCCACGTTTGGGCAGGCCGGCAAAGCCACCACCCCTGTCGCCATTATTCAAAACGGAACCCTAGCCGAACAGCGCGTGGTCGTTGGGCGTGTACAGGACATTGTTGACAGGGTGGCCGAAGCCGGTGTTGGCAACCCGGCCATCATTGTGGTGGGCGAAGTAGCCCGGCTGGGACACACTGCCCTGCACGACGAACTGACCGCCCTCGACCTGAACCAGCCCGTGCCAGCCCGATCCTGAGCCTTCGCCGGATACTGATTTTTATACAACCTGGATTGATTGTCCCGTTGCTTCGCCGGCAACGGGATTTTTTTTGCAGCTTTGCCCGAACGACCGGTGCTAAACCGGTTCCGAATCCGCCTAAACCAATCCTTATGTCTTCTTCATCCTGCCTTGCCGTCCTGCTGACTGGCTCCGTGCTCATGGCCTGTCAGCCTAAACCGTCGACCGAAACCGCGGCTACTCCCCTGCAGGGAACCTGGAAACTGATCAGCGGTACGCTCATTGAAAAGGGCGACACCACCGTGACGAGCTACACCGGCCCCACGGAATTCATTAAAATTATCAACGGTACCCACTTCGCCTTTCTGCTCCACGACCGAAATAAGGGTAAAGACTCATCGGCCCTATTCTCGGCGGGGGGCGGCACCTACACGCTGCAGGACAGTACCTATACTGAACACCTCGACTATAGCAGCGACCGGGCCTGGGAGGGTCATACGTTTCCGTTCACCCTAACGATCCGGCAGGATACGCTTACCCAGCGCGGAGTCGAGAAAGTGGCCAGCGCCGGAATCGACCGGCTCAACATCGAACAGTACGTACGGGTGAAGTGACAGGGCTGTTTTTTCGGCTGAATCGATAACGAACGGGTGACACAGCCGGTTATACCCCGACACATACGCCCGCTCGCCTGTTACTCATGAACAATACCATTCTCGTCGCCGGCGGTACCGGTCATCTCGGCCAGTTCATTGTCAACGCCCTGCTTCAGCTCGGTGCCGATGTGCGCCTACTGACCCGCCCGGGTAGCAACCCCGCCGTGGTTCAGGCGCTGAACAAGGCCGGGGCTACCATTCTGCCGGTCGACCCGATGGATACGGCCGGGCTGGTGCGGGCCTGCACGGGGGCTGGCTGTGTGGTATCGGCGCTGGCCGGGCTGCGGCCGGTTGTAGTCGATGCACAACAGCGGCTGCTCGATGCCGCCGTATCGGCCGGGGTGCCGCGCTTCATTCCGTCCGACTACTCGCTCGATTTCACCCCGTTCGAGCCCGGCGAAAACCGCAACCTCGACTGGCGCCGGGCGTTTCACCAGTACCTCGATCAGCAGCCCATTGCCGCAACATCGATCTTCAACGGGGCCTTTATGGAACTGCTCACGGGCGATATGCCGCTGATTCTGCCCCGCTTTCACCGCATCCTGTACTGGGGGCGCGCCGATCATCCGATGGGCTTCACGGCCATCCCCGACGTCGCCGTGTACACGGCCCATGCGGCCCTCGACCCCACCACACCGCGCTACCTGCACATCGCGGGCGATCAGCAGAGCCCCCGCGCCATTCAGGGCCTCATGAGCGAACTATCGGGGCAGCCCTACCGGCTCTTCCGGGCAGGGGGAGCCCGCTTGCTGGGCACCATCATTTCGGTTGCCCGTACCCTTGCCCCGGCCCCCAACGACCTGTACCCAGCCTGGCAGGGTATGCAGTATATGCACAACATGATCGATGACCGGGCCGATCTGCCCAAACTCGACAACGACCGCTACCCCGGTCTCCACTGGACCACCATCCGCGAACTGCTGATGGCTCATCAGGACAAGCTGACAAACGCCTGAACTATCTTGGGCGATGGCCCGCTATCTTCGGCACGTTTCTGGCTGATAACCGGGTAGTTACCGTACTGACCGAACCTATGAAGCGTTTCATCTGTCTGCTGCTCCTGTCGATGCTGGCTGCGACCGGGCGGGCGCAACTGCTTACCAAACCGCCCGCCGGCGCGCGCGCACCGGCCGAGGCCACGATTACACGCGGTCCGTACCTGCAACTGGGTACCACCACCGCCGTTACCATCCGGTGGCGCACCGATGTGGCCGTGGCGGGACGCGTTACCTATGGGCTGGCCACCACGGCCCTCTCCGGCACCGCTACCGAAGCCGCTGCGACCACCGAGCATGAACTGCGCCTGACGGGCCTGACCCCCGATCAGCGCTATTACTACACGGTCGGTACGCCCACAGCTGTACTGGAACAGGGCGCCGGTACGTACTTCCTGACGGCCCCCCCGCCCGATACCAAACGCCCGATCCGGATTGCCTCCTTTGGCGATTGTGGCAACAACAGCCCTAACCAGATGGCCGTGCGCGACGGTTTTCTGGCGTACCGGGGCGACACGCCCACCGATCTCTGGATGCTCATTGGCGACAATTCGTATGAGGGCAACGATGCGCAGTACCAGAGCAATTTCTTCGCTCCTTACCAGGGTAATCTGCTTAAAAACAGCATGCTTTTTGCGATCCCCGGCAACCACGACTATAACAACAGTGCTGCCGATGCGGCCTCCCATGCCATTGCCTATTATGCCAACTTTACCCTGCCCACCCAGGGCGAAGCGGGGGGCGTGGCATCGGGCACCGAAGAATGGTATTCGTTCGATTACGGACCGGTGCATTTCGTGATGCTCGATGGCTACGGCACGCGGCTGGTAGGTGGTGTTCAGAAAAAAATATACGACGACACCCTCAACCACCCGCAGGCCATCTGGCTTAAACAGGATCTGGCTGCCACGAACCGGAAGTGGGTTGTGGTGTACCAGCATTTTGCCCCGTACACCCAGGGGTCGCACAACTCCGAAACCGAATCCGACCTGATTGCCATCCGGCGCTACGTCAACCCGATTCTGGAACGCTTCGGCGTCGATCTGGTCGTTACGGGGCACAGCCATGTCTATGAGCGCTCCTACCCCCTGCACGACCAGTATGGTCCCATGAGCGAGTTTGCGGCCAACCCCGGCAACTATCGCTTTGCGGGCGATGAAAGCTCGGGACGTTATGACGGCTCGCCCAACTCCTGCGCCTATAAAAACACTTCCGCTAAAGCCAAACAGGGCACCGTTTACGTAGTTTCAGGGTCGGCGGGCCAGCTGGGGGGGGGCAACCTGGGGCTGCACCCGGTTATGGCCTATACGCAGAAACAGCGGGGAGGGTCATTTTACCTGGATATTGAAGACAACCGGCTCGACGCCCGGTTTCTGCAAACCAGTTCGCCCGGTGCCTACACCGTTACGGATCAGTTTACAATTCTGAAAGATGTCGATGTGGTGAAATCGCTGACCGTTACGGCTGGTCAGGCGGTTACGCTGGCGGCTTCGTTTATCAGCGACTACCAGTGGAGCAGTCCCGGCAGTGCAGCGTTTTCGGCGTCTTCACGAGCGGTTGTCGTTACGCCTACCGCCAGTCAGACCTTTGTGGTGCAGGACAGCCGCCACTGCGTACAGGACGTATTTCGGGTGGAGTTGGCTGCCTGCAACGGCCCGCTCGTCAGCCTGAAAGCCGGCGACTGGACCGATCCCTCAGTATGGTCGTGCAACCGCGTACCGACGCTGACCGATCCGGTTCACGTCCGGCACGCCATCCAGATTCCGGCCAATGCGCAGGCGTACGCCCGTTCGTTGCAGCTCGATCCGGCCAGCCAGCTAACCTACGGACCCAACGCCCGACTACGGCTTAGCCCCTAAAGCAGACGGGCCACCCCGCCCGCGGAATGGCCCGTATCAATGCACCAGGCAATACTACTACGCGTGCTGAAGCTGTGCCAGCAACGCTTCGGCCGGAAGTTTCTGCTGCTCGCCGGTACGCATGTTGCGGAGTGTCAGCAAGCCCGACTGCAGTTCGTCGGAACCGATCAGCACCACCATCGGAATGGCCTTGGCGTTCGCGTAATCGAGCATTTTCTTGATTTTGGCAACGTCGGGATAGGCTTCGGCCGCAATACCGGCGCCCCGCAGCTGGCTCAGCAACGGCAGAGCCACCGCCTGCGCATCCGCGTCGAACGGCAGCAGCAACACCTGCGTTCCCTGGCCCGTCGCTTCTGGAAACAAATTCAGCTCGTCCATAACGTCGTAGATCCGGTCGACCCCGAACGAGATGCCCACCCCCGACAGGCCGGGCATACCAAACGTACCGGTCAGGTTGTCGTACCGGCCGCCCCCGCTCACCGACCCAATTGAAACGCCATTGGCTTTCACCTCGAAAATAGCCCCTGTATAATAGGATAGCCCCCGAGCCAGTGTCGGATCGATCTGGACGCGGCTGTCGGCCAGACCGCTCAGCGTGGCCAGGCGCAGGGCTTCGCGCAGTTCGGTCAGCCCCTGCCGGGCGGTTTCTGAATCGGCCAGCCAGCTGTCGAGCTGGCTCAGCGTAGCCTCGGTGTCGTGCAGATCGAAGGCAAAGAGCGGAGTCAGCCGGGTCAGTGCGTCGTCGGCGAAGCCCCGCTCGCGCAGTTCGTCGAGCACTTTCGCCTGGCCGATCTTGTCGAGTTTATCGATCGCCACGCTCAGGGTTCCCTCCTGCCCCGGCATGCCAATCGCTTCGGCAATACCGGCCAGTATTTTACGGTTATTCAGCTTTAGCGTGAAATCCTGGATGCCCAGTTTCCGGAACACCTCGTGGATCATCAGTATGATTTCGGCCTCACAGAGCAGCGAATCGGTACCCACCACGTCGGCATCGCACTGGTAGAATTCGCGGTAGCGCCCCTTCTGCGGCCGGTCGGCGCGCCAAACGGGCTGCATCTGGTAGCGTTTGAACGGCATGGGCAGGTTGTGGCGGTTCATTACCACGTACCGGGCAAAGGGCACCGTAAGGTCATACCGCAACCCCTTCTCGGCGACTTTCGGGGTCAGTTTTTTGCTGCCGGCCTGCCAGTCGGCTTCGGTCAGGCCGCCGGCAAAATCGCCCGAGTTCAGGATTTTGAACAGCAGTTGATCGCCCTCGTCGCCGTATTTACCCATCAGCGTCGACAGGTTTTCCATCGATGGTGTTTCGAGCGGCTGAAAACCGAAGCGTTTAAACGTATCGCGAATGGTATCGAATATAAACAGCCGTTTGCGCATTTGCTCCGGCCCAAAGTCTCGTGTTCCCTTTGGTAAGGTTGGTTTTTGCATGGCGCAAAATTAATAGACCGCCCGGACTGTACAGCCCATTTTTCAGCTCAGCCTCCTTACGGCCGCCGTTGGGCACAGGTTCTCCGCACTTCCGGACCACTATACCTATCCGTTACGGTCTTTGTACAGGCTCCTGAATACCCGAATTGCCCGGTCTGGCCGGCGGTGTGGCCAAAAAATCGGAGCAGGACTGCGTTTCTGTCCAAAAAAACGCTATTTTTGCGGTCTGAAAATTGGACCGACACTTTAAAAACGATACTGTCATGGGAGTTACTGAACTGAAGCGCAAGGCTCGCCGGAACCGGGCTATTGCCAACAACAAAACCAACGCTATCAAGCAACTGCTGCGCAAGCCAATCATCAAGAACGTTGATGTGGAGGCCATCAAAGCATCGTTTGCTGAAAAGCAAGCCTAAGCTGGCTACGGCCCGGGCGCTTAATCCTCACTCTGACCGGGTGAGGATTTTCGTTTTATACGGTTCCGATTATGGCGCCCCCGCTCCTGCCGGTCGCGATCACGTTTTTTGAGTTCCCGCCGGACAAACCGCCGGTAGTCGAGCTGCGAGCGGAACCGCTGCGCCTGTCCGAAGAGCAGTAGCCCCCCCACAATCAGGATCATGCTGTAAATGCCCCACAACACCCACTGCTGGGTGGGTGCCCCAATATGCTTACGGTTGGCGGCTTCGCTGAAAATGCACAACCCGGCCACGATAATCAGCAAACTGGCAGGTGTGAGCAGTTGCCATTTGGTGCGGGTACTCATGCGTTTGATCAGTCGCTGACCGGGGGGTTTGGCAAGCTTCGCCATCGGGTGTTTTTTGAGGGAGGGATTTGCATGCATAACGTATAGGCCAGCCGTTTTGTTGATTTCTCCGTAACATTCCCGTAATACAGGGGGCGTCCTGACCGCATATTTCCCCTCAAATCCTGCACCACGTTTGCTCAGGAGGGGTACTCGATGGCGTCGCCGGTCTCGCGAAAGCCGCGGGGTTCCCGCAGTCGCTTCCAGCCTTCGCTCAGAAAACCAATGCCATAGCCGATCAGCTGCGTGAACGCAGCCCGCACGCTCAGCAGCCCCACCCCCAAACTTTTTTCCTGCCGGGTGGCGTCGATCAGAATCAGCACCGAAAACAGCAGCAACGCCCCGGCCGCCAGCCCAAACAGCAGCGGGCTCAGCAACGCCCAGATGGGTAGCGCAAAAACATACAGCGTGAATAGAGCCGGGAAGGTATGGACGAGTTTCAGCTCGGCCGGATAGTAGCGCGCGATGTTGATACGCGCCCGGCCGAAGAACCGCAGCTGTCGATAAAACTGGCCAAACCGGGTCCGGCGTTTATGGTAGATATAGGCACCGGAAATCAAACCCGTTTTGAAGCCGTTCTCGATGATCCGGATGGCAAATTCGATATCTTCTCCCATCCGGCTCAATCGATACCCCCGGGTTTTCTCCCAGACCTGCCGCGACAGCCCCATGTTGAAACTGCGGGGGTGGTAGGTGCCGCCCAGGTTTTTAGTACTCCCCCGAATGCCTCCGGTGGTAAACACCGAGGTCATGGCGTAGCTGATGGCTTTCTGAACGGGGGTGAAATCGGGGTGGGCCGCATCGGGTCCGCCATAGGCATCGAGCCACTGGGTGGCGAGGGCCTGCCGAACGGTGGCGATATACTGGGGCGGCACCAGGGCGTCGGAGTCGAAGATGACGAAGTAGTCGCCGGTGGCGTGTTCGAAGCCCAGGTTGCGGGTGAAGCCCTGTCCGGAGTTGGGCTTTTCGAGGTATCGGATCGACAGTTGTTCCGCAAAGGCCCGCACCACGCCGTCGGCTTTCTCCGTCGAGCCGTCTTCGACTACGATCACCTCGAAATTGCTGTCGGTCTGTTGGGTCAGGCTCTGCAGCAGCTCGCGCAATTCGTCGGGGCGGTTGTAAACGGGAATGATAACGGAGAAACGCATGGTTTTGTGGAACGCGAATGACACGGATACGGCGGATTTAGGGTGTGTTTTTTCGGCTATTCGAAAACACCTTGCGGACAAACTGGGGCTTTGGTCCAAAATTAAACACGAAGCCCACCTCCACCTGCGTAGCCTTCAGGTAGTTGATCAGTTGGGCTTCGTGTGCGGGCATGATACACTCGGCGGCTTTTAACTCAAGAATCAATTCATTATTAATCAGAATATCAGCGTAATAATTACCCACTGATTTACCCTGATAGAAAACCTGGATAGGTGCCTGCCGTACACAGGGAATACCCTGCTGCTGCAACTCCATTAACAACGCATTTTCGTATACCCGCTCCAGAAACCCATAGCCCAAGGCATTGTAGACGGTATGGAAGCACCGAATCACGAGCTCGGTCGAGGTTTTTATTGAAACAGTCATAAACGTTGCTGCTCTGTTTTAGAAATCAGCGCTATATCTGCTCAATCTGTGTTATCCGCGGGCCATAACCTCCTGCAAACTTTCCTCATTGGCCTGCAGAATACGGTCGACCAGCGCGTCGGTCAGGGCCACGGACAGGAACAGACTTTCGAACTGCGAGGGTGCCAGATAAACACCCCGGTCGAGCATGGCGTGGAAGTAGCGGCCAAAGAGCGCCGTATCGCACGACTTGGCCCCCGCAAAATCGCGAACCGGACGCTCGGTCATAAACAGCGTGAACATCGATCCGATGTGGTTGATGGTGTAGCTGAGCCCCAGCTTCGCCAGACTCGCCCGAACACCCGTCGTCAGTTTGTCGCCGATGGCCTCCAGCCGCGTGTAGACGTCGGGGTTCTCGTTGAGGTGGTGCAGCATGGCCAGCCCCGCCGACATGGCGATGGGGTTGCCCGACAACGTTCCGGCCTGGTAGACCGGTCCCGCCGGCGCTACCATGTTCATGATATCGGCCCGGCCCCCGTAGGCGCCAACCGGCATGCCTCCGCCGATGATTTTACCCATGGTGGTCAGGTCGGGCGTTATGCCGAATCGTTCCTGCGCGCCCCCTTTAGCCAGCCGGAAGCCCGTCATCACTTCGTCGAAAATCAGCACGACGCCGTGCGCGTCGCAGAGCGAACGGATACCGGCCAGAAAACCCGGCTCGGGCAGCACACAGCCCATATTCCCCACCACAGGCTCCAGAATAATCGCGGCTACCTGGTTGTGGTTGTTCAGCAGCAGGGTCTCTACAGCCGCCAGATCGTTGTAGGGAGCCGTCAGCGTATCGGCAGCCGTGGCTTTGGTAACACCCGGCGAATCGGGGATGCCCATTGTCATGGCCCCACTGCCGGCCGCAATCAGAAACGAGTCGCCGTGGCCGTGGTAGCAGCCTTCGAACTTGATCAGCTTATCGCGGCCAGTAAAGCCCCGGGCCACCCGGATCGCTGCCATCGTCGCTTCGGTGCCCGAATTCACCATCCGCACCTTCTCGACCGACGGCACCATCGACACGATCAGTTCGGCCATTTCCACTTCCTTCCGCGTGGGTGCGCCAAACGAAAACGAGTGCTGGATGGCATCGCGTACAGCTTTTTCGACCGGTTCGAACGCGTGGCCCAGAATCATGGGTCCCCACGAATTGATCAGTTCGATGTACTCCCGACCATCCTCATCGTAGAGATAAGGCCCTTTGGCCGACTTAATGAACAGCGGGTTTCCTCCTACCGACCGAAACGCCCGCACCGGTGAATTGACGCCCCCAGGAATCAGCGTTTTGGCTTTTTCAAACAGTTGTTCGCTTGTTGTCATTGTGTTGATGGTGCGAAAGAGCCAACGAGCGACAGAGTGGGCAACGAGCGTACACCGTTCTGTCACTTGTCTGTTCGCGCTTTCACGTTTCGTTAATTGATTTTCACAAACCGGCTACCGTCGTATTTCACAATCGGCACGATCTGATTGTCATTGGATTGGGTATAGTCGAAGCCCGAAAGCAGGTAATCGTCCGTATCGGAGCGTAAGGCAACGCGGTTGGTCAGGCCGGGACCAAGCCGGGCCAGCTGCCGCCCGAAAAACAACAGCATGTCGAACCCTTCCCGCGCAAAAGTCGACGGAATGGTGTTTCGGCGGGCCAGGTAAGCCTCGTCGAAGGCCGTCACAAAGTCACGGGTGTTATCGATATAATCGGGGTAAATCAGGTACAGATCCCGGCGGGTGAAGGTCGCCACCGAATTCTGGTAAAAATCGAAGGCCGACGCCGTGGCCAGCAGGGGGCCGGCCACCCGGCGCTGACTCAGAGCCTCGAGCAGGCGGGGGCCATCGTCGTCATTACTGCTCGCCAGAAACACTTGCCCTACCGGCGCTACCGCGGCCGTTGCGGGTGCCGTTGCCGTACCCGACAGTGCGGTTGCTGGCTGAAACAGGCTGCCGGCCGTTGCCTGTGCCGTTGCACCCATCCGCCGAAAATCAACCACCTGATACCGCTGCTGCTCAGCCACTGTCCGGTAGGCAGATGCCAGCAACGAATCTTTCCGGCTGGCGCCAAAATAGATAGCGACCCGGCGGTTGCTATTGAGCCGGCGCCCCTGCTCAAACGCTTCGGCCGCCTGCTGACTGAGCGATGCCTGGGCCAGAAAAGCCGTCGGCTGCCCGGCCACCAGTTCACTGCTCGTCGCAATCGGATTTACCAGCACGATGTTGTGCTGCGCTGCGTAGGCGGCCACAATCCGGTTCGGCTCCACATACAGCGGCCCGATAATCAGATCGGTCTGGGCAAAGGCAGGACTATTGACCAGTTCGAGCGTACGGTTGGCATCGTTGTCGACGTCATAGGCAAAGAGGTTTACCGTGATGCCCTCGCTCTGTAGCTGCGCTTTGGCCATCCCGATGCCGTTGTAGAGGTCATACACGTACTGCTGGCTGCGCACGCGCTTGCTGGCCCCCGATTCATCGAGCCGAAACGGAAACATAACCGCCACGTTGAGATACCCTTTGGACCGGGCAGGACGGGCCGTTGCCGCCGAACCGGGCCGGGCCGGGTTCACGCCGGGCCGGGCCGTCGAACTGCTGCCCGCCGGCGTTACCGAGCCAGGACCCGAAGTGGTCGGCGCCGAAGTGGTAACTCCCGGCACACCGAACCGGTTAGTCAGCTGGTCCGACAGTTCGAGATCATTTTTATCGCTGGCCGACCGCTGAATCCTGTCGATCAGGGCCAGTGCGATACTGCGGTTGGTTGGATAGGTTTTGTTGAGGTCTTTCAGTTCGGCCAGCGACCCCGAGCGGGTCAGGATGGCCTGTTCGGCCCGGGCGGCATCGGCCCGCAGGGTCGGATCGGTCAGTGCTTCCAGGGTTTTGACCCCGTCGGCTAGCCGGCCCTCCTCCAATTGCGATATCCCCATCAGGTAATCGGCTTCGCTCTGCCGGGGCCAGTCGGGAAACCGGTCGGCCAGCTGGGTAAGCATAAGCCGGGCCTGCGTCGGCTTTTTTTGCCGGTAAGCGGCCAGTGCGTAATAATAGTGGGCATAGGGCGCCAGTGGGCCGCCCCGCTGAATAATGGCGTTCAGCTCGGCCTGTGCCCGGTCGTAGCTACCCGCCTGCACCAGCTTTACGGCCGCCTGATACCGGCGTTTGAGGTCGGCCGACACCTGTGCCTGTGCGGGTGCCAGTGTGCCCCAGCCGATCAGCAGCCCGAGTAGCCCCAGCCGCGCCCAACGATTTATTTGTACCATAGCCTGTTACGGGTTAACGAACAAAAGCAACGCCCGGGCGTTGCTTTTGTCGCAAAAACGGGCAGTCGCTGCTGCCGGAAAGATAGGCATCCGGGTAACGTGCGCGACCCGGATAGCGCAATTATTTCTGTTTTTTAGCCCGGCGCTGGGCTTCTTCGGCCTGTTTGCGAGCCTCCTCGGCAGCAGCCAGCTGTTTCTGCAGCAGGGCCTGGAAACCACCGGGTTTCTTACCTTCGCCGGTCGCATTCTTACGCCGGTTCTCGTCGAGAACGGCCTTGATTTTGTCTTCATCGACAAACCGACGGATCAGCTGCTGCTGGGCGATCGTCACGATGTTCGACACGAAGTAATAGAACGTCAGACCAGCCGGATACGAGTTAAGTACAAACATGAACATGAGCGGGAATACGTAGCTCATGGCTTTCATGTTGATGGGGCCGGGCTGGGTGGGCGTCGTCTGGTTGTTGAAATAAGCAAACGCGATCGACGAAGCCGTCATCAGCACCGTAAACAGACTCAGGTGGCTGCCAATGAACGGCAGGCTGGGGAAAGTGATAAAGGCGTCGTAGGTCGACAGGTCATTGGCCCACAGGAACGACTTCTGGCGCAGCTCGATCAGGTTCGGGAAGAGCATGAAGAGCGAAAACAGAATGGGCATGGTGGCCAGCACCGGTACGCAGCCACTCAGCGGGCTTACGCCTACCTCCTGGTAGATCTTCATCTGCTCCGACTGCTGCTTGGCCATATCGTCGCCAACGCGCTCTTTCATGGCGTTGAGTTCGGGTTGTAGCACCCGCATTTTGGCCATGCTCACATACGACTTGTAGGTAAGCGGGGTCAACAGCAGCTTCACGAATACGACCAGCGCAATGATCAGCAACCCGTAGTTCGAGATAAACTTCTCAAGGAAGTTGAACACCGGCACGAAGAAGTACTTGTTGATCGGTTTCAGGATCGAGTACCCCAGATACACGTTGCGGTCGAACTCGGGGGCTACGTTGCCCAGCAGCTGGAAATCGTTGGGGCCGTAGTAAAACTTGTACTGGCCTTTCCCGGCTTTCACGTCGGCCATGGGCAGCGTTACATCGGCGATGGCGGTTTTCACCACGTTCGAATCAGCCGGGTTGACCAGGGTCTTGAACTCGGCTTTGGGCATAGCCCCGTTGCGCGCCACAAAGCCCGACAGAAAGTACTTGTGCTTGATGGTGAACCACTGCACGGGCTCTTCGACCGTAGCTTCCTGGTTGCTCTCCCCTTCTTTCAGACTCTCGAAGTTCTCGTCGGCGGTCAGGTAATTGATGGTCGCGACCCGGCGGTTGTTGCTCAGGTCGTTTTCATACTGCCGCATCTGGTCTTCCCAGAAGAAGTGGATGTTGTCGTTGGTGACCACGTTGTTGAGGCCGTTCAGCTTCAGGTCGTAGTCGAGGACATAGCCTTCGGCGGGCAGCGTGTAGACCTGCTCGACCGACTGGCCGGGGGCAATGTCGGCGCGGAAGGTAATCTGCATCGGCTGCCCGCTCACGGTAGCGCTCTGGGCAGTCGTCTGGAAAAACAGCTTGTGCAGGTCTACTTTGCCGCGGCTGGTGGGCAGCTCGAGCAGCGAACGGCTGCTTTTGGGATCAATCAGTACGAGGGGTTTCTGATCGTAGGTCTTGTAGTTTTTCAGGACCACCTGCGTGACCTGGCCACCGAGGGTATTGAAGGTTACTTTGATATCCTTGTTTTCCAGGACGATATCCTGGCGCTGGCCGTTGGCCAGGGGGGCAAAATCACCGAAGGCGGCCCGGGCCGAAGCCGAGTCGATACGTTGGCTGGCCTGATTGACTGCTGCGGCCGCAGCCGAGGCCGTGGCAGGCCGGGTAGTCTGTGTTTTCTGAGCGGGCTCTTTCAGGGGCGCCGGTTTAGGCACCAGCATCTGATAGCCAACCAGCATTGCCATAATCAGGACAATGCCGATAATTTGGTTACGATCCATTTGATTGGTTTACTGTCCACAGTTTTCAGCTTATTGACGCCCCAACGAATTTCGCTGGAAACCGTAAACTGAAAACTGTAGACATTACAGAATTTCCGCAAAATTACGCCAATCGGGTGGGTTAACCAACCACCTCGGCGCTTTCTACAGGAGTGGCTTCATGGCCTGATGTAGCGTCGTCGGTGGCCGAGAGTGGCGCACTTTTTTTCTGCCGGTTGTACGCGAG
Source organism: Spirosoma luteolum (assembly GCF_054778875.1). Classification (NCBI taxonomy): domain Bacteria; kingdom Pseudomonadati; phylum Bacteroidota; class Cytophagia; order Cytophagales; family Cytophagaceae; genus Spirosoma; species Spirosoma luteolum. The sequence continues at coordinate 225,459 of NZ_BAAGZE010000021.1, forward strand.
TGCTGCGCCCACAAACTTGACAAACAGCGGATGCGGGTTCAGCACCGTACTCTTCAGTTCGGGGTGAAACTGCACGCCCACAAACCAGGGGTGGCCGGTCAGCTCAACAATTTCGACCAGGCCCGTCTCGGGGTTGATACCGGTTGGTTTCAGGCCGGCCTTCTCGAACCGGTCTAGGTAATCGTTGTTGAACTCGTAGCGGTGGCGGTGGCGCTCCTGGATGGTCAGCTTGCCGTAAATCTTATGCGCCAGCGAGTCGCGCTTGAGTTTGCAGGCATACGCCCCCAGCCGCATGGTGCCGCCCTTGTCTGTAACAGTTTTCTGGGCTTCCATCATGCTGATGACCGGGTTGGCCGTGTCGGGCTCCATCTCGGTCGAGTGGGCATCGGCAATGCCCATCACGTTGCGGGCGTATTCGATCACGGCCATCTGCATGCCGAGGCAGATGCCTAGAAACGGGATGCCTTTCTCGCGCACCAGCTTCACCGCATTGATTTTACCTTCGATGCCGCGCTCGCCGAAGCCCGGCGCGACCAGCACGCCATCCAGCCCCGACAGTACTTCAGCGCAGTGGTGCTCATCGACCAGCGTTTCCGACTGAATCCACTCCAGATGCACCTTGCACTCGTTCTGCGCCCCGGCGTGGATAAACGATTCGGCAATGGATTTGTACGCGTCGTGCAGCTCCACGTATTTACCAACCAGCCCGATCCGGATATCGTCGCCCGGATTTTTGAGCTTGCTCAAAAACGACTTCCAGACATCGAGGTCGGCATCCTTATCGTTGTAGAGGTCCATCATGTAGAGGGCGCGCTGGTCGAGCCGCTCTTTCTGCATGAGCAGGGGGACATCGTAAATGGTGCTGGCGTCGATGGCTTCGATCACCGAGCTGACCTGTACGTTGCAGAACAGGGCAATTTTCCGGCGAATGTCCTGGGGCAGCGGGTGCTCGGTGCGGCACACGATGATATCGGGCTGCACGCCGTTTTCGAGCAGCATCCGGACCGAGTGCTGTGTGGGTTTGGTCTTCAGTTCGCCCGCCGACTGCAGGTACGGCACCAGCGTGAGGTGAATAACGAGCGTATCTTTTTCGCCCAGCTCGAATTTCAGCTGCCGGACAGCCTCGACAAAGGGCAGCGATTCGATATCGCCGACACACCCACCGATTTCAGTAATAATGATGTCGTATTCACCCGTTTCGCCCAGCAGCCGGATGTTGCGTTTGATTTCGTCGGTGATGTGCGGCACCACCTGCACCGTTTTACCGAGGAAATCGCCCCGGCGTTCGCGGGTGATGACGTTGTTGTAAATACGGCCGGTGGTGATGTTGTTGGCCTGTGAGGTGGGCCGGTTCAGGAACCGCTCGTAGTGGCCCAGATCGAGGTCCGTTTCGGCCCCGTCGTCGGTTACATAACATTCACCGTGCTCGTACGGATTGAGCGTACCGGGGTCGATGTTGATGTACGGATCGAATTTCTGGATGGTTACCGATAAGCCCCTGGATTGGAGCAATTTGGCCAGTGAAGAGGCAATGATGCCTTTGCCAAGTGATGAAGTTACCCCGCCCGTAACAAAAATATATTTCGCGGATTTTGCTCCCGTAGCCGCCATGATTGAAACCTGTTTAGGTCGTTACGGGGCATAAAAGTACGGAAGTTTTGGGAGGTTCCGGCTTCCGGAAACGGGAAAAAGTTACCCCTGCCGGGTAATGTGTTAACGGTCAATTGAATACTGCCTCCCCGATCGAAAACGGGTCGACCGGGGAGGCAGATCCGGACGTATGGGGTCAGCCGCGCACCGCCAGCGATCGGGTGCCGGGCCGCAGATTGGCCACGCAGCGTACCAGCAGGGTCAGCGGAAACAGCACATCGACGCCCCCCGGCACCGTGGAAAGTACCATGCCGATCAGGATCAGGACAGCCGTCAGACCGAAGTAGAACTGCCGACGCGACGCGGGGGCATCGGGACGGGTCGCCCAGTAAATCAGCGGCAGGTGGTAGGGCGACAGGTAGAGCAGCGTGGGGTTCCAGTTCGTAACGCCGTGGTCGGTGGCCACCCACAGCAGCAGCAGAAACCAGCCGAAGAACCCCGACAGGCCAAACAGCAACCGATCGACACCTTTGTCGACATAGCCCACCCCAAACCGCCGGATGGTGAGTACCATAACGATAAGCCCGATCAGGCCGAACACCACTTCCGGATTAAAAATAAACGGCACCTGCTGCCGGAAGACCGTGGCCCGCCGAAACAGTTCCCGGTTGTCCGACACCAGCGGCACCACGGCCCCGCCGGGCTGCCGCTGGGTAGCGTGGGCCAGCTGGTCGTGCACATTGTTGGGCAGGTACATGGCGTGCCAGCCGTCGGTCTGTTCGTCGGCGGGGCGCCCAATGGCCAGGTTCATGCCGAGCTTCGCCCACGGCTTTTCGCCCAGGTAGTCGTTCATCCAGTCGCGGTACGACTTGCCGGTAGGGCGGTCTTTCGACGGAATGGTCAGGTCGGCTCCGCAGGCTTTGGCCAGCACATCGCGGGGGCGGCTGGCGCAGTTGTCGTAAAAGAATTTGTACTGATACGTCCGGTTTTCAGGCTGCATGTTGGTCGTCAGCACGTCGAACAGCCGCTGCTTCTGGGCAGGGGTCAGGTTAAGCACCTGCTCGGTGATGCTGCGGTTTTCGGCCTGGTAGGCATACACCATGAGGTTCATGGGGTAGGCATCGATGTAGTACGGCAGCGTACCGCGCAGAAACTTGACGTAAAAATTGTTTTCGGTGAACCGAAAGCCGCCCCAGCCAAACGTCTGATCGAGGCCCTGCGCCGGTTCGTAGATCCGGATGGCCGTATGCCCAAACACCGAGTACAGTTCGTCGCCCGGCCCAAACGTGAGCAGGCTGACCTGCGCCGAGGTCGGAAAGGGCTGCGCCTGGAGCAGCGGAGCCGCCAGTAGCAGTACACTCAGCAGGGCCCACCGCCCGAAGCGGGCACGTCTATTCGTCGTCATCGGCATCGTCGTCGTCGGCATACTTATCGCGTTTGTTTTTTCCTTTGCTGGGTTCTTTGCCCTGCACACAGATGACCAGTTCACCTTTAATCGTTTTTTCGCCAAAATACGTGATTAGTTCCGAGAGTGGCCCGCGCCGGTTTTCTTCGAACAGCTTGGTCAGCTCGCGCGACACGCTGGCCAATCGGTCGGGGCCGAATACCTCGGCAAACTGCCCCAGCGTTTTAAGCAGCCGGTGGGGCGATTCGTAGAATACCATGGTTCGTTCTTCGGCGGCCAGTTCGGTCAGGCGCGTCTGCCGCCCTTTTTTGTGGGGCAGAAAGCCTTCAAACGTGAAACGGTCGGTGGGTAGCCCCGAGTTGACCAGGGCCGGCACAAACGCCGTGGGCCCGGGCAAGCACTCCACCGGTATATCGTGCTGAATGCAGGCTCGGACCAGCAGAAACCCCGGATCGGAAATGCCGGGCGTACCCGCGTCGGAAATGAGGGCATAGGTTTTACCTTCTTTCAACTGGCCCACCAGCCGCTGCACGGTCTGGTGTTCGTTGAAGATGTGATAACTCTGGAGCGGCTTGCTGATGCCCAGGTGGCGGAGCAGTACCCCCGAGGTGCGGGTATCTTCGGCCAGAATCACGTCGGCCGCTTTCAGTACAGTTACGGCCCGCAGGGTAATATCCTCCAGATTGCCGATCGGTGTCGGCACCAAATACAGTTTCATGCCGCAAGTTAGCAGGCCCGGCCGAGTTGCCCGACGCTGGTGGCGTGGCGGGGATAATTTTACCGCTTTTGTCTTTTACGAAGCGGTGGGTACGCCCCCCCGCGCGCTTTCCTGCTTTTCCTTACCTTATTTCCGATTACGCCTACATGAAAAACATCCGGACAAGCACCCGCTGTCTGCTGGTCGCCCTGCTGCTGGGACTGACCGCATCAACCACCTTTGCCCAGCGCTGGACCGCCCGTCAGGCCAACGACTGGTATAAGACCCAGCCCTTTCTGGTCGGCGCCAATTTTATTCCGAGCACCGCCATCAACCAGCTCGAAATGTGGCAGGCCGACAGTTTCGACCCCGCCACCATTGACCGCGAGCTGGGCTATGCCGAAGGCATCGGCATGAACGTGATGCGGGTCTTCCTCCATAACCTGGTCTGGGAAAACGATGCCCCCGGCTACCGGCAGCGCATCGACCAGTTTCTGAAACTGGCCGACAAGCACCACATCAAAATTATGTTTGTGCTTTTCGACTCCTGCTGGAACGACGACCCTAAGCTGGGTACGCAGCAGGCCCCCGTTACGGGCAAGCATAATTCGGGCTGGGTGCGCGGCCCCGGCACCAAACGGCTGTTCGACTCGCGCACTTGGGCCGGGCTGGAGCAGTACACAACGGGCGTGCTGACGGCTTTTAAAAACGACACCCGCATTCTGGCCTGGGACCTCTACAACGAGCCCAGCAATTCGGGCTATAACGATGCCGTGCTGCCGCTGCTGACGAAGGTGTTTGCCTGGGCGCAGGCCGTGCGGCCCAGCCAGCCCATTACGGCCGGCTGGTGGAACGATCACGAGTTGTCGAACAAGCTTATGTTCGACAACTCGGACATCATTACGTTTCACAACTATGCCGAAGCGCCAAAACTCGAGGCCCAGATTCTGGACCTACAGAAACGGTTTGGCCGCCCGCTGATCTGCACCGAATACATGGCCCGCACCCGCAACAGCACGTTCGAAACCTGCCTGCCCGTGCTGAAAAAATACAAGGTGGGGGCCATCAACTGGGGCCTGGTGAAGGGCAAAACAAACACCATCTACGCCTGGGACACGCCGATGCCCTCGGGCGAAGAGCCCAAAGTCTGGTTTCACGACATTTTTCGGCCCGATGGGTCGGCCTATAACACCGCCGAAACAACGCTGATCCGGCAACTGGCCACGGGTAAATAGGCCCTTGGCCCTGAGCTCCGGTTAGCCCCGGCTCTGCCTGTACCAGGCTGGAGCCGGGGCTTTGTTTTGTGCCACCTGCCGGGCCCGGCAACACCAAACGGAGAATCGCGCGTCAGCAGCCGTGGTTCTACGCCCGTCATGTCGCAACAGGTGACCATCAGCAGCCACTCAAGCTCAGCCGGGTTGTAAGTACCGGCATGGCGACAAACACGGCTTATTGACTTTTGGTAACCCGCTTTGCTAGCTCACCCACTGTCTGAACCCGTAGATGACTTGGTGCAGGTCACGGCAATCCGCTTCGGTCTGGTAAAAGCCCAGCGCCTAGAATGTTTTAACAAGTTTCCCAAACAAGCGTTTGTCAGGGTATCCACAGCAAGCCCAAACAGACTGGCCGGGTAGCGATGCTCTCCGATTTCCTCTGCCCAGGCGCCCGACCGTTACCGATCATCATCGCCTGATTGAGACTGAATCACCAAATGCTCCTGTGCTTTAACTACCGGCTCCGATACAGGTCCCCGGCCCGTCTTTTCCGCAGCCCGTTCCCGCTGCGACGCAACCAGACCGTAGCTTCGGGTGTCACCCAGCCGACGCATCGCACCTGCCCGGCCGCTCATCGACCAGCCGGCAACCGGGCCCGAACGGGCAGTTTACGAACCAGCCACCCGGCGCGGCCGGGTTTTTCCAGCCTATCGATTATTCGCACGCTTACCTATACGTTCTCAACTCAATACCCAATTTCACAATGAAACCCATCGATAACCCCGAAGGTCTTTCAAAATGCCCGTTCAGAGGTACCCGCATTGGTGGTGCCCTGGGCACTGCCCCACAAAATGATGACTGGTGGCCCAACCGGCTCCCCGTTGAACTGCTGCACCAGGAACAGCCCGTAGCCAACCCGCTCAGCGATGATAACTACAAGGAGTTGTTCAACAAACTGGATCTGCCGCAGGTTAAGCAGGAAATCAAAGCCCTGCTGCTCGAGTCGCAGCCGTGGTGGCCGGCCGACTACGGCAACTACGGTCCCCAGATGATCCGGATGGCCTGGCACTCGGCCGGCACCTACCGCATTGCCGATGGTCGCGGTGGCGCCGGACAGGCCATGCAGCGCTTTGCCCCCATCAACTCCTGGTGGGACAATGGCAATACCGACAAATCGCGCCGGCTGATCTGGCCCATCAAGAAAAAATACGGTTCGTCGATTTCCTGGGCCGATCTGATCGTGCTGACGGGTAACTGTGCGCTGGAGATCATGAATTTCCCCACGTTTGGGTTTGGCGGTGGCCGGCGCGATGCCTGGGAGCCCGACCGCAGCACCTACTGGGGACCGGAATTCTGGGGCGGCAAGCCCGTAGATCAGGTTCCCGCGACGGCCGATCACAAAGGGCATCCCGACGAGATGGTCAACAATAACCTGCGCTGGGTGGGTAAGCCGAAAGACGCTTATTTCGATCTGGAAAATCCCCTCGCGGCTACCCATCAGGCCCTGATCTACGTGAACCCCGAAGGACCGGCCAACAACGGCGATCCGCTGGATTCGGCCCGGGAGATTCGCGAATCGTTTGCCCGGATGGCCATGGGCGACGAAGAAACCGTTGCCCTGATTGCCGGTGGTCACGCCTTCGGTAAAAGCCACGGCATGGTACCGCCCGCCAAAATCGGTGCCGCCCCCGAAGCCGCACCCATTCACGCCCAGGGCTTTGGCTGGCACAACCCGGTTGGCTCGGGCAACGGCGCCAACACCATGACGAACGGTATCGAAGGGTCGTGGACCACCAACCCGACCCAGTGGGATAATGTCTACCTCGAACACCTGCTCAAATTCGACTGGAAAAAGGTAGAGAGTCCGGCTGGCGCCACGCAGTGGACGCCCGTTGATCCAAACGCGCCTAAAACGCCGGATGCCCACATCCCGGGTCAGCTGAATGACCTGATGATGATGACCTCCGACATCGCGCTGAAGATGGACCCCGACTACCGGAAAATCTGCGAGAAGTTCCTGAACGACTTCGACTACTTTACCGATGCGTTTTCGCGGGCCTGGTACAAGCTGACCCACCGGGATATGGGCCCTAAAGAACGCTACCTGGGCCCCGAAGTACCGGCCGAAGATATGATCTGGCAGGACCCCCGCCCCGCCCGTACCTACGACCTGATCGACGATGCGGACGTGGCGACCCTGAAGCAGCAGATTCTGGCCAGCGGCCTTACGGTTTCGGCGCTGGTATCGGCCGCCTGGTCGGCTGCGTCGGTATATCGCCATTCCGACAAGCGCGGTGGTGCCAATGGCGCCCGCATCGCCCTGGAGCCCCAAAACAGCTGGGAACTGAACCGCCCCGAGGAGCTCAACCACGTGCTTGATACCCTGAGAGGTATTCAGCGCGATTTTGCCAGCGCGCAGACCGGCAACAAGCAGGTATCGCTGGGCGACCTGGTGGTGCTGGGTGGCTGTGTCGGCGTCGAGAAGGCGGCTCGTGACGCTGGCTTCTCCGTTACGGTTCCGTTTACGCCCGGCCGGGTCGACACCACGCCGGAACTGACCGACGAAGAAAGCTTCGAGTGGCTCAAACCCGTCTCCGACGGCTTCAAAAACTACCACAACGACACCGTAGGGTACCGGGTGCCGGCCGAGCGAATTTTTCTGGACCGTGCCCAGCTCCTGACCCTGTCGGCTCCCGAGTGGACGGTGCTGGTGGGTGGCCTGCGGGTTCTGGAGCTGAATTTCGATTATTCGAAACACGGCGTTTTCACCGAACGGCCAGGCCAGCTTACCAACGATTTTTTCCAGGTACTGACCAGCATGGACTACGAGTGGGTACCCCAGGGCCAAAACGAGATGCTGTTCGATGTCCGGGACCGGCAAACGGGAGCAACCCGATATACAGCTACCCGCTGCGACCTTATTTTTGGATCCAACGCGCAGCTGCGGAATATTGCCGAGGTGTATGCCGCCGACAATGCTCAGGAGCGTTTTGTCAACGATTTTGTGGCTGCCTGGAATAAGGTTATGATGCTCGATCGGTACGACGTGAAAGACGAATAACTTTTCGTTTTGACAGCCTGAAAAAAACAAAGCCCGGCACACATTTATCTGTGCCGGGCTTTTTGTATGAATCAAAATAAACAGCCAATTAAATAGTCAATTAATCAGCCTGAAAACTGGCTGATCGATGGGTGCCCATTTCGGTAATTGACCGACCAGCGGTGCGAGGTAGGCGTGGCGAAGGCTATAACCCGGCGTCTGCGGGCGATGGGCATTCGGCAGATGCGTTCGATTTTGCCGTCTCAATGCCAACTTAAGCGAGTGCTACTCACCAGCGCTGGGCTCCCACAGTTCGATACAATTTCCTTCTGGATCAAGCACATGCAGAAATTTGCCGTACTCGTACTCAGTAATTTCGTCGACGATGGTTACGCCGTCCTGCTTCAGCTGGCTGGCCAGTGCCGTTAGATCGGCGACCCGATAGCTGATCATAAATGGCTTACCCGAGGGTCCGAAGTAGGGCGTGTTGGTGGGAAACGTACTCCAGGTTGTCGTTCCTTTTTTCGACGGATCGGCCGCCTGCCGCCATTCGAACGTGGCCCCATACTCCGTCACTGGCAACCCCAGGTTTCTGGCATACCAGTCGTTCATCATTTCGGGATTGTCACAGGTAAAAAAAACACCGCCCAGCCCCGTTACTTTTCCGTTGTTTTCCATGAGGAATCCGTTTAAACCAAAGCCTAGTTAAGGCGACGTTTGTGCTCACATCGAGTGTCTTTTTTACGCTTTTTTTCTACCTGGCAAGCCGGTGTTTCATGGGTGCGGATTCGTGCCTGCCGATGGCTCCGCAGCAGGCGATCCGGCCTGGTTCTGATCCGGCCAACGAACCGATGATTGCCGGATTATGAGGTCCGACTGGATAATGGTAGCACCCGTGGTGTTGAGACTGGCAATACCGCGGAGGTGATTGGTGAGCTGGCGGGCCGCTGTTTTCCCCATCTCCATCCCGGGGTAATTAATGGTTGTAAGCTGGGGCTCGATAATCTTGCCGATCACATCATTGTTGAATCCCACAACGGCGATATCGTCGGGAATGCGCAGCCCATGCTCCTTCAGCGTTTTCATGCAGACAGCCGCCGAGAAATCGTTGGTAATAAACGCGCCGTCGGGCCGGGGGTGCATCGACATAATCTGCAGGGCGGCCTCGATCCCCCCCTGCTCACTCAGGTCTTTAATTAGTACATACTGGCTGTCGAACGGGATACCGTTGTGTTTGAGCGCATCCTGGTAGCCCCGGTGGCGCTGGGCATACACATTTCGTTCCAGATTGGCCGTCACCAGCACAATGCGCCGGCAGCCCTGATCGATCAGGTGCTGGGTAGCCTGAAAACCACTCTTGTAGTTGTCGATAATTACCCGCGGCCGGTCCGACTCTTCATCGACCCGGTCGAAATAAACAACCGGAATATGCTTGTCGACAAAGGGCTTGAAGTGCTGTAACCCTTTGGTACTGAGCGACAATGACGCAATGACCCCATCGACCCGTTTGTGGAACAGGTTGAGCGCATTGGCGGCTTCCTTTTCGAAGCTTTCCGACGAGTGCGCAATCAGCAGGTCGTAGCCCGTTTCGGAGGTCACGGTTTCGATACCGGCCAGCACCGAAGTAATGAAGTTACTGTTCAGCTCATGCACAATAACCCCGATCGTGTTGGTTTTTTGTTTGCGCAGGCTGCTGGCAAACGTATTGTGCCGATAGCCCAGCTGGCGGGCTGCCTCCTGAATACGTTCGCGTGTTTTCAGATTTATGGTTGGATTATCCTGTAGGGCTCTACTGACAGTAGACGATGAAAGTTGCAGTTTCTGGGCAATGTCGTAGATCGTGACTTCCTTGGTGGTTTTCATTCATGCAACTGATTTGGCATAAAGCAGCAGCGAATATGAACCAATTATTCTTAAGCGCAAAACCCCGCCAGCCCCTGCGCCAGCGCGCTTTACTGCCCGGAGCCGAACCACGACCGGCCCATCAGTGGCGCTCCGGTTTCAGCCAGCGATGCAGCCGCAGTTCCCCCGAATTCACTCCGGTGAGCAAGGTCAGCCCCTCGCTGGCCCGGCGCAGCAGGACCGACGCCCGCGCATCGCCCCGCACCACCAGGCCACTCGCCACTGGTTCAACAGCGCGAAACTGCCCCCTGCCGTTGCCCAGCAGCACAGTCCCGACGGAGGCATCCTCGCGTCCCATATTGACCTCGTTGGGATAAAAATTGCCCGTCAGCACCGCGTCGAGGTGGCCATCCCGGTTAAAATCGTGCACCACGATCCCAAACACGGGCGCTACCTGCGCCGGCAGCGGCAGGGGCCGAAGGACGAACGTACCGTTGCCCCGATTTTCGAGATAGGCACTCTGCAAAAAGTCGGCCTGTGCCACGTAGGCCCCCGCCCGCTCCTGATCGGTCAGCAGCTGATCGTAGGTCACCTCCGCATAATCGGCAAACCGCTGATACTTCCGCCGAAACTGAATTACCTGCTGGTTGAGGGCATCGCGGGGCAGCGCCGGGTAGCAGACCCCGTCGATGTAATACCCCATGATCGGGTCGATGGTGCCGTCGTTGTTCAGATCTTTAGCCACCATCCGGACGGGCTCCTGCCCCGATGCCCGGTACAGGGTGTTGAGCCCTTCGTTGCCCGCCAGGTAATCCAGGTCGCCGTCGTGGTCGAAGTCGCCCTGGGCCAGGCTGTTCCACCAGCCCGTCGACCCGGGCACGGTACGCAGGGCGTCGGCCGCGTCGAACCGGCCGCGACTGTTTTTATACACCGTCAGGGGCATCCACTCGCCGGCCAGCATCAGGTCGGGCCAGCGATCGCCATCCACGTCGGTCCAGAGGGCCGCGCACACCAGCCCCGCCTGCATGAGCGGTGGACACAGCTGCTTTGTCACATCGGTAAACCGGCCGCTGTCGTTGCGCAGCAGGTAGCTCCGCGCCGGCAGCGGATACTGCCCCGGAATCTGCCGCCCGCCGATAAACAGATCCTGGTCGCCATCCCGGTCGAAATCGGTAGCGATGACGCACGATCCACTGCCCGACAGGTCGGGGAGCGTACCGGCCGCGGCTTCGGTAAATTGCCCCCGGCCGTTGTTCAGATAGAGCCGATCCTGGTAGAAGGCCCGGTCGGTAGCCAGGCGTTCGTTGCCCCCGCAGACAACCAGCAGGTCAAGGTCGCGGTCATTGTCGACATCGACAAGCAAAGCACCGGTCGCGTCGGCACCGCCCGGTCGTTCGGGGAAGGGCAACCGGTCGAACCCGCCCTGGGCCTTTTGCCGGAACAGGCCCGCTTCGCTGCCCTGGTATGAACCGCCCACAAAGCAATCGTCGAACCCATCGCCATCCACATCGCCCACGGCCAGCGCCACCCCCGACCGCGACAGCATTTTGTGCAGGGCGGCCGTCTGTTTGAAATCGACGAAGCCCGATTCGCGGTGCGTAAAATCAATGGGATAGGCTGCTGTCTCGTCGGCGAAGAGGGGTGCGGCTGCCGGTGTTGCCTTCGGTATGCCCGGCGGGCGGGCCTGCCCATACCGAAGGGTCAGCACCTGATCGGCCCGCAGTCCGCGCCGGGTTTCGGTATAACCGCCCGGCCACCGCACCCGAATGGAGTCGACCCGGTCGCGGTCGCCCAGCCCGATGTGCAGCAGGGGCTCCACCGACGAGAGGTAGCCCCGCACCACGTTTAGTTCGGCATACTGCGGCTTGCCACCGGCCCAGACCGTTACAGCAGCCCCGATCCCCTCGCGGTTGGCCGAGTCGCCGGCCAGCCGAATGTTCAGGTAATGCCGGGCCGGGGCCTGTTCGCGGCTTCTATTACGGTAGACCAGCGCTTCGGCGTCGATGTTGCTGACGATCAGGTCGAGATCGCCATCGCGGTCGAAATCGGCGTAGGCAGCCCCATTGGCAAACGATTCGGTGTCGAGGCCCCAGTCGTGCGATACATCGGCAAACGTTCCGGCGCCCCCATTCCGGAACGCTTTGTGGGGCAGTTTGATCTCGGGAACCCGGTTGAGCAGGTCGAGCCGCTTCTGCCGGTTGTACTCGGTGGTACCGAAGCCGGAGAAATCTTCGGTAAACGTGATGAAGTCGCGATCGGTTACGTTTTTCCGGTAACCGGTTGTCAGGTACATATCTTTCCAGCCGTCGTCGTCGAAATCGGCCAGCAGGGGTGCCCAGCTCCAGTCGGTCTGCGCCACACCGGCCAGCAGGCCCACCTCACTGAACAGCGGCACCTGACCCGGTGCCGGCGTGCCCAGGTTCAGCTGAAGGGTGTTGCGCATGTACTGCATCTGGTGCCCGTAATGGGGCGACACGCTCATTTCCTTGCGGTCGTAATCCTGCCCGGTGAGCATCATCTTGAGCCGTTTGTTTTCCTTCGGCAGCATGTCGACCTGCATCAGGTCGGGTCGGGCGTCGTTGTTCAGATCGGCCGCGTCGACGCCCATCCCGCTCAGGCTCGTGTGGCCCATAGCTTCCCTGATCACGTTGGTAAAATGCCCGTTGCCGTCGTTGAGGTACAGGACATCGCTCGACGTAAAATCGTTGGAGCAGTAGATATCGGGGTAGCCGTCGGCATTGACATCGCTGACCACCACCCCCAGCCCCAGGCCGTCGTAGTTGATGCCCGCCTGCCGCGACACATCGCGGAACACCGGATGGCCGCCCGCCCCCACCCCCTCATTGCGGTAGAGTTTACCCGTGCTCGGGTGGGTGCCGTTGGTGACCACCGGCCGCACATGCGCCGGATTCTGAACGTCGGGCGCCGTGTTGAGCAGAAACGCATCGAGGTCGCCATCCAGGTCATAATCCAGAAACACCGACTGGGTGGTGAAGCCGGGGTCGGCCAGCCCGCAGGAAGCCGCCATTTCCCTGAAAACAGGTTTCCCGTTGCGCAGTCCCTGGTTCACGAACAGCAGATTTTCCGACTGGGACATACTGGCATGGCTGGCAACCGATACGTAGAGGTCGGGCCACCCATCCTGGTTGATATCGGTAACGACCACCCCGGTACACCACCGGCTGGTGGTCAGGCCAGCCGCTTCGGTAACGTCGTTGAAGGCAAACGAGCCGCCGGGCTGGCTACCCTGATTCAGGTAGAGCCGGCAGCTTACCTGGTTGCCGGTAAAGAACACATCCGGAAAACCATCCCGGTTGAAGTCGCCGATGCCAACCCCTCCGCCGTTGTAGAAATTGGTAAACGTAAACCCATTCAGGGCATCAGTCGGGGTCAGGGTGTTGGCAAACGAAATATGGGTATGGCTGGCTGGCAGCTGCTCAAAGCGCGTTGGTGCCGGCCGGTGGCAGGTAATCAGTGTGCCGGCGGTAACGGCCAGCAACAGCCCGCGCCCAAGTGCCCTTCTCATATCGGTTGATAGTTGTACAGTCCAAAAATGGCCAATGACACCGGCATTCCGGTGTCATTGGCCAACGTAGTCGATCGGGCTGTGACTGGTTTAATAGCCCGGATTTTGCCCTTTCAGGCCGATATTGGCGTTGTTATCGATTTCCTGCTGCGGAATAGGCAACAGTTCCGTTTTGCCTTTCTGAAAATACGAGATGGGTTCGGTTTTCAGCTTACCCAGTTTCCGCCAGCGCAGAATGTCGCGGTTGCGGATCTGCTCCCCACTCAGTTCGACCCGGCGCTCGTGCACGATGGCGGCAAAGACCTGATCTTTGGTCGAAACGGGATAGCTGGCCGTTGGGTAGGCCGGCATGGCCACGCTGGCCCGCGCCCGGGTCATGTTCAGGTAGCTGACGGCGCTCGACAGATTGCCCAGCTCGTTTTCGCATTCGGCCATGGCCAGCAGCGTTTCGGCGTACCGCATGATGCGCTGGTTGATGCCGCCCGTCAGAAATGAACTGTTGGTTTTGTACATAAGACTGAATTTGCGCCAGCTCACTTTCTGGGTCACCCCATCGACTACCGAGCTGTTGCCGTTCTGGGCGGCATCGGTCAGCACGTCTTTATTGTTGTTGAACTTGTCGCCGGTGCTGTAGAACGATTTGGCGTAGCGCGGATCCAGCTTGGCATCGCCCTTGCTGGGCCGCTCGAACTCGTTGAGCAGGCTGTTCGACGGGATAATGTTGCGCCAGCCCACGGCCGAGTACTCCTGCGTCCGTACGGTTTCTTCGCCCGCCGAAGCCCCGTCGGCGTCGCCATTCCAGTTGAACGAGCCGTTGGAAGGCAGGAAGTTTATCTCCCAGATCGACTCCTTGTTGAATTCGGTTTCTTCGATAAAATTATCCGAATACTCGTCGACCAGCTGATACAGGCCTGAACTAATCAGTTTTTGCAGTTCGGTTTTGGCATTGGCATAGTCGCCCTGCTGCATATACACGCGGGCCAGCAGCATCTGGGCGGCTCCGCGGGTGGCCCGCCCCTGGTTGGCCGCGTCGTAGGTGGCGGGCAGCGCCGACTGAGCCGCTTTCAGATCGGCAATGATAAAGGCGTACACATCGGCCTCCGACGCCCGGGGGGCAGCGCCGTCGAGGCTGGTGACGTAGTTTTTATAGAGCGGAACCCCACCCCACATACTCACCAGTTCGAAGTACGACCATGCCCGCAGAAACCGGGCTTCGCCTACGGCCTGACCGGCCACGGCGGGAGTGAGCTGGGTCGCCGTGGCGGCCTTGTCGATCACTACGTTGGCCCGGTGAATGACCCGGTAGGCACCCGTCCAGACCGATCCCACCAGCGAGTTGCCGGTGTCGTAGGAACCCGTCAGCAGCTGGTTGCGGGGCGTTTCGAGCTGACCGCCCCCCGACGCCATATCGTCGGACCGGAGATCGTGGGTAAAAAACCACTCCCGGGCCACGAGGTTGGTCGACTGCAGCGCAGCATACACCCCGTTGATTGCGCTCTGAATCTGGATGTCGTTCTGAAAATAACTGTCGGTGGTAACGGCGTTGGGATTTAGCTGCGTCAGCGCGTTGTCATTGCACCCCAGTGTGGCGCCCAGCAACAGGGCACTCACTAAGAAAGGAATTCGTTTCATGGCTATGCATCAATAAGGTAAGGATCGGATATTAGAACGTAATCTGGAGGCCGGCCAGCAGCGTGCGTGCCTGCGGATAGTTGGCATAGTCGATGCCATTCCGGAGCAGCGTACCGTTGCGCGAGCCGATTTCCGGATCATAGCCCGTGTACTTGGTCAGCGTCAGCAGGTTCTGACTCGACACGTACACCCGTACTTTGCTCACCGTTTTGTTCGTCAGATCACCCAGCAGCTGCCCCGGAATGGTGTACCCAATGGTCAGGTTCTTGATCCGCATGTACGAGCCATCTTCGATAAAGCGGTCCGACGTGCGGCTGTTGTTATTGGGATCGCCACTGATGGCCCGGGGCACGTTCGTATTGGTGTTGGTGGTTGTCCAGGCGTTGAGCACGGCCGGGCCGGCGTTGAAGAGCCGCAGCATACCTTCAGTCACCACTTTGGTGCCGTTGAATACTTTGTTGCCCTGTACGCCCTGCAGATACATCGTGAAGTCGAAGTTTTTGTACGATGCGCTGAAGTTGGCGCCGTAGTTGAACTTCGGCAGGTAGCTGCCCAGGTACGTCCGGTCGTTGGCGTCGATCTTGCCATCGCCGTTGATGTCTCTGAACCGGATGTCGCCCGGCGCAGCCTTGTCCTGATAGAGCGTTTTGTCGTTGCCGTCCAGCGCATTGGCCGCATTGATTTCGGCCTGGTTCTGGAAAATGCCGTCTACTTTCCAGCCGTAGAACGACTGAATGGGCTGCCCAACCTCGGTCTTGGTAATATCGAACCCACCGTAGTCGGCATCCTGACCGGCGTAGATCGAAGCCGTGGGCGTGGCCAGGCTCAGCACCCGGTTGCGGGTAATACCGATGTTGGCCGATACCGTACCTCGGAAATCACCTTTCGCGTAGTTGTAGGCCGCCTGGAATTCGTAACCCCAGTTTTTCATGCTGCCGATGTTGGCTACCGGTGCGGTGCTGTACCCGATCGAGTTCGGAATGGGTACGTTCAGAATGAGCCCGTCGGTGTTTCGGTTGTAGACTTCGCCCGTGAAGGTGATCTGGTTGTTGAACAGCCCTACGTCGACCCCCAGGTTAACCATGTCGGTCGTTTCCCACCGCAGCTCGGTGTTGCCCAGTGCGTTGAAATACGAGCCCAGGCCGTTGCTGGCGCCAAACGGGTAGGCCGTTGCGTCGGCCTGCACCAGCGACTGCCAGGCGTAGTTGTTGATGCCGTTAAAGCCGGTTTTGCCGTAGCTGGCCCGCAGCTTCAGTTCCGACAGTTGAGGCACGCCTTTCATGAAGTTTTCCTGGTTGATGCGCCAGCCGATCGACGCCGACGGGAAGTTACCCCACTGCTTGCCGGGCGCAAACAGCGACGAGCCATCGCGCCGGATCGACGCACTGATGAGGTATTTGCCATCGTAATCGTAGTTGACCCGGCCCACGTACGACAGGAGCTGGGTTTCACTCCGGTTGCTTGTCACGGCCGGGTTGCTAACACCCTGAATCACGGTCAGGTCGTTGTTGGGCCGGTTACCCGAACCGTTCAGCCCATCGAACCGAACCACCTGTTTCTCGGCAACGGCCAGCACGTTGATGTTGTGCTTGCCAAACGTCTTATCGAAGGTCAGCTGGTTGGTAAACACCTGCGAGATGGTGGTGCTGCGGTTGTCCTGCACGGTCGATGAGGTGCGTCCCAGGTAGCCATCGTTATAGATCGGCAGAAACGTGGTCGACGTACCAAAGCCCAGATCGGCCCCGTAGTTGAAGCGGTAGCGCAGGTAGTCCGTAAATCGCACGTCGGCGTAGACGGTGGCAAACGCTTTCAGAAACTTGTTGCGGGTAATGTCGAGCGCCGGCGCCCGCAGGGGGTTTTCAGGGTCGGAACCGTCCAGGGCCGTGGGGGCGCTGAAGCCGCCTACCTTGGTGGGGTCCGTCGTAGGCCAGTAGGGCAGCATCCGCAGCGCGTGCATCAGCTGCGACCGGTTGCCGTTGGTTTCAGGGCGCTGACTGCTGTAGGAAGCCGTCAGGGTCTGGCCAATGCTCAGAAATTTGGCGATCTGGTGGTCCGAATTAAGTCGCAGCGAGCCCCGTTCGAAGTTGGTGCCCAGCATGATTCCCTGCTGGTTGAAGTAATTACCCGATGCGAAGAACCGCGATACGTTGTTGCCGCCCGAGAGCGACAACTGCTGCTGCTGGATGGGCGCGTTACGGAACAGCTCATCCTGCCAGTTGGTTTCAGTCTGCGCAAACGTCTGGCTGGCGCCCGCGTAAATGGGTGTGTTGAGGTTGCTCAGCCGGGCGGGCAGGGCAATGCCGGCGTTCGAAGTCAGCGTTTTGGCGTACTGGATGTACTGATCGCGGCTGAGCGACGGGATTTTGCGCCAGGCGCTCTGGGTACCTACATAGGAGTCGATCGAGATGCGCACCCGGTTGTCGCGGCTGCCTTTTTTGGTGGTGATCAGCACCACCCCGTTAGCCGCCCGCGAGCCGTAGATGGCCGCCGAACTGGCATCTTTCAGCACTTCCAGCGACTCGATGTCGTTGGTGTTGAAGCTGTTCAGATCGCCCGTCGGTACACCGTCGATAACATAGAGCGGACCCGAGGCAAAGTTGATCGAGCCAATACCACGAATCTGTACCTGAGGAGCGGTACCCGGTCCGCCGTTGTTTACGACCGACACGCCCGGTACCCGGCCCTGCAACGCCGAAGCCACGTTGGGTACCGGCAGGGCCGTCAGTTCTTTGGGTGCCACCGACGATACGGCCCCCGTCAGCGACGAGCGTTTCTGAGTGCCGTAGCCAACGACCACCACTTCATCGAGTGCTCCGGCATTGGCTTCGAGCGACACGTTGATGACGCTCTGGTTGCCCACCGTGACTTCTTTCGGGGTATAGCCGATGTAACTGAACACCAGTACCGAACTGGCATTGGGCACCTCGATCCGGTACGCCCCCCTGGCATCACTGGCGGTGCCGCGCGTGGTGCCTTTGATCTGGATATTGACCCCCACGAGCGGGGCGCCTTTTTCGTCGAGTACGGTACCCGTCACCGACTGATCGGCCGATGCCTTAACCAGCAGAGCGGGCGTCAGCAGGCCCCATAGCAGTAACAGGCAGACCAACGGACGAATAAAAGAATAAGACAGCGAGTTGTTTCGCATAGCAGCGGGGTTTAGTGGTTGTTTGGATACGTAGCTGGTTTAGGTAAGGCAATAGAAATCCTGCCTCCATCGCTGGAGATTTTTTTCCGGCCGGGCCGGGGCAGTAAGCCGTTGGAGCGGGTTCGCTAGTGCAGCAAACCGGGAGCGGGTGTTACAGGCATAGGTCGTTCAGGGCTTGGGTGTCGGATCATACCGGTATCGGCCGGCTATAAAGGATTGTCGGGTGACACAACCAGCGGAAAACTACCCAGACTATGAGCTGATGAAGGCCTGCCGGGATGGCTGCGCACGGTACTATTTATCCTTTACTTAATGCAAAGTAAAGAGACCATCTGTTATATTGCAATCGGTTGCAGCTATTTTTTTTGCCATTTCCACCGATTGCATTGTCTTTTTCGCCGATGGTTGACTCCACGATTGGGTGCATCAATCTCATCCGCCCCGGCCTATTAGCAGCGAATTATCACTAGTTTACCGATCAACCTACTACATTATCCTTATTCCCTGTTAAAATCGTATGCATTGCTCATGTTTACACGTCTCCCGGACGCGCCGGCCAGGTCGTTTAACCCGTGCGTTAGTCTGGTTTCTGCCCGCCATTGCCTGCGGGCTTTTCCTGCTGCCTGCACAGGCTCAATCGACCAACCCATGGCGGGGTAAACGCTGCGCCGTGTCGCTTACCTACGATGACGCCATTCAGCAGCACCTCGATCATGCGCTGCCCGCGCTCGACAGGCTGGGGCTGCGCGGCACGTTCTACCTGTCGAGTATCTTTCCCGGTTTCACCAGCAACCTCGACCGCTGGCGGAGCGTTGCCAAAACCGGTCATGAGTTGGGCAACCATACCCTGTTTCATCCCTGCGACGGGAGCCAGCCGGGCCGCGAGTGGGTCAACCCCAACTACGACCTCAGCAAGTACACCCTCAAACGCATCACCGATGAGATACGGCTGACTAACGCCCTGCTCTACACCATCGACGGCAGGACCAGCCGCACGTTTGCCTATCCCTGTGGCGACACCAAAGTTGAAGGGGTCGATTACTACCAGTCGGTGCAGGACGCCTTCGTGGGGGCGCGCGGGGTCACGGGTGAGCACATCCGGGTCGGGGCGCTCAATCCGGCCAACGTGGGATCGTACGTGGTCAGTGGACAGTCGGCCGAGCAGCTGATCGACCTGGTCAAAAAAGCACAGGAAACAGGGACCTGGGTGGTCTTTCTGTTTCACGGCGTCGGCGGTGGCCATTCGCTCGATGTTAAGCTGACCGAACACAACAAGCTGCTGGCTTATCTGAAGCAAAACGAAACAACCATCTGGACGGCCCCTTTCATTGAGGTACTGCCGTATGCTACCCAAACCGCCACCAGCGGCAAAACGACCCGCCCATGAGTCGGCTCCTCTTTCTGATCGTTGCGCTCCATTGGCTCCCGGGCAGCGGGCTGGCGCAACGGGTCGCCCTACGCGATGAGGCAGCCTCGGTCCAAAGCCGCTACGCTGTTCGCCGGCTTACCGATGCCCTGCAGACCCGCGGCTGTCGGGTGATGCCCGCCGGCGCATCGGCCGATCTGACTATCCGGATCGCTCCGCTGCAGGCCGGGCTGGGCAGTGAGGCCTACGCGGTTGAGCGGGACGGCAACCGGCTGACCATTACCGGGGGCGATGCCCGCGGGCTTATTTACGGCACGCTGTCGGTTGCCGAAGCCCTGCTTCAGGGTACGTCCGCCCTGAAACTCAGTACCCACCGCGAGCGGCCCCACCTGCCCTTTCGGGCGCTTAAATTCGACCTGCCCTGGGATACCTACCGCCACAGCTACGCCCTTGATCAGCACTACGCCACCTGTCGCGATACGCTCTACTGGCGGGCCTTTCTGGACATGATGGCCACCAACCGGTTCAACGTGCTGACGCTCTGGAATCTCCACCCCTACCCGTTCATGATTCGGCCGGTGAATTTCCCAAAAGCAACGGCCTTTTCCGATGCGGAACTGCATGACTGGCAGCGGCTGTTCCGGTCGATCTTCCGCATGGCGGGCGAACGCGGTATCGAAACGTACCTCGTTCCGTTCAACATTTTCACCAGCCCCGCCTTCTCGACCGCCTACAATCCCAATCCGCGTCTGAACAACTTCGACCACAAGCACTTTGTGGATGGCGACACCTCGGCCATTGTCAGGCAGTACACGCGTGAGTGCGTAACCCAGGTATTGCAGGAGTACCCCGAACTGACTGGCTTCGGGCTGACGCTGGGCGAAGGCATGGGCGGCATGACGCCCCGGCAGCGCGAGGCCTGGATGGCCGAAACGATACTGGCCGGCATGCAGCGGGCGGGGCGTAAAACCAAACTGATTCACCGCATCCCGTTTTCGAGCACCACAGGCTCGCTCGGCGTCACCAGCGTCGACACCGAAGTGCTGACCCGCCAGGCGCTCGAACGCGAAGGGCGTCTGGATTTTCTCGACGGACCGGTCTGGGCCGATCTCAAATACAACTGGTCGCATGCCCACTCGACGCCCAAACTGGTGAAAGTCCACGGTGGTAAGCTATACGACACGTATTTCAAGCCCGTTTCGGCCGCCTACAAAATTGTCTGGACGGCGCGGAATGAAGACTTTTTCTGCCTGCGCTGGGGAGCGCCTGATTTTATCCGGACGCACATCGCCACCAATCAGCAGCCTTACGTGGGCGGCTACATCCTGGGCTCCGAAACGTACATTCCGGCGAAAGATTATTTCACCAGCCCCGGCGCCCCGGTTAGCTGGACCTACGCCTTCGAGCGCCAGTGGCTGTTCTATGCCCTCTGGGGGCGGCTGCTGTACAACCCGGCGACACCCGACGCGGTGTTTCGCCATGAATTTGTCAGGCGCTACGGTCGCCAGGCCTCACCCTTGCTGGCAGCCTACGCCCTGGCCTCCAGAACCCCGCTCCGACTGGCCGCTGCTTTCGACTTCACCTGGGACTTTTCACTTTATAGTGAAGGGATGATGGCCCACGATTCGGCCAAAAACGTGTCGTACATCTCCGTTGACCAGCACATCACCCAGCCCCCGCTCGACCCCAGTTACGTGTCGGTGCGCGACTACGTGACGGCTACCATCGCCGGTAAGTCGTTTCGAACGGATCAGACAACGCCCATCCAGCTTGCCACCCAACTCGATACCGACTGCCGGCAGGCCCTCGCGCTGCTGACTTCGATTCGGGTTTCGGGCAACCGGTCGCTGGCCTACGAGGTTGCCGACATTCGGGTTTGGGCTAACCTGGGCCTGCATCTGGCGGCCAAGCTGCGCGGAGCTGTGGCCCTGCACCGCTACCGCACCACCGGTAATGAAGCGCAGAAAACAACGGCTATCCGGGAGCTGACAGCCGCCCTGCGGTACTGGGATACAGTCATTGCCATTACCCGACCGATCTACAACGACATGCCGCTAGTACACCTGAGCGAGCAGAAAGGCGCTACAGCCGCCCAAAACGATCAATTGCGGTTTCACTGGGCCCTGCTCCGCCCGGCCGTGGTGGCCGACATCGACTTGGCCCGCCGGGCGCGCCCGGATGTTTCCAAATAAGGCCGTAAACCCCGCCACTGCTGCAGCCAGCCGATGACCGGCCGACCGCTATTTTAAACAGGCTGTCTGGTGGCCAGGGCAAGCCAAAACTATCATTTTACACACAAAGCACTGATTTTCAAATACATATTTAGAGCAAACAGGTAATCCAGTCACCTACTGTGACGCGCTGTTCTTTCGGAGGTCTAGCCTGTTCTACCTGACCAGTGTCTACATGACTGGTTAATCGTCGGATTGTGTCCACCACGCGTGTACCTCCCTTCTTCCTCCCCACCCAAAGCAGTCAGGTGGTTCGCCCTAAAACAGGTTTATTATCCAGAGCGAACACAACAGATATTGAGTAGATACTGCTGTCGGATTGCTCTTTTTTACTCATGGCAGACTGGCGACCGGAATGCTTCCCTACGGCAACTGTTAGGGTCCGGGGGCTAGCCCTGACCATGAAGCCATCCTGCTCGTTACAAGTAGTTTCCCCGTAAACTTCATACCCCTGCATGCGCGCCCAATCGTTGCTGATTACCTGGCTGTTGACCCTGTCGTCTGTTGCTCTGCTCCATGCTCAGGGGCGTATTTCATCGACCATCAACAGCAATTGGCTGTTTATCAAGGGAGACACCACCAAACAGGCAGCTGGTAACCCCTGGCAGTCAGTTTCCATTCCCCACACCTGGAACACGCAGGATGTACTGGATGACGAGCCGGGCTACTATCGGGGCGACGGCTGGTACAAAAAAACACTCTACATACCCGCCGGCTGGAAAGACAAAGCGGTTTATCTGTATTTTGAGGGAGCAGGCCAGCGTGCCGACGTTTTTGTCAACGGACAGTCGGTTGGTAGCCATCAGGGTGGCTACACCTTTTTCGCCCTGCCGATCAGCCGGGCCCTGCGGTTTGCCCAGTCGGGCAATGCGGCCAATGAGCTGGTGGTACGGGTCAACAACAGCCCGAATGAGGACCTGCCGCCCATCATGGGCGATTACAACATCTACGGCGGGCTGTACCGGGACGTATACCTCAACGTACTGGACAACGTTCACTTCGATGCCGACAATCAGGCATCGAGCGGTATTTTCATTACTACACCCCAGGTAAGCGCCACCAGTGCCACCGTACAGCTAAAAGGCAGCTTTGTTAACAACAGCTCCCGCCGTCGCAACCTGGTTGTTACCCACCGGATCCTGACCCCGGAGGGTACCCTGCTGGCCCAGCATAAAGCCAGCGTCAAGGCCAATGCAGGCCAGCAAGTCGACTTCCTGCACGCTATCAAAGCCATTCAGGGCCATCGGTTATGGTCGCCCGACGACCCCTATCTGTACCGGGTGTTATCGACCCTTACCGACGCCGGTACGGGACAAACGCTCGACGAAGTTTCCAACCCCCTCGGCTTCCGCTGGTACAGGTTCGACCCGAATGACGGCTTTTTTCTGAATGGCAAGCCCCTAAAACTTATAGGCACCAGCCGCCACCAGGATTATCCAGGCATGGGCAACGCGCTGCCCGACGCCATGCACGTACGCGATGTTGAACTACTGCGGGCCATGGGCGGCAATTTTTTGCGGGTGGCGCACTACCCGCAGGACCCCGCCGTGCTGGAAGCCTGCGACCGGCTGGGCATTCTAACCTCGGTGGAGACCCCCGTTATGGGCTTTACCGACTCAGACGCCTTTGCCGCCAGCTCGCGCCAGCAGCACCTGGAAATCATTCGGCAGACCTACAATCACCCCAGCGTCATTATCTGGTCGTATATGAATGAAATGCTGCTCCGGGTGCCGTTTGCCAACGACTCGACCAAACAGCAGGCTTATTTTGCCCACATGGCCAGCCTGGCCCAGGATCTGGAAACGATGGCCCGGCGTGAAGATTCGGCCCGCTATACGCTGATTCCGAACCATGGTGCCTGGGATATTTACAACAAAGTAGGCCTGACCAAAATCCCCAGACTGGTAGGCTGGAACCTGTATCAGGGCTGGTATAGTGAATCCTTCGAGGAATTCAGCAAGTTTATCGACCGCCACCACCGGGAGCTCCCCGACAAGCCGATACTGATCACCGAATTCGGCGCCGACGCCGACAACCGGATCCATAATTTTGCCCCCGTTCGCTTCGATAAGTCGGTGGAGTATACCATGGCCTATCATCAGTATTATTTGAAAGCCATCATGGACCGGCCCTTCGTTGCCGCCGGCATGATCTGGAACCTGGCCGAATTCAACACCGCCGTGCGGGCCGAAACGCTGCCCAACATCAATCCAAAAGGCATTCTCACCTACGACCGCAGGGAAAAAGACCCGTATCGCTTCTACAAAGCCAATCTGCTGAAAACGCCTTATATCCAGATCGGTGCCAGCGAGTGGAACCGGCGCGTCGGTACGGCCACTTCGGAAACCCAGCTGACGTATAGCCAGCCCGTACTTGTCTTCAGCAATCAGCCGTCGGTTACCCTGACGGTGAACGGAACAAGTATCGGTACGGCCGACACCAAACAGGGTATAGCCCGCTTTACGGTGCCCTTCGCCAACGGTCTCAATCGGGTTGTTGCCTCGGCCACCCTTGGTGGCACCAGCCTCTCCGACCAGGCCGATATACTTTTCCAACTGTTGCCGGCCAACCTGAAAAGCCCCCAGCTTCCTTTCAGCGAACTGAACGTGAGCCTGGGCGACATTCGGTTCTTTTACGACGAAAAAACCGGCCAGAACTGGTTGCCGGAACAGGCTTACAAACCCGGTAGCTGGGGCTACGTGGGGGGCAAGCCCTACGTTATGAGAAACAACTCGCGGGTTAGTTTTGGGAGTAGCCGGAATATCATCGGCACCGACCTCGATCCTGTGTATCAGACGCAGCGGACAGGCATTGAACAGGTCAAATTCGACGTGCCGGACGGCGATTACGAACTGGTTCTGCATTTTGCCGAGCTGCTTTCCAGAAATGCGGGCAATGATATTGCCTTTAACCTGGGGCCACGAAGCGCACCGGAACCGTTTATGGAGCGCAACTTCGATGTGCTGGTCAATGGCGTAACCGTTATTTCGGGACTTAACAACACGGATGAGCTAAAAACGGATCGACCCGTTGCCACGAAAGTCATGGTGCATGTTCAGAATCAGGGGGGCATTACGGTAAGCTTCAGCGCGCACCAGGGCGAAGCTATTCTGAATGGCATCCAGCTCCGAAAAACCCGCTGATCGACCGACGCCCTCGCCCTGCGCTCGTGTTATCAGGCCGACGGGTTTCTTACCGGGGAACGTTGTATCGGCGTACGCTTGCCTTGACGGGCAGCCGCCTTGAACTCACCCTTTGGCCGAATCACCCAATGCCTAGAGGGGCAGATGACGACTGCAGAGAGATATTTACACATTTAAACGGTTGGGCTGAAAACGCTGACCTTGCGGCCTGCACCCTGTCGCCCGACAAGCCCCCTACGCGAAGCGGACAATAACGCATATTCGCTTAGTCAGATGGTAATTTACCATTCAACCATTCAGTATGAGTGACATACGAAGTCCATGAAAGCTGACAAGTAGCAAAGTGAAAAATCCACTCTACCCAATTAGATTGATTATCCTTGCTGGTATAAAGACCACTAATTTTCACACTATTAGTTTCATCATCTATCTCATTAGTGCCAATCGGCGCTAAACCTGTCATAAGGTCATCAGGTAAGGGAACGAGGGAATAGTTCTCATTTTCAGCGTAGAATCTAAACTGCTCTGAGCGTACCCCTGTTAACGACAAGATTGTTTTACCCATAATGATAGGTTCACTAATTCGTTGTTCGTCGAAGGTTTCAAGTTTGGCCCAATCAAACGTCAGCTCCATATCTTGATTAGATCTTATAATCGTCTCAAACGAGGAATCGTGGAGCGAAAGTCGCTGGAGATTTGAAGTGATTGCAAACGGCATAAAAACCGTAACAGATTAGAGATGCTCAAGTTACTCACTCGGGCCTGTATGACGAGTCATTCGCCCTGTCGCCCGTTAGCTGACCGATCAAAAAAAGCTGATTCGTCGGAGAATTTAGCTTGTCTACTGATGCCCGCACTGAAACAAAAAAGCGTACCTCACAACCAAGCGTGGAGTGTCGACCGGAGCCACCAAACGCGCTTTTACGCTTTAAAATCACCCAACGACTCAGGGGGTTGATGGTGATGACGCCACTTTCCTGAACAAACGTAGCTTGCACCTTTACACCCCCTGTCGGTTGGGCTGAACCTCTGCCTTCGGGGTATGCTTCCTGTCGCCGGGACGGTGACAGCGCAAAGCGATTGCAATTTCAAGCATAGAATGCTACTTCAAAGGCAGTTCCTGGGTTTAAGACAAAAAATTGATTATCCAAAGCGCCTTCCAATAATTCGTTCATTTTCTCAAAGTCGAACCCCACAATAGTCAAATCTGGGGGTAATTCAGTCATACCACTTTTTCCAATCATCTCTCTATCAGAGAACAGAGGAACAAACTCTCTGTCTTCTCGGACATACGTTTGAAAGTCAATAATCTGGCTCTCTTTGTCAAAGTTTTTAAGTAAGGTGACTATTTTACTCTTTTTTATTTCTTCTACAAGATCATTTTTATACTTTTTTGGTTCAAACCATTTTTTCATTATTTTTTGCTCCAGCGATAAATTCTCATTCTTTTTGTAGAATGAAAAACTATCTGACTTTATATAGTCATAAACATCTTTGTTTGTCAGATTTGATGCAAACTGAATTGAGGTCTCCGGGAAGTATATGGATTTAATGAACCATGTCATAGATTTGACAGACTCCTCATCACCAGTCAAACCTACTGACAGATATAAATGGGGCTGATTTGCATTTTGGAATTGCACGTAGCCAAAAGAAGCATCTATTATTTGCTCTTCAGATTTGAAACTTCCAACTAAATCATCTATAAAATTTCTGTCATCAATAGATTCATCATTATTCCTTTCTGTTCTTACATAATCAGCAATCGTCTTGGACGAAACCATCTGTTTGTTATGAACTTCGTTGAAGTTAGGAGAATTACCTTTCTTCTTTTTTAGAAAATCAAATAGTCCCATTTTTTTGGTCAAACTGTGAATACTTTATTATTTGCTTCTTACAGCCTTTCCAATGTCGCAGGAAACTCGAAAATGAAAAATTTCAAAACCTGCCCGACTGGGGTGTTTCCCGTGTCGCAGGTGGGTTGGAAATGGAAACCTCTTAAACCTGCCTTTTTACGACGTGCTATGTGTCGCCCGGATTCCCGATTGTCGCACACATGATGAACTTACCACCCAACGCCAACGGGTGTTGATGGTGGGCAAGAAACTCGACTGAACACACGAACCTGAACCTTTACACACCCGTTTGGTTGGGCTGAAAATCCTCCTGCGGGGACGTGCTGCCTGTCAACCGTAATCTAACCATGCAGAGCGAGAGTAACTATCTCATTGGGCCGCCTTCCTGCCGACAATCCGAAATGCGACCACAAGTAACACTACCGTATTTAGTAATCTTCCTGCTGATACAACCGCCTTTGGAAGATACGTTTCATCATAAAGATTTGTGAACATTATCACGGCACTGCACAAAGCTCCAATCAAAAGGAGTGCCTTATAAGGTTCTAAAATAGACTCAATTGGACTGTCTTTACGAGGGAATTGCTTCCTGAAGACGAAGACCAAAAATGACCCAGTAATCAGAATTGCAAAAAAAATAGAAGTACTCATCTGAAAACTAAGTTAAAAGTGCCGCAATTAAGGTTACTCACTGTCGACAAGACGCTGACCCACAAACCTAAACCTGCCCACTCGTCACGTTTGACTTGTCGAACGAACGCTGAAAATGGAAGCTCAAATACCTAACTTCTGCGGCCAGCAACCTGTTGCTTGATTGCTGGCACTCACGCACTTTATGGACGCGCCACCCAACACCCACAGGGGTTGATGGATGATTGAACCACTTCAGGTAACAATCAGAGCGTCAACCTTTACACCCCTGTTTGGTTGAGCTGAAAACACTGCCTTCGGGACGCGCATCCTGTCAGCCGAAACCTGCCTCAAGAGATCTTTAGTGTTTTTTCGATTAATCACCTCTGGTAATTTTATCAAATATATACTGCTCCGTTATTGCTGGTTGATAGTCCATTTCTACAATGTGCCAATTCTGATTTTCAGATACAGCCATTACGCTATTGATCATCTGTCTCGTTTTTTGGAAATCTTTTCGCCAAACGTCATTAACCTCTGATCCGAATTTTTCAAGCCAAGGTCTGTATTTAGAGTCGCTGTAATGGCTTAACAAATAGCGTTCAGGTTCACGTTGTTTTACAAACCAGATGTTCTTAATAGATATGTGCAGGTTTTCAAATAGTCTTTCTAAGCTCTGATACTGCTCTTGCGATCTAGGGTATCCATACATCACTATTTTATCAAAGCTATTGGATTGAAGTCGCTTAGAAACTAACTTTTCAAGTAGAGGGATAGGAATGACTTCACCCTTTTCGATAAATGAATTTACTGCATTTGTCAACTCATCTTTTATTTCAAGTTGTTTTTTAAATTCTGCTACAAAATCAAAAAGATTTGAGTTGAATTTAGCGCAAAAAGCTTTTTGAGCTTTTGCCCTAGAAATCTTATGATCTAAAAAGAGAAGAATTACTGATTTCATGGTCATGCCAAATAATATACAATTCCATTCATGATAGTTAACTGCTTGGCTTGTCAATTGAAGTCTGCCTTACCAAACTTGCCTAACCTTGGGCGGTTCTCGTGTCAACCGAAGCTGCCCAACGAGCCTAAAACCGCCCTGTTGTGAGACGTGCAACCTGTCGCACAATGCCCGACTTCGAAGTACTACTCGGATGGATCACCCAACGCCAACGGGTGTTGGGTGGTGGGAGCAGAACTTGACTAAACACAAGTACTGCTGTGCGTCGTAAAGTTGGGTATCAGTAACGTCAGCAAGTTAGCTACTTTCATGGCTTTTATAAATCGACTACGATATGGCACGTGCCGTTGAGATGGGGCAG
>NZ_BAAGZE010000022.1:0-259481 GCF_054778875.1 Spirosoma luteolum
CACACATTATTGGCTCAGCGTATCGAAACCTTGACTGTTTTTCAACGAACTGATCCCAAACTTGGTGACGCTTAGTTCAGTACCCAACTTTACGACGCACAGCAGATTAGCGAGTTGTAAGGTTGTAGAGTAATAAGGTTGGCGCGTTGTAGAATCAAAGAGTTGCAGGAACTGACCCGCTCTTTCACTCATTCACTCCTTCGCCCTATTTCCTCCCCAGCGTAATCAGCACGACGCCGGCCAGCGCGATCATGGCGCCCATGAACGACTGGCTGGAGAAGACCTCGCCGGCAAACAACGACCCCAGTAGCATGGCTACTACGGGGTTGACAAACGCGTAGGTCGACAACAGCTGCGGGGGGGCATTTCGGGCCAGCCACGAATAAGCCGAAAAACCAATAATGCTGCCGAAGATGACCAGATACAGCATGGAGCCAATGGCTTTGGTGGGGGCATACACAATGCTCCAGGGAACAACCGGTTCCAGACAAAGGCTCACGATCAGCAGCACGGTACCGCCAACCAGCATCTGAATACCACTCGACAGGATGCCGGCCGGCAGGGTGAGCCGGGGTGTCAGCAGGGTGCCAATGGCCCAGGAGAGGTTACCCGTGGTAACCAAGGCCGCCCCGATCAGGTTGGCGTGGGCACCCCCCATGGGCTGCAGTTTATCGGGCTTGATCAGAAAATAAATGCCCAGCAACCCCAGAACCAGACCGCCCAGCGCCAGGTTGGTTGGGCGCTGCCGGCCAAACGACACCCAGTTGAGGGTCAGTAGAAACACGGGCAGCATGCCGCCCAGCAGCGCTGCCATACCCGTCGGAATGTACTGAATACCCAGCGTCAGACAGCCATTGGCGATCGTCAGCAACAGCACCCCGATGATACTCGCCGATTTCCACTCGGCTTTGGTTGCGCGGGGCGTGCCGGTCAGCCGGGCGTAGCTATACATAAGCGTCCCCGCCACAATGTACCGCATCGAGGCCATGTAGAGCGGGGGCATCCGCTCGGTCATGAAATGGATAAACAGGTAGGTTGACCCCCACAGAATATAAACGGCGGTCAGGGCCGACCAGAGCGTAACGCGATTGGGCGACTGGGTAAGCGGGGCAGACGAAACTTGCATACAACAACGGGCGAATACCCCCCTAACAGCTGCCCTTACGGTTTCTATCCCGAGAACCCGGTATTTTGCCTTATTATAGGAATTGTACTACAAGTGGGTTGTTTATTGCACTATTGTAACGAAATGCTCAATAAAATACCTGCACCTGCCGCGCTTCGAGTCCTCTGATGAGTGGCCCCGTCGCGCGCTGGAGTGCATCGGGAGCGACTACCGGATTGCTGCTCAGAAACACCTTGCGGAGAGCAGGCAGGCTCGTCAGCACCATCGGGAATTCCTGCAGATTGTTGTTGTTCAGACTGAGCTCGACCAGGGCCGGCAACTGCCCGAGCTGCGGTGGCGGCACCGTAAACCAGTTGTGGCTGATGTCGAGGGTATTTAACTGCCGGAGCCTGTGCAGATCGGGCGGGAGGGTGCTGATCCGGTTGTGGTGCACGTAGAGGATCTGGAGCCGGGTTAGCCGGCGCAGCCTGCCGGGCAGGGCACTCAGCTCATTGTAGGACAGGGCCAGCTGTTCGAGTCGGCGCAGCTGCCCGATCTGTCGGGGCAGGGCGGTTAGTTTGTTATAGTAAAGATCGAGCACCGTCAGCCGTTTCAG
The DNA here is from genome assembly GCF_054778875.1 of Spirosoma luteolum. Classification (NCBI taxonomy): domain Bacteria; kingdom Pseudomonadati; phylum Bacteroidota; class Cytophagia; order Cytophagales; family Cytophagaceae; genus Spirosoma; species Spirosoma luteolum. The sequence continues at coordinate 1,722 of NZ_BAAGZE010000022.1, forward strand.
CTGCCGGATGGTGCGGGGCAGCGCGGTCAGCCCCGCGTTGTAGAGATTCAGGTCGGTCAGGCGACGGAGCCGGCGCAACGGGCGCGTATCGAGTCGGGTCAGCGAGTTGTTGCCCAGCCACAGGCTCTCCAGCGCCCGATTGGCCCGCACCGTGGGTGGCACTCGGGTCAGCTGATTGCCCTGCAGGTTCAGGGCGAGCAACTGCCGGTTCGGCGTGAAAGCTACACTGTCGTCGACCAGGCGATTGTAGAGCAGGCTGAGTCGCTGCAGCCGGGGCAGGTGGGCAGTCAGGCGGGCGGGCAGGTTCGTTAGCTGGTTGCGCGACAGGTCGAGTTCGGTCAGGTTCTGGAAGCGATACACCTCCTCCGGAATCCGGGCTAGTTCCAGTTGGTTGAGGGCCAGCACCGTAACGGTATCGGGGCGGTTGGTTTGCCGGGCCTGCGCCAGCGTGTTGATATAACCGGGGCCGCGCCGGATCGTACGGACCGACGCGGCCGGGCCCAGGGGCAGCTGGGTCCGGTAGTAAAACCCCGATGGCGTTTGGAAGCCAAACGGGTGGCTGGCGTACCAGCTGCCCAGCAGGTTAAGGCTCGTAAGCTCCTGTTCGCTGCTGAGGGTATCGGTGTTGAAGCGGCAGAAGACCCGTTCGTACTGGCCATCGGACCGAACAAAGGCCTGGATGTCGGCCGTAAGCCCGGTGGGGAGTCGCTGTTTCTGCTGACGGTCCCGAAACCGGACAAAGGCGCGCTGCCGGGCCTGCACCGAATCGAGGAACAGGCCCGGCTGTCTGTCGAACAGGCCTCGCTGGCGGGGCCGTCCTGCTTCGACATAGGTAGGCAGGGCGGGCGGAAACCGATGCTGGTAGCTGTGCAGCGACACACCCAGCCGGCTTGTATCGCGCAGCAGGGTAACGCGGTCCTGGGCCGGGGCCATACCAGCCGAAAGCAGAAACAGGAGAACGGGCAGGCGGAGTGACATAGAGAAGGGGGCTGTTGAGCGTTGATGCGCGGCCTGCCCGGATTCCACATTCGCCCGCCCGATAGTGAGCAAACGGCTGGTGCCGGTAACGAAAAAGCGCCCGTCAGAACAAGTCTGGCGGGCGCTTTTCTATAACTCAGAAGACGACTACAGATCGGCAATCGACTTGTTGATCTCGTCTTTGGTCTTGCCGGTTTTTTCTTTCAGCTTACCCCACATTTCGTCTTCTTTTCCTTCTTCGTAGGTGAGGTCATCGTCGGTCAGATCGGCATAAGCCTGTTTGATTTTACCTTTCATCTGATCCCACAGTCCGCTGGCAGTTGTCTCGTTCATGGTTTTGTCTGTTTAAGTGATTGGCTAACCCATCGTGGGTTTTGGTAATAGAACTATGCCGTGACAAAATTGTTTTTGGCGAGGTGGTTGGCAATGCGGCCGGAGTCGATGTTGAGGTTGTAGAGAATACCGGTGAGCGGGGTTGTAAAGCCGATGAAATACAGGCCGTTGAGCGCGTTCTGGTCGAACCAGAGGTGTTTTGGATACCCCCGTTCATTTAGCACCGATTTTGCGACATCGGGGTCGAGCAGGGCCTGCATGCCGGGCCGGTAGCCCGTGGCCAGCACGATGGCTTCGAACGGAAGGTCCTGCCCGTCGGTAAACGTGACGGTCCGTTCGTTGACGCGCTCGATACCGGGCAATACCCGGATGCGCCCCGCCTTGATCTCGTCGAGGGTGCCCTGGTCGATCACCGGAATTTTGCCGCGCCGGGTGTCGTAAGAGGCCGGGTGGTCGGGCTTACCCAGGCCGTAGGGGCGCAGGTCGCCCACGGTGAAGCGCTGGGAAAGCCCCGTCACGAAATCGTAGAACCAGTTTGGAAACCGGTTGAGAAAGATGGCCGTCGGCTGGGCGGGTTTGCCAAACACATCGCGCCGGACGATGTTGACCGGCCGGCGCACCGATATAAACGGCTGCGCGCCGTATTCGAGCAGGTCGAGTGCCAGCTCGGCACCGGTATTGCCCATGCCCAGTACCAGCACCCGTTTGTCGCGGAAGGGGGCTCCGTTGCGGTATTCGCTGCTGTGCCAGATAATCCCCCGGAAAGCCCGCTCGCCGGGCAGCTCGGGCCGGTTGGGAATGCGGTTGTAACCGGTTGCCACCACCACGTGCGACGCGGTGAATACATCGGTCTGCGTTTCTACCCGCCAGCGGTCGCCGGTAGTGCCGGCGCGCGGGTTGGGGCCGATGCTGACCACGCGCTGGTTGAACAGGGGCCGAATGTTGAAATGCTCGCGGTACCGCTCGAGGTAGTCGACCACCTGCAGGCGGGGTACGTAGGTCGGAAAGCTGTCGGGGTAAGGGAAGTGGGGCAGGGCCGAGTACTGCTTCACGGTGTGCAGATGAAGCCGGTCATAGTGGTTGCGCCACGAGTAACCCACAAACTCGCTGGCTTCGAGGATGGTGAAGGGCATATTGCGGTGGGCCAGCTGCCCGGCCACCGCCAGCCCGGCGGGGCCAGCCCCAATGATCAGCGTATGCATACAGAAACGGTTTTTGGTTGGCGGCTTTCGGTGTGCAACCGGTACGAACCGCCAACCAAAAACCGTTTGTCGGGCCGGCCGGTTATTTAACCCGTGTCCAGGTCTGGGTCTTGCCCAGCAGCGAAATGCCTACGTAGCCGCGCACGTCGAGCGTGTTGGGGTCTTTGAGGGTCATTTTGCAGTTGTACTCCTTGCCGTCTTCCGGGTTATAGATTTTGCCATCGCTCCAGACATTACCGCCGTCGTACTTGAAGTTGTACATCAGCGGCAGGTTCAGCAGGGGGCGGTTGTGCTTGGACGCATCCTGGTTCTTAACGTCGGTTTTGGGCTTGCCCGTGGCCGGGTCGTTGGGCTCTTTCAGCCACACCAGCTTGCCGAAATACGTGCCGCCCTGTTTGTAAATCTGGACATGTCCTTTTTTGGAACCGTTGAGCCAGGTGCCTACCACGGCATCGCTGCTGTCGGTGGCGGGGGCAGGTGCCCAGGCAGTTAGCATCAGTACCAGGGCTACGAGGGGCATTCCGAATCGCAAAACGTTCATAGGTGTTCGTTAATGGAGTTAACAATGATTTTTTTGTACTAACGCAAATATGCACCGCCGACGTGCGAATGGCCTAACGCCGGTGGTTTTTTTTACGCCGGTGCCAACCGACCTTTGCGATCCGGGGCTGGCCGGCAGGCGGTCTGCCTGGCCAGCCCCGGGTAGTTTATAGACGTTAAAATCGCAACAGACCTATGTTCAGACGTGACCCCGGCCGGCAGTACCCGACCGAAACCGAAACCCGTGTCATTATCCGGTTTCAGGACTGTGATCCGCTCCAGCACCTCAACAACGCCAAGTACTTCGATTATTATTTCAACGCCCGCGAAGACCAGGTAGCGAAGCTGTACGATTTCAATCCGGGGCAGATGTTTCGGGAGCTGAAAACGAGCTGGGTTGTTTACCAGCACCAGATCGCTTACATCCGTCCGGCGCTGGTGAGCGAGTGGGTCCGCATCACGTCGCGGCTGATCTTTTTCAACGAAGACACCATCGTGACCGAATACATCATGACCGACGATGCCCGGACGCACCTCAAAAACGTGCTCTGGATGACCTCCAAATACATCAGCGTGGAAACCGGTAAGCGCATTCCGCACGACCCGATCGTGATGGAGTACCTCAATGCCACCCAGCTGCCCGACGTCGATTACCCGCACGTGCCGTTCAACGACCGCATCAAAGCCATCAAGCAGGAAGTAACGGGCCGGTAGTGGCCGAACCACGGTCAACCATTTATCCCGGCCCGCATCCGGTCAGCCGATTGGCCCGGCGGGCACGCTTTTTTCTTCGTAAATTCAGCCGGAAACTCATTTTGTCATCCTGCATGTTACACCATCGACAACTTCTTCAGACCAGTGCACTGATTGGGTTTACGGTCGTTGCGGCCCTGGCCCAGCCTGCCCCATCCGTGCCACCGAAAACTTCTATGAGTCAGAATCCGTTTCTGCAGCCGTACACGACACCCCATCAGACGGCTCCGTTCGACAAGATCAAGAATCCCGATTACCTGCCTGCCCTGCAGGAGGGCCTGACGCAGGCCCGGCGCGAAGTGGCGGCTATTGTCGATAACCCGGCCAAACCAACCTTCGAGAATACCGTGGTGGCGCTTGAGAAAACCGGCGATCTGCTGGGCAAGGTAACCTCGGTGCTGTTTAACCTCAACAGCGCTGAAACCACCCCCGAGTTGCAGAAGATCGTGAAGGAAGCGTCGCCCCTGCTGACCGAATACGGCAACGACGTAACGCTCAACGCCAAGCTGTTTGCCCGCGTGAAAGCCGTTTACGACAGCCGGGCGAGCCTCAAACTTGACCCTGAGCGGAGTATGCTGCTCGAAAAAGCCTACAAGCGCTTTGCCCGCAACGGCGCCAACCTCGACGAGAAAGGCAAGGAGCGGCTGCGCGCCATCGACAAACAGCTGTCGCAGCTCTCGCTGCAGTTTGGCGAAAACGTACTCAACGAAACCAATGAGTACAGTATGCTGGTGACCAACGTGAAGGAACTGGCCGGCCTGCCCGACTATGTGCTGGAACTGGCCAAAACCACCGCGAAACAGAAGGGTAAAGACGGGTATATGTTTACGCTCCAGGCGCCCAGCTACGGGCCCTTCATGCAGTATGCCGATAACCGCGATCTGCGGAAGAAACTCTTTCTGGCCTTCAACGGCCGGGGCTTCCACAACGATAAAAACGATAACCAGGCCATCATTAAGGAAATGGTAGCCCTGCGCTACGAACGCGCCAACCTGCTGGGCTACAAAACCCACGCCGACTTTGTGCTCGAAGAAAGCATGGCCGGCTCGCGGGGCAAGGTGCAGAGCTTCCTCGATGAACTGGTGGGGTACGCCCGCCCGGCCGCCGAAAAGCAGCTCGCCGAACTGACTACCTACGCCAAGGCCAACGGCTTTACTGACGACAAGCTGCAGGCCTGGGACAACAGCTACTACGCCGAGAAACTCAAAAAGGAAAAATACGACCTCGACGACGAAACGCTGAAGCCGTACTTCAAGCTCGACAACGTGCTGAACGGTGCCTTTATGGTGGCCAACAAACTGTACGGCATCACTTTCAAGGAGCGGAAAGACATCCCCGTTTACAACCCCGAAGTGCGGACGTTCGACGTATTCGACAAGGACGGTAAGTTTGTGGCGGTGTTCTACGGCGACTATTTTCCCCGGCCGGGCAAGCGCAGCGGAGCCTGGATGAACGACATTCAGGGCCAGAAGATCGAGAACGGCCAGAACATCCGGCCCCATATCGTCAACGTCTGCAACTTTACCCGTCCCACCGAAAGCAAGCCGTCGCTGCTGACCTTCTACGAAGTGACGACCCTGTTCCACGAGTTTGGCCACGGGCTGCATGGCATGCTGGCCAACGGTACGTTCGAGAGCCTGAGCGGCACCAGCGTACCCCGCGATTTTGTGGAGCTGCCCTCGCAGGTGATGGAAAACTGGTGTTATGACCCCGATGCGCTGAAACTGTTTGCCAAACACTACCAGACGGGAGAAGTGATCCCGAACGAACTGATCGAGAAGATCCGGGCGAGCCAGAATTTTCTGGCCGGGCTGGCCAACATGCGGCAACTGCGCTTCGGACTGGTCGATATGTACTACCACGGTCAGAAGCCAACCGGCGAAAGTGTAGCCGAGATCGAAAGCCGGGTCGATTCGGTGACCAACCTGTTCCCGCGGGTCGAAGGCGTTGCGTTTAGCCCTGCGTTCTCGCACATCTTTGCCGGAGGCTACTCGGCGGGCTACTACAGCTACAAATGGAGCGAAGTGCTCGACGCCGATGCCTTCGAATTCTTCAAGGAGAAAGGCGGGCTCGACAACAAGGCGGCTGCCGATAGCTTCCGGAAGAACGTACTGGAGAAAGGTGGCACCGAGCGCCCCATGGAGCTGTACAAGAAATTCCGCGGTCGCGAACCGTCGCCCAAAGCCATGCTTCGGCGCAGTGGGCTGATTCTGTAATAACGCACGATACGTGCACGCTAACCCGGACAGGGCGTCTCAACAGACGCCCTGTCTGTTGTCTGGCCAGCCCACTCGCCAGACCCAGTACCTGCTTTTCACCTGTCCCGACGGTATGACCAAATTTTTACCTGCTTTTTTTCTGCTGACTGGCCTATCGGCCGGGGCGCAGGATGCTGCCCTGTTCAAGCCCGACTCGGTGCGCAATGTGCTCCGGGCGATTCCTATTCAGACCATGCTGCGGGTCGACGGCCGCCTGAACGACGCCGAGTGGCAGCGGGCCAGCCCCTCGACCGGCTTCACCCAGATCGAACCGTTTCAGGGCGAGCAACCCCGTCACCGCACCCAGGTACGTGTGCTCTACAACCGGCAGTACCTCTACGTGGGCATAGTGGCGTCTGATTCGCTGGGCAAGCGCGCCATTCGCGCCACTGATTTTAAGCGGGATTTCAACGCCCGCTCCCACGATCACGTTGGGCTGGCCTTCGATGGGTTCAACGACCGGCGCAACGCCATGTCGCTGCTGACCAACCCCTATGGGGTGCAGCGCGACCTGCTGGCCTTCGATGATCTGTATTACGATACCGACTGGGATGGCCTGTGGCGGGTGCGTACTGCGCGAACCGATTCGGGCTGGGTGGCCGAACTGGCCATTCCGTGGCAAACGCTGCGCTACCCCAAAACTACCGATAGCACCCAGCAATGGGGGCTCAACGTGTACCGCAACCGGCGCCTGTCGAACGAAGTGTCGGCCCTGTCGCCGTTTCCGCGATCGTTCAGCCCGCTCCGCATGGAATACGCTGGGCTGCTGACCAACCTGCAGCCCCCACCGCCCCGGCCCAACATCCGGATTCAGCCCTACGTGCTGCTGGCCTACGACCGCTACCGGTCGCCCGATCCGGCCGGCACGGCAGAGGGGACCAAGCTGAAAGTGGGGGGCGAACTGAAATGGGCCATCAACCCCAACGCGGTACTCGACCTGACCACCAACACCGATTTCGCCCAGGCCGACGCCGACCGGCAGGTCAACAACGTGACCCGGTTTTCGGTATTCTTTCCCGAACGCCGGCAGTTTTTCCTCGAGAACGCATCGCTGTTTGGCGTAGGGGCGGGGCCCGCCGAAGATGGAGCCGGGGGCAACATGCGCATCCAGCCGTTCTTCAGCCGGCGCATCGGTCTCGACGATACCGGCAACCCTATTCCGATCGATGCGGGCGCCCGGTTCGTTTACCGATCGCTGCGCCGGAACTACGGAGCCATGCTGATCCGGCAGCGGGGTGTCGACGATTCGCCGGCCACCAACTTTTTTGTGGGGCGATTCTCCGAAAATGTGGGCAAACAGAATCGGCTGGGCGGGCTGGTGACGGTGAAGAATCAGCCGGGTCATACCAACGTCGTCAGTGCCATCGACGGCTTTTTCCGGCTGGGCGAGGCTCACTCGCTCAACACCATGCTGATCCATTCGGGTTCGGGCAATGGGGGGGCGTCGGGCTTTGCCGGTTTTGCCCAGTACCAGTTTACGAACAACCAGGCCAAGATCTGGTGGACGCAGTCGGTAGTGACGGCCGCGTTCAATCCCGAGATGGGTTTTGTGTCGCGCAACGACGTGATCGGCACTACGCCCGGCATTAACTGGTATTACCGGGGTCGGCTGCTGCCGTTCAAGCGGTTTATCCGGGCTTTCGAGCCGGGCTTTCTGCCCGAGGTGTACCACCAGGCCTCAACGGGCCGGCTGGTCGAAGCCCAGCTAAACCTGTTTCCGCTCTGGCTGAACCTGCAGAATGGGGGTTTCGTAGGGTATTCGTTCAGCCCGGCCCGGCAGGTGCTGACCGATGCGTTCGAGCCCCTGGGCATCACTATTTCGCCGGGGACATACCGCTATGTGCGCCACCAGCTATTCGTCAGCAGCGACCCATCGCGTAAGGTCAACCTGTTCGGGCAATATGAATGGGGCAGTTATTTCAACGGGCGGCTCCGGTCGCTCAATACCAACCTGCAGATCGCTCCGATTCCGCACGTATCGCTGACGGGGCGGCTCAACACCAACTGGTTTGTGGGGGTGGGTGACCGCCAGGAAACCCGCGCCGTGAGCCTGTATGCGGTGGAGGGCCGGCTGGCGCTGAACCCACGGCTGCAGCTGACGGGTTTTTATCAGTACAATACCGAAAACGATTCCCGCAACTACAACATCCGCCTGTCGTGGGAGTACCAGCCCCTGTCGTTTCTATACGTCGTCGTCAACCACCGGGGCTTCGACGGCCAGCTTCCCGGCCAAACCCGCACCGACGATCACGCGATTGCCAAGCTGAGTTACCTGCGGCAGTTGTAACGGTTTCGTAGTAATGTAGTTATACCGTTGTAGGGTTATAACGTTAACTGGCGCGAACACGGCTGGTGCTGGCCGACTTTATAACCCTACAACTCGACAACGTTGTCGTCATAGACCCATACAGCAATAGGGTTGTACAGTTGGCTGGCGTGATCACTACTGGCGCCAGCCAACTGTACAACCCTATGACTTTACAACGTTATACCAATTACGCCTGCTTCGTTACCTGAACGTTCAGAACCAGCCGTACATCGTCGCTCACGACAACACCACCCGCTTCGGTTACGCCATCCCAGGTCAGGCCGAATTCCTTGCGCTTCAGCACACCCGTTACTTCAAAACCGGCTTTAGTCTGGCCGTAGAAATCGACCATCTGCCCGCCGTACTCAGCTTTCAGGGTTACGGGCTTGGTCACGCCATGCATGGTCAGGTTGCCCGTCAGATCGTAGGTGTCATCGCCGGTTTTGGTCATGCCCGTCGATTCGAAGGTCAGTTTCGGGAACTGGGCCGCGTCGAAAAACTCACCCGATTTGAGGTGGCCGTCGCGCTGTTCGTTGCCCGTGCTGATGCTGTCGATGTCGGCTGAGAACTTGATGCTGGCATCGGCAAAGTCGTCGCCGGCCATCTCGACGGTGCCCTCAAACTGGCTGAACAGACCCGTAACGGTCGATACCATCAGGTGTTTTACTTTGAATTGAATCTCCGAGTGCGTTGGATCAATGGTCCAGGTGGTGGCGGTTTGCGCTTCCATAGTGTTGGTTGGTTAATTGATTACAGGTTTATTTAATGTAGATACACGTAATTGGCGGAAATTGTTCCAGCGGGCTAATTATTTATTTGTGACGTGTTTCGATCATGCCGTTGCCGGGGTGTAACAACCGCCCCGGACGGGTTGGCCGACTGACTGTCGAACGCGGCCAAAATACGGTTCTGCGAGTCGGAATTGTCGCCGATTTAAGGCACCTTTACCCCCTTATTTCCGTTGTATTTATACACTAAATCACCTGAAAATGCCCAACTGGTTTCTCGGAAAAATACGTTATCAGCAGCCCATCGACGAGGCTACTGTCGGGACACGCAACGAAGAGTTTATCAAGCAAAAAGCCGTAACGGAGGCCTATCTGGTCGATGCCGTCAGCTATACGGATGCCGAAGGCCGGCTCTACACGGAGATTGCCGCTAACACGCCCGAATTCGACATCACCAACATTTCGCGCATGAAACTGGCCGACGTGTTTTTCAACGAAGACGGGGGCGAGACCTGGTACAAGGTCAAAGCTGTGTTTATCACCGACGACGAAAAAACGGGCAAACAGAAGAAAACGCCCAGCGTGATGCTGGTCAACGCCGAGACGCCCAAGCAGGCCTACGAACGGGTTGAGCAGAGCCTGAAGTCGGCCCTCGATCCGTTCGAGATCACCGACGTCAACACCACCAAGATTCTCGATATCTTCCCGTACGTAGAGGAAGACAAGCGAAACCTGCGTCCGCTGGCCGACGTAGTGGCCGAGCAGGAAGCCCAGGAAGCGCAGTAACGAAACGGGGGCCGGGTCTGATTGACCCGGCCCCCGTTTCAATTTAGGCGGTATGGTTCGCCTGTATTTACCGGACAGCCCGCTGAGCACCTTTGGAGTTGGTAATCTCGGCGGCTTTGACCTGTGGCCCCAGCAGCAGTGCCCGCGACGACTGCGACAGAAAAGAGGTGCCGTAGCTGAATTCAACTTTTTGTTTGCGACCGTCGGCCAGCGTCAGCAGGGCCGAAACGTCGGTGGTTTGCAGCGGAACGGCGCGGGCGGGCTGGGTGTTGCGGAACACCTTGAGCCGGCCCCGGTTCTGGGTCGCCACCAGCAGTTGCCGGCCCTGCCGGTCGGTGAGCTGGGCCAGCCCCTTGGCGTCGCCCGGTACGTAGAAGCCGCTGGCCGCAATGGTCTGGGGCGCAAAGCCGCCTTTGCCGTTGCCCCGCAGCCACAGTCCGTTCAGGGCGTCGTAGCGGCCAACCAGAATTTCGCCCCCGTAGTCGTTACCCACCAGCATCAGATCGAGGTTGCCGTCGCGGTCGACATCCTGGGCTACCATGCCGAAGATGGGACCCAGCTGTGCCAGGTTGGGCAACGGGCGCAGCGTAAAGCGGCCATTGCCCTGATTCTCGAGATACGCCGATTGCAGGTAGTTGGCTTCCAGCACCAGCGCTTTTTCCCGTTCTTCGGGCGTCAGCAGCTTGTCGATGCTGGCCTGCGTAAAGTCTTTGTAGAGCGGAAATCGCTTCCGCATCACAATCATCTGCTTGATGAGGTCGTCGCGCCCGTGGAACGTAAACTCCCGTCGGGCGCCTGTTTCGTCGGGAATGTAGATGGTCGGAATGGCGTCGTAGAAGCCATTGTTGTCGAAGTCGCCGGCATACAGCCGGACGGGCTCACGGTCGGATGCCCGCATCCGGGCGTTGAGACCGAGGTTGCCGGCCACGTAATCCATGTCGCCATCGTTGTCGAAGTCGCCGGCTACGAGCGAGTTCCACCAGCCTTTTTCGTGGCCCAGACCCGCGTCGGCAGCCGCCAGCGATCGTCCTCCCTGGTTTTTCAGGATCGTCAGAGGCATAAACTCACCCGCCAGCATCAGATCGGGCCACCCATCGTTGTCGGTATCGGTCCAGAGCGCATCACATACCAGACCCGCATCGATCAGGCCCGGCGCCACGGTTTTCGTCACGTCGGTAAAACGGGGCTGGCCCGGCCGCGAGTCATTGCGCAACAGGCTGCTCGATACCGGTTTGGGGTAATGCTCGGGCTCGACCCGCCCGCCCACGAACAGATCGAGGTCGCCATCCCGGTCGTAGTCGACGGCTTTCACGCACGACTTGCTGACCGTGTTGGTGGGCAGCGCCTGCCGGGCCAGGCTGTAACCACCCCGGCCGTCGTTCAGGTAGAGCCGATCCTGGTAGCTGGTGGGGTTGTCGAGGCCCTCCACACTGCCGCTGGCAATGTAGAGGTCGAGGTCGCCATCGCCATCCGCGTCGAAGAGCAGGGTGCCCATGTCTTCCTGGGTTTTGTCTTTGGCGTTGCCGAAACCGCTGTAGAGCGAACCCGGTACGGCGGGTTCGGGCAGCAGGTCGCGCTCACTGAAGGAGCCGTCGGACTGCTGCAGTAGGAAATGGCCTTTGTTGAGCCGCGAGCCGGCAATGAACAGATCGTCGAGCCCGTCGCCGTTGACGTCGCCGGCCGACACGGCGGGGCCAAACTGCGATAGTTTATGGGGCAGCAGCTTCTGGCTGTTGAAGTCGATGTAGTCGGGTTCCTGGTGGCGGAAGCTGATGCGGAGTGAGTCGGTCACATCGCTGAACAGCCCGGGGCGGAGCGGGGCGGGCTGATAGGGTTCGCGGGCGTTGCGGACATCGACGGTCAGCACCTGATTGGTTTTGACGTTGCGCAGCACCTGCTGATGCTGGGGGGCGCCGTTGAGGCCCGGCCAGATGATACGCACTTCGCGCACCACCGACTCGCTGCCCAGCCCGAAATGGGCCACCGGCTCCACCGTCGAGAGGTACCCCCGGTAGGGACTATGCTCGTAGACCTGCTGCTGGCCGTTGCCGTAGCGCAGTTCGACAATGGCGCCGAGTCCCATGCGGTTTTGCCCTTCGCCCACAAATTTCAGCCGGAGGTAATTGGCGTGCTGCGCTTTGTTCTCGACCAGGTTGTTGCGGTACACAAACGCCGAATCGTTGATGTTGTTGACCACGTAGTCCACGTCGCCATCGTTGTCGAGGTCACCATAGGCTGCCCCGTTGGAGAAGGAGGGCGTTTTCAGGCCCCATTTCTCGGTTACGTCATCGAACAGCGGTACGCCCGTTTCCGAACCGCCCCGGTTGCGGAAGGCGTAGTTGCTGATCTTGATAACCGGAATCTGGGCCAGCATAAACGACTTACTGGCCACCGATGAACTCTGCGCCCGAAACGAGGTAAAATCGCGGTCGGTCACATCTTTCGGGAAGCCATTGGTGATGAGCAGGTCGCGGTAGCCGTCGTTGTCGAAGTCGAGCAGGCTGGGCGTCCAGCTCCAGTCAGTTTCGGCAATGTCGCTGAACAGACTTACCTCGCTGAAAACAGGGTGCGTGCCGCTGCTGTCGGTGCGGGCCATGCCCTGGTTCAGCTGCAGCGTATTGCGTACAAACTGGTACGTGTGTTTGTAGAGGTCGTTGTTGAGGTAGGTCTGGTAGTTGTTGGGCCCCACCAGCATCTTCTTGCGGAAATTGTCGCGGGGCAGCATGTCTACCGCCATGATGTCGACCAGTCCATCATTGTTGATATCGGCAATGTCGTTGCCCATGGCCGAGCCGCTGGTATGCTTGACATACTCGGGAGCACGGTCGGTAAAGGTGCCGTTCTTGTTGTTGATCCAGAGCAAATCGTCGCTCAGGTAGTCGTTGGTCACGTACACGTCTTTCCAGCCGTCGCGGTTAATGTCGCTGATGTTGAGCCCAAGTCCGTAGCCCTCGATCTGAATGCCGGCGGGTTTCGATACGTTGGTGAAGACCGGGTGCCCCAGGGCCGGGTTGGGGTCGTTGCGGTACAGCCGGTCGGTGGTGATCGACGAGCCGTCGGTCAGGCGGTTGCGGTACGCGTTGGGGTATTCTTCGATGGTATTGGTCAGTACGTACAGGTCGAGGTCGCCGTCGTTGTCGTAGTCGAAGAAAGCGGCATTGGTGGTGTGACCGTCATCGGCAATGCCATATTCTTTAGCCATCTCGCGGAATACGGGCGGCTGACCGTTTTTGGCACCCTGGTTCACAAACAGCATGTTCTCGCGCCGGGCGGCCTGCTTGCTCACCGTGGCGCCCACGTAGATATCGAGCCAGCCGTCGTTGTTGATGTCGACCAGGGCCACGCCCGAACACCATTTGCCACCCCCGCCCACGCCGGCCGTTTTGGTGATATCGTCAAACTTGAAATCACCCTTGTTCAGGTACAGCCGGTTGGCCACCTGGTTGCCGGTGAAAAATACATCCGACAGCCCATCGTTGTTGAAATCGCCGATAGCCGTGCCGCCCCCGTTGTAGATGTATTCGAAGTCGATGATGTTCATCGTATCGTTATCGACAATCCGGTTGGCAAAGGTGATGCCCGTTTCGTCGGCGGGGAGGGCGGTAAAGAGCGGTTTGTCGCAACTGGCCAGCCCCAGCGACAGGACAAGCAGGGTTAGGTAAGCAAATCGATTCACAGTGGTAGAAGAGAAAGGAAGATGCGTGCAGGGCACCGATGCCGAGCGGTGGTGTGGCCGGTAAAAAGGGGGTCCGGCGCGCCGAAAGCCCCTAAATGGCTCAGGCGCGGTGGACAAAAATACGACGAACCAAAGATAAATCATAACAAAGGCGAGCGACTGACACGGCTTTCCGGGCGTTGTCCCGCCGGCCGTTTAAGTGGCCGGGTGTCCCTTTATTCATCGGCCGGTCTGGCTTTGCGTCGCGTCCATTTCTGCGGGTCGACCAGGGGGTAGGGGTAGGTCTCGCCCAGCACGACGTTCCAGCTGGCCAGCTCGTCGGGGCTGTTGAGCGACAGCAGCTGCAGGCGGTCGGCCGGCACATCGGTCAGTTCGGGGCACCATGTTTTCACGTAAGCCCCGTCGGCGTCGTATTTGGTAGCCTGTGTGTAGATGTTAAAATACCGGTCATTGCGCGGATCGGCTCCGACTTTGGCCACCAGGTTCCAGTTGCCCCAGTTGCTGGCCGGGTCGTAGTCGATCAGCTGACTTTCCATATAAGCCGCCCCCCACGGCCACCAGACGCTCAGATCGGGCTTGCCATCGCGGGTAATGAGCAAACTGGCCACGTTCTGCCGGGCGCGGTTGGAGAGGTAGCCCGTGGCGTTCAGCTCCCGCATACCGGCATCGACGAACGGGATGCCCGTTTGCCCGGCGGCCCACTTCGCAAACAGGGCTTTGTCTTTTACCCAGCCTTCCGTGGGAACCTGGCGCGGACCTTTTGCCAGAAAGATCAATGTCCCCTGTTTAGCGGCCTGGAACCGGAAGTAATCCCGCCAGATCAACTCAAACACGAGCCAGTAGGTCGACACGTTTTTTTTGCGTTCCTGCTCGTAGCGTTTCACCTCCCAGTACACGTGCCGGGGCGACAGACAGCCGTTGGCCAGCCAGGCTGAGAACTTGCTCGAGTAATCGTCGCCCAGCAGCTGATTGCGGGTGTACTTGTAGTTCCGCAGCTGATCGCGCTCCCAGACATAGGCATTCAGCCGCGCGAGTGCTTCCGTTTCGCCCCCGGTAAACTGGATAGCCGCCCGCTTGTCGACCTTGGGTTTGGCCATACCCAGACTGGTGAAGGTCGGCAGCTTGCCCACTATTACGCCTGTCGGCAGGGGGCTGATGGTTGGTTCGGGTAACGCCTGCCGGACGTGGACTTCTTTTTCACAGCCTTTCCGAAAGTCACGGTAGGCGTCGGGTAGTTCGGAAACGTCGAACGGCAGATCGTCGATATGGTACAGCGACAGCATCCAAAATAGCCGCAGGTCGACACCCGCCGGTTTGAGTCGCTTGTCGAGTTGTTGCTCCAGGTCGATTTCTTCGGTGGTGGCTTCCTGCCCGGCGTAGACGGCCGTCGCCTGTTGCTCTCTTGCCAGTTTCGCAATCTCCTCGACCGGATCGCCCAGTCGAATCAGCAAGTCGCTGCCCCGCTTGCGCAGCGATTCGCGCAGGTCGTGCAACGATTCAAGCAGAAACCGAACGCGGTGCGGCCCGGCTTTCGGCACGTCGATGTCGGGCCGCGGGGCAACGGATTTAGGGTCGAACACGAAAACGGGCAGTACGATGTCGGCGTCTTCGTAGGCGCGGTAGAGCCCCTCGTTGTCGTGCAGCCGCAGATCGTTGCGAAACCAGTAGACGATTGTTTTTTTCATGCAGCGCGGCCCCGTCCGTTGGCGAATCGGGGTCGTACTGCATGAAACGGCCTGTGTCGGCTGATGGTTAGACAAACACTAACTGGTGGGTACCGGCGACAGTGGTTTGTTGAAAGCCGTGGCCGGTCGACGCAGGCGGTTGGCAATAGTCGTTACGCCCTCGCGGTAGCTGGTTGGCTGCATGCCGAACGCCCGCTCAAACTTGTCGGCGTTAAACACATAATCGTGGTCGTACTGGTAAAATACCTCCGCCACGTTTTTCATAAACGGCATGAACAGGCCCAGCAGCTGCGTCACGGTTTTAGACACGGTCAGGTAGCGATCGGGTACGCCAAACACCTCGGCAGCGAGGCTGATGTACTCACGGCCGGTGAGCGCGGGGGCGGTGGGCAGGTGCCAGATCTGATTATCGCTGTCTGGCCGCTGCCCCAGTAAATACATAGCCTTGCCGATGTCGGGCAGGTAGAGGTAGCTGTGTCGTTTGTCGACCCGGCCGAGCCACTGCGCCCGCTGGCCGTGGGCAAACTTGTCGAGCACGGTGGAGTCGTAGAAACTACTGGCGCCACTGCCGTAGAAGTCCGGGCAACGGGCGATGCTGGCCCGCAGGTTGCCGGCCCTGACCTCATCCATTACGGTCATCGCCGTTCTGGCCTGCACCTCGCCTTTCGGACTCATTGGGTTATAAGGCGTCGTTTCCGTCATCGGCCCGTCGACCAGTCCGTACATATACACATTGTCCAGAAAAATCAGCCGGGCCTGGTTGGCCTGGGCAACACTGATGGCGTTGCGGACAATCGTCGGCCACTGCTGTCGCCAGACGGTGCTGTCGTAGGGCAGGCCGGGGCAAAGGTACAGCACGGTCGCGCCCTTTGTGGCCCGTATGAGGTCGCTGTGGTTAAGCAGGTCGGCGGGTTGCCAGCTTACGTTGGGCGCGTCGATGGCAATGGGTCGGCGGCTGATGAGCCGGACGGGTAACCTGGCGTTGATCAATTCACGGGTCAGTGCGCCGGATGCATGTCCACCGGCTCCTAAGATCGTGTGCATAGTGTTATCGATTTAGCTTGTGATTGACACGACAAAGGTTCCGCCGGGCCGGGCGCCAAAACGATAACAAAAGATAAGGAATGCACCTACCGTGGCCGGATACGGTTGCGGATTCGGCTCATACTGACCGGCGTAATGCCCAGATAGCTGGCGATGTAGTGCTGCGGCACCCGCTGAAGGAGTTCCTTGTGCGGCCCTTCCAGCAGGGCCAGATATCGTTCTTCAGGACTGAGCAGCAGCAGGCTCACCATGCGTTCTTCCAGGGCAACCATCAGATACTCGGCCAGTAACCGCCCAAACCGCTGCCAGCCGCTGCACGTGTCGAATAAATCGTGTAACACCGCGTATGGGAAACTAACGCAGATAGTTGGCATGAGGGCTTCGATGGTAACCGGCGACGGACGACCCGTGACACAACTCATGTAAGCCCCGGTAAGCTGGTGTTCGAAAAAAAAATAGGTTGTCCGTTCGTCGCCGTCCTTAGTATAGAACTGCCGCAGCGCCCCGTCGAGTACCATGCCGATGCGGTCGGCCACGAGGCCCTGCTGCGCAAAAGCCTGTTGTTTTTTCAGGCTCACGACAGTCAGGTGCGGCACCAGTTTTGTCCACTCATCGTCGGACAGGGTAGTAAACTGATCGATTTGCTGACGAAGTTGGGCGGCTGCCTGTGCAGGTGTAACCATACCGTTGTGTGCTTATAACGGGGAAGCTAACACAATTCGGGGGCAGCCGTGCAAAGTTTCTGTCTTTTGGAAGAACCGGTTTGCAAATCTTCCTGAGCAGATTTACCTTTGGGCTACCTATGAAACGCACTCTGTTCCAGCTGTTCAACCTGCTCATGGCCTGCATCGTGCTGCTAAGCAGCACGGGTTTTGGCCTGGTCGAACACTCGTGTCAGATGCGGGGCAAAAAGCGAACACTGGTCGTTGTCTTCAGCGAAACCTCGCAGGGAAAAACCTGCGTTACCGGCAAGCACAATACGCCCCCCCCTGCCGGGCAGACGGTTATCAAGAAAACCGAGTGCTGCCAGGACGAACAGCATTACGACAACGTCGATACGTCGTCGTCGCTGAGTCAGCTGGTGGCCAAAGTTGTCAAGTCGGTTGCCGAAGCGGTCCTGCTCGGTGCCGTAACCCTGCTGACCTACCTGGTTGGCTGGCTGTTCGATAGCCAGACCACGCTGTCGGCCCAGGCCGCATCACCCCCCTTCTTCCGGTCCGGGCGTACGATCGTTACGCTCGTGCATAGCCTGCTGATCTGAATCGGCGAACGACCGTTTTGACCAATCCCGCCGGGATTGGCCGCTTTGGTTTGTTTTTCGCTTTTTCCGATTCGCTATGCGTTCCCTCTTTCCGGGCCTGCTGCTGCTGGCCAGTCTGCCGGCTGGTGCACAGGCTATTCCATCCGATTCCATTGTACGCCCTGCCGTGCAGGGCACTGTGCTCGAGCTGCGCAACGGGCAGCGTCAGCCGCTGATCGGGGCCAGCCTCTACTGGCTGCAAACCACGGTGGGTACCGTCACCGACGGGCAGGGGCAGTTTCGGCTGCCGTGGCCCGCACCACACGCTGCCGACAGCGCCCGCCGGCTGGTGGTCAGCTACGTGGGCTACCAGGCCGACACGCTGACGCTGACCACGCCCGACCAGCCGCTGACGATTACCCTGCGGGCCGAACAAACGCTGGCCGCCGTGACCGTGACGGGCGCGCCGGGCCAGATCGACCGGCTCAACCCCATCCAGACCGAACTGATCACGCAGCGCACGCTGGCCAAAGCCGCCTGTTGCAACCTGTCGGAGAGTTTTGAAACCAATGCGTCGGTGAGCGTGTCGTTTGCCGATGCCGTGACCGGAGCCAAACAAATTCAGTTTCTGGGACTGGGTGGGCAGTACGTCCAGACCAATGTCGAAAACATTCCGACGGTGCGAGGGCTGGCAACCACCTTCGGGCTCAACTACATCCCCGGCACCTGGATCACCAGCATCGACGTGGGAAAGGGCGCCGGCTCGGTGGTGAATGGCTACGAAAGCATGAGCGGGCAGCTGAACGTCGAACTGCAGAAGCCCGATAGCCCCGACCGCCTGTTTCTGAACGGCTACGTCAACAGCTTTGGCCGGGTCGAAGGGAACGTCAACTGGTCGCAGCCGCTGAGCAAGCGCTGGAGCATGGGCGTGCTGGGCCACGCCAGTACGCTCCGCACCGAACTCGACCAGAATAACGACGGTTTCCGCGACCTGCCGCTTTATACGCAGGTCAACGCCATTAACCGCTACAAATACAGCAGCGACCGGTTTATGGCGCAGGTGGGTGTGAAGGCGCTCTACGAAGACCGGGATGGCGGGCAGCTGGCGCGCTTCGGGCCGGGCCGCTATTCGTTCGGCAACACCACCCGACGACTGGAGTTTTTTGCAAAAATGGCGGTGCTTTACCCCGAAAAACCCTACAAGGGGCTGGGGCTGATTCTGAACGGTCTGACGCACGAGCAGTCGGCCAATTTCGGCTTCCGGCCCTACAGCGGCCAGCAGCGGACGCTGTACGCCAACCTGATCTACCAGAATATACTGGGCACCACCAACAACAGCTACAAGCTGGGCTTGAGCTACCTGCTCGATGACTACCGGGAGCAGCTGGCACCCATTCAGCGCAGCCGTACCGAATCGGTGCCGGGCGTCTTTGCCGAATATACTTACACCGACGCCGACCGGCTGACACTGGTGCTGGGCGGCCGGTTCGACTACCACAACCTGTTTGGTGCGCAGTGGACCCCCCGCGCTCACCTGAAATACGACCTGACGCGGGGCCTGACCCTGCGGGCCTCGGCCGGCCGTGGTTTCCGGGTGCCCAATGCCCTGATCGAGAACTTCGGGTACTTTGTCAGCTCCCGCGCGATCATCAACCAGGCTGAGCTGCAGCCGGAAATTTCCTGGAATTACGGCGGCAGTCTAAGTCAGGATTTTCAACTGCTGGGCCTGAAATCATCGGTTGTACTGGATTATCACCGGACTACCTTCCGGAACCAGCTGATTGTCGATGTCGACCACCCGGGCGAACTGTATTTCTATAACCTGTCGGCGGAGGGGCGTGGGGCGCAGTCGTTTGCCAACAGCCTGCAGCTCGAACTGAACGTGCAGCCCGCCCGGCGGTTCGACCTGAAGGCCGCTTACCGCCTGTTCGACGTGCGGCAGAGCATGGGCGGTCCGTTCGGTGAGTCGCGGCTGCTGCCCCGCATGATGGTGCCCCGCGACCGGGTATTGATCAATGCGGGCTACGCGCTGCCGTTCGACAAGTGGAAATACGATGCTACGGTGCAGTGGAACGGCCCGCGCCGGATTCCATACCTGCGCGCCGGTTACGTGCATAGCAGCTATGCCGACATGCCCCTGGCGTACTCGCCCGGCTTCGTGACCCTCAACGCGCAGGTAAGCCGCGCGTTCCGGAGTGGCTGGGAGGTGTACCTGGGGGGCGAAAACCTGACCGGCTTTCGCCAGGATAACCCCATTGTCGGAGCGGCCGATCCGTTCGGGCCTTCGTTCGATGCCGGTTCGCAGGTATGGGGACCCGTAACAGGAGCCATGGTTTATGCCGGTTTCCGGTTCAAACCCCAACACTAAGCGCTATGCGATTAACCATTCGAAATATGGTGTGCGGACGCTGCAAGCGGGTCGTACGGGAAGAACTCGAAAAGCTGGGCCTGACCGTAAACCGGGTCGAGCTGGGCGAAGTCGACGTGGAGGCTCTGCCGATCGGGCTAACGCTCGATACCATCCGGCAAGCGCTCCAAGCCAGTGAGTTCGATCTGGTGGAGGACCGGCGGCAGTGGCTGGTGGAGCAGATCAAGCTTATTCTGATCAACGAAATCCAGCACCTGAAGGGCGAGCGTCAGCCGACCGAAAACATGTCGGCCTTTCTGGAGCGCAAGCTGGGCTACGAGTATTCGTACCTGAGTGGCTTGTTTTCGGCGGGGGAGGGCCGTACGCTGGAGAAGTACGTGATTGCCCTGAAAATCGAAAAGGTGAAAGAGTGGCTCGGCTACGATGAACTCACGCTGAGCGAGATGGCCTGGCGTCTGGGCTACAGCAGTGTGCAGCACCTCTCCAACCAGTTTCGGCAGGTGGTCGGGCAAACGCCCGGGCAGTTTCGTAAGGCAGCCCAGGCCGTGCGGCAGGGTCTCGATACGCTCTAGGCCCGAACCGGCTGTTTAAACCGGCCCCGAATTGTGTAAAAACTCAAGCGGCAGCCGGCGGTTATACCCATAGACCGCTAGTGGTCGGCTAAACAAACCAGACACATGGAAACGACTCAACACGAACACACCCACACCGACACCTGCTTCGACTGCGCGGCCGCCTGCGAACGCTGCCTGACGGCCTGCCTCGAAATGGGCGACACCGACAGCAAGGGGCACGACATGACGCTGTGCATTAAACTCTGCCGCGACTGTGCCGATATCTGTACGCTGTGCGGCCGGCTGGAAGCCCGGGGTTCGCAGTTTATGAAAAGCTATATGGCCGTATGCGCCGAAGCCTGTGAAGCCTGCGCGGCCGAGTGCGAAAAACATGCGGGCCACAACGCCCACTGTAAGGCCTGCGCCGAAGCCTGCCGGGCCTGTGCCGCCGAGTGCCGCGCTATGGCCGCCTGACAACATTAACCGACTGGCTGCTGGCTGCCGGCCAGCCAGCAGCCAGTTGCTCTCTTTGCCGACAGCCCGCCCCGGCCGCTGTTTTTTCACAACGCTATGAACAAGTATTTTCTGCTTGCCTGTCTGACCGCAGGTTTTTTGGGGGCTCAGGCTCAGCACCAGCACCACGCGGGGATGCGGATGGACAGTACCGCACACGCTGACCACGCCGGCATGATGGCCATGGATAGCAGCCATACCATGACCAACCAAGGCATGACCATGGGCGCGTCGGAAGGCGTGATGACCCACGGCCTGTCGCGCCACCTGTCCATGAACCGCAATGGATCGGGTACCTCGTGGCACCCCGACAACACACCCATGTATGCCTACATGACGCCGACCCGACCCAGTGGCTGGTCGTACATGATGCACTACGCCATTTACCTGCGCTACACGGGCCAGAATACCAACAATCCCGACCGGCGAGGCAGTGACCGGCAGTTTGGTGCTCCGAACTGGTTTATGGGTATGGCCCAGCGCCGGATCGGGCAGCGGGGGCTGCTGCAACTGCGGGCCATGCTGTCGCTCGACCCGCTCACCGTAGGCAACGGGGGGTATCCGCTGCTGTTCCAGACCGGCGAATCGTACCGGGGCCAGCCCCTCATCGACCGGCAACACCCCCACGATCTGGTTTCCGAGCTGTCGGTGAGTTATGCGCATGCCCTGAGCCGCGATGTCGATGTATACGGCTACGTGGGTTACCCCGGCGAGCCGGCCCTGGGCCCGCCCGCCTTTATGCACCGGATTTCGTCGTTCAACGATCCCAACGCGCCCCTCAGTCACCACTGGCAGGACGCCACCCACATTCTGTTTGGCGTTGCCACGGTCGGGGTTCGCTACAAATGGGCCAAGCTGGAAGCGTCGAGCTTCACGGGCCGCGAACCAGACGAGCACCGCTATAATTTCGATCGCCCCCGCTTCGATAGCTATTCGTACCGGCTGTCGGTCAATCCCTCGCCGTCGCTGGCGCTGCAGGTCTCGCAGGGGTATCTGCACAGTCCCGAAGAGCTGCACGCCGATGAGGATGTGGTCAGAACAACGGCTTCGCTGCTGCACAGCAAGGGGCTGGCGCCCGGCCGCTACGTTACCTCGGCGCTGGTGTGGGGCAACAACCGCCACGGCGACAGTCACCACGACGGGGGCGAAAATGCGTATCTGGCCGAAAGCAGCCTGCAACTCGACCGACTGGCCGTATATGGTCGGTACGAAAACGTCACCAAATCGGCCGAAGAGCTGGGCCTGTTCGACGAGCGCAATGCCGGCGGTGCCTTTCGCGACAATCCGTCGCTGACCATCAACAGCCTGACGCTGGGCATGAACTACCGCCTGATGCGCCAGTACAACACCGATCTGGTGCTGGGGGCGCAGGTTACGGGTGGCCGGCCCGACCGCCAGCTCGAACCCGTATACGGCCGGCAAACCCTGTCGGGGCAGGTGTACCTTCGGTTATCGCCGGCGCTCATGACCATGGGCTCCATGCGCGGCATGGGTAATCGTTCGATGCCGCGCGGCCGGAGCAGGCACCATTCCAGGTAAATTTTCGTTCATCAGTTATCCATAAACCGCTAGTTATCATGATCCGTACCCTGTTGCTGACCGCCCTGACCTCGTTGCTGCTGACCGGCGCCACGCTGGCCGCTCCCCGCGACGACCGTGACAAAGAAGTCAAACTAAAAACCTCGGCTATCTGTGGCATGTGCAAAGCCCGCATCGAGCGCAACCTCTCGTTCGAGAAAGGGGTGAAAGAAGCCGACCTGGACGTGAAGTCGAAAGTAGTCACCATCAAATACAACCCGGCCAAAACCGACGTAGCCCGGCTGAAAGCCAATATCAGCAAAACGGGGTACGATGTCGAAGAAGTAGCGGCCGATCCGGTGGGCTATAACAAGCTGCCCAGCTGCTGCAAAAAAGAAAGTGCCATGGATCATCATTGATCGGCCTGGGTTGCCGACGCCGAACAGCGGGCCACTTCCGGATGGAGTGGCCCGCTTTTTTATGGGGTTATGGCTGCTGGATCAGCTGCTGCTGCAGACTCTGCAGGTCCTGGCTGATGGACCAGATCGACGATTGCAGCTGATTGAGCATATTGGCCCGGACGTGGAGGGCGTCGGCCCGGTACGGACCACCGGCTCCGAAATAAAGCGCACGGTCGGCCGGCGCTGCATCGGCCAGTTCGTAGCCGATCCAGCGCGCCCGAATGTTGTGGGCTATGGTTTGCCGGGCGCTGTTGCTGAAGGCCGGGTGGTGCAGTACGTACCAGACCGCGGGTGGGTACAGGTCCGATTGGGTCTGCTCCGTCCAGATATCGGTCAGCAGATTGCGGGCGTGCGCAAACGAAACGGTCTGTCGGGTGTTGACCGCTGCCGCCACCCCCAGTCCGGTGCTGATGAGCCCACCCGCGATGTCCAGGCTTTTGTTGACACCATCGCGGGCAATGAAGGCCGTAGCGACGGTCGTGATGGCGCCCAGCACGGCTGAGCCAATGGTCAGCCGCCGGATGCGCCGGCTATCGCGTTCGTCGAGGGCGCGGGCCAGCTGATCGGCGCGTTCGCCCTCGCAGTCGAGCTCGGCCGCCAGGCTGGTAAGCTGGGTAGAAACGAGTTGCAGGCGCTGGCTTAGCTGCTGGTCCAGGCCGAGCCGGCTAAGCTGGCCGGCCGTTGACGAATCCGCCCGGAGCCGGTATCGCTGCCGGAGCAGCGGTACCAGGCCGGTGGCATTGGCCAGCAGCCGGTCGTGTTCGCTGAAACCGGCCAGCGCCCCTTCGGCCTGGAGGGCCGGATCGGTATCGGGCAGGGGCCGGAATCGAACGTCGTCGGTGAGGGGGCGGGGTGGGGTGCAGTAGGTGCCCCCCGTTGGTCCTGTAGCCCGCGGGGGACGCTGCACCGAGCAGGCCGTCAGGCCGGCAAACAGGACCGGCAGTACCAAAAAAAACGGCAAACGTGTATGCATGACTGCCGGCGATTGAAAGATAAACATACAGGCCCGTAAATATAAAGCCCCCAAAAAATCCTTTCTTACCGTTAAGTGGTGTAAATCGTGGTTTTATTACTCCGCCGTGCCTTCATCGGTTTTTGATAGTGTCCATGCTCAATGTGCCCGAACCCCTTGATAATGAAGCGATCTATCGGACCCTGGTTATGGAATCGCCCATTCCCATCGCCCTGCTGGTGGGACGGGATATGGTTATTACCATTGCCAATGAGCCCCAGCTGGCTGTCTGGGGGAAGGGCAACGGCGTAATTGGGTTGCCCCTGGTCGAAGCCCTGCCCGAAATGAAAGGGCAGCCATTTCTGGCGATTCTGGATAACGTGTTCACAACGGGAGTAACGTTTACGACCGACAACACCCCGGCGCAAATGGAAGCCAATGGGGTGTTGCGGACGGTTTACTTCGATTTTTCGTTTAAAGCCCTGCGCAATCACCAGGGCGAAATCTTCGGCATTATTGCCACGGGAATCGAAATTACCGAGAAAGTGGGTATTCTGGAGGCCCTCAGCAGCAGTGAGGAAAACCTGCGCCAGCTGTCGACCAGCCTCGACCAGCAGGTGCAGGAACGCACCCTGCAGCTCCAGGAACTGGTGCACGACCTGCAGCGCTCGAATCAGAATCTGCACCAGTTTGCCGTAGTAGCCTCGCACGACCTGCAGGAACCGCTGCGCAAAGTACAGCAGTTCGCCGATCTGCTTCGCAGTCAGTATGGGTCGGTGCTGGGCGGAGGAATCCGGTACATTGAACGGATGCAGGTGGCCGCCGGGCGCATGTCGATGCTGATTCGCGACCTGCTCACGTATTCACGGATCACGACCCAGCGCGAACAACACCAGCTGGTCTCGCTGGCAGACGTGCTCGCTGAGGTGCTGACGGAGCTCGACATTTCCGTGACGGAGCCGGCAGCACAGATTACAATCGGCGAGCTGCCCCGGCTGGCCGGCGATGCCGAGCAGCTGGGGCAGCTGTTTGATCATCTGCTGAGCAATGCCCTCAAATTCCGGCGCGATGGCCTGCAGCCGAAGATACAGGTGCAGGCCAGCCTGGTGCCGGTCGGGGGGCTGCCGGTGCCGCCTATTCGTTCGGTGCCGATGTTTCATCGTATCGACGTGACCGACAATGGGATTGGCTTCGACGAAAAGTACCTTGACCGTATGTTCACGGTGTTTCAGCGCCTGCATGTCCGCAGCGACTTTGTCGGCACGGGCATTGGCCTGGCGATCTGTGAAAAAGTGGTGACCAACCACGGCGGTATCATCACGGCCAGCAGCCGGCCCGGTCAGGGCAGCACGTTCAGCGTATTCCTGCCCGCCCGCTAGCGCCGGCGGGCCACCGTTCGGTCAAACAAAAACAGGGTGAAACGGTCATCTCTTCGTAGCTTTCGACTCCTATGACCTACGAAAACAGCCTCGCTTTTGCCCGCCAGCTCGACCTGGCCGACCCCCTGCGGTCGTTTCGCGACGAATTTCTGATTCCCCGGCGCGCCGACCGCGACCTGATCTACCTGTGCGGCAATTCGCTGGGGTTACAGCCCCGGGCCGCCCGGGCGGCCCTTACCCGGGAACTCGATACCTGGCAGCAGCTGGGTGTAGAAGGCTGGTTCGAAACAACCGAAGCGGCCGAGCAGCCGTGGCTCAGCTACCACGAGCGGTGCAAGGGCGATCTGGCCGTGATTGTGGGCGCGCGTCCGGTCGAGGTGTGCCCGATGAACGCGCTGACCGTCAATATCCACCTGCTGCTGGCGTCGTTCTACCGGCCAACGCCCACCCGATACCGCATCCTGACCATCAAAGGTGATTTTCCGTCGGATCAGTACGCGCTCGAAACCCATGTCCGCCACCACAACCTCGACCCCGCCGATGCCATTATCGAAGTGGCACCCCGGGCCGATGGCCTTATCCATACAACCGACCTGCAGGAGGCCATTGCCCACCATGCACACGAACTGGCGGTGATCTGGCTCAGCGGTCTGAACTATTATACCGGACAGGTTTATAACATGGCCGCGCTGGCTGCTACGGCGCGCGCGCATTGTGTACCGATCGGGCTCGATCTGGCCCACGCCATCGGCAACGTATCCCTGCAACTGCACGACTGGGGAGTCGATTTCGCAACCTGGTGTTCGTATAAGTATCTCAACGGTGGGCCGGGGGCTGTATCGGGCGTATTTGTGCATGAAAAACACCACCACGCGGGCCTGCCCCGGCTGGCCGGCTGGTGGGGCTACCGCGAAGACACGCGTTTTCAGATGACGCCCGGCTTTGTGCCGGCGCCCGGGGCCGACGGCTGGCAGCTCAGCACCCCCAACATTCCGGCGCTGGCGCTCCACCGCGCGGCCATTGCCCTTACCGCGCAGGCGGGTATGGCCGCCCTGCGCCACAAGAGCGAGCAACTGACCGGTTTTCTGGCCCACGTGCTGGCGCCATTCGATGCCATCCGGATCCTGACGCCATCTGATCCGAACCAGAGGGGGTGCCAGCTGTCGCTGCTGGTAGCCGAAGACGGGAAAAAGCTGTTTACGTACCTGACCGAAACGGGTATTATCGGCGACTGGCGCGAGCCCGACTGTATCCGGCTGGCGCCCGTACCGCTCTACAATACGTTTGAGGAGGTATGGCAGGTAGGGCAGGCACTAGATCGTTTTTTCGGTCGGCTCGGGTGAGCGCTCCTGCACAACGAGGTAAATGCCGCGATAAATCGACCGGACTGCTTCTTCGATTTCCTGCCAGCCGTTTTCCGAATCGAGGTCGATGTCGAGGATGCTGCGCTTTTGCTGGGCCATAAAAGTCAGCAGGGTCATTGCACTGATCATGACGGAGGTGAACGCCCGACCCTGTTTGGTTTGTACGTGGGCCGACACCTCGTCGATCAGGTGGCGCAGCTTGCCCGCCCGTTCAGCAACGAGCGGATTGTAGGGCGTGTCGCTGCCGATCAGATCAGCTTTGAGGTACTCCTGTAGGTATACATTCGAGCGCAGCCGCCGGTATTCCTGCAGTGTTTGCTCGCACAACGAATCGAAGAGGTCATCGAGCGGATAATCTTTCAGACTGGGCAGGTCGATAAAGGCATTGGAACGGGTCATCTGTTCCCGTCTGTGATAGGCTTCCAGCAACCCATCCAGGCCGCCGAAATAGCGGTAGATCAGGATTTTGTTGATACCCGACCAACTGGCCACCTTATTGATTCGCACGTGGTCAAGACCGTGGGCCGCAATAATTTCCCCCACGGCTTCTAATAATCGGTGCTCAGTGTGCTTACGGTCGCGTTTCATGGGTTGGGAGGTGTAGGATGCTGAAATTTACAATGCTAAGTCTCACCGGCACTACCTCCAAATTAAAATTAGTTATCGTCATATAAACCGCCATCGTGCTGCGGCTGATCGGCGTCGGGGGGGGGCAGCAGCTGGCTGAAGCGGATATTGCGCTTCAGCCCGTCGAGTTTGGTGCGTTTGACGGCCGACCGGCGGAATACCTCCCGGAAAACGTCGTCCGTAATTTCCTCCCAATCCTGATTCGAAAAGGTGGGCAGGGCCGGGTGGGGGGCAAATTCGGGGGTCTGGGTCGGGCGCGAAAACCGGTTCCAGGGGCAGACGTCCTGGCAGATATCGCAGCCGAAAATCCAGTTCTCAAACTGCCCCTTTACCTCGGTTGGAATGGCGTCTTTAAGCTCGATGGTGAAGTAGGAGATGCATTTGCTGCCGTCGACCACGTACGGGCCCACGATGGCGTCGGTCGGGCAGGCATCGATGCAGCGGGTGCAGGTGCCGCAGTAGTCGGTAATGGGCCCGTCGGGCTCCAGCTCGAGGTCGATAATCAGCTCACCGATAAAGAAGAAGGAACCGATCTGCCGGTTGATGAGGTTGGCATTTTTGCCGACCCAGCCCACGCCGGCCCGCCTGGCCCAGGCTTTATCCATGACCGGCGCCGAGTCGACAAAGGCGCGGCCGCCCACCTCGCCAATCGCGTCCTGTATGTACTGCAGCAGGTCTTTAAGTTTATCTTTCAGCACAAAATGGTAATCGGTGCCGTAGGCGTATTTCGACAGTTTGTAGTCGTCGGGGCCGCTGGGCAGGGGCGTTTCAGGGTAGTAGTTGAGCAGCACCGTCACCACCGATTTCGCTCCGTCGACCAGCAGGCGCGGGTCGAGCCGTTTGTCGAAATGATTGGCCATGTAGTTCATCTGCCCGTGCATGCCATTCTTGAGCCAGGTTTCGAGCCGGGGCGCTTCCTCCTCCAGAAAGTCGGCCCGGGCAATGCCGCAGAAGTCGAACCCGAGCTCAGCGGCTTTGGCTTTGATCAGACGGGCGTGATGTTGGGGAGCGTTGTGCATGGGAGCAGACTGGATGCTGTTACAACGGCGAAAATCGGTCAAAAATTCGCGAAACGGCCCCGATTGCCCCCTGAGCCATACCGACATATTGTCAGTTCAGCGAAGTTTGGCGAGCCTTTTGCGCATGGGTGCGTATGAATTTCTGGAAGCGAAACAGAAACACAACTATGACCAATACCGATAACCGGGACGAGCAGCCTATGCCCGACCCTCAGCAACCTGACAACCTGACTTCTGACGAACTGACCAGCGATGACGCCGTGACAGTAAACGGGGGCGAGCCTGAAGCCGAACCGACTGCCGCGGCCGAACCCGTTGATAAAGCAGGTGCCGAACTGGCTGAACTGAAAGATAAATACCTCCGGCTCTACGCCGATTTTGAAAACTTCCGGCGCCGGACGGCCAAGGAAAAACTTGAACTGATCGGCACGGCCAACGAAGGCATGCTGAAAGCCCTGATTCCGGTAGTCGACGATTTCGAGCGCGGCATGCAGTCGATGCAGCAGACAAACGATGTGGCGGCTCTGAAAGAAGGCGTCGACCTGATTTATACCAAGCTGCTGAAAACCCTCGAAAGCAAGGGCCTAAAAGCCATGACGGCCAGGGGAGAAGCCTTCGATGCCGATCTGCACGAGTCGATCACGCAGTTCCCCGCCCCCAGCGACGACCTGAAGGGTAAAGTGATCGACGAGATTGAGAAAGGATACTACCTCAACGACAAGGTGATCCGGTTTGCGAAAGTGATTGTAGGTAGTTAATCAATGGCGAATGAGCAAATGAGTGATTGAGTGAATAGGCTGGCGCATGCTTTTTTCTATTCGCTCAACCACTCATTCGCTCATTCACACAGTCAACCATATGGCAACGAAGCGCGATTATTACGAAGTGCTGGGGGTGGATAAAAACGTATCGGCGGAAGACCTCAAAAAGGCCTACCGCAAGATGGCGATCAAGTACCACCCCGACAAAAACCCGGACGACCCCTCGGCCGAAGAAAAGTTCAAGGAAGCCGCCGAGGCCTACGATGTGCTGAACGACCCCCAGAAAAAAGCCCGTTACGACCAGTTCGGTCATGCCGGCATGGGTGGTGCGGCCAGTGGCGGCTACGGAGCCGGCGGCCCGTCGATGGAAGATATCTTCAGCCAGTTTGGCGATGTCTTTGGCGACGATTCGCCCTTCGGCAGTTTCTTCCGCGGTCAGGGTGGCGGGGGCGGTCAGCGCCAGCGCGTTCGGCGTGGCTCCGACCTGCGGATCAAGCTGAAGCTGAACCTGCAGGAAGTTGCCAATGGCGTTGAGAAAAAAATCAAGGTCAAACGCCACGTAACCTGTACGACCTGTGGTGGCAACGGATCGAAAAACGGCACCGCCGTGCAGACCTGTTCGACCTGTAACGGCTCGGGCCAGACCCGCAAGGTGGTCAATACCATGCTGGGCCAGATGGTATCGACCAGCACCTGCCCGACCTGTAATGGCGAGGGTAAACTGGTCACCGACCGCTGCGATGTGTGCTTTGGCGAAGGCCGGGTGCTGCAGGAAGACGTCATCCCGCTCAAGATTCCCGCCGGCGTGGCCGAGGGTATTCAGCTGTCGGTTGGCGGCAAAGGCAACGTACCACCCCGGGGTGGCGTGGCCGGCGACCTGCTAATCGTGGTGGAGGAAGAAGAGGACGCCGATCTGAAGCGCGATGGCAACAACGTAGTGTTCGATCTCTACGTCAGCTTTATCGACGCGGCTATCGGTACGAGCATCGAGGTGCCTACCATCGACGGCAAAGCCCGCATCACGCTTGAGCCCGGCACGCAGAGTGGCAAAATTCTGCGGCTGAAAGGCAAAGGCATCAAGGAGCTCAACGGCTACGGTCGGGGCGATGAGCTGGTGCACGTCAATGTCTGGACGCCCAAAATGCTGTCGGCCGAAGAGCGCGGTATGCTGGAGAAACTCCGCACGTCGCCCAACTTTCAGCCCAAGCCAAACAAAAACGAGAAGGGCTTCTTCGACAAGATGAAGGATTTCTTCCACGGCTGATCGCAGCCCGACTGAACGCAGCCCGGCTGATCGCAGCCGGGTTGATGTATACAGTACACACAGAAAAGCGCCCCGACGATATCGTCGGGGCGCTTTTCTGTATTTGCCCGGGTTTCAGGCCCACTCCCAGGCGCTCTGGTAGGCGTTGAGCGACTCGGCGTAGGTGACAAAGTCGCTGTAGAACGGCAGACTCGACAGGGTGGCGCTGTCGCCGATCACGACAAGCTTTTTGCGGGCGCGGGTCATGGCCACGTTCATCCGGCGGATGTCGGCCAGAAAGCCAATCTCGGCCCGGTCGTTACTGCGGGTCATCGAGATGTAGATAATGTCGCGCTCCTGCCCCTGAAAACTGTCGATGGTGTTGACCGTAATGGCGTGGCGGTAAGGTTGTAGCTCGGGCGTGTGCAGCAGCTGTTCATTCAGGATAACCAGCTGCTGCCGGTAAGGCGAGATGATGCCGATGCTTGGAAAGCGATCGGGCGGGTAGGTCTGGCCCAGTTCGGTTACCAGCGCCGTCAGGTGTTTCACCAGCAGGACCGCTTCGTCGGGGTTGGTCGAGCTGGTGCCGTCCAGCTTCTCGTCGAAGCCGCAGCCCGCCGTATCGACAAACTGCAGGGCCGTATCGCCCGCCAGCAGCTGATGAGCCGCCACCGATGCGTGGGCCCGCAGCTTGCCTTCGTAGAATACCCGCGACGAATAGCCCATGATGTGTTCGTGCATGCGGTACTGCTCGTCGAGCAGGGTGACGGCCTCGGGGTGCAGCGCCACGCATTTTTCGAGCAGCGTATGGCTTAGTCCCTGCCGGGCGGCTTCGGCCGACTTGATAGTGGGCGGCAGCTGACAGTGGTCGCCGGCCAGCACCAGCCGGGGCGCTTTCAGAATCGGAATCCAGCAGGCGGGTTCGAGCGCCTGCCCGGCTTCGTCGATCACCACCGTGTCGAACGTCAGGTCGCGGATCATGTACTGATTCGAGCCCACAAGAGTAGCCGTGATAACCTGCGCCCGTGCTACCAGATCGTCGATGATGTACTGCTCGGTGCTGGCCACGTCTTTCAGGATACGGTGGGCTTCGTCGAACAGCGCTTTCCGCTGGTCGCGTTCGGCCTTGCCGAAGCTGCGTTTGTATTTGTGGGCCATCGACCGGAATTCATTTGCCTGCTTCTTCAGCTTTTTGGCTTCTTTCATCAGCGGATGCTCGCTCATGCGGTGGTCGAGGGTGAGAGCCGCCAGGTGCTCCGATACCCGGCTGGGGTTGCCCACCCGCAGCACGTTGAGGCCCTGTTCGTGCAGCTTTTCGCTCAGCAGATCGACCGCCGTATTGCTGGGGGCCACCACCAGAATAGGGCGGTGGCCCCCAGCCACCAGCGCCCGGATGGCCTGCACCAGCGTGGTGGTTTTGCCGGTGCCCGGCGGGCCGTGCACAACGGCCAGTTCGTTGGCTGCCAGAATGTGCTGCACCGCCCGCTGCTGGCTGGGGTTGAGGCCGGGCAGCGCCACCGGGGGCTGGTCGGGATGAGCCGTGGGAGCGGCCTGCCCCGTCAGGATGTTGACCAGCCGGTTCTGCCCCGCATCGGCCAGGACGTTGGCCGCCCGAAGGGCGTCCTGCATCTCGTCGTAGCTTTTGTCGTCGAACAGGAGTTCGATACCCAGCTTGCCGTCGCGCGACCAGTCGGGCAATTCATCGGTCAGCAGCGTAATACGGAGCCGGTTGCCACCCTGCCAGCTAACCGTACCCTCGACCCGGTCGGCTTTGGGGTTGTAGTTGCTGAACAGTACGGCCGGCACCCCCGTTCGCAGCTGGTGCGACAGCTCCTGGTGGGTGGTACGTTCGACCTCGACGGTCAGGTAGTCACCTCGCCCCAGTTCAGAACCCCGAATGGCAATAGGGTACCAGACCAGCCCATTGGCCCGGCGTTCGGCCACACTCGTCGACTGGGTGAGGTGTTCGTACTGCGTGCGGTCTTCGGTGCGTTCGAGCCGCAGCAGATCGAGCAGCTTTTTAAAATAATCCATACACAAAGGTACGGCATCACGACCTGATCTGCCGGCCCGGCACGCTACAGCACCGGCAAGCCCACCGGCGCCTGGTCGACGAGCATCTGAAACGTGGTGTTTTCGTAAACAGCGAGGTTGGCGTCGCGCACGCGTTCCATGATCGGGCGGATGGCGCAGGTTTCCTCGTCGTCGCAGTCGTCGCAGCGCACGTAGAAGTTGAGCGATACGCAGGGCGTGGGGGCGATGGGGCCGTCGATAATCCGGATGACCTGGGCCAGCGTGATGCGGTCGGGTTCGACCCGCAGCATGTAGCCCCCGCCTTTTCCTTTCTGACTTTGCAGTAACCCGTGGTTGCGCAGATCGAGTAAAATACTTTCCAGAAACTTGCGCGGAATCAGCTCGCGGTTGGCAACGTCGGCAATCAGCACGGGCCCGCTTCCGTAGGCTTCGGTCAGTGCTTTAAGCGCTTTGATGGCGTATTTGGCTTTTTTGGAGATCATGTTGTGCCGTATTTATGCAGGTTTCCGATAGACTTTTCGTACTAATACATTTGTCCTATAAATTTTGTATAGTAATTTGGAAAATCAAAATCCGGACGCTTACCTTTACGCCAGGGAACATCACCGACACCCTGTTTGTCACGTGATGATTTATACCGAAAGGGGGAGAGACGGGCTCTGTGAACCCTTAGCAACGTTCCGGTCGTCCGGAAACCGTGCTAACCTGCCTGTTAACAATGGGAACTATAAATCAAGGACGAGTATGCTACACAACCGCTGTCGATGTTGCCTTCGGGCCGGCCTCACCACAGGTCCCTGTTCTACCGCTCACGCTGCTCCGGTGCCGCCCCGGCAAACCGCCCCGCAGCCAGCACCCGTTCCCCGCCGGCTTTAACCCGCCAGACACGCCTGTCCCGAACAGGATTTTTATGGGGCCTTTAAATCTACTAGATAGATAGATTTAAAGTAGTAATAAAAACAGCCCGGCAGGGCTTAATCAGACACGATCATGTACACAACCATATCCGTTCAGCATACTACCATGGCCGGCGCTGGCCAGCTGGTCAGCCGGCAAACCATTTACCAGATCACCGGTTTCGACCGGCCCAATTTTGTGGGCGACGTGGCCCGGGCCGTTCCCGAGCAGACCGACTGCCGCATCACCGGCCTCGTATTCGAAGGTGATGGCATTCGGGTCGACGGGCAGCTGACCGTGCTGCACGAGCACGACGCCGTGCTGGCTGACATCGACCGGCAGCTGCGGGCCATTCGGGGGGTAGTCAGTATTCGTCAAACCAACTAAGCCATGTACGAACCCATCGACAACAGCCCTGTAACGGGCGCTCCGGCGGGGCCCATCAACCCATACGCCCGCTTGTTTTTCTGGGGCTGGGGCCTCACCCTGCTGGCCATTGCCGGCTTCCGGGCCGAAGAGCCCAGCTACCGCGCCCAGCTCGAGCAGTGGCACCGTCAGCGCGTCGACGCGCTCAAAAGCGAGGGCGGCTGGCTCAATCTGGCCGGTCTGTTCTGGCTCAGCAACGGGGCCAACCCCGCTGGCAGCGATCCCGGCAATGCGCTGGCGTTTCCGGCCACCAAAGCCCTCGGGCAGCTGGGCGTGTTTACACTCGCCAACGGTACGGTAGCCTTCGATGCCGCTCCGGGCGTGGTGGTTAAAGCCAATGGCGCGTCGGTGCTGGGGCGCCGAACCATTTTTGCTTCCGACCTGGCCGCTCCCGTGACCCTGGCCTACGGATCGCTCCGGTGGTTTGTGATCAAACGGGGTGATCGCTACGCCGTTCGGCTGCGCGACCTGGAAAGTCCGCTGCTGCGCCAGTTTGCCGGTATCGAGCGCTTTGCGCCGGATGAGCAGTACCGCGTTACGGCCCGTTTCGAGCGGCCGGCCACGCCCCGCACCCTGCCCATTCTGGACGTGACGGGTCAGACCACGCAGCAGCCCCTGGCCGGCACGCTGGTCTTTACCCTCGGCGGGAAAACCCACCGGCTCGATGCGGTAGGCGCGGGCAACGACCCGTTGTTTATTCTGTTTGGCGATGCCACCAACGCCCACGATACCTACGGGTCGGGTCGCTTCCTGTATGCCGACCAGCCCGACAAAGACGGATTGGTCGTGCTCGACTTCAACCGCGCCATCAATCCACCCTGTGCGTTTACCCCGTTTGCCACCTGCCCGCTGGCGCCGGTGCAGAACCGGCTGGCCGTACGTATTCCGGCGGGTGAAAAACGGGTTGCGCATGTTGAGTAAGGGCTCGATGCGTCGATTTCAGTGATATACTCCTACACATTCATTTGGTATGACTCCAGTAACAACCGATAGCCTGCTGCTGGCGGGCGTGCTGACGGCCGAGCAACTGCGGCAATTTGATCAGAACGGATTTCTGCACCTGAAACAGTTTGTCGACCGGGCTACGGTCCGGGATTTTCTGCGCGAGATCGAACGCGTCGAAACCCTCTGGCTGGCCGAAGCCGTCGACACCATCAACGGAACGCCCATCAAATTTGGCCGCGATGAGCACGGCCGGCGTATCGTGCAGCGCTTTGCGTTTACCTCGCACTTTAGCCCCCTGCTGGCCCGCTTTCTCGAAGATCCGCGCCTGCAGGCCCTGACCAGCCTGGTGGCTCCCTACGAGGGGCGCATCAGCCCCGATGAGAAAGACGGGCTGGTTGTCAATCACTACGTTCGAACGCCCGAGAGCAATTTCTCGCGCATGGGCTGGCACACCGATAGTCCGCGTGATTTATTTCTGGGCCACCGCATCCGGCCGATGCTGAACGTGGGGCTGCACCTCGACGACTGTCCGCAGCAGCATGGGGGCCTGCGGGTGCTGCCCGGTACACACCGGCAGCATACGTTGATGACCCTGTTCCGGAAGCGGCAGTTTCTGGATCACCGGCCCGACCCCCGCGAAGTCGGTTTCGACATCGAAGCGGGCGACCTGACCATCCACAATGGCAGTTTATGGCATCGGGTCGAGCAGTCGCCCTTGCTGGGTGCGGCCAGCCGTCGCCGGGTGATGTATATCCCCATCGTTACGGGCGCGTACCAGCCGCGTACCGGCACCAGCAAAACGCCGTTCTACCACCGGTTTGCCCGATTTTTTCAGGACTGATTGGTCGATAAGATACTATGGGTCAGCGGGGTAGAGCAGGCGGCAACCGGCTATGCGCCCCGGCCAAAAAAAAGCCGGAACGGCGGCAACCGTTCCGGCGGATACTCAACAAGGTCCTGGCAGACCTCATTTTCACGTAACCACAACAATAATGCACAATTTTATTGGACTGACAGCGGGCCTCTGCCTGCTGATCGGGAGCGAATTATGGGCGCAGTCGGGGAGCACGCTGCCCGGCCCGGTGCAGTCGATAACCGTTTCCGGCACCGTATATGCCGACAACCGCGAGCCGTTGCCCGGCGCAACGATCGTTGTGAAGGGGCAGAACCGGGGTACCAGTTCCGACGGAAAGGGCCACTACAGCCTGCAGGCCGCTCCGGGGCAGGTACTGACCGTATCGGCCATCGGCTACAAAACCGCCGAAGTGACCGCGCGGCTGGGCACCATCCTCGACATAACCCTGACCGAATCGGCTTCCCAGCTCAACGAAGTAGTGGTGGTGGGGTATGGTACCCAGGAGCGAAAAAACCTGATCGGTTCGGTTAGTCAGCTCGATGCCGACGCCGTCCGAACCCGCCCCGTGGCCAGTTTCGAGCAGCAGCTGCAGGGCCGGGTGGCGGGTGTACAGGTGTCGGCCAACACGGGCATCCCGGGCGACGGGCTGTACTTCCGCATTCGGGGCAGCACCTCCATCAATGCCAGCAACGACCCGCTCTACGTGGTCGACGGGGTCTTTATCAACAACAACAGCCTGCAGAAAATAACCACACAGGGGCAGGCTAATAACCCCCTGGCCGACATCAATCCGGCCGATATCGAGTCGATCTCGATTCTGAAAGACGCTGAGGCTACGGCTATCTACGGAGCCCGGGCGGCCAATGGAGTGGTGGTGATCACCACCAAACGGGGCAGCTACAATGCCAAAACCAGGGTGGCTATCAACACTTCGGTGGGGCAGGCCTGGGCACCCCGACTGTGGGACCTGGTGACGGGTCCCGAACACGCAAGCATCATCAACGAAGCCTGGACCAACGACGGCAAACCGGCGGCCTCCCGACCCTTCCGACCTGTGTCGGAAGGGGGGCGGGGGCTACCCGAGGAGCAGGCCACGTATGATCGGCTACACGACGTTTTCCGGACGGGTGTGCTGCAGAACTACGACCTGAGCGTATCGGGGGGCAACGAGCAGACCCGGTTCTACCTCGGGGGCGGCTATACCAGCCAGCAGGCCACGCTGCGCACCAACGATTTCAGCCGCGCCAGCTTCAAACTCAACCTCGACCATGCCCTCACCGACCGCATCCGGGTCGGCACGAGCAACAGCTTCGCCCAGTCGAACCGCACCAATGCCCGCGTGGGCGACGGGCCCCAGGGGGGTATTCTGCAGGCGGCCCTGCACACGCCGACCTACCTGCCCAAGTTCAACGCCGACGGCAGCTATGCCAAATGGGCCGGGTTCGACAACCTCGACGTGCTGATCAACAACACCGACATGCACTCGGTCAGCACGCGCTACATCGGCAACGTTTACGGCGACTACACGATTGTGCCGGGCCTGACCCTCCGCAGCAGCTGGAGCCTCGACTACAACCTGTTTGACGAGTACGAATACTGGAATACGCTGACCAACCGGGGTAGTGCCAGCAAGGGACTGGCCACGTCGAGCATCAGTCAGAATACCGTCTGGATCAATGAGCAGACGCTGCAGTACCGCCGAACGCTGACCGACCGGCACGCGATTGGCGTACTGGTGGGCAACACGGTGCAGGGCAACCTGACCAGGCAGACCCTGGCGCAAGGGACCAACTTCCCCTCCAACGCGTTTAAACAGATAGCCTCGGCCTCGGTCACCACGTCGTCGTCTAACCAGAGTCAGAGCCGGCTGGCGTCGTTTTTCGGGCGGGTCGATTACAACTTTGCCCGAACGTACTTTATCGAAGCCAGTCTGCGGGCCGATGCTTCGAGCCGGTTCGGCACCAACCACCGCTGGGGCTATTTCCCGTCGGCGGGGATAGCCTGGCAGGTGAAGCAGGCGCGTTTTCTGCAGAGCGTGCGGGCCATCAGCGATCTGAAACTACGGGCCAGCATTGGCTGGACGGGCAACCAGAACGGCATCAACGATTTTGCATCGCGCGGGTTGTGGGGCGGGGGCCAGAACTACCAGGATAACCCCGGCACGTTTCCGACCCAGCTGGCCAACCCCGACCTGAAGTGGGAAACCACGCGCCAGGCCAACATTGGCCTGAACCTGGGGCTGTTCAACAACCGCATCGGGCTGGAAGTAAACGCCTACGAGAAATACACAACCGACCTGCTCATTCAGGTGCCGCTGGCCCAGAGCACAGGCTTCGCCAGCATCTTCCGCAACGACGGTGAGGTAAGCAACCGCGGTATTGAGATTAGCCTGAACGTGGTGCCGGTGCAGACCCGTACTCTGACCTGGACCAGCAACCTCAACCTGTCGTCGAACCGCAACCGCATCGAGAAACTGACGATACCCGTCGACGCGACGTATAACGTGGAGCGGCTGGTTCAGGGCTATCCCTACCACGCGTTCTTTGTCTACAAACAACTGGGGGTGAACCCCGAAACGGGCGACGCCATCTACGACGACTACAACAAAGACGGGGTGCTTACGGCGGCCGACCGGCAGTATGTGGGTACGGCGCTGCCCCGGCTGGTGGGTGGGTTTGCCAACAACGTCAGCTACCGGGGCTTCGACCTGGCCGTGCTGATCAACTTCAGCTCGGGTAATCTGGTCAACAACAACAACCGCTTCTTTCACGAGTCGGGGGGCACACGCGACGACCGGCGGGCCATCAACAAAAACCAGCTGAACCGCTGGCAGAAACCCGGTGATATAACCGACGTGCCACGCGTGACCACGCTGGGCAATAACTACAACCTGAACCCCAACAGCCGCTTTATCGAAGATGGCTCGTTTGTGCGGCTTAACAGCGTGGTGCTGGGCTATACCCTGCCCAAAAACCTGCTGAAACGGGTGGGCATTTCGTCGGCCCGGATCTATTACAACGGCTCGAACCTGTGGCTGCTGAGCCGCTACCAGGGGCCCGACCCGGAAGTGAACGTAACGGCGAACCAAAGTACGCAGGGGCAGGACCTGGGTACGCCACCCATCCCCCGCACGGCCCAGCTGGGTCTGAATCTAACGCTTTGACAACCGCAGCCAACGGGTACGCCTATGGGCGGAAACCGGCTGGCGCGGCAAACGACAGTCTACATGAAAAAACCATACATCTGTGCCCTGCTGCTGGGGCTAAGCAGCTGCCAGCAGTTTCTGACCGTTGAGCCGGTGCTACAGGTCGACGAGCAGCAGGCCATTACGGGGGCGGCCACGGCCGAGGTAGCGCTGAACGGGCTGTATAACCGGCTGGGGGCCGATAACTACTATGGGGCCAATTTCCCTGCCCTGTCGTACCTGTCGGGGGGCGATATCCAGTGGACGGGGTCGCAGGGTGCCCCGCAGGAGATTACGGCCCGCAAACTCACCGCCGACAATGGCTACGTGAGTCAGGCCTGGTCGGGTATTTACCAGACTATTCTGGCGGCCAACTACCTCATCGAAAGCGTGCCCACGCTGACCGATCCACTGCTGACTGCCGACCGGCGGGGACAGTTGCGGGGCGAAGCGCTGGCCATCCGGGCGCTGGCGTACTTCGATCTGGTCCGGGGCTGGGGCGGGGTGCAGCTGGTGCTGAAACCCACCCGTTCGGCGGCCGACAATCAGGGCATCGCGCGCAGCTCGACCGCCGACACCTACGCGCAGGTACTGGCCGATCTGACGGCGGCCGAACCGCTGCTGACGGCAACGACCAACCGCAACCGCGTAACCCGAAAAACCGTCTGGGCGCTGCGGGCGCGTTACCACCTGTACCGGCAGGAGTGGGCGCTGGCCGAAACCTACGCGGCCAAACTAATCGACGATGGCGCAAACTACACCCTGGCGAAGCCCTACAGCGCCTTCTTTGCCAGCAACGCCGTGGCTACGCCAGAGTCGGTCTGGGAACTGGCGTATGGCAACTCGGCCAGAAATAGTCATTACAACTGGTGGCTTCCACCCGCCCTGGGTGGCCGGCGCGAATGGGCGCCCAACCCGCAGCTGGTGGCGCTGCTCAACAATCCGGCCGTGGGCGGCAACCGGTCGGCGCTGATCGGGCAAACCGCCCCGCCGGGTAACCTGTGGTATGGCAAACTGTACTACCGCACACCCACCGGTACCGATCCGGCTTACCTGATCCGACTCGCCGAACTGTACCTGATCCGGGCCGAGGCCCGGGGGCGGCAGGGAAAGACCGATCTGGCGCTGGCCGATCTGAACGCCGTGCGGAGCCGGGCCGGGCTGACCGCCCTGACGAGCGACACAACGCCCACGACCGATGCCCTGCTGCTGGCCATCGAAAGCGAACGGCGGCTGGAGTTTGCCTTCGAAACCGACCGCTGGTTCGACCTGATCCGAACAGGCCGGGCAGGGGCCGTGCTCGGCATCACCGACCCCCGCAAGTACCTGTTCCCCATTCCGACGAGTGAGCTGCTGGCCGACAAAGCCCTGACCCAGAACCCCGGCTACTGATGCGCCGGCGCCCTCCGATCGTTAGTTTCCGATGAGGCTGCGTAGTTTGTAGCCGGTGCAGCCGCCCCACGGGGAAACAGGCTGCACCGGCTACAACAACCTCAAACCAACCACCCTCTTATGCGTACGTTTCTGAACGCCTGTCTGTTGTTTTTTCTGCTGATGGTATCGCTGCGGCCCGCCAGTGCCCAAACCCCCGCTGCCACTACCATCGGTCCCGAGAATGGGGCGCTGGTAATTGTGGGGGGCGGGGCCATTCCGCCCGATGTCTGGAACCGGTTTATCGAGCTGGCGGGTGGTCCCAGCGCTCGTATCGTGGTCATTCCAACCGCCGGCGACGATTCGTCGCTGGTGGCGTCGGGGCAGCGCACCCGGCAGCGGCTGCTCGATCTGGGCGTTAAGCACGTAACCCTGCTCCACACCCGCGACCCCAAACAAGCCAACGACCCCGCTTTTGTGGCCCCGCTGCAGCAGGCAACGGCCGTCTGGTTCGACGGGGGGCGGCACTGGCGGCTGGCCGACGCCTACCTCAATACCCGCACCCACCAGGCGTTTCGGGCGCTGCTGGCCCGCGGGGGTGTCATCGGCGGCACCTCGGCCGGGGCGACCATTCTGGGCTCGTTTATGGTGCGGGGCGATACCAAAGGCAACGCCATTCTGGTGGGCGACCATACGGAAGGGCTTGGCTTTCTGCGCGACGTCACCATCGACCAGCACGTGCTGCGCCGAAACCGGCAGTTCGATTTAATCGAGGTCATCAAAGCCCGGCCGGCGCTGCTCGGGCTGGGTATCGACGAGGGCACAGCCGTGGTGGTGCGCGGCAACACGTTCGAGGTGCTGGGCAGCTCCTACGTGAGTATCTACGACAGCCGGCAGATCAGCAGCAACGCGCAGTACCCGTCGGGGCAGAATAGCGCCGGTGGCCCGTTTTATTTTCTCGGCAAAGGCCAGCAGTTCGACCTGCAGACCCGCACCGTGCTTACTCCTTCCCGACAACGGCCGGGCGAACCGGCCCGCTAACCAACCCATACCGATGCACCAACACCCGAATCCTATGCCTGCCGACCCGTCCGCTGCCCTGACCCGCCGGGCGGCCTGGCAGCAGGGCCTGCTGTACATCGCCATTTTGTTTTTTGCGGTGCAGGTACTGCCGCTGACGCCCGCGTTCTGGCGCGCGCTGGTGGCTCTCGATGGACAGTATCCATCGCTGTTTGTACTGGCCAGCTATACGCCCGACTGGGTGGGGCGGCCCGGTTCGTTCGGCAACATGGCCGTGGCGGCTGGTCTGGCGCTGGTCGGCGCCCTGATCTGGATGCGCTGGACCGCGCACCGGACAGCGGCTGGCCACCCGCCCCCCAACCACAACCGGCTGCAGGCCTGGCTCCGCCTGGCGCTGCGCTACCGGCTGGCGGTTGGTCTGCTGGCCTTCGGGCTTATCAAGCTGATTCCGCTGCAGGCACCGGCCCCCTCGCTGAGCGCCCTCAACACCCCTTACGGTGAAATGACCGAGTGGAAACTGTTTGTGCTGACGCTGGGTATCGTGCCGTCGTACCAGTCGTTTCTGGGGGCAATCGAAACGCTGGCCGGACTGCTGCTGCTCACGCGCCGGTCGGCTACCATCGGCGCCTTCATCACGGTTTTTTTCTCGGGTAATGTCTTTAT
Organism: Spirosoma luteolum; assembly: GCF_054778875.1. Classification (NCBI taxonomy): domain Bacteria; kingdom Pseudomonadati; phylum Bacteroidota; class Cytophagia; order Cytophagales; family Cytophagaceae; genus Spirosoma; species Spirosoma luteolum. The sequence goes on from NZ_BAAGZE010000022.1 coordinate 43,408, forward strand.
GTCGAACCTGGCCTATGGCGGGGGCGACGGCGCTTACGCGCTGCTGCTGTTTCTGATGGCGCTTTACCTGCTGTGCGACGACATCCCGCGCCTGTATCGGCTGCTGGTGCTGGGCCGCCCCACGGCGCCCAACCGCTATCGGCTCCGGTACGGGCCGGGCTGGCCGCAAACGGGGCGGTGGGTGGCCAAAGCTGCACTCGCGGCCGGTCTGCTGCTGTATGCCGGTACAGCCTACCGGGCGTGGCAGCGGGGTGGGCACCAGTACCCGGCCGATACGCGGCCTGCTGTGCTCGGTGGGGCCGCCGGGCTGTATACCGTGCGGACCTTTCAGCTCAATGGCCAGACGCGCCCGCCCTCGGCAACCGACTCGGTGCGCTGGGACAACGTGGTGGTCGAGCGCTGGAACACACTCAGCATCCGCCGGCCGGCCCCGGCCCCGCTCGATCCGGCCAACCGCGAAACCATTGCCTCAACCGATGCGGCCCGCACCTTTGAGGCCGCCGGCCAGATTGGCCGGCACTATTACCGCTACCAGCCGGTCATGGCGGCCTCCCACACCCTGCAACTGCAAAATTCCCAGCGCCCGGCCGATACCTACCGGCTCACCTACACCCAGCCCCGCCCCGGCACGCTGGTGCTGGCCGGCCGAAACGCCCGTCACGATTCGGTCTACGCCGTACTCGAGCGGGTCGACAAACCGTATCTGCTGGTTGAAGCGGCCCGTAGCGGCCGGCGGCACCAGCTAAGGCTCTGAACCTTTCGCCCATGCTTATACAACCTGCCACCCAGCCCCCCCGTCGGGCACCCGTGCCCCCCGCTGCTGCTCCGCTGGCCGTAACCCCCTGGTCGTTTGGCCAGCGGCTGGCACTCCGGATTGCCGTTATTTTTTTCGGGATCATGGCGCTGCCCAACAGCCTGCGCTGGTACCGCGACCTGCTGGCCCTCGACTGGACCAGTCTGCACTACCGCGACCTGTACGACATTGCCCGCTTCGGCTCGGGGCTGACCCTGTTTGGTAACCGGTTGTTCGGCAACGAATTGATGGGCTACGCACCCTGGCTGATTACCGCGCTGGTGGCTGTGGTGGGCGGTCTGCTCTGGACCGGCCTGGCCCGGTGGCGCGGCCGCGAGGTGCGGAATTATAATGACCTGTATTACTGGCTGCGGGTGGTGGTGCGCTACCGGGCCGGTATCGGTATTATTGGTTTCGGGTTCACCAAAGTGCTGCCAACGCAGCTGCCTTATCCGTCGCTGGGGCTCATGAACGCTAACTTTGGCGACCTGACGGCGCAGAAGCTGTACTGGCTATCGATCGGTATCGTGCCCTGGTACGAGGTGTTCGCGGGGGTGGTGGAGGTGGTGGCGGGTATCCTGCTTTTCTTCCGTAAAACCACCTTTCTGGGCGCCGTGCTGCTGTTCGGTGCCCTGGCCGATATCGTCTGGGTTAACCTGGCCTACGACGGGGGCGTCCACGTCTATAGTTCGTACTTTGTGCTGCTGGCGGGTTTTCTGCTCTGGAAGGATCTGCCCGCGGTCTGGAATCTGCTCGTTCGGGAACGCTATACCGTACCCTACACGTATCACCCGGCGCTGACGCAGCCCTGGCAACGCTGGGGGCGCTACACCCTGAAAGCCCTGACCCTGTGGCTGTTTGTAGTCGTGCTGTTTTACCTGCAGGTGGTCAACTTTATCTACGACCCCTACAAGCAACCGGCGCAGGCGGGGGTACGAACGCTGCGGGGCAACTACGCCGTAACCGATTTCCGCATCAACGGCAAGTCGCTGCCCTATGACCCCACCGACACAACACGCTGGCGACAGGCGACCTTCGAAAACTGGAGTACGCTGACGTTCTCGGTCAACAAACCCGCCCGGCTCGACCTGAGCAATGGGGGCGGGGCCCCCATGCGCGACCTCAACCGAACCTTCGAGGTGACGGGCGTGGCCGGTGGGCAGCGGGTGTTCTACTACGATGCCGATACGGTGGCGCGGGTGCTGTATTTGCAGGACAAGGTACGGATCGAGGGACCCCGGGCCGATGCGCCCGGGGCAGGCAACCCCGCCGAGAGCGGCACCCGGCGCCCTGGGCCTACTCCCTCGGCCCGGGCCCGGGCTGAGCGCGACTGGATACCGGCCAGCGCCCGGGCCGTTATCGGCGATGAATTCAGCAAGGTCGATCCGCTGGTGCAGACCACCCGGCGCCGGCGCGGCCTGATTGAGGAAAGCAAACCCGCCGAGCGCGACCGGCTGGTACTGCATTACGACACTACCGATGGCCGGCGGGTCATTCTGCGCGGGCAGACCGGGCCGTACGACTCCATCGAAGTGGTGCTCGACCGGGTCGAACGCCCCTACGCCCTGAGCCCCAACAGCCTGCCGGCGGGTCGCTATAACGACCGATGAACCCGCTCGAAACGACCTGGACACCCTTCTGGGCCTGTCGGCTTATGCGTCGAAATGCGTATGTTGGCCGCCAAAGCCGGTAAGATGGCTTGCCGCATGGATGAACGAAGCACATAAAATAGGCTGGCGTACGGCTACCTCGCTGGTGGTGGCCAACATGGTGGGTACGGGCGTATTCACGAGCCTGGGCTTTCAGCTGGGATCGGTGCAGCAAACGGGGAGTATTGTGCTGCTCTGGGTGCTGGGCGGGCTGCTCGCCCTGATCGGGGCGTTTACGTTTGCCGAACTGGGCACCCACTACCCCCGCGACAACGGGGGTGACTACGTGTTCATTGCCCGGGGGCTGCACCCCTTTCTGGGCTACCTCTCGGCCTGGGTGTCGCTGGTGGGTGGCTTTGCGGCCCCGGTGGCCATTGCCGGCAAGGCCATGGAAGCGTACCTCGCGGCCTTCGGGGGCGGTTCGTGGCGGTGGCTGACGGTCGGGCTCGTGCTGTCGACCGGCTTTATCCACTCGGTCAGTCTGCGCCACAGCAGCCGCTTTCAGAATGCCACCACGCTGCTCAAGCTGCTCTTTGTGGCCGCGCTGCTCGGCGTGGGGGTGTGGGTGGCGCCCGCCCTGCCCAACGCCCTGCGTACCGACGGACCCGTTGTCGCCGAAGTGCTGACGGCCGGTTTTGCCGTTTCACTGCTCTACGTTACCTATGCCTACACGGGCTGGAACGCGGCCGCCTACATCGTGGCCGAAATCCGCGAGCCACGCCGGAATCTGCCCCGGGCCCTGCTGCTGGGTACGGGCACGGTGACGGCGCTGTATGTAGCACTGCAGCTCGTGTTTCTGCGGCTGGCCCCGGCCGAAGGGTTACAGAATCAGGCCGATGTGGCTGTTATTGCGTTCCAGAACCGGTTCGGGCCGACGGTCGGCCGGTGGGTCAGCGCCGGCATCGCCCTGCAGCTGGTGGCTACCATGAGTTCGTACTGCTGGATCGGCGCCCGGGTTACGAGCCGCATGGCCGCCGATTTTCCGCTGTGGTGCTACTTTGGCCGGCTCTCGGCGCAGCATATTCCGGTGCGGGCCATCTGGCTGCAGGTGGGCATCACGCTGCTCCTGCTTTTTTCGGGTACCCTCGAGCAGGTGCTGCTCTGTACCTCGTTTGTGCTGCAGCTGATGGGTACCCTGGCCGTGGCCAGTCTGCTCCGCACACCCCGCCAGCCCGGCGACTTCCCGAGTCCGTTGCGGCCATGGCTGCAGTGGGGCTACATCGCGTTCAGCACCGCTGTGCTGGGTTTCATCATCAACGACCGCCCTTACGAAAGCCTGATCGGGCTGGGTATTGTGCTGGTGGGAGGGCTGACGTACTGGCTGAGGCCGCGCCGGGCCTGATCAGGTGGCTTTCAGCAGGCGGAGCGATGCCCTGCTGAGCGTCACGACCGGATGCCTATATACGTATAAGTGATTCTTACTAAAAGGTTGGTTGCCGGGTCGGTTATTATCTAATTAAAATTAATCGTTTGTTTGTGAGGTGATTGGTATTGAGTAGTGCCTTGAAATAGCGCAGATTCTGGTGAGTATAAATACAATAAAAGCATCATACGTTCTGGCGCAAATGGTATAATTTATAGCTACCTTTGTCTTGACTCCTTAGCAATAGTTATGAACGCTGATCGATCTACTCAACCGGACTGCACCAGTATTTGGCTCGTCGACGATGATGAAGACGACCTGTTTATGTTGACGACCGCCATCGAGCGGGTTGCCCCAACCGTGCAGATACAGGTATTACGTGATGGCGATGAACTGCTGCCAAAACTGAAGCAGGCGATGCCGGTGCCGAATGTGGTGATCATGGATTTGAATATGCCCCGTATGAACGGGTTGTATGCCCTTGAGTTACTGCGGGCGCAGCACGATTATCAGCAATTGCCGGTCATCATGCTGACAACGTCGTCCCACGAACAAGATCGGGCCCGCTCGGAGAAGCTGGGCGCGTCGGCATTTTACAGCAAACCCACCGAATTTCAGGACCTGCTGACCCTGACTGCCGGGCTTATCAATCAGTGGGGGAGTCAAATGTACAGGTGATTTCCTATAGGCTTATACGTTATATTTGACGGTATGCGGGAGGTACTTCAGAAACGATATAATGTAACGGTGACCGGGCACGGCACACAGCCCCTGGTGCTGGCTCACGGGTTCGGCTGTGATCAGCACATGTGGCGGTACATCGCCCCCGCCTTCGAAGCTGATTACAAAGTGGTGCGCTTCGATTACATCGGTCATGGTAAGCAGGCCCCCGACACCTACAATGCCGAACGCTACAGCACCCTGCATGGCTACGCACAGGATATTCTGGATATCTGCCATGCCCTTGAACTGACCGATGTGATTCTGGTGGGGCATTCGGTCAGCAGCATGATCGGCCTGCTGGCCTGTCTGGCCGAGCCCACGCTGTTTCATCGGCTGATCATGATTGGCCCATCGCCCTGCTACATCAACGATGGCGAGTACTGGGGTGGTTTTGATCGCGAAGACATCAATGAACTGCTGGCTACACTGGATGGTAACTTTCTGGGCTGGGCCAACACCTTCGGCCCTGTCATCATGGGTAACCCCGACCAGCCTGAGCTGGGGCAGGAACTGACGGCGAGCTTCTGCCAGACCAATCCGCAGATAGCCCTTCAGCTGGCCCGGGTAACGTTCTACGGTGACAACCGGGCCGACCTGCCCAGGCTACGTGTACCCTCGCTCATTATTCAGGCGCAGCAGGATGTCATTGCGCCCCTTCAGGTGGGCGAATACGTAGCCCGGCATACGCCCAAAAGTACGCTGGCAGTCATTGAGGCAACCGGTCACTGCCCGCACCTGAGTGCGCCCCGGCCAACCATCGAGGCTATTCGGGAATACCTGCTGACCGTCAACTGATCGTTGCCTCAACATGCCTGATACATTTGATCTGTTGCCAGCGGCTGTGCTGGTGGTTAATAGCGAACACCACATCGTAAAGGCAAACAGCTACAGCTGTCAGCTACTGGGCTACACACCGCAGCAGTTGATTGGTCAGTCAGTGGAGCGGATTATGGCTGTTGCCAGCCGGATCTACTTTCAGACCCATATTTACCCCATCGTCACGTTACAGCGGGCCGCCAGCGAAGTGTACCTGTCGCTCCTGACCAGCGACCGGGTGTCTATTCCGGTACTGCTGAACGCGGTGGCCAAAGAGCGCGACGGCGGTCAGTTGGTGTACTTTGCCTTTATGCCGGTGCACCAGCGCCGGCAATTCGAGCAGGAGCTGATCAACGCCCGTCGGCAGGCCGAAGAAGCCCTCTTTCGAAACGATGAACTGGTGCGGCTCAAAAATGAGCTCGAAACGAATCAGGTCGAACTCGACCGGCAGCTCAGTTCGCTTAAACAGCGGAACGACGAGTTGGAACAGTTCAGCCGGATCATCGCGCACGATTTGCAGGAGCCGCTCCGGAAACTGATGCTCTTTGCCGACCTGCTGCAGCAGGAAACCGATTCGGTGCTGACACCCGTGGGCCAGCAGGCCATAGCGAGTATGGCCCGGGCCAGTGGCCGCATGCGGCACCTGATCCGCGATTTGCAGTTTTACTTCACCCAGACAAGTGAAGAAGTGTCTTCGCGGCCCGTTTCGCTCGATTGGTTGCTGAATCAGGTGACCAGCGAATTTCGGGACGACACCTGCTCGATTGAAGTCGATGCCTTGCCCGACGTGATGGGGAGCGAAGCCGAACTGGGCACCCTGTTTCGCCACCTGATCGACAATGCGGTCAAGTTTCGCCGGCCCGATACGCCCCTGACCGTTCACATTGCCGGTACCGTTGTGGGCGTCAACCGATTTCGGAATCTGCCCGGCAAATACGATTATGCCGATTATGCCCGTATTACGGTAACCGACAACGGGATGGGTTTCGGCAATGAGCACCGCGAAACCGTTTTCATGCTGTTGAAAAAACTGCACGGCCCTACACCCGGCATCGGGATCGGCCTGGCCATTGCCCGAAAGATTGCCGAACGGCACGGCGGCCAGATATCGGCCCAGTCGACGCCCGGCCAGGGCACCACCATTACCCTGCTGTTGCCCATTGGCGGGTAAGCCTGTGGTTTCGGCGCTGAACGGTGGCAGGCGTTGAGGCCGATTGTGTAGGTTTGCACCCATGTACACCCCCCGTCTTTTGCTGCTGCCGGCCACAATTCTGGTTGGGCTGAATCGGCCGATGTCGCTTGCCCGGAACGAAACGGCCGGGTTATGGCGGTCGTTTATGCCCCGCCGAACCACCATTGCCAACCGGATCGGCACCGATCTGTACTCGGTTCAACGCTACCCGCCCGGCTATGTCAAGACGTTTGACCCGGCGGTTTCGTTTGTGAAGTGGGCAGCCGTGGCCGTATCGGTGCCGAATGAGGTGCCGCCCGGTATGGCCGTGCTGCTGCTGCCGGCGGGTCTGTATGCCGTGTTCGACTACCGGGGTCTGCCCAGCGAAGGCGCCCAGATGTTTCGGTATATTTTTCAGACGTGGCTGCCGGCGTCGGACTACCAGCTCGACGACCGGCCGCATTTTGAACGGCTGGGGCCGGCCTATGACCCCCAGTCGCCCGATTCGGAAGAAGAAATCTGGGTGCCGGTCCGGCCACGCTGAGTCGGGTGACGGGCGGCTGAAACGGGCCGCCGGGCAACACTCGGCCGCATTGCCGGGTTATGCCTGTCAAACGAATCCTACGCGCATGATCATTGAACTGTATGCCGCACCGACGGCAGCAACGGCCTCGGCCCAGCCCGAAGCACCCATCTCGAACCCCGCCGGCGAACTGCCCGATAACGAGCCGGCGCTGAGCCTGGGCGATCTGCTCGGCAGTTTCGACAGCCGCGACGAAGCGCTGGCGTTTGTGGCGCAGCAGGCCGGCGAACGGGGTCAGCAGCTGACCAGCCACAGCAGCGAACCCTACAGTGACTATACCCATGTGGAATGGCTGTCGGTAACGCTTACCGAGGCCGATCAGCAGGCGACACAGGCCAGCTACTACCTGGTTACCGATGAAGGCTACTAGGCCCGACGTGGTCGTGGACGTCAGTCCGCATCAGCCATACCCCCCGGGTGTGGCTTTTTTTATGCCCGGCTCTGAAAAAAAACGCCGAATTCGCTGTCAACTCCGGCCGTATGTTCCGATAAAACAGCAATCCGACTAAGTCGACTAGGTAGCCTACCAGGTTTACTGGTTGATACGAAATGGGGGAATAGACGATTAAAATACACTGAGAAGATACCGAATAGTAAAGAAAGGCACAGTTTTTATAGCTACTATCGCAGGCCGGGCGGATACCGTCTGTCCGGTCGCCACTCCCTGACAACAAAGCCGATGAAAACACTTCTGCTCACGATAGACGCCATCTCGTATGGTTTCGATACCCACCGAATCGGGCTAAGCCGGGGCCTGGTCTGGCGGCTGCTCTTTGCCCTCATACTGGGTGGTTGCCTGGTGCTGACGCTGCTGGTGCGGTACCGGCTTATTTTTCTGGCCAGCTCCGACATTGGCGGTATCGAAAGCTTTGTGATCTACTCGGTACAGCGCTACCTGGCGGGCTTTCCGCTCTATGCCAGCCCCGAAGCCGCGCCCTTTACCATCACGCAGTACAGTCCGCTCTACTACCGGCTCGTGGCGGCCGTGGCCTCGGCCTGCTCGCTCAATCCCGACGATCCAATGGGTATTTACCGCGTCAGCCGCGGGTTGTCGCTGCTGGCCAATCTGGGCTACGCGGGGTTGCTGGCCGCGCTGGGCAGTCGCTTCGGGCTAACCCGGTGGGCGGCACTGGGCGTTGGCGTGGTTGCCTTTGTGTTGCTGCCCCCGCACGCCTACTCGCGGCCCGACAGCGTGTGTGGGCTGCTGAGTCTGCTCTCGCTCTATGCCGGCACCCGCGTGTGGCAGGCTCCCGCCGGCACCGCCACCGGCTGGCTGCTGACGGGGATGGGGGCGGCCGCGCTGGCCATCGCCACCAAACAGTCGGGCATTGTGCTGCCGGCGATCTGGGCGGGCTACTACTGTCTGTTTCGGCACAACTGGGCCTACGGGCTGACTATTGGCGCGGCTACCGGGGCGCTGGCGCTGGTGGCGCTGCTGGGACTGATGCCCGAGCACGACCCGGCCCTGCTCTACGCCAACATCGTAACGGGGGTGAGCCAGGGATTCGACTGGGCCATGTTCAAAGTAAATATCTACGATCACTACCTCAAACCGTTTGGGCTGCACAATGCCCTCGGGCTGGTGTTTTCGGTGTGGCTGCTGCGCCAGCCCCGGGCCGACCAGCGGTGGCTGGGCTGGAGCGCGCTCATGCTGTTTGCCTTTGCCCTGCTGACGAGCACCAAGCAGGGATCAGCGCTAAACTACTTTACCGATTATGTGTCCCTGACCGGGCTGGTGGTGATGGTCTGGATCAGTAACCACGACCGCGTGCTGCGCGAACTGGGCCGGAGCTGGCCCCTGCTGGGGCTGGCCGTACTGGGCTGGGCGGTGCTGCCCAACGTGCCCAACTTCAACTGGCCTTTTGCCCTCAGTGCCAGCGCCGGTTCCGAAAAACCGTATCAGGAGCAGCAGCAGGTGGTACGCTACCTGCACCAGTCGCTCGGGATGCGCCCCACCGATGCGGTGTTCGTGACCAACTACAATTATTGCTACCTCAACGGGCTGCTCTACCGCAACTGCCTACTGCCGCAGCAGGAGATTGTGGCGGTGATGTATCCGCGGCAAACGCTCGATTATTCGGGGCTGGATGCCCGCATCCGGCAGGGTCGTATCCGGTTTCTGATTACCCGGCCCAACGAACAGACGACGGCCTTCGCCGGGCTGACAACCACCGATTATACATTGCGCCGGCGCTTTGCCGACTGCGATGTGTATGAGCGTACGGCCCCCGGCCTGGTAGCGCGCCGGTAGGCCAGCCACGCCCGTCCAACGCCCTCCAATAGAGTCCGAACGAACCCGACTGCCGGCATCGACCGGTTAGAATGGGTTTTTTCGGGCTTTTTTGCGTTACATACAGACATGAAGAAAATTCTGATCATCGAAGACGACCGGCGCATTGCCCAGAATATAAGCCGGGGGCTGCGCGATGAAGGCTACGATACCGACGTGGTCTACGAGGGGCTGAATGGCCGGCAGCGAGCCCTGCAGGCCGATATCGACCTGCTGATACTGGACCTGAACCTGCCGGGACTGAGTGGCTTCGAGGTGTGCCGGTCGGTACGCGCCGAACGGCCTCATCTGCCCATCATCATGCTCACGGCCCTGGGCGAAATCGAGGATAAAATAGAAGGCCTCGGCCTGGGCGCCGACGATTACATCGTGAAACCGTTCGATTTTCGGGAGCTCATTGCCCGGGTAGCCACCTGCTTCCGGCGGGTGGAACTGGGCACCGAGTCGGGCAGCCGGCCTCCCGAGGTCTGGCGACTGGCCGACCTGACCGTCGATATGGGAACCAAGGAAGTCCGGCGGGGCAACACCCTGATCGACCTGACCGCGCGGGAGTTTGCCCTGCTCGAATACCTGATGCGAAACCGGGGGCGGGTGCTGGCCAAAATGGACATTGCCGAAGCGGTCTGGAACCTGAACTTCGACCCCGGTACCAACGTGGTGGAGGTTTATATCAACTACCTGCGCAAGAAAATCGACCGTGACTACGAGCCCAGGCTGATTCACACCCGCCCCGGCATGGGCTACATCCTGCGCGACGACCTATGACCATCCGCACCCGCCTGGCGCTGCAGTTTTCGGTGATCGTCGCGTCGATTCTAATCCTGTTTTCGGTGCTGATCTACGCCGTGTCGGCCACGTACCGGCGCGAGGAGTTCTACGACCGGCTTAAAAACAAGGCCCGCACCACGGTCCGGTTTCTGGTCGAAGTGAAAGAGGTAGACCAGACGCTGCTGAAAATCATCGACCGCAATACGCTTACGGCCCTCTTCGACGAGAAAGTACTCATTTTCGATGCCCACGACCGGCTGCTCTACGCCAGTGTCGACGATCAGGTGATTCATTACTCGCCCGCGCTGCTGGCCGACGTGCGCCGGCTGCGCGACGTGGAGACGTACAGTGGCGAAAACGAACTGATCGGGCTCGTCTACCGCCAGAACGGGCGCGACCTGGTGGTGCTGGCCTCGGCCAGTGACCGCTTCGGGCGCAGTAAGCTCGACAACCTGCGGCTGACGCTGGGGTGGGGGCTGCTGGCGGGTTTGAGCCTGACCATCGGGCTGGGCGTATTTTTCGCCGGGCAGTCGCTGCGGCCCATCAGCCAGATCAACGACACGGTGGCGACCATTACGGCCCGCAACCTGCAGCAGCGCCTGAGCGAAGGCAACCGCACCGACGAGATTGCGCGGCTGGCCATCAACATCAACAGTCTGCTGGAGCGGCTGGAGCAGGCATTCAACCAGCAGCGCAGTTTCGTGTCGCTTACTTCGCACCAGCTGCGCACCCCGCTGGCCGCCCTCAAATCCGAGATCCAGCTGGGTTTGCTGCGCCCCCTCACCGTGCCCGAACACGCAGCCATTCTGGAAAACCTGCTGCTCGACACCGACCGGCTCATTGGCCTGACCAACAGTTTGTTGACGCTGGCCCGCGCCCTGGATACCATCAGTCAGCTGCCGTTCAAACCCGTTCGGGCCGACGATGCGGTGTTCAGCGCCAAAGATGAACTGCTGCTGGCCCGGCCTGGCTACCAGATCGACGTGGATTACGACACGCTGCCCGCCAGCGAAAACGAAACCCTGGTGGAGGGCAACGAGAACCTGCTGAAACAGGTACTGCTCAACCTGTTCGATAACGCCTGCAAGTACTCGGCCGACCACCGGGCGCAGGTGCGCATCAGTACCGACCCCACCTGGTGCTACATCCGGGTGCGCGACACGGGTATAGGCATTGCCGAAGCTGATCTGAACCGGATTTTCGAGCCCTTTTTCCGGGCCGAGAGCGCCGTTGGCTATGGGGGGTTCGGCATGGGGCTGGCCATTGCCCGGCGCCTGGTCGAGCTGCACCAGGGACGGCTCGAGGTAAGCAGCGAGCTCGGGCTGGGCAGTACGTTTACGGTGGTGCTGCCGCATGTGTAAACCACCCGCAGGACGGGTCTAAGCGAATTCTAATCGGGGTCTAAGCAACATGTAATCGGGCTGTAAGGCGGGTGTAATCGGGGCAGGGGAGCTTTGTGGCTGTTCCCGATCAGCCCATGCGATTGCTATTTAGTCTCTTTTTTTGCGTTGCTCTACTGCCCGCCTGTTTTGCGCAGACGCCCCCGCCGGCCGATACGCTCCGGCTGTCGCTGGCGCAGGCCGATAGTGTGTTCCGGCAGCACAACCTGCTGCTGCTGGCCGGCCGCTTTCAGGTCGAGGCCAGCCGCGCCGAGGCCCTGCAGGCCAGTCTAACCGCCAATCCGACCCTGACGGTCGAAGCCAGTGCCTACAACAACGAAACCCGGCGCGTAGTCGATGTGGGTCGCCAGGGGCAGAAGGTGATCAGCATCGAGCAGCTGCTCGCTACGGCCGGCAAGCGCAACAAACGTGTGGCCCTGGCCGCCCAGCGCACCCGCCTGACCGAACTCGAACTGCTCGATCTGCTGCGCGGCCTGCGCTACGAACTCCGCACCCGCTTCTACGCCATTTACTTCGATCAGCAGACCCTGCAGCGCTTCGACCAGCAGCGGGGCATGCTGCAAACCACCGTGGCGGCCTACCAGACCCAGTATGACCGCAACAACGTGTCGCTGCGCGAACTGCTCCGGCTGCGGACGCTGCTCTTCCAGCTCGATAACGACCGCGCCACCCTGCTTGGGCAGCTGGCTGAGAATCAGCAGGCGCTCCAGACCCTGCTTTCGACCGACCGCGCCGTACGGCCCCTGACCACCGATGCCGAACTGGCACGTTACACCCTGCCAGCCCTGCCCGACGATACGCTGCGGCAGCTGGCGCTCCGCAATCGGCCCGATGTGCTGGTCAAAAACGCCGAAACCGAAGAAGCCCGCCTGAACTATACCCTGCAGCGCGCCCTTGCCGTGCCCGACCTTCAGGTAGGTGCCCGCTACGACCAGGCCAGCGACTACATCCGCAACTACGTGGGGGTGTCGCTCTCGGCCGATATTCCCCTGTTCAACCGCAACCAGGGTGCCATCCGGGCGGCCCGGAGTCAGATTGCCTACCAGCAGCAGCTGGCGCAGCAGCAGGCCATTCAGGTGCGTAACGAAGTCTCTACGGCCCTGCAGCAGGTGCGGGCGGTGGAGGCCCGGGTGCAGGCGGTCGAAAGCACCTTCACCAGTCAGCTCGAGCAGCTCAACCAGGGCGTCATCACGAGTTTCCGCCGGGGCAACCTGACCCTGATTGAATTTGTCGACCTGGTGGAAGCCTATACCGACAGTATCCAGCAGCTCAACCGCCTGAAGGCCGATCGGGTGGGCGCCTACGAATCGCTTTCCTACCGCATCGGCCGCGACCTGTTCAACTAATTCATGCCTATGTTACCCAAACACCTAACCCAGCTTATGCTGGTCGGGAGCCTTTGCCTGCTGGCGGGCTGCCATACCAAACCCGAAGCCGAAACCGACAAGGCGTTTCGGTTGTCGGATACCATGCTCCGGCGCATCCGGCTCGATACGGTGCGGGTGCAGCCCGTGCGGAGCGAACTGACGCTGGTGGGCCGCATTGCCGCCGACGAAAATCAGGTTATCAAGGTATTTCCGCTGGTGGGGGGCGACGTGGAAGCGGTGCGGGTCGAGCTGGGCGACTACGTGCGGAAAGGCCAGACGCTGGCGGCCATCCGCTCGGGCGAAGTCGCCGACATCGAGCGGCAGGGCATTCAGGCCCAGTCGGAACTGCTGGTGGCCGAAAAAAACCTGCGGGTGGTCGAAGATCTGTACGAAACCAAACTCACGGCGCAGCGCGAGGTGGTAGCTGCCCGTAAAGACGTGGAGAAGGCGCAGGCCGAGGTACGGCGGGTGCGCGAGGTATCCCGCATCTACGGCATCGGCAACTCGTCGATCTACACCGTTAAAGCCCCCATCGATGGCTACGTGATCGAGAAGAATGTAAACCGGGGTACCCAACTGCGGGCCGACAATGCCGACAACCTCTTCACGATCGGTAAAATCAGCGATGTATGGGTGCTGGCCAATGTCAACGAAAGCGATATCAGCCGGGTGCGGGCGGGTATGCAGGCCGAAGTGCGTACGCTGAGCTACCCCGACCGGATCTATACGGGCCGCGTCGATAAGGTGTATAGTGTACTCGACCCCGGCACCAAGGCCATGACCGTCCGGATTAGGCTGGCCAACACCGACGGCACCCTCAAGCCCGACATGCACGCCACCGTTACGCTCTCGTCGACCGGGGGCGGGGGGCTGCCCACCGTACCGGCCGGTGCCGTCATTTTCGAGCGATCGAAACAGTTTGTCATGGTCTTCCGGAGCCGTACCGACATCGAAACCCGCGAAGTCAGTCTCCTCAAATCGCTGGGCGACGTCGCGTACATTCAGCAGGGGGTGAAACCCGGCGAACAGGTCATTACGGCCAACCAGCTCCTTGTGTTCAATGCCTTAAATCAGTAACGCGGGTAGCTGCTCGTGGGGCGGCTGCCGGCTTCGGATTGCTATGTCAAAATTCATTCGGACAGTAGTCGGGTTTTCGCTGAAAAACCGATTCTTTATTTTTTTCATGACCGGCGTGCTGGTGCTGGCGGGGGTGGTGAGTTACCTCAAAACCCCCATCGAAGCCTTTCCCGACGTGACCAACACGCAGATCATTGTGGTGACCGAGTGGAACGGCCGCTCGGCCGAGGAGGTCGAACGGTTCGTAACGGTGCCCATCGAAGTGGCCATGAACTCGGTGCAGCGCAAAACCACCGTGCGCTCGACCACCATGTTTGGCCTGTCTGTACTGAAGGTGCTGTTTGAGGACGACGTGGACGACTTTTTTGCCCGGCAGCAGGTCAACAATCTGCTGCGCAACGTGTCGCTGCCCGACGGGGTGACGCCCGATGTGCAGCCGCCCTACGGCCCCACCGGCGAAATCTTCCGTTACACGCTGGCAAGCCCCGGCCGCGACAGCCGCGAACTGTTGACGCTCCAGAACTGGGTGATTGACCGGCAGCTGCGGAGTGTGCCGGGTGTGGCCGATGTGGTCGCGTTTGGCGGGCGCGAGAAAATGTATGAACTGCGGGTAAATCCTACCCAGCTACAGAAATACGGGCTAACCCCGCTGGAGGTCTACCAGGCCGTCACGCGCAGCAACGTCAACGTGGGGGGCGACGTGATCGAACGCAACGGACAGGCCTACGTAGTGCGCGGCATTGGCCTGCTCACGTCCATACAGGATATCCGCAACATCCTGATCGAAGAAGCCGACGGCAACCCGGTGCTGGTGAGCCACGTGGCCGAAGTGGCCGAGTCGAACCTGCCGCGGGTGGGGCAGGTGGGGCTCGACCGCAACGACGACGTGGTGGAAGGCATCGTGGTGATGCGCAAGGGCGAAAACCCAAGCGAGGTGCTGGGCCGGGTGAAAGCCAAAATCGAGGAGCTGAACACGCAGGTACTGCCCCACGATGTGCAGCTGGCCACCTTCTACGACCGCGACAACCTCATCCAATTCTGTACCGATACGGTGCTGCACAACCTCACCGAGGGCATCGTGCTGGTGACGGTCGTGGTCTTTCTGTTCATGGCCGACTGGCGCACTACGCTGATTGTGGGGCTGATTATCCCGCTGGCGCTGCTGTTTGCCTTTCTGTGTCTGCGGCTGCGGGGCATGTCGGCCAACCTGCTGTCGATGGGGGCGGTCGATTTCGGCATTATTATCGACGGCGCCGTGGTGATGGTCGAGGGTATTTTTGTGGCGCTCGACCACAAAGCCCACCGGGTCGGTATGGCGCGCTACAACCGCCTGTCGAAACTGGGGCTGATCCGCAAAACGGGGGGCGAGCTGGGCAAGGCCGTATTCTTCGCCAAACTGATCATCATCACCGCCCTGATCCCGATTTTCTCGTTCGAAAAAGTCGAAGGCAAGCTGTTTTCGCCCCTGGCCTGGACCCTCGGCTTTGCCCTGCTTGGGGCGCTGCTGTTCACGCTGACGCTGGTGCCGGTGCTGTGTTCCATTCTGCTGCGCAAAAACGTGCAGGAGAAAAATAACCCGCTGGTCAACGGCATCAACCGGGTGGTGATGCGGGGTTTCGGCTGGTGCTTTGGGCACCGGCGCACCAGTGTACTGGTGGCCGTGGGCATCATGCTGACCACCTTCGTATCGTCGGCGCGGCTGGGCACCGAGTTTCTGCCGCAGCTCAACGAAGGGGCGCTGTGGGTCACGGCCGAACTGCCCATGAGCCTGTCGCTGCCCGAGAGCGTCTCGATGGCCAACACCCTGCGCCACGATCTGGGTACGTTTCCGGAGGTGAAACAGGTTCTCTCGCAGGTGGGCCGCTCCAACGATGGTACCGACCCCAACGGCTTTTATTTCTGCCAGTTTCAGGTCGATCTAAAGCCCAAAAAAGACTGGGCCGCCCGGCCCGACGGCCACGTACTGACGATTGAGCAGCTGACCGACGCCATGGATACCAAACTGCGGCAGTACCCCGGCATTGTCTACAACTACTCGCAGCCCATTGTCGACAACGTGGCCGAAGCCGTGGCGGGCTATAAGGCCAGCAACGGGATCAAGATTTACGGCTCCGATGTATATGAACTGGAGAAATACGCGGGGCAGGTGGTCGAGGCCGTCAAATCGGTTGAGGGCATCAAAGACCTCGGTATTATCCGCAACGTGGGGCAGCCCGAGATGAGCATCCAGCTCCACGACCACAAGATGGCGCTCTACGGCGTATCGACGGCGGACGCTCAGGCCGTGATCGAAATGGCCATCGGCGGCAAGACAGCCTCGGTGCTCTACGAAGGCGAGCGCAAATTCGATATCCGGGTGCGGTACCAGCCCGAGTACCGGCAGAAAGACGACGACATCATGCGGCTGATGGTTCCCACCCTGAGCGGGGGCACCATACCGCTGAAGGAAATTGCCAGTATCCGGAAGGTAACGGGCCCCGCCTTTCTCTACCGCGACGGCAACAAACGCTTTATCGGGGTGAAGTTCTCGGTGCGGGGCCGCGACCTGGGCAGTACCATTGCCGACGCGCAGCAGCGGGTGCGGCAAGCCGTTCAGCCCGACAAGGGCTACACCATCGCCTGGGTCGGTGAGTTCGAAAACCAGGTGCGGGCCACCGGGCGGCTGGCGCAGGTGGTACCCATCAGCATCGGGGCCATCTTCGTCATTCTGTTCATCCTGTTCGGACGGGCCAAAGACGCCGGGCTGGTGCTGCTCAATGTGCCTTTTTCGCTTATTGGCGGTATTCTGGCGC
Source organism: Spirosoma luteolum (assembly GCF_054778875.1). Classification (NCBI taxonomy): domain Bacteria; kingdom Pseudomonadati; phylum Bacteroidota; class Cytophagia; order Cytophagales; family Cytophagaceae; genus Spirosoma; species Spirosoma luteolum. Next base: position 60,200 of record NZ_BAAGZE010000022.1, read on the forward strand.
TGCACCTCACGGCCATGAACTTCGGTGTTTCGGCGGGCGTGGGCTTCATTGCGCTCTTCGGCATCTGCGTGCAGAACGGTGTGCTGCTCATCACCGCGTTTAATCACAACCGCCGGCGGATGCCGCTCGACAAAGCTATCTGGGAGGGCGTTCGCTCGCGCGTCAGGCCGGTGGTTATGACGGCTACCATGGCGGCCATCGGGCTTATGCCCGCGGCCCTGTCGTCGGGTATCGGTTCCGAAACGCAGAAACCCCTGGCCATCGTGGTGATCGGCGGACTGGTTACCGATACGGTGCTAACGCTGCTGGTGTTCCCGATTATCTGCCGATTCTTTTTCCGCAACGAACCGGTGGGGCGGGTCCGTACGGTCGAGGTGGCTGCGGTGGCCGAGCCGTAAGCCGGTGCCGGACGGGGTAGTCCGCGGTTTATGTTGTACTTTTGCTATACAGGTTGCAACTGTATGTTAAACGACGACGCTGCCCGGCCGGCACTGGTCCGGAAGATTATCCATATCGACATGGATGCGTTCTACGCGTCGGTGGAGCAACGCGACAATCCCGATCTGCGGGGAAAACCCGTGGCGGTGGGCGGGTCGCGGCAGCGGGGCGTGGTGGCCGCGGCCAGCTACGAAGCCCGGCGGTTCGGGGTGCGCTCGGCCATGTCGTCGGTAACGGCGGCCCGCCAGTGCCCGGAGCTTATTTTTGTGAAGCCCCGCTTCGACGTCTACAAAGCGGTGTCGGCCCAGATCCGGGCCATTTTCGAGCAGTACACCGAACTGATCGAACCCCTGTCGCTCGATGAAGCCTACCTCGACGTAACCGACCGCATCCCGCCGGGCAGTTCGGCGACGGCCATTGCCGAGGCCATCCGGGCGCAGATTCGGGCCGAAACCGGGCTGACGGCATCGGCCGGGGTGTCGTACAACAAGTTTCTGGCCAAGCTGGCGTCCGACGCCCGCAAACCCGACGGGCTGTTTGTGGTGAAACCCGCCCAGGGGCTCGCCTTTGTGGCCGCGCTGCCGGTGGGGCGCTTCCACGGCATTGGCCGCGTCACGGCCGAAAAAATGAATCAGCTGGGTATCGTGACCGGCCTCGATCTGCGGCAGCAGACCGAAGCCTTTCTGTGCCGGCATTTCGGCAAGGTGGGGCGCCACTACTACCACATTGCCCGCGCCATCGATGAGCGCCCCGTCACGGCCAACCGCGTCCGTAAGTCGGTTGGTTCCGAAAACACCTTCCCCGACGACCTGCACGAAACCGATGAGCTGCTGGCGGGGCTGCAGACCCAGGTCGACGACGTGTGGGCTTACTGCGCCCGAACCGGGGTGAGGGGTCGAACGGTAACGATCAAGGTGAAATACGCCGATTTTCAGCAGATTACGCGCAGCCGCACGGTGCCCCTGCCCGTGGCCGACGCTGCAGGGTTGGGGCGCGTGGCGCAGGAGCTTTTGCTGGCGCTGCTGCCACTGCCCAAAGGGGTACGGCTGCTGGGCGTATCGCTTTCCGGACTGGTATCGCCCGAGGAGCCGGCGGGCCAGCAGCTGCGGCTGGAGTGGGGCCCCGCGTCGACGTAGCGGCCCTAGAGCTTGATCTCGGGGTAGATTTTCTTGTGCTGCGCCACCAGTTTGGTGTACTGTTCGGGCGTGAGCAGGGGCTTGTAGTTGTGCACCTTGTCGGCCTCCACGGTGAGGGCCAGTGCCCGGAGTTTCTGTTTGGTCATGCCGCTTTTCTTAAGCAGCTTCACGCCCTCATTATAGGCGACGGTTGCATTGGTAATGACCTGACGGGCTTTGGGCACCTGCTGTTCGGTAAGTGCCAGGTTCTTCTGATCGGCTTTCAGCACCGCTTTCACGATCATGCCGATGGTGGTGCCGTTGTTGAGAAACACGAATTTCTCCTTTTCGACGGCAGAGGGCGTCTGGGCGCAGAGGGTTTGCGTTAGCAGGAGCAGCAGGAAGGGCACGAAACGAACGAAATGCATCGGTAAAAAGGGTTTGGGTTGAGCAACAGGCTGCAAGTTTACAGACAAGCGGGCAATCGGCCACCAGAACCGATACAACGGCTGGCGGGGGCTGGGTCAGTCAACCATACCGAGGAGTAAAAACAGCAGAAAACCCGCGTAAAAAGTCCCCGTCAGCCAGGCGGGTTCTTCGGCAATGTGGGCTTCGGTCAGCAGTTCTTCCGTCACCAGAAACAGCAGCGCGGCCAGCCCGAACGACAGCACCACATCCATCTGGGTTTCGGGCAGGTTCTGCAACAGGGTAGCGCCGAGCACGCTGCTGACGAGAAAAAGCCCGACCAGCCCCAGAATGACGCGCAGGACGCGGGCCCGGGACAGGTTGTTTTTGGTGAGTGTAGTGGCTGTGGCCAGCCCGACCGACACGCTTTCGATGGCCAGGGCGTAGGCCAGCAGTTTGCCCTCCTGCGCGCCGGCGGCAAAGCCGATGCCGAGCAGCAGCCCGTCGATGACGACGTCGATGCCCAGCACCACCAGCAGGGCTACCGGCACAACGGCGCGTTCGCCATCGGCCGGTGTTTCGGTTTTTTCGGTAAAGCGCCGGATCAGCAGCATCAGACCGATACCCGCCCCGAAGCCCGCTACCGTGATGGCGGGGTTATGCAACGTAATGATGTGGGGCAGAATCTCGACCGCGACCACCGAGAAAATAACGCCGGCGGCAAAGTGCAGCACGGCACTCTGGAGCTTGACGGTCAGTTGAACATAAGACGCGATCAGCCCCCCTGCGCCGAGGGCGAGGGCAGGCAGCGGCGCAAAACCAAGAATTTGCCAGTAAGCAGCAGCCATAACGATTCTGAGAAAAACAACCGGGGGCGTACGGGCACGCGCGTTCCGGCAACCCCGCCCCCTGCCTGGTATGAGGTCAAAGCAGGACGGGGGCTAATTGTTTGAAAACGGTTCGGGCCCGGCTCCTCCGGCGTACGACGCCACAGCCCCCGACCAACCCGAAGCGGGTCAGCCGGGGGCTGTGGTACGATGGCGTAAGCGGGGTTAGTCGCCCTGCTCGTCGGCCGAATCGGCTATTTTGGCCAGGTCCTTATTGTTGGGAAACAGCGCCGTGCCCTTGTCGAGCCAGGCTTTGCGGGCCGCTGCATCGTTGGTAACCAGTTCGTTGTACGAAATCAGGTATTTGAACGCCAGAATCAGATCTTTCTGGTAGCGCTTCCGCTCTTCGTCCTTGTCGGCAACCATGTTGATGAACTGCTCGAAGAAAGGCCGGGCCTTGCCATTCCGAACGGCTGCCTCGGGGGTGTAGGCGTAGTAGTTGGCTTTGGCCCGGTAAAGCACGGTGGGCGCGTAATCGGGCGAACCGGTCTGGGCCAGGGCCAGGGCTGAGTCGGCCAGGGCAAAGCGGGCGGTATCGCGCACGAGTTTGCCCAGACTGTCGCGTCCGAAGCCCAGCGTATAGTTGCTCATACCGTAGCGAAACAGATCCTGCACATCGGCCTTGAAACCATGACTGGCGGCTGAGTCGAGGGTAGCCACGGCCTGCGGATGCTGTTTGGTGCGGTAGTAGTATCGGGCAATGTCGCTATACAGGTTGTCGGTCGTATCGAAGGGGGCCGCTTTCTGCAGGTAGGCAATACCAACGGAGTCGCTGATGGCTTTGAGCGAATCGGAGCCCGGGTTTTCGATGCCCAGATACGCCTGTCCCAGGTACTTGTAGTCGTCGTACATCACCTTCTGCGGAGCTTTATCGATAAACGTTTCGATGCGTTCGATAGCCTGTTTGGGCTGCTTGAGCGACGAGTAGGCCCAGCCTTCGATGCGATACACAATCGGGTTCTGCGCCAGCGCGGTGCGGTTGCTGTCGATGATGTCGACGGCCCGCTGGTAGTCTTTGGCCAGAAAATGAAACTGAGCCGACCGAAGCAGCATCTCGGGCCGGTTATCATTGGCAACCCGAATGTACTGGTCGGTATAGCTGGCGGCATCCTTGTAGCGGTTGACGAGGTAGTACAGCTCGGCCAGTTGCCGGTAGGCGGGGGCATAGGCGGGGTTGGCATCGATAGCTTTTTTGTAGTTCTCGACCGCCAGGTTCAGGTTGCGGCCCTGCCAGTAAATGTCGCCGATCCGCTGGTACACCCGCGATGGGTTCATGCCCAGTTCGATGGCGCTTTCGTAGCGCGATACAGCCGTACCGGCGTCTTTATTGAGGTAGTGCGCATCCCCGAGGGCAAGCTGAATAGCCGGATTTTTCTTGTCGCGCTCGGTGGCCCGGTTCAGAAAGTCGATGGCTTTGGCCGCATCCACGGCCTTGGGGAAGCGGGGTTTAATGGAGCCACTATCGGGTGTCAGGTAGCCGGTGTAGGCTTCGCCAATGCGGTAGAGAATATCGGCGTTTTTGCCTTTGCTCCGGCTGACAACCTCGGCCAGCAGCGGCTCGGCCGCGCTGACCCCACGGGTAAGAAGGGTGGCGATGGCCAGGCCGGTCTGATTGAGGGGTACTCGCTTTTCATCCAGGCCGGTGCCTTTTTCAAACCAGATGCGGGCCGAATCGGGCTGGCCGGCACGCAGGTAGCCATAGCCAAGATCGAAGGTGTGCTGCATGGATGGCTCGGCCTCGACGGCTTTGCGGAGCAGGGTGGTAGCTTCGGCAAACCGGCCCATATTCATGAGCGTGGTGGCGTCGGGCGCCGGAGACTGTGCCAGCGCCGGGCCGGACACCAGCATTCCGCCCAGCAGGGCCGGTACTAGAAACAAACGGGTCGTTTTCATAGCGAAGAGTTTATGGTCAATGTTGGGTGCCCGGAGCCGAAGCGCCGGGAACATGCCTGCAAGGTGGCCTGCACGGTTAAGAGTTGGCTTAGAAAATTATTAGAATTCACTTAGAATAGTACAAAAGTGCGGGTGGGGTTTCCCGTCGGTACCAGCGTAGCCGGGGTAGCTCGCCCGCCGGAGACAGGGCGGCAGAGAGGAGGGGAGCGGGGCGCCTGACGGCCCGATAAAATAAACCAGACCCCACGCAGCGCGTTAACCATACGTGGGCATCGGCCGGCCAGACACGATTCTAAGCAGATTCTAAGCTGGTTATAAGCAGATTCTCACGGTGCAGCCGGTTGTTGCACGATTCAACGCAGGTACCGGGTGCCGGCCCAACCGGGTCTGGCCGCCGGAACCCTTAACCAGCTAATACGTATGACGACTCAGAACGATGCGGCCCTGCCACCCAATAGCTACTGGTATAAAGACGCCATCATTTATGAACTCCACATCAAAGCCTTTCGCGATGGCGATGGCGATGGCGTTGGCGACTTTACGGGGCTGCTCGAAAAGCTCGACTACCTGCAGGAACTGGGCATTACGGCCATCTGGCTGCTGCCGTTCTATCCGTCGCCCCTGCGCGACGATGGCTACGACATTGCCGATTATTACAGCATCAACCCCGCCTACGGTACCATTCAGCAGTTCAGCACGCTGCTGGAAGAGGCCCACCGGCGCGGCCTGCGGGTCATTACCGAACTCGTCATCAACCACACGTCCGATCAGCATCCGTGGTTTGTGCGGGCGCGCTCGGCCCCGAAAGGATCGCCCGAACGCGATTACTACGTATGGACCGACGACCCGACCCAGTACCGCGACGTGCGGATTATTTTTCAGGATTACGAAACGTCTAACTGGACCTGGGATCACGAAGCCCAGCAGTACTACTGGCACCGGTTTTTCCACCACCAGCCCGACCTCAATTTCGACAACCCACTGGTGCAGCAGGAAGTGTTCCGCATGATCGACTACTGGTGTGAACTGGGCGTCGACGGGTTTCGGCTCGACGCCATTCCGTATCTGTTCGAGCGCGAGGGTACCAACGGTGAGAACCTGCCCGAAACCCACGCGTTTCTGAAAAAGCTCCGCGCGCACATCGACCAGCACCACCCGGGCGTGGTTTTTCTGGCCGAGGCCAATATGTGGCCCGAAGAGTCGGCCTCGTATTTCGGCGCGGGCGACGAGTGCCACATGAACTACCATTTTCCGGTCATGCCCCGCATGTTTATGGCGCTGCAAATGGAAGACCGGTATCCCATTACCGATATCTTCGATCAGACGCCGGCCATTCCGGACAGCTGCCAGTGGGCCATTTTCCTGCGCAACCACGACGAGCTGACGCTGGAAATGGTGACCGATGAGGAGCGCGACTATATGTACAAGACATACGCCAAAGACCCGAAAGCCCGGATCAACCTGGGTATCCGGCACCGGCTGGCGCCCCTTATGGCCAACAACCGCAAGCGTATCGAGCTGCTCAACAGCCTGCTGTTTTCGCTGCCCGGCACTCCCGTTATCTACTATGGCGATGAGATCGGCATGGGCGACAACGTGTATCTGGGCGACCGGGATGGCGTGCGTACGCCCATGCAGTGGTCGCCCGATCGCAACGCCGGTTTCTCGTCGGCCAACCCGCAGAAGCTTTACCTGCCCACGATACTCGACCCCGAGTACCACTACGAGTCGGTAAACGTCGAAACCCAGCGGCAGAATACGTCGTCGCTGTTCTGGTTCATGAAACGCATGATCAGTGTCCGGCGGAAGCACCCGGCTTTCGGGCGGGGCGACGTGCAGTTTCTGCCCGTCGAAAACCCCAAGGTGCTGGCCTTTACGCGCTCGTTTCAGAACGAGACGCTGCTGATCGTGGTCAACCTGTCTAAATACGCCCAGCCCGCCGAAATCGGACTGCCCGGCTACAAAGGCTACGTACCTACCGAGCTGTTCAGTAAAAACCCGTTTCCGGTGGTGGGCGAAAGTGAGTCGTACTTCTTTACGCTGGCCCCCCACGATTACCAGTGGTTTCAGCTGGAAAAAGTAGGGGCCGATCGGGCCGATACGGCGCTGCTGCCGGCCTTCCAGCTCGACGACTGGGACAACCTGCTCACCAATGGCAATCGCACGGTACTCGAAACGGTGGTCCTGCCCGATTACCTGCTCCGGGCCGACTGGATGGGCGAGCGCCGGCACGCCCTGCGCGATGTGTACGTGATAAGTCAGGCGCGGGTGCCGCTGGCGTCGGGTGGGGCCTACGTGCTGCTGCTGGAAGTGACCTACGAACGCGGCCTGCCCGATACGTTTCAGCTGCCGCTGGTGCTGGTCGACGAGGCCGAAGCCGCCCGGCTGAGCAACACCTGCCCGCAGGCGCTGCTGGCTACCCTGCATACCCCCGGCGGCACCCGTATGTTGGGCAATGGGGTGTATGTGCCCGCGCTGCAGGAAGCCCTTGTTCAGGGGTTCAGCCGCCAGCATGAGCTGGGCGCGGCCACAACCCGCGCCGACAATGAACTGCTGTTTCAGCGCCGGCCCACCCTCGCCGATGCCGAACCGTTCTCGGCCGGGCTCAAACCCAGGCTGGCCCACGACTGTGCCGACTACGTGGCCATTCGCTACGGCAATCACGTTCAGTTGAAACTATACCGTAAGGTCGATCTTATCATCAACCCCGATGCCGAGCTGACCCGCTTTCTTACCGATACGGCCCGGTTCACGCACGTACCGGCCCACCTGGCAACGGTGAGTATGCGGTCGGCGGGCGGACTGGTGTTGCTGGGCGTTGTCGAAGCCATGATCGGTCAACAGGGCAATGCCCGTCAGTACATGCTCGAACGGGTATCGAATCTGATTGAGCGCATCCTGGCCCGCGACCGCACCCAGCTCGACCGGATTCTGGCCAGCCCCCGGGGCACCCTGGCCGAACCCGTGCTGTTCGATGCGCTGAGTGCCGAAACGCAGGAGTTGCTGGGGCGCCGGGCGGCCGAACTGGCCCGCGAACTGGGGGTTCGGGTGGGCGCGATGCACCTGGCGCTGTCGTCCAGCCAGACCCCGTCCGATCTGGCGCCCGAAGCGTTCTCGCTGCATTACCAGCGCTCACTGTTTGCCGGTCTGCAGTCGCTCGTGCGCGAGGCCTACCAGTCGATCGAACAGGCCGTGCTGCCCGGTCCGGAGCAGGCCCTTGCCGATCGCCTGCTCAGCCAGCGCGCGCCCATCAACGAGTCGCTCCGGCGCATCTACCACCACAAGATCGATGCACTTAAAATCAGAATTCACGGCGATTTGCAGCTGGAGAAAGTTCTGCTGACGGGTACCGACCTGGCCATTCGCGATTTCGGGGGCGACCCGGCGCGGAGTTACAGCGAACGCCGGCTGAAACGATCGGCCCTGCGCGACGTGGCTACGCTGATCCGGTCGTTTTACCAGATTGCCGATGCGGGTTTTGCCGGAAGCGATCAGGTCAGTCACAGCAATGCCGGCGAGCTTATGGCCTTTGCGCCGATCTGGGCCGGTTATATGAGTGGGTTTTTTGTGGCGGCCTACCTCGAAACCGTGCAGCACAGCGCGCTGATCCCGGCCGATCTGGCCGACCGGCAACAGCTGCTCGACACGTTTCTGCTGGAAAAAGGGCTGCTCGATCTGAAGCAGGATTTGCAGCAGCAGCCCGACCGGCTTCGGGTGGCCGTTCAGCTGATCGAACGGGTGCTGGAGCAGCCTCTTCGGCAGCCTGCCGTGTAAGGGCCGGGCGGTGGTGTTGCCCGATGCGCTGGCCCGGGTAACACCACCGCTTTTGTGTGTATCTTACCGTGTTTCCTTCTTAGTCACCGTACCGATCCTATGCCTGCCATTCTGTATACTGTGCTGCTCGTACTGGGTAGCTTTTCCTGCGCAACGGTTCAGGCCCAGCAGCCGGCCACTAAAGCCCGTCCGGCCACGGCCCAGCCCGCCGGGCCCGATGAACTATTTGGGCCCCTCTTCGAAGCCGTACAGCTCAACCGCGTTTTTTCGGACTCAAAGACCTTCGCCGACTGCACGCCCAAACAGCCGGTGGCCACCATCATGAGTCAGTACGAGCAGGCCCGGCAGCGGTCCGACTTCAACCTGAAAGCGTTTGTCGATCAGTATTTTACGTTACCCATAAAGCCTGCATCGGGCTACGTGAGCAAGCCCGGTCAGTCGGCACAGCAGCACCTGGTCGATCTGTGGCCGGTGCTGACCCGGCCGGCCGCCCCCAAAACGAAACCCGGCGAAACAACCGGTTCGCTCATTCCGCTGCCCAAATCGTACGTCGTGCCCGGGGGGCGTTTTGGTGAGATTTACTACTGGGACAGCTACTTTACCATGCTGGGCCTGCAGGCGTCGGGGCAGACGACCCAGATTCGCAACATGATCGATAATTTCGCCTGGCTCATCGATACGTTCGGCTTTATTCCCAACGGCAATCGAACCTACTTTCTGGGCCGGTCGCAGCCACCGTTTTTCTCGTTCATGGTCAATCTGCTGTCGGAAGTGCAGGGGCGCCGGGTGCTGATCCGCTACCTGCCGCAGCTGGAGGCCGAATACGCCTTCTGGATGGACGGCAAAGCTACCCTGACGGCGCAGCAGCCCGCCTACCGCCGGGTGGTGCGGCTGGCCGAGGGCGTGTACCTAAACCGCTATTACGACGACAAACAGACCCCCCGTCCCGAATCGTACCGCGAAGATATGCAGACGGCCCGCCGGGCCCGCGACCGCAACGTGGTGTACCGCCATCTGCGGGCCGGTGCCGAATCGGGCTGGGACTACAGCAGCCGCTGGCTGCGCGATGGCAAAAACCTGTCGACCATTCACACGACCGATTTTATTCCGGTCGATCTGAATGCGCTGCTGGTCAATCTGGAGCAGACGCTGGCCGATGCCTACCAGCTGAAGGGAAACAAAGGTAAAGCGCAGCAGTATGCCACGCTGGCGCAGCAGCGTCGGGCCGCTATCCAGACCTACTGCTGGCAGCCGAAGCGGCAGTTCTTTTTCGATTATGATTTTGTGGCCCGCAAACCGTCGACGGTTTATTCGCTGGCGGGTGCTTTTCCGTTATTCGTGCGTTTCGCCACCAGTCAGCAGGCTATGGCTGTAGCGCGCAAACTCGAAGCGTCGTTTCTGAAGCCGGGTGGGCTTAGCACCACGCTGGTTCGGACGGGCGAACAGTGGGACGCCCCCAACGGCTGGGCACCGTTGCAATGGGTAGCCATCAGCGGCTTACGCAACTACAAACAGCTGCCCCTGGCTAATCTGATCAAGAAACGCTGGGTAGCCGAGAACCTGCGGGTCTATAAGGCAACCGGCAAGATGGTGGAGAAATACGACGTGGTGAACACGGCGGCTGCCCGCGGGGGCGAGTACCCCAACCAGGATGGTTTCGGCTGGACCAATGGGGTATTGCTGCGGCTGTTAACCGAGAAATAGGGCGGTTTACGGGGGCATGTTCCGGCAGGGTCGGGGAAGCAACGCTCACGACCTGACCGGCCCGTATCCTATACCACTGACCTGATTTGTATGGCAGAAATCAGCCCGGCTGTACTAGATCTGATGGCCAAATAAATCGGTCAGCGCACCGGCAAACTGCTGATCGTAGAGATACTGCCGCTGATACACACTGCTGGTTTCGGCACCGGTCGTATCGTGGCCGGCCAGTACCTGATCGGGCGGACAGGGGTAGTTGGCAACGTGCGGACTGCGGGCAGCCTCGTCGGTGGGCAAACAGTCGACCAGCAGGTAATACTGACGGCCAGTCTGGGCACTAAGCGCGTTGGCGGCCTGCCGCAGAGCCGCCAGCATGGCCGGCCCACCCGGCCATGCCTGCAAGCCGGTTACCCGCAGCCCATCGACGTGAAAATCGCGAAACCACATCAATGCTACGTCGACACAGGCATCGAGCAGCGTGCCCAGGCCAGCCCCGGTCCGACTGGTTAGCGTCGACAGGTCGGCGAAGGGCAAATCGACGAGTACCGCCATTCCGTTGAAATGGCAGCTGTTTACGAAATGCTGACACTGGCGGGGCCCACCCAGCGCAGCCGGAACGGCGTAGGGCAGGTCGGCATTTTCAGCAAGAACGCCCAGTTGCACCGCCGTGACACCGGCCTCGCGCAGGGCGTGGATCTCGTGGGTGGCCGCATCGAACGTGCCTGCTTCGGTGAGCGTGCCAATGGCTAGTTCGGTGAGATGGTAATCGGCAAAGGGCGGGTTGATCCAGCTCTGATCTTCCCAGTAGTAAGCCGCCGTGTCGACCGCCTGCGCCTGTCCGTTGCACAGAAGCAGGGCGGCCGGATCAGTCAGCGTTAGGGCCCCGTCGATGCAGAACGCATACGTATCGCCAGGGTGCAGGGCCTCGGTTTGCAGCTGCCAGTAGCCATCGGCCTGGCGGCTCAGGGGCAGCGACTGGCCGGAGCCGGTTACCGCCAGCGTTACCGACCGGGCCTGTGGATACCAATAGCTTACAGTAGCGGTATGATCGCTTGAGAAGCGAACGCCAAACGCGCGGTGGTTGATCGGGTACGAGGGTTGCATACGTAGATTGGTTAGACCAGTGACGCCGACGGATAGACGGGACCCCGACAGCTCCGGTTTGTCATGGTCTGGCCGCACCAGGTCAGCTGGTGATCTCCTGTTTACAAGGAACAAGCAGCGTCTTAAAATGGCTTTAACAAATCCTTAGAAATTCATTAGGGGCTTGGTAGTCAGCCAGGTCGAAGAAGGCAGATGCTGGCTGGCAACACCCTGAAACCCGTCTGATCATGTGCCTGCGCTCGCCGGGTTGCTGCTTGCCAGGGTTAGCCCGGCCGGAACTGAACTGGTGCGCTGATAAAGCAGCAGAGACACAGACACAGGTGGGTGATAGACCCGATTGCTGCGTCTGTACCCAAATCAAATGCATGTCCAGAAGGGTTCGTGCCGGCACCCACCGGCTTCCGCTTACCGGGGCCAGGCCTGACTGTGTGCCAAGAGGGCTTTCATGGCAGCCACGCGGGCCGCGCTGGCTCCGGCGGGACGGCGGCCGCCCGTGGGTTCGGGCAGGTACAGAACCAGCAACCCAGCCTGGTCGGAAGCCGTCAGCCCTATTAGCAGGCCCCGCTCGTCGGCAAAGACATAAATGTCCTCATCGGTGCCCAGATACGTATAGCGCTCTTTCAGAAACAACGCCACATCGGTTGCCACCGCCTGGGTGGGTTGCAGCGATACCCCCGAAGCTGCGTACTGGCCCGCGTTAAACTGATAGGTTACGCCCGCTACCGTGGGGCGTTCGCCCCCAAAAAACAGTCCGTCGGTGGTTTCGTTGAGCAGGGTGCGGGTTTCTTTGCCTTTGACTGTTGCCTTCGATACCTGAAACGTAACAACCGGTTCGGTATAGGCGGTGCTGTAGGGCGTTACCGTGATCTCACTCGTAACGCTCGATCCGTTGTCGGCCGGGCGACCCGTAACGGTCGTTTTGCCCACGCGTTTGGCCTTGAAAATACCCTGCTTGCTGACGGTGCCGATCAGTGTATCGCTGCTGCTCCAGGTCAGGCTGGCCGGGTCGACCGTGCTGCTGCCCCGACGCAGTGTAAAGGACTGAGCCTGGTCGTAGTGTAGCGAAACCGTCGACTGATCGATAGTGATAGCGGGCTCGGGCTCGTCTGTTTTGGCGCAGCCCGAGAGGAGCAGCGCAACGGTTGTGGCGTAGAGGAAGGGTTTCATGCAACAGAGGGCTTTGTTTGGATAGATGATTTAAAGCCAAGATAAGCCCCCGGAACACGCTGTCAAGAGGCCCCGGTCAGGGGCGGTCGAACGGCTCGGACGACCTTCCGGGTATAAATACCGGGGTGATAGAGACGCCAGGCTGCGGCACCGGGCCGGGCCTGCGGGCAGGGCAAACCCCCTGGGTCGCGCGGGTGCGCTATCGGCCTGCCGATCGTAGGGTAAAGTCGACGCATGGAGGTAGGAGCCGGGGTTCAGGATATCACTAGAAGCGGCTACGACCGTAAAAAGGGTTGAATTTATCAGACGGTAGGGGGCAGAGCGGGCAAACCCGCGGGCCGATCGCCATGGAGTCGGCCAGAATGCGTAGCTTGGGGTGACGTTACTGAAAAACCAGTCTTTATGCAGTCCGGCACCTACCGGTATGGCCTGCCCCGCAAGGCAATCAAAGGCGACTGTCCCGCCTGCGGTCCCCGACGACGGCGCACGCTGAGCCGCTATATCGACCTCCGCACGGGCGAGCTGTTGCCCGAGATCTACGGCCGTTGCGACCGCGAGAGTAACTGCGGCTACCACCTCAGTCCTTACCACAAAGGCCCCTCAGGCCTCAGCTACGCCGAAGAGATCAAGCCGCGCACGGGTTACGACCAGCTGCCCAGAGAGTGGTTCAGCACGGCCGGAAAGCTGGCCCGGCGCGGACTGCTGGCTGCCGATGTGGCCGCTACGCTGTGCCGACAGGAGGGGGCCACCTACGAACAGGCCGAAATCGTGACCGACTATGTGTTTGCGCGGCATAGCCCGGCATCGATGCCGGTGGGGATGGTACCGCCGGCCGACGGCCCCGTCTTTGCCATTCCCGACGAGGTATTTCTGCCGTCGCTCGGGCATTACGACCGCAATCAGCTGGCCCTGCTGCTGCGCCGGCACTTCGGCGCAGCCATTGCCGATGAACTGCTCGCGCGCTTTCAGATCGGCACGTCGGCCTTCTGGCCGGGCGCCTGCGTATTCTGGTATATCGACGAGCAGGGCCGCAAACGAGGGGGGCAGATCAAACTCTTCGACGATGATTTCCATACAGCCAAATACGTGGATGGCTTTGGCGAAAAGCGGTCGAAAACGAGCTGGGTGCATACCGCCGTGGCCCGGCGTTACGACGACCAGCAGCAGCCTTACCCCGACTGGCTGACGGCCTATCTCGATGAGCGCAACGATGTGCAGAAAGCGCCCTGCCTGTTTGGGTTGCCCCAACTGGCACTGGCCACGCCCGACCAGCCGATTGCCGTGGTCGAAGCGCCCAAAACGGCGCTGGTCTGCACGCCCTATTTCCGGGGCTTTATCTGGCTGGCGGTGGGGGCGCTGTCGTATCTGAACGCCGACCGGCTGGCTCCCCTCAAAGACCGCAACGTGGTGCTGTTTCCCGATCTGTCGAAAGACGGAAGTGCGTTTGCGCGCTGGAGCCGTATTGCCACCAGCCTGCAGCAGCAGGGCCTCAACGTAACGGTGTCGGAGTTTCTGGAAAATCGGGCTACCGACGCCCAGAAGCTGGCCGGCTACGATCTGGCCGATTACCTGCTCGAACAGCACGAAACCTTTCCCAGCGAGAAGATGGTCACGACCTGACCAGGCCCCTGTAAAACATAGAAAAGCGGCCCTGTATCAGTACAGGGCCGCTTTTCTGGTAACTGGCAGGCGGTGCCGTGCCGACCTTCTACTGCATATGCACGCGGAACTGCCACACCTGCTTGTCGAGTACGTAGCTTAGATCCTGAAACTTGTTCGAAGTAACTTCATCGCCGTTTTTGCCCGTGCTCTCGATGCGCTGCCGCACCCGTTTGGCAACCGTGTAGATACGCTCGGTCATGATCTCCAGCACCTGCCGGTCGGTGAGCGGGCCAGCCGGAAACTTGGGCAGGTTGGCCGTGGCGACAATCGTTTCGGTACGGCCATCGGCAGGCAGACCAATCTGCAGCTGCCGCTCGGCAAACAGGTCGGCCTGCTCGCGGTAGGTGTCGGCGTACTCCTGCAGGGCTTCGTGCAGTGGGAAGTACAGCGGCCCGCGCACGTTCCAGTGCGATTGTTTGGCATCGTGGAATAGCTCCAGCAGTTCGACAACCGTGGCCTGCAGATCGGCATTGATGGCCTGGCGTTTATCGGCTTCGAGCGGAATCCACCCATCGGCGCGCTCGTTGCGGTAGTTACCCAGCTGGGATGGTCCCGTTTGGGGGGCAGGCTGCTGATTCGTTGGGGTCGGGGTGGCAGGGGTACTGCTCCGGCGGTTCTGAGCCAGGGCAGGCTGGGTCAGGGCGACCAGGGCAAGCGCACCACCAGCCAGGTACAGTCGAACGGATTTGCGATTGGTAATCATAGCGTTGAGTTGGCAAAAATTGATTGATCTATAAAAAAACAGGGTATTCAGTGTGAAGGGCGCGGGGAAACCGGTACGGGCTGACCAGACTGCAGTTCTTTGTGCATGATAAGCCCTCCCAGTCGGCCCACGTTGGCCATCAGGCCACTGGTAAGGAGGGCCAGGGCAAACACAACCGCTGGTAGCCAGGGCAGTCGGCGGGCCCGCGCCCAGACCAGATCCAGCAGGGCCGCTACGCCCGTGAGGTACATGGCGATGCTGGCCAGCGTCGACGCATCTTCGTGCTGGTGGAACCGCGCTTCGTCGAGCGCCCGAATCGAGCGGAGGTAGTGCTCGGCCTCGTCGCCCGTCAGGTTGGTCAGTACGGTGCCCAGGCTCATGCAAACGAGCAGGCCAAGCGCCAGCTGAATGATGGGGGCGCTGCGCCGGAGCAGGCCAAAACCCAGTATGAGGGTGGCCAGCAGCCCCCCGATGATAGGGATGTGATTGACCAGCAGATGCCAGTGAGCGTCATTCATGGGGTCGTCTAAGAAAAGGGTGTGTGTGCCGATGCGCATGGGGAGCCATGCCCACCGCTGGCAGCAGGGAAACAGGCGAGACAGGCGAGGTAAGGTATACCACACGCGGACGGGAGCCTTGGCAAGGAGTCCGGGAAAAACCCCGACACCTACGCTCGGGGCGGATTCATCAGGGCAAAAACGGGAACAAAGGCGTAGAGATCAACTTTACGCAGGAAAACGGCCCGAACAAACCATAGCCCGAATGCCAGTATCAGTGGAGGGGCCAGGCGAAGAAAAGCAGGCGTATACACGGGCAGCAGGTGACTGCTGGCGGGTAGTTTGGTGTGAGGATGATTGGGATGCTTTAAATGGTCAGAGTCGGCCCCGTAATGCATAAGCAGAAACGATCCGAAGCTGAGGTCGGGAATCTGCCGCCGGTGTTCCCGATAGTGTGTCATCAGGTCGCCCCAGTGCGTCGACTGATCCAGGCCAAAGCCCGGAAGCAGGCTCCCGGCCAGCAGCCAGCACGACAGTAAGAGGGCAATGACCGATTTCATGCGTATACAACCCCTGCGTAAAAAGCATTGTTTTTGGGCTGGAAGTCAGGTAGGTTAAAATTGGGTTAAAGTGCGTCAGGGGGCAAGAAACAGCTGTCTGCGAACAAATCCGCTGCAGTATTTACTTACCAGCAGGTTGGAGTCGGATGCAGTAAACGTATACGTAAGAAATCCACGCGTAAGCCTGGTTGACCGGAGGGGGAGGGCTGTGGGAGGCTGACCAGGCCGGAGCGAAGCAACGTACTTCCTGTACATCATAAGAATGCCGTACTGTAGTCCTGCCGTTAAGGCCTGCAAGCCAGAGGATAAGCGTCGGGCACAGATGGGCGGGCAGCCGCCGGTTTCCGGTCCGGCCTGCGTCACGTACCGGGACGGTGGCTAACTGCCGACCGGCCAGGTGCCTTTCCCTAAGAGTCGAAAACAATTGCCGGGTGACAGGCTTTAGTACTGTATCAGATTTACCCGATATACCCATGACACAACCCCCTGCGAACCTTGCCCCCCTGCGGTACAATTCCGATTACGAACAGCCGGCACCCGACGAAGCCGAAACCATCCGCGAGATTCTGGCCACGCTGGCCGAGATTCAACAGAAGACCTATCAGTCGGAAGGCCACGCCATCCGGAGTGTGCACGCCAAGAGCCATGCGCTGCTGACGGGCGAGCTGCAGGTGTACGATAACCTGCCACCTTATCTGGCACAGGGCATGTTTGCCAAACCCGGCACGTATCCGGTGGTGGCCCGCATCTCTACGCAACCGGGCGATGTGCTCCCCGACAGCGTGTCGACCCCCCGTGGGATTTCGTTCAAGGTATCGGGTGTAGCGGGCGAACGCCTGTCCGACACTGACGAGGCTAACACGCAGGATTTTATTCTGGTTAACAACAGTACCGTTTTTCCACAGCAGCTTAAAGACTTCCTGAACGGCCTGAAACGGTTCGATAGCCTGACCAACAAAGCCGAGGGTTTGAAAGAAGGCATTTCGAAGGTACTGCGGGCCGTGGGCAAAGTGGCCGAAGAACTGGGCGGGTCCGATGCGGGCGTTATGCCCGGTATGGGCGGCCAGCCCGCCACTCACCCCATGGGCGACACCTATTATTCGCAGGCCGCCTATCTGTACGGCGACTACATGGCCAAGTTCTCCCTGACACCCGTCACGCCCACCATGAAAGCGCTCAAGGATCAGCCTGTCGACGTCGACAGCGATGATAACGCGCTGCGCCAGTTGCTGCAGGGGTACTTCACCAGCAACGGTGCCGAATGGGAACTGGGCGTACAACTGTCAACCGACATCGAAAAAATGCCGGTCGAAGATGCGTCGGTCGAATGGCCGCAGGAAGAAAGCCCTTACCTGCCGGTAGCTAAACTGACCATCGCCCCACAACCGGCCTGGACCGACGGGAAATCCGCCGTTGTCGACGACAAAATGTATTTCAGCCCGTGGCATGGTCTGGCAGCGCACCGGCCACTGGGTGCCGTTCAGCGCGCGCGCCACACCGCCTACAAAGCCTCGGCCGAATTCCGGCGCAACAAATATGGCAAGACCGATAATCCGGCCGACGTAAAGTAAACGATGCTGATTTCTGCTAGTCGATTGAACGGTAGGCTAACCGCGACAGATCGGCGTAGCGAAAGCCTGTATGCTATTGAACCAGATTGACCTTTCGAACCTGGCTTATGCCTACTGTTAGTCGGTTCTGAAGGTGTCCTACCAGAGGCTCGACAGCATTTCATCGAGTAAATGCCGTGCATAATTTGGGTCACATAACAGGCCGAATAATAGCGGTTGTATATCCCGAAATATCCGGTTGTTGATCCACCGGCGATAAACGAAAAAAGCCTGAATCAGTGTCGATTCAGGCTTTTTTCGTAACAAGGCTTGTCTACTCTGTGTGACCACGGGGAGACTCGAACTCCCATGCCGTGAAGCACCACCCCCTCAAGATGGCGTGTCTACCAGTTTCACCACGTGGCCAATCCCTTATTGCGGGTGCAAACATAGCCATTTGTCCGTTTATACGCAACAGGAGGCCTTTTTCTTTTTTTAAAATTTCGGGATATCCCCCGCTTTTGGCCGGAATTTCGTACTTTTATACAGTTAAATGCATTCAAAATCACCCAGTCCTATGGCATTGGAAATCATTGGTAAACTCATAAAAGTATTGCCCGAAGTATCGGGTCAGAGTCAGAAAGGTCCCTGGAGCAAGCAGGATTTCGTACTCGAAACGCTCGACCCAACCTACCCTAAAAAAGTTTGTTTTACGGCCTGGGGCGAGAAAGTAAACGACCTGAAACAGTTTGCAACCGGCGATACCATCAAAGCTACCTTCAGCGCCGAGTCGCGGGAGTACAACGAACGGTGGTACACCGAACTGCGGGCGTTCCGCATCGAGCAGTCGGAAGGCGAAAGCGGTGCACCGGCCGGTGGTGGCTACTCGGCACCCGCCCGTCAGCCCCAGCAGCAGGCGGCCCGTCCGGCCCAGCCCGCCAGTACGCCCTTCAATACCACTTTCGACGAAGAGAGCAACGATCTCCCATTCTGATCCGGACAAACGAAAAAAGCCGCTGTGAAGCGGCTTTTTTTTCGTGATCCGGCTGGGATTCGAACCCAGGACCCATACATTAAAAGTGTATTGCTCTACCAGCTGAGCTACCAGATCGAGGCACCGGTTGTTCGTATGAACGACCCCGTTTCCTTAATTGTGGTGCAAAAGTATAGCCTTTAATTTATCAATGCAAGCCCTGGCTCTTAAAATAAGCCTATTTCTCCTGTTTTTTTCGGCGGGGGCCGCTCGGGCCGACAGCCGACAGGATACCCTGCGCCGGGCCGACTCGCTGTTTGCCGCTGATGCTCAGCAGGATGCCGCCCGACTCTACCAGCGGGTCATGGCCGGCGGGTTTCCAGCTACGGATGTGATGCTGCTCAAGCTGGCCAGCGCCAGCGAGCGCCAGAACGACATACCCCATCTGCTATACTACCTGCAAGTCTACCTCGACCGCCATCCCGACGATGCGGTGCTCCGTCGTATGAACGACATTGCACGAGCCAACAACCTCAGCGGCTACGAAACCGACGACCTGAACTACTTCTATCTTTTCTACAAACAGTACGGCATTTACTTTCAGTTGTTTCTGCTGGTGCTGGCGATCTATGCCTTTGGTGTGTTGCTGAACAAAGTACTGCGCAACCAGCCGGTACCGGGTCGGCAGAAAGGGGTGCTGTTCTTTTTCCTGATCGGTCTGCTGGTGTTCGTCAATCTGCCGCGGGGCGTACGGTCGGGTATCACCAACGACGACCGGGTATTACTCCGCACCGATCCGTCGGCTGCGGCTCCCGTGGTTGACGTAATCAGTCGGGGCAACAAGCTGAATATCCTCGGTAGCCGAGACATCTACCTCCGCGTCCGCTGGCACAACCAGTGGTACTACGTGCGGCAGGATCAGGTGTGGGTGATTTAATGAGTGATTGGGTGAATGAGTGATTGAGCGATCCGTTACCGCAGTGGGTTTGTCACTCAACCACTCAACCACCACGCGCTCAACGTTCAACTGAATGCTGGTGCGATTGCGTGATGCGTTACCGCAGTGGGTTTGTCACTCAACCGCTCAATCACCACGCACTCAACGTTTCAACGGCGAGTCCTTTTCCTTGGCGAGGGTGTTGTAAACCAGTTTGTCCATCAGGCTGGGCAGCCATTTGTTGAGTAACACGGTGAGTTTGCCCTGCCCGGTCAGAATCAGCTCGCGTTTGCGCGATCGAACGGCTTTCAGAATGTGATCGGCACAGGCTTCAGCGGTCATCATACCGGCTTCGTCGCGCATGGTTTCGCCGGTGGCCTCGCCGGTGGCGTTGAGGGCTGCAAAGCGGATGTTAGACGCCGTAAAGCCCGGGCACGCCGTTAGTACGTGTACACCCGTGTGCAGCAACTCCGTCCGGACGGCTTCCAGAAAGCCGTTCATGGCAAATTTAGACGCCGAATATCCCGCCCGTACCGGCAGGCCCCGGTAACCCGCAATCGACGAAATGCCTACGATGGAACCCTTAGCCTGCACGATGTAGGGGAGGGCATAGCGCGTGGCGTAGACCGTGCCCATGAAGTTGATCGCCATCACCTTCTCGATCACGGCAGGGTCGGTGTCGATCAGCATCGAGCGCATCGAAATGCCGGCGTTGTTGATCAGGATATCGATGCGGCCGTAGTGCGCAACGGTTTTATCGATTAAATTTTTGACATCGGCTTCAACACTGACGTCGGCCGGAACGGCCAGTGCGTCGATACCGGCCTGGGTAAGTTCCTGCCGGACGAGATCGAGTGAGCTGGCACTGCGGGCACACAGGGCCAGTCGAGCGCCCTCACGGCCGAAGGCGAAGGCCAGGGCTTTCCCGATACCCGACGAAGCCCCCGTTATTAAGACAATCTGTTGGTTCATACGCCACGAAGATACGGCACGAACCGTTTATCGAATGAGGGTGACGGGGCCCTTGTACGTTCGTTTGGTGGTTTCGAGCAGGTAATAGTAAGTGCCGGCGGGCATGTCGGTGCCGGCCCAGGCGAAGTGAGCATCGGTCGAGGTGTAGACGATGCGCCCGTACCGGTTGCTGATACTGACCGATTTAAACTGCTCGAAGCACCCATACTCGGGCAGGTTTTTCACCGTAAAGAAATCGTTCATGCCGTCGTTGTTGGGCGTAAACACGTTCGGAACGGTGATCTCGGCGCTGCCCGACTGGTCTTTGACAACAAACGTAACGGTGGTGGTGGTGGCGTGGCCCGGCTGGCAGGAACGGTCGTCGGCCGTAAAATCGACGACGAAGGTGGCTTCCGGTTTGCCGTTGAGCAGCGCACAGGTCGGCTTCCAGTCGAACGGCGCCTGCAGGGCCGCCCGCCCCGATTTATTCGTAAAGCTCATTCCCATGGCTTTCATGTCGAAGCCCCGGCCCACGCCCGAAAGCAGCAGCGTGTCGCGGTCAGGATCGTCGCCCGTCACCATAAACGAACTGCCCGTTGCCTGCGGGTCGGTACTGACCGTGATCGTGACGGTGGGCTGGGCGAGCGACGTCTGCACGCTGGGCGGGCGGCTGGGTAAGCCCACCGCACTGAGCCGAACCGTTACGGTGTCGCGCTGCCCGTTGCTGCAGCGGGTATCGGTCACGATAAAGTCGACGAGGTATTCCGATCGGGTGGCGTCGGTACAGGTCGGTTTCCAGGTAAACGGCCGGGCAACCTTCCCGACGCCCGAGGCCGCGCTGAAGCTCATGCCCGCCTGCGCCAGGGCAAAGCCTCGCCCTACTGCGTCGATCGTGATGTTGTCGTTGTTGGGGTCGGCGCCGAAGGCGGTGAAGCTGAGGGGAGTACCCACCATAACCCGGCCGATATTGTTGGTCAGGTTGGTGGTTGCCTTGGGCTTGTCGTTGGGCGCGGGTTTGATGGCAAGCCGAATGGTAAGTGTATCGCTGAGCCCCTGCGGACAGCCATCGTCGGTAGCCCGGATCATCAGCGTAACGGGTTTGCCGTCGGCTCCCACACAGCGGCCAAAGCAAAACTGCGTTTGCAGCGTGTCGCGGCTGGTGCGCGTTTGCAGGTCGCCGGGCGTAAGGGTGAGCCCCGGCAGCGAGCCGCTCATGTTGGTGATGGTGATGCGCTGGTTGGGGTTGATATCGGTAATGTACAGGTTCAGGCAGTTGGTGTCGCCTTCGGCCAGGGTAACCACGGTGCCCTCCTTGTAGAAGGTGTTCTGGCCTTTGGGCTTGAACAGCAGCTGGGGCGCGTCGTTGCGGGCGCAGTCGATTACGCGCAGCTGAAAGTCGCGCCGGACGCGCCCAATGCGTTTTTTGTTGCGGTATTCATCGACTTCGACCGAGAAGACAAACAAGCCGGCCCGGTCGGCCGTAACGCGTAGCAGCCCCGTGCGGGCGTCGACCCGCAGCGGATCCGTTCCCGGAATTTCGTTGCGGGTCGAGATACCCGACTGCCAGCGCACGTCGCTGTAGGGCGCCGGAAAATACAGGGCCGGACCGGTAGCGCCGGGCTGACCAGGGTTGGGGTTGCCCGACGTGGAATTGCCGTTGTAGGGGGTTACGAGCGTGTAGGTGAGGCTGTCGCCGTCGGGGTCGCGCGCGCCGAAGTCGAACGTGAAGGGCCGGCCAATGCAAATAAAATCGCCCTTGGCCGTGCCAAAAACCGGCGAGGAGTTGATGAAGGGCGTACTGCCCGAATAAGGCGCTGGAAACTCGAGGTAAAACACCGAACCAGCCGCGCCGGGATTAATAATGTTGCTGATGATGTTGTTGCGGCAGCAGCGCTCCCAGCTCATGTAATAGCCGTCGGGGTCGTTGAGCGTCTGCGAAAACGTTACGTCGGCACTGTAGCGGATGAGCAGTGTCTGCAGCTCCGACAGCGCACAGGATGGATTTGTGTAGTTGACATACTGCGTACTGACCCGCGGCAAGTCCGCGCTGCCCATGATGGCGTTGTCGCGTTTGCGGAAAATAAATACCGTTACCGTAGCATCATTGGCCCCGGCGTTGCCGTTGACCGCGTCGAAGTACAGGTTCATGTTGATGCGGTGCGTAGCCGTGCCCGTCGACGTCAGTCGTTGCAGCTCCAGTTCGCCCCCCACAATGTGCGTTGCCCATACCGTCTCACTGCCCGCCAGCACCAGGCTGGTCAGGACACATACCCACACTACAAACCGATACAGGTTCATCATAGAAAGCGGTTTACAAATGCTCAGGGTCAGGGGCAGCGCCGGTAGGCCCATTGGCAGAACCGTAGCCGTTGCCCAAAAACCGTTAACTCCTCTAGAAAAGGCTGCTTAAATTAGCGGAATTTTTGGACAAGTATGCGGAGAAAAAACCATAAAGCCCCCGAGCGACTATACGCCGTTACCATTGCCGACGTTGCGGCCGAAGGCAAGTGTATCGTGCGGACCGAAGAGGGCGTCATTTTTGTTGAGAACCCCACGGGCGGACCGGGTGTAGCCCCCGGCGATGTGGTGGACCTGCGGATCACCAACCGTAAGAAACAGTATCGCGAAGCCGTGGCCGAACGCGTCATCGAGCGGTCGTCGCTGCGTACCGAGCCGTTCTGTGAACACTTTGGCACCTGTGGCGGCTGCAAATGGCAGCACATCCAGTATCCCGAGCAGCTGCGCTTCAAACAGCAGCAGGTAATCGACCACCTGACCCGGATCGGCAAGGTGGCCCTGCCCGAGATCCAGCCGATTCTGTCGGCGCATCCCACCGAGTATTACCGCAACAAACTGGAGTTTACCTGCGCCGATGGCCGCTGGCTCACCAAAGCCGAAGCCGCTACCGATGAGCCGATGGATTTTCGGGCGGTGGGCTTCCACGTGCCGGGCCGCTTCGACAAGGTGTTACCCATCAACCACTGCTACCTGCAGCCCGACCCGTCGAACGCCATTCGGCTGGCGGTCAACGACTACGTGTTTGCCAACGGCATGACGCTGTATAACCTGAAGCAGCACACGGGCTTTCTGCGAACGCTGATCATCCGGACGGCGTCGAGCGGGCAGGTAATGGTGACAGTGCAGGTGGCGCAGGACGATCCCGAACAGCTGACGGGACTGATGGATTACCTGCAGGCGCGTTTTCCGCAGATCACCTCGCTCAACTACATCCTGAATACCAAGAAAAACGACAGCTATCAGGATCAGACCGTGATCAACTGGGCGGGGCAGCCGTTTATCGAAGAACGGATGGACGACCACAGTGGCCAGCCGCTGACGTTTCGGGTGGGGCCGAAGTCGTTCTACCAGACCAACGCGCAGCAGGCCTATAACCTCTACAAGGTGGCCCGCGATTGGGCGGGACTGACCGGGCAGGAGCGGGTCTACGATCTCTATACCGGCACCGGTACCATTGCCCTGTTTGTGGCCCGGCAGGCCCGCGAAGTGGTCGGCGTCGAATACGTCGAAGCATCCGTAGCCGATGCCCGGGTCAATGCCGAGGTCAACGGAATTACCAATGCCAGCTTCCACGCCGGCGACATGAAAGATATTCTGACCGATGCCTTTTTCGATCGGCATGGCCGACCTGATGTGGTGATTACCGATCCGCCCCGCGCGGGTATGGACGAGGCCGTGACGCGTCAGCTGCTGAAAGCCTCGCCCCAGCGCATTGTCTACGTGAGCTGCAATACGGCTACACAGGCCCGTGATCTGGGGATTCTGGATGCTGGCTACGATGTAACGGCCGTTCAGCCCGTCGATATGTTTCCGCACACCCACCACGTCGAAAATGTGGTGCTGCTGACCAGGCGGGCAGGGTGGGTGTATACCGAGCCGGCGGTAGCCCCGTAGTTGCCTGCTGAAAGATGAAAAAGGCCTGTATCCAAACGAGGGTACAGGCCTTTTTGTATAGGGTAGCCGTTGCTTAAAAGGGCGTTTCCTGGCTCGGATCGGCGTGGCCAAAGTTCGACAGATCGTTGGCTTTGGAACGGAACACGTTGCCCCCGGCCGGGGGCTGGGGTGCATCGAAGCTGCTGAGCCCATTTACTTCAGGGCTGAACGTCTGGGTCCCCACCGGTTCAAAATACGAGTCGAGGTCGCAGAATTTGGTGAACTTACCCACGAACCGCAGCTGAACAGTGTCGAGCGAGCCGCTCCGGTTTTTGGCGATAATCACTTCGCCAACCCCTACGGTCGAGTTGCCGTTCTCGTCCTGCGTGATGTTATAGTATTCCGGGCGGTAGAGGAAACAGACCATGTCGGCATCCTGCTCGATCGAACCCGATTCACGAAGGTCAGACAGCTGTGGTTTTTTGTCGCCACCGCGGGTTTCAACGGCCCGGCTCAGCTGCGACAGGGCAATAACCGGTACATTGAGTTCTTTGGCGAGGTTTTTCAGAGCCCGCGAGATCGAGGCAATTTCCTGTTCGCGGTTGCCACCCGCGCGCCCGCTCGTATCGCCCGACATCAGCTGCAGGTAGTCGATGACCACCATCTGTATGTCGTGCTGGGCTTTGAGTCGGCGGCATTTGGCGCGCAGCTCCAGAATCGACAGTGCCGGTGTATCGTCGATAAAAATCGGCGCTTCGGTCAGTCGCTGAATCTTATGGTGCAGCTGGGTCCATTCGTGCGGAGCCAGCGTACCCTTTCTGATTTTCTCGGAGTCGATCTCGGCTTCGGCCGAAATCAATCGGTTGACGAGCTGGACCGACGACATCTCGAGCGAGAAAATTGCTACCGGTTTGCCATGGTCGACAGCCGCATTGCGCAGCGCCGACACTACAAAAGCGGTGTTGTGCGTAACGGTCATGTCTTCGAGTAGAAATAACCGGTTTCCGTCGATCGAGAAGCCATAATAATCGTCGACCTTATCGTACTCAACCTCGATACCGGTAACGCGCCAGTCGCAACTCGACCGCAGGGGGCGTGCTTTCTTGCGGTCGATCCGCACCGGTATGCTGTCGAGGTTGCCGAACAACCGTACGCGGTATACGGTCGTCGAATAGCCCCGGGCAGTCAGTGTAGCCTGCTTTTCGACCAGCGAACACCGGAACCCGAGCGTGTCACAGAGGTATTTGATCTGCTCTGCCAGCTCCTTGCTTTTCTGCGTAATCTCGTAGCAGTTGTAGGCTTCCTGGTAATGCCCGTCGCTATCGATCAGGCCTGCCAGCAGCTTTAGCCGGTTTTCGGTTGAGTTAATCAGGTACGAACGCGGGATATGTTTGTGTTCGATCACCGACAGACCCTGCAGCTGTTGCTGTACGTTGAACGCCTTTCTAAGGCCCCGACCACCGGTTGTGATGGCGTAGTTGTTGACGCGGCCGGCCTGTTCGTAAGTCGATAAAGACAGATCGAGCTCGGTAGCGTACTCGCGCAGGTAATCGATTACTTCACCGTCGGTATTGGTAATGCGGGAGCTGTAGGCATGCCCATCCCCGAGCCAGAGCCCCACAAAGTATGGATCGAGCGGTACGGTCTGCTCCGGAAAGTCGACGGCTACTTTATAGCCCTTGTAATTTGATTTAAACTTGTCACTTTTCGTCAGGTAATCGCGCACCGTGATGTTGAGGACAGTACCTTTCTGATGGGGGCCTTCATTACGGGAGCGTTTGAGCGACAGGATATGGCTTTCATTGACGCGGTAGTCGATACCCTTGTTCTGCCGGATCCAGTACATGCGTTCACGGCCTCGGGCAATCGACAGTACCCGGCGCGGGGTCGAGTCGTCACCCATCAGCAGGTCGCCTTCCCGAACATCTTCGACATTACGAAGCGAACCATCAAACATCACGACCCGGGTACCCTTGCCCAGGCACTTTCCCATCGCCGGCCGTGCAGCCAGAATGATGAGTTCGGTGGGCTGCCAGCCCGACGTGACGCGGTCGAGGTTGGTAAAGCCAGACGGTACGCCGGTTAGCCCTTCCTGATTTTTCTTGGTTTCGAGTTCGTTCAGCGCCTGCCGCACAATGGTACTCATGTCGGCGTAGTTCTTCTTGATGTTCGATTCCGAAATCTTGAAGAGCGACTGTTCGGTGCGGTCGAGCAGTTCAAACACGTCGGTCGTATCCTCGTAGGCATCGCGCAGGATAGTCGACGACATGGCGATGAGTGCCCGCTTGAGCGCCTGTTCCGACACAACCCGGGCGTGGTATTCGATGTTGGCCGCCGAGTTGACCCGGAACGTCAGCTCCGATACATAGCCCCCCCCGCCGACGAGTTCGATCTCACCGGTTTTGCGCAGTTGCTGCGTAACGGTAAGCAGATCGATCGGGTCGGAGTTGCCAAACAGGGTTAGAATGGCATTGTAGATACGCTGGTGGGCCTCCTTGTAGAACGTTTCAGGCTTCAGAATGTCGACCACCGACGACAGCGCGTCTTTCTCGATCATCAGCGCACCCAGCACGGCTTCTTCCAGGTCGAGGGCCTGCGGAGGCAGCTTGCCGAGGCCCGTGTCGAGCCAGGCGTTGCCAGCCTGCGGGCGACCGCCGGCAAACGTGGGTTGTTTGCGAAAATGCTGATTGGGGCGTGGGTTATTCTCCATGACGTACTGCAAGTTTACGAATTCCTGCCCCGAGGGACAAGTGCCTAATCGACAACGTATAAGCCCGGAAGACCCCAAAAAATTCGTAACATTCTGGTAATGTTGCGCGTATCACTCCGAAAAAAAACAGACTTTTTCCGCAACAGTACCCGGCCACTCCGGCGTATCAGGCAGACAACGGAGGTAGACGGCTGTCTGTCAGCAAAGTACTGGTATTTTGCGGATAAATCCAGTACTTTCCCGGAATAGGTCAGTTTAAAACAATACCGAACCGGGTGAATATTTTTTGATCGGCCTGCGTTGTTAAGGCAGATAATTCGCTTACTTTTCGGAATCACACATAAACGCAACGCATCGTTTGGTCGAAAAAGTCATCACCCTCGACAATGTCTCGCTCATAGACTTTCTGGGCGTAGAGAACAATACTATCCGGGAGGTAGCTGCTGCCTTCCCGATGAGTAAGATCATTTCCCGTGGAAACGAAATCCGGATCAAAGGCACCACGCCTGAGATTACCCGAATCAGCGATATCCTCGAGTCACTGCTGGAACACTACCAGCGGTATGGCAAACTAACGCACGAGAACGTGCAGAATTACCTGAGTCAGGGCGGCATCGCCACCAACGGCGCCCTGCCCCCCGTACCACCCGACGACGATGAAGTACTCGTTTACGGGAACCGGGGTGTGGTGGTACGGGCCAAAACCGACAATCAGAAACGACTGGTCGAAGCGGCCGAGAAACACGATCTCGTATTTGCCATTGGCCCCGCCGGTACGGGTAAAACCTACACGGCGGTAGCAATTGCCGTACGGGCCCTGAAAAATAAGGAAGTAAAGAAAATCATCATTACCCGCCCGGCCGTCGAAGCCGGCGAAAACCTGGGGTTCCTGCCTG
This sequence comes from Spirosoma luteolum, assembly GCF_054778875.1. Lineage (NCBI taxonomy): Bacteria > Pseudomonadati > Bacteroidota > Cytophagia > Cytophagales > Cytophagaceae > Spirosoma > Spirosoma luteolum. The sequence continues at coordinate 88,014 of NZ_BAAGZE010000022.1, forward strand.
GCGACCTGAAAGAGAAAATCGACCCGTATCTGCGGCCCATCTATGATGCCCTCGACGATATGATTCCGGCCGAAAAACTCAAGCTGTATCAGGAAAACCGGATTATCGAAATTGCTCCGCTGGCCTACATGCGGGGTCGTACGCTGAACAATGCCTTTATTCTGCTCGATGAGGCTCAGAACACCACGCCGATGCAGATGAAGATGTTTCTGACCCGGATGGGGCCCTCTTCCAAGGCTATCATCACCGGCGACCGCTCGCAGATCGACCTGCCCAACCGGCAGAAATCGGGCCTGGTCGAGTCGGTCGATATTCTGAAACAGATCAAAGGCATTGCCTTTGTCGAGCTGGATGGGCGTGACGTGGTGCGGCACCGCCTGGTGCGTGAAATTATTACGGCTTATGAAAAAGCAGGGCAATAGCCTGACCATGCATCTGTTAAAAACCGGTCGGCTGTTGCTGACCGGTTTTTGTGTTAGTATGCTGGCGGGCCAGGTCGGGGCACAGACCCCCGCCACCGCGCCCGTTCTGCGTCGGTGCGGCTCGTCGGAGTACGAAAAGATGGTGCTGCAGCTGCGCGATCCGGCCCGGCGCCGAAACGTCGATCAGCTCAATCAGCTGGTCGAACAGGTACAACTGCAGCAGCAGGGGTTGCGGCAGACTGCCGACCAGACCGTATACCGCATCCCGGTGGTCGTACACGTCATTCACAACACATCGACCGGCGTGATTGGCGGGGCCACCAATGGCAACATCAGCGACGAACAGATTGCCTCCCAGCTTCAAGTGCTCAACGAAGATTACCGGCGGAAGGAGGGAACCCCGGGTTTTAACACCAGTCCGATCGGCGCCGATACGGGCATCGAATTTTACCTGGCGACCACCGACCCCAACGGCAATGCTACCACCGGTATTACCCGGCACTACTACAGCCAGAAAAGCTCGTTCGACGTGTTCAACGACGATGAGCTGCTGTCGCAGATTGCCTACTGGCCCAGCAATCGGTATCTCAACATCTGGGTAACGGCTCTGGCCAACAATTACCTGGGCTACGGACAGTTCCCGACGGCAGCCGACACGCTGAAGGGGCTGATTTCGTACCAGAACGAGCTGATCGACGGGGTCATTATCGATTACCGTTATTTCGGTCGCCGGACAGGGGCTGTACGGAGTGATACGTACTGCTGTGGCCGTACGACAACCCACGAAATCGGGCACTGGCTGGGGCTGATTCATACCTGGGGCGATGGCGATGGCTGCGCCGAAGACTACGTGGCCGATACCCCCCCGACCAAAGGCCCCAACCAGACTTCGCAGTGCCGGACAACGTACTCGACCTGCGTAAACGGCGTGCAGACCCGCGATCTGACGGAGAATTACATGGATTACTCGCCCGACGGCTGCATGAATCTGTTCACGGCCGGGCAAGCCGCCCGGATGCGGGCCGTGCTGCAGCTGAGCCCCCGCCGGCAGCAGCTCATCAGGGCGCTGAATGCGCTGCCTGAAACCGACAGGCTGACAATCAACGTGTATCCTAATCCGGCGCTGACTGCCGACCCTACAGTTGATGTGCAACTAAAGGGATTTCAGTCGTTTACGGTGGGGGTGTACGACATGACGGGCCGGCAGATCCGCGCGCTGTCGTACACCAATTCGCCCAGCAGCCGCGTATCGCTGAATGTACTGGGGTTGCCCGCCGGCGTTTACGTGGTGCGGGTCAGGACCGACACCGAAGTGGCCAGCAGCCGTTTGCTGGTGCGGTAACGGTGAGGAGTAGCCGCTTTGCCCGAACCGGCTGCCGTGCCGCTGATCAGGGCCGACTAATGTGAACCAATAACTGACTGTATGATCGACGTTATCCAGATCGTTGACCCTGCCGATTCCGAAGCGGCTTTTGCCATTCGCCGGCAGGTATTTGTGGAAGAACAGCACGTAGCTCCCGAGGAGGAGTTCGATGAATTTGAGTCGACCAGTACGCACCTGCTGGCGCGGGTCGATGGCCAGCCGGCCGGTACGGCCCGCTGGCGCCGAACGTCGAAAGGGATCAAACTGGAGCGCTTTGCGGTGCTACCTCAGTTCAGGGGTCAGGGCGTTGGCAAAGCCCTGGTCGGCACCATGCTGAACAGTGTATTCAGCCTGATGCCCGAGCCAATCGAAAGCATTTACCTGCATGCTCAGCTGACGGCCATGCCGCTCTATGCAGGCTTCGGCTTTGTGCCCACAGGCCCTCAGTTCGACGAGTGCAACATCATGCACACCAAGATGGTACTGCCCGTATCGGCCTATCCCAAACAATGAACCTGCCGCCGTTTGTCCGTGCCGTAATGGCCCTGGCCTGCGGTATCGTTTTCTACCGCTACTGTCCCGAAGCCACCTGGCTGGTCGGGGTGGTAGCGGTTCTGGCTTTCGGGGCGCTTGGTATCGGCCGGCTGGGGCAGTACCGGTGGCCTGTCGGTACGCGGCAGCTGCTCACGGGCGTGGGCGTACTGAGCCTGCTGGTGGTACTGGGCTGGACAACTACCTGGTGCCGAACGGCCCGCAACGATGCCGACAACCTGGTTCACCTGACCGATACGCTGCAGGCGTACGAAGGCGTGGTGGCTGCCCAGCCCGAAGAGCGGGTCAAAACGTACCGCGTCGAACTGGCTCTTCGGCAGGGGCGCTGGGGCATACCGGCCCGGTGGCAGCCCCTGCGTGGCCGTGTCATTGTGTACCTCGACAAGCAGGCGGGGCCAATGCCGGGCTATGGCGAGGTGTGGCTGGTGAACGGCCCCCCTCGACCCATCGACCCGCCCCTCAATCCCGGTGAGTTCGACTACCGGCAGTACCTGGCCTATCGGGGCATCTATCACCAGCAGTACCTGCGGTCATTTCAGCGCCGGATGCTGGGTGTCGATCCGCCCAGCCGGCTCACAGAACTGGCCATTCGGGTCAACCGCTGGGCCGATGGGGTGTTGACCCGGGCGGTGGGGAGCCGGCGTGAATACGCCATTGTCAACGCGATGATCCTGGGCGTTCGCGACGACCTGTCGGCCGAGCAGTACACGGCCTACGCGGCCGCCGGGGCCGTGCATATTCTTTCGGTATCAGGCCTGCACGTGGGCATACTGTTTCTGGTGCTGGCCTGGCTCATCAACCGCGTGGCGGGCAAGCGCCACGACCGTGTCTGGCTCATTGCGCTGCAGCTGGCGATACTGTGGTTCTACGCCCTCGTTACGGGCTTTTCGCTGCCGGTACTCCGATCGGCGGCTATGGTGAGCCTGGTACTGATCGCCACTGCTAAAGAACGACCATTACCACTGATGCATACGCTCAGTGTGGCCGCGTTCGGCATTCTGCTCTACGATCCCTACGCCCTTTTCTCGCCCGGTTTTCAGTTGTCCTGCTTGGCGGTGGCGGGCATCGGCGCGTGGCAGTCGCCCCTCTATCAGGCGTTTACGGTTCGCACGAAAGCGGGCAACTGGCTCTGGAACATGACCGCCGTGGCGCTGGTGGCCCAGCTCGCTACGTTTCCGCTCGGTGTCTACTATTTCCACCAGTTTCCCACGTATTTTTTGCTGGCCAATCCGTTTGTGATGCTGGCGTCGATGGTGTTGCTGCCGCTGGCCATGGCAACGCTGGCCCTGTGCTGGGTACCGTATCTGAACGATTGGCTGGGCTGGGCGCTGCATAAAATGGCCTGGCTGCTCAACCTGGTGATCGATCAGACGGGGCAGTTGCCGGGCGCCAGCTGGAGCAACCTGTGGCTATCGCCGGCGGCACTGCTACTTGTCTACGCGGTTATTCTGTGCGCGGCCGCCCTGCTGTTGAGCCGCAACCCCCTGTGGACATGGCCCACGCTGGCGAGCGCCGTGATGCTGGCCGTGGTACTCATTCAGGACGATTATGCGCAACTGCATCAGCGCCGGCTAGCGGTGCATTTTCTGCCCCACCGCACGGCCGTGAGTTTCACCGAAGGAAATCGTAGTCTGCTGCTTACCGACCTCGACCAGCGCGACGAACGCTCGTACGCCTTCTACCTGAAAAATACGTTTGGCCAGTGGGGCATTGCCGACCCCGACCGCCGGCAACTCTATCCGGTCGATACGGCACAGCACCCGATGGTAGCCCGGCATCTGGATCGCGACTACAGCCTGTGGGTCTGGCACGGTACGTCGGTGTTACTGATCAACCGGCTGACAAACTACCCGCGCTGGCAACTGCCGGCAGTGGTCGATTACGTGATTATCCGGCGAAATGCCGTGCGCGACTGGGCGCAGCTGCGGGAGCGGGTGGTGGCCCGGCACATTGTATTCGACGATTCGAACCGGACGCCCCTGACCGATCGGCTGCTGGCCGAGGCCCGGCAGCAGCGCATTCGCTGTTTCTCGGTGCGGCAGATGGGAGCCTACGTGGCCGAACTGCCTTAGTTGCCCGGTTTGGGCGTGGCCGTCGAGTCGGGCGTGCCGGGTTTGCGGGGCGCGGGGGGGCGGTACCCGCCGATGTCTTTTTTCATCTGCTCCTTCTTCGACTGGTAGAGGTCCCACTGCTCGGGCGTCAGCAGGGGTTTCAGCTTATCTTCTTTTTCTTCGTTGAACATCAGCATCGAGTCCTGAATCTGCTTGATGGTCTCGGGCGACGGGCGGCCAGTCTGGGTGCCAACGATGTCTTTGATGGCATCCTGCTGCATACTGGCATACTCGTTATTGAGTTTCTTAACGGCTTTCTGCTGGTCTTTATCGAGGTTCAGGTTTTCCTTGAGCCACTTGGTTTCCTTGTTGGCCATATCGCCGGCAATGTTGGGAATGCTGGCGCGGGGTGAGCTGCTGCCCATGTTCTGGCCACCTGCCATACCACCCATCCGTCCGCCGTAGCCACCCCCGTACCCACCGCCATACTGGGCGTAGCTCTGGGTCGAAAGGAATACGCATAAAAACAGGCACAGGGCGCACATCACAGTATGCAGGTAAACGTTCATGGTCAGTCGTATTGAGTTATTGACCCCGCAAAGGTCGGTAAAAAAAGGCGGTGTCGTGCGGGCCGGCAGCGATTTTCTATGGGTCTGCGTGGCGGGTCAGCCGGCCCGGTAAATGACCGGGAAATCAGAAAACTTTTCGCACAAACACACCGTTTGCCAAGTGTATGGAAACAACCGAAAAAATCCGTAAAGCCTACGTTGAGTACGTTCTCGAAACCGGCCATCAGCCTGCCTCTGTGTTTCAGTTTGCGAAAAAGCTGAAACTGGCCGAATCCGATTTCTATACAGACTACGCGTCGTTCGACGCCATCGAAGCCGACGTGTGGCTGACCCTTTTCAACGAGGCCCGCGCCACGGTCGAAGCCGACGAAACCTATCAGGGCTATTCGGTGCGCGAAAAACTGCTGGCCTTTTATTACACCTGGATCGAATTGCTGAAAGCGCAGCGCAGCTTCGTGGTGTATAGCTACGGGCAGCTGCGCCCTGAGGCCGCGGCCGCCAGCCCGATTGCCAAAGCGGCCCTGCGCTCGCGGGGGATGGCCAGCCGCAGCCGGGTGCTGGCCCCCTTTAAGGATGCCTTCTACGACTACGCCCGCGATCTGCTGGCCGAGGGACGGGAAAGCAAAGAAGTGGAGCCCCGCCCCTTTATCACCGACCGGTACCCCGATGCGCTGTGGGCCCAGACCCTGTTTGTTCTTGACTTCTGGGTACGCGACGTAAGCAAAGGCTTTGAGAAAACCGACAGCGCCATCGAAAAGGCGGTCAACACGGCTTTCGATCTGATTGGGCGGTCGCCCATCGACTCGCTGATCGATCTGGCCAAGTTCGTTTACCAAAACAAATAAGCGGTGGCGTTCAGGGCGTAGTGAGAGTCAGTTCTGCTGATTCGGGCGCCTGGTCACGCCACGGCATAATCACCCATTGACCTATGAAAACCCAGCAGTCCGTTCCGACAACGAAAGTTGCCCGTGCCAGTCAGTTCGTAAAAGCGGGCGTCAAGGTAGGGGGGAACTATATCAAACATTACAGCAAAAAGCTGCTCGATCCCAGTTTGTCGCGCGAGGAGCTGCACCAGGACAATGCGGCCGATATCTACGATGCCCTGAGCGAGCTGAAGGGATCGGCGCTGAAGATGGCGCAGATGCTCAGCATGGACCGGGGGCTGCTGCCGGTAGCCTATACCGATAAGTTTACCATGGCGCAGTATTCGGCGCCACCGCTGTCGGGGCCGCTCGTAGTCAAAACGTTTCGGACGTATTTCGGCAAGAGTCCATCGGAGCTGTTCGATTCGTTTACGATGGATGCCGTCAATGCCGCCAGTATCGGTCAGGTGCACCAGGCGTTCAAAAACGGTAAGAAGCTGGCCGTGAAGGTGCAGTATCCGGGCGTAGCCGACGCCGTCAGCTCCGATCTGAAGATTGCCAAACCGCTGGCTGTCCGGCTGCTCAACCTCAACGAGCGCGACATCGATCGGTATATGGGCGAAGTGGAGTCGAAGCTGCTCGAAGAAACCGACTACGCGCTCGAACTGAAGCGGAGTATGGAAATTTCGGCCGCCTGCGCCCACATTCCGGGGCTGGTTTTCCCGACCTACTATCCTGAGCTGTCGTCGAAGCGGATTCTGACGATGGACTGGCTGGAGGGTATGCACCTGAAAGAGTTTTTGCAGACAAATCCGTCGCAGGCGGTGCGTGACCAGATTGGGCAGGCCCTCTGGGATTTTTATGATTTCCAGATTCATACGCTCCGGCAGGTTCACGCCGACCCCCACCCCGGCAACTTTCTGATGCGCCCCGACGGCACGATGGGCGTGATCGACTTTGGCTGCGTGAAGGTGATACCGGACTTCTACTACGACAATTACTTCCGGCTGGTCAACCCCGATACGATCGATGACGACAAGCTGACCGAGCAGATATTCGAAAATCTGGAGTTTCTGACTCCGCAGGATTCACCCAAAGACCGGGCGTTCTTCTCGGATCTGTTCAAGCAGATGATCCGGATGCTGGGCGAGCCTTTTGCCGTCGACTACTTCGATTTCGGCGACGACGACTATTTCAACAAGGTGTATGCCTTCGCCGAGGGGCTCACCAATGTGCAGGAGTTGAAAAGCTCGAAAGTAGCCCGCGGCTCGCAGGATGGCCTGTATGTAAACCGAACGTACTACGGTTTGTATGCCATGCTGAACGAACTGAAGGCCCGGGTAGTCACCAACAAGCCCGAGTGGCTGCGGTCGGCCAGGGTCACGGCCGACCAGGTGTAATCTGGCCTGACGCGTTTCCAGCCTGGCCCCGGCCCTGCATTTGTCGGGGCCGGGGCTTTTGCCGTCTGAGCCCTGGCCGGGGGCACACGCGTCGGCCCGATTGCCCGGCTGGGTCAATTTTTGTTAGTTTGCCGCATGGAACAGGAAGACAGCCGGTGGCAGCAACGATTCAGCAACTTTAAACGGGCACTGACTACCAGAATACAGCCGGAGAAATCGTTGCTTCTATTATTGGCGTGTTTTGGGGCCTGTTGAACGAGCTGGCTATTTGGTTGGAGGAAGAACGTTCCGGAAGATAAAAGACCATTTTCGATGACTAAATACGGGCTTGGCGAAGACGTCCTGACTGAACTGGTGACTGTTTTTCGGCAGCATCCGGCTGTGTCGCGCGTTATCCTGGTTGGGTCGCGGGCTGTGGGTACGTACAGCCCCGGGTCTGATATTGACCTGGCGATCGACGGTGATCAACTCGGTTTCGGGGATGTGGTCGACCTGATGGCTGCCCTGAATGACCTTGATTGGCTCTATAAAATTGACATCATCAATCGCTGTACGGTAACTGAGCCGGCGTTGCTGAACCATATTGACCGGGTTGGTATTCCTATCTATGAGCGTGCTCCGGTCGTAAAGCGGGCCTGATTGTCGGGCCGCACCGTTTGACTGCGGTCGATACCCGGCTCCTGTACGCACCTTCCATACAACCCCTGAATTGATTTGTTATGCCCCGTCCGCGTTTCGACGATATTTTTATGGAGCTGGCCGTTAACCTGGCTAAACGCTCGCACTGCATCAAGGCGCAGGTCGGCGCGGTGCTGGCCCGCGACACCCGCATTATTTCGATTGGCTACAATGGTCCACCGGCGGGTACCCACAACTGCGACGAAGAGTACCCGGGCGTAGGGTGTCCCCGCGACTCCAAGGGGTCGTGTTCGCTGGCGCTTCATGCCGAACAGAATGCCATTCTATACGCGGCCAAAAACGGGGCCGAAATCGAAGGGGCCACCATCTATGTTACCCTGTCGCCCTGCATTGCCTGCGCCCGCATTATCTACAGCATGAAAATTGCGCGCGTGGTCTTTCTGCACTCCTACGCCGAATACAAGGGCATTCCGTCCGACGAAGGGGTCGACTTTCTGCGCCGGTTCGGGGTGACGGTAGAGCGTTACCAGCCAGCGGCCGAAACGGCTCAAACCGTACCGGCCGCATGAACATTCTGGCGCATGCCTACCTGTCGGAGCGGCACGCGCCCTGGCTGATCGGGAATTTTATCGGCGACTTCATCAAAGGCGACCCGGCGCATCCCCGCCACGGCCTGACCACTGGCGAGGTGGCCGGCGTGCGGCTCCACCGGGCCATCGATGCTTTTACGGATGCCCACCCCGATGTAGCGGCTGTGCGCACGCTGCTCTACCCGCGCTGCCACAAATACGCCGGGGTGGCGGTCGATGTCTTTTTCGACTACCAGCTGGCGGTTACCTTTGCACCCCTGACCGGCGAGTCGTTGCCGACGTTTGTGGCCGACTTCTACGCGGTTCTCCAGACACACGTCCAACGGCTGCCAGCGCCGGCCCGCCACATGATGGAAGCCATGGTGCGGCAAAACTGGGTGCTCAACTACCGCACCACCGACGGTATCGACCGCTCGTTGCGGGGTATTGCCCGGCGAACCGCGTTCGCGTCGGGGCTGGAAACGGCGGTCGACGATCTGATTCGGTACGACAGCCAGATTCAGGAACATTTCAACCGGTTCTGGCCTGAGCTGGTTGCCCACACGCAGGCGGTCAAGGCCGAGCTGTAGCGGGTAAATATCGGCGAGCCAGACCGTTAACCAATTCGTATTGTGATTGCTGCTGTTGATACCCTGCTGAAAGATATTCGGAACAAACGCATTGCCCCCGTGTACCTCATCCACGGCGATGAACCCTATTATATCGACCGCATTGCCGGCGAACTCGAAAAAGTGGCTGTGCCGGCGGCCGAACGGGGCTTCAATCAGTTTGTGCTGTTTGGGAAAGATACCGACGTGGGGGCTGTGCTGAACTACGCCCGACGCTACCCGTTTATGGCCGAGCGGCAGCTGGTGCTCGTCAAAGAAGCCCAGCAATTGTCGGGCATCAACGATAAATCGGCGCAGACACTGCTCGAAGACTATGCGCTCAACCCCCTGGCCAGCACCATTCTAATGCTGTGCTACACAAAGGAAGAAGGTAAATCGGGGCTCGACGAGCGCAAAGCCTGGGTCAAAGCGTTCGGGCAGAAGGGGAAACTGCTGGGCGTTAAAAAACTCTACGACAACAAAGTGCCCGACTGGGTAGGGGAGTACTGCCGCGAGCAGGGAGCCAAGGTAAGTCCCAAGGCTTGTCAGCTGCTGGCCGATCACATCGGCAACGACCTCAAACGACTGGCCAGCGAAATCGACAAGATTCTGATCAATCTGCACGTGGGCGAAGAAATATCGGCCAGTACGGTAGAGCGACTGGTGGGTATCAGCAAAGAGTACAATGTATTCGAACTGCAAAAAGCCCTCGCGAGCCGCGACGTGGTGAAGTCAAACCGCATCATCGACTACTTTGCCCGGAACCCAAAAGACAATCCGCTGGTCGTGATTCTGTCGCAGCTGTTCGGGTATTTCAGCAAGGTTATTCTGGTACAGGCCACCAAAGACCAGTCGGACAAAGCGCTGGCCGGGGTGCTGGGCGTCAATCCGTTTTTTGTAAAAGACTACCTCAGCGCTGCCCGGGCCTACCCGTTGCCCAAAGTGGCCGACATCATCCACGCCATTCGCCGGGCCGATGCCCTCAGCAAAGGCATCGATGCCCCCACCATGAACGAAAGCGATATTCTGCGCGAGCTGATTTTTACGATTCTCCACTAAAGCAGTTGCCAGCGCCTGACGGGATGCAGAGCCCCTCTATTACTGAAAAACCCCGCCAGCGCGATGCTGGCGGGGTTTTTTGATGGATACTGAATCGGATGGCCGTAAAACAGGCAGGCCCCTAGAGCGGGTTGGCCAGTTCCCACTGCGTTTCGGCGTTGGGACGGACCATGTTGTCGAACACTTTGTAGGGCGAGGTGTTGAAGGGGAGCGTGGCCAGCAGGTTGTACCGGCGGGCGTCGAACCAGCGGTGCCCTTCGAACAGCAGCGAGTACCGACGCTGTTTCAGGATTTCCGCGATCAGGGCATCCTTCGTAGCCGCACCACTGTACGCTTTCAGGCCGGCGGCCGTCCGAACGGCGTTGACGGCGGTCGTGGCACCGGCCAGATCGCCCGTCTGGGCTTTGGCCTCGGCCGACATCAGAATGAGCTCTTCGTTGCGGATGATGCCGATGGGGGCCGTTACGCCCGAATACAGCTTGATCTCGTAGCTCGACTGGATACCACCCGACGAGCGTACGGCGGTTCGTTTACGGGTTTTGTTGGCTACGCGCAGATCGCCGGCTTCGGCGCTATTGATCACTTCATCGAACAGCACATAGGGGGCGCCGTTGCCATCGGGCAGCTGGAAGAGCGCATTAGGTGTATCGTTCTGGTCGTTCGAGAAGTTGAACTTCGGCCCCACGTTCAGATCGCCCGTCAGGTTCAGGTACGACTGGTTGACGGCGGTGTTCATGCTGGCCCAGTCCTGCTTGTACATAAAGGCCCGGGCGGCAACGGCCCGGTTAAACTTCTTCATGTCGGCCGGGGTGGTAAAGCCCGACCAGCCGCTGGCGAAGGTAAAGGGGAAGCTGGTACCACCGGCATCGAGGGCTGCTGCGCCTTCGTTCAGGGTGCTGATAACCAGGTCGAGGCCCCCCGCGTAGTCGGTAAACTTGAGCGGCTTGAGCTGGTCGTTGGGCGAGTTCAGATCGGTGTAGCCCGACCGGATGCCGTTTTTGCCCTGCATATTCAGCAGCTGCAGCATCACGTAGCCCTGCACCGTGCGGGCAAAGCCCTTGCTGGCCGATTTCTCGGCCGTGGTCAGGGCCGTGGCCGTTTCGGCTGCGCGGGTAAACTGCTCGGCCCGCCGGCGGGTTGCCGAAAAGCTGGTGTAGTAGCTGTTGAAGATACCGTTGGGGTCAGTAGCGCCCCCGTAGTTGGCTGCCTGCGTACCCAGCAGTTCGGTAAAGTAGCGGTTGTCGGTCGACGCCGAGTAGATGGTTTCGCGGCCGATGGCGCCCGTGCTGGCTACCAGATCGCTATAACCCTGCCGCATGGCAGCCTGTACGCCAATCGCCAGCAGATTTACCTGCGCCCGCGTAGGGTTGTTGGTGAAGGCGGCTACCGACAGGTTGTTGGGATCAATGACTTGTTCGGTATTGAAGAACGAACAGGACGACAGGCCCCCCATCAGGGAAACTGCCAGCAGGCCCGCCAGTATGGTTTGTTTTTTCATGATCTCGTTCAGAAAAGAAGCCAGAATTAGAACGTTACATTCAGGTGGAAAAACACGCGCCGGGAGGCCGGGAACGACAACAGGTCGACACCCGTACCGATGGGGCGGTTACCGAAGTTCGATGCTTCGGGGTCGTAGCCAACGTACTTGCTGAAGACAAACAGGTTGTTGCCCGAAGCGCCCACTTTAATGGCCGACACCGCGTTGCCCAACAGCTTGCCGAAGATGGTTTTCGGCACCGTGTAGTACAGCGATACCTCGCGGATCTTCACAAAGCTGGCATCCTGAATAAACTGCCGGGTGGTTACGCCGGGGCTGCCGTAGATCCGGGCAACGCCGTTGAAGGTGCTGCCATCGCCCAGGCCGGCTGCGCTGCGTTCAGCTTTGTAAAGGTTCGATTTGTCGAGCCAGTCGGGCGACGTACCGCCTTCGTCCATCAGTTCCTGGTTGAGCGTCGAGTTGTAGTTCTTGTAGCTCCAGTGCACCAGGAAGGCAAAGGTGAAGTTGTTCAGGAAGGTAAAGTTGTTGTACGACGACAGCTGGAAGCGGGGCTGCGAGTTGTCGTAGGCCGTTGGGGTTCCGTCGGCCGCGTAGGGCGAACCATACCAGGCCGTTGGCGACTGGCCCTGAATGATCTGATTGGTACCGAAGCCGCCAAAGCCCGACGAGGGCACCGCGAAGCGGGGTACGCTCAGCCGGGTAACGGTGGTGCGGTTGAGCCAGTAGTTCAGCGTGGAGGTCCAGCTCAGGGCCGATCCTTTCAGAACCTGACCGGTTAGGCTCAGCTCCAGCCCTTTGTTTTGCAGGTCGCCCACCGGAAAGGCGTTGATCTGGCTGGCGCCGGTGCTGGGAGCCAGCTGATACTGATACAGGAAGTTAAGAACGCGCTTGTCGTAGACGGTAGCTTCGAGCGTCAGCCGGTTGTTGAAGAAGCCCATGTCCAGACCGGCTTCTACCTCCGAAGCCGTCTCGGGAGCGGCATTGGCGTTACCCAGCACAGCCGGCACCACAACGCCCGATTTGCCGTCGATGGCCACGTTGCCCAGCGAGGTAAAGGTGTTTCCGAACGAAGCCGAGCGACCTGTCTGCCCGTAGGCCGCCCGTACTTTCAGGGCCGAAACGGTATTCTTGTTGGTCCAGAAATCGAAGTTGGCGATGTTGACAGCCGCCGACGCTTTGGGGAAAGCGTAGAATTTGGTGTTGTCGCCGTTGAGGCTCGACTTGTCGAAGCGGATACCACCCGTTACAATCACCCGGTCGCGCCAGTTGATTTCTTCCTGACCGACCACGCCTACATCCTGCGCCCGCGTCAGGTACGTATCCGTTACGCGGCTGTCGGCAGTATTGGGGTTCAGCACGGGGCCTGGCTTCAGACCGCGGCCTTCGATGTACGACTGCACGCTGTTGTTGGTCAGCCGAACCGTACCAACCGAGGTGGTGAAATTGAAGGCGTTGACCTGCAGGTTATCGACCAGAAAAGCCTGGGCGTTGAAGTTGAAGTTACGGCTCGTGGTGTTGCGCACGGCGCCGAAATAACCCAGTCCCGAACCACCGGCCCGGAAGTACTGCATGTCGCTGGGGGCGTAGGCCTGCGCTTCGCTCGACAGGTAATCGACACCGCCCTGCAGGGCCAGCTTCAGCTGGTGGGTGTTGGTGTTGATCAGCCGGAAATTCACCGTGGCCGACTGGATGAAGCGGTTGGTCGATTCCGTGTTCCGCATTTTGTCGACCACCTGGAAGATGTTCTGACCGGTCAGCGGGTTTTCGGGGTAGTTGCCGTTGGCATCGGGGTGTTGCTCGAGCCAGGGTGGGAGGTAAGCCAGGTTATACCCCAGCGATACACCGTTGTTGTCGTTACCACTGAACGAACGCGACGACGACGAGTTGACGTAGTTCGAGCCCACCGACAGGTCGATCCGATCCGAGAGTTTAGCGTCGACGTTGGCCCGCAGCGAGTTGCGCTTGAAGCCGGTGTACTTCTGAATACCATCTTCGCTCAGCACACTGCCGTTCACAAAGTACCGCAGTTTATCGGTTCCGCCCGACACGTTCAGCTTGGTGTTGCGCAGCAGCCCCTTGTTGCCATAAATCTCCCGCTCGTAGTCGTAGCGTTTGGCGTTGTCGCCACCGGCCGCATTGTAGAGCGCCAGCATGTCGGCATTCGAAACCAGGAATACCCCGTTGTTGATTTTGTCGAGGTTCCAGGGCGAGGAGGCCATGTTGGCAAATTTGTTGGCTTCGGCAAACCCGATATCCTGACCGAAGTTGACCGTGGTGCGGCCGGCTTTGCCTTTCTTGGTGGTAATGATAATAACCCCGGCGTTGGCGCGGGTACCGTAAATAGCGGCTGCCGAAGGGCCTTTCAGGACTTCGATATTCTCGATGTCTTCGGGGTTGATGTCGGCCAGGCGGTTGCTGGCCTGATCCTGCGTACCCGCCGTCTGCGACGTAGCCCGGTTAAAGGAGCCCGTACCGGCACCCGTCGAAAACTGCGAGTTGTCGATATAGACGCCGTCGATGATGTAGAGGGGTTCCGATGCCTGCGTTACCGACGAGATACCGCGCAGTTTCACCGAGAAACCCCCACCGGGTGCACCGCTGTTGGCCGTGATCTGCACGCCCGGGACTTTCCCGTTCAGGGCACCGTCAACGGTTTGCGGCTTGGTGACACCCGTGAGTTGCTGCGCCCCGATACTGGTTACGGCGTTGGCCGCATTGGAGCGCTTCACACTGGTGGCCAGACCCGTCACGATAACCTCTTCAAGCTGCTGATCGCCGTCGGCCAGCTGCACCGTAATGTTGGTGCGGTTGCCAATGGCCACTTCTTTGGTGGCCAGCCCGATGAAACTAATAACCAGCGTACCGTTGGGGGGCGCATTTAGCCGAAAATTACCGCCGGCATCGGTGTTTGTACCCACGGTACGGCCTTTCAGCACCACACTGGCACCCGGTACCGGGGCTCCGGTTGGGTCAGTAACCCGACCAGAAATTGCCTGATCCTGAGCATAAATACGGGTCGATAGGCCCAGTATTGCCCAGAAAAGAATGAGTAATTTTCTGTTCATATAGCCTTTTGATAGGTTTTTGTTTTACCACAAAGTAACTATTTGTTTTGTTGAAAGTGGAATTTTAAAGATAAAATTTTACAAATAGATAGGATAGCGGTACTATGTATTGATATGTTTTGGTCAAAATAATGAGTACTGCGACAATGTCGAGTCCGTATAAATCTGCGCCGGCAGAAAAATAATCGGGGTCTGCCACGCACCTTATTGTGCATGACAGACCCCGCTTCGGACTGCTTGGCCCGTTTAGTAGGCGGCTGTAAATCGACGCCGGATAAACTGTGGCTTTTCAAGTTCATCCAGAATCGCCACGGCCAGGTCCCCCACCGAAATACGGCTGTGGTGTTGCGCGTCGAATACGGGCTGGTCGGTACCGAGCCGGAACGTACCCGTCGGTTTGCCCGGTACCAGTTCGATCGCCGGACTCAGGAAGGTCCAGTCGAGCGTAGTGTTCTGGCGCAGGTGGGTTAGGTAATCGCGGGCGGCCGTAGCACCGGCTTTGTAATCGGCCGGAAACTGGGGCGTATCCACTAGCTGCACACCCGGCGCAACCTCCAGGCTGCCGGCACCCCCGATAACCAGCAATCGGCTGACGCCAGCTTTTTCTACCCCCGCTTCGATGGCTTTCGACCCTGTCAGAAACGCATTATACAGGTCGGGATTGGTCCAGCCCGCGTTGAACGAGCTGACAACGGCATCCTGCCCGGCCAGCAGGGGAGCCAGTTCATCGGGATTGGTGGCATCGGCGGCCGCTACGGTCAGGGCGGGGTGGGTGATTGTGATCTTATCGGCATTCCGCACGATGGCGGTCACCGAATGACCACGTTGCAGGGCTTCAGTTAGTACGTTGATTCCAACAAAGCCCGAGGCTCCAATGATGGCGAGTTTCATAAGGTAAGCGAAGGAGTGTTAATTGATCTGTAAGTAAAATTGATGCAGTTTGGGGTAAAATTTTTTAGCCGAACCGGGCCACGAATTCGGCCAGCGACTGGATCGACAGGCGGTCGAGCATAGCCTTCTCGGCTTCGGTAAAGAGCGTGGTCAGGTGCGTGTTGATCTGCCGGCCAACGGGGCAGGCCGGATTAGGGGTGTTTCGAGCCCGGCCCAGCAGCGGGCCTGCTTCGGTACGCGTAGCCCTGTAAATGTCGGCAAGCTGAATCTGATGGGCTGGTTTGGCCAGCGCACTGCCGCCGTTTTTACCTTCGCGGCTACTGACCAGCCCCTGCTGCCGGAGGGCAACAATCTCCTTTCGAACGAGGGCGGGATTGATGTTGATGCTTCCGGCCAGAAAATCAGATGACACCCACTCCCCGTCGGTGCTGGCCAGCAGGGTCATGATGTGCATAGCGATGGGGAAACGACCATTCATACTGTATGAACGATTGTTACAGTATTGTAGTTCGCCGGGCATAAAAAAAATCCCGCAGTACCTGGGTGGGCGCTGCGGGATCAGCCGTAAACTAGTCTGGCTCGGTTACGTTAATCGGCTACCACGATGAGTGGAGCCACCGCTTCCGGATCATTGTCTGGGGAGGCTTTCTTTTGTTTCAGCGCCTTCCGGGCGGCTTTTTTAAGCGTCACATCGTATAGATCGGTCCGGCGGTCTTTAAGCACCTGCACCGAGCCGTGTTCGTGCAGTTCTTTCAGCAGACTCAGGTCGACGTCCGCAATCAGCACCATTTCGGTGTTGGGCGTTGCCTCGGCTTTCACCGCATTGGTCGGAAACTGAAAGTCGGACGGGGTGAATACCGCCGACTGGGCAAAGTTGATATCCATGTTGTGGACCTTCGGCAGGTTGCCCACGCAGCCCGAAATGGCCACATAGCATTCGTTTTCGATGGCGCGGGCCTGTGCGCAGTGCCGTACCCGCGAGTAGCCGTTCTGCGTATCGGTCAGGAACGGCACGAACAGAATCTGCATACCCTGTTCCGAGAGAATACGGCCCAGTTCGGGGAATTCCACGTCGTAGCAGATCAGCATCCCGATTTTGCCGCAATCGGTATCGAATGCCCGGATTTCGTAGCCACCCACCATGCCGTAGTGTTTCACTTCGTTGGGGGTGATATGAATTTTGCGGTACTCTTCAAACGAGCCATCGCGCCGGCAGAGGTAAGCCACATTATACAGCTTACCATCCTCATCGACAAGCGGCATTGACCCACCCACGATGTTGACGTTATAGGAAATGGCCAGTTCGCAGAGCTTTTCGCGGACGCGCTCAGTATAGTCGGCCAGTTTACGAATGGCGACCGGTTCGGGCAGGTCGTTGAATTCGGCCATGAGGGGCGTGTTGAAAAACTCGGGCAGTACCATAAAGTCGGCCCGGTAATCGCTCACGGCGTTGACGAAAAACTCGACCTGATCGAGAAACGAATCGAGGTTTTTAAAGAGCCGCATCTGCCACTGAATCACGCCCAGGCGGATAATGGAGTCGGTATGCGGCTTCTTGTTCTTTTCGTCGACGTAATAGATATTGATCCACTCGAGCAGCGTGGCGTACTCTTTCGATTCGGTATCGCCGGGCAGGTAGCCCCGCAGGACTTTCCGGACGTGGAAATCGTTGGAGAGCTGGAAGGTAAGCGTGGGGTCGTAGATTTCTTTCTGCTTGACTTTGGCGATGTACTCCCGTGGGGTCAGTTCGCCGGCAAACTTGTTGTAGTTCGGAATCCGGCCGCCCGCCACAATGCCTTTCAGGTTCAGTTGCTCGCAGACTTCCTTGCGGGCATCGTAGAGTCGCCGGCCCAGGCGCAGGTCGCGGTAGTCGGGGTGTACAAATACCTCGATGCCGTACATGTAGTCGCCTTCGTCGCTATGGGTTTTGAAGGTGTAGCCGCCGGTTATTTCGTAGTACGTATGGTTGTCACCAAACTGGTCGTACTTGACCCGGATCGAGAGTGCACAGGCTACCACTTTCCCATCCACTTCGACGCAGAACTGGCCTTCGGGGAAGATGTGGAGGAGCTTGTTGATCTTGCTTTTCTCCCAATAATCGCCACCGATGCCGCTGTATACTTCAATCATGGCCTCTTTGAGGTCCTGATAATCGTCTTTCTGTAAGGTTCTGGTCTGAATGTGCATACCTGAGTAATGATGAAACGGGGTTGCCGATCGTGCTGGTTACCGGAGCCGCCGGGCCAATTCGTCCATCAGCTCGTCGGTTAGATCGAGGTGCGTAACGAAACGGACCAGGTGCCTGCCAAAGGTAACGGCGCGGATTCCCTTTGCTGCCAGTTGATCAACATAATCGGTAGCTAAAAGGGTTTCGGGGAGCCGGAAAATCACGATGTTGGTGTCGATGGGGTATATTTCCTCGATATCGGTGCGCTGGGCCAGCATCGCACCGATTCGCCGGGCGCGCAGGTGATCGACTTTCAGCCGCTGAACGTGGTTGTCGAGGGCGTAGATACCCGCTGCCGCCAGCAAGCCAGCCTGTCGCCAGCCACCGCCCATCAGTTTGCGAAACCGGCGGGCCTGTGCGATGAAATCAGCCCGGCCAATCAGCAGCGACCCGACTGGGCAGCCAAGCCCCTTGGAGAGACAGATGCTGATCGAGTCGAACAGCTGCCCGTAGGCCGTGGTGGGGTCGCCAGTCTCGACCAGCGCGTTGAAGAGTCGGGCACCGTCGAGGTGAAGGGTCAGGTTGTGTTCGGTGCAAACCTGCCGGATCGCCGAGATTTCGGGAATCGTATAGTAGCAGCCACCGCCTTTGTTGATCGTGTTTTCGAGTACCACCAGCCGCGACAGGGGCTTGTGGGGGTCGGTAGGGTTGTAGATATGGGCCCGGATCAGGTCGGGGGTCAGTTTGCCCCGCTCACCCTGGGGCAGGCTCACCGAAGCCAGGGCGTTGACCGAGATGCCCCCGCCTTCGTACTGATACACGTGCGAGAGCATGTCGCAGATCACATCATCGCCGGGGCGCGTGTGGGTGCGGATGGCCAGCTGATTGGTCATGGTGCCGCTGGCGCAGAACAGGGCAGCCTCCATACCGAACAGGGCCGCGGCCTTGGCTTCCAGGGCCTGCACGGTGGGGTCGTCGCCCAGTACATCGTCGCCGAGTTCGGCGGTAAACATGGCCTCGCGCATGGCGGGCGTGGGGCGCGTAACGGTGTCGCTGCGTAGGTCGATAAGCATGGGGCAAAGGTCGGTCAGAAACAAGAGAATTGTATGCCGCCGGGCCGGCCGGGCGCGGCAAATTCCGTAGTTTTGACCCGACAGGGGCGCTTCGTTGTCCCAACGTTCAACCGATACAACCAAGTCTGTGACGCTCGAATTAGCCCCGCTTACCGCCCAACTCTGCGCCATCGCTACCGATGCCGGCGCTTTTCTGCTCCAGGAGCGCAGCCGTTTCCAGCCCGATGCCATCGAATACAAAGGCCTCAACAACCTAGTCTCGTACGTCGACAAAGAAACCGAGAAACAACTGGTAGCCCGCCTACGTTCGCTGCTGCCCGAAGCCGGCTTCATCACCGAAGAGGGTACCACCGGGCAGGAGGCCGACCCCACGGCGCTCAACTGGATTATCGACCCGCTCGACGGTACGGCCAACTTTATCCACGGCCTGCCCGTGTTTTCGGTGAGCATCGGCCTGGCGCAGGGCAGCACGCCCATTGCCGGGGTCATCTATGACCCAAATCGTGACGAGTGTTTCTGGGGCTGGCAGGGGGGCGGGGCGCACCTGACCCGCCAGGGGGTAACCACAGCGATCCGGGTCTCGACGGCCACGCAGCTGGGCGATAGCCTGATCGCAACCGGGTTTCCGTATTACCAGTTCGATCAGATGCAGCCGTACCTGCAGATTCTGGAGGTGCTGATGCAGCAGACGCATGGCCTGCGCCGGATGGGGTCGGCCGCTATTGACCTGGCCTACGTGGCCTGCGGACGCTTCGAAGCCTTTTATGAATACAACCTCAACTCGTGGGACATGGCCGCCGGGGTGCTGCTGGTGCGCGAAGCGGGGGGCGTGGTCACCGATTTCACGGGGGGCGACGCGTTTCTGTTCCGGGGCGATGTGGTGGCCGGCAGTGCCGTACATGCCCCCCTGCGGCAGGTTATCGATCAGTTCTGGACAAAATAACGAACGACCAGTCGGACAGCCTGCCCAACGGATAGGCTGCCCGGTTTCACGCCTATACCCATGAAAAACACCTACGAATCCCCCGAAATTGATGCGCTGCGGTACCCCATTGGCCGCTACACACCCACCCAGGCCGTTTCGCTGGACGAAGCCCGCCAGCACGTCGACACGCTGGCCGCCCTGCCCGCCAAACTGACGGCGCTGGTGCAGGGCTGGTCGGATGAGCGGCTCGACACGCCCTACCGCCCCAACGGCTGGACCGTGCGGCAGCTGGTGCACCACGTGGCCGATAGCCACATCAACGTGTATACCCGAACGAAGCTGGCCCTGACCGAAACGAACCCCACCATTCGGCCCTATGACGAAACCGCCTGGGCCGAACTGGCCGATTCGCAACTGCCCGTGGGGCCTTCGCTCGATCTGCTGGCGCAGCTGCACCTCCGCTGGACGACGCTGCTGCGGAGCCTGCCGGATGCGGCTTTCAGCCGTACCTTTTATCATCCCGGTATGCAGCAGACGTTTACGCTGGCCGATATGACCGGCCTTTATGTCTGGCACGGCGAACACCACTACCAGCACGCGGCCCGGCTGGCCGAACGGAACGGCTGGCACTGATTCGCTGTTAGGGCGGTATGCAGGAACTCATCATTGGACTCATCTTTCTGGTTGCCCTGGGGTATCTGGGGCGCCGGATTTACCGCAGCCTGGATACGCGCCGGGCGGGCTGCGGCAAGGGGTGTGGCTGCGCGGCCGATAACCGAACGCCCGCTGTCGTAAATAGTCGCAAAACCCGCTAAGCGGTACTACCTAACATTTTATCATCCGACGGCGTTTAGGTAACCACCATACACGCACACGATGAATCGATTTTACCTGATTTGCTTTTTGGTCACCCTGCTTGCGGGGGCTGGCTGTAAGCGGGTTAAAACCCAAACGCCCGAGGTTCAGGCTTATGAGCCTGCCATTCCCGATCCGGTTTCATACCTGGCCGGGCGTGTCTCGTTTCCGATTCCGACCCTCGAACGCAAGGTCAATCAGGCCCTCAAGCCGATGCTCGTGACGGAAGAAACGTTTCATGGCAAGAAGGGGGAAGCCTGGCGGCTGCGCGTTGAGCGGACGGGCCCCGTTCAGATTCACTACGCCAATCAGAAAGCTTTTTTTTCGGCTCCGCTGCGGGTGCTCTACAGCAATCCCATCGGGCTGCGCAAGCAGAAGAAAAGCCGCACCCTCTGCGAACTGTCGGTCAATTTTGCCTCCCCGCTGTCGGTAGGGGCCAACTGGCGCCTGACAACCCGCTCCCGGCTCGATAATTACAAGTGGATTCGTAAACCGGCCATCCGGCTGTTGGGTATTCAGATCAACATTACGGGGCTGGCCGAAAAAATTCTGAAAAACCGGCGCGCCGAAATCGAAAAAGCCATCGACCAGGCGGTCCATGACGAATTGAAGCTGGACAAAGAAGTGGCCAAAGTCTGGCGCGACCTGCAGAAACCACTCCGGATCAGCAAGTCGCCCGGCGAAGTGTGGCTCATGCCCAAGCCCTTTAGTGTGGCCGTGGCCCCCGTCGAAGGGAACGCCCACGAGCTGATCATTCCGCTCCGGATTGCCTTTCGGGTCGGTACGCACATTGGCACGGAGCCAACCCTCGACAAACTCGAACCATTACCCCGGCTTATGCGTCGGGAGCGCGTAACCGATCAGTCGAGTCTGCACGTGCTGTCGTTTGTTGCCTACAGCGACATCAACCGAATTCTGCACAAAACGATTGTTGAGAAGAAACCCGGTTTGCCGGGTGGGCGGCTCCGCATCGAAGATGCCGAAGTGATGGGGGGCGGTACGTCGCTGATCATGAAAACCAAGATCAAAGGGCTTATGAACGGCACGCTGTATTTCCGGGGGCAGCCGCATTACGACACGCTTACTAATACGCTTCGTATCCAGCAGGTCGATTACGACGTGGAAACCAAGGAAACCCTGCTCGAAACGGCCGACTGGCTGCTGCACGACAACCTGCGCGATACCCTGCAGTCGGCCCTGGTGATTCCGCTCCAGAAAGGAATTACCGAACTGCCCGGTAAAATCGAGCAGGCCTTTGCCCGGGGCGGGGCAGGCAAGAAAACCGCTCTCGATATCGATTCGTTTCGACTGGTACCCAGGAAAATAGTGATCCGTCCCGACGGCGTTCAGGTACTGATCCATGTCGATTCGAAAGTCAAGATTGCGGTGCAGCGCATCTGAACCTATACAACAGAGCCTATGGCGCAGCCACGGGCGGTGTATCGGGTCGCCAGCGCCAGAGGTACTTGCTGGCGGTGCTGCGGTAGGGGCTCCATTGGTTGGCAATGGCGTGGAGGGCCGCATAGAGCGCCCTGCCGGTCAGGCCCGTCGTTTGCTCGGGGTAGGCCCGCATCATGCGTTGCCGAATGACCAGATCGTCGATCGGAAACACATCGGGCCGGTCGAGTACAAACAGCAGCAACATCTCGACTGTCCACCGGCCAACGCCCCGGATGGGAATCAGGTACTGCACCACTTCCTCGTCGGAGAGCCCATTTACGTAATCTATGCTCAGTTCATTCGCCAGCGAAAACTCGGCTACACTACGCAGGTAATTGACCTTCTGGCCCGACAGGCCCGCGCTGCGGAGTTCCTCGGTCGAAAGCAGCAGGAGGGCATCGGCATGCGGATACCGGTCGGGAAAGAGCCCCCGAAACCGACCGAAGATGGCATCGGCGGCTTTTACGGAAATCTGCTGCGAGACAATACTTTCGAGCAGGGCCAGATACAGATCGTTGGTCCAGTCGCTCACGGATGTCGGGATGTCGGTCTGGTCGATGATGCGGGCCAGGGTGGCATCCTGCCGTAGGTGGTTGAGGGCGTCGGGCGTCATTGGTAAGTGGTCAATAAGTCAGAACAGGCGCAGCTGGCCCTGCTGCTGGTCGGGGAGGGCGCCTTCGTGGGCCAGCAGCCATTGTTTGCGCCAGAGGCCCCCGGCATAGCCCGTCAGCGAACCGTCGGCACCGATGATGCGGTGGCAGGGCACCACAATCCAGAGCGGATTTTTACCGTTGGCAGCGGCCACGGCCCGAATGGCCTTTATGTCGCCCAGGCGTTTGCTCAGCTGCCCATACGACTCCGTCTGTCCGAAGGGCACTGTCAGCAGGGCTTCCCACACGCGTTTCTGAAACGGCGTGCCGGCGGGTGTCATCGGAAAATCGAAGGTGGTCCGCTGGCCGGCGAAATACTCCGCCAGCTGATCGGCGGCCTGCCGAACGGGGGCGGGTAATGCCTGAGCAGGCGGCTGATCGGTGGGCAGCCGGGTGCAGCTGATAGCCGAAACGCCGGCCTCGGTGCCCGAAATGCAAACCAGTCCGAGCGGAGACGTAACGATATGAGTAGTCATACAGACAGGGGCGGGGGCCAGCGCAGAACCAGACGAATGGCCTATAGACCCTACCGTTTATGAAATAACACTTGGGTGATTCGGTAGGATTGGCGAATTTACGACAGAACTGGTAACGAATATTCCCTAATCCTCTATCCGCTTAAGCAATGATTGCTGAACAGAAAAACCGGGTGTACGACTGGACCACCGCCGAAGCACCCCATTCCTGCAACTATGTGACGCCCAAGGTGATGGAGCTGGTTCGCCAGCTTCAGCCCCGCCGGATTCTTGATCTGGGCTCGGGCAATGGAGCACTCTGTGCCGAACTGGCCCGGGCGGGTTACGAGGTTGTGGGTACCGACTTCGACGAACAGGGCGTCGAGATTGCTCGGCAAACGTACCCGGGCCTCCGCTTCTACGCCTACGGAGTGCAGGACGACCCGGCGCAGCTGGTTATGCAGGAAGGGCTGTTTGACCTGGTGGTGTCGACCGAAGTGGTCGAACACCTGTACAACCCCCACCAGCTGTTTGCCTTTGCCTCGGGTGTACTGGCCCCCAATGGCCGGTTGCTGGTTACGACACCGTTTCACGGCTACTGGAAAAACCTGGCCATCTGCCTGCTCGACAAGTGGGATACCCACCATGCCCCCCTGTGGTACGGTGGCCACGTCAAGTTTTTCAGCCGGCAGTCGCTGCGGCAGCTCTTTATCGACACGGGTTTCTCCGATCCCAAGTTCGAGGGTATTGGCCGGTTTCCGCATTTCTGGAAAAGTATGGTGCTGGTGGGAAGCAAGCGATAACAGGGGCCTCTGTTTGCCCCGACTTTCCGGTTAACCAGCACTGCCCGGCTGGTATTTTGGTGTGATTACTAACCGATAGATAAAGAAGCGATAACCGGTTTTGTGAAAAAAAACTGACTCGTATACTTGGCCAGGTTTCAGCCGGGTTTGTTTCCGTTGATTCTACTGTATAATCCACGCATACACATGAAACGGCTATCCATTTTTGTCGCCCTCGTCGCTACGGGCGTTGCCTGCCAGTCCAGTACGGTCAATGAAGCGCTTCGGGCCGATGCATCGGGCGATACGCAACCGATTCTGGTAAACCGGCGCCTGTTTGCCGAAGTCCCCGTCAGCAATGAGCGGTTTTGTGGCGGAAACGATGACTGCGCCCGCAACTACGCCAACCTGCAACGGCGGCTGATGGCCCTGAACCCGATTATTGTACCCGACTCCGGCCAGGCGACTACGCTGAGCTGGCAGCAGGCCGACCAGCAGTACCGGGCGTTTATGGCCGAACACGACGGAGAACCCATTGTCAATCTGTTTCAGCAACTTTACGCCCGGGCGCTGCTAAACCAGTATGGCCTTCGGTCGGCCGCACAGCCCGGTGTTACCCAGTATTACCTGCAACACTTGGTGAGCGCCGGTTCGCTGGATTTTGCGACCATGACCGCCACGGTAGCCGCGCTGCATGGGAAAATCCCCGATGCCACCTACCGGCAACTGCTTACCCAGATTACGGATGGCGCCCAGGCCCACCAGGCGCATACCGAGCGTTTGCTTGCGCTGATGACGAAAACACCGGCGACCGGAACCGCCCCCCGGGCCCGCGTGCGGGGTGAGTTGAGTGCTGAATTTATGGAACAGGCCCGGCAGCGTCACCTGCGCATGCTAAAAGCCAGCCGAACCGACCAGTACATCAGCCAGCTGCGCAAGCTCCAGGCTGAGGCCTGACCCGGGGGCGCGTGCCGGCGATTTTGATAACCGTATCAGCCATGGGCTGGGCCTGGCCCAGCCCATGGCTGTTTTAGAAACGTACAGGCTGTGGCCACTGGGCGATGACCGGCGAGAAGCCGGGGCTGGAAACAGACCACCCGGCCCGAAAAGCACGGGCCCGAGGGGGTGGCTGAGCAGGCCGCCGGGGATTTGCTGAAAATGCCGATGAATGTACGGGCCTTTTTTACGGGTTATCGTACTTTTGTGCCACGTATGAACACTACTCCGAATTCGGCTGCCGATACCCCGGCCGCAACGCTGCAAGACATTATCGCCCACGCCAAGGAATACGGCTTCGTATTTCCGTCGTCTGAAATCTACGATGGCCTGCAGGCCGTTTACGATTACGGGCAGAACGGCGTCGAGCTTAAAAATAACCTGAAAACGCTGTGGTGGAAAGCCATGACCCAACTCCACGACAACGTGGTCGGGATCGACGCGTCGATTTTCATGCATCCCCTCACCTGGAAGGCCTCGGGTCACGTCGATTCGTTCAACGATCCGATGATCGACAACCGCGATTCGAAAAAGCGGTACCGGGCCGACCAGCTGCTCGAACTGAAGGCTGAGGCATACGCCAACGCCGGCGACGAAGCCCGCAGCACGGCCCTGCTGCAGGAAATGGGTCGCCTGCTGGGCGACAACGACCTGGAAGGCGTTCGCAACCTGATCATTGCCGAGGGCATCAAAGACCCCGTGTCGGGTACCGATAACTGGACCGAGGTACGGCAGTTCAACCTGATGTTTTCGACGCAGGTGGGCTCGCTGGCCGAAGATGCCAGTCTGATTTACCTCCGGCCTGAAACGGCCCAGGGGATTTTTGTCAATTTCCTGAACGTGCAGAAAACCGGTCGGATGAAAGTACCGTTCGGGATTGCCCAGATCGGGAAAGCCTTCCGGAATGAGATCGTAGCCCGGCAGTTTACGTTCCGGATGCGCGAGTTCGAACAGATGGAAATGCAGTTCTTTGTGCGTCCTGGCACCGAAATGGAATGGTATGAACGGTGGCGCGATGCGCGCATGAAGTTCCACCAGGCCATTGGCCTGCCCGCCGAGAAGCTGAAGTTTCACATCCACGAGAAACTGGCTCACTACGCCAATGCTGCCGTCGATATCGAATACAAGTTTCCCTTTGGCTTCCGCGAAATGGAAGGCATTCACTCGCGTACCGACTTCGACCTGAAAGCACACCAGGAACTGAGCCGCAAAAAGCAGCAGTATTTCGACAACGAGGTAGACCCGGCTACGGGCAAACCGTACGGCAACTACATTCCCTATGTGGTTGAAACGTCAGTTGGCGCCGACCGGCTGTTTCTGGCTACGTTCTGCAATGCCTTCACCAAAGAAACCGTTACGTCGGGCACGCCGGGCGTCGATGAGCAGACCAAAGAGCGTACCTACCTGAAACTGCACCCGGCCCTGGCGCCGGTGAAAGCCGCCGTGTTCCCACTGGTGCGCAAGGATGGCCTGCCCGAAAAAGCCGAGCAGATCGTAAAAAGCCTGCGCTCAGAATTCCGGGTGGTCTACGAGGAGCGTGATGCCATTGGGAAGCGGTACACCCGCCAGGACCTGATTGGTACGCCCTTCTGTATCGCCGTCGATTACCAGACGCTGGAGGATGATACCGTTACGATTCGCTATCGCGACACAACCGAACAGGAGCGAGTGCCCATTGCCGAGCTGAAAAGCCGCATCGGGCAGGCTGTATCGATGGAGCGCGTACTCGAGCAGATGTAAGCCGGTTCCAGGAAACAATAAGAGGGGGTGTCGACTAAACCAGCTGGTTCGGGTCGACACCCCCTCTTCTGTTGTGTATCGGTCAGCTAATTGAGCTGCGGCATCAGGTTAACGAGCTGCCGGCGAACGGTGCTCCAGCGCCGACGCGACACCAGCAGCTGATCGCCCGTGGTAAGGTGAACAATACCCCCCGCATCGGTGCGCTCCAGTCGCTCGATATACCGGCGGTTGACCACGCAGTTGCGGTGAAGCCGGATAAACCATTCGGCTGGGAGTTTCGGCGTGTAGTATTTAAGCGTGCGGGGCATCAGCATGCGCCGGCCATCCATCCAGTTGAGCCAGCTATAATTGGCAACGGCCTGCATGTAGACCAGATCGCCAACCGGAAACGACTGCCGGCCCGATTCGCGGAGATACAGTTTAAGGGGTGGCCAGTCGGATGGAATGGTACGGGCCACAGGTGTGGTCGATGAAAAGTAAGTCATACGTATTCTCGATAGGTGTAAGAAAGAGCAGAAAAAAAGGATACTGCAATGATAACCAATGCGAGAATGACCCTCTTTTTCATACGTAACATGCACTATCAAATTCGTAACATCGGGGATGAACGGTCATTTTGCGTGTATGGAAAGCCATGAATAATCGAAGCCTGTTTTGTAAGATGGTGCTTTAAGTTGTTGGTAAACAGGTGTTTATGGGAAAATTGGGTTTGCTGGCTTTTAAACTATGTTCCCTAGTGGAAATCTGGATATACCGGTAGAAGGTCGCTGAGCAACCTTGGTATAGGGAGGGGGCAAACGCAACAGGCAGGGTGGGTCAGGGGCCAGGTATCCGTACGGGTGCTGGGCCAATCATCAATTGATTGCCGGCTTACTGATGGCTAACGGGCAGGCAAAGCGCAGCTGTCAACCCTGCCCTCCCGGCAGGGGGGACGGGGGCGCGTAACCAGTCGTAGTTACAACTGGCGCTGCCGGTTTTTCTCGACGTACTCAGAGGGGGTGAGTCCAAAATGGTCCTTGAAAACTTTGGAGAAGTAAGCCGCCGTATCGAACCCCACCGCGTAGGCAACGCTGGAAACGGGCGACTGGCCCAGCAGCAGTTCGCTGGCACGCTGTAGCCTCACTACCCGGATCAGTTCATTGGGCGATAGGCCGGTGAGGGCCTTTACTTTCCGGTTCAGGTGCATCCGGCTCAGGCTGACCGCGTCGGCCAGGTTGGCAACGGTAAATTCTGAATTGTCGAGTTCGGCCTGAATCACGGCATAGACCCGGTTCATGAATGAATCTTCGGGCTCAGGACTGTTGATGGGCAGGTGGCCCTGTCCCAGCAGCTGACTGCGCTGATGATCGCGCACCCGGCGCTGCTGCTCCAGGCGGTTGCGCACCCGCCACCGCAGTTCGTCGACCTGAAACGGCTTGGCGAGGTAATCATCGGCACCGGCCGACAAGCCCTCCAGCCGGCTGGCCGCGTCGGAGCGGGCTGTCAGCATCAGAATGGGAATGTAGTTGGTGGCCGGATTGGCCTTCAGGGCCCGGCAGAGGGCCATGCCATCCATAACCGGCATGAGCAGGTCCGTGATGATCAGGTCAGGTCCTGTAGCCAGGGCCAGATCGAGACCCGCCTGCCCATTGCCGGCGCGTTTCACCTGCCAGGCATCACCCAGCGTTTTCACGATGAGGTGGGCAATCTCGTCGTTGTCCTCGACTACCAGAATCAGGGGGCGCAGATCGGTGTCGTCGGCTGTGGCCGGGGCCGGGACCGTTGCCGACTCGGGCCGTGGCTGCAGATCTTCGGCCGGACGTAGCGGCAGGTCGATGAGGAACGTAGCGCCCTGCCCCGGCTGACTTTCGACCCGAATATTACCCTGCATCAGCTCGACCAGCTCGCTCACGAACGAGAGGCCAATGCCTGACCCACCGGCCGGGCGGGTGCTGTCGGCCTGGTAAAACCGCTCGAAGATATGATTCAGCTTGTCGGCCTCGATCCCCGTTCCTGTATCGACCACCGCAAGCCTGACCAGAGCCAGCTTGTCAGGGGTAGTGGGCTGCTCGAGTGTCAGCGTCACATCGATATGGCCCTGTGCAGGCGTAAACTTGAGGGCGTTGTTGAGCAGGTTATTGATGATTTTCTCCAGCTTGTCGGGGTCGAACCAGTAGTAGGGCGACGGTAGGGAGGGCTGAAACGTAAGGCGCACGTTGTGACGCTGCGCTTCGTCGTGAAAGGTGCCCACCGTTTGGCCAATAAAGGCTACCAGATCACCCTGAACGGGAGCCAGCGGCAGGGCCCCGGCTTCGATTCGGGCAATGTCGAGCAGTTCGTTGATCAGTCGCAGCAGATGACTCGCGCTCCGATGCACCATAGTCAGGCGATTGCGCTGGTCGGGGTTGGTGGTCTCATGCAGCGCATCTTCGAGCGGGGGCAGAATCAGGGTCAGTGGCGTGCGGAACTCGTGCGTGACATTGGCGAAAAAGCGGGATCGCCATTGATCGAGCTGACGCAGCTGCCGGGTTTCCTGATCGCGCAGGGCCATTTCGCTTTGCAGCCGTATCCGCCTGACCCGCACCCGCACAAACAGCATGACCCCAACGATCAGCAACAGGCCATAGGCGGTATAAGCCCACCAGGTTGCCCAGGGGGCCGGCCGGATCTGGATGCGCAGTTGACGGGTGTGGGGGCTCCAGACGCCCGATGTGTTCGAGGCATTGACCACAAAAGTGTAGGTTCCCGGTGAGAGGTTGGTATAGGTAGTGGTGGTCTGGCTGCCACTGTACACCCAGTCGGGGTCGAGTCCGATCAGTTTGTAGCGGTACAGATTCTTGCCGGTCTGATTGTACTGAAGGGCAGCAAAGTCGAAGGAAAGGTAATTCTGGCGGTAGTTGAGATCGAGCGAGTTGGTCTGCTCGATAACCGAGCGGATGGGCGAATCGGGGCCGGCCGTGGCGATACCGCGGTTGTTGATGCGTACGTCGGTAAGGGCGATGGCGGGCTGAAACGAATCGTCGCGGATGGCGTCGGGGCTGAAACAGGTGTAGCCGCCAACCCCCCCAAATACCAGCCGGCCATCGGGCAGCCGGATGTCCTGAAACCGGTTGAACTCATCGGCGGGCAGGCCATCATCGGTGGTATAGTTGCGAACCTCGAAGGTACGGCTATCGAAGCGGCATAAACCCTGATTGGTACTGAGCCAGAGGTGGCCCCGCCCGTCGGGCTGGATGCCGTAGATGACATTATTGGGTAAGCCTTCGGCCCAGCCAAACGTTCTGATGGCGCCGGTATGCTTATCGAGCCGGCAGAGGCCACTGCCGTACGTGCCGATCCAGAGGTAATTGTACTGGAGCGGGTCCTGAGCCAGGCTGAGCAACGACCGTGTGGGCAGGGCCGTTGGACTGGCCGGGTTTTCATGCCACCGGATCAGGCGCCGGGTCGCCAGGTCGGCCCGCACCAGACCCTGGTCCTGCGTGGCCAGGTAAATGTGCCCGCCATCAACGGTCATGTCCAGAACGGGACTGGCCGGTGCCGTTGCCGGCAGCAGTGGCCAGGCCTGGAATCGCTGCTGCTCCCGGTTGTATCGAATCATGTGCTGCCCCGTGTTATCGGCCAGCCCCCACAAATCGTCGTTGGCATCGGTCGTAAACGTATGGAGCATCAGTCCCCGGTAGGGACCGGTGTCGGGTAAGCCTTTCGGCGCCAGGCGCCTAAACTGACCGGCCTGCCGATCGTAGCGCATCAACGGCAGCGTTGGGCCGCTGAGCCATAGCGTACCCCGCTTGTCGAACTGCGTGCGCACCCCAAACGCGCTGTGGTTGCGCACCCCATCGGGAATGGCGTCGGCCGGGAGCCCAAGCTGCTGCGTGAGCCAGGCAACCGGAAAATTAATGGTTGGCCAGGCGGTGAAAGGGTTCGGCGTAAGGTTCGCCTTCAGCACGCCACTGCCATTGGTACCCAGCCAGAGCGTGTTCGACCGGTCGATGAGCGAACAGATGGGCGATGAGTAGGAAGGCAGGGGCGCTATGGGCAGTGGCAGCAGTCCACCGGCATCGGTGTATCGGTAAAGGTTGATAAATTCGTCGCCGGCCGGGCTGCGCGTCACCAGCGGGGTGGGTTCGCGATCGGGTATGGTAATGACACGTCGGACAATTGTGGTGCGGGGGTCGAACACGCTGATCTGCCCCGCCGTACCAATCATCAGCTCGCCATTGGCCCGCT
Source organism: Spirosoma luteolum (assembly GCF_054778875.1). Lineage (NCBI taxonomy): Bacteria > Pseudomonadati > Bacteroidota > Cytophagia > Cytophagales > Cytophagaceae > Spirosoma > Spirosoma luteolum. The sequence continues at coordinate 118,852 of NZ_BAAGZE010000022.1, forward strand.
CATAAAGCGACGCAATGCGGTTGGCGGCTAACCCATTCTGCGTGCGGAAGACGCGGACAGGCCCTTTGGCCGGAACCCGGTAAAGGCCCAGCCCCGTGCCGACCCACAACGTGCCCGACTGGCTCAGCAGCAGCGTGTAGATGGTAGGCGCCGGCGTCGTAGTGGGCCGCCAGGTATGCTGAGAAACCTCACCCCGGGCCGACAGTCTGAAAAAGCCCCGGCTGGCCGTACCGACCCAGACTCCGCCCCGCCGATCGGGGGCAATGGCGGTAAGCAGATCGGTGCCGACGGCAGCCTGAAAGGCGGGGCTGGCCGAAGCCCGGACAACCTGCTCGGAAACAGGGTCGAACAGATCGACCTGGTTGTTTTCGGTGCGGAGCCAGAGTCGGCCCGAGGGGTCTTCCCGGATTTCGTAGATGCTGCTGAACGAAAGCGACAGGGGGTTGAGCGGGTCGTGGTGAAAGACTTTGTAGCGCACCCCATCGTACCGGCACAACCCATCGCGGGTCGAGAACCACATAAAGCCCCGCCGATCCTGTACAATGGATTTGACAAAGCCCTGGGGCAACCCGTTCCGCACTGTCAGGTGGTCGAGGGGAAGCAGGGGCGTTGCCCGGCCTGGCTCCGGCAGGAACAGGAGCAACAGTACAAACCAGCCAACCAGGTATGTAAACCGATGCATAATTCGTGGAGAGCAGGCTTTTCTGGACCGGGGGCAACCGACGGGCTTGAACCGATCGAAATTAACGTAACGGAATCCCTGCTTTTTGGGTTTAAGAGGAAGAGCAACAAACGACTACTACCCTAAAGGGGCCATACCCACCTGTCTCATGAAGCTAACGCTAAAAACGCCGGTTGCGCAACCGCTGGAAACGGTTTGGGCTGGTTTCAACCGAACCTTGTTCGACCAGCTCAGCCCTCCTTTTCCGCCCGTCGAGGTTGTCCGTTTCGACGGCTGCCTCACCGGCGATATCGTCCATTTGCGACTCAACTTCCTGCTTTTCAAACAGGACTGGATCAGTACGATCACTGATCAGCAAACGACGCCTGCCGAGATCTATTTTATCGATGAAGGCACGAAGCTGCCGTTTTTTCTGGCCCGGTGGCATCATCGGCACGGGCTCGAACGGCGGCCCGACGGCGGCACCTGCATCGTCGATGCCATTACCTTTTCGACGCCCTTTCGGCTAACCAATTACCTGTTCTTTCCATTGTTGTGGATACAATTTGCGTATAGACGGCCTATCTACCGACGCATCTTCGGTCGGTTAGTCGGCTGAATTGATCGGCAATATAAACATTTGATGGGAAAGGGATTTAAACCCTCCCTGCTACCGGGGTATAGGTCCCGGTTCCGGGACCGGATGCGGGGAAGTTTTCGCAACTGCGCATATTGCGCTACTTTTGTCAATATCCCAATTCCGTCTACATGAAGCTACCTAACTTAACCACCCGCATTTTTCTGGGGATGGTAATCGGTGTGCTGATCGGCTATCTGTTTCCCGTAACGGATTCAGGCTTTTCGGGCACTGATCTCAACATTCTGTCAAAAATCTTCCTGCGCCTGATCAAGATGATCATCGGGCCGCTGGTGTTTGCCACCCTCGTGGTTGGCATTGCCAAGCTCGGCGACTTCGGTACGGTCGGGCGTATCGGCCTGAAAACCCTGGCGTATTTTTATTTTGCCACCATCCTGTCGCTGGTCGTCGGGCTGCTGGTCGTCAATATCATGAAGCCCGGTGAGGTGATGAGTCTGCCGCTGCCGCCTAAAGGCACCGATACGGGCGTAGAAGTGCAGAAACTCACCTTCGATAACTTCATTACGCACATCGTGCCGACGAGTTTCATCGAGGCAATGGCCAGTAATGAAATCCTGCAGATCGTGGTGTTCAGCATTTTCTTCGGCATTGCCGTCGGTTCGATCGGCGATACGGGTAAGGTGCTTATCAAGGCACTCGACGCGCTGTCGCACGCCATGTTCAAGGTGACGGGCTACGTGATGTCGTTTGCACCCTTTGGCGTGCTGGGCGCCATTGCTGCCGTGGTGGCACAGCAGGGGCTCGGTATCCTGACGGGCTATGCCTACCTGATTTTGTGTTTCTTCGGGGGGCTGCTCTTCTTCGTGTTTGTCATTCTGGCTGCCATCTGTCTGGTCGTTCGGATTCCGTATCTGGCGCTGTTGCGCGAAATTCGGAATGCCATGGTGCTCTCGTTCAGCACGGCCAGTTCGGAAGCGTCGTTCCCGCAGACTATCGAAGCCCTGCGCCGGTTTGGCTGCTCGGAGCGGATTATCTCGTTTGTGCTGCCCCTTGGCTATTCGTTCAACCTCGACGGGTCGATGCTGTACATGACCTTCGCAACGGCGTTTATTGCGCAGGCCTACCATATTCCGCTCTCGATCGAACAGCAGATCACGATGATGCTGACGCTGATGATTACGTCTAAAGGTATCGCTGGTGTGCCGCGCGCGTCGCTTGTTGTGATTGCCGGTACCATGTCGCTCTTCAACCTGCCCATCGAGGGGCTGGCTCTGCTGCTCGGTATCGATCAGGTGCTCGATATGGGCCGCAGCGCTACCAGCGTGGCCGGCAACGCCGTGGCCACCTGCGTAATCTCGAAGTGGGAAGGCGAATTCCGGACGGAGCCCCTCCCGGCTGCCGATGACGTAACGGTGTAGGCAAATCAATCGTATCATTTACGAAAAAACCCGGCTAATCAGCCGGGTTTTTTCGTAGGGTGTTGACCGATGGGCAAGGCTTATTTCTTCTTTTTGCTGCGGTCTTCAGCCATTTGTTTGATGGTTGGTGAGATGGCTTTCTCACGCTCCAGCCGCTTGTTTTTGATATACTGGAAGCCCAGCATACAGCCCAGCGACAGCATCATCAGCCAATAGCTATCGGCAAAAGTGGTACGCTGATACTCGGCAATCCAGAGGATCAGGAAGCCGGCCCCGGCCGAAAGCAGCAGTATTTCGTTCAGCTTCAGTTTCATAGTTTTCGGGGTGGACGTTGCTGGCTGCCACCGATTCCGGTTAAGCAGGCGTTTCTACAGCGCTCCTTTAGCTCGCATCTTGGCAAATTCGCGGTAGCGCCGGACAGTGGCAATGGCAAAGCCGATAACCACGATGAGCGTACCGATCCAGAGCAGGTTGATCAACGGCTTTTCATAGGCTTTCATCACGATGTAATCGCGCTGGGTGCGGTTCACGGCAAACGTGAACTTGCCGGTGCGGGGATCGATCTCGTTCAGCTGAATCCGAACCCCCAGTTCGTCGCTAACCTCGGCGGGGTGCGCCACCATCCGGTCTTTGATGACAAAGGCAGGGGTCAGCACCTGCTCGCCAGTCTTGCTCATAACCCGAACCCGGGCCCGAACGGCCGCATCGGACGGGCTAAGCGTAATGCCGTCGACGTCGGTCGTACGGGTTACGTCGTCCAGTACGGCCACGTAGTCGTTCAGGAAGAACGTGTCTTTAATGGCAACGGAGTACGTTTCGGTTTTCTCCCATTTATTTTCCGCATTGGGGTCGGGTACTGACGACACGAAGGTGTACATGTCGCGGTCGGTTTTATGGCGAATATCAGGCGACGCCAACAGCCCCATGCGCTCATTGACCTGGGCGCGGGGATAGAGCGTAAAGATTTTACCCCCCGGCTCACGGTACTCTACGGCGTAATAGGTGTTTTCGGGGTAGAGCGCCAGCGTATCGCCTTTTTTGTGGTACAGCTTGCCATCCTGCACAATGTCGCGCTGGGCAATGCCGTGGAAGTTGAACGTTTTGTCGCCCTCGATCAGCGCAATATCCCGGCGGGGAATGTAGCCCGGCACGTCGCGGGCTTCGATCCGCTGCCCACGGTAGGTCAGCTGATAGGGGCCCATTTTTTCGGGCTGGTTGAGCCACAGCAGTTTGTTCTCCTTGTTTTCCTTATTGTCGTTCTTGGTAAACTCGTCCTGCTTGGAAATCAGCAGACCGCTGTCGTTGATCGAAATGACTTTGGTGAAGCCAGCCGAGTACAGAATACCAATCAGCATCAGGGCCATACCCATGTGCGAAATGGCACCCCCCGACAGGCGGTAGTTACCCCGGAAAATGTTGAGCAGGATGGTGCCGTTGGTCATCAGGGCAAACAGGGCGGCAACCAGCAGGGCCATATACACGGGGTTGCTGATCGAACCGTAGGCAATGATACCCGCACTAAGCAGCAGCGTGAGAATACCGGGCGTGATAAGGGCTTCCCAGTTATGACCTTCGATCCGGCGCCACCACATAAACTGGCCGACACCGGTCAGCAGGGCAATGACCACGAAAAACCAAACCTGAAACTTGTTGTAATGGGCAATCTGATCGGCAGGCAGGGCCAGGTTCGAAATCTTGCCGAACAGTTCCAGTACTTTGTTGTAGACCGGAATCGACGTGGTGGCAATGACCTGGAAAGCGGCCAGACACAGCACCAGCGAACCCATAAACAGCCAGAATTCTTTGGTATAAACAGAGGTTTCTGCTTCGTCGGTCGGAATCTGTTTCCATTTCCAGGCGGCCAGCGCAACGGCCAGGCCGACAAACACAAGCAGATACACAAGCAACTGCCCCGACAGGCCCAGATCGGTAAATGAGTGTACGGATGCGTTGCCCAGAATACCCGATCGGGTCAGGAAGGTGGAGTAAAGCACCAGCAGAAAGGTGGTGATGGTCAGGATAATGGCCGTTTTGAGCCCCGTACTGTTTTTTCTGGCAATGAGCATGGTGTGCAGGGCACCTACCATCACAAGCCAAGGTACGTAGACCGCATTTTCAACCGGATCCCAGTTCCAGTACCCGCCAAAGTTCAGGGTTTCATAGGCCCAGTAGCCGCCCATCATAATGCCCACGCCAAGCACCATGGCGCCGAAGAGCGTCCAGGGCAGGGCCGGCCGAATCCAGTTGAACGGCTGGTTGCGCCAGAGACCGGCAATGCAGAACGCAAACGGCACGAGCGTGAGGGCAAAGCCCAGAAACAGCGTGGGTGGGTGAATAACCATCCAGTAGTTCTGCAGCAGCGGGTTCAGGCCATTGCCATCCTTCGGGATGAAGTTGGGGTCGGCCGTGAAAATAGGCGCGTCGGGCATAGCCTCCGACAGGAGCAGGAAGGGCGAGGAGCCAATCTTGAACGTATCGCCGAACACCACGCCCAGAATCATCGATGCCAGAAAAGCCTGCACCAGGGCGAAGATGGCCATCATGGGCGCTTCCCAGAGCTTGCCGGCCGTCCGGATCAGCAGGGCGCCGACCATGGCATCCCAAAAAAGCCAGAGCAGAAAAGAACCTTCCTGACCCTCCCAGAAACACGAAATAACGTACTGCACCGGCAGCGCCCGCGACGAGTGACTCCAGGCGTAATGGTACTCGAAATAATGGTTGTAGATAATCCAGTAGAGGCAGGCTCCTACCCCCACCACGGCGAGTCCGTGCAGGTAGAACGCCCAACGGGCCAGTGTCCGCCAGTCGTCCCGGGCGGGGGGCGCCGAGGCCTGGGCCGTGGGGCGGGCAGTCCGCTGGCGGGCTTTCTTCCCACCAAACGACGCCATGTCATCGCCGGCATAGGCCAGCTGCAGCTCTTCCTCGTCGGCCGTGCCGCTCGCCAGCGCGGGCTTGCCAATGGCCGAAATAAAGTAAGCCACCGTGGCGACAAGTGCCGTTACGAACGACAGAATGACAAGAAAATGGCCGAGTTGCCCGACTGTGGTATGTATCATAAGTCAACGAGTGAACGTGCGAACGGGCAACCAAGCGTGGCGTACAGCGACCGCTCTTTTACCCGTTCACCGATTCGCCTTTTTAAAGTTGGGCTGTTTTTGCTTCGTGCTCGGTAGTTTCGAGCTTGCCGTCCTGGTATTTCGAGGGGCACTTCAGCAGAATTTTGTTGCACTGAAAATGGTCGCCCTGCATGGCACCCACCACGACAATCTGCTCCGACCGCTCGAAGTCCTGTGGCTTGGGGCTGTTGTAAACCACTTTCTGGGGCTTGTTGTCATTATCGATCAGCGTAAACTCAAAATGGTTGGGGTCGATCGAAGGGTTGTAGAGCATGTCGGTGATCCGGCCCTGCGCATCTTTCTGCACTTTGCCCACCACGTGAATCTGTTTGTCGTCGCCGTCTTTGGCCAGGCTTTGTGCCTGTGTAAAGGTGACGTAGGAACTGGCGTCGCCGGCGGTCGAGACAATGATACCGATGGCGAGTGCAATAACGACGATGCCGATGATGTGTGAAATTTTCATACCTGTTCAGAAGCCGCAGGGGCCGTAATCAGACGTGGAGGGAGTTAGTTGGTTTTTGCTGGCTTTCTTTTTCAAGCTTGCCCAGCCGATTGTCGAGCCGCACCAGATAGAGCACGATGCCGATAAACACGACCGCGATAACCGCCACAACAACCCATATTTTGCCGTCGGCCCGGAGTTGATCGGCCATGTCGACACCGCCGGTTGTGGGTTGCTGGGCCAGCAGGGTCTGGCTGTGGAGCAGCAGGGCTGCCAATAAAAACGAAAGAGACGAAAAGAAACGCATGGCAGAATCCGGTACGTGCTTGATAAACGAAAAAAAGGGGGGAATCATTCCGGCTTTACTCATCGAGTGCGGCCTGCAACCGGCGCATTCTGACGCGTAATTCCGTTATCCAGACCCCCAGCAGGGTAAACCCGATGATAGCGGGGTAAAAAACGGTTCGCATGGCATTATCCATGTCGTACTTACCAAAGGCGGGGTTGCCGCCGTTGCCAGGGTGGAGCGAGTCGGTCAGGCGGGGTACGATGAAAATCAGCGGTACGAACACGGCGAAAGCGAAGATGTTGTAGACCGCCGATACGCGGGCCCGGCGCTGCTCATCGTCGAACGAGCCCCGCAGGATGAGGTAGGCCAGATACATGAGCATACCCACGGCCACGCTGTTGAGCTTGGGATCGTTGGGCCAGGGCTCGCCCCAGGTAAAGTTGGCCCACAGCGAACCGGTCGCGCAGCCCAGTACCCCAAACAGGATGGCTGTGTTGGCAAATTCAACGGCAATGCGATCCTGATCGGGCCGGCCGTTGCGGAGGTACCTGATCGAATAAATAGCCGAGGTAAGCAGCAGAATAATCATGCCGAACCAAAGCGGTACGTGGAAGTACACATTCCGGATGCTTTCGTTCAGGATGGGCTGGCGCGGTACCGTACCCAGCAACCCTTTCAGGATTACGTAGCTCAGAATCACCACCGCCAGGGCTTTCCACCAGTTTTTTTTCATGGGTAATGTTGATCGGTTTTCAGTTTGTCGTTTTCCGCTTTCAGAACACAGGTTCCAGCAGGCTATTTTTGGTTTTCAGTACCCTGTTTTCAGTTTTCAGCAGGGCGTCTGGTCTGGTTTCAGCAGGTTGTTTTCAGGCTCGTCCCATCAACCGATGCTACACTGTAAACTGTATACCGTATACGGTATATAGTTTACAGTTTACAGTGCCGCTCAGCTTCGCCATAGGAACGGAAACAGCAGCCACGAAAGTGTCAGCACAATGACGTCGATGGCCAGTACGGTGCCGATTTCGTCGAGGCTGGAACCACGGTCGAGGCCGTCGAGGGCGTTCTTCGATAATTTAAGCAGCATCAGCAGCAGCGGCAGGATGATTGGAAAGCTGAGCACCGCCATCAGCGTAGCCGGATTCTCGGCTTTGCTGGCAATGCCCGATACCAGCGTCAGCGAGGCCGCGAAACCAACCGCGCCCAGCACCAGCGTGATCAGGTACATGCCGACATCCTGAACGGGGTTGCCCAGCACGAACGCATACACGCCGAAGCCCAGCAGGGCCAGCACCAGCATCAGCATCGTATTATAGCCAATCTTGGCCAGGATGATTTGCTGTGGACTGGCGAGCACGTAATAGTAGAGCTGACGGCCGGCCCGTTCCTGCACGAAGCTTTTGGCAATGGCGTTGATGGCCGTGAAAAGCAGCACAATCCAGAATAGGGTATTCCAGACAATGGGTGTCAGCAGCCCGCGCCGGGCGTTAAAACTCATGTAACACGTGAACACCGCCCCCACAATGTAGAGCAGCATGCCATTGAGGGCATAGCGCTGCCGCCACTCCAGCAGAAACTCTTTCCGCATCAGCGCTCCCAATTGCCGTACCGATCCTGCCATGCCACAAATTTACGGTGCAATGCCGATGGGTAAAAGAAATAGTTTCATCGGCTGAACCTACGCACCCGTGGGCAGCGGCCCGGGCGGATCAGGCCGCAGGGGGCAGCTCAGTCGGATGGCCGTTGCGGGGTTGCCATTCCAACAGAACAATTCCTACTACCAGCCAGCTGAGTCCGAGCAGATAGCCGCCCAGCACATCGCTCAGGTAATGAACACCGAGGTAGATGCGGCTGAATCCAACCAGTCCGATGAGTATAATCGTGCCTATACCCACCAGCAGCCGGTGCCGGATGCGCCGACGCCCCCGCACGATCCAGTAACCCACCAGCCCGTGGAGCGTCATGGCCGTAGCCGAATGGCCGCTCGGAAATGAGTAGCCCACTTCGGTATAATAACCCACCTGCGCCGGGCGGGGCCGGACAAAATACCGTTTGCCCGCCTGCACCGTAATGGCCATGCCCACCACCAGTAACCACAAAACCAGTATGTGTCGCCGTTTGCGCTGGAACCAGAGCACCACCGACCCCAGCAGCAGAAAGAAAACCGTGGCGTAGGCCGACCCCAGATAGGTAAGACCGTAGAGAAACTGGCTGACGCGGGCGCTGCGGGTGTTAAACAGCAGTCGGGAAAAAGCCATGTCGATCTGCACCATGGGGCTGGTACTGACGATGCGTTCGGCAATCTCCGACAGCGTCATCAGGCTTACTACCAGCACGGCCAGCAGGACCGTGAGCGGCAGACCATCGAAGCGGTCAGTCGACAGGCGCCTGACTAACCAGCGCGTAACGCGGTACGAACGGGTGACGGGGACATAGCGGTGCAGGACGCGAATCAGGGAACGAAGCATAGGGCGTGACGACGACGGGTAGCGCGAAGCAAGCCATCGACCAACCAATCGGGTGGGGGCGATGTGCTATGTTTGCAGCGTTATGATTGAGGTAAGTACAGTGTTAACGCTTTGCGGGTTCGCCTTTCTGGCGGGTTTTATCGATGCCATTATCGGCGGGGGTGGGCTGGTGCAGACGCCCGCTATGCTCTTTACCCTGCCGCAGTACCCTGTGCCAACGCTGATCGGCACAACCAAAATTCCCTCGCTGGCCGGTAGCCTGATGGGTGCTTTTCAGTACAGCCGGCGGGTGGCCGTGGCAGGCCGGTTTATTGGCCCCATGATGGGCATTGCCTTTGGCGCGTCGTGGCTGGGCTCGCTGGTGCTGACCCGTGTACCGAATGGGTTTATGAAGCCCGTTGCGCTGGTGATCCTGATTGGGGTGTTTGTTTATACGCTTACCAAAAAAGACTTTGGCCAGTTGCCCCACCGCGTGGTGAGCCCGCGTCAGCAGCGCATCCGAATGTGGGGCATGGGGGCGGTCTTGGGGTTCTACGACGGCTTTTTCGGCCCTGGCACGGGCAGCTTTCTGGTGCTGGGCTTTATCTCGCTCGTCGGGTTCGACTTTCTGCGGGCCAGTGCACACGCCAAACTGGTCAACGCGGCTACCAACCTGGCCAGCGTGGTGTTTTTCGTGAATAAGGGGGTAATTATCTGGGCGGCTGCCCTGCCCATGGCGGTTGCCAACCTGCTGGGCGCGTTTCTGGGCGCCCGGCTGGCCCTGCTGAAAGGCAACGGGTTTATCCGGGTCTTTTTCCTGCTCGTTATTGCCGCCACCATCCTGCGCTTCGGTTGGGATCTGGTGGGGCGGTAGGTGGGGAGCATACGCTATCGACCCTGGTCCTTAGGTGAAAGCTGACTCTGGAGCCCGATTTCAGTGACTTATTGGAACGATCTAAAAGGATGCTAACACGGGTTCGCTGGTTTGGCTAGCTAGTAAATCATGGCGTATGAGTTTACCCCGTTCGAGTTGATAGGCGCGGTCAGCAATGGCGGCTAAACTGGTCCGGTGCGTGATGAGCAGAATGCCCATGGAAGGCCGCAAGCGTTCGAGTAAGTCCGTCACAAACCCTTCGGTGTGACGGTCCATGGCGGCCGTTGGCTCGTCGAGCAGGAGCAGTTGAGGTTTATGGTATAACGTCCGTGCCAGGGCTACCAACTGTCGTTGCCCGCCAGATAGGTTTACGCCGTCTTCGCCCAGTAAAGTCAGGTAGCTTTGCGGAAAGTGTTCGAAGTACCGGTCGAATCCGTATTGTCGGCAGAACGCAACGACGCGTTCGGCTTCCTTTGCCGTATCACCGAGACAAATGTTATCCAGCAACGTACCGCTGAACAGTTTGACATGTTGTGGCACAACGCCGATTAGCTGCCGCCACGTTGGTGTATCTATGTGTTTCCAATCGATGTCGTTGACAAGTAGCTGCCCATTTTCGGGTGCATAAAAACGCTGCACGAGTTGAAGCAGCGTGCTTTTTCCGTTCCCACTCTCACCCAGTAGGGCTACCAGTTCACCCTTTCGAACGGTCAGCGACACATTTTCCAGTAACAACGGCCGACCGGGAAATCGGAACGTAAGGTTACTGATGTCCATCGACTCAAAACCTGGAGCAGGATTAGGCGTGGCAGTAGGGTTGGCAGGCTGTTCGGGGTCGAGGTGAACGTATTCATACATCCGTTCAAAAGCCACATTGGCTTCCTGCAACTGGATATTCGTCAGAGCCAGACTCGCTACAGCGGGCAGAATGCTGCCAACTAAGGTCAATATAGCCATCATTTCACCCAATTGCAGTGTTTTCTGCACGACCAGCACCGATGTTACGGCAATCAGACCGGCAATAAGCAGGGCATTGATGATCTCAGCGGTTAAATTGAAGCGTAAGCCTAACCGGCCAAGCTGATACACCTTCTCCTGAAAGTTACCATACACAACGTTGGTAATGGATCCAAAGAACGATTCCCGGTTAGTCGCTTTGATCACATCGATGCCCTGAATAGTATCGACGTAGTTGCTTTCGGTATGTGCCGAAGTCGCCATAACGCTACGTTGCCCGTCGATGATGCGCTGGTGGTATCGCCACATCAAACCACCGTAGAGCGGAATGCTGGCGATACTTAGTAGTCCCACCCAAACTGAATAGGTAAACAGGTATCCTGCCGATACCAGCACCATCAGGGCGTTGATGACTACCGCACCTGTTACGTGGTTAATAGTCCGCTGAATGCGACCCGTATCGTTCAGACGAGCAACGAGTTCGCCGGTTTTTCGGCTGTCGAAGAATGACTTAGGCAGGTACAGCAATGCACCATAAAACTGGCTGATGATACGATTATTGAAATCGCGGCTTTGCCGGTTCAGCAGAAAGCCGCGCAAATAGCCTACTACTGCCCGCGCTACCAACAGAAAAGCCAGCAAGACTAACCCGAGAGTCAATCGTTTAGTGTCGTGTTCAGGCAAAATCTCATCGATGAGTTTTTGCGAAAAAATAGCTGTCGACAGGCCCAATCCCGCCGTTATGATGCCCAGTCCCGTAGCGATGGCCAGCAGGGGCGCATCGTCCCGGATGAGACCCAGTAACCAGCGTTGCTTAGCGCGTTTCTGGTCGCTCTGTTGCTGGAGCAACGCGTTTGGCGTTAGGGCCAGCAGTACCCGGGAGGGCCAGATGGCGGTCAGTTCGTCGGCGGTAAACTGGACAATGCCCCGTGCCGGGTCGCCAATGATAAATCGCTGATTGCGCGCATCCCAGTTGTAACAAATCACGTAATGCTGTAATCTATTCTCGATCAGGACGTGCAGAATAACCGGGCCGCTAACATCGGTTTTAAGGTTTTCGACCGAGTCAGCTTCCAGTCCTTCGGCATCGAAACCAAGTTGCGAAGCAGCCTGGCACAGGCCCAGCAGGGTAGTGCCCTGCTGATCGGTACCGCTCAGTTCGCGCAGGCGTTCGAGCCGGCTATAGCCACCGTAGTAGGCCAATACCGATGCTAAACAGGCTACTCCGCAGTCGGCATGTCCCTGTTGCCGCACGAGTGTCCGGTCAATGCGTTTACGCGTCATCATGTTATGAAGGGCTTTGCTTGAAGTACTCCACGAAAAGCCAAAGCAGGTCCCAGAGAACCGATAAAATCTGTTCCATAATTGATAGCCAATAGCAGGGTAGGAGAAGAATCAGAGATTGCGGGCAATGGCTTCGACGCTGGTTTCGCCCCGGAAGCGTTTTGACAGAGACCCGTCGGCGTGGTAGATCAGCACATCGGGCACAGATGCGAAGCCGAAGGTTTCATAAGCCGTTTTTCTATCTATGTGGGCTACCTGTACAGTGGGCAGGCTATTGAGTTGATGCGCCTTCGCAAAGGTGGCCAGGGCAGCTACCGGTGCCGACGAAAGCATAATGACCCGGGCGGAGCTAAGTAAAGCGGCCTTTCGGCGAAGTTCATCAGCTTCGCGCTGGCAGTGGTCGCAGTCGGGATCAAAGTAGATCAGCACCGCCGAACGGTTGGCCACTATAGTGCGATTGATCTTCAGACGGTCGAAACTATATGCTACGAAATTAGGTAGCGTCTGAATGCGCTCAGCAACTTCTTTTTTGCGGTTAAGTTTGTTTGTAAACCCCCAGGCCAGATAGGCCAATACTGCCAGCACCAGCACAGGTATAGTCCATTTTAAATACGTTTTCATGCCATGCTGACGGTTAGAAACATCACAAAAGCGACCCACACCAACAAACCTGTGCCATACGAAGCGGCTACTAATCCAAACGCCTTTGGCATCGGCAACTTGACGATCTGAGCAACGCCGTATGCCAGCATCAGCCAATACGCCAACTCAAAGAGGTTCGTTAACTGCAATGGATATAGTAGCCATTTGGCTACCTCCTGCGGCTCAAGCAGATTTAGTAAACTCAGCGGGTAAAAAAACTGTAGGTCATTTAAGGAGTAGTCCGTTTTGACGAACAAGAACCATAATAGCTTGACGACAGCGGGAAGCAACAAGACCAGTTCGGCTTGAATGACAACCAGAAAGAATGGCCTGAATACCCACCTATCAAACACGAAGTAATAGCCTAAACTCACAAGAGATGCTATAACTAAAAATTTGAACAAGTTAAAAACAGGCAGAATAATGTAAGGCAACCATGACCATTGACGGCTTTGGTCAATAAAGTTTTCAATTTGTTCAAATGTCATTTGGTCAGCTAAGCCATTAAAATACAATTCGTCAGATATCAGGAGGTATTGACTGGCAGAAGCCACTAAAATCGTTATGGCTACAGTAGTTACGTACAACCACCATAATTTGCTAAAAGAAGCTTGGTAAACTATAAATTTATTAGTCATGAGATTACGTGAAACGGAAACTTAGCTGATCGTTGCATACGTCAGTCAAATCTCCTTCCCTTGTAGAATAGGTATGCGAATCGGCAAGAATGAAACAGGCCCACGATTGAAGCCACTTTCAGTAGCCCATCCAACTTCAAAATAACAGATAGGACAATTATTAGCAGGCATGCGGGGAAAAATAGTATCTCCCAAAATGATGAACTCTTCATAAAAAAACGCGGGCTATACCTCATTTGTACAGCCCGCCCGTTAAAAATTATAAAACATCACAGTACATAAATGCACCAACAGCAACACCGGCTATAAATCCCGCAGGGTTACCACCTGCATAAACTTGTCCAGTAATACCGGCTCCCAACATTCCTACTAAACAGGAAGTGCCCCGGCTACCGCCACTAATTGATTGCATTAATTCGTAAGATAGCTTTTTTTTCATTTTTCTTAAAATTAGCTGCTGAAACATCCTCCCCCAGCGGCACCCATCATTGCACCACCCACTGCGGCTAATAAAGCCCCTGGTCCTGTCCAGCCCATACCCCAAGCTGCGAGAACCGCTCCGCCTATAACTTGCTCTGCACAAGGACTTAATCGCCCACACTGCGTCAGTGTCATTTGGCTGATTTCTAACTTTTTCATATTGCTACGTTTATAAAAAGTCGCCTACTCTTTTACAGGCTTTTCGGCGTTCGCCTTTATTGCGCGTTAACGTTACAAAGGTGACACTCGAACGCGTCCGGTACATGAGCAGGCTTACCCCTTTTTCCTGGGTAAGCCTGCTCATTTTTGCCTGGGTAAACTTGCCCAAAACTTACTTATAATAGTTTGTAACTCCCTTTCAATCAAGTAGTTTTTGGATTTGATTCCTGTTTGCCAACACGTAGCGGGTTAGGCTTCCCGGCCCGCCACCTATGTTCAGTTTCTGCGAGATCCGCGCTTTGTGATTATTGATAGTCCGCTCGCTGAGGCACAACGAGTTGGCAATCTGCGGGCCACTTTTATCATCAGCTATCAGCTTCAGCACGCGTCGCTCGGCAGCTGTCAGGCACTGCCAGCCGGGCAGCATTTCTCTTGCAATTACCACTGAATGTGTCTGGAGCAACGAAGACTGATAGAATCGTCCGGCTTTGAGAGTCAGCAAACAGTCGGTTAACTCATCGACGGTACAGAGTACATCGAATTCCAGATGATCCAGCATGGTCCACAGGCATAAACTCGTGTCGGTATCCGGCGTCAGGCAAACTATAATGGCCGTTTGAGGGCTACTCTCTCTGATGGTTGTGAATAAAGAGGGATCTTCGAGGTGTTCGTTTGCGACGAGCACAAAGCGGGGTTTCTCCACCGCAACGCGTTCCCGAAAGAGAGTTAGGTTGAATTGGGTAATTGGCCAGTTCAATCCGGCGTTGTCGGAGGCAGCAGCAAGTCTCAAAGCGATTGAACGGCGGCTGCATAGGGTAACTATGTTCATTTACGGTGCGGTAGTAATCACTATAACGAGGATAGATATAACTAATGCACCAATGTAACTTTTTTGATCGATGTGCGCAAGTAAATAATGTTGATGCCACACGAAAAACTATTTAGTAATGCCTGAGTAACTACGTAAAATTGAGCACGTTGATTTATGCTTTTGACAGGCCCTATACTGGTATCGAGACCATAAGTCGTTTACATCTAATTGATAGATAATTGGTTGATATACAATGAATTATGTTTTCATAGTCACTATATCTATAGTATATATACGTTGAGGAATGACCTGGGGTCATTCCTCAACGGTAGTTACTTCAGAATCGGCTCCAGGGCTGCCCTGTTCTCGTTCAGCCAGTCGTGAATGTCGGTCACGATTTCGCGTATGCCAAGCTGGGGTTTCCAGCCGGTCAGTTCCGTCACGCGGGTGTTGTCGGTGACGTAGAGCCGGATGTCGGCCGCCCGGTTTTCGGCTACTGCCTTGATCGGAATGGTTTTACCGGTTACTTCCTGGCAGATTTTGGTCAGCTCCTGCAGCGAAGCACTACTTTCAGTGCCGCCCCCCGCGTTCAGGATTTCGCCGTTCACCGCGTCGAGGTTGTGCAGCTGCCAGTCGATCAGGCGGTACAGATCGGCAATGTGCAGCATATCGCGGGTTTGTTTGCCCGTGCCACCGTAACCGATGTAAGCCAGCTGCTGCTCGAAAAAGTGCTTGGCAATCCAGAGCACCATCACGCCCTGGTCGACTTTGCCCATCTGCCACGGACCCGTGATAACGCCACAGCGGTTGATGACGGTTTTGAGGCCGTAGAACTCGTTGTATTCCTGAATGAGCAGTTCGGACGCCAGTTTGGTGGTGCCGTAGAGCGAGCGGGCGCCTGTCAGCGGAAAATCTTCGGCAATACCTTTCGACGAAACACCCGGCACCGGCTGATCGTCGGTCAGCACAAAACGCGTGTCGGCTTCGGCGAAGTTGAGGGTTTCGATGGTCTTGATCGGATACACCCGGCTCGTCGACAGGAAGATAAAGCTGGCTCTATGCTTCAGCGCGTAGTTCAGGCAGTTGACCGTGCCGAACAGGTTGGTGTTGATCAGGTAATCGGGCGTACCGTCGAGGCCAGCCAGCACCGAAGGCTCGGCCGAGGCTTCGATCACGGTATCGACGGCGGGCAACGCATCGAAGTCTTCCTTGCTGCGGATGTCGCCGTGGATAAACTCGATGCCGGCCGCTTTCAGGCGCGACAGGCTCAGCTCCGAGCCGCGCCGTTTGAGGTTGTCAAGGGCAAAAATCTGGTAGTTGGGGTAGTTCTGCTTCAGCGAAATAGCCAGCGAGGCCCCCACAAAACCGGCACCGCCGGTGATAAGAAGTTTCATAATTAGTTAGTTGTACCGTTATAAAGTCGTACAGTCGTAACCTGGCAAAGTGACGCGGCCGCCAACGTTACAACGGTATAACTGTACTACACGATAACGGTCAGGAGGCAATGCGTTTAAGTTTGACGTTTTCGACGGGGCGGATCACCAGCGGTACTTTCTCGACCTTAACCGAGCTGCTGTCGAGTCCGAACCAGCGGTCTTCGGGGGTGGTGAAGCCTTTAATCGTAAAGTAGATATTCATAATCAGCCGTTCGCGGGAAGGCAGTTCGTTCTCGAACGACAGGAACTTCTCGAGTACCACAAACCGGAAGTCGCCGATCACGTTCTGACCCCGCAGCGATTCGTAGCGGCTCGTAATATCCACTTCCTTGTTTTTCACCATGTCTTCGATTACTTTCCGGAAGAACAGGTTGATGCGCTGCTCGACCCGGAAACCCAGCCGGAACGTAACCTTGTAGGCATCGTCGGGCGCCAGCGTATTCACCTTGTATTCCATGGTGTACGGATCGTCGGTGGTGTCGACGTGCACAAACCAGTAGATATCAGCGCGTTTGGGCCGTTTCTGAAAGATCGAATAAATAATCTTCGACTCGATCTCCGACTGCCGGGCCGCATTGCTCATAAAGACGAGGTGCGTGGCGTACTTCGGGATGCTGATATCGCGGCTCAGCTCCTTGATCGTTTGAAGGTAATGATCGATCCGGACGTATTCAGTCAGACGCAGCTTGATCTGGAAGGCCTGAAGCCAGATATACATGACCCCGGCGATAGCCGCCCCGATCAGCACCGATACAAAACCGCCGTGGGGGAATTTGATCAGGTTAGCGATCAGAAACGAGCCCTCGATACCGAGGTAAACGAAGAGAAACAGCACGATGCCCCACGCCTGGAATTTCTTGACGTACAGGTAATACGACATCAGCATGGTGGTCATCAGCATCGTCAGCGTGATCGCCAGCCCGTAGGCCGCTTCCATGTTCGACGATTCGCGGAAGTAAAGCACTACGCCCACGCAGCCGGCCCACAGCAGCAAGTTCACGCTCGGTACATACAGCTGCCCCTTCTGTACGCTGGGGTAACGCAGCCGTACCTTGGGCCAGAAATTGAGCCGGATGGCTTCGCTGATAAGCGTAAACGACCCGCTTATCAGGGCCTGGCTGGCAATGACCGTGGCGGCCGTAGCAATCACGATACCGATGGTCAGGAACCAGGGCGGCATCACTTCGTAAAACGGAATTCGGGTTTTCAGCACCTGTCCCTCGATACCAAGTAGCCAGGCACCCTGTCCGAAGTAATTCAGGATCAGGCAGCTTTTCACAAAAACCCAGCTCACCCGGATGTTTTTACGGCCGCAGTGGCCCATGTCGGAATAAAGGGCTTCGGCCCCCGTCGTACAAAGAAACACCGACCCCAGCAGCCAGAACCCGCCTGGATACTCGGTGAGCAGCCAGTAGGCATAGTAGGGGTTGAGGGCGGCCAGGATGCCGGGCGACTGAATCAGCTGGGCAATGCCGAGCGTACCCAGCATCAGAAACCAGATGAGCATGATGGGCCCGAACGCCGTGCCGACGACGCTCGTACCGAAGGCCTGAATCAGAAACAGTACGGTCAGAATCGCCAGTACGATCGGGATGGTTTCGATATTGGGGTAGATCAGCGTTAGCCCCTCCACGGCCGACGATACCGAAATCGGTGGGGTAATAATACCATCGGCCAGCAGCGCCGAGCCCCCGATTATGGCCGGCAGCGTCAGCCAGCGGGCGTGCCGCCGAACCAGCGCATACAGGGCGAAGATCCCCCCCTCGCCCCGGTTGTCGGCCCGCAGAATCAGGATAACGTATTTGACCGTGGTCTGCAGCGTAAGTGTCCAGAAGATGCAGGAGAGAGCCCCCCGTACAACATCGGCCTTAATGACATTCTCTGACCCGATGATGGCGCGCAGGGTGTACAGGGGCGACGTACCGATGTCGCCGTAAATGATACCCATGGCCACCAGTAGCCCGGCCGCCGTGACGGTATCTAAATGTTTTTTGTCTTCCATGAATGCAGGCTGTAGTCGTTTGGCAAGTCAGGTGGCGTTGGTTGAGACGTGGGCAAAGATAACCGTTGTCCGACTTTATTGTCATGCTGCCCGGCTAAGTAACGGTCCGATATCGAAATCATAAACGGCCAAATCGGTCCTGTGTTTTGCCGGCCAGTTGGGTACTGCAACGGCACCCTGGGTCTATACGGGGCAATCCAAAAGGCTGCCGGCACCGTATGTAAAAGCTAATTGCTCTGTCAACCACCGGTTGCTGGAGGCTTAGTTTTAATTAGGTGTGTTTAGCAGACGGTCCATTTTTTAAGTGGACCGTCTCTGTTGGCACCTTACCCTACGATACCGTGCCGCCGTTCCAGACCCCCTGGCCGGGTTGCAGCAGGGCCAGCTGACCGTCGCGGTCTTCGGCCATCAGAATCATCCCCTGCGACTCCTGACCCATCATTTTCCGCGGGGCCAGGTTGGCCAGAAACGTAACCTGTTTGCCAATCAGCTCTTCGGGGCTGAAGTGTTTGGCAATGCCGCTCAGAATCTGCCGGCCACCCAGCCCGTCGTCGACTCTAAGTTTCAGCAGCTTATCGCTCTTGGGTACCCGTTCGGCTTCGGTTATGGTACCGATGCGGATATCCAGTTTCGCAAAATCGTCGTACTGAATCTGGTCGCGCAGGGCGGGTACTGTTTTGGTTTCTAACTCGTTCATGCGTTTGGCGTCCAGCAGTTTCTGTACCTGCCGGTTTATTTCGTCATCTTCTAGTTTGGCAAACAGGAGCTGGCTCTTGCCGAGCTTATGACCCGCTGTGAGCAGGTCGGGGCGGCCGGCATTCGTCCAGTCGAGCGGATCGGTCAGGGCCAGCTGGGTGCGTAGTTTCCCGGCCGTAAAGGGCAGGAACGGCTCGCAGACAATGCTGAGCGTGGCCGATAGCTGCAGGGCCAGGTTCAGGATGGTATTGGCCCGCTGCGGGTCGGTCTTGACTACTTTCCAGGGTTCGGTTTCGGCCAGGTATTTGTTGCCCAGCCGCGCCAGATCCATCAGGTGAGCGAGCGCTTCGCGGAACCGGTACTGCCCGATCGACTGGCCGATGCGGTCGGGAAACTGCGCTACCTCGTCGAGCACCTGCCGGTCGTAGTCGGTGAGGGGGCCGGCCACGGGTACCGTATTGTCGCAGAACTTCTGGGTGAGTACCATTGCCCGGTTCACAAAATTACCGAAGATACCCACCAGCTCCGAGTTGTTGCGGGTCTGGAAATCTTTCCAGGTAAACTCCGAGTCTTTGGTTTCGGGGGCGTTGGCGGCTAGCACGTAGCGCAGTACATCCTGTTTGCCGGGCAGTTCCTCGAGGTATTCGTGGAGCCAGACGGCCCAGTTGCGCGAGGTACTGATCTTATCCCCTTCGAGGTTCATAAACTCGTTGGCCGGCACATTGTCGGCCAGAATAAAAGAGCCTTCGGCCATCAGCATCGCCGGGAAAATGATGCAGTGGAACACGATGTTGTCTTTACCGATGAAGTGGACCAGCTTGGTTTTTTCGTCGCGCCAGTAGGGCTCCCAGTCGTGTCCCTGCTGTTCGGCCCATTCCTTGGTCATGGAAATATAGCCGATCGGGGCATCGAACCAGACGTACAGCACTTTGCCGTCGGCGTCGGCCAGGGGTACCTTAATGCCCCAGTCGAGGTCGCGGGTCATGGCGCGGGGGCGCAACCCTTCCTTGAGCCACGACTGGCAGGCGCCAAACACATTGGTTTTCCACTCCGAATGCCCGTTTACGTAGTCTTCAATCCGGGGCTGCATCCGGTCGAGGGGCAGGAACCAGTTTTTGGTAGCCCGCAGAACAGGTTTCGAGCCCGACAGGGTAGAGCGGGGGTCGATCAGTTCGGTCGGGCTGAGGGCGGTGCCGCACCGTTCGCACTGATCGCCATACGCATTGGGGTTGCCACACACGGGGCAGGTACCCACAATGTACCGATCGGCCAGAAACTGCCCCGCCACCTCATCGTAATACTGCTCGGTTACTTCTTCTACAAAATCGCCCTGGTTGTAGAGCTTGGTGAAGAAGTCCTGGGAGGTCTGGTGATGTACCGGGTTGGAGGTGCGGGAATAGATATCGAACGAGATACCGAAATCGCTGAATGCCTGTTTAATCTGGGTGTAGTACTTGTCGACTACCTCCTGCGGGGTAATGCCTTCTTTCTTGGCTTTGATGGTGATGGGCACCCCGTGTTCGTCGGTGCCGCTGATGAAGGCGACATTTTTGCCGGTGGCCCGCAGGTACCGCACGTAGATATCGGCGGGCAGGTAGCAACCGGCGAGGTGGCCAATGTGAATGGGTCCGTTGGCGTAAATAAGGGCTGCCGTAACGGTATAACGCTGGGGATTTTCGAGCGACATAGCTTGGTAGGGTGCCACCTGCTCAACCGACCCACAGCATCCGACCCGGACCCTGGCAGCCGCTGGCAGGCGCGACATTTAAACCCAAAATTAGCAATTCAGTGACGATTGGCGTTATGTTTACGAAAAGAGGCAACCGCGCCCGATACGCACCAACGCGCCGATTTCGTCTGCTGCCCGTGATAGTCGGCTCTGGTCATCGTACCCGATCGCTCTCCAATGGGGTCATCGTCAGTTGACTCGGCCCGGTAGCCAGCGGTTTCGGACGCGCTGGTGGCCTGGGTAGCCCTGCCCCATACTGCTTAACCGTAACCTGAATGAATACCACTGCTGAACCTCCTGTTTTTATTACCGGCGCCACGGGGCTGATTGGCTCACACGTTGCCCGGCGCTGCCTGGCCGACGGCCGGCGTGTGTCGGCGCTGAAACGTCCCGATTCAGACTATGGTCTGCTGGCCGATGTCGCCGATCAGCTAAGCTGGCACGAAGGTGATGTACTCGACATTCCCTCGCTCGAAGCGGCCATCGAACCGGGCTCCGACGTGGTTCACGCGGCTGCTCTGGTCAATTTTCTGCCCCGCGACCGGGCTCTGATGGAGAAAGTCAACGTCGATGGCACGGCCAATGTGGTCAACGCCTGCCTGCGGGCCGGTGTCCGGAAACTGGCCTATGTGAGTTCGGTAGTGGCCCTGAGCCGGCCCGCCCGCACGCCCGCCACCGATCGCCAGAGCCAGCTCGATCCGATTTTTATCAATGAAGACCAGAAGTGGGAAGAGTCGCCCTATAACTCGGCCTACGGCAAGGCCAAGCACCGGGCCGAACTGGAAGTGTGGCGCGGTACGGCCGAGGGCTTGCCCGCCGTGATCGTAAACCCGACCATCGTGCTGGGGGTGGGACAGTGGGGGCGCAGCAGTCTGCAGATTGTGGAATATCTGGCCCAGGAGCGCCGGTACTACATGGGCGGACTGGTCAACCTGGTCGATGTGCTCGACGTGGCCGATGCGCTGGTGCAGCTACTCGCCAGCCCGATTCAGAACAAACGCTTCATCCTGAACGGGGGCACCATTCCGTACAAAGACTTGTTTGAACAGTTAGCGGAGGCCATGCAGACGCGACCACCCTACATCCGGGTGTCGCGGCTGGTCAGTCAGATCATCTGGCCTATCGAGTCGCTGGTTGCCCGGTTGACGGGGCGAAAACCACTCGTTACGCGCGATGCGTCGGTAACGGCCAGCCTGCTGTACAGCTATGATGGCCGGCGTATTCGGCAGGCCATTGGTTTTCAGTACCGTCCGCTGGGTGAGACTCTGAAACGGGTTGGACAGGCCTGGCGGATGAGCCGAAACAGCCGCTGATTTTTGCGTTGACCGGTTGCAAATCCGGTCGACAGATGGTATATTTAACTGCCACAGGATAAATCGCACCACTGGTGCGGCCCCTATCCGCTCAACACTTTTAGAGGCACACGCATGGAGCAAGAGTTTGAAGAACGAGAAGGGGATATAAAGGAGTCGATCCGGCGGTTTGAGCAAATGCTGGATCAGCAGCAGAGTCAGTTTTTCGACCTTGATGTCTATGAGCAGATGGTGGAGCATTACCTGAATCGGGGCGATCTGGACAAGGCGTTCAAAGCAGCCGAAGCCGGGCTCGAAAACTTCCCCTATGCCCTGGAATTATTGCTCGACAAAGCCCAGATTCTGGCCAACTACCAGCGTTTCGATGAGTCGCTGGCCCTGCTCGAGCGGGCATCGCTGTTCAACCCCGGCGATCTGGACGTATCCTTTATGGAGGGCTCGGTACTGAATATGGCCGGGCGCTATCAGGAAGCCATCGGCGTGCTGAGCGAGCTGCTCGACCGCGCCGAGGATAAAGACGACATTCTGTTTCAGCTGGGCCAGAGCTATCAGAACTGGGGCAAGTACGACGAAGCCATTCAGCAGTATAAACGGGCTATTGCGCTCAACATCAACAACGAAAACGCGCTGTACGAACTGGCCTTCTGCCTCGATATTACGGGTGAACTCGAAAACAGTCTGTCGTATTACCAGCAGCTGATCGATCAGGAGCCTTATTCCCATAATGCCTGGTACAACATTGGTATTGCCTACAGTAAGCTGGCCCGTTACCCCGAGGCCGCGGAGGCCTACGACTACGCCATCATCATTAAAGATGACTTTGCGTCGGCTCACTTCAACCTGGGTAACACGTACATGAATCTGGGGCTGTTCGAGAAAGCGGAGCACTGTTACCGCGAAACGCTGAAGTTCGAGGAGCCAACCGCCGATACCTACTGCCACCTCGGCGCCAGTATCGAAAAGCAAGACCGCGTTCCCGAAGCCATTCAGGCCTATCGCGAAGCCATCAAACTCGATGCGCTCTGGGATGAAGCCTGGTACGGTATCGGGGTGTGTCTGAGCGAATCGGGCAAGTGGTATGAGTCGCTGCCGTTTTTGCAGAAAGCCATCAAGATCAACGACAATAACGGTGAGTATTACCTCGCCCTGGCCGAAACCGAATATAAAGTCGGCAACGTGCTGTCGAGTGTCGAGGCTTTTGAAAAAGCAGCCGAGGTCGACGGGCAAAACCCCGATGTGTACCTGACCTGGTCGCTGGTACCCTTCGATCAGGGCGACTTCCTGAAAGCCAACGACATCATTCAGGCGGGTCTGGACGATATGCCTGCCGAGCCCGATCTATATTACCGGTCGGCAGTCTACCTGATCCATGCCGGTCACTACCGCGAAGCACTCATCCGGCTCGAAGCGGGGCTATCGCTCGACTTCGACGCGCATGTACAGCTGTTCGAATTTTTTCCCGAACTGGAAAAACAGAAGGCGCTCTACAAAATCATTCAGCAGTATCGTAAGGACAATCAGCCCGACACCGACGACGATAAGGGCGCAATGGCCTGATCGGAGTAACTGTCTATAAGCCGCCACCAAAACGAAGGGGCTCATGCGTGTGCATGAGCCCCTTCGTTTTGGATCAGGTATGGGTGTCGGTATCAGTTGGCGTCGTCGAGCAGTTCCTTACGGGATACGTTCTCGCGGGGGGCTTTGTTGAATTCGGCCCGCCATTCTTTGCTCTTGTAATCGCCCCGTTTCACCGACCGGATAAAGTTGGCCCAGGCGAAGGGATTGGTAAAGGCAAAGGTGGGCTGGAAGCCCCGGTTCACGACCGACTCGCGCCCAAAAAACTGCTGATTGACAAAACTCTGGTGGTTAGCCGCAGCACCCATCGGCATGGTGGCTGCCATCCGCATGATAGCGGCCGGGTCGGTATTGCGGGCCAGGTTCTCGCGCTCTTTTTCGTCGGGCAGTTTCAGGTTCACAAAGGCTTCCTTAAACAGCTCTTCCGTCGCGTAGGGATACACCTTCACCTCGGCCAGCGTTTTCACGTCTTCCTGCAGGGCAACAACGGCCGAGTAAGTCAGCTCGGTCAGGCGACGTGGAATAATATGGTATTGGGTTTTGAAACCGACGTAGCTGAAGATGATACTGTCGCCGGGATAAACGGGCAACGCAAAATAACCGTTGGGGGCCGACAGAACCCCTTTGCCTGCCTTCGGAATGTAGATGTAAGCGCCGGGCAGGGGCTCGTTGTTTTTGCCCCCGGTCAGGAAGCCGGTAAACGTAACCTGACGCTCCTGCCCCTGTGCCCGGGCGGTTGTGAACCGGCCCGATGCCAGCAGCAACAGCAGACCAATCAGGGTAATATATAGGAATGAGTGCTTCATGCCAACCTAAGCTGTACGGCGTATTTAGTCAATAACCCGACAAAATAACGAATGATTCGGAGGGGATGGGCATGCCCGGCCATAATTTAACCTTTGTTAAGACCCGGACGATGTTGCCTGCCACCGTAACAGAAAGCGGGGGGTGTTCTATTTGTACTCCTTTTTGGCTTCGTCGATATCCATCTCGGTTAGTGCGCCCATCTGCCCCAATGTGGTCAGCACCTCAATGGTATGCGCCTTGTCGGGGTCGGCGGCAACTTCGGGCGATACCTCGCCATAAACGGCCTGCGCGACAGCGTAGCGCAGCTGGGCTACATTCGACTGCGCAAAGGCTTCGTCGAGGTGGTGAAGGGGCTCGTGGTGTTCGTCAGGAGAAGCAGATGGTGTTGGCTCGGTGTTCATGGTCGTATAGTCGCTGTTTGTAACCAGTCTAACACCGAAACCCGTGTTTAGGTTATGCTAAACAAAATGGTCGATCGGGGGTTGGTTGCCCACGCCCGATCGACCCCTGAGCCAGACCACCCCGGCGACTAGGTAAACAGTTTCAGAAACGTAATGATGAACGGAGCCGCCAGCAGCAACCCATCGAAGCGGTCGAGAAAACCGCCGTGGCCGGGAATACTCGTGCCCGAATCTTTGATGGCAATGCTGCGCTTGAAGAGCGACTCAACCAGATCGCCGTAGGTACCCGTCACAACGATGATGCCGCCGACGC
Source organism: Spirosoma luteolum (assembly GCF_054778875.1). Lineage (NCBI taxonomy): Bacteria > Pseudomonadati > Bacteroidota > Cytophagia > Cytophagales > Cytophagaceae > Spirosoma > Spirosoma luteolum. Next base: position 143,940 of record NZ_BAAGZE010000022.1, read on the forward strand.
AGTACCACTGCCAGGGCCGTAGTTCATTGTCGTAAAAGGCCAGCCCCAGGGCCACCAGCCCGGCAGCTGCGGCCCCGCCCAGCGCGCCTTCCCACGACTTCTTGGGCGACACCCGCTCGAAGAGTTTACGCTTGCCAAAGTAGGTGCCGGCAAAGTAAGCGCCGATGTCGCTGGCCCATAGCAGCAGCAGGCAGCCCGTAATGATGATGGGATGGTACGTATTGCCGCGTAGCGCCAGAATGATGAGCAGGGCAAACGGCATGGCCACGTAGATGATACCCAGAAACGTAAAGCCGATGTTGGTAAACGGCTTCATGTCGCGCTTTTTATAGAGCTTGATGAGGAAAATCATCGACGAGGCCGGGCAGATAATAAAGTAACTGCCGGTGCTGATCTGGTCGGTTTCGACGAAATACGCCAGCACGCAGATGATGCAGCCTACGATCGTACCGTAGGCCGTCAGCGGCTGAAAGCCGTCGAGGCCCAGCAGGCGGTAAAATTCGCGCTGGGTGAGGGCGCTGACGAGGGTAAACAGCAGGGCGAAGGTCCAGGCATCGTACCAGATCATAAACAAAATGAACGGTACGCCGGCAACGGCCGCAATAACCCGCTGCTGCAGGTTGGTCAGGTTAGCTAAAGCTTGCTTCATTCTCCAGAATAATCTTGGCTACGATGGCGTCTTTGGCCATCACGTGGACCTCACTGTTACCCAGGCCGGCAACGGGGTAGCTGCTGCTCTGCCGGTTGATTACCACTGCCTGAATGTCGTGCTCCAGGAGCAGTGCTTTGGCCAGTTCGGCCCGGTGGGGCAGGGGCGTCGTCAGAATAGATTCCCAGCGGTCTGTCATGCGAAAAAGGGGGAGTAGCGAGGGTTAGCCGCCTGGTTGATCGTGGTTGGTTCGGTAAAAATACACCAGCAGTCCGGCGGTCAGTGCGCCTGCGATCAGGGCTCCCAGCACCGGTACCGACTCGGTACGTTCGATGTCGATGGGGATCAGCTGCTGCTGGTACAGATACACCATCCCTACCGTAACGCCATTATTGACAAAGTGGGCCAGAATGGCTACCCAAAGGTTGCCCGACCACAGGTAGAGATAACCGAACAGGGCACCCAGCAGCATCCGGGGAAAGAAACCCAGAAACTGTACGTGGATGGCGCTGAAGAAAAAAGCAGCCAGCCAGATGCCCGCGTGTACGTTGCCCGTCCAGATGGCGAGGTTGCGCTGCAGGATGCCACGAAACAGGGTTTCTTCGCCAATGGCGGGGATAACGGCAATCACCACCAGGGCCACCACCAGCTGCAGGGGCGACGCAAAGGTGGTCAGAAACTTGGTGACCAACTCCAGACTGGCTTCCTTGGCGCGGATCCAGCGTTCGACCGGCGCCAGGGTATCGGGCAGGTGCAGGTGCTGGTTCCAGTCGATGATCAGCCCGTCGAATGGCATGAAAAACACCACGATCAGCGCGACGATCAGCGGAAAACCGGCTACTGTTGCCAGCGACCGGCGGTTAAACCGCGACCACTGCTGCCGCTCGATCCAGTACCAGTAGGCCAGTGAGGGCAGCAGAAACGAACCCAGATGGTTGATCGCCTGCAGCACCATCAGCCGGTACCAGCCGTTGGCTACGGTTTGGGGGCGGGTGGCCAGTTGCTGAATCTGGGCCTGGATGGCGGTAAACGACACGCCGTCGGCCAGCATCAGCCCCCCGAAGAGCAGCAGCGTGCTGAGTACACCCCCCATCAGGATAAACCCGATCAGCAGCATCAGGCCGCCGAGGGTAGGGGGTCGCGAAGAAGGGGAAGAAACGGTATAGGCTGCATCCATATTTCCGGTAAATTTACAGACTCGTTCGTATAATCCGCAAAAGGGAACCTAATTGACCTTCGGATTGTGCTAAATTGAACTAAGCGGGCCGGCCCTGCCACTGGGGGCGGCCAACGGATTGTATGGTCAAGATTGGCAACATAGAACTTCCTGATTTTCCGTTGCTGCTGGCACCCATGGAGGATGTCAGCGATCCGCCGTTTCGGGCGGTGTGCAAAGCCAACGGAGCAGATCTGATGTACACCGAGTTTATTTCGTCGGAAGGACTTATCCGCGATGCCGCCAAGAGCGTGCAGAAACTCGATATTTTTGAATACGAACGGCCCATCGGCATTCAGCTCTTTGGCTCCGACGTGGAAACCATGGGCGAGTGTGCCCGCATTGCGAGCCGGGCCAACCCCGATCTGATCGACATCAATTACGGCTGTCCCGTCAAGAACGTGGCCTGCCGGGGTGCCGGCGCGGCCCTGCTGCAGGATATACCCAAGATGGTGCGCATGACCGATGCCGTGGTACGCGCCACGCACCTGCCGGTAACCGTAAAAACCCGGCTTGGCTGGGACGACAGCACCAAAAACGTGGGCGAAGTGGCCGAGCGGCTGCAGGATATCGGTATCAAAGCCCTGACCGTACACGGCCGCACCCGCGTGCAGATGTACAAGGGCGAAGCCGACTGGACGCTCATTGGCCGCATCAAGGAGAACCCCCGCATCACTATCCCGATCTTCGGCAACGGCGACATCGACTCGCCCGAGAAAGCGGTCGAATACAAGAACCGCTACGGGGTCGATGGCGTCATGATTGGCCGGGCCAGCATTGGCCATCCCTGGGTGTTCGATGAGATCAAACATTTTATCCGGACGGGCGAGCACCGGCCCGCACCGACCATTGCCGACCGGGTGGCCGTATGCCGCCAGCACCTCGATTTCTCGATTCGGTGGAAGGGCGAGATTGTGGGACTGTTCGAGATGCGCCGGCACTACGCCAATTATTTTAAGGGACTACCCGATTTCAAACCGTTCCGGCAGCGGCTCGTAACCACCGACACCTACGTGGGCACGAGCGCCGTGCTCGACGAAATTGCCGAGGTCTACGGCGTGGGTCAACTCGTCTGATCGACGGGTCCGTAACCGGACAAAAGCCGCCGACGGCCGGGACGATAGAGCCGGGCGGTCGGCGGCTTTTGTCTGGGGTATGCATTCGTGCCGGGGTTTCCCTAGTTTTGTCGGGCAACCGGTAGCGGCATCCGCACCGGTGCTTTTATCAACAAACACCGTCCTGAACCGATGTACACAACAACCATCAACGAACAGCCCCTGACCATCGATTTTACAGCCGACGGCCCCACCCTCAACGGCGCGCCCTTTACCTGGGACCTGCTGAAGCAGTCGGACCGGCAGTTCCACATCCTGCACCAGAACCGGTCCTACAGCGCCGAGGTGCAGACCATCGATCCTGCTACCAAAACGGTGCAATTGCTCATCAACGGCCACGCCTATACCATTTCGCTCAAAGACCGGTTCGACCGGCTGCTCGAGCAGATGGGCATGAGCAATGCCGCCCTGGCCCGCACCGCCGATCTGAAAGCGCCCATGCCGGGTTTGATCGTGGGCGTAAGCGTGGCCCCCGGCGACACGGTGCAGAAAGGCGACAGCCTCCTGATTCTGGAAGCCATGAAAATGGAAAACAACCTGAAAGCCCCCGGCGAAGGCACCGTCAAGGCCATTCGCATTGCCAAAGGCGACCGCGTTGAAAAAGGACAGGTGCTGATCGAATTTGCCTGATCGACACGGCGGCCCGACCCGCGGCTCAACCCCCAGCTGTATGATCGATTTCGTGTCGCGCCGGCAGTTTCTGGCCGCTGCCGTTGGGGCAGGGGGGCTGCTGGCGGTGCCGCCGGTGGCTGCTGCCGTGGGCGCTCGCACCCCTCCGGGCACCACTGCGCCCCTGCCGGTACACCTCTTCTCGAAACACCTCCAGTTTCTCGACTACGACGAACTGGCGGACGTGGCGGCCGAACTGGGCTTCACGGGGGTCGACCTGACGGTGCGGCCGGATGGACACGTTCGGCCGAAGGTGGTCGAAACGGAACTGCCCCGGGCCGTGGCGGCTATCCGGAAGGCGGGTTTGCTGGCGGTCCAGATCACCACTGCCGTGAGCGATGCCGGCAGCGAACTGGACCGGCGGGTGCTCACCACGGCGGCCGGGCTGGGCATTACGCACTACCGCCTGAACTGGTACCATTACCCGGAGCGGGGTTCGCTGCCCGACGCCCTGCGGGGTTTTGCCGATCAGCTGGCGGCCCTCTCGGCCCTGAACCGCGAGTTAGGGCTGGTGGGCTGCTACCAGAACCACGCCGGGCAACGGGTGGGCGCATCGCCCTGGGAGCTGGCGCAACTCATCGACCAGGCCGACCCGGCGCATCTGGGTGTGCAGTACGACATCCGCCACGCCACCGTCGAAGGGGGTCTATCGTGGCCCACCGGTTTTCGGTTGCTGGCGCCCCGCATCCGCTCGATCGTGCTGAAAGACATGCGCTGGGAGCGGGTGGCCGGCCGTGGGCAGGTAATCGACACACCCATCGGAGCGGGTATGGTCGACTTCCCGGCTTATTTCCGCTTACTCAAACAAAGCGGGCTCCGGGGGCCGGTGGTGCTGCACGCCGAACACCCGCTGGGCGGGGCCGAACACGGCGCCCGAACCCTCACCGTACCGCCGTCGGTAGTCTATACCGCCCTCAGACAGGATCTGGCGCGGGTACGGGCGCTCTGGGCCGCGATCTGAACCCGCAACGGCCCGGCCGACCATTTTGCGGGAACGGGCTGGGTCGCCCGCGGGTTTTTTCTATCTTTGCGCTGCAAAAAGTATCCCCATGACATCACAGACGAAGTATAAACGCATTCTGCTCAAATTGAGCGGAGAGGCTCTGGCTGGCCCAAACGGCTACAATATTGATCCTGTCGTGCTGGAACAGTACAGCAAAGAAATCAAAGAAGTTGTTGACTTAGGGGTACAGGTTGCCATTGTTATCGGCGGGGGCAACATCTTCCGCGGGGTGTCGGGCGAGCGCTCGGGCATCGACCGGGTGCAGGGCGACTACATGGGGATGCTGGCTACGGTGATCAACGCCATGGCCATCCAGAGCTCGCTCGAAAAGCACGGCATGTACACCCGCGTGATGTCGGCCATCAAGATGGAGCAGGTCTGCGAACCCTACGTACGTCGGCGGGCCGTTCGGCATCTCGAAAAAGGACGCGTGGTGATTTTTGGTGCCGGCACCGGTAGCCCGTACTTCACCACCGATTCGACCGCCAGCCTGCGGGCCATCGAAATCGAAGCCGACGTGGTGCTGAAAGGTACCAAGGTCGACGGGGTGTACTCGGCCGATCCGGTGAAGGACAAAACCGCGACCCGCTACACGACGATCTCGTTCGACGACGTTTACGAGAAGAAACTAAACGTGATGGACCTGACGGCCTTCACCCTCTGCCAGGAAAACGACCTGCCTATCATCGTCTTCAACATGAACCAGACGGGCAGCCTGATGCGGGTGGTGATGGGCGACGACACGGCCGGAACCCTCATTACCTCGAATGTGTGATTGTACAGTTGATTCGTTGTCTGGTTATATCGCGTCGTAACGTTGCCACCGCCGGATGGGCGGTCGCGCCAGCAACCCGATACCTGTACAACGCCCCAACGCCATTGCTATAAAACAGACGGTACAAATGGAAGAAATCGAATTATATCTGGACGACGCCCGGGATACGATGGAGAAGGCGATCAAGCACCTCAACATCGAACTGACCAAAATCCGGGCCGGTAAGGCTAACGCCGGCATGCTCGACGGGATTCAGGTGGAGTACTACGGTATGCTGTCGCCCCTCAACACGGTGGCTGCGATCAACACCCCCGACGCCCGCACCATCTCGATCAAGCCGTTCGAGAAAAAGCTCATCGGCGAAGTGGAAAAAGCCATCCGCAACTCCAACCTCGGTTTGTCGCCCAACAACGACGGCGAAATTATCCGGCTGAGCATTCCGATGCTGACCGAGGAGCGCCGGCGCGAGCTGGTAAAAAAAGTAAAGCAGGAGGTTGAAGTCGCCAAAGTCAACGTGCGCAACATCCGCAAAGACACCAACGACGGTATCCGCAAGCTGGTGAAAGACGGCGTATCGGAAGATGCCGTGAAGATCGGCGAAGAGCGGGTGCAGAAACTGACCGACGCGTTCATCGCCCGCGTCGACGAAACGTTTGCCGCCAAGGAGAAAGATATCCTGTCGGTCTAATCACCGCCGGATTCATCCATCCAGCGCCCATCCTCGCTCCGAGGTTGGGCGCCTTTTTTTGTGGGGGCGCGAACGGAACAGGCCGGCACGCTGAATCAGGTTTGATTTTTCGCATTGGTCCCCATCGCCACAATCCACCCCCGGGCGGTGGCGTTTAGGGGCAAATAGGGGCAAACGCCTATCTTTGCCCGACGTACCGTCTTTTCTCCATGAACCAACCGTCTTTTCTTCAACGCTACCTGCCGCATATCCTGGCGGTGCTGGGGCTGCTTGTGCTGTCGATCGTGTATTTCTCGCCCGTGCTGTCGGGTAAAACGCTGGCCCTGATGGATGTGCAGCAGGCGTCGGCCTCGGCGCAGGAAATCCGCGAACTGGCCAAGGCCACGGGGCAGAAACCCCTCTGGACCGATGCCCTGTTCAGCGGTATGCCGGCCTACATGATCGACTTCGATTACCCCCACATTTATATCTACAAAGCCATTACGGCGGTGCAGAGCGTACTGCCCGCCTTCGCCAGTCTGGTCTTTATCATGATGGCCAGCGCCTACCTGTTGCTGGTGGTGCTGGGCTGTAACCCCTGGCTGGCGGTGCTGGGCGCGGCTGCCTACGGGCTGGGCTCGTTCAGCATCATCAGCCTCGAAGCCGGCCACGTCTCCAAAATTCTGGCCCTGGGCTACGGGGCCGGCGTACTGGCCGGGCTGGTGCTTTGCCTGCGCGGCCGCTACTGGCTGGGGGCCGCCGTTACGGGCGTCTTTCTGAGCATGGAGTTCGGTGCCAACCACATCCAGATCACCTATTACCTCTTTCTGACCATTGGCCTGTACCTCGTATTCGAGGGGGTGGCGCTGCTGCGGGCGGGCCGGAGCCGCCAGCTGCTGTTCGGACTGGTGGCTTTCGGGCTGGCCAGCGCGCTGGGCGCGGGCAGCTTTGGCAAGCGCCTGCTGGTGCTCAACCAGTACACCAAAGAAACCATCCGGGGCACGTCGGAACTGACGGCCAAAACCACCAACCCCGATGGCAAGTCGAGCGCCAGCGAATCGAAGGGGGGGCTCGACAAGGAGTATGCGTTCAGTTACAGCTACGGCAAAGCCGAAACCCTCACGCTGCTAATTCCGAACCTCTACGGGGGCGCATCGGGGGGCGGCCTGTCGACGAGTTCCGATTTCTACAAGGCACTCGTCGGGCGGGGTGTCGAAGCCGGCGCGGCCAAAGAGTTTGCCGAACGGGGAGCGCCGACATACTGGGGCGATCAGCCCGCCGTGGGTGGACCCGCCTACGCCGGGGCGGCCCTGCTGTTTTTGTTTGTGCTGAGTCTGTTCGTGCTGCGCGGTCCTGTGCGGTGGTGGCTGCTGAGTGCGGCCGGGCTGCTGATTGTGCTGGCCTGGGGTAAAAACCTGCTGTGGTTCAACGAACTGCTGTTCGACTACCTGCCGTATCTGAACAAGTTCCGGGCCATGACCATGGCGCTCTGCCTGGCCCAGCTGTTTATGGCGGTGGGCGCGGCCCTCGGCCTGCAGGCCATCGTCGACCAGAAGCTGACATTCGGGCAGCTTAAACAGCCGCTGGTTATCAGCCTGGGTCTGACGGCGGGCGTAGCCCTGGTGCTGGCCGTGATGGGGGGTGCGTTCTTCGACTTCCAGACGGCGCTCGATCTGCCCCGGATGCAGAGCTACTTTGGCGATGCCGCCAATGAATTCAAAACGGCACTCATGGCCGACCGGCAGAGTCTGCTGCGGGCCGATGCCTTTCGGTCGGTTATCCTGATCGTACTGGCGGCCGGGCTGGTGTGGGCGCTGCTGACGGGTAAACTGAAACCCGGTCTGTTCTACCCGCTTATCGTGGCGCTGGTGGTGTTCGATCTATTTGCCGTCGACAAGCGGTTCCTCAACAGCGCCGACTTTATCACCAAAACGCAGGCTGCCGAGGTGTTCTCGCCCACCGCAGCCGATCACCAGATCATGCAGGATCGGTCGCTGGGTTACCGGGTGTTCGACCAGACGCCCGACTTCATGAGCAGCAACCGGGCCTCGTATTTCCACCGGTCGGTGGGGGGGTACCACGCGGCCAAGCTGCGCCGGTACAATGAGCTGATGACCTACGCCTTCCAGGCCAATACGCTGGGCATTTTGAATATGCTCAACGTGAAATACGTGATTCAGCAGCCCCAGCCCACTGACCCCAACAACCCGCAGCAGCCGGCAGGGCCGCAGGCGCTGCCCAACCCGCAGGCGCTGGGGGCTGCTTGGTTTGTGAGCACCGTGGTGCCGGCTGCCGATGCCGATGCCGAACTGGCGCTGATGAAAACGCTGAATCCCCGCGACTCGGCGGTGGTGGGGCAGTCGTTTATGGGCCAGCTGTCGGGGTTGCCGGCTACGCTCGATCATACGGGCAGTTCGGTACAGCTCACCAGCTACCATGGCGATAAGCTTACCTACTCGGTCGATGCCGCCCGCGAAGGCGTGGTGATATTCTCGGAAGTCTACTACCGCGGTCAGGAAGACTGGCAGGCGTTTATCGATGGTAAACCCGCGCCCCACTTCCGTGCCGACTATGTGCTGCGGGCCATGCGCGTGCCGGCGGGCAAACACACGGTCGAATTCCGGTTTGACCCGCCCCTCGCCAAAACCGGCGACACCATCGACCTGATCTGCAACGTACTGCTGATCGGTCTGGTCGGCTTCGTCGCGTTCAGCGCCAGCCGGGGCACCGGTTCCGTACCTGCCGGTTCAGCGCCGGTCGATACGCCGGCGGTACCCGAAGCACCGGTGGGCCAGCCACTGACCGACGATTCGAAAAATCGCCCGAAGAAACGATAGACCCCAGGCCAGGTCTGGGCACCGGGGTGCGTTCTGCCGACTGGGCGGGGCGCACCCCGTTTTTGTGTACCGCTGCCTAAAACGACAGGGCGGGGCTTGCTAATCCACTGGGCAGACGGCACTTTCGGGTATGAGGCACGGGTACGCTGTTTTCCTGGTTGGCTGGCTGCTGGCGGTGCCGGTACGGGCGCAGCTACCACCCAAAAAACTGCTGATCTACTACGGCTATCCGTCGTACATCAACAAAACCTACGACGCGGGGCGGGCGGCTGCGGAATATGCACGCTACGACTACGTGGTACTGGGCGATGGTTACCAGTTCGACAGTCACCCCGATTACGCGGCCATGGTCAGCCTGCTGAACAGTGCTACGACGGCGGGCGTCCGGTTTTTTGGATATGTCGATCTGGGCGTAACCAACGGGACGCAGAACCGAACCCCGGCCGAGCTCCGCGACCGGATTGACCGCTGGAAACGGGCGGGCATCGACGGTATATTCTTCGACGATTTTGGCTATGATCACGGCGTGAGCCGGCAACGGCAGAACGACGCGGTGGCCTATGCCCACGCGCAGGGACTGCCGGTAGTCGCCAACGGCTGGAATCCCGACGACGTGCTGGGCCGGCAGACCAATGCTGCCTACAACCCCACCGGCGTGCCCCCGGTGCTGGGGGCTGCCGATTGCTACCTGCTGGAAAGCAACCTGATTGCCGAAGGGCAGTTTCAGGACCCGGCGTTCTGGCAAAGCCGGGCCGACCGGACGCGGGCCTATCAGCGGAGCCTCGGTATCCGGATTTTGTCGATCACAACGAACAACAACGCCAACGCCTACGACGCGGCCCGGTTCAGCTATGCCTGGTACGGTGCCTTTTTGTATGGACACGAAGCCACGGGCTGGGGCGAATACGCCTTTGCGGCCAGTACGGTCGAATGTCCGTATCGCGACCGACCGGTTGTCGGAACGCCCGGCACTCGCTTCCTGACCGAGCCCGCCCGATCGGGTTCGGAGTCGGTGCGGTTTACCAACGCGGGGCGCATCCGGCTCAACACCACAACCCACACCGGCGACTTCACACCCTCTAGCCGTTGTCAGGCCAACGCGTCGGGCAACTGGTCCAATCCGGCCCTTTGGTCGTGCGGGCGGGTGCCGTTTCCCTGCGATCCGGTTCAGATTTCGGCGGGCCAGCGCATCACGATCGACAGCCCGGCGCAGGCCCAAACCCTGCAGCTCGACGGGAAAATCCAGTATTCGATACCTGCCGGCCAGCTCCAGCTATATCCCTGACGGGGCGTTCCCGCAACCGGTTGCTGGCAGCAAGTGTAAATAGGCTCTTCTGATCACCACGCTGATGTGTGTGGGCATCCGTAGCGCTCGCCTGTTTTCGGAGCGGGGGATGGATGGACCTGAAAACAGGCGCGGGGCTACCCGGGCTTGCGCCATCAGGAAGCCCCGCGGGTTTGGGGTCGTGCGGGTCGGGTTCGCCAGTCAGGCGGGGGGCTTAGCCGGCTCGGTAAGCCGGGCGGTTTCGGCGTGCCGGATCACGTCGGGGCAGATGGTGCAGGCGGCCCAGCCGCGCTGCATAAACCAGCGGCACTGGCTTCGGATGGGGCAGTCGGCGGGGGCCGTCGAGGCTGGCTGGGCACTGATGAGCCGGTCGGCGAGCGAACAGCGCTTCGCGCCCTCGTCCCACTGGTGACAACCCCGCTCGATGCAGGTGCCACTGAACCGGAACCGTTCTTCGGGGGGGCGGCCCCGCCGGGCTTCGGTCACGAAGGTGGCGTCGATGCGGATGGGCGTTGTCAGCAGCGCCACCCGTCCGTCGGCGCCCACGATGCCCAGCAGCCGCGCCCCCGGCCGGGCCACGTAGCTGGGACACAGGGGAGCAGGAGCGGCCGGGGCTGGTTTCATACGTGCGGCTGACCGACCAGGTCCTTGAGCAGTTTGATCCGGATGCCGTTGATCAGGATATCCTTGTTGATAACCAGTTTCGGGTCGACCTGAAACCGTTTGGCCACCGTAAACTCAGCGTGGTTGTCGATGCCGGCCAGTTCGCGCATAACCACTTCCTGAATGCCCGACGAGATGCGTTTGCTTTGGTCGGGCGTCAGCGTAACGCCGTCGAGCAGCGCCATGAAGGAGGTGTTGGGGGTCTTTTCCATTGAGTTGTGTAGTGAATGATGGAAGAAAAGGGTAACTGGGCTGATGGATAGCCCGTAACAAAGGTAACGGGCGGGCCAAACGCGCGTAAGCGTCGAACTACGGCTTTTTAAATCAGGGAGTTATACGTACGGTGGGCTGTGGATACTACCCGCCGGATTGGTAGAAAAACTGCCTGAGCGGGGCCTGCCCCGACCCGATTGGGCGTAACTTGCCCCTTCTGACCCATACACCATGTCGTACCGTTCCTCCCTGCGTCAGCACACCTACGTGTTCGACGACCTGAAAACGCTGCTGGCCCGGGCCACCCCCCGCCGGTCGGGCGATGAACTGGCCGGCGTAGCCGCCCGGTCGGCCGAAGAGCGCGTGGCCGCCCAGCTGGCCCTGGCCGATCTGCCCGTTACGACCTTCCTGAATGAGGCCGTGGTGCCCTACGAGCTGGACGACGTGACCCGGCTCATCCTCGACACCCATGATTTGACGGCGTTTGCCCCCATTGCGCACCTGACCGTGGGGGAACTGCGCGATTACCTCCTGGCCGATACGACCACGACAACCGACCTGACGCGGCTGCAGCCGGGCCTGACCCCCGAACTGGTGGCGGCCGTGTCGAAGCTGATGCGCAATCAGGATTTGATTACGGTAGCGGCCAAATGCGAGGTGGTGACGCGCTTCCGAAACACGTTGGGCCTGCGCGGCCGGTTCAGTACCCGGCTGCAGCCCAACCACCCCACCGACGACCCGAAGGGAATCGCCGTCAGTCTGGTCGATGGGCTGCTCTACGGCTCGGGCGACGCGGTAATCGGCATCAACCCCGCCACCGACCACGTGCAGTCGACGGTGCGGCTGCTGCACCTGCTCGACGGAGTGCGCGAGCGCTTTGCCATTCCCACCCAGACCTGCGTGCTGAGCCACCTGACCACCACGCTGCAGGCCATCGAACAACGGGCCCCGGTCGATCTGGCGTTTCAGAGCATTGGTGGCACGCAGGCGGTCAACACGTCGTTTGGCGTCAGTCTGTCGCTGCTGCGGGAGGGGTTCGACGCCACCCGCGCCCTGCACCGGGGTACGGTGGGCGCCCAGGCCATGTATTTCGAAACGGGGCAGGGGAGTGCCCTGTCGGCCAACGCCCACCACGGGCTCGATCAGCAGACGGCCGAGGTGCGCGCCTACGCCGTGGCCCGGGCGTTCGATCCGCTGCTGGTCAACTCGGTGGTCGGTTTCATCGGTCCCGAATACCTGTTCGATGGCAAACAGATTATCCGGGCGGGGCTCGAAGACCACTGCTGCGGCAAGCTGATGGGCCTGCCGATGGGGGTAGACATTTGCTATACCAACCACGCCGAGGCCGACCAGGATGATATGGATACCCTGCTGACGTTGCTGGGCGTAGCGGGCATCAACTTTATCATGGGGATTCCCGGGGCCGACGATGTGATGCTGCATTACCAGAGCACGAGTTTCCACGATGCGCTCTACATCCGCCAGTTGCTGAACCGCCGGCCCGCGCCCGAATTCGAGCAGTGGCTGCTGTCGATGGGGCTTATGAATGAACAGGGGCAACTCCTCGGCGTTAAAGCCAGCCATGCCCTGCTGACCGGGCTGTGAAGCCACGGCCCCTGTGCCGCCCCCATCCGTTAAGGCCCGACGGCTGCGGTACGCCGTGGCAAAGAAGCCGCCAATTCATTACCTTGCACCCATACCGAACCTGTTCTGACCGACACCCTATGCGCCGTTTTTTTCTGATTGGTTTACTACTGATACTGGCGGGTGCTGCCTGCTCGCGGATGCAGCCGGACGCGGATACGCTGACGCTCGACGTGGCCGCCCAGGAACGCGACTGCATGGGCATGGGGCCGCGGAAATGCCTGTACGTGCGGGAAAACGGCAAAGGTGACTGGCAGCTTTTTTACGATCCCATCGAAGGCTTTACGTTTGAACCCGGTTACACATACACGCTGCGGGTGAAACGGCAGGCTGTCGAGAACCCGCCCGCCGATGGGTCGTCGCTGCGCTACACGCTTGTCAAACAGCTTCGGAAAGACCGCGCATGATACCCGCCGACCGCGAGGCTGCCGGCCCCGACCCCTGGGCGTTTTTACAGGCGCATACGGCTGCCCGCATTGCGCAGGGCCGCACGGGGCACAGTCTGCCCACCCGCGCGCTGCTGGCCTTTCAGCTCGACCACGCCCGCGCCCGCGATGCCGTCTGGACGCCACTCGACAGCGAGACCCTGTGCGCCGAACTGGCCCATTGCCGGCCCGATCCGGTAGTGCTCCAGAGCCAGGCCGTCGACCGGGTTACGTACCTGCAGCGCCCCGATCTGGGTCGGTGCCTGAGTTCGGCCTCGCTCAATCGGCTGGAAACGATGCCTTTACTTGAATTTCCCACACTGGCGATCGTTGTGGCCGACGGCCTGTCGGCCACGGCCGTGCAGCGTCATGCCGGGCCGGTAGTGGCGGGCGTGGTGGCCGGGGCCGCCAAACAGAACTGGGTGGTGGCGCCAATCGCGGTGGTGCAGCAGGGGCGGGTCGCCATCGGCGACCCCATCGGCCACGCCCTCGGCGCCCGGCTGCTGCTGGTACTCATCGGCGAACGCCCCGGCCTGTCGTCGCCCGATAGCCTGGGCGCCTACCTGACCTACCAGCCCCGGCCGGGCCTGACCGATGCCGACCGCAACTGCGTGTCGAATATCCGCCCCGAAGGCATGCCCTACGGCGCGGCCATCGACAAGTTGCTGTATCTGCTGGGTGAGATGCACGCGCACCAGCTGTCGGGCGTGGCCCTCAAAGACGATATGCCCGTGCCTACTGCAGCGCATACGTTTTTCCCGGCTTCGAGCGCACAAACCCCCGAAACTCCAGATTGAGCAGCAGCGCGGCCAGCCGGTTCATCGGTATCTGGGCCTGCCAGCTCAGTTCATCGACGTGCAGATCGGTATGCTTGCGCAGCAGGGCCAGCACCTGACTTTCCTCGTCAGTAATGTCGAGAGGCAGGGGGGCTGTGGTTTTGGCGGAGGGCGTTTCCGAACCGATCTGATCCCAGTTCAGAGCCTCGATCAGATCGCGGGGGCTGGTGTAGATCTGGGCCTTGTGTTCGCGGATAAGCTTGTTACACCCCGCCGAAAAAGCCTGACTCAACTGCCCCGGCACTGCAAACACCTCGCGGTGGTAGTTGTTGGCGTATTCGGCCGTGATGAGCGCGCCCCCTTTGGCCGCGGCTTCGACCACGACCAGGGCATCGCTCAGGCCGGCAATGATGCGGTTCCGGGCCGGAAACAGGTGGGCGTCGGGCTTGGTACCCGGTGGGCTTTCGGTGAGCAGCCCCCCCAATGGCAGCATCTCCTGCGCCGTTTTCTGGTGCATGTTCGGGTAAATGATGTCGAGGCCACTGGCCATCACACCCACCGTGGGCAGGCCGCTGACCAGACTGGCGCGGTGGGCCGCAATGTCGATGCCATAGGCCAGGCCACTGATCACCGAGATGCCCAGCGGGGCCAGCGCTTCGATGAGTTCGCTGGTGGTGCGCCGGCCGTAGTCGGTGGCTTGCCGGGTGCCCACCAGCCCGATGGTGCGGCTGGCGTTGAGGGTGCCGCCCCCCTGCCAGTAGAGCAGGGCCGGCGCGTCGTAGAGTGGTTTGAGCCGGGCCGGGTAGTGCGCGTCGGTGTAAAACAGCGCCTGCGCACTCAGGGCGTCGAGCCGTTTCAGAATGCGTTCGGCCTCGGTCAGGGCATCGGGGCGGAGGATGGCGCGGGCGGTTACCTCGCCGATGCCGGGAATCCGCAGCAGCCGGGCCAGGGGCGACCGGAACACGTCGGCGGGCGAGCCGCAATAGCTGATTAACTGGCGGATGAGCACGCTGCCCACGCCGGAAACGCGCGTCAGCGCAATGGCATGAAGTTGATCGGTCACGGGTATGGTACGGAGGGCATTGACTGAACAGGCAAGCTACCAAATCAGCGCCTGAAAAACCACCCCGCCCGCCCCAATCGGGCGAAGCCACAATTGATCACGCGCCGACCCGCCAATGAACGCCAATGTTACGAGCTGCCCGGCAGTGATAGCACTAGCATAACGGGACGGTCATATTCAGTTCACGGCTGAGGGGTTGCTTTGTGGAATCGTTTCAACCCTCTTTTCATTTGCTCTCTCTATGCGGCTTCATAACTACCTGTTGTCGTCGGCGTCGCTGCTGGCCCTGTTCGCCCTGGCGTCCTGTACCGATCATCGTGATCCGGCCAGTCCGGCCGTAACGCTTCAGAACCAGTCGGTAACGCCGGTGCTGGCCCGGCTTCTGCCGGGGGCGTCGGCTGCCGGCGGTCGGGCGGGTGCCATCAACCTGTATTCGCTTCTGAGCAGTGACGACGTGCTGCCCCAGTCGCCCAGGTACGTATTCGGTGGCTCGGCCGATGGCGCGGGCCTGTTCCAGAACCCCGACGGGACCTACAGCATCCTGGTCAACAACGAAGACAACTTTGCCGTGTCGCGCATCACGCTCGACAAAACCTTCAAACCCGTCAAGGGTGAGTATGTGCTCAACTCCGACGGCGGTACCTGGCGTCTGTGTTCGGCCACGCTCGTCACACCCCTCGAACACGGCTTCGGCCCGCTGTTTCTGACCAGTGGCGAAAGTGGCGAAGAATCGCGCACACATGCCCTCCGGGTCGATGCCGATGCGCAGCAGGCGGGTATCACGCGCGAAGTAGCCGGTCTGGGCCGGTGGAGCGCCGAAAACGCCGTGCCGCTGCCGAAAACGGCTTACCCCGGCAAAACGGCTATCATTATCGGCGACGATGATTCGGGTACCAACGGCGGACAAGTAGCGCTGTACCTGACCAATACCGTGGGCGACCTCGACAACGGGTCGCTGTACATGCTCAAACGCAGCAATGGCAACCAGCGGGAGCGTGACATGGTCACAGGCAGCAGCTACGACGTGGAATTCGTGAAAATCGACAACCACAAAACGCTTACCGGCGCGCAGATCAATGCCAAAGTCAATGATCTGCAGGCGATCAAGTTTGGTCGTGTCGAAGACGTGGATTACCGGAAAGGGGGCGGGGCCAACGGCCGCGAAGTAATCTTCGCCGTTACGGGGCAGAACAACACGGGTGTCAACGCCGATTATTCGCGGTCGAAATACGGCCGCATTTACCGCCTGACGATGGATGCGGCCGATCCCACTAAAGGCAAGCTGGAAGTGCTGCTCGACGGTGACGACCGCACCGGTATCGCCAAAACCTTTCAGGACCCCGATAACGTCTGCGTGACCAGCAACATGGTCTACATCATGGAAGACCCCAACGGCTACGGCGACGAAAAACACGATGGCTACGTGTATCAGTATAACCTCAACACCAGACAGCTCACGCCGGTGCTGGAACTCGATCACCGCCGGAACGAAGCCGATGCCGCCAAATACAACGTGGGTGGCACCTCGGCCCTGGGCGACTGGGAGAGCAGCGGTATGATCGACGTATCGGATGTGACGGGGCGCCCCGGCACCTTTATGCTCGGTATTCAGGCCCACACCTGGAAAGGCGACCGCTACAAAGGTGTCGACGGCGGCTCGAAACGGCTTGCCGAGAACCAGGCCAGCCAGCTCATTCTGATCGAAGGGCTGGCCCGCTAACACCCAACGGCCTCCGGGCCACGGCTCGACCGGCACCCGTGCCGGTCGGGCTTTTTTCGTCTGTTACTCCTCCCGCCTGTATGCTTGCTCCGTTACCGCTTCCGACTGCATCGATCCCCGTACGTTTCCGCCCTGGCCTGTGGCCCCTGGTGGCGGGGCTGGCCGCCGTCTGGCTGCTGATCGGGTTGTATGGCCTGCTGCGCCCCACGCCAGCGCCCGCCGACCGGGTGCAGCAGCAGTATGTAACCGACGTGGCAGCTCTCGATTCGGCCGCCCGCACGCTGCACCGGGCCCTGCAGGGCAACCGCCCGGCCGGCGAAGTACAGGCCGCCCTGCGCCGGACCCGCCTGGCCTACAAACGGGCCGAATGGCTCACCGAGGTCTTCACGCCGGAAACGGCTAAAAGCATCAACGGCCCTAACCTGGCCGAAATCGACGAGGTAGACCGGCGGGAAGAAGCGCCCGAAGGCCTGCAGGTACTGGAAGAAGGGTTGTTTCCCTACGATCCCGCCAACCGCGACGTGCTGACGCACCAGGCCGCCGTGCTGGTGTCGAACATCGGGCGCCTGCGGCAGGCCGCGGCTACGAGTTCATTCACCGACAGCCATATCTTCGACGCCATGCGGCTGGAGGTATTTCGGGTTATTACGCTGGGCATCACGGGCTTCGATTCGCCGGTGGCTCATCTGTCGCTGCCCGAAGCCGCCGAAGCCCTGACCCGGCTTCGGGAAACGACCCGGCTCTATGCCCTGGCCGACCACGATGCGGCCCTCGACAGCCGGCTCGACCAGACGTTTGCCCGCGCCGATTCGGTGCTGCGGCAGGGGGGCGATTTCGACCGCTTCGACCGGCTGGGCTTTATCACGCAGCAGGCCAATGTCCTCAGCGGGCTACTGCTCGATGCCCAGAGAACCCTCGCTATTCCCGTGTTCGACGAGCATCGGTTTCTGTCGCCGGCGGCCCGGACGCTCAACGATCCGGCAGCCTTCGACCCCGCCCATTTTGTGAGTACCCACGCCGACCGGCCTACCCCCGCCCGGGTCGCGCTGGGCAAAACCCTGTTTTTCGATCCGGTCCTGTCGGGGCGTGGGCAGCGTACCTGCGCCAGCTGCCACCAGCCCGGCCGTGCGTTTACCGACGGTGAGCCCACCAGCCGGACGGCGGCCGGCACGGGCCGGATTCGGCGCAATGCCCCCACACTGCTCAATGCTGCGTTGCAGGGCGCTCAGTTTATGGATTTGCGGGTTACGTTTCTGGAAGATCAGGTGGCCGATGTCATCCGGAATCCGGCCGAGATGCATGGCTCGCTGCCCGATGCCGTACGGGCCCTGCGACAGCAGCCCGACTACCGCCGGCAATTTGCCCGTGCCTATGCGGAGGGCGTAACCGAACGCACGGTAACCAACGCGCTGGCCAGCTACATTCGCTCGCTGACGAGCCTCGACTCGCGCGTCGACCGCTACCTGCGCACGGGGGGCGGGCAGCCCGCCCTGCTGACCAGTCAGGAGCAACAGGGCTTCAATCTGTTTATGGGGAAAGCGCAGTGCGCTACCTGCCATTTCTTTCCGCTGTTCAACGGCACGGTGCCGCCGGGGTTTGCGAAAACAGAAAGCGAGGTACTGGGCGTGCCCACCGGCCCGGGCAGCCGCCGGCTCGATCCGGACCTGGGCCGCTACGAAGCTACCCGCATGGCCGGACACCGGCACGCATTCAAGACGCCCACGGTACGCCACGTGGCACAAACGGCACCCTACATGCACCAGGGCACCTACCAGACGCTCGAGCAGGTGGTCGACTTCTATAACCGGGGCGGGGGAGTGGGGCTGGGCTACGCGGTGCCCAACCAGACCCTGCCCGATGGTCCACTGCACCTGAGTAAACTGGAGCAGGCCGCGCTGGTTGCGTTTCTGAAAGCCCTGTAGGCCGAAACGGGTGCCGGGCCCCGGTATTAGTCGTCGAGGTTGTTGCGGATCTGTTCCAGAAAGGTTTTGAGTTCGCGCAGTTTGCCCACGAAGCGTGCATTTTCGCGCCGGCGGCTGTCGCGCGTTTTCAGAAACTCGCGGGCGCCTGCCAGGGTGTACCCCTGATCTTTGGTCAGGCTCAGAATCTCGCGCAGATGCTCGACATCGTCGGGGGTATAAACCCGGTCGCCCGAGCGGTTTTTACGCGGCTGAAGGGTGGGAAACTCTTTTTCGTAGTACCGCAGGGTCGGTGCATTGACGCCCAGCATCTCGGCTACTTCCCGGATGCCATAATACATCTTCTCGGGCTCGTTCATAGGTTTGGATTAGGGAAGGCTCCTAAAACCGCAAGATTCTGCGTAAATTTACGGCTTCAACTGTAAGTTTATCGAACGGTAACAAACCGTTTTTCCATGCGCTCGCTGGCCTGGTTGTTTGTAACCGGGCCGACCCATACCTGCCTTATGACGTCTTCCGAAATTCGCCATCATTTCCTCCAGTTCTTTCAGTCCAAGCAACACCTGATTGTGCAGTCGGCTCCGCTGGTCGCCAAAAACGACCCGACGCTGATGTTCAATAACTCGGGCATGGCCCAGTTCAAAGACTTTTTTCTGGGCAACGGTACGCCCCCGGCCAAACGGGTGGCCGACACCCAGAAATGCCTGCGTGTGTCGGGTAAACACAACGATCTTGAGGATGTTGGGTTCGACACCTACCACCACACCATGTTCGAGATGCTGGGGAACTGGTCGTTTGGGGATTACTTTAAGGCCGAGGCCATCCGCTGGGCGTGGGAGTTGCTGACGGACGTGTATAAGCTGCCCAAAGACCGCCTGTACGTATCGGTGTTTCAGGGCGACGAAACAGACGGGGTGCCCTTCGATCAGGAAGCTTTCGACCTGTGGGAACCCATCGTCGGGAAAGACCGGATCATCTACGGCAACAAGAAAGACAACTTCTGGGAAATGGGCGATACGGGGCCCTGTGGTCCCTGCTCCGAAATTCACGTCGACCTGCGTTCGCCCGAAGAGGTAGCCCAGAAGCCCGGTAAAGAGCTGGTCAACGCCGATCATCCGCAGGTGGTCGAGATCTGGAACCTGGTGTTTATGCAGTTTCAGCGCAAGGCCGATGGCTCGCTGGAGCCGCTGCCAGCCCGCCACGTCGATACGGGCATGGGCTTCGAGCGGCTGTGCATGGCCATTCAGAGCAAAAAATCGAACTACGACACCGACGTTTTTTCGGGCACCATCCGCGTGATCGAAGAGCTGTCGGGTAAGACCTACACGGCGGGCACCGGAATGGGCGATGTGGCCATGCGCGTCATTGCCGACCATATCCGCGCCGTAGCCTTCGCCATTGCCGACGGACTGGTGCCAAGCAACGCCAAGGCGGGCTACGTGATCCGGCGGATTCTGCGCCGGGCCATCCGCTACGGCTACTCGTACCTGGGCCTGACCGAACCGTTCATGACCAAACTGGTGCCCACGCTGGCGCTTCAGTTTGCCGAGGTATTCCCCGAACTGAACGTCCAGCGCGATTTTGTGGCCACCGTGATTCGGGAAGAAGAAATTGCGTTTCTGCGGACACTGGGCACGGGCCTGGGACGGCTCGATCAGATCGTGACCGATACCAAAGCGGCTGGTCAGGCGGCCATTGCCGGCGAAACGGTATTTGAACTGAACGACACCTTCGGCTTCCCCGCCGATCTGACGGCCCTGATCGCCCGCGAAAAAGGCCTGGGCATCGACGAAGAAGGGTTCCAGAAAGCCCTCCAGGCCCAGAAACAGCGGTCGCGCAAAGACGCCCAGTCGTCGGCCGGCGACTGGATCGAACTGGCCGAACTGGATGACAAAGTCGAGTTTGTGGGCTACGATCAGCCGGAAGTTTACGGGCAGATCGTGAAATACCGCAAAATCCAGAACAAGCAGGGAACCCAGGTACAGGTCGTGCTCGACAAAACGCCATTTTACGCCGAATCGGGCGGACAGATCGGCGACACGGGCACGCTTCGGCTCTTTAAAAACGGGTCCGATGAGCTAGGAACGCTTACCGTGCTGGATACCAAAAAAGAAAATGACCTGACCATTCACCTGGTCGAAAATAAGGCAGGCATCGACGACCTGCTGACCGAAGCTGAATCGGTCTACGCCACGATCGACACCAGCCGCCGGAACCTGACCAGCAGCAACCACTCGGCCACGCACCTGCTCCATGCGGCCCTGCGCGAGGTGCTGGGCACCCACGTGGCGCAGAAAGGGTCGTACGTGGGGCCCGACGCGCTCCGGTTTGACTTCTCGCACTTTGCCAAACTAACCGACGCTGAACTGGCCGAGGTAGAGCGCATCGTGAACGAGAAAATTCGCGAGAACATACAGCTCGATGAAAAGCGCAACGTCCCCATCGATGAAGCCCGGAACATGGGCGCCACGGCGCTGTTCGGCGAGAAATACGGCGATTTTGTTCGGGTTATCACCTTCGATCCCAGCTACTCGGTCGAACTCTGTGGCGGTACGCATGTGCCGGCAACGGGCCGCATCGGGCTGTTCAAGTTCACGGGCGAAGGGTCGGTATCGACGGGCGTACGCCGGATCGAAGCCAAAACGTCGGCCGGTGCCGAAGCCCTGGTCAACGAGCAGATGGCAGTGATGAGCGAACTGAAAGAGCTGCTCAAAGCGCCGAAAGACGTGCTGAAAGCCGTGCAAAGCCTGCTCGATGAGCGGTCGGCGCTGCAAAAGCAGGTCGAAGCGTTGCAGAACGAAAAAGTGCAGCAGCTGAAAAATGGCCTGCTCGATAAAATCGAAACGGCCGATGGCTTCTCGCGCCTGATTGCCCGGGTCGATGTACCCTCGGCCGACAGTCTGAAGCAACTGGCTTACGACCTCAAAGCGAAAGTCGATAACCTGGCGCTCGTGCTCGGGGCCGACATCAGCGGCAAACCCCAGCTGGCGGTTATGCTGCCCGACACGCTCATTCAGGACCGCAAGCTCAATGCCGGCCAGGTAGTCAAAGACCTGGCCAAACACATCAAAGGGGGCGGGGGCGGTCAGCCGTTTTTCGCCACGGCCGGTGGCTCCGACGTGTCGGGGCTGGATGCGGCCCTGGCCCAGGCCCAGACCGTGCTGGCCTAACCTGTCCATTTCGCCGGTGATCGTTTTACAAATCGCCGGCAAGCCCGTTTACCCGCGCCCGATCGTCCACCGACTATCGGGCGCGGGTGTTTTTGATACGTTCGTTTTCGGCTGGTAAACGATGGAATACGGTGCGTTTACGTTAGTTTGCCGCTGCCACTCAGTTCAGCTAGTCTTGTCACGTTCACACCATGCGTTTTTTTTTACGGGCACCACACTGGTTACTTTTTTTGATTGTAGTCATCGCACCCCTGTTTTTCTCTAGTGATATGACACCGATGTCAAGTCTTTGGACAGCCGTGCAGGGGGTTGTTTTCGGGACTTATCTTGGCTGGCTCTATACGATCGGGATTGCGTTGCAGCGAAAGTTGCCAACGGGGGTTACCATGCATACGTTTCGCTTCAACTGTGCGGTAGGGTATGTATGCCTGGCAGTTGTTGCCATGTTGTTCAGCATGCAACTCGGCACCAATGATCCGTCAGGTAGTACCTCATCGTATGCCGGGCTGATTATTATTTCGGTTCTGCTGGTCATGGTTTGCCTGTTCTACATCCTCTCGTTTGTTGCCAGGTCGCTGACCGCAGTGGAACGCCAGAAACCGGTAACGTTCTACGAGTACGCCGGCGCGTTTTTTCTGGTCTGGTTCTATCCTATCGGCATCTGGTTTGTACAGCCTAAAATCAACGCGCTCTTCAAAAATGACTGATTGGGCATGAGTCGCGCGTAGGGGGTAAGTAGACCGAGTGGTTTGCCCCGGCAGCGGTTAGCAGACAACCCACAACCCAGTGATCCGGCCGGTAAATGGGCCGGGCAGGTTGCTTTTGCCCTAAACCGATACGTATGATTCGATTACTGGTAGCAGGATTGGGGCTGCTCGGTGGGCTGCTGCTCGGCACGCCGGGCACCCGGGGGCAGGATACGCCCATCCGGCCGGGTACCACGGTAGGGCCGCACCCCCGGCTGCTGCTGACCACCGCCGACGAAGCGCGGGTACGGGAAGCCATCCGGCGCGACAGCGGACTGGCGGCTGTGCATCAGACCATCCTGACCGAATGCAACGCCATGCTGGGGCTGCCGCCCGTCGAACGGATTCAGATTGGCCGGCGGCTGCTCGACAAATCGCGCGAAGCGCTGCGCCGGATTTTTTTTCTGGCCTATGCCTGGCGCAGCACCCGCCAGCCCGTCTACCGGGAGCGGGCCGAACGCGAACTGCTGGCCATTGCAGCCTTCAGCGACTGGAACCCGTCGCACTTTCTCGATGTGGCCGAGATGACGCTGGCCGCAGCCATCGGCTACGACTGGCTTTATGCCGACCTGCCGGAAACCAGCCGGGCTGCCGTGCGCACGGCTATCCTTGAGAAAGGACTGGCCCCATCGCTCGACGCCCGGCACAACGGCTGGCTGCAGCTCGACAACAACTGGAACCAGGTCTGCAACGCGGGCATCAGCTACGGCGCCCTGGCGGTTTACGAATCGATGCCCGACACGGCGCGCCACCTGCTGAACCGGGCCATCCAAAGCGTCCGGATTCCGATGCGCGTCTACGAGCCCGATGGCGCCTATCCCGAAGGCTACAATTACTGGGGCTACGGTACCGGCTTTAATGTCCTGCTCATCAGCGCCCTCGAACGGGCCCTGGGCAGTCAGTTCGGGCTGGCCGACGGGCCGGGCTTTCATCAGACGGCCGCTTATATGCTGCACATGGTCGGGCCATCGGGGCAATCGTTCAACTATTCCGACGCGGGGCGGGGCACCGAGATTCAGCCCGCCCAGTTCTGGTTTGCCAGCTGGCTGGACGACCCATCGCTGACCTGGTTCGAGCATCGGCAGCTGGCGGGGCCGCAGCCCCGGCCGTACCGCCACGAGCGGCTGCTGCCAACCGTGCTGATCTGGGGCAGCTGGCTGGGTGGGCAGCCCAGTCCGACGCCCCGGGCCACGAGCTGGGTAGGGCAGGGCGAAACCCCGGTGGCGCTGCTCCGCACCAGCTGGACCGCCCCCCGCGCGCTGTTCATGGGCCTGAAGGGTGGGTCGCCGGGCGTGAGCCACGCCCACATGGACGTGGGTTCATTCGTGCTCGATGCCGATGGGCTGCGCTGGGCCATCGATTTGGGCATGCAGGAGTATAACTCGCTTGAGTCGAAGGGGTTACAGATTTGGGGGCGCAACCAGCAGGCTCAGCGCTGGTCGGTGTTCCGGTACCGCAACCAGGCGCACAACACGCTCACGGTCAACGATTCACTGCAGCGCGTAACGGGTAAGGCACCCATTGAAGCGGGTACGGCCAATCCGGCGTTTCGCTATGCCATCACCGATCTGTCGGGCGTATATGCTGGTCAGCTGGCACAGGCCCGGCGCGGCATTGCGCTGGTCGACGAGGCTTATGCGCAGGTGCGCGATGAGGTGCAGGCCACCGATAGCCCGGCCTCGGTGCGCTGGGCCATGCTGACCCCGGCCACCGTAACCATCACCGCCCCCAACCGGGCCGAGTTGCGGCAGGGTGGCAAAACGCTGGTGCTGGAGGTGGTCGAGCCGGCGGGTGTTCAGCTGACGAGTTGGTCGGCCGATCCGCCCCACGACTACGACGCGCCCAATCCGGACGTTCGGTTCGTTGGGTTTGCGCTGCAGGTGCCGGCGGGGCAGCGCAGCACCCTGTCGGTGCGGCTGGTGCCTGGTTCGGCGGCCGGTCGGGCGCCGAAACCCATTCGGCCCCTGGGCGAGTGGGGACGCTAACGGGGCTCAGCACGAATCGGTTAGGGTTGTATATTGCCAGCAACGTAACCCCTTCTGCCATGATCCGCTTCGTCTACCTGCTCACCCTGCTACCACTGTGGATGGCCGCCTGCCGCGCAACCGACCCGCAAACGCCGGCCCTCACGACGTATTTCCCCGCCGACACGGCCACCGTGGCCACCGGGGGCGTAAAACTCATTCCGATTACCACCAACAACCGGACGCTGCGTGTCTGGACCAAACGGTTTGGCAATAACCCAACCATCAAGCTGCTGTTGCTCAACGGCGGACCCGGTGCTACCCATGAATATTTTGAAGCCATGGAGAGCTACCTGCCGGCAGCGGGCATCGAGTTTATCTACTACGATCAGCTCGGCACCGGCCACTCCGACAACCCGAAGGACACAGCGTTCTGGGATTTGCCCCGCTACGTGGAGGAAGTGGAGCAGGTGCGGGCGGCTCTCAACCTGACCCCCGCCAATTTTTACCTGCTCGGACATTCGTGGGGCGGCATTCTGGCCACGGAGTACGCCCTCAAATACGG
Source organism: Spirosoma luteolum (assembly GCF_054778875.1). Lineage (NCBI taxonomy): Bacteria > Pseudomonadati > Bacteroidota > Cytophagia > Cytophagales > Cytophagaceae > Spirosoma > Spirosoma luteolum. Next base: position 169,024 of record NZ_BAAGZE010000022.1, read on the forward strand.
CAAGAACCTCAAAGGACTCATTATCTCGAACATGATGGCGAGCTGCCCCGACTACGGCCGCTACGCCGATAGTGTACTGGCCAAACAGATGGACCCGGCCGTGGTGCGTGAGGTAAACGAACTCGAAGCCCAGGGGCAGTATACCAATCCGCGCTACATGGAGCTGCTGATGCCGAACTTTTACGCCAAACACCTTTGCCGGATTCCCCTCGACCAGTGGCCCGAACCAATCAACCGCGCCATGGGCCAGATCAACCAGTCGCTCTATGTGACCATGCAGGGGCCAAGCGAGTTCGGCATATCGGGCAAGCTGACGCGCTGGGACCGCAAAGCCGACCTGCCCCGCATCACGGTGCCGACACTGACCATCGGGGCGCGTTACGACACCATGGACCCCGAACACATGAAGTGGATGGCCACCCAGTTTCCCAACGGCAGTTACCTCTACTGCCCCAACGGAAGTCACATGGCGATGTACGATGATCAGAAAACGTACATGCAGGGGCTCATCCGGTTTCTGAAAGAAACTGACGGCGGAGCCAAACGCGTACAGTTGTAACAGACCAGGATTGCCAATTCTGCCGGATTCGCCCTGTATGGCGCGAGTTTGGCAATTTATTTTGCAGATTTTGCAAAAAGTGGGATAATGTTGATAAAAATTTTTACAATTTCGGCCGGTAAAAGCGGGCTCGCCGGGCCCTTTTGGCAATAACCGCAGCCGGCTCTCCGGTTGTCCAGCACCAGCGTATGAAAACGAGCGCGTACGAAGTAATGGCCGATAGCCAGTTGTGGCGTACGGCAATGGATGGAGACAAACAGGCGTATGCCTATCTCTACCAGACGTATGCCCCCATTTTGTATAACTACAGCCTGCGCTTCACGGGCGATGCCGCCTTTACCGAAGACTGCATTCAGGAGCTGTTTCTACGGCTGCTCGAACGGGGCAGCGGCCTGTCGGATACCGACTCGATCAAGTTTTACCTGTTCCGCTGTATCCGGCGCGACATTGTCCGGCGGCTCGATGCCCGCGACCAGCAGACGCTGCCGCTGCTCGAACGCGACGTGGATTTTCGGGTCGAGTTTGCCTACGAGCGATCGTGGCTCGATACGCACATCAGCCAGGAGCGGTCGGCGCAGCTGCTGACGGTGCTCAATCAACTGCCCGCCCGCCAGAAAGAAGCCATTTTTCTGCGGTTCTACGATGGCCTGTCGTACGAAGAAACGGCCCGCATCATGGGCATCAGCCAGCTGTCGGCCTATAAAACCATCTACAAGGCACTGGCCAATTTGCAGCGGCAGCTACCCGCCCGCTCGGCCCTGTCGCTGCTGATGACGCTCTGCCTGGGCGGATAGGCCGCCGGAGCCCGCATGGCTACCTCAAAAAAATAGTACGCAGGGAGGGATAAGTTTGGCCATTCTCAGATTTGGCTCGCCGGACACAGATCAGCGGGCGTTATGGAGATACCGGACTACAGCGACTACAGTTTCGATGATTTTTTGATGGACGCCGATTTTCGGGCCTGGGTAACCCACCCGACCCCCGAGACCCAGGCGTTCTGGAGCGGCTACATGGCGGCTCATCCCGAGCAGCAGAAAACGGTTGAGGAGGCCATCTGGGCCGTACAGCACCTCACCATTCGGCCCCATCCCTTTCCCGACGAAAGCCGCCAGCGCATCTGGCAGGTTCTCGACCAGCACTACGACCAGCAGCGCCGGCCCGAAGCCGCCGTTGTGCCGCTGACCACCACGCGCTGGGGGCGGTGGCGGGTGGCTGCTTCGCTGGCGGGTGGGCTGGTACTGGCGGGGCTGGGCTGGTATGCCCTGCGGCAGCCGGCTACCCACACCATCCGGACGGCCTATACCGAAACCAAACAGATTACCCTGCCCGATCAGTCGGTGGTCACGCTCAACCGCAACTCGTCGCTGACCTACCGCGACGACTGGTCGGCCGATGCACCCCGGGCCGTCTGGGTTACGGGCGAAGCGTTTTTTGCCGTTCACCGCCAGGCTCCGGCCGGGGTAACGCAGGCCCGTCAGCCGGCCGACCGCTTCATTGTGCACACGGAGCAAACCGATGTAGAAGTGCTGGGCACCCAGTTCGACGTGAACACCCGGCGGGGCAAAACGCGGGTGGTGCTCAACGAAGGCAAGGTGAAGCTAACCCGGCAGCGGGCCGGCGTGGAAGAAAGCCTGCTGATGCAGCCCGGCGATCGGGTTGAGGTGGAGCCCGTTCGGCCCGGCTTTGTGCGGCAGCGCGTCGATGTCAGGCAGTACGACGCCTGGCGAAACGGGCAGCTGCGCTTCGATCAGACCTCCATTGCCGATATCCTGACTACGCTCGAAGATACCTACGGCTGGCGCATCAGCCTGCGCAACCCCCGGCTGGGGGCCCAGACATTTACCGCCACGGTGCCGGCCGGGCAGCCCGAACTGGTGCTGACCCTGCTGGCCGAATCCTTCAACCTGCATATCCACCGCACGGGTGGCGTCGTCACCATCGACTAGGCCCGGGCTTCCCTGTTTATCCCTACTCTCTGCTTATGTGTAAACCATTACGATCACTGGGGACAGCGCTGGGTGTACTGGCTCCTCTGCTGGGTGCCGTGCCGGCCGTGGCCGTGGCCCAGGACTATGCATCGCTGGCCAGCTGGCAGCAGCAGACGGCTCCCCGCCGAAATGTACGGCTGCTTCGCGACTGGCTCGACCGGCTGGCCCGGCAACACAACGTTCGCTTCGCCATCAACGATCAGGTGGTGGCCAACAAGTATGCCGATGGCAGTTTGCTGCGGCTGGCCAACCTCGACGAAGCCCTCACGATGCTGCTCAAGCCCCACGGCCTGACCTACAAAAAAGTGGCCGATTACTACGTGATTCAGGCAATCGATACGGCACCGGTGATGCCCCAGCCCCGGCGCAACGAGGCCCCCCTGGTGCTGGGTGAAACCACGTCGCTGTCGGCGGTGACGGCGCTGCGGTACCTCGAACCGGGGCAGCTGCGTCTGCCCGTCCGAACCGATCAGCCCGTGCGGGGGGTGGTGCGCGACAGTACCAACGGTCAGCCGCTGCCGGGGGTGAGCGTGGTGCTGAAAGGCAGTCAGCGCGGCACCACGACCGACGCCGAGGGCGCGTTCCGGCTCGACGTACCTGATGAAAACACGACGCTGATTTTTAGTTATATCGGTTTCGTGAGCAAGGAAGTGCGCGTGGGCAGCCGCAGCAGCCTGACTATCGATCTAAAGTCGTCCGACCAGTCGCTGAGCGAGGTGGTGGTGGTGGGCTACGGTACGCAGAAAAAAGAATCGCTGACGGGGGCCATCGCCAGCATTACGAGTCGCGACATCGAGAAAGTGCATACGGCCACGGTGAGTGCCGCCCTGGCGGGTAAGATTCCGGGCGTATCGTTCCGGCAGGCTGAAGGACGCCCCGGCTCATCGGCGCTGTTGCAGGTGCGCGGCATGGGCGATCCGCTCTACGTAATCGACGGGATTCAGAAAGACGGTGGCCAGTTCAACAACATTGCCCCCAGCGACATCGAAAGCATTACGGTGCTGAAAGACGCGTCGGCCTCGGTCTACGGCTCGCGGGCGGCCAACGGCGTGGTCATCGTGACCACCAAACGGGGCAAGACCGGTAACCGCAACACCGTCAATCTGGATGCGTACTATGGCGTGCAGAACTGGACCCGGTTTCCGAAGGGCGTCAGCGCCTACGAGTGGATGGTGGGCAAGGCCGATGCCGAAGTAAACCAGACGGGCCGCACGAGTATCACCCAGGACGAGCTGAACAAGTGGAAGCAGGGCACCGAGTACGGCTACAAGAGTTTCGACTGGTATAACTTCATCGTGGGCAAGAATGCCCCCCAGTACCAGATCAACGTCAACGCCACGGGGGGCTCCGAGAAAATCAACTACTATTTCTCGGCCACCCACCTCAACCAGGATGCCGTGCTGAAAGATTATAACTTCAACCGCACCAACATCCAGTCGAACATCGACGCCCGCATTGCCGACCGCCTGAAAGTGGGGGTGCAGATCAACGGCCGGGTCGAAACGCGCAGGAACCCGGGCGTGCCGGGGGGCGACGACTACTGGGCGCCCCGCTTTGCCCTTTTCCGGAACCGGCCCACCGAGCGGCCCTACGCCAATGACAACCCGCTGTATCCCAACAATATCGGCCATAATGCCGAAAACTGGGCCATCCTGAACTACGACATTTCGGGCTATGCCCGCGAAGACTGGCGGGTGCTGCAAACCAACTTCAACGCCGAATACCAGCTGCCCATCAAGGGCCTGACGGCGCGGGGGCTGTATTCGTACTACTTCGCCGACCGGCTGCAGAACATCCACGAATACACCTACGACGTGTACAGTTACGACCCCGCCAAAGACAGCTACTACAAGTCGGGCGGCAGCTCTAACCCCTACCGGGAGCGGGTTACGCGCAAGATTCTGGAGAATGTGCTGCAGGGCCAGCTCAACTACGCCAACAGCGTCGGGCGGCATACCCTGGGCGGCACGTTCGTGGCCGAGCGTATCCAGCGCCGGGAGCAGGAAACGTTTGTGCACTCGGTGCCCAAAACCAACGTACTGCCCATCATCCAGTTTGCCGACATGGACACCTATAACGACAGCGACTATGAGGAAGCCCGGATCGGGTACGTGGGGCGGCTGACCTATAACTTCGCCGATAAGTACTTCGCCGAAGTGTCGGGCCGGCGCGATGCGGCCTGGCGGTTTGCGCCCGGCAAACGCTGGGGCTTCTTTCCGTCAGTGTCGGCCGGGTGGCGCATCAGCGAAGAGCCGTTCTTCCGGAACCTGAAGCAGACCGTGATCTCGGACCTGAAGCTGCGGGCATCGTACGGTAAACTGGGCGACGACAATATCAACATCTCGCCCTTTGCCTACATCCAGGGCTACAACTACGCCACCTCGACGGTCATTCTGGACGGGCAGGTCATCAAAGGCTCGCGCAACACCGGTGTACCCGTCGACAACCTGACTTGGTTTACCAGTACGATCAGCGACATCGGGCTCGACTACACCCTGCTGAACGGCCGGCTGTCGGGCGACCTGGATTATTTCTACCGCAAGCGGACGGGGCTGCGTGGCCGCAAATACGACGTGCTGGTGCCCAACGAGCTGGGCTACGGCCTGCCCGACGAAAACGTCAACAGCGATGCCCGGGTCGGGGGCGAAGCCTCGCTGGCCTACAACGGCTCGGTCAACGGCATCGGCTTTCGGCTGGGCGCCAACGTGGGCTACTCCCGCGCCCGGACCCTGAACCAGTACAAGCCGATGTTCGGCAACTCCTGGGATTATTACCGCAACTCGATCACCAACCGCTGGGACGGAATTTTCTGGGGCTACGAAGCCATCGGCCAGTTTAAATCGCAGGACGAAATCAACACCTACCGGGTCAACAACGACGGGCAGGGCAACAAGACGATGCTACCCGGCGACCTGATCTACCGCGATGTGAACGGCGACGGCCAGATCAACGACTACGACCAGCGGCCCATTGGCTACGCCGTTTCGACGGTGCCGGCCATCAACTACGGCATCAACCTGTCGGTCAACTACAAAGGCTTCGACCTGACGGCCGATTTCTCGGGGGGCAGCCTGTATTCCTACAACCAGAACTGGGAGATGCGCTGGCCCTACCAGAACACGGGCAACCTGCTGGCTACCATGTACGACGACCGCTGGCACCGCGCCGACCCGCTCGCGGCCGACAGTCCCTGGATCGAGGGTAAGAACCCGGCGCTGCGTTTCAACGACGGTGGCCACAGCAACTACAATAAAAACTCGACCTGGTGGCTCACCAACGTGCGTTACCTGCGCCTGCGGACAGCCGAACTGGGGTATTCGCTGCCGGCCGCGCTGCTGAGCAAGATCAAACTGCAGCGGGCCCGGATCTACCTGAACAGCTTCAACCTGTTCTCGATCGACAACGTCTACCAGCTCGGTATCGACCCCGAGATCGTCGACGAAAACGGGCTGCAGTATCCGCAGAACAAGCTTGTCAACGTGGGTATCAACCTGTCATTCTAACCCGACCGGACCATGAAAAAACAAACGATCAGTCTGCTGATAGCCCTGTTGTGCTGCGGGGCCTGCCGCGACGAGGATTTCCTGAACCGACAACCCAAAAACATCCTGCTCAACGAGCAGATTTTTGCCGACGAACGGCTGACGCTGTCGGCCATTGCCGACCTCTACGACCGGTACCCCGATTTTCAGCGCATCGACCGCTGGTGGGAGTTCACCAATTTCGATGAGGCTTTTGCGTCGGCTTTCTCCGATTATTTCCGGCACCAGAATCAGGACTATAACTACGATTCCTGGAACTACTGGGACTACGGGTACCTGCGCGACCTGAATCTGTTTATCCAGCAGTGCAACCAGGCCACGGCCCTGTCGCCGGCGGTGAAAGACCGGTTTCTGGCCGAAGCCCGCTTCCTGCGGGGCGCTGTGTATTTCGAGCTGGTAAAACGCATGGGCGGGGTGCCGCTCATTCTGGAGCCGCTGACCTACGACTTCAGTGGCGATGCCACGTACCTGCGCAACCCCCGCAAGAAGGAAAGCGAGATCTACGACTTTGTGATCAGCGAGATGGAAGCCATCAAGGGCGCCCTGCCCAGCGACCCCGCCACCAAGTCGCGGGCTACGCAGGCGGCTGCCCTGGCGCTCGAAGCCCGGGCGGCCCTCTACGCCGGCTCCATCGCACGCTATGGGGTCAACACGCCCCAGGTAAGCCTGCCGGGGGGCGAAGTGGGCATTCCGGCCGAAAAAGCGACCGGCTACTACCAGACCGCGCTCAAAGCCGCCCAGGCCATCACCGGCTACAGCCTCTACCAGAAAAATGCCGGCGACCTGTCGGAGAATTTTGCCAGCCTGTTTCTCGACAAGGCCAATAACCCCGAAGTGATTTTTGCCTACGATTACAAGCTCAAAAGCGGCAAGGTAGTGGGCTGGACACTGGACAACAGTCCGCTGACGTCGGCCGAGGAGGGCACCACCGGCGGGCGGCTCAATCCGTCGCTCAACCTGGTGCAGTCGTTCGAGAAACTCGACAACACCTTTGCGCCCCTGCCCATTGCCGATGCGGCCGGCAACCCGATCTACTACAACAATCCCCGCGAGCTGTTTGCGGGCCGCGACGCCCGGCTGGGGGGCACGGTACTTTACCCCGGCACCTCGTTTAAGGGCAAGCCGGTCGATATCTGGGCTGGCTACCTGGTGGGGGGCAGCACTGTAGTGTCGGCCGATAAGCCGGGGGGACAGAAAACCCTGCCGGGCGGCAATACGCCTGTGGCGGTGGTGGGCCTCGATGGGCCCATCGACGGGCTGGAGTTTACGGCCCAGTCGGGTTTCTACGTGCGCAAGTACCTCGACCCTACCGTGGGTTCGGCCCAGATTGGCACCCAGAGCGAGGTGTGGTGGGTGCGGTATCGCTACGCCGAAGTGCTGCTCAACGCGGCCGAAGCCGCCTACGAACTGGGGCAGAAAGCGCAGGCCGTGGGCTACATGAACCAGGTGCGGGCCCGGGCGGGGCTTACCAAACCCCTCACGGCGGCCGACCTGACCTTCGACCGCATCGTGCACGAACGCAAGGTGGAACTGGCGTTTGAAGACCACGAGCTGTGGGATTACAAGCGGTGGCGGCTGGCCCACGTAGTCTGGAACGGCATCAGCACCGACCTGACCCGCAACCCCGGCAAGGCCGATGAGCCCAGCACACGGGTATTTGGCCTGTGGCCCTACAAGGTCTACGATCCCGGCAAGGCCACCGACGGCAAATGGGTATTCCGGCAGGTGCTGCCCAGCCGGGTGATCAACGCCCACCGGTTCCGGCTCGGCAACTACTACTCGTTTATCAGCGACGAAATCAGGACCAACAACCCGCAGATCGTCCGTAACCCGAACCAGTAGCGTAAAGAGCGAAAGAGTGCATGAGCGAATGGCTAACGCCTGCTTGCTCCGCTTCGCCAGTACATTTCGCTCGTTCATCGCGCCTGCGACACGCTCTTTCACTCTGTCATTCTTTCGCTCAAAAAAAGCCATGAAATTCCCGCCCATTTTATCCCTCTGCCTGCTCTGTCTCCTCGCCGGCTCCTGTGCCTACGACAATTACCCGGCCCCGCAGTCGGCGCTGACCGGCCGGATCGTTTATAAGGGAGACCCTATCAATGTCGAATACAACAACGTGACGTTCGAACTCTGGGAACCCGGCTGGCAGAAGCGCATTCCGATCACGGTGACTGTGGCGCAGGACGGATCCTACTCGGCCCTGCTCTTCGACGCCGATTACAAACTGGTGTTTCAGCCGGGACAGGGGCCGTTTCGCACCATCCGGCGCGACAACAACTCCGACACGCTTAACGTAGGCGTGCGCGGCAGCCAGACCCTCGACATCGACGTACTGCCGTACTACATGGTCCGGACGCCAACTTTCAGCGTCAGTGGCGGATCGGTATCGGCAAGCTGCCGGCTCGAAAAAATCACGACCGACGCCAACGCCCGGGCCATCGAACGGGTGTCGCTCTACGTGAGCAAAACTCAGTTTGTGGATGGCCGCACGAGCCTCAGTGCCGTCGATCTGAAAGGGAGCGAGATCCGCGATCTGAACGCCGTGTCGCTCAAAACGACCTTCCCCACCATTACGGGACAGGGCTATGCCTACGCCCGGATCGGCGTAAAAATCGAGGGTGTCGAAGATATGATTTACTCGCCCGTTCAGAAGGTTCAGCCCTGAGCAGGGCTTTCTATTAGTAGAAGGCCGCCCGCCCGGTTTTTGGTGTAGGGTGGTCTTTCCAATGCCCGTATCAATCAACGCGTCTATGAAAAAAGTACCTGTTAAGGGCATGCTTGTGGGGCTGCTGGCTCTGGCGGCCACTACCCACGCCCAAACCCTGCGCCCACCGGCCTATCCGCTCATCACCCACGACCCCTACTACAGTGTCTGGAGCATGACCGACAAGCTCACCGACAGTCCCACCCGCCACTGGACCGGCAAGCCGCAGTCGCTGGAGGGTGTGGTGCGGGTCGATGGCAAAGCGTATCAGTTTCTGGGGGCCGAACCCGAGCAATATACCTCCGTGCTGCCCACGGCCGAGTCGGGAAGTTATACCGCCCAATACACGCTGGGCCAGCCCGGGGCTGGCTGGGAAACCCCCGATTTCGACGCCAAAAACTGGAAAACGGGCCCGGGCCCCTTTGGCGACAACCCCGGGTCGGGTACGCAGTGGCTGAGCAGTAAGACCGATCCGAACGGCATCCACATCCGGCGCACGTTTACCTACGATGGCAAGGTCGACCCGGACAAGCTGTTGCTGTCGCTGAGCTACGACGATGACCTGACGGTTTATCTGAACGGTACGCGCATCCTGACCAAAACCTGCTGCGCGGGCGAATACCGGCAGGAACCGCTGTCGGCCGAAGCTAAAAAAGCGCTGCGGAAGGGCCGCAACGTACTGGCCATTCACTGCGTCAGCCCGGTGGGCGGGTCGTTTGTCGATGTGGGCATCGTGAGTCATGTTCCGGTACGCCGGATCGCGACGGCCACCCAGACCGAAGCAACCGTGACGGCCACCCAGACCCACTACACCTTTACGGCGGGGCCCGTTGAACTGGGCGTCGATTTTCTGTCGCCCCTGCTGCTCGATGAACTGGCGGTAGCGGCCCGTCCGGTAAGTTACGTCACGTTCGAAGCCCGCGCCCGCGATGGCAAACCCCACGAGGTACAGGTCTTTTTTGGGCAGGCCGGCACGCTGGCCAGCAATACCGGTAACCAGGAGGTAGTGGGCGATGCCGGTAAGCAGGGCGGCATTAGCTGGCTCAACGTGGGTACGCAGCAGCAGCCGGTGCTTAAGAAAGCCGGCGACAACCTGCGTATCGACTGGGGCTATGCTTACCTGGCCGCTCCCGACCAGGCCGGGGCGCAGCTGACGCCGGGTCCGCTGGCCGCTCTGAAGCAATCCTTTATTACCCGCGGTGTGCTGCCCCCCGGCAAGCAGTCGACCGGCCGGGCGCAGGACTATGGGCTGGCGCTGCGGCTGCCCATGGGGCAGGTGGCGGCAACGCCCGTCCGGAAACATATACTGCTGGGCTACGACGACCTGTATTCGGTGCAGTATTTCGGTAAGAACCTGCGCCCCTGGTGGAACCGCGACGGCAAAACCAGCCTGCCGGCGCTGCTGCAGCGGGCCGAAGCCGATTACACCCGGCTGATGGCCAAAAGCACAGCCTTCGACCGGCAGCTGCGGACCGACGCGGCCAAAGCGGGCGGTGAGCAGTACGCCGATCTCTGCGTGCTGGCCTACCGGCAGGCCATTGCGGCTCACAAAATTGTGGCGGGGCCTACGGGCGACGTGCTGTTTTTTTCGAAAGAGAATTTTTCCAACGGCTCCATCGGCACTGTCGACGTGACGTATCCGTCAGCGCCCATGTTTCTGCTCTATAACAACGAGCTGGCCAAGGGGCTGCTGCGCTTTATTTTCGACTACAGCGAATCGGGCCGGTGGAAGAAAGATTTTCCGGCCCACGACGTAGGGACGTATCCGCTGGCCAACGGCCAGACCTACGGCGAAGATATGCCCGTTGAAGAAGCCGGTAACATGATGATTCTGACGGCGGCTTCGGTGCTGATGGATGGCAAGCCCGATTTTGCGCGGCAGCACTGGCCCACGCTTACCAAGTGGGTCGGTTTCCTGAAGCGCGACGGTTTCGACCCGGCCAACCAGTTGTGTACCGATGATTTTGCCGGCCACCTGGCCCGCAACGCCAACCTTTCGGCCAAAGCCATTATGGGCATTGCCGCCTACGGTCAGATGGCCCGGCAGCTGGGCGACACCAAAACGGCCGACGAGCACCTGGCGCTGGCCCGTGAGCTGGCCCAAAAATGGATGGCGCTCGACAGCGAGGGCGATCACTACGCGCTGACCTTCGACAAACGGCCCGGCAGCTGGAGCCAGAAATACAATATCGTGTGGGATAAGCTCCTGGGGCTGAATGTGTTTCCGGCCGAAGTGGTCAGGAAGGAAATCGCTTTTTATCTGGATCACCAGCAACCCTATGGCCTGCCCCTCGACAGCCGCAAGACCTACACTAAATCGGACTGGATCATGTGGACCGCCACCATGGCCGACAGCGACCGCGATTTCCGGGCGTTTGTGGCCCCGGTCTGGAAATTTGCCAACGAAACGCCGTCGCGCGTACCCCTGACCGACTGGCACGAAACCACCGATGCCAAACAGGTGGGCTTTCAGGCCCGCTCGGTGGTGGGTGGGTATTTCATCAAGCTGCTCGACGATAAGCTGGCGCCCAAACGCGCCCAGGCCAACCGCCCCTAACCACTTGCTCATGAACGCCATTCTTCCGCTGGCTGGCCTGCTGGGGTCGCTGGCGCTGCCGGCATCGCTGCCGCCGGCTGGTCCCACCGCCCGGGTGGTCGACCGGCCGGCGACGACGGGCCGCAACGCCCATTACGTGAGCAACCAGGCTCCGCTGGCGCCCGAATTTCTGCTGAAGCTGCCCATCGGCAGTATCCGGCCGCAGGGCTGGCTGGCCGAAGCGCTGCACCGCCAGGCGGATGGGCTGGCCGGCCACCTGGGGCAGATCAGCATCTGGCTGACCAAACAAAACAACGCCTGGCTCAGTAAAGACGGCACCGGCGACTATGGCTGGGAGGAGCTGCCGTACTGGCTCAAGGGGTATGGCGACATGGCCTACGTGCTGAACCGTCCCGACATGCTGGCCGAGACGGCCCTCTGGCTGGAGGGAACCATGGCCAGCCAGCGCCCCAACGGCGATTTCGGACCGGTGGTGATGCGCAACGGCAAACGCGACCTGTGGGCGCAGATGCTCATGCTGTTCTGCCTGCAGTCGCGCTACGAACACCAGCCCGATCCGCGCGTACTGTCGCTGATGAGCCGGTACTTTACCTGGCAGAACAGTTTGCCCGACGATGGGTTTCTGGAGGACTACTGGGAAAACAGCCGCGGGGGCGACAACCTCTACAGTGTGTACTGGCTCTACAACCGTACCCGGGAGCCGTTTCTGCTGGACTTAGCCACCAAAATTCACCGCAACACCGCCAACTGGCGTCAGCCCGACAACCTGCCCAACTGGCACAACGTGAACATTGCGCAGTGTTTCCGCGAGCCGGCTACCTATTACCTGCAAAGCCATCAGCCCGACGATCTGCGGGCCACATACCGCAATTTCGACCTGGTGCGGGCTCGCTATGGGCAGGTGCCGGGCGGCATGTGGGGGGGCGACGAAAACAGCCGGCCCGGTTATACCGACCCGCGGCAGGCCGTCGAAACCTGCGGCATGGTGGAGCAGATGGCCTCCGACGAATTGCTGATGCGCTTCACCGGCGATCCGCACTGGGCCGATAACTGCGAGGATGTAGCGTTCAACACGCTGCCGGCGGCTTTCATGCCCGACTACCGTTCGCTGCGCTACCTGACCGCGCCCAACATGGTGGTCAGCGACGCCCGCAACCACAGCCCCGGCATCCAGAACGAAGGACCGTTTCTGATGATGAATCCGTTCAGTAGTCGTTGCTGCCAGCACAACCACTCGAATGGCTGGGTGTACTACGCCGAAAACCTCTGGATGGCCACGCCCGACAACGGACTGGCGGCCGTGCTCTACAGTGCCTCGACGGTGACGGCCCGGGTGGGCAAGACGGGGCAGTCGGTGACGCTTACCCAGCAGACCGACTATCCCTTTGCCGACCGGGTGAACCTGCGGCTAACAACCGGCCGGGCCGTGGCTTTTCCGCTCTACCTGCGGGTGCCGGCCTGGTGCCGGCAGCCAACCGTGCGCGTCAACAACCGGGTGGTGCCGGTATCGGCGCGGGCCGGTCAGTACATCGTACTGGACCACACCTGGCACACGGGAGATCAGATCAGTCTGGAGCTGCCCATGGCCCTGCGCGTGCGGACCTGGGCGGAAAACAAAAACAGTGTCAGTGTCGACTATGGCCCGCTGACGTATTCGCTGGCTATTCAGGAAGAGGTGCGCCAGCAGGATACCCGGCAAACGGCCATCGGCGACTCCCGCTGGCAGCCCACCGCCGATCCGTCGCGCTGGCCTTCGTTTGAGCTGTATCCGGCAACGGCCTGGAACTACGGCCTGCTGCTGAACCCGGCCCGCCCCGAGCAGTCGTTTACGGTGGTGCGGCAGCCCGGCCCCGTGGCCGCCTACCCGTTCACGAGCGGGGCCGCGCCCATCCAGCTTAAGGCCCAGGCGCGTCGGCTTCCGGGCTGGACAGTCGATCAGTACGGTCTCTGCGCGGTGCTGCCGGCCAGCCCGGTGGCCACCACCACGCCCGTCGAAACCGTTACGCTGGTGCCCATGGGCAGCGCCCGGCTGCGCATTGCAGCTTTCCCGGTCGTAACGGCGCCCTGACGACAAGCGTCAGCAATACAGTCAGCGGGGGCTGGCCACGGTTCGTCAGCCGACGACACGTGGCCAGCCCCCGCGGCTTGACAGGCCGTGGCAAACGCTTAGTCTTTGCCCGGTTTTCCGCCGGGGAGCCGGCTTTTCAGGAACGCAATCTGGCCCCGGTGGTTCGATTCGTGTTCGCAGACGTGGAACCACTTCCAGTAGACGTTGATCGATTCTTTCTGCGACCAGACCGGGTCGACGGCCAGCAGCCACTTGTCGTTTTTGGTTTTGAGCAGGTCGAGCGTCTGCTGGCGCACCGAGGCCAGTTTGTCGAGGTAAAACGACAGCTCGTGTCCCTTGATTTCCCGTCGGCCGGTATCGCCCAGTTCCATGGCGGCATTCCACTCGGCTTTTTCGGCGTCGTTGAATTCCTGCCGGCCTTCGAAGGTGTTGATCTGGTAGAACTTGTCGACGGCGGCCAGGTGCAGCAGCAGGGCGCCGATGCTGTTGGCATTGGCATCGAAGAGGTGATCGAGCTGCGCCATGGTCAGGCCCTTCACCGACCGGACAATGGTGTCGCGGTTGTAGTTGAGCATCGACACCAGGGTGCCAATCTGGGGGGAGTAGCCTTTGAGCGGGCCAATAACGAGCAGACTATCGGCGGGAGCCGCGCCCAGGGCGGGGGTGGGCAGGCCGGCCGGAAGCGCAAGGCCGGTGGCAGCTGCCAGGCTGCCCGCTACGAATTGCCGGCGGGAGAGAGAGTCGGGGAGAAGGGACATGATGATCAGGAACAGAGCTGGTTTAGGGTAAAAAGATACTGCACCCCGGCCAACAAACCCGTTCTTTTTGGGTGAACGGCCATTTCGCCCTACCCAGCGGCCAGACCGTTTATCCGGCCGACAGGCCGAAAAACCCGGTCTGGGGCAAGCCAGGCATTTCTGTTCGTACCTTGCGGTCTTTCAGACGCTCATCACAACGCATTATGCAGTTTCTTCGCCTGTGGTTGCTGGCTTCGGCCAGCCTGATGGCCACCTACGCAGCCGCCAAACCCACCCCCACGCTCCAGTACGAGGTGAACCTCAACGACCGTAAAGACGATCAGTTCAAGGTGACCCTGCACGTGACGGGGCTTACGGCCGACAACGCCGTTTATCAGTTTGCCTCGACGGCTCCCGGCACCTACCAGGTCATGGACATTGGCCGCTACGTGCGGGCGTTCAAAGCCCTCGATGGCAAAGGGAAAGAAGTGGCCACCCAGCAGGTTTCGACCAACCAGTGGAAACTGAGCCAGCCCGAAAAAGTCCGGACCATCACGTACAGCATTGCCGAAACCTGGGATACGCCCGTTACCGAGCATAAACCCTACAATATGTGCGGCACGTCGATTGAAGCCGACCACGTGCTGATCAACGGACAGGGAGTCTTTGGCTATCCGACCGGGCTGCAGGGTAATCCGCTGACGGTGAAGCTGGCGTACCCTGCCGAATGGATGGTTGGCACGGCGCTCGACAAAAACGACAAGGGCGCCTTCGTGGCCGACAATTATGACCGGATGGTCGACTCGCCCATTCTGCTGGGCCGGCTCACCAAAGCAACCACCAACGTGGCCGGGGCGCAGGTCGACCTCTATACGTATTCGAAAACCGACAAAATTAAATCCGACCAGCTGCTGACCAACATGCAGGCCATGCTCAATGCGGCCGGTCAGTTTCTGAAGCAGCTGCCCGTCAAGCGTTATACCTTCCTCTACCATTTCGAAGACCAGGACTGGGGCGCGTGGGAGCACTCCTACAGCTCGGAGTATGTAGTGCGCGAAGACGAATTTTCGAAAAAACTGGCCGACAACATGACGTCGATTGCGGCCCATGAGTTTTTCCACGTCGTGACGCCCCTCAACATCCACAGCGAGATTATTCAGCAGTTCAACTTCGTTACGCCCACCCCGTCGGAACACCTGTGGCTCTACGAAGGCGTTACGGAGTGGGCCAGCGATGCCATGCAGCTGCGGGGCGGCATCATGGACCTGCCGACGTATTTCGGCGAGCTGACCCAGAAAATCGGCCAGGATAAAAGCATGGACACCACCTACAGCCTGTCGAAGCTGGGGCTTACCTGTTACACCGACGAGGGGCAGCGCCAGTACGGCAACATCTATGCCCGGGGGGCGCTGGTAGCTGGTCTGCTCGATATCCGGCTGCTCGAACTGTCGGGGGGCAAACGCGGCCTGCGCGAGGTAATCAATGAACTGGCCACTACCTACGGCCCCAACCGGGCGTTTCCCGAAAAAGACTTCTTCGCCATCTTTACCCAGAAGACCTACCCCGAAATCGCCGATTTCTTCAACCGGTACGTGAAGGCAACGGAGCCGCTGCCCTTTGCCGACTACTACGGCAAGCTGGGGATCGTGTACACACCGGCTCAGGCAACGGGCGATAAAGCCGCCAGCCTCGGGATGCGCCCCGGCGTTACCGACGGAAAGTTTTACCTGGCCCAGCTCGACCCCGCCCTCGTGGCGGCCGGCCTGCAGGATAAAGATGAATGGGTCGGTATCAACGGGCAGAACCTGACGATGGAAACCCTGCCCGCTATTCAGAAAACCTTGCGCAGCCTCAAACCCGGTGAAACCTACCAGATGATGGTGCGCCGGAACGGACAGACGGTGACCGTGACAACCCCCGTACTTGAGAAAGAAGTGGTTAAGCGGTACCAGTTCAGCGTAAACCCCAGCGCTACGCCCGAGCAGGTGAAACTGCGCGAAGCCTGGCAGCGTAACAGCTAAAGGCAGGGCTGAACCCTTTATGGCCTCGCGCCTAATCAGCGGGAATTGCGCTTTCGGGCGCAATTCCCGTTTTTTATTGGTTACTTTCCGGTTACGTTGTCGGCCGAACCAACCAGGGGGTGCTTCCGGTTACCTGAGAAAAGGGCTATTGTTCGGCTGTACGGAGGGCCTGCTTCCTGAAAAGTGTGTATGAACAACCAACCTATCGGTGTTTTTGATTCTGGTTATGGCGGCCTGACGGTACTGCGTGAGATTGTCCGTCGGATGCCGCAATACGATTACCTGTACCTGGGCGATAACGCCCGAACGCCCTACGGCACGCGCTCATTCGATACCGTTTACCACTACACGCTCGAGTGCGTTCAGCACCTGTTCAGGCAGGGCTGCCGCCTGGTTATTCTGGCCTGCAATACGGCCTCGGCCAAGGCGCTGCGGAACATTCAGCAGCTCGACCTGCCCCGGCTGAGCGTGCAGCTCGACGGACTGGCCAACTCCCGCATCGATGCGCCCAGCCGCCGGGTACTGGGCGTGATCCGGCCCACGGCCGAGCTGATTGGTCAATATACCAAAACGGGTCAGGTTGGCGTATTAGCTACACCCGGTACCGTCTCGTCGGGGTCGTACGTGGTCGAAATAAAGAACCAGTTTCCGGAGCTGGCGGTATTTCAGGAAGCCTGCCCAATGTGGGTGCCCCTGGTCGAAAATGGGGAATATGCCACGCCGGGTGCCGACTATTTCGTGCAGCAGCACATCGATCGCCTGATGGCCCAGTCGCCCCAGATCGATACGCTGCTGCTGGCCTGTACTCACTACCCGCTGCTGCTCGACAAAATTCAGCAGGCTGTGCCGCCGGGTACGACCGTGCTGAGTCAGGGCACTATTGTGGCCAACAGCTTGTCGGAGTATCTGGCCCGCCATCCGGCCATCGACCGGCAGTGCAGTAAAAACGGCCGGCGCCAGTTTCTGACCACCGATGCGCCCGCCGACTTCGACCGGAAAGCATCCCTGTTCTACGGCGCGCCGGTTCGCTCGAAACAGCTGGTGCTCTAGCCTGGCCTCTGAGGGGACGCCCAACCGGGTAGACCAGGGGGGGGGGGCACCGGCCCGTTTGGCTCGTTGCTGACCGCTTTGTCAGTCACCAGGCCGAACGGGTGACCCGTTTCAGCGCCCCGGCGTCAAAACATATGTTCGATGCCGGTAAATAGGACAACGGGTCGATACGGGTATGGGTGGGTAATATTCTAGTACTTTGGTAGGAATTCTGGGACAAAACTTGTCGCTGGGGGGCCTGCTGGTCCGGTTAATTTGTACTGAGCCAAGCATGGAAGCTGTAACGATTCTGATTGTTGAGGATGAAGCGGTGTTGGGGATGGATCTGGCTTATCGGCTCGAGCAGCTGGGTTACCTGACCGTCGGGCCCGTGGATAACGGCCCCGATGCACTGCTGGCGTTCGCCCAGCACCCCATCGATCTGGTGCTGCTCGATATCCACATCCGGGGCGACTGGGATGGCATCGAAACTGGAATGCGGATGCGGCAGATTCGCCGGGTGCCGCTTATTTTTCTGACCGCCATGACTGATGATCCCACCATTCAGCGGGCGCGGCAGGTGGGGCCATCGGCCTACATGATCAAACCCTTTTCCGATCTTAACCTGCGCATCGCCATCGATCTGGCCGTCGATACGATGATGCCGGCGCTGCCCGAGAGCCGGCCCGTCGATGAGGTCCCTGAAGAACCACAGGCCAGAGCCGGCGCCGAGCCGGGCCGGGGCGAAATCATTATGCTCAGTCGCAACCACGTGTTTGTGAAGCAGAACTATCGCTTCATCAAATTCCCGCTGGCCGACATCGTGTACCTGCAGTCGGAAGGCAATTATACCGACATTATTACCGACAGCCAGAAATACACGCTCCGGCTCGTACTGAACCGGGTACTCGAAAAAATGCACACCCACCCCCTGGCCCGAACGGGCATCGTGCGGGTACACCGGTCGTTTGCGGTCAACGTCCGGCGGGTCACTACCTTCAGCGAACACGAAGTGCAGCTCGATGCCCACACCATACCCGTTGGCCGCAGTTACCGCAGCGAATTACTCAAGGGTGTCATGGATGCCTGACCAGCAGCCGCCGTGCCGCGCAGCCTGATGGCCGTTCCGGTCAAAATTCGTATCTTTGTGGTATCAATCTGACCAGAGAATTTACGCATGATCAACGTATCTAACGTCTCGCTTCGCTATGGTAAGCGGGTGCTGTTTGACGATGTAACCATAAAATTTACGTCCGGTAACTGTTACGGCGTTATCGGGGCCAACGGAGCCGGCAAATCGACTTTTCTTAAAATTCTGTCGGGCGAGATCGAACCCCAGACGGGTTCGGTCAGCATGACCCCCGGCGAACGGATGTCGGTGCTCAACCAGAATCAGTCGGCCTACGATGAGTTTCCCGTGCTGCAAACCGTTATTATGGGCAACAAGCGCCTGTATGACATCATGCAGGAGAAAGACGTACTGTACGCCAAAACCGACTTTACCGATGCCGACGGCGAGCGGGCGGCCGAACTCGAATCGGAGTTTGCCGAGATGAACGGCTGGGATGCCGAGTCGGACGCGGCCAGTCTGCTGTCGGGGCTGGGCATTAAAGAAGACCTGCACTACGCGCTGATGAGCGATCTGAACGGATCGGAAAAGGTGCGGGTGCTGCTGGCGCAGGCGCTGTTTGGCAACCCCGATGTGCTGCTGCTCGACGAGCCGACCAACAACCTCGACGTGGAGTCGGTAAGCTGGCTCGAAAACTTCCTGGCCAATTTCAGCAACACCGTTATCGTGGTTTCCCACGACCGCCACTTCCTCGACCAGGTCTGCACCCAGATCGTCGACGTTGATTTCAGCAAGGTGAAGCTGTTTGCCGGCAACTATTCGTTCTGGTACGAGTCGAGCCAGCTGGCCCTCAAGCAGCGGCAGGACCAGAACAAGAAAACCGAAGATAAACGGAAAGAACTCGAAGAGTTTATCCGGCGCTTCTCGGCCAACGCATCGAAGTCCAAACAGGCTACCAGCCGGGCCAAGCTGCTCGAAAAACTAACGCTCGACGATATTCAGCCTTCGTCGCGCAAGTATCCGTTCGTGCATTTCAAGCCCAGCCGCGAGCCCGGCGACCAGATTCTGACCGTCGAAAACCTGACCTATACGGCTGAAGACGGCAACAAGCTGTTTGAAAACGTGTCGTTTACGGTCAATAAAAACGATAAGATTTTCCTCTACAGCCGCGACGGACTGGCCGTGTCGGCGCTGATGGATATTCTGGCCGGCGAGCGCAAAGCCGACTCGGGAACGTTCCGCTGGGGCGTTACCATCACCATGTCGTATTTCCCCAACGATACCGAAAAGGAGAAGTTCTTCCAGACCGACCTGAACCTGGTCGACTGGCTGCGGCAGTATTCGGAGGAGAAAGACGAAAGCTTTATCCGGGGCTTCCTGGGCCGCATGCTGTTCTCGGGCGAAGAGTCGCTGAAGAAAGCCACGGTGCTGAGCGGGGGCGAGAAGGTGCGGTGTATGCTGTCGAAAATGATGCTGTCGGGTGCCAACATGCTGATGCTCGATGAGCCGACCAACCACCTCGACCTCGAATCGATCGAGTCGCTCAACAACGGCCTGATCGACGTAAAGAGCCCCATTCTCTTTACCTCGCACGATCACCAGTTTGTGCAGACCATCGCCAACCGCATCATCGAGATTACCCCGGCGGGTATCATCGATAAACTGATGACCTACGACGAGTTCCTGACCGACGACCGGGTGAAAGCCCAGCGTGAGGAACTGTACGCAGCCGTCGCCTAAGATCCACGCGTCTGCTCCGGCACGGTTTAGCTGGCCTGTGGCCGCCCGCACTATTCCGGTGTCGGCGACCGCAGGCCAGTTTTTTTTAGTACTTCGGTCCGCATTCCGGTTATGTGTTCAGATAAACGAAAGGCCTGTATGCAAACCGTTGATGTGATCGTAGTAGGAACCGGCTCGGCCGGAAAAACCGTGGCGCAGGCTGCTGCACAGGCCGGTCGGTCGGTGGTTATTGTCGACAAGGAGCCCATGGGCGGCACGTGTTCCCAGCGCGGCTGCGACCCTAAAAAAATACTGGTCGGTGCCGCCGAACTGGTGGCCCGCACGCACTGGATGACGGGCAACGGAATAGCGGCCCCCGCCCGCATCGACTGGCCCGCGCTGATGGCGTTCAAGAAAACCTTTACCGATCCGATTCCCGAACGAACGGAAGCGCAGTTTAGCGAGCAGGGTATTGAGCTCCGGCACGGGGTGGCCACCTTTACCGGGCCCAACCGCCTGCGGGTGGGCGAAACCGAATACGAAGCCGGCCAGATTGTGCTGGCTACGGGCGCCCGACCCCGCCCGCTGGGTGTTCCGGGCGAACCCCTGCTGATCGACAGCACGGCGTTTCTGGAACTGCCCCGCCTGCCGGCCGATCTGGTGCTGGTGGGGGGCGGCTACATTGCGTGCGAGTTTGCCCACGTGGCCGCGCATGCCGGCAGTCGCGTCACTATTCTGCACCAGGGCGCGCAGTTGCTGGATGGGTTTGATCCCGATCTGGTGGCGTTGCTGGCCGGGTTGATGGCGCAGGATGGCATCACGATCCAGCTCAACGCCCGCGTGGTGGCCATAGACGGCCAGGCCGGCCAGCTGACCGTGCGCTATGAGCAGGCAGGAACAACCCACGCTCTCGACACGGCACTGGCGGTGCATGCCGCCGGCCGCGAACCCGACGTGGCCGATCTGGCCCTCGACAGGGCGGGGGTAACCAGTGGGGAAAAAGGCATCGTTGTCAACGAATTCCTGCAAAGCGTATCGAACCCGGCTGTCTACGCCTGTGGCGACGTAGCCAATAAAGGGTTACCGCTCACTCCGCTGACCTCGTACGAGGGTAAACTCGTGGCGCACAACCTGCTGAACGGCAACAGCCGCACCTACGAAGAGCAGCCCACGCCCACCACGGTGTTTACGATACCTCCGCTGGCGTCGGTGGGGCTGACCGAAGCGCAGGCGCGGGCCCGGCACCGGGACGTGCACGTAGCCTGGCAGGCCACACCCGACTGGTACAGCAGTCGCCGGATCGGTGAGCCTGTGTCAGGTTTCAAAACGCTGGTCGATGCCGATACAGGGCTGGTGGTGGGCGCGCATCGGCTGGGGTTTGGCAGCGAAGAGGTCATTAACCTGTTTGCCATGGCCATGCGGCACGGCATCACGGCCGAAGCACTGGGCAAAACCCGGTTTGCTTACCCGACCCACGCGTCGGATATGGCGTCGATGTTGCCGAAAGACTGAAAAAAGGTGAATAAGGCCCCCCGATTTTAACAGGATACCTATTTTTGCGGTTCAACTTACAGCCGGTCGGACACCGGTCAACCTAAACCCAGCGGGCCGGCCGTTCGGACCGGCGGGGCTATTGAGCCGCCGGCTGACCAGCGCAGGCGGGAACTAACATAACAGCACGATGCAAACGTACCAGAATCTATTAGAGGCCAACAAGGCCTGGGCCAAGGGTCAGCTCGACCAGGATATCAGTTACTTCGACGTCCTGGCGTCGGGTCAGCAACCTGATTTTCTCTGGATCGGCTGCTCCGACAGCCGTGTGCCGGCCGAAAGCGTGACGGGGGCCAAGCCGGGCGAAATCTTCGTGCATCGAAACATCGCCAACCTGGTCATCAACACCGACATGAACCTGCTGAGCGTACTCCAGTATGCGGTGGAGGTGCTGAAAGTGAAGCACGTGATCGTGTGCGGCCACTACGGCTGCGGTGGGGTAAAGTCGGCCCAGACAGCCAACGACCTGGGGCTGATTAACCACTGGCTGCGGAGCATCAAAGACATCTACGCGGTCAATGAAACTGAACTGGATGCACTGCCCGAGGGCGAAGCGCGCACCAACCGGCTGGTTGAACTCAGTGTGGTACAACAGGTTAAGAACCTCGCCAAAACGGGGGTGATTCAGACCGCCTGGAAGCGGGAACAGCGCCCCATGATTCACGGGTGGGTGTTCGGCCTCGATTCGGGGCTGATTACCGAACTGGTAACCCTCGATCATACCTACGAGATGCCGGCCATCTACCGGTTCGATATCTCCGACGAGGTCGTACCGTACCACTGAGTCCGGGGTAATTGGCTATCAGGCCAGCGTTGTCTCAAAATCAGACGGGTTTTTCAGCGCCTGGTGGATGGGGCAACGCTCGGCAATTTCGAGCAGACGGATACGCTGCTCGTTGGTTAGGTCGCCGGTTAGTACGATTTGCACGGTAAACGTCGATCGGCCGGCCAGCGGGTCGCTGCTGAAGCCGACATGGGCCACGGCAGCCTCGAGGGGCCAGCCTTTGCGATCGGCATACATCCGCAGCGTCATCACGGTGCAGGAGCCCAGCGCACTGGCGAGGAGTTCGGCGGGGCGCATGCCGCGATCCTGCCCACCGACATCGACGGGTTCGTCGGCCACGACGACCTGATTGCTGGTAGTGAGGTGAGTTTCGTAGGGCGTGCGGCCGATGTGGGCGGTAACGTTGACCATAGCTTGGTAAATAAACGGAGGGTGGCCGGAAGGCCACCCTCGTTGTTTAGGGGAAAGAAAGTATCAGCGGCCGGTCCACTCGGCCGGATTCTGACGCCACTGCGCCAGCGAGTGGCGGGCATCGGCCGGAATATAGTCGAGCGCGCTGGCTTCGGTCAGCAGCGCGTCGTAATCGCTCAGGCAAACCAGCGGCACCTGTTTCTCGGCAAAATTCTGGTCGGCAACCGGGAAGCCGTAGGTGAAGATGGCGGCCATGCCCAGCACCTCGGCACCAGCGGCCCGCAACGCGTCGACCACCTTGAGCGAACTGCCGCCGGTCGAGATCAGATCTTCGATCACGACGACGCGCTGGCCGGCCGCCAGGTGGCCTTCAATCTGTTTGCCCATGCCGTGTTTTTTAGGCTCGGGCCGCACGTAGCAGTAGGGCAGGTTCAGCACATCGGCCACGAGGGCTCCCTGCGGAATCCCCGCCGTGGCAACGCCCGCAATGACCTCGACCTGCGGAAACTGGGCCCGGATGGCATCGGCCAGGGCCTGCTTGATAAAGGTGCGGACGTCGGGATAAGCCAGCGTGATCCGGTTGTCGCAGTAAATGGGCGATTGCCAGCCCGAACTCCAGGTGAAGGGTGAGTCGGGCTGCAGCCGGACGGCTTTTACCGCCAGCAGGTGCCGCGCCACCGTTTGTTTGGTTGTCAGTGTATCCAAAAGCGTACTAGTTGTGGTTCTGCAAGGTTGATGGCCGGGCCTAGTCGGCATGCCGGCGCACGTTGACCGTATCGATGCGGGTACCGTTCATCGACATGATCGTGAACGTAAAGGGGGTAAACTCGATAATATCGCCTACCCGGGGCAGGTCTTCGTTGGTGGCCAGAATCAGACCGCCAAGCGTATCGTAGCTGCCCTCCGGAATTGCCCAGCCGTATTTTTCGTTGAGGTCGTCGATCTCGTGGCGGGCGCTCAGCAGCCAGGTGTGCTCGTCGAGCTGCCGCTCTTCCCAGTCTTCGTTGGAGTCGTATTCGTCCTGAATTTCGCCGAATATCTGCTCCACCATATCCTCTACGCTGACAATGCCGGCCGTGCCGCCAAACTCATCGACCACCAGGGCAAGGCTCTTGCGCTCCGACAAAAACCGCAGCAGCAGATCCTGGGCGGGCATGCTCTGCGGCACGGTGATAATGGGGGTGATGATCGACGCAATGGTATCGGGTTTGCGAAACAGCGCCAGCGCATGGCAGTAGCCCACCACATCGTCGATGGTATCGCGGTACACCAGAATTTTGGAATGGCCGCTGTCCTGAAACAGGTGCTGCAGCTCGTCGATGCTGTCGTCGAGGGCAACGGCGGCAATCTCGGTGCGGGGCACCAGGCAGTCGCGAACGCGCACATCGCGAAACTCAATGGCGTTGTTGAAGATACGGGTGTCGACCTCCACGTCTTCCTGCTTGTCGGCGGCCTGGTTGAGCTGCTGCAGGTAATGGTTGAGGTCGGTGAGGCCAAAGACGGGCCGGATCTCGGGGTTTTTCTTACCGAGGCCGTAGCGGATCAGCAAGCGGGCCAGGCCGACCAGCACCCGGATAATGGGCGCAATGGCGCGGTAAATGACCCAGAGCGGCACGGCCAGCCGTTCCAGAAACCGGTCGGGATGAATCAGCGCCAGACTTTTGGGCAGGTAATCGGCCACGGGCAGAAAAACAACCGTCAGAATCAGGGTCTCGAGTCCGATCAGCACAAACTCATGGGCGGCCCAGGCGGGGGGCAGTGCGCTGAGCAGCAGCGGGTTCAGGACGGTAACGCCCAGCACCGTGTAGATGACCAGAAAAAGGGTATTGCCCGTGAGCGTAGTGCCCACAAACAGAATGGGGTGCCGCAGAAACTCCGAGACGAGTTTTTCGCCCAGGGGCCCCTGTTTGCTGTGTAATTCAAAGTAAAGACGGTTGACCGAGACGTAGGCCATTTCGACAGCCGAGAAAAAACCGGCCAGTACCAGCGCGAGCAGCGCACCGAACAGAAGCGCGTACGATTCCAACAATGAGAGGGGTTTGCTGAGTATAGCGGCAAAACTACGACCTACCCTCCGGATCGCCGTTATGCCGGGTCTAATTTCCCGACCACTCAGTAGCGAACAATCACCATTTAACCGATTTTGTTTCGCCGGCGCGATGGACCTGACTAGGTTTACCCCGGTACGGCACCCGCCGGCCACCTCCCTAGTCAATGAACCGTATGTCGATTCTCGAAACCCACCACATTGTTAAGCAGTATGCCGGCCACCGGGCGCTCGATGATGTCAGCCTGGCCGTTCCCCAGGGCAGCATCTTTGGCCTGCTGGGCCCCAACGGAGCGGGCAAGACCTCGCTGATCCGGATTATCAACCAGATTACCGCGCCCGACGCCGGCGAGGTGCTGCTGCTGGGCGAACGACTCAAGCCCGCCCACATCCGTAACATCGGTTACCTGCCCGAAGAGCGGGGCCTCTACAAGAAAATGAAGGTTGGCGAGCAGCTGCTGTATCTGGCCCAGCTCAAAGGGCTCAACGAGCGCGACGCCATGGAGAAACTGAAGACCTGGTTCATCAAGTTCGACATCAAAACCTGGTGGGACCGGCAGGTCGAAGACCTCTCCAAGGGTATGCAGCAGAAGGTGCAGTTTGTGGCTACGGTCATGCACGAGCCCGACCTGATTATTCTGGATGAGCCGTTTTCGGGTTTCGACCCCATCAACGCCAACCTCATCAAAGACGAAATTCTGGAACTGCGCGACCGGGGCAAAACCATTATTTTCTCGACCCACCGCATGGAGTCGGTTGAGGAACTATGCGACCACATTGCGCTCATCAACCGCTCGCACAAGGTGCTCGACGGCTCGAAACAGGCCATCCGGGAGCGTTTTCGCACCCACACCTACCGGATCGAGTACCAGGGTGACCTGGGCGAGCTGCCTGATGCCTTCGTGGTCGAAGCGGCCCTGCCGACACCCGACGGATTTAACCGGGCCAACGTGCGTATTCCGCCCAACGCGTCGGTCAACGACCTGATTCGCCCCCTGCTCGACCGCGTCACCCTCCGTTCCTTCGGCGAGAACATCCCCAGCATGAACGACATCTTCATTCAAACCGTAGGGCAGGAGGGGTAGCCGGTGCCTGAGCGAATGAGTGAATGAGTGAGTAGGTAACTGATCAGATTGCCTGCACTTGCTCATTCCCTTGTTCCGATGTCACTCAACCACTCAATCACCCAATCACTCACCGAGTCATGCATACCATCTACCTCATTATCAAGCGCGAATACCTGGTTCGGGTGCGCAAAAAGTCGTTTATCGTCATGACCATACTGGGGCCGCTGCTGATTGCGGCTTTCTATGGCGTTATCGGCTGGGCCGCCGTCAGTTCGATCGACCAGAAAAAAGTAAGCGTTGTCGACGACAGCGGACTATTTGTCGATAAGTTTACCAACACCGACGAAACGGTGTTTTCGTACCAGAAGCAACCGCTGACAGCCGCCAAGAAGCAGTTTCTGAAGGCGGGTTACGATGCCCTTGTTTACATTCCGAAGGATGTGATCGAGCAGCCCAAAACGGTGCAGATCTTTGCCGAGAAAAGCGTGAGCATCGACCTCCAGAGCAATGTCGAGCGCGCCATTTCCAAAGAAATCGAGACCATCAAGCTTAGTCAGGCCGGCATTACCCAGAAGGTGATTCAGGATGCCAAAGTAAACGTCGATGCCCAGACCATCAGCGTGAGCGAAGACGGCGAAAAAAGCAGCAGCTCCATTGCCACGTCGATTATCGGGGGTTTCTGCGCCATGCTGATCTATATCATGATGCTGATCTACGGCACGCAGGTGATGCGGGGCGTGATGGAAGAAAAAACGAACCGCATCGTCGAGGTTATCATTTCGTCGGTGAAGCCGTTCCAGCTCATGCTGGGCAAGATTCTGGGCGTGGCGCTGGTGGGTCTGACCCAGTTTCTGCTCTGGATCGTGCTGACTACGGCGCTGCTCTCGGCGGGGTCGGCCATGCTGGGTAAATCGCCCCAGGAAACGGCCAAATCGGCCGTCAGCGCCCGTATGAGCGCCATGCCCGGCGTGTCGGCATCGGACCGGAAAGTGATGGAGCAGAAAATGGCCGCCACCACGAGCGAGGGGCCAGCCGCCAACATCATGAAGGCCATCGATACGCTCAACCTCCCGCTTATCATCGGCTGCTTTCTGTTTTACTTCCTGGGCGGCTACCTGCTCTATAGCGCTCTGTTTGGGGCGGTGGGCGCGGCCGTCGACAACGAGACCGAGACCCAGCAGTTTATGTTTCCGATTATGCTGCCCATCATTGCCGCCATCGCCTTCGCCCAGTTTGTGGTGCGCGACCCCGACGGGCCGCTGGCGTTCTGGACATCCATGATTCCGTTTACGTCGCCCGTGATCATGATGGTTCGAATTCCGTTTGGCGTGCCGGTCTGGCAGCTGGCGCTGTCG
This sequence comes from Spirosoma luteolum, assembly GCF_054778875.1. Lineage (NCBI taxonomy): Bacteria > Pseudomonadati > Bacteroidota > Cytophagia > Cytophagales > Cytophagaceae > Spirosoma > Spirosoma luteolum. Next base: position 196,232 of record NZ_BAAGZE010000022.1, read on the forward strand.
ATGAGTCTGCTGGTGCTGGGCTTCATCGGTACCATCTGGATGGCGGCCCGCATCTATCGCGTTGGTATCCTGATGTACGGCAAAAAAGTAACCTACAAAGAGCTGTCGCGCTGGGTATTCTACAAAGGATAGCCGGTTGAACAGAACCCAAAAAAAAGCCGACCCCAGCGGGTCGGCTTTTTTGTTGAACAGCGTTGGCCCGCGCCTAAAAACCGATGTTGGCGAGCAGCAGCCGGAAAAACGGCTGCCCCGTATCGACGTTCAGACCAGCCCGGACCCCGACTTCAAGGGTTGTCCGGACGCGGAGCACGTTAAAAACCATCGACAGGTCGGCCCCGGCCGACTGCGCCCGGTAGGTGCTGGCACTGGCCAGGTCGTAGAACAGGGCTCCCTTCAGACGCTGCACATACAGCCACCGCCCCGCCGACCAGTGGGTGTCGGCCAGCGGAAGCAGGTAGTCGGCACTGGCGGTGGTGAGGGTGGGGGCGCTGATGTACGACAGCCCGCGCGGGTATACCACGGCAGCCCCGAACCGGTAGCTGTCGCCGGTGCCCTGCTGCTGGTAGCCGCCCCGCAGGCGCAGGCTGTGGTGTTTGCCCAGCCCCGGTACATAGAAGCTCCCGGCTACCGCCAGCTGACTCGCCTGCAGCCGACCGCCGAAGGGCGTATACCGGTAGCTGACCGACAGCGCCTGTGCCCAGCGCGGGGCTACATCGCGTTTGCTCTGGCGCAGCGCCTGACCTATACTCAGGCCGTAGGCCAGCGCGTTGAGCGAACCCGCAAAGCCCACTTCTGTAATCGACCGAACGGGGAGGTCGTAGCCCGTTACCTGCAGGTAGTTGTAGAAAGCCGATGCCGTCAGCGACCGGATGTAGCGGGAGTTGGTGAGCTGCAGGGGGAGCCGCATACCCGCCGACAGCTGGTTGTATTGCCACCGGTCGGACCGGAGCGAGTCGAGGGGTGTGGCGCGGTCGATGTAGAGCGAGGTGTTGCGGCTGCCCCGCTGGAACGACAGGTCGAAGACGGGGTAGAGGCCCTGGTAGCTCAGCTGTGCGAAGGCGCTGCCTACCCGCTCAGCCTGGTCGTAGGCTACCCCCACGCCGATCTGGGTGGTGCTGAGCAAATCCTGCGAACTGACGCCCACCGTCAGCTGCTGCCCCGTCGAGTTCAGGACCGGCCCCCACGCGTAGGGATTGATGAGGTGGCCGAGCCGGCTAAACCGCCGGGCGGGTGGCCCTGCCGGCGCGGGTAGCGTATCGGCCAGGATGGCCCGGCCCGCCACGGCGCTGCTGTCCTGCCGGGGCAGGGCGTCGTAGAGCCGGTTGGCTGGTGTCAGGTCGTCGGTGGTTGTGGGGGGGAGGGGTGTCCACTGCGCGGGGTCGGCGGGCATCCGGGCAATGCGCGCGCCGGTCGCGGCAAAATCGTCGAACGCCAGTTCGCGACCCGAGGGCGACAGGGTGGCGTGGTAGGCCCCCAGCGGCCGCGAACTGACCTGAAACGTCTGTCCGGTCCGGGTATCCACGGCGTAAAGGTTGTCGATACCCGAGCGGGGCGAGTTGAACAGCACGTAGGTGCCCATCGGCTGCGGGTGGCTGAGGTTGTCGTTCCGGCGGGGCAGCAGGTCGCGCGCCTGCCCGGTGTCGAGGTCGATCTGCTGCAGGGTTTTGCGCCCGTTTTTAAGCCAGACCACCACAAGGCTCCGCCCGTCGGCCTGCCAGCGGGGGTGCTGATAGAAGGCTTCGTCGGGGTTGGGCAGCGTCCGCAGGATCGTTCCGGTTCGGGCGTCGAGGATACGCAGGCGCGTCTGCTGGGTGGGCAGGTTGTCGACTACGACCAGTTGGCGGCTATCGGGTGAGAGGGCCACGGCGGTGTAGCGGCTGCGGTGGGTCAGCCGGGTGAGGTGGCCCGTGCGCAAATCGAGCAGCCGGACGTTGCTGTAGGTACGTTGCCCCCAGCGCGGGTCGTAGCCGTATTCGATCCAGCTCACCGTGGTTGGGGTGGCCGACAGCAAACCCGGATCGTTGGTGAAGCCCTGCACGTGAAGCAGGCGCTCGGGCCGGCCGGGCTGCAGCAGCACCAGCCGGGGGGTATCGCCCAGTCCACTCTTCACACAAACGAGCGTCGAGTCGGTGAGGTACTGCGGGTGCTGGTAGCTGGTAAAGATGGGTCGGTTTGTGGCCGCTCCTTCCGCCGTAACGGGCAGGGCCAGGCTGGCTAGTGTGAGCCGGAGGCCGGCCTGCTGTTGGGCCCAGCGCCGGCTGGCATCGGTCAGGGCCTGGTCGTACAGCTGCTCGACCGACAGCCCCGGTTTGCCGTCGGTTGCCGTTTCGTCCGCAACGCTTTTCGAGAAGCGAAAGAACCACGGGAAGCGCCGGTAATTACGATCGAGCACCCGGCTCCAGCGGTCAGGGCCGTACGTGCGTTTCAGGTAGTTGGTCAGTACATAACCCAACACGTAATGGTTGGGCACATTGTCGCGGAAGGAGCCGCCCACGGCTTTGGAGTAGCTGAACCGGAGGCCGGCCCGTTCGTTGGCGCGCATACCCAGGTCGAAGGCCGGAATGCGCCCCCGCCCGCTTGTACTCAGCAGCGTTTCGGTACCCACCGCGTCGCCTTCGGCAAACCAGTCGGGCACGGTCAGCAGCGGCACGTAAAGGCCGGTGTTGCCCAGCAGTGTAAACAGCACTCGCCCGTAGTGCTGGAGCGCCTTGTCGTCCTGCACCACGTGCCGAAACTCATGCACCGACAGCTGGTCGAGCCAGTTGTAGGTGCCGAGCAGACTGGGGTCCTGGGGCGGGGTAGTGCCAAACTCCGACCGGCGGGGGTAAAGGGTCACGAACGCATTGCTGACGGTCGACTGATTCTGGAGCAGCACCGACACGGGGCGGGGGCGTTTGCCCAGCGATGCGCTGACCGGACCCGACAGCCGCTCGAGCCGGCTGGCCGTCTGCCGGGCCACACTGTCGAAACCGGCGGGATAAAGAATCCGAAAGTGGGGTGTGTTGAGCTGATACCAGCGCAGCGAAGTCGGGTTCTGGTCGAGTACCGGCAGGAGCTGGGCCCGGGCCCGTACCCCGATCACGAGGGTCAACAGCAGGAGCAGGGGTGTTTTCATAGCAGTTAGCTGCAAATGTATTCGCTGGTGACATCTTCCTGCTTTAAATCTGTTTACTTTACATATTCCGTACATATACCAAATATCCCGACGTCCTCAATGGAAACGTATTACAACCCGGCCGACCTGAAAAAATTTGGCAACATCAGCGAATACCAGAAAGAGATGGCCGATAAGTTTTTCTCTTACTACGGTACCGTGTTTGCCGAAGGTGCCCTGACGGCCCGTGAAAAATCATTGATTGCCCTGGCCGTTGCCCACACCGTGCAGTGTGCCTACTGCATCGATGCCTATACCAACGACACGCTGGAAAAAGGCTGCACCGAAGAGCAGATGATGGAAGCCGTGCACGTGGCAGCCGCCATCCGCGCCGGCTCATCGCTGGTTCACAGCGTTCAGATGATGAATAAAGTTAAACAGGTGTCGATGTAGGCAGGGGGTGTCGCCCACCCGGCGACCTACCTGCCATCCTATCGGCAAACCGTAACCCCGTTACCATGAAAAGTTTAAAAGCCAGCGGTCATGGGCTCTCGAGTGCCTCGGCTCAGATCGATCTGCTGGAACAGCAGGTACGCGACCAACCCAACCGCCTGACGTTCCGCGATCAACTCCGGGAAGTCGGTCTGTTTCCCCTGCGCCCTTCCGAACTCGGTATTCTGCAGATTAACGTGGGCAAGATGTGCAATCAGGTGTGCAAGCACTGCCACGTCGATGCCGGCCCCGACCGCAAGGAAATTATGACGCGCGAAACGATGCAGCAGTGCCTCGACGCGCTGGCCGCTACCACCATCCAGACCGTCGACCTGACGGGGGGCGCGCCCGAAATGAATCCCGATTTCCGGTGGTTCGTCACCGAGATCAAAAAGCTGGGCCGCCACGTGATGGTGCGCTGCAACCTGACGATTATCGTGGCCAACCCCAAATACCACGACCTGCCCGAATTTTTCCGGGATCATCAGGTCGAGGTTGTTAGTTCGCTGCCGTTCTACAATGCCGACAAAACCGACCGGCAGCGGGGAAAAGGGGTATTCGAAGACTCGATTCGGGCGCTGCGGATGCTGAACGCTGTAGGCTACGGAATGCCCGGCTCGGGGCTGACGCTCAACCTCGTTTACAACCCGGCGGGTGCTTTTCTGCCTGGTTCGCAGGAGGGACTCGAGCAGCAGTTCAAACGCGTACTGAACGATGAGTTCGGTATTGTTTTCAACAGCCTGTTTGCCATTACCAACATTCCCGTGAGCCGCTACCTCGATTACCTGGTCGCGTCGGGCAACTACGATGCCTACATGGAAAAGCTGGTCACGGCGTTCAACCCGGTGGCCGCCCAGGGTGTTATGTGCCGCTCTACCATTTCGGTGGGCTGGGATGGGCAGCTGTACGACTGCGATTTCAACCAGATGCTCGAACTGCCGGTGGCCACCCCGGGTCGTCACATCAGTCAGTTCAACGGCGAGCGGCTCCTGAACCGGACTATCGTAGTCAATGAGCACTGCTATGGCTGCACGGCCGGCGCCGGTTCGAGCTGTGGCGGAGCCACGGCCTGACCGAATCTGCTCGTCTGGCTGCTACATCGCTTTTACAGACGCGCCCCGCCGGGTATCCGGCGGGGCGCGTCTGCGTATACTGGATTGATGAATGCTTCGGCTCAGTTACTTAAAGCCGCTTGACAACGAAGTCGATGAGTTTGCGGACGCGATCGGTGTAGGGGGGGTAGATGAATTTCATGGTGCCGAACTCGCGTTTCATCACCCCGCGCAGGTTCGAGAACTCTTCGAAACTGTAGTGCCCGTTCGACTTGCCCAGGCCGCTGTTGTTGACACCACCAAAGGGCAACTCGACATTGCTGAACTGAAGCAGGACATCGTTGACAACCGTGTCGCCGGCCGAGCTCCGGTCCAGTACGTACTGGGTCCGCTGCCGGTCGTTGCCGTGGATGTAGAGGGCCAGCGGTTTCTCGCGCTGGTTTATCACCTGCAGGGCCTCGTCGAGAGTACGGTAGGACAGCACGGGCAGCAACGGACCGAAAATCTCTTCCTGCATCACCCGCATGCTGTCGGTCACCTGGTCGAGCACGGTAGGCTCGATAAAGTTGGTCTGCTCGTTTATCTGCCCGCCGATGGCTACGGTAGCCCCCTGCGCAACGGCATCGTCGAGCAGGCCCCGTAACCGCCGGAAATGACTGGCGTTGACGATACGGGCGTAGCTGTCGGATGCTTCGACCGGTTTGCCATCGGGACTGTACATCCCCGCTATTGCCGTACGCAGAGCCTCCATAAACGGCGCCCTGATCGATTCGTGAACCAGCACGTAGTCGGGGGCAATGCAGGTCTGTCCGTTGTTGAGGCATTTGCCCCACGCCAGCTGACTGGCGGCCTGCTGTACGTTGGCGGATGCATCGACAATGGCGGGCGATTTACCCCCCAGCTCGAGCGTGACCGACGCGAGGTGTTTGGCCGCGGCAGCCATCACGATGCGCCCCACGGCGGGGCTGCCCGTAAAGAAAATATGGTTGAACGGCAGGGCCAGCAACTCGGTCGATACCGATGCATCGCCCTCAAACACCGCTACTTCGTCGGGGGGGAAGAGTTCCGAGAGCATCCGGCGGATCAGCCCGGCTGTGTGGGGCGTCAGTTCGGATGGTTTCACGATAACCACATTGCCGGCCGCCAGCGCCGACACCAGCGGCCGGATGCTGAGCACGAAGGGGTAGTTCCAGGGGGCAATGATGAGTACGTTGCCTTTCGGCTCGTGGATCAGCTGACTGCGGGTGCCGATCAGACTCAGGGGCGTGGGCAGCCGCTTCGGTTTCATCCACTGGCTGAGGTGCCGGATTGTGTAGCGGATCTCGGCGTGCACGGCCATCAACTCGCCGAGCATCACTTCTGCCACCGGTTTTCGAAAATCGTCGTACATGGCCCGGTGAATATCCGGTTCGTGGGCAATGATCCAGGCCTGAATCCGCCGAATGCGGGCAATGCGTTCGGCGGCCGTGGTCAGGGCCATGGCGGGCGCATGTCGGCGCTGGGCAGTAAACACAGCGGCCATACCGGGGCGCTGGTCGGTAGTGAGTGGGGAGGAGGTTAGCATTGTGGCGGTTACGGGGGTTGGATTTGTCTTACTGAGTCAAGTAAATATACAAAAAACGGGTGCTTGGGGCGCGTCTTGTTATTTAAAATGTGAAACGGCTATCTTTAGCAAAACTTTAGCAACCCGTTATCGGATGACCCTCGTTAGCGAAAATATACGCTACCTGCGCAAATTGAACGGCCTCACGCAGGAGCAGTTTGCCCGAAAAATAAACATTAAACGCTCGCTTTTGGGTGCTTACGAAGAAGCGCGGGCCAATCCCAATCAGCAAAATATGATGGCGATTGCCCGGGCGTTCAATACAACCATTGAATTGCTGACCCGGCAGGACCTGCGCAAGCTGCGGGAAACGCCCAACCTGAGCATTCCACTGGGTCACGGCAGCGCACCGGCCCGCGTCGACGGGTCCGCTATCCGGTCAGACGGTAAGCTCGAAGCCGACGATGACGATCCATTTCAGCACCCCGACTTTCCCGATATTTTTGCCGCGCCCGACCCCGAGCCGACAACCCCGGCACCCCAGCCGCTGGCCCAGGTGCTGAACAAGTTTTACCAGCCACCCAGCCCCCGCGAGGCCCGGCCGGCGCCCGTGCCGCCCGTCATTACGCCCCCGGTGCGCCCAACGGCCGAGCGTGTCGTGCCGGAAGGGCAGTCGGCAACGGCGTTTCAGCCGGTACACCTCGATGGGCCCGGCCGGTCGCCCGTCGATCGGCTCTTTGGCCCGTCCGACCCCGCACCCGTGGTGCCAGCAGCGGCTCCGGTGCCCCGGCCCGCGCCGGCACCTACCCCCACGTTCAACAGAAGCTACCCTGAGCCGGGCGCGCCCGCGGTTGTACCGGGACAGTCAGCTTCAGGCCCTGCCATTCCGGTGATTCGGCAGGCACAGCTGACCGAATATGCGCAGCGTTACCAGCAACCCGACTTTATTCAGCAGCAGCCGGCCATGCAGCTGCCCCACCTGCCGGCCGGGCAGTACCGCGCTTTCGAAGCCGGCGACGACTTTGCCTTCCCGGGCGCCCTGCTCGTGGGGCAGTTCGTGCGGAACTGGTTCGACATTGCCGATGGTAAGTTCTACGTACTGCTCATTGGGCAGCAGGGTATCTGCAGCCGCCGGGTCTATAACCAGGTCAAAGTAAAGGGCTCGCTGCTGCTGAGCGCCGACCGGGCCGATATGCCAAACCAGGAAGTACTGCTGAAAGACGTGCTGGAAGTATGGGAAGTCTGCGCGTTCGTCAGTCAGCAGTTGCCGCAGCCCGTACCCAACACCGACCGACTCCGTCAGCTGGTCGATGAACTGCGTTTCGAGGTAGGCCGGTTCTAACCAATAAAAAAGGTAGTCGGCCATTCGTACCGAAACGGATGGCGCTCTGAGAATTTAATCGTTACTTTGAAACTCTGGTAATCTTATAGAGTTATCAGGGTGACTACCATCATCCGCGGGTGAGGTGGTCGGTCTACCTTCCTCTTTTGAACGGGGCTCCGGTGCCGACAGTCGACGAGGCTGGCTGGCCGGAGCCCCTACCTGTTTAGCGGTACGCAATCGGCCCGGCCTGCGTATCTTTGCACTCTCTATGCGTTATTTTCTCGAACTGGCTTACCGCGGCACCCACTACCACGGCTGGCAGCGACAGCCCAATGGCGTCAGCGTGCAGGAGGTACTCGAAACGGCCCTCAGTACCATTCTGCGTCAGCCTACGGCGCTGGTTGGCAGTGGACGCACCGATGCCGGTGTACACGCCGGGCAGCAGTTTGCCCACTTCGATACCGAAGCCGTACTGCCCGATACCCTGCTGCGCTCGCTCAACGGCATGACAGCCTCCGACGTGGCCGTTTATGACTGCTTTCCGGTTGGGCCCGACGATCACGCCCGCTTCACGGCTACCTATCGCTACTACCAGTACCAGATCGTTCGGCGCAAAGATCCGTTTCGGGCCGATCTGGCCTACGTGTTCGCGCACCCGCTCGATGTGGCGGCTATGAACCAAGCCGCGGCCACGCTGCTCCGCCACACCGACTTCGAAAGCTTCAGCAAAGTGAAGACCGACGTAAAAACCTTCAACTGCCGCATCGACCGGGCCGAGTGGGTCGAGCACCCCAACGGCGACCTGACGTTTCATGTCCGGGCCGACCGTTTTCTGCGGGGCATGGTGCGCGCGCTGGTGGGTACGTTGCTGGCGGTGGGGCAGGGGCGGCTGTCTGTGGCCGGCTTCGAATCCATCATCGTGGCCCGCGACCGGCGCCGGGCGGGCCGGGCTGCCCCCGCCGAAGGGCTGTCGCTCGTTGAAGTGGGCTACCCGGATTCGGTATTCATCCACCGGTCGGCCGGGTTAGGCAATGCGCCCGAAAAAACGTAAGTTGGATCGGCCGACCGGTCCTGTACTCTTAATTCGACTATTTTGTCTAAAATCGGAACCATCGTTTTAGCCGCCGGCGACTCGGGCCGGATGGGTGGAAACAGCAAGCAACTGATGCGCTACAAAGGGCAATCGCTTGTTCGGCGCATGACCGAAACGGCACTGGCGCTGCAGCGCGGCCCGGTGGTCGTGGTGCTCGGGGCCGACCGCGATCTGATCGCGGGCGAACTGGCCACACTGCCCGTCACGCTGGTCGATAACGCGGCCTGGGCTACCGGGCAGGCTTCATCGCTGAAAACGGGTCTGGCCGCGCTTTACCTGACGCACAAAGACATCGAAGCGGTGCTGGTGCTCCATATCGATCAGCCACTGGTGTCGCTTGGGCTGCTGCTCCACATGCTTGAGGTGCGGCAGGACGAGCAAAAAGGTATCGTTGCCTGTCAGTACGACGGGCAGCTGGGCGTGCCGGCGCTGTTTAGTGCCCGCTACATTCCCGACCTGCTGAAGCTGGAGGGCGACCGCAGTGTGAAGTGGGTGATTATCCGCCACCGGGCCGACTGCTCGCCTGTGCCGTTCGAAGCCGGGGCCATCGACCTCGATTCCCGGCGCGATGTCGCATTGTTTCAACAGGCGCATCAGGCCGCCTTTATCGTTCCCGGAGAAGCCGATGACTAAATTCGACACCCTGGCCGACCTGCAGCAGCGATTGGCTGTTGTGCTCGACACGGTCGAGCGCGAACTGGTGCCCCTTTCGGTCGAGCAGCTGCGCTGGAAGCCGGCGCCCGACCGCTGGAGCATCATCGAATGCCTGCAGCACCTCAACCTGGCCGAGCGTTACTACATTCGCAACCTGCAGCACAAAGCCGATCTGCCCCGACCCGCAGGGCTGCCCGCCGATCAGGCGCTGCAGTCCGGCTGGGTGGGGCGGCTTATGCGGTATATCGTTGACCCCCAGACCCGCATGCGCTTTCCGGCGCCGGGTCTGATTCGGCCGCGCCGGGCAGCCGATCTCGACGTGGTGGCGGTGATGGCTTCCTTTCTGGGGCTGCAGCGGCTGTTGCAGGGGCTGCTGGACCGCCTGGTCTGGCTCGACTGGAATCGGGAAAAAGTGATGTCGCTTTTCGGTAACTGGCTGACAATTCGGCTGGGCGACACCCTGCTGATGCTGGTGGCCCACACGGAACGGCATCTGGCACAGGCTATGCGCGTAAAAGCGGAAATGGCTACTTTTGCCCCGCTATAATCTATGAATGAATGAAAAACTACATTACACAAGACCCCTGGAACATTGTTGAGGAGGGCTTTCACCGTGATTACAACGAAATAACCGAAAGCGTTATGTCGCTCGGCAACGGGCGCATGGGCGGCCGCGGTTCCTTCGAAGAGAAATTCAGCGGGAAGACCCTGCAGGGCAACTACGTCGCCGGGGTCTATTATCCCGACAAAACCCGCGTGGGCTGGTGGAAAAACGGCTACCCCGAATACTTCGCCAAAGTGCTCAACGCGGCCAACTGGATCGGCATCGATATCGACATCGACTACGAACCACTCGATCTGGCGCAGTGCGAAGTCCGCGATTTCCGGCGGGTGCTGCACATGAAAGAAGGCTACCTGGAACGGCAGTTTGTGGCCGTACTGCGGAGTGGCCGCGAACTGCAGGTCAACGCCAAACGGTTCTGCTCCATCGTGGACGATGAGGCCGGCGCCATCCGCTACGCGATCACCCCCCTTAACTTCGACGCCAAGATTACCGTTACGCCCTACATCGACGGGGCCATCCGCAACCGCGACGCCAACTACGATGAAACGTTCTGGGACGAGGTTCGGAAAGAAACCGGCTACGGCGAAGCCTTTATCGAACTGCGCACCCGCAAAACGGGATTCCATGTCGCCACCGGTATGTGCGTCGAAATCGAGCAGGACGGCGCGCGGGTCGATTACCAGTCGCAGCCCATCAAATACGAAAAATACGTGGCCAACCGCATCTCGCTCGACTGTCGGCGGGGGCAGGAAACGGTTATTTTCAAATACGCTGTCAACCTCTCGTCGCTCAATGTCGACTCTGACGTGCTGATGCGGGAAGCGCACAGCCGGATTCAGGCCATTAGCCGCAAGGGGTTCGACCGCATGCTCGACGAGCAGCAGCAGGCCTGGGCCGATAAGTGGCATACCAACGATATCATTATCGAGGGCGACGTGGCCGCACAGCAGGGAATCCGGTTCAATATTTTCCAGCTCAACCAAACCTACACGGGCGAAGACGAGCGGCTCAACATTGGTCCCAAGGGCTTCACGGGCGAGAAATACGGCGGCAGTACTTACTGGGATACCGAAGCCTACTGCCTGCCTTTCTACCTGGCAACGGCCGATCAGAAAGTGGCCCGCAACCTGCTCATCTACCGGCACAAACAGCTGGGTAAAGCCATCGAGAACGCCCAGAAACTAGGCTTCCGGGCCGGGGCCGCGCTCTACCCGATGGTGACCATGAACGGCGAAGAGTGCCACAACGAGTGGGAAATCACGTTTGAAGAAATTCACCGGAACGGCGCCATCGCCTACGCCATCTACGACTACGTGCGCTATACTGGCGACCGGCATTACCTGGTCGAGTATGGCCTGGAGGTGCTGATCGCCATCAGCCGGTTCTGGAGCCAGCGGGTCAACTGGTCGAACGCGAAGCAGCAGTACGTGATGCTGGGCGTTACGGGCCCCAATGAGTACGAAAATAACGTCAACAACAACTGGTACACCAACTACATTGCCGCCTGGACACTGCGCTACACCATGGAGGCCGTGGAGACGGTGAAGGAACTGGATCCGGCTGCCTACGCTGACCTGATCGACCGGATTCACTTCCGGGAGGAGAAAGAAGTAGCCGCTGCCCGGCATATTGTCGATAACATGCACTACCCCTTCGATCCGGAGCGGCAGGTGTTTTTGCAGCAGAGCGATTTTCTCGACAAAGACCTGATGCCCGTTTCCGATATTCCGAAGGGGCAGCGGCCCCTAAACCAGAACTGGTCGTGGGATCGTATCCTGCGTTCGTGCTTTATCAAGCAGGCCGACGTGCTGCAGGGGCTGTACTTCTTCGAAGATGAGTTCGACACCGACACGCTCCGGCGTAATTTCAGCTTCTACGAGCCCATGACCGTGCACGAGTCGTCGCTCTCGCCCTGTGTGCACTCCATTCAGGCCTCAAAGCTGGGTATGCACGAGAAAGCCTACGAAATGTACCTGCGGACGGCCCGGCTCGACCTCGACGACTACAATAACGATACCGAAGACGGCTGCCACATTACAAGTATGGCCGGCACGTGGCTGGCGGTCGTGCAGGGTTTCGGCGGCATGCGTGTCAGCCGCGAGGGCGCCCTGCAGCTGAGCCCGTACTGCCCTGAACAATGGCAGGGCTTCTCGTTCAAAATTCGGTTTCGGGGGGCGTTACTGCAGATCAGCACCACGCCGGCGCAGATTACGGTGGAGAATTTTTCGACGCAGCCGATCGGCCTGACGGTAGCCGGACAGGCGCTTACTGTAAACGGCAACGCCAGGCAGGTGGTGGCTTTGGCCTAGCCGGTCACGCAGCCTATTGGACCGGCGAAAAGCCGCTTTCCAACCCGGGAAGCGGCTTTTTGCCGTGCTGACTGGCCCGGCTGTGCTGTGCCGCTCAATCAGAAGGGCAGGTCTGACTGGCAATAGGCTGGCAATCAGTTGCGTTTAGGTATATATTGTTACATTACTAGCTATTGATTCAGTGGCCGGTCCGTCAGGGCACCCAACCAGTGCCGGATCCGGCCAGATGGCTACCGTGCCCACACCGCCCGATGCCAATATCCAATGCATACCAGGCCCAACTTTAACTTTATCGCTCCCGTCTACGATGGCCTGGCCCGGCTGGTGTTTGGGCGTCGGCTGCAGCAGGCGCAGACGGCGGGCCTGCCCTGGGTACCCACGGGCGCTACGGTACTGCTGCTGGGGGGCGGAACGGGCGAAAGTCTGGTTGCGCTGCTAAAGACCTGCCAGCCGGACCGGGTGGTCTACCTCGAATCATCGGCGGCTATGCTGGCCCGCGCCAGCCGGCGTCTGCTGAGGTCTCCCGTTGCAGCCACCGTGGAATTTCGGCTGGGCACCGAAGCCGCGCTGAAACCCGACGAGGTGTTCGACCTGGTCATGACCCCCTTTGTACTTGATCTGTTTACCGAACAAACCCTGCAGCACCACCTGATTCCGGCCCTGGGGCGGGTGCTGCGGCCGGGTGGCCTGTGGCTCATCACCGATTTTGTGCCTGGGCAGTCGGGCTGGCGGCAGGCGCTGATCGGCACCATGATCGGCTTTTTCCGGCTCACGGCGGGTATCGAGACGCGGCAGCTGGCCAACTGGTCGGAGCAGCTGAAACAGGCCGGCTTCGTCAGGCACCAGGAGCTATCGCAGCTGGACGGGCTGGTGGCCACCGAACTGTGGCAGCGACCCACGGGCCACTAAAGTTTATCGAGGAAGGTCGTCAGGTCGGTGAGGTTCCCCACATTATACCATTCGTCGGTGCCGATGTTGATCCACTGCCCGGCGCCTTTGGGACGGCTCAGGTGGGCATCGTCGGGGTCGAAATCCTGGGCAAACACGGCGCTCATGACTTCCTGCAGGCTGGTCCAGGGCAGGCCCCGCATGCGTTCGCGCTTGTCGCGGATGGTCGTGACCGATACCGTCCGGTCGACAAAGGAAGCCGACAGGTACACTTCGGCGTCTTTGGCGCCCGCGCCCAGCCGCAGGTAAATCAGTTCGAACGGGCGCTCGCGGTTGCCGGCTTCGAACGTGGCCTGCATCAGCTCCTGCATCAGGTATTGCCAGTCGTTCAGGTTTCCCTTGCCTTTAAGGGCCGGCCGGCCGGTCTGGGGCACCGAGTCGGTGCTGTCCAGCGTGAGTTCCCAGAAATCATCGTCTTCGCCAAGCGCGTCTTCATCGAGCGGATGAAGCGTGGTTTTTCGAACCAGCTCCTCCACCGTCTGCAGCCAGATTTTGGGCAGCTTCCCCGACCACGTAAAGTCGTCGTCGCGGCTGAAGCCTTCGGCAATCAGTTCATCCTCGTCGATATCGTCGCGATCAGGATACGTCAGCGTCAGGTCGACCTGCAGCGAATCGTTGCTGGCGGGCCGGGCGGTCAGCGTGTAGAAATAAGCGTATGGCGCGGGCATCGACCGGGGGGTCTGGTAGCGAACGCGGAGTTTCGAGAGTGACATAGGGGAATAAGTTGGGGCAAAATTAACGGATTTGCCCGACTGTGGCGGTCCGGTCTATTTTTCCGGTGGCCGTTTCGGCAAAGGCGGTCAGGCTAACCCAGGCCCGGGGCACGGCATAAGCCCCCGACTGCGTGCGCACGGTCTGCTGCACCGCAGCCCACTGGTCGTCGGTGAGCGAAGTGGCTTCGAGCACCAGCGTGATGCGCTGTCCCAGCCGCGCATCGGGCAGGCCAGCCACAAAAAGCCGGGGAGCCAGGCCCCACGCGTTCAGCAGTTGCTGGACCTGGCGCTCGATGGGTTCGGGCTGCACCTTCACGCCCCCGCTGTTGATGATGCTGTCGGCCCGCCCCAGAATGCGGAAGCGGTGCGCGTCGAGCAGCTCGACTACGTCGTTGGTCTGTATCCGCTCGAAATTGCTGGCGGCCGCCCTGATGTGCAGACACCCCCGCTCGTCGGTACCCAGCGTAACGCCCGGCAGGGCCGTGAAGGCCGAATCGGGCGCCGGGCCGCTAAGCCGGCGCAGGGCAATGTGCGATACGGTTTCGGTCATGCCGTAGGTGGCGAAGACAGGAACCGTCAGGGGCTGTATGTCGGCTTCGAGGGCCGGGCTGGTGGCGGCTCCGCCCACCAGAATACCCCGCATGGCGTTGAGCCGGGGGCGGTAGTCGGTGGTCGCGTCGGTCAGGATGGTCTGAAGCTGGAGTGGTACCAGCGCCGTAAAGGCAATGGGCGTATCCAGGCCGGCCAGAGGGTTGCTGGCGGGTTCGATGATGGTCATGGGCAGGCCCAGCTCAAGACCCCGCACGAGCATCATCACCCCGGCTACATAGCGGATGTTCAGACAAACGAGAGCCGGGTCGCCGGGCTGCAGCCCGAGGGCCTGCCCCGTCAGGTGGGCACTGGCCTGCATCTGGGCGCGGGTCAGCTGGATAGGCTTAGGCGTGCCGGTCGACCCCGACGTGTAGAGCGTGAACGTCGACTGACCCCGCTGCCAGGCACGGCAGAAGGCGAGGGCATCGGCTTCGTAGGGAGTGAGGGACGCGGCATCGGGCCAGCAATCGGATAGGCGGGGATGGATAAACACGCGCTGGCTGTTAACCCTGAATCTGAAGTTTGCCGGCTACGGGGGTGCCCACCGTATACACCTTGAGGGGTACGGTAGCGGGCCCGTTTACGACTTTTCCTTTCAGGTCGAATCGCGACAGATCCTTGGGACAATAGAAGTGGTTGTCGGCGGGTTTGAATACCAGCAGTGTCTGGTCGAACGTGCAGCGACTTTCGACGGCCACAAACTGAGCGGTCATGGTCTGCGCCACCAGCATGTTCTGGCTGATCACGTAGCCACCCTTGACCGTCAGGTTCTTATTGACGGGATCGGTAAGGTCGAGCGTGATTGCACCCGACGGCTGCGGGTCGGGCGTGGCTTCGGTACTGGAGCAGCCCGAGGTGTTGCCCGAAAAGAGCATCGCCGTACAGGCCGCACCCAGCAGTCGGAAAAACGACTGGCGCGGCATCTGGGGGGAGTTCTGCAGGAGCGAAGAGATTTCCATGGGGTTTAGCGTATTTTTAAGCCAACAAGCCGGTTCAATGCAGTAAAGATGCTTTTTTTTTGCGAGGAAATGGTGGGAACAAAGGCGCCCATCAGGCGGTTTGCCTTGTTGTATGGAAGAAGCTAAAGTCGTTATCAATCCTATTTCACCCGATAAAGTAGCCGAGTCGCCCGGTTTGCTGGCCTACGCCCACACGGCGGGCGGTGCCGTGATCCGGCCCGAAGACAAAGGCAAGATTACGGGGCGGGCGGTGTCGGCCATGCGCGAGCAGACCGATATGCAACTGTCGCAGCTTTACAAACAGATGCAGCTGCTGGCCGAGCAGGCGACGGCGATCCGGCACCGGGTTGAAATTTCGGAGCGGATCTATTCCGCCCAGATGAGTTTCGAACCCGTAGTGGGCCATACGTACTATTTCTACCAGCGCAAAAATGGTACCGACCTGCTGTCGATGGTCGGGCCAACCGAGTGGGGTCGTAAATTCCCCTTCGAGCGCTGCCTCGCCACCGTTCGCATGATGGCCGATCATACCTGGGATGTGCAATACCACGATGTTTCGTATACAGCGTGAATGAGTGATTGGCGGTTGAGTGAATGTGCGTTCTTAGACCGTTCAAATCAATCAATCACCAACCATTCATTCACTCATTCACTCAATTAGACCATGACAAGCAATTACCCCTGGGAAACCATTAAGGAGTATCAGGAAATCCTGTTTACCTATTACGACGGCATTGCCAAGATCAGCATCAACCGGCCGCACAAACGCAATGCCTTTACGCCCCTGACGGTGAAAGAGATGTCGGAGGCCATGGAGCTGGCCCGGCAGGATGAGCGTGTGGGCGTGGTGATTCTGACCGGCGAGGGGGGCGAAGCCTTCTGCTCGGGTGGTGATCAGTCGGTGCGGGGCCACGGCGGCTACGTGGGCGAAGACCAGGTGCCGCGCCTGAATGTGCTCGATCTGCAGATGCAGATTCGCCGGATTCCCAAGCCTGTGGTGGCGATGGTGGCCGGCTACGCCATTGGTGGCGGTCATGTGCTGCACGTGGTCTGCGATATCAGCATCGCGGCCGAAAACGCCCGGTTTGGCCAGACGGGTCCTAAAGTTGGCTCGTTCGATGGTGGCTTCGGCGCCAGCTACCTGGCCCGCGTGGTCGGCCAGAAAAAAGCCCGCGAAATCTGGTTTCTCTGCGACCAGTACAATGCCCAGGAAGCCCTCGATATGGGGCTGGTCAACAAAGTGGTGCCCCTCGACAAGCTCGAAGAAACCACGATCGAGTGGTGCCGCAAAATGCTCGACAAGAGTCCCATTGCCCTGCGGATGCTGAAAGCGTCGTTCAATGCCGAACTCGATGGACAGGCGGGCATTCAGCAACTGGCCGGCGATGCTACGCTGCTCTACTACCTTTCTGAAGAAGCGAAGGAAGGCAAAGACGCGTTCCTCGAAAAGCGCAAACCCGACTTCAGTAAGTTTCCGAAGTTTCCGTAAGCGGAGTCCGACACTAGTGCCAGCGGCCAGTCCTGTATGCAGGGCTGGCCGCTGGTCGTTTAGGCAGCCGTTGCTAACCCGTATAAACACAGGGTACGGCCCGGTACGGCCGCTGATCTGGTGCCGTGTTGAACAGCAAAGGTTATCTGACGGGTCAGGTAAGACGGCTACGGGCTGCTTTTAAGGGCTTTTTCGGATATTCCTTAGGCTGACAACCAACCATAGCCCGTCTCAGGGGGTTGTGTGTGGAAAGGCGTTAATCCCCATGGCTACTACGTTTCTGGCTGCCGAATGGCGCAATCTTATTTTTGCCAATTACCCCATCGACCGGTCGGTGCTGCAGCCCCTGGTTCCCTACGGCACCGAACTCGATGCCGCCGATGACGGCATCTGCTACGGCAGTCTGGTGGGCTTTTATTTTCAGCGGGTGCGGATGCTGGGCGTAGTGCCGGTACCATTTCATACCGAGTTTGAGGAGTTTAACCTGCGTTTCTACGTGCGTCGGAAAACCGACGATGGCTGGAAGCGTGGCGTGGTGTTTGTAAAGGAAATCGTTCCGAAATCGGCCATTGCCATCGTGGCCAACACGCTCTACGGCGAACCCTACGTGACCCACCCCATGCGCCACACCTGGGAGCAGACACCGTCTGAACTGCACATCCGCTACGACTGGCGAGTCGATGGTCACTGGAACAACATCTGGGTGCGGGCCGATCCGACCGGGCAGCCGATGGCCGAAGGCAGCCACGAAGCCTTTATCACTGAGCATTACTGGGGTTATACGGGCCGGGGCAAACGCCGAACCTCCGAATACGAGGTGGTACACCCCAAATGGCTGATGCACCGCGTGAGCGACTACGGCGTGCAGTGCGACGTGGCCAAACTCTACGGCGACGCGTTTGCGCCGTATTTTGCCGGCGAACCCCACAGCATTTTTCTGACCGATGGATCGCCCGTAACCATCAAGTCTGGCGCGCCGGTGCATTGAGCAGCGCGGCCAGCCCGGTACCCAGCGCCAGCCACACGCCCACCGGCATGCCGTACATAATCAGCACCAGCCCAACTACGAACGCGCCAAAAACCCGGGCCAGCCAGCGCTCGGGATTGGGCGGCCGCCCGTAGGCCAGCCCATGCAGCACCAGCAGCCAGGCCCAGCCGGTTAGCCAGCCCCAGCCGATATATGACTGGGGTACGGCTGTGGGGCAGTTCCAGCCCAGCAACAGTGCTTCGGGGAGCCAGAGCAGCCCGTAAAGGGCGGTATAGCGCAGGAGCCGCTGCCAGCGCGAAAACGGCAGGTTGGGCAGCATGAGCAGATAGCGTCGCTCGAACTGACTGAGCTGTCCGCCCACCTGTCCGTGGCCCAGTACAGCCAGCAGCAGCCCCAGCAACAGCAGCCGCTCGTCGTAGTCGTCGGTGGGGTAGATGCGGCAGACACTCACCAGCAGTAAGCCCGAGAACGCTTTGGTAAGCACCAGCGACAGCGGTTCGTGCCGCAGCCAGTGGGCCGGGAAAAACAGCAGGTAAGGCAGCTGCAGGTGCAGCACCGGCAACCGCCAGCGCCCGGCTGCCGGATGGTGGAGCCGGTAATCGGCCGCCAGCGTACCCACGCCCAGCAACCCCAGTAAATAGGCCACCAGCACCACCCCGGCATACCACTGGCGGTAATGGGCGGCCCGGGCCAGCATCCAGCCCGCATAGCCCAGCACGGGCAGCAGCAGCCCGGCCTGCACCCACGCCCAGACCAGCAGCCGGTGGGCCCGGGGGCGGAGCCGGAACGCCTGCAGAAACCGGTTCTCCGGAGCCGTTAGCTGTGCCGATACGAAAGCGCCTGTTTTGAGCCCGTAGAGCGCCCACCCCAGCCCAACCAGTCCCAGCAGCAGGGGCGATCCCAGTGTGGCCGTAATGAGCGCTTCGTGGTCGGCGGGCCGCATGAAGCCAAACGCCAGCAGCATAACCACGAGCAGGGTGCCCACATTCCGGGCGTAGAAGGGGCGGATGAACAGCCGGTCGAACAGGGTGAAGTCCATCAGTCGACCCGTTGAATCTGTTCGTTGCCAACGTGCCAGGTGGCCGTCAGGGGGAGTTCGGTCAGGGCTACGTCCTGGTGCGAGGTAAGCCAGATCGACACCTGTTGCCGGCGATGTAGGTCATGGAGGTAGGCAAAGAGTCGACCGGCCGTTTCCACGTCGAGGGTGGTTAGCGGCTCGTCGAGCAGTAGCAGCCGGGGGCTACCCAGCAGCGCCAGCAGCAGGGCCAGCTTCTTGAGCATACCGCTCGAAAAGGTACGGGTCGGCTGGTCCCAGAACAGGTCGACGCCCAGCAGGGCACCCAGTCGGGCGGTTTGCCCGTGGGGCGCCTGCCGGGCCCGGGCCACGAAACGGGTAAGCTCCCGGGCCGTCAGAAAGTCGGGGTACAGCGGTTCCGCTTCGGCGTAGGTCACCCGAAAGCGGTAGGCCACCGGGTCGCGTCCTATTTCGTACTGCCCGTCGAGCCAGATTGAGCCGTCGAAGGGCAGCATACCCGCCACCGTGCGTAGAAACGTGGTTTTGCCCGAGCCGTTGCCGCCCCGGAAATAATGAACCCCGTCGGGCAGGGTGAGCGACGAGATGCGCAGGACGGTGCGGCCTTCGTAGGCTTTATGGAAGTCGGAAACAGTGAGCACAGCGGCAGTTGGGTATGGGGCAAAACTACAACCACCCACGCCCAACTGCCTTACCGTTCATCACCAGCTGAGCCGCACTCGTACACCGCCCAGCACGGTCCGGTCGGGCGCGGCATTGTAATAGCGGTTGCCCAGTGCGTTGATGTCGTAGCCGAGTGAGTAGGTCTGGTTCAGCAGGTTGTCGCCACTGGCGTAGAGGTCGAGCGACCAGTGCGCGCCCAGGGGCCGACGGTAGCCCAGCGTGGCCTGCAGCAACCGGGTCGGGTCCGATTCAAGGGTGCCGGCGTCGTTGAGCGGAAAGGGGTTCAGGTACTGGAACGTCAGGTGCGCGTAAAGCCCCAGCCGGGTTTCAAGGTCGGCACCCGTTACGAGCGTTACCGGCGCCACGCCCGGAATGCGGTTGTTCGACAGATCGGTCGTACCCTGCTGGTAATCGCGGAAGCGGTAGTTGGTCAGCGTAAGGCTGTGCCAGAGCCGGAGCAGCGTCACCGAAGCCGCCGACGACGGGGTGTTGGCTACGAAATCATACGAAAACTGCCCTTCCAGTCCCTGCTGGTCGGTGCGCCCGGCATTCACAAAGAACTCAGCACCGGCCGCATCGGATCGGCGAACGATGGTCTCCCGCAGCCGAAACTGGTAGAGGGCCAGGTCGAAGCGCAGCCGGCTCCGCAGGGCTGATCCGCGCAGCCCCAGTTCGTAGCTGGTGCCCCGCTCGGGGTTCAGGGTGGTGTTGAAGCCCCCCGCCGATGGTCTTACTTCCTGACTCGACGGTGCCGAATAACCCGTACTGATGCTGGCATAGGCCGATACGTTGGGGCCAAACGTGCGCAGCAGGGCTACGCGCGGCAGCCAGACGGGGTCGAATGTGCGGGGCAGCGTCTGAGCGGGCAGGGCGCCGGCACTGCGCACGGGGAAGCGGGTAAACCCATAGCGCACATCGTTGCGGCTGATACCGGCCGTAAGCCGGAACTGCGCGGGCAGTTCGGTTTCGGCCTGGGCGAAAAGGGTCGTTTGCCGGGCCGTCAGTTCTTCGTCGGTCTGAATGGTGTCGGGTACACCCCCGCGGTTGCCGAAATTACGGTCGACGATAAACGTGCGCAGCAGCTCGGCGCCCACACTCAGGGTGGTGGGCAAAACGCCCCGGCCCACCTGTATCTGCGTAATGGTGCGACCGCCCAGCCCCTGATCGGCCCGTTTTTCGTAGTTCGTAATGAAGGGATTGGCAAAGTCGGTGGTCGAGCCGTAGAGTACCGTCGTGTTCTGGATGCGGTCGTTCCAGCGGTAGGTTTGCGATAGCCCCAGAAACCCAATCTTCTGGTAAATGCCGGCCTGCTGATCGGCGCTGCCGGGCAGGGTGCGGGTGGCTGGCCGAGCGGCCCGCGGGTTGGCGCGGTACTGGGCTTCGGTCAGACCGCCGGGGGTCTGGTAGTGCAGGTCGGAGTAGAGCCCGAGCACCGAAATGGTGCGGTGGGGACTCACACTAAATGACCCGGTCAGGCTGAGGTTGTCGCGTACCAGCGCACTCTGGTCGCGGTATCCATCCGACTGCAGGTGGTTATACGAAACCGACAGAGCCGAGTTGGCCTGTCCCGTTTGCATCGTCAGGCCGTTGCCATAAAGGCCGTAACTGCCGAGCAGCGCCGAAGCTTCCATACTTGTTTTGTTGGCGGGTACCGCCAGTCCGCTGAAGAGCAGGGTGCCGCCCGTGCCCGCCCCGTAAAGGCTACCCGACGGGCCTTTGATGACTTCGAGCCGGCCCAGCGACCGCACATCGAGCGCATTGAGCGGGGTGTTGCCCCCCGCATCGGTCAGCGGGATGTCGTTCCAGTAGGTTTTTACGTTGCGCACCCCAAACGGCGATCGGATGGCGCTGCCGCGAATAGCCAGCCGGTAGCTGCCGGGCGACCGTTCGTCGGCCCGCACGCCGGGCAGGGTGTTGAGGGCAGGCACCAGCGTGGGCGTACCGAAGCGCTGGTTGAGGTCGCGCCGGCCCAGCAGGCCAATGGCCGCCGGGGTTTCGAGGAGTCGGCGGTTGGTGGCGTAGCCCCTCACCACCACTTCGTTGAGTTGCAGGGTATCGTCGAGCGATGGGGCTGGCGTTTGCGCGTCGGCCAGCAGGGGTAGACCCGCGGTCAGGCAGGTAAAGAGGATTCGGTATCGGTGATGCATACAAAAATGAAAACGTCGCGGAGACAGCGGCCCGCACTGGGCCGCCGGATTTAGTTGGGCAGTTTCATCCGGTAGAGCCGGAAGGGGTATTCGACCTTATCCTGCCCGTTGTTGTACTGTTTGGTGCGGTGAATCTGGGCAGCGGTCAGGTACAGGTAGTTGTTCGGGCCAATGGCAAAGCTATCGGGCCACAGCAGCCGGCCATCGCGCACAAGCGTTTCGAGCCGGCCGGCCGGTGTCAGGTACCGAACGGCTTTGTTGGGCGAATCGGTCAGAAACACATTGCCGGCCCGGTCGGAGAACATGCCGTGCGAAACGCCGGTTTCTCCCATCGTTTCCACAGCCGCCGATACCTGCGCTGGCGTCAGGGCCGGGTTGCGCAGCATCTCGGTGGCAATGCGGTAGAGTTTGGTCTGGTTGATGGCGCGGTAGTAGAGGTAGCGAAAATCATCGGTCAGGGCAATGCCATTGACGTTGCTGCTGAAGACTTTGCCGGTTTTGTCGCGCACTTCCTTGCCATCGATCCGCAGCGTAAAGCCCGGTTCGGCCTTTGTCGATTTGTCGTCGGCCAGCAGCGTACGGCTTTTTCCCGCGTTCAGGTCGAGCACCACCAGCGCCGATCGTTTCGGGTCGGAGAGGTAGGCCACCTGGTGCTGTGTATCGACCCGTACGTCGTTGAACGCCGTGCGTTCGCGGGGGAGATCCTCGAACCGGTAGATGCGGTCGATCTGATTCGTGGCCAGGTTAATTTTCAGCAGCTTCACCCCGTCGGGGTTGGTTGCCTCCTCGCCCGGGTTGCCGGGGTCGAGCACCCAGAGCGCGTTCTGCTGATCGACGAACAAAGCCTGCACGTTCATAAACCGTTCGCGGGGCCTGAGCGAGTCCCACTGATTCCATTCGGCGTTGGGGTAGGGCCGGCGCTGACCGTCCACAATCTCGGCCAGGCCGTAGTCGTAGTTTTCGGGCTTTTTGGGGAAGGTGATGAAGATGCGGCCTTCGCGCGACACGCCAACCCCGATGGGCTGGTGTTTGCCGAACTCGGCCACGGTTTCGAGGGGCGTGGGGGTTGGGCCAGACTGGGCTAGTATCGAAGCCATGGGTATCAGGAGAAACAGACCGAGCAACTGCGTTTTCATACGTTGGGCAGAACAGAAGAGCTGTCAACCTAACCGGCCCGGGTGGGCAAGGGTTCAGAATGGATCCGTCAACCGCGCCAGTGGTCTGTTTGCATAACCATCGGCGCTGTTTGGGGGTTTGCCAACTGACAACCTGATCCTGCTTTACGTATGCTTCGTGTACTTGTTTGCCTGATGGGCCTGCTGGCCGGCTCTTTCGTGCAGGCCCAGTCGTTCCGCCCCGTTACAATTGGCGCCGTCGTGCGGCTCGACCCCCGACTCGACCGGCTGATTCCGCCCACCGCTGCCATCGACGTAATTGCGTCGGGCTTTAGTCACCTCGAAGGCCCCGTCTGGGTCGCCGACAGCAACTATTTGCTCGTCAACGACACCAGGGCGCAGATCACCTATAGCTGGTCGGCCCGTACGGGCCTGACCCGATTTCTGGAGCATACGGGCTATACGGGTCGGCTGCCTTATGGCGAGGAGCCGGGCGCCAACGGTATGGCTATCGACCGGCAGGGGCGCCTGCTGATCGCTGAGCATGGCGACCGGCGGCTGGCTGCGCTGCCTCTCGTGGGCCACGGGGGCAAACAAACCCTGGCCGATGCTTACCGGGGGCGCCGGCTCAACAGTCCCAATGATGTCGCCGTGCACCCCGACGGGGGCATTTATTTTTCCGACCCTACCTACGGCCTGCCGCAGCAGGATGCCGATCCGAAGCGGGAGCAGCCGCTGAAGGGCGTCTACCGCCTGCCGGCTTCCGGAAGGGGCGAACCTGCGCTGCTGATCCAGAACCTGACTTACCCCAACGGGCTGGCTTTTTCGGCCGATGGCAAAACACTGTTTGTGTCGCAGTCCGATTCGCTCAAACCCCTGATTATGGCGTACCCGGTGCTGGCCGACGGCAAACTCGGCGCCGGCCGGGTCTATTTCGATGCCAGCTCACTGCCCCGGCTGCGCTATAAGGAAGTGCCCGATGGCCTCAAAACCGACCGGGCGGGCAACCTCTGGGCCACCGGCCCCGGGGGGCTGCTCATTATTGCCCCCACCAGCCCCGGTCAGCCCGGCCGGCTGATTGGCCGCATCGACACCGGCGAAGTAATCGCCAACTGTACCTGGGGCGACGATGGGCAAACGCTTTATCTGGCTTCCGGCACGTACCTGTGCCGCATCCGAACCACGGCGCCGGGGATACTGCCCGTCCGTCGGTAACGGTTAATGCCCGTCGGGCAGGGGCTGGGTCATGGGCGAATCGCGCACCAGCCACACGTACTGAAACGAAGCGGTTATGGGCCTGGCCGGATCAAACTGAATCTGCTGGGAGCGGGGCATCATGGGGCCATAGGTAATGCGCAGGGGCGTCTGGCGGGCCGGGGAGCCGGGGCGGTCGAGTGCAAACAGCGTAGCCGTGTGGGGAACTGTAACCGCCCGCATGGTTTCGATCCCTTCCGTATGGAGAAAGGCCCCATCGTTATTGAACTGACTTACCGGCGAAAAGGGGTTGTTGCCATCGCGCATCGAGAGCGGCAGGTAGCTCGACGGCAGCATCGTGTAGCTGTCGAGATAGCTGAACACAATCGATACGACCCGGTCGTGCAGGTACAGGTCCGATTCGCGGATGCGGCAGGCCAACGGCTTTCCCGACGTGAGGGGCTTGGTTTGCAGGACGTGAAAAAAACCCCACAGGCCGTACAGCTTTTCCTGCCCCAGCCCCGGCAGCAGCTGACTGAAATTGGCAAACAGGGTGGCCTCCCGACCCGGTATCGTTTTCAGGTAGCCGGCATTGGTGAGCAGATGCCGCAGGGTGTCGGCCGACTGCCCGAAGGCGCGGCTGTAGGCCCTGGGTGCGGTTTCGATCTGCCGCAGCCAGGCCAGCGCGGTGGTGCCGATCAGGCTGTCGGGGCGGTTGGTCCGGAGTTGCTGTAGCAGTGTGTCGGCGAGGGGGCGGGCCGCTGCCGGCAGCGGTCGGTGGTCGAGCAGCCGTGTCAGGTACTCGGCCGTGAGCGGATAATCCTGCAGCCGGTCGATCCCCACGAACCGGATTCGGCGGGCGCGGGGCCGGGTCTGGTTATAGGCGCGGATGGCCTGTATTTTCTGTCGGAAATCACGGTTGCCCCACTGGGCTTTCTGGCCGCGCCAGAACTGAAACACCCGGTCGAGCGGCCCCTCGTTGCCCGTTTGCAGGTACGTGTTGAGGTAGTGGGCCTGGGTAGCGTCGACTTCGGCCAGGTAGTGCCGCAGCCCCGTGCGCTGGTTCAGGTGTTTGAGCAGGGCCAGATCGAGCCGCTGCGGTTGCTGAACACCGTGGCTCTCACCGAGCAGAAACAACTGATTCTGGTAGAAAGCGGAGTCGAACAGCGAAAAGTCATCGGGCGCGGCCGGATCAATGGTCTGGTGGGGCAGCATCGAATAATCCATCGGCGACTGGGCCCGGCCGCGCTGCACCAGCAGTGTCAGCAGCAGCGCAACTGGAAAAACAACGCATCGAAACCGGAAAAAGAGCGTAGCGAAGGGAGCCATTAGTACAAACGTTCGGGGGTGTGATGAACGGGACAAACCTACGCCGATGGGGCTGTCTCCTGCAAAGGCGGGTGACAGACGGGAAGCCGATGGGACAGCCGGGAGGCCCGATTGGTGGCCAGCTGGTCAGGAAGGTACGGTCAGCGCATCGAAACGTGCGTCGAAGGTGTCGAGGTAGGTCCGCGAAACCGGAATGCGCCGGGGGGTGTCGGCCAGCGTCAGCTGGTAGCCCCGGGCGTTGCCGTCGGCCTGCCGCACGGCCGCCACGTTGACAACGAAGGCGCGGTGGCAGCGCATGAACTGCGGGTACGGCGCCAGCAGCTGCTCTGTGTCGCGGAGGGTCGAGCGCAGTACGCTGGTCTCCAGGCTCGCGCCATTATACCAGTGTAGTTCGATGTAGTTACCAACCGATTCGATATACCGTAGCTGATCGGGGTGGAGCGCCAGGCGGTCTTTACCCGTGTCCGACTCGAATCGCAGCAGCGTGGTGGGCGAGGGTGCCGGATCGGCAGCGGGGGGCGGGGGGGCGGCTACCGGCGGGGAATCCGTGCGATGGATCAGCTGCTGGTTGAGCGCCTGGGCCTGGGCCAGCGTGCGTTTGAGCCGGCGTTGTTCGGTCATGAATACGTTCAGACAGATTGGGAAAAAACCAATCAGCGTTACCGAAATATACATCTGCCAGAACGGGGGCGCCGGCTGATGGAGTAGCGCGAGCGTCAGCTGGTTGCCCAGACTGATGCACAGCAGCACCAGCAGCACCTGCCCAACCTGCCGGCCAACCGTCCAGCGGTCTTCGTCGTACAGGGCCGGAAACAGCGCCGGGATCACCCCATTGGCTACCAGCGTACTGGCGGCACAGGTCAGGCCAAACAGGGCCAGCAGGAACAAACGATCCGGGTGTCGGGCGTAGGTGCCGCCAAACAGGTAGAGAAAGCCAAACACATAGAGCCCCCCCTGAACCGACTGCCACCACTGGGTTCTGAATCGAAAATCTTCGGCCACCGGACGCGACCAGCATGTACGCAACTGACTGAGCATGGGCAAAAATAAGTGCTCCTCTCCATTCCGGCGCAGCCAGCGGCAGCGTCGTTAAATTTGTCTCTTCATTCCCTACCCGCTACTTTTGACTACGCGACCGGAACCAACCGTTCCGCACCGGGCCAGCCAGCACAGCCAATGCGAAGGCCGGCTGATCCGGTTCCGCGCTTCATCCTTCAATCGTTTACTGTCTTATGCTTCGTACCGACTGGACCCGCGCTGAAATTGCCGACATCTATAATTCGCCCGTTCTGGATCTGATCTACCGGGCTGCTACCGTTCACCGCGAACACCACGACCCGCAGGAAGTACAGGTTTGTACGCTACTGTCGGTTAAAACGGGCGGCTGTCCCGAAGACTGTGCCTACTGCCCCCAGGCCGCCCGCTACCACACGGCCGTAAAAACCCACAAGCTGATGGAGGTCGATGAGGTACTGTCGGCAGCCCAGCGCGCCAAAGACACCGGCAGCACGCGCTTCTGCATGGGCGCGGCCTGGCGCGAAGTGCGCGACAACCGCGATTTCGACAAAGTACTCGATATGGTACAGGGTGTCAATCAGCTGGGGCTGGAGGTTTGCTGCACGCTGGGTATGCTAACCGAACAACAGGCGCAGAAACTCAAAGATGCCGGCCTGTATGCCTATAACCACAACCTCGATACAAGCGAGGAATACTACGGCGACATCATTAGCACCCGCACCTACGACGACCGGCTCGATACCCTGGGCCACGCCCGCAAAGCCGGCATTTCGGTGTGTTCGGGCGGGATCATCGGCATGGGCGAGTCGGACCAGGATCGCGTTGGCATGCTCCATACGCTGGCTACCCTGCCGCAGCATCCCGAGTCGGTGCCGGTCAATGCGCTGGTGCCCGTCGAAGGAACACCCCTCGAAGATCAGCCCCGCGTATCGGTCTGGGAGATGGTCCGCATGATTGCCACCGCCCGCATCATTATGCCGAAGGCCATGGTACGCCTGTCGGCCGGCCGCGTTCGGATGAGCACCGAGGAGCAGGCCCTTTGTTTCCTGGCCGGAGCCAACTCGATCTTTGCCGGCGATAAACTGCTGACAACGCCGAACCCCGACGAAGATGCCGATCAGCAACTGTTCCAGACGCTGAACATCCGGCCCCGCAAAGCCTTCAAAAACGCCGATCAGCCGGCCGTTGTATTCGAGCAGATTCCGGTCTAGCCCGCATAGAACCAAAACCAGTTCGGGGCGCTGCCCGACCAACGTGGTCGGGCAGCGCCCCGAATGTTTTACCAGCCTGTTCTCCAGTCGGGAGCCCCAGGGCGTTTAGTGTTTGGCGTATTCGTTTTCGGCAATTTTGTCGATCAGTACTTCGGCTAGCATCTGAGCGCGCTCTTTCTTTACCTCAGCCTTGTCTTTGGTTTCAACCTGAACATGGATGATGTGGTTGTTATAAAGTACGTGCATGGTGCCTTCCGAGGCATTCCAGACCGCCTTGTCGCCCACGTTGGCTACCGGCGCAAACTCGCCCGACTGGATAGCGGGCTTCACCAGAGTTACTTTTTTGGCAGCTTCAGCATTCGATGCCGCTGAGTCTTCAGACACGCCGGCGTTCAGCGTTTCGGTCGACATCGAATCGGCTTTGGGCGCCATCGCTTCGGCCATTTCTGCTTTGGTTTCAGCCGAGCCACCACCCTGGTACATTTTATCGAACTTGTAGGCAGCCGTGTAGATCGACTGGTAAGGCTTGGCTCCGCCAAACGAAATCATGACCTTGTTGCCGGCCCACTCGAACTCACAACCGTTCAGTTTGTCAACCTCTTCCAGTTCGACCGTTTCGCTCAGGTTGAACGTTTTGCGGAGGTATTCTTCGCCGACGATCGTACAGGGAGCATCGTAGTTGGCGTCGGTGCTGATCATGTGGACCCCAACTACCGACCTGGCCAGAATGGGACTGCCTGATTCGGCAGTGCTGCCAGTCGAGGAATCGGTATCGCTGCTAAAGCAGGAAGTGAGCAGCAACGCGGGCAGCGCGTACAGAAGTGGATTGATTTTCATAGAATGTGAGAAAGCGCAAAAATAGCGTTTTCTCTAATACCATCGGAGTCTGTCGAATGTTTGTGCGGCCCCGATCCGGGTTTTGACCCGCTCAGCTGCCTGCCGGAAGCCGGACCCCGCTGGCAGGTCGGTCCTTTCAGCCCAAAGCCGTAGCTTTGCGAGCGATTAACGTTTCTGCATGACCAGCGTCGATACCTTCCCGCTTGCCCCCGGCCGTAAAGCCTACTTTGCTTCCGATTTTCACTTGGGTACGCCCACACCCGACGCCAGCCGGGCCCGCGAACGGGCGGTGGTGGCCTGGCTCGACCAGGTGCGGGCCGACGCCAGCGTAATTTTTCTGGTGGGCGATGTGTTTGATTTCTGGTTTGAGTACAAGCACAGCATCCCCAAGGGGTTTGCCCGTCTGCAAGGCAAGCTGGCCGAACTGACCGATGCCGGTCTGCCCATTATTCTTTTCACGGGCAACCACGATATGTGGATGAACGCCTACTTTACCGACGAGATGGGGATACCTGTTTACCGGGCACCCCGCAACTACCAGATTGGCGACAAGCTCTTTCATATCGGCCACGGCGACGGTCTGGGCCCGGGCGACCACGTTTACAAGCAACTTAAAAAAGTGTTTGAAAGTCCGCTTGCCCGCCGGCTGTTTCGGTACGTGCATCCCGATCTGGGTATTGGCCTGGCCCAGCGCTGGTCGCGACGAAGCCGCATCAGCAACCAGCAGAAAGATGAAGACCGTTTTCTGGGCGAAGACCGTGAGTGGCTGATGCAGTACTGCCGGTCGGTGGAGGCCACGCACCACCACGATTACTACGTGTTTGGGCATCGCCACCTGCCGCTCGATCTGGCCGTGTCGGCCAATAGTCGCTACGTCAACCTTGGCGAATGGGTCAACGCCCGCACCTTCGGTGTGTTCGATGGTACACGGCTCGAACTCCGCACCTGGCCCGATAATCAGCCGTTTGTACCGAATCACTGATCCCCGGCCCGGCCGGCTTGTACCGGGCTGTGGCTGGCTCCGGCCCCAAACCAAAGCGCCCTGATCCGGATGGACCAGGGCGCTTGTGTATTGCGCTTGTCAGCGCGCTTAGGCGCCTTTCAGTACCTGCTCAACTTTTTCGGCGGCTTCTTTCAGCAGCACAGCCGAGTAGACTTTCAGACCCGACTCGTCGATGATCCGGGCGCCTTCTTCGGCGTTGGTACCCTGTAGCCGAACGATGATCGGGATGGGGATATCACCAATCGCTTTGTAGGCTTCTACCACACCCGTGGCCACGCGATCGCAGCGAACGATACCGCCGAAGATGTTGATCAGGATGGCTTTAACGTTCGGGTCTTTCAGGATAATCCGGAAACCGGCTTCCACAGTTTTGGCGTTGGCACCACCCCCAACATCGAGGAAGTTGGCCGGCTCGCCACCCGACAGCTTGATGATGTCCATGGTAGCCATGGCCAGACCGGCACCGTTGACCATACAGCCTACGTTACCGTCGAGTTTAACGTAGTTGAGGTCGTTGGCCGATGCTTCTACTTCGAGCGGATCTTCTTCGGTAATGTCGCGCAGGTTAGCCAGATCGGGGTGGCGATACAGCGCGTTGTCGTCGAGGTTTACCTTGGCATCGACGGCCAGAATCTTGTTGTCCGAGGTTTTGAGCACGGGGTTGATCTCAAACATCGACGCATCGGTGTCGACGTAGGCCTTGTAGAGCGAGGTGACAAACTTCACCATCTCCTTGAAGGCTTCCCCTTCGAGGCCCAGCCCGAAGGCTACTTTGCGGGCCTGGAAAGGCTGCAGACCAACCGCTGGGTCGATCCACTCTTTCACGATTTTTTCGGGCGTTTTTTCGGCAACTTCTTCGATGTCCATACCTCCTTCGGTGCTGGCCATGATTACGTTGCAGGCTTTGGTACGATCGAGCAGAATGCTGATGTACATTTCTTTAGGCTCCGTTGCACCGGGGTAGAACACATCCTGGGCAACCAGCACTTTATTGACTTTTTTACCCTCGGGGCCGGTCTGGTGGGTAACCAGTACGTTGCCGATCAGGTTTTTGGCGATGTCACGCACTTCGTCGACCGATTTGGCCAGGGCAACGCCCCGCTGTTCCGAGCCGACCACTTTGCCTTTACCGCGTCCGCCCGCGTGAATCTGGGATTTAACGACGACGAATTTCGAGCCCGACTGTGCCATGATCTGTTTGGCAGCTTCTACGGCTTTTTCGGGCGACTCAGCCACAATGCCTTCCTGAATCCGGACACCGTACTTTTTGAGAATTTCTTTACCCTGATACTCGTGTATATTCATGGTAATGGCAACAAGGAGTGTTGGAAATCGTATTTTTGTGCGGCAAGTTAGCCAGAAAAAAGAGTTTTCAGTTTGCACGGGGGTTTAAAATGCATGCCCGTCGGGAATCCGTCCGCTGAAAATCAGAAACCGCTCATGCCCCTCCTACAAACAACCGATATTCGCCGGCAATACGGCAATCTGCCCGTCCTGAAAGGAATCAATTTAAGCATCGAACCGGGTGAGGTGGTATCGATAGTGGGAGCCTCAGGCGCTGGTAAAACAACGCTGCTCCAGATTCTGGGTACCCTCGACCGCCCTGACACCGGCCAACTGCAGATTGCCGGTCAGGATGTATTCGGCCTGTCGGACCGCGACCTGGCCCGCTTCCGGAACGAGAAAATCGGATTTGTTTTTCAGTTCAATAACCTGTTGCCTGAATTCACGGCCCTCGAAAACGTATGTCTGCCCGGCTTCATTGCCGGCACCAGCGAACAGACGGTGCGCGATCGGGCCAGCCAGCTGCTCGATACTCTGGGGCTGGGCAGCCGTAAAGATCATTTCCCGAATCAGCTGTCGGGGGGCGAGCAGCAGCGCACGGCCGTAGCCCGGGCGCTGATTAATCAGCCCGCCATCGTCTTTGCCGACGAGCCCAGCGGCAACCTCGATTCGCGCAATGCCGAAGATCTCCACCAGCTCTTTTTCCGGCTGCGCGACGAGCTCAGTCAAACCTTCATTATTGTTACCCACAACGAGGCCCTGGCCGCTCTGGCCGACCGGACCATTGTCATTCGCGACGGTGTTGTCTACGAATAATGGACAAGGGCCACTGAGTAATTTTTGTTAGCCGCGCCTAAATGAGGGTAAGTAATAGTACTTATTTGGGGGCTTAACTTAAAAAGATTATTAGTGGTTATTTGTTTGATATTCAATTGGTTACGGTATGAGTAAAAATTTTTTTCATCGAGGAGAACCAATTATTACTACTTTTGTTCTATCATTGTGTCGAAAAGAAAAGTTTTTCATAACGTTGAGTAAATCAGAAAGCCAGGGGAGTGTCTCGCTTGGCTTTTTTGTTTGCCCATAGGTCAGGTTTTCAGAAACCAACCCGACACGCTTCATTCGCCAGCAACTGATCGTTTCGTTCAGCAGGTTATATAAAAAGCCCCCGGTCTTGCGACCGGGGGCTTTTTATTTGGCTTGAGCGCCGGGGGCTGATTACATCATGCCGCCCATGCCGCCACCGCCGTGCATACCGGCACCGCCAGCAGCAGGAGCCTCATCGGGCTCGTCGGCAATGACACACTCAGTCGTCAGCAGCAGACCAGCAATCGACGAAGCGTTTTCCAGCGCCAGGCGCGTTACTTTCTTCGGATCGATTACACCCGCTGCGAACAGGTCTTCGAAGGTGTCATTTTTGGCATTGTAGCCATAACCACCCGTGCCTTCTTTCACCTTGTTCACGATAACCGAACCTTCGCCACCGGCGTTGGCTACGATCGTGCGCAGGGGCGCTTCGAGGGCAACCCGGATGATGTTGACACCCGTTTTCTCGTCTTCGTTAATGGTGCTGACACCGTCGAGGGCCGAGATCGCGCGGATCAGGGCAATACCACCACCGGTTACGATACCTTCTTCAACGGCTGCGCGGGTTGCGTGCAGGGCGTCGTCGACACGGTCTTTCTTTTCTTTCATTTCTACTTCGGTAGCAGCACCGATGTAGAGGATAGCTACGCCACCCGACAGTTTGGCCAGACGTTCCTGCAGTTTTTCACGGTCGTAATCCGACGTCGTATTTTCGATCTGCGCTTTGATCTGGTTTACACGGCCAGCGATGTCGTCTTTCGCACCAACACCGTTTACGATGGTCGTGTTGTCTTTGTCGATCGTTACTTTGTCGCACTGGCCCAGGTATTCGATCGAGGCATTTTCCAGTTTGAAGCCACGCTCTTCCGAAATCACCTGACCACCGGTCAGAATGGCGATATCTTCGAGCATTGCTTTCCGGCGGTCACCGAAACCAGGCGCTTTCACGGCGGCCACTTTCAGGGCACCCCGGATTTTGTTGACAACCAGCGTAGCCAGGGCTTCGCCATCGACGTCTTCTGCGATGATCAGCAGCGGACGGCCCGTCTGAGCCACCTGCTCCAGCACCGGCAGGAGTTCTTTCATCGACGATACTTTCTTTTCCGAGATCAGGATAAACGGACGCTCGAGTTCGGCTTCCATTTTCTCCGTGTTGGTCACGAAGTAGGGCGACAGGTAGCCGCGGTCGAACTGCATACCTTCTACCGTTTTAACTTCGGTTTCGGTACCACGTGCTTCTTCAACCGTGATTACACCTTCTTTACCCACTTTCTTCATAGCCTCGGCGATCATCGTACCGATTTCGTCGTCGTGGTTAGCCGAGATAGTGGCTACCTGCTGAATTTTACCGAAATCGTCGCCAACGGTTTGCGCCTGCTCCGACAGATTGGCAACAACCGCCAGAACGGCTTTGTCGATACCGCGTTTCAGATCCATTGGGTTGGCACCAGCGGCTACGTTTTTGGCACCGATCGAGTAGATCGCCTGGGCCAGCACGGTTGCCGTGGTCGTACCGTCACCGGCCGAATCAGCCGTTTTCGACGCTACTTCTTTCACCAGCTGAGCACCCATGTTTTCCATGGCGTCTTTCAGCTCGATTTCTTTGGCAACCGTAACACCATCCTTGGTGATGGCGGGCGAACCAAATTTCTTGTCGAGGATAACGTTACGGCCTTTAGGACCGAGGGTTACTTTAACTGCATCGGCCAGGGTATCAACGCCTTTCTTGATGCGTTCCCGGGCTTCGGTATCGAAAAATATTTTCTTAGCCATGATTGTACTGTTAGAGAGTTTGTGGTTAGTAGTCCGTTGTTCCGTTTTTGCCAACGACATACAACGAACGACGCACTACGAACAGAATTAAAGGATTGCAAAAATGTCGGATTCCCGCATGATGAGGTACTCTTTGCCTTCGATGGTCAGTTCGGTACCAGCGTATTTGCCGTACAGAACCGTGTCACCAACCTGAACGGTCAGGGGCTCATCTTTTTTGCCCGCGCCAACGGCTACAACCGTACCACGTTGTGGCTTTTCTTTAGCCGTGTCGGGGATGATAATACCGAACGACGTTTTTTCTTCGGCCGGAGCAGCTTCTACCAGCACCCGGTCGGCCAGTGGTTTCACGTTTACCTTCACGCTATCCATTTCTGTAACCATGATAATGAGTTGATTAAGGTTGTTAACTGATTTAGTCAGTCAGAACGACGTTCTCGATTCGCCAATTACTGTGCCAGAACCAAAGCCTGTCAGATTTTCCGATTTTTTCTGCCAGTCTGCCTTTTTTAGATTTCGGCGAATAATATTTGGCATTGATCGTGTATTATGCGACCAAGAGGTGGCGTTAATGCGTTATCTCAGTAGGTTCGTTTCTATTCTCTTACCCTGGTACCACAATGAGCGCTTTACAACCGGATTGGTTTACGCAAAATTGGCTGGATTCTGAATACCAGCAGTATGTCGTGATGGCATACCTGCAGTCGGTTCAGCAGCAATTCGCGACAGATCGTCTGTATCCGATTCTGCCCGAACTCCGTTGTCACTACGAGTCGGCGCGGCAATTTGCCGAAGGCAAGGGGAGTCTGACAGCCGCCTTTCCGCGCCGGATGCGGGGCATTACGGGCCCGCCCCCGCGTATCGACTATGTGCTCGAGGTGCCGGAAGATACGTACCTGGCCGAGATCGACAGCATGCTCGCCTTTGCGCTGCCCCGCTTCCGGCAGGCAATGGCCGATGGCGAACAGCGCCTGGCCGATATTACCGGCTCGCTGACCCTCGAACCGATTGGGCTGATGCCCCTGCAGCCGCAGGAAGGCTACCTGCTGCTGTGCCTGCCGGGGCAGTCGGCCGCGCAGGTCTATCATTTTCAGCTTACCCTCTACGCCGATCAGGTGCCGGGCGGGCGCGTTGTCCGGTTCGCGTATGTCGAGTCGGTAGAGCAGGGGCTGGGCAATACCGCCGAGCGCATTAAGCTCGACCTGATCCGGCGGTACCGGCACCTGCCCAATCCGGCCACGTTTCGACTGGCTAGCGAGCGCAGTTACCCCATTTCCGAGACGCTGCTGCCCATTGCCCGACAGCTGCTGGCCAAAGCCGTAGCCTGAATCCGGCTGGTCCTTACGCAAAAAAGCCATCCCATGTACGGGATGGCTTTTTTGATGCGCCTTGCGAAGAGGCCGGTGGCTTATTTCTGGGGCGTCAGGGCCGAGGTCGACGCGCCTGGCGTAGCGGCACCCGGTACAGCCTGGCTGGGGGCAGCGCCCGCGGCCGCCGGCGATGGAGCCGGCGCTGCGCTCGGCAGCGTCTGGGTCTGCGCCCGGTCGACGTTGACACTATTGATGCCCGCCGTCTGGGTTTTATCGATCATGATGTAGGTGGCCAGCGACAGCACCATTACACCGACACCCAGACCCCAGGTGATCTGTTCGAGCAGGTCGGTCGTTTTCTTCACGCCCATGAGCTGATTGGAGCCCAGCCCGCCAAATTCGCCGGCCAAGCCGCCCCCTTTGGAGTTTTGAATCAGAACAATCAGAATAAGCAGTACTGTAAGAATGCAAATGATGACAATAGTTGCCGTTACCATGTAAATAAGTTGCTACGTGTTGTTAAGTAATGCGATGCAGGGGTTGAGCCGGCAGCTGGTTTAAGACGCTTGCGTGTCTGATTGACCCGACTGCAATTCGGCAATTTTTACCGCAAAGTACGCTTTTTTCTCCGGATTCTTATCCATTAGCTGTACGTAGATTTCGCGGGCTTTGTCGGTCTTTCCCTGTTTCAGCAAAATCCGGGCAAAACTTTCGGTAACCAGCAACCCCTGCGCGGGGCGCACGCGTTTGGTAAGGTCTTCCTGCTCGGGCATCTCACCGGGCTTGGTCCGGACGGGTGGTATGCGGGGTTCGGCCCGAATAAAGTTTTCGATCAGTTCGAGCTGCCGCTGGCGTTCCTGCTCGGCGGCCGACAGTTCGGGCGCGGCTGGTGGCTCGGGCGTCACCTCGGCAATCTGGGTCAGTTCCTGCTGCAGCGTCGACTCGGCCAGGGTCGGGTCTTCGGGGGTTGGGGTCGCTGGCAGGGGCTCGGCTGGCTCCCGCCCGGGCAGCCGCAGTACGGGCACCGGAAACTTGGGCAGATGGCCACTTAGTCCCGCTTTTTCCTTGAATAAGGCGTAACTCTCCTGCTGGTAATCGTCGGGAATGGGGACGTGTTTGGCCGAAAGTTCGTTAAGCCGCGACAGCAGGTTCGGCGACCACTGGAATTCGTTATCGATCAGTTTGCGGAGTGCATTGCGGCTCAGGGCGTGGGTAGCGGCTTGCCGAACGGCCGGCAGCGTCTGCGCTTTCTGGTGCAGCGAGGCTGCTTTGGCCGTCAGCGTATAGAGGGTCTGGCAATAGGGGTATTCAGACAGGCTTTCCTGCAGCTGATTGAAGTCAGTTGGGGTAAGATCGTCGGGGTGGGTAACCCAGTACGAGAACGTTTCTTTGTCGATGGTAAGCACAGTTTATGGGAGCGTGTCGCGCGTAGAAGGGCCGAAGGTAGCCAACCGGGGGGATTCCTGCACGGGAAATACCCGAAAAAAATACCCTGGCTGATTCAGTCGATTGGTTACCAGTCGGCCGCCGTTTTGTTGAAAATGTCGA
This sequence comes from Spirosoma luteolum, assembly GCF_054778875.1. Classification (NCBI taxonomy): domain Bacteria; kingdom Pseudomonadati; phylum Bacteroidota; class Cytophagia; order Cytophagales; family Cytophagaceae; genus Spirosoma; species Spirosoma luteolum. The sequence continues at coordinate 232,596 of NZ_BAAGZE010000022.1, forward strand.
GTACGATCTGATCGAGGATTTTCGGCACCAGCCGACTCTCGTTCTGGCTCAGGGTCTGTCCCTGCGGGAAGTCCTGGTAGAACGAGAAGGGCTGCTCGAAATTCTTCGTTTCGTCTTTGTTGTTGTAAAAGCGCACCAGCACCGTGATCTGGAGTCGGTTGACACCCGCCTGGTCCTGGGCTGTCGGGGCCACCGCAATCAGTTCGTAGCCGGTAATATTGCCTTCCAGCACCATGTCGCCGTTGTTGGGCACTACTTTCAGGTTGGTGTAGCGCTGGTAGTATTCCTTCAGCTTTTCATTGAAGGTCAGCGGCAGGTTGGCTGGTCCCCCCGCCGTAGCCAGCACAAAGTTGTTGACCGTAACGGTCTTGATGTCGGGTGAGAGCGTAGTGCCGGTAAAGGAATAGATGCCACAGCTGCTGGTCAGCCAGGCGCACAGCAGCAGCGCAAGAAACACGGCGTAGGGCCGACGACGTACGGCAGTACGGTCTCGCGCCGGGAGCAGCCCTGCAAACGGTAAACCGAATACTGCATACCGAACGTTAGTCTTCATCGATTTCATACTGTTTGATTTTGCGGTACAGGGTTCGTTCGGAAATGCCCAGCGCCTGGGCCGCGTATTTGCGTTTGTTGTTGGTTCGGCGCAGCGCCCGCAGAATCATTTCTTTCTCCTGCCGCTCCAGCGACAGCGAATCGTCTTCTTCGGTTTCGTGGGTTACGTCTTCTACCGTTACGTCGTTGATATCGCCGTCGGTGTCGTTGTAGATCTGCACGGGTGGGTGGCTGCCGTAGGTCTCCGAGGGCGGGGGCGTGGCCTGTCGGGGTGGCTGGCTGGCTACCGGCAAAAACCGGGGTGTGGCGGGCTCACCGGCCGGGTAACCGGGCTCCGTATCGGTCGGAATCGAGTCGAACAGATCTTTGTGGTTGTTCAGAATCTGCCGGCCATCGACCTGTTCATTGCCCAGCACGTCGCGGACCAGCTTTTTTAGTTCGTTCACGTCCCGGCGCATGTCGAACAGGACCTTGTAGAGCAGTTCGCGCTCCGAGAAGCTGTCGGTTCCGGCGGCTCCACCACCGGGCGGAAACAGGGCCAGTGCCCGGCTGGGCTGCTGTTGCTGGGGCAGGTAGCGGGCCAGCGTTTCGGTATCGAGGGGTCGGTTTTGCTCCGATTCGAGGATGGAAACCTGCTCGGCAATGTTTTTCAACTGCCGGATATTACCCGGAAACGGAAACTGAAGCAACAGCTCGGTGGCGCCGGGTGTCAGCTGCAGGGGTTTGATGCGGTAGCGCTCGGCAAAGTCGGTCGTGAACTTCCGGAACAGCAGTTCGATGTCGGTGCCGCGCTCGCGCAGGGGCGGCACAAAAATGGGCACCGTGTTGAGCCGGTAGTAAAGGTCTTCGCGAAACTTGCCTTTCTCGACTGCATCCATCAGGTTGACATTCGTGGCGGCCACTACCCGAACGTCGGTCTTCTGGGTCTTCGACGAGCCGACGCGTATAAATTCGCCGTTTTCGAGCACACGAAGCAGGCGGGCCTGGGTGCCGAGGGGCATTTCGCCGATCTCGTCGAGAAAGATGGTGCCGCCATTGGTGGTTTCGAAATAGCCCTTCCGCGAGTCGACAGCACCCGTAAACGAGCCTTTTTCGTGGCCGAACAGCTCGGAGTCGATGGTGCCTTCGGGAATGGCTCCGCAGTTAATGGCAATAAACTGGCCGTGCTTGCGGGCGCTGAGGCTGTGAATGATCTTCGAAAACGATTCCTTACCGCTCCCGCTCTCGCCCGTTATCAACACCGTCAGATCGGTAGCGGCCACCTGCATCGCCACGTTGATGGCGTAGTTGAGCGCCGGGGCATTGCCAATGATGCCAAATCGTTGTTTAACGCTGAGTATTTCCTGGTTGTCCATTCGTATCTGGGTAGTCGGTACCCGGTTTCCCGTTTACCGGTTTCGGCCTGGCGACGCAGCCCGTATCGGGGGCGCGCTCCGGCGGGAAACCGTAAACGGGAAACGGTACACTGTATAGACTAAACCACCTCGCCCCGCAGGGTGGCCGAGGTGCACTCGGTAATACGCACATCGACGTACTGGCCTTTCTGCAGCTCGCCTTTGGCGAAGACCACCATTTTATTCTGGTCGTTGCGGCCGCACAGTTCGGCGTCGGAGCGTTTCGATGGGCCTTCGATGAGCACGCGCTGCACCTGGCCGATGTGCCGCTGGTTGCGCTCGGCCGAGTGGGCCAGCTGCCGGGCAATGATTTCGTTGAGCCGGCGCTTTTTCACGTCTTCAGGTACGTCATCGGCATACTTCTTGGCGGCCAGGGTACCGGGCCGCTCCGAATAGGCAAACATGTAGGCGTAGTCGTAGCGGACGTAATCCATCAGCGACAGCGACTCCTGGTGTTCTTCTTCGGTTTCGGAGCAGAAGCCCGAAATCATGTCGGTCGAGATACCGCAGTCGTCGCCCAGAATCCGGCGGATACTGTCGATCTTAGCCATGTACCAGGGCCGGTCGTAGGTCCGGTTCATCAGCTTGAGCACCCGGCTGTTCCCACTCTGGGCGGGCAGGTGGATGTAGTTGCAGATGTTGTCGTACTGCGCCATGGTGTGCAGTACGTCATCGGTAATGTCTTTGGGGTGCGACGTCGAAAACCGAACCCGTAGGTCGGGATGAATCCGGGCCACCATGGCCAGCAGCTGAGCGAAGTTGACGGTGGCCGTGCCGGGCGCTACGGGCGCCAGCGCGTCGGCGTCGAGGGGCTGCACGGTGCCTTCGCTGCCGAGCCACTTGTAGGAATCGACGTTCTGACCCAGCAGCGTAACCTCGCGGTAGCCCCGGTCGAAGAGGTCTTGGGCTTCGCGCACGATCGAGAACGGGTCGCGGCTCCGCTCGCGGCCCCGCGTAAAGGGCACCACGCAGAACGAGCACATATTGTCGCAGCCGCGCATGATCGACACGAAAGCCGTGACACCGTTCGAATTGAGCCGAATGGGCGCAATGTCGGCGTACGTTTCCTCGCGCGACAGAAAGACGTTGACGGCTTTCTGGCCCGATTCGGCTTCCTCGACCAGTTTCGGAATATCGCGGTAGGCATCTGGGCCCGCCACCAGATCCACCACTTTCTCTTCTTCGAGCAGCTTGGTTTTCAGCCGTTCGGCCATGCAGCCCAGCATACCCACCAGCAGCTCGGGCTTTTGCCGTTTGAGGCCGACCAGGTGCTTGAGCCGGTTACGCACTTTCTGCTCGGCATTGTCGCGGATGGCACAGGTATTCAGAAAGATCAGGTCGGCGTCTTCGGCCGTGGAGGTGGTGGCAAAACCGGCATTGCGCATCACAGCCGCCACAATCTCACTGTCGGCGAAATTCATCTGGCAGCCGTAACTCTCGATATAGAGCCGCTTTTTGCCCACCGCCGGTTCATCATTGAGGGTACGGGGCAGATCAATGGCTTCCTTGTCAGCCGGTTGAAGTATCGTCAATTCGGGAATCATCGTCATAAGGCACAGTCCCCGGGCTAAGTGAAGCACCCGAGGGCCTGCAAATTTACGAAGATCTGCCGGAATGCTGTCATTTTGTCAGTAAACCCCCGCGTTAAAAAATGCTAAGAAGGGGTTCGGCATGGCCTCGCTCCGGCGAGTATCAGAAGGGGTAACCGATCCCGAAATTGATAATGAGGGGGTTGGGGCCTGAGGTAAGTCGGCGCAGCGAGAACTGAGGCAGCAAAAACCGCTGATCCTCGATGGTTCCCTCGGCCGTGCGGAAATACTGCCGGGCGGGGTCCCATACCTTGATGCCGCCGTCGAACCGTATCACGAAAAACGAAAAGTCGAACCGCAGCCCCACGCCGGTGCCAACCGCAATCTGGGGTACAAACGTATCGAGCGCAAAGGCGGCACCCGGTCGCGGGGCATTTTTCGACAGGGTCCAGACATTTCCTGCGTCGATAAAGAGTGCGCCGTTGATGTCGGCGCCGAGGTGAAACAGCCGCCCCCGCAGTTCGGCCGAGCCTTCCAGCAGCAGGTCGCCGGGTTGCTCGAAGAGGTAGCGGTACTGGCCGTTGTCGCCCAGGTCGGGCTGCGCTGCTCCCGGTCCCAGCCGGCGGGGCAGCCACGCCCGCACGCTGTTGCTGCCGCCCGCAAAAAACAGTTTTTCGTAGGGAACCGGGCCACCGTCGGGGCCATAGCCGTAGGCCAGCCCCGTATTGACGCGAAACGCCAGTGTGGTGCGGGGCCGCAGCGGGATGTAGTGGCGGTAGTCGACGTTGAACCGCACGAATTTGTAGAACTGCAGGCTGCGGGCCGTGGTGTCGATCAGGCGGTTGGGCAGGAAATTAAGCGTCGTTCCGCCCGATTCGATCACCGTGCGCAGAAAGTTGGTCGACCGGCGGCCGGAGCTGCCGGGCTGGTTGGGCAGGTTGGTATTGTAGGTATAGGCAAAGCTGATGCTGGAACTGAGCGAGCGCCGGAAGCTGAGCTTGATGGTGCTGCCCAGCCGGGCCAGCGAGTCGAGCTGGCGCTGAAACAGCGGCCCGAACCGGGTGTCAAAATTGGCGTTGATGAGGTTGATATCGGCAATCAGAAAGCTGAACTGCTTGGTGGGAGACGTTTGCCAGTTGTAGGCCATGGTACCCCGGAGCAGCGACCGCCGGAAGTCGGGCCGGTAGGTATTGTTGTAGCTGAGGCTGATCTGGGTGCGGGGGTTATACGGTATGAACAGACGCCGGATGGGCCCCGGAAAAAGAATTTGCGGAAACGTAAGCGAGCTGCTGATACCCAGCTCCTGCGAGTTGTACACACTTGTCTCGCGGGATGAATTGATGTTGGTCAGAAAGCCGGTCTGCGCTTCGATCCCGAACCGCCCCGACAGTTCGAACGTTTCGAGGCCGCCGAAAAGATTGCGCGCCCGAAAGATCAGGCTGCCAAAGCCGCCCGGATACCCCTGGGCCTGGTAGAGCACCGTCAGGCCGCCTTCGGCGGTGGCTTCATACTTGTCGAGTGGCGTCGCCGTGATAAGTGTGCGGAGCTGCCGGTTGGTGGTATCGGTGAAGTTGAGGTTGACAAACTTGAACTGATTGAGCAGGAACAGCTGGCGCTGGGTGTCGCGGTAGCGGGTCTGGCTGTAGAGCTGGCCGGGCCGCAGCTGTATCTTGCTGTCGAGGAGCCGGGTAGATAGGTTACGCCCGCCCAGAAAATACGTGATGCCGTTGCGGCTAACCGTGTCGGGTCGGGTGGCGAGGGCCGCCGGCTGGGTTTCGTCGGGGCTGATCCGCACGTCGACGGCACCGATCTGGTAGAGGGGGTGGCTCGGCTGACCCGGTGGATTCAGTACCCGCAGCCCGATATCGACCGGCCGGTGCAGCGAATCGGTCAACGAGCCGCTGTCCGTAGCCCGCCGAACCGTGTCGACATCGCCAAACCGTACGTACTGGCGCGAGAAAGCGTAATACCCCTCGTCACGCAGTAGCGACTCGATACGGATTTTTTCGTTGGCAACGTTGTCCAGATCGAAACGGTCGCCTACCCGCAGCAGGCCCTGTGGCAGCGACCGCCGGACAAGCGAATCGACGCGGGGATCATCGATCGTGTAGGCAACTGAGCGCAGGTAATAGCCGGCATGTTCGGTCACGCGGTAGCGCACCCGAATCTGGCGTCCCCGCAGGGTATCGAGCCGGTAGCCTGTTTCGGCGTTGAAGAACCCCTTGTCGAAGAGGTACTTCTGCATTTTCGTGGTGTTGGTCTGGGCGTCGCGTTCGCTGAAGTAGGAGGGGGGCTCGCCCAGGTTGCGCATCAGCCAGTTGCCTTCTTCGGCTTTCTGGCGCAGGCGTTTCAGCTGCCGGCCGTAGCGTCGGTTCAGTTTGCGCAGTTGGGCGGGCTGATCGGCCAGCTGCTGGCTTTGCTGATCGAATTCATTAGTTTTGGCCTGCAACGCCTGAGCCGCAGCGTCGCGGTTATAGTGGCGCAGGCCCTGTTCGTAGAACCACAGCCGGGGCGAGATGGGCAGGCCCAGTACCCGGTTATTGGGTTTTTGCGGAATCAGGCTTTCGAGCTGATCACTGTCGATAATCCGGTTGCCCCGAATGGTCTGGGCCGTCAGCAGGTAGCCGTTACGCGAGCTGCGGGTTGTCAGGCAGCCCGAGAGGGTGGCGGTTAGCAGCATCACCCCCAGCAGCGGCCACCCCAGTCGGAGGCTGGAATGCCCGGTCGTTGGCCGGGGCCGTTGCTGATTCACCATAGTCGCTATGCTTTCCAAAAATCAAAGTAAATACATTCAGTCGCTGCACCAGAAAAAATTCCGGCAGCTACACGGGGCTTTTCTGGTCGAGGGGGCCAAGAGTGTGCAGGAGGTTTTAAGCGCCGATTTCACCATCGAGCTGCTCGTGTCTACCGAAGCCTTCTACAAAGAAAACAGTCGCCTGACAGACCACCAACAAACGCCCGTCGAAATCGTGTCGGCTGCCGACCTGGAACGACTCGGTACGCTCGAGAGCAACAATGCCGCCCTGGCTGTGGTCAGAACGAAAGAAAACCGCCCCTTAGTAGCCGAGCCCGGCGAAATTGTGCTGGTGCTCGACGATATCCGTGACCCCGGTAACCTGGGCACCATTCTGCGCATTGCCGACTGGTACGGCGTACGCAAGATTCTCTGCTCCGAAACCACGGCCGATATCTACAACCCCAAGGTTATCTCGGCCAGTAAAGGCTCCTTCACGCGGGTGTCGTGGTGGTACGGCGATCTGACCGCGGTGCTGGCCGGTGCTGGTCAGTTCCCGGTCTACGGTGCCTTTCTGGATGGGATCAACGTGCATGAGCTGACTTTCGACCAGGGGGGCTATCTCATTATGGGCAACGAATCGAACGGCATACGGCCCGCTACGGGCGCCTTCGTGACCAACCGGGTCACGATTCCCCGCTTCGGCGAAACCGAGTCGCTCAACGTCGGTATCGCTACCGCTATCCTGCTCGACAACTGGCGTCGGGTAACTGGCTAGGTCGACGCGACTGCTGACGATACTGGGTGACCTCCGGCCGATCGTTAGTCCAATTAGCAGGAAAGTACACCAGCGCCCGGACAACGCGCCTTACCGGATTAGGTGGACCCGTCATACTCAGTTGTCTCGAATATGGAAAAATACCTAGTGGTGGGGTGGGGCTGCCTGCGGGCAGAGAAAAAAAATCCGATTGACTAAATTTTTTTCTGACTGTTATAATAGCCTGGAAATCGTCGTTTAAGGGCTTTTTAAGGATTCAGGCTATCTCAGATGCCAGCTACAGCCAAAAAGATCGATCAGTTTGGTTGTGAATTTGAAGAATAGACTGTTACTTATGCACTATAGCCAGAAAGGAAAAGTACCCACCAATTAATTCCTTATATGATGAAAAGTACAACTCGCACCGAAAAAGAAGCGCTGGATCAGGAACTACAGTCACGTTTTGCCGTCATGGGCTGGGTGGCCGCAGCCGAGCAATACTGCAGCAGCTATTTTCGGCTGATGGCCTGCATCGAAGCGGCTGGGCTCAGCATAGATGCTCCTTATAAAATAGGTACATTTGTTGGGCAATGTCCGGTCGATGAGCTTATCAGTCTGTCGATGTGTATGCAGGAAGGGCTGGAAAACCTGGTTCAGGAGATGGATGATCCTGGTCAGGCATCACCGGCCGGGAAACCCAATTTTCAGAAACTAATCGACCACACCAGGATTCTGAAGTCGCTTGTCGAACAGGCTGACATTCGTCTGAAACTAGCTGCTCTGCCAGCCTGCTAACGAACCGGCGCGGCCAGCCGGTTAGCCAAAGCAGCATATCCTGTGCCGTTTTGAGGAATTTACTATGCGCTTTCCGCCGTTATTTGATGAAGCACTTGAGCGCTATTTACTGATGGTTGCCGGTCAGATAATTGGAAGCGCCAGTGAAGCCGATCAGGCCAAGCTGATTAAACTTATCAGTAATTTAAGCACCACGTTCGGCGACAGTCCGGCTACGGCTGTTTTGCCCCAGCCGGCCGGCCCCGCCGGGCTACCGGCCACATCGGCGCGGCCCAGTCGGTACCGTCGTAAACGCATGGTGGCTTTCTATCAGCTGCAACTCGATGCGTTGCTGGTGCAGATCAAATCGCTGACCATGCTGATCGCCCGGGTAGAGAGCAACAACGGCGAGCCGGATTTTATGACACCCGCCGATCTATACTGGCTGAAAGGCTGGTGCGATAAACGCAAAGCAAAACTCCGGGTTAAACTCTATACCGAACTCTGCCGCGAAGACCTGCCCTATTGAATCGACCGATCGGCATCGCCGGCCTGCTCGCCATTGGCTGGTAAGTAGATGTGGAAAGTTGTGCCGCTGTTAAGCTGACTCGTTACCACAATGGCGCCCCCGTGGTTCTGCACTACTTTGCGGCATATGGCGAGCCCAATGCCTGTGCCGGCAAACGCCTGTTTGCCATGCAGCCGCTGAAACACCTCAAAAATCCGGTCGGCATACTTCATCTCGAACCCGATGCCGTTGTCGCTGAACGTAAACTGGTGGTAGCGGTTAGCCGGCCAGGCTGGCTGCACCTCGGCGGGCAGCGCATCGGCCGCTACGGTGGTGGCTTCGAGCCGAATGTCAGGTGCTATTCCCTCGCGCTTAAACTTCAGCGCATTGCTCAGTAAATTCTGAAACAGCTGCGACAGCTGCGATCGGTCGCCTGTCAGGGTCGGCAACACTCCCACCTTAAGCGTAGCCCCCGTTTCCTGTATCCGCATCTCCAGATCAGTGACCACATCGGCTACCAGCGCCGATAAATCGACCGGTGTGCGGGCAGGCTGGGTGGTGATCCGCGAAAACGAAAGCAGATCCTTGATGAGCGTCGACATGCGGCCGGCGGCCTGTTGCATTCGGTTCAGATAATCGACCCCATCACCGAGCACCGGTGCATACTGCATCTTCAGCAGGTCGCCAAACTGCTGCACCTTGCGCAGGGGTTCCTGCAGATCGTGGCTGGCTACGTAGGCAAACTGCTGCAGGTTTTCATTCGACCGCAGCAAATCCTGATTGGCCGCCTGCAGGGCCAGGGTCAGCTGCTGCTGCGCCAGTTCGATTTTTTTCTGGGTCGTTATGTCGCTGATGATGACCAAAAAGCCATCAAACAGTTTTTCGCCCGACAGGCTCAGCCATTTGCCGAGTCCGGGATAATAACGCTCCCGCTTGAACGATTGGCCAGTCTGTACAGTATCGACGTAAAAGGTAAACAGCTCCGAATCTTCATCACTATGGAACCGATGGCGGAACGTACGGGCCCGAATGCGGGTGGCGGTTTCGTTGAAAATACGCTCGTACGCTGCGTTGAAAAACACCGCGTTGAAATCGCGGATGCGGCCACCGGCGTCCCGAACCGCTTCGTAGGCAATAACCCCATTGGGTGACGTCTGGAGGAGCTGGTCGAAAAAAGTGGCCTGGCGGGCCGATTCGAGCTGCGTTTGTTTGAGCGAACTGATGTCGGTGAAACTGACAACCAGCGAATCGGCGTAAGCCGACACGTACAGATCGAACCAGCCCGACACACCATCGGCAAAGTAAGGAATTTCGCTCGCCCGGGCCGGCACGCCCGATTCGAGTACCTGCCGGTAGAGGGCCAGTAATCCGCTCGACTCGGCTTCCGAAAAAAAACTGAGGTAGCTGCGGCCCGCCAGTGCTTCGGGGGTGCTGCCGATCATTTTGGCACCGATCGGATTGATAAAGCTAAACCGAAAATCGACGAAGGCCTGCTGGGCATCGCGCTCCGCACTGAAGATGACGATACCGGTCTGACTATCGTGAATGATTTGAGCGAACAGCTGGTTCGGGTTCAGCGTTGACCAGTCGGGTGAGTTCATGAAGTTTGTGTGACTAAACAGGCAGACTGCCGGCAGACGTAAGGGAAAGAGCGGGGTTGACGCGGCTGAGCCGGGGGGCGTACTGGGCCTACATAAAACTGCTCATGGCCGATTCGTTGGCCAGTTCTTCCGCGTGCTCCTTACCGAGGTAGCGATCAATGAAATAATGGGCAACGTACAGCAGGGGCGTCAGCAGAACGGCAGTGGTTGCTTTGTAGAGGTAGTTGATAATCCCGACAGCCAGCACCTGCGCCAGCGACCAGTTGCCAAATACGTAGAAAGCAATCCCAAGCACCACGAAGGAATCGACCAGTTGGGAAACAAGCGTAGAGCCCGTGGCACGCAGCCAGATCTGGCGGCTGCCCGTCAGTTGTCGCAGTGAGTGAAACACGTAGACGTCCAGAATCTGTCCAATCAGAAACGCCGTCAGCGAGCCGATGATGATGCCCAGCCCCTGCCGGAAAATCATCTGGAAAGCATTGTTTATGTTGATGGCATTGCCGGCTGCGTCTTTGGCGTTTACGTCGAGCCAGAACTGGGCAGGCGGCAGCGTAGTGACGGCGTAGATGATCAGAAAACTGTAGGCCACGAAGCCCGCGGTCAGAAACGAAATTCGGCGGACACCAGCCTTTCCGAAGTATTCGTTGATGATGTCGGAGGTAATGAACACGAAGGGCCAGATCACGGCCCCGGCAGTGAGGTTGAAATCGAGTATAAAATTGCCGGGCAGGTGTATCTGGGCCGGCTGGGTGCCCAGCAGAGCCTCGACCGAAAAAATCTTGACGCCGATGATTTCGGCAATCAGGGCATTGGTGAGAAATACCGCACTCAGAAAAATGTAGAGGTTAGTCCGTTTGTTGGTAAACGAGGGCGACATGGGGGTGGCTGATTAAAGGTATGTACTCCGGCGAACCGGGGGCAACGCTAGTTGGGTATGACTTTCCGTTTGTAGATACCCTGATACGTCGTTTTTTCGTAGCGCGCCGACAGGGCCGGTACGCGTTGGAACAACTTCTCGACGACCTGCTCGTGGTCGATGATATAGGTAGGCGGATCGTTACGAAAATTATCGAATACGTTGATTACAGCCTCGTAATTATCCAGATTTTTAAGGTCGAACTGAGCCAGATCCCAGTTGAGATAAGGTGTGGCCGGGCGGTTGTTACGGTAGGCACTCAGGTCTTCGCCGATTACCAGGATCGGTTCATTGCGGATGGCTGGGGGGAGATGGGTTGCCGGCACGCGCAAATTGCTGAGCTGCCCCAGCTGCGCGCCGGGAATCAGCCCCAGGGCGCCCTGGTAGAACAGCAGCAGAATCAGCCCGGAGGCTAGTCCGAACGCCGTTTCGGCTACCCAGGTCTTGCGCAGATTTTCGAAGTAGAAGACGGCGAAATAGGCAATGGGCGGCACGAAGTTCAGGAACGACATGGGCGCCAGGTACGGCATCAGAATAATCGTCAGCAGGGCCGTAACAAACCACAGCATCATGATCTGCTGAATGCGCTGCTGCACGTTGACGTACCGGTTGCGGGTATTGAACAGACTCAGAAAGCCCAGCAGCGCCAGCCCCACCGGAATCAGCAGCGTGATGATGAGCGACTGGAAGTTGGACAGTGCGTACTGCCGTACCCGAAAGACCGACGACAGCAGGTTCCGGTTCACATCGTCGAGTCCGTCGCGCAGGTAATAGAACAGCACCATGACCGCAAAGGGAAACAGAAATCCGAATACGGTGAGCGAATGCTGCCGGAAGGTGGCACCGGTGTAGAGCAGCAGTGAAACCGATGCCCACACGATAAACAGGGCCGATGGCAGGTAGAACAGGGCCGCAATGCCCAGATAAAACCCGATTTCGAATACTTCATCGGTAGCCCCGCGCCGTTCCATCTGCCGGATCAGCGTACCGAAGGCCAGCAGCAGAAAGGACGTCGACATCAGCATGGGCGACAGCGTGAGGCAGTCGAACGACAGGTGCAGAAACAGCATGTAGATCAGCCCCGGCCAGAACGTGCGGTCGGAATACACGTCGCGCACGTTGGCTAGGTAGTTGACATACACGATCTGGAAAATCGAAACCACGGCGGCCGCTGCGTGCAGGGCCGTAACCGACCGGCCAAACACCGTATTGAGGCCCCAGTAGACCATGGCCGACAGCGGGCTTATACTGTCCCAGATATCGCGGTAGAGCAGGTGCCCCCGGCCCATCTGCTCGCCGATAAGCAGCCAGTTCAGTTCGGGAACGAGCAGAGGAAGTGGCCGCAGCAGCAGGGGCAGCCGAATCAGCACCAGCAACCCCAGCAGGGCCACGTAGAGATAGGGAAAATAAGAGCGGAAAAAGCGAAGCAAAGCGGTATGTAGTAGCCGAAGCGATGAGTTGAGCCAGTCGGGGCAGCCGGCGCAGGGCGCGGTGCCGCATCAGCGAAATTACGGTCATTTTCGGCAGAACGGAAAAAGGTACGGATATTTGCCCGGCGGGGAGGCTCGTTGGGCCTGCACAGCACCCGGCCCGGCTGAACCATTCGGTCGGCTGGCCGTTTCATCTGTACCCGCAGACGACACTATGGAATCGAAACGACAGCAGAAAGTAGCCCGGCAGTTGCAGCGGGATCTAAGCGAAATTTTTCAGCGGGAAGTGCCCCACCTCTTCAACGGCGCCTTTATCACTGTCACCAGTGTGCGGGTGTCGCCCGACCTGAGCGTTGCCCGGGTGTACCTGAGTTTTCTGGCTACCAAAAACAAGGCGTTGCTGCTCGACAGCATTCAGGAGAAAGGTAAAACCATCCGGCAGTTGCTGGGCGAACGCGTTCGGCATCAGCTCCGCATCGTGCCCGACCTAAGCTTCTACATCGATGATACGGTGGAGTATGCCGATAAAATGGATAAACTATTCGCCGGCCTCGACATTCCGCCCGCACCGGAAGAAGATGATGAAGATTAATGGGCGAATTGAGAATGAGCGAGTAAGTGAATAATTGGCTGATCGTATCTGGTAATTCACTCATTTGCTCATTCACGCATGCACAATTGGATACATGAAACTCGCCCCCTGGATAGCCCGCCGTTACTTCTTTTCCCGTAAAAAACGCAGCTTCATCAGCTGGCTGTCGATCCTGTCGATGCTGGGGGTGGGCGTGGGTACCATGGCACTGGTGGTCGTCCTGTCGGTCTTTAACGGCATGGAAGAACTGAACCGACAGATTTTCAAGACGTTCGAGGCCGACATGACCATTACACCCAAAACGGGTAAACGCTTCCTGGCACCGGCACAGCTGCTGGCTGCCGTACAGCGGGTGCCGGGGGTGAAGGCGACAACACGGGTCGCGCAGGATAACGCACTGGCCCGCTACGCCGATGGACAGACGGTGGTGCGGCTCAAGGGGGTCGATGATTCCTATCTGCAGCGTACCGCGCTCGACTCAGCACTGCTGGAGGGCAAACTGCTGCTGAACCGCGATGGTGTCAACTACGCGGTTGTGGCCGATGGTGTGCGCAATGACCTCAGTATTTCGCCGGCCGATATCCTAACGCCCCTCGATATCCTGTATCCGCAGACTGGCAAAACACTGAACGCCCTGAACCCCGACGCCTTCAACCAGCAGCGACTGACGGTGGCGGGCATTTTCTTTATCGAATCGCGTTACGACAACTTCGTGCTGGCTCCGCTCACGGTAGCGCGCGATCTGTTTGCGTTTAAGCCCGATGAGGTGTCGTCGCTCGAACTGCAGCTGGTGCCGGGTGCCAATGAACTGGCGGTGAAAGAAACGTTGCAGAAACAACTGGGTAGTCGGCTGGTGGTGCAAACCCGCGACGATCTGAACGTAAGCCTGTACCGGGCCATTCGGGTCGAGAAACTGTTCGTTACGCTGACCCTCGCGCTTATTATTCTGGTTGCCAGCATCAATATATTCTTTTCGCTCTCCATGCTGGTTATCGAGAAGAAGGGCGATATCAGTATCCTGTATGCGCTCGGAGCCACGCCCGATCTCATCCGCCGGATTTTTCTGACCGAAGGTGCCATCATTGCGCTTACCGGGGCCACCACGGGGCTGCTGCTGGGCATTGTGCTATGTCTGGCACAGCAGTCGTACGGGTTTATCAGCATGGGTATGACGAGTGCGATTGTCGATGCCTATCCGGTTCGGCTCGACCTCGCTGACATTGTCCTCACGGGGGCGCTGGTGCTGCTGATTACGGTGCTGACCTCCTGGTTTCCGGCGCAGCGGGCTGCCACCCAGGGAACGGTACGCTGACGGATCGGGGCTGTTTGGCTCGGCTACCTGGGCATGAAAATCTGCTGCAATGCGCCCCAGAGCCGTTTTTTGAGTGTCACGTCGGCTTCGATGGTGGGCAATGAGTCGGCCATCAGAAAATTGATGCCGAAAAAGCGCACCGGCAGGTAGCGGTCCATGGCAATGTCCAGATTGACCCGGCTGAACGGTACGCCAAACGTGATGAAATGGTGAACATGCTTGCCTGTAACCATTTCCGCGAAATCGACATCGCGAACGCCATTCAGATTGAGCAGATCGACCCCGTCGATATTCAGGTTCACCGCTTTTAAAATCTTTTCCAGAAACAGCAGGTTGCTGGGATCCAGTTCTTCGTCGGCCAGCAGCAGTACTTTGTGGTGCAGCTCGGGTACCCGGGCAGCCGGCTGAGTCGGCGGCAAGGTGGTGGGAACCGACGGACGCGCTGGCACAACCGGCAGGGGCACCGATAGACTGACTGGAAGTACCGTATTTTCCGGGCGCTCGACCAGGTGGTCGGGTACCGCTGTCGGGGCTGGTACGGGTACGCTGACGGGAGGGACCAGGGCGGGTGCAGCGGCTATGAGGGGCTGGGATGCGGGGGAAGCTGGCAGGTGATCGCTGACGGGAGTCTGCGGTTGGGCCAGCCGGTCGAGATCGGCCAGCAGGTCGCCTGTAACCGGCTCCGGTTCGGTGGCCGGCAACCACGTGTCGTCGGTCGTCGGCATGGGCATACGCCATGATTCGCCGGGTACGCGGTATAATTGATCCGTCTGGTAAAGCGTCTGGTAGAAGTTGGTCAGCGACATGACGCAAAGATAGGCACCCGGGCGGGTTTTCGGCCGCTGCCCGCGGGCGATGCCCGTTGGCCGGCAGCCTCGCCGACCGGCGGTTACTCAGTAAGAAAAAAGCCCGGCGACGCAGTGGTCTACCGGGCTTTAAGAGGCAGTCAGGGCCAGGCTAGTTGCCTGAAATATCCTGCTGCTAAGTACGTTACGGTGGTATAAAGTCGTTACAGTGGGTACGTAGGCCCGTCCAGTGACTGACCTGAGACAAATATACAACGCAAATTTTAAATGCAGAATATACTTAGGTATTTTTTTGTAAACGAAATCGCCCGGCCTAACGTTAGGCCGGGCGATTTCGTTTACAAAAAGGTAAGTAATGGCGATCAGGCAACGGCCGCCTGCCGGTGAATGATCGCTTCGCGGTCGGGGCTGGTCGAAATAAAGCTGATGGGAAGTGCCAGCGTTTCTTCCAGGAACGCCACGTATGCTGCCAGTTCGGCAGGCATGTCCTCGTAGGCGCGGATGTTGGTCAGGTCAGCCTGCCAGCCTTTAAAGGATTTATAGACGGGCGTTACGTCGATATCGGTCAGGTCATACGGCATCCGATCGGTCAGTGTGCCATCGGGCAGCTTGTAATGGGTGCAGACCTGAATCTCGTCGAAAATATTCAGTACGTCTACTTTCATCATGACCAGTTGCGTTACGCCATTGATCATGATGGCGTAGCGAAGGGCAGGCAGGTCGAGCCAGCCGCACCGGCGCGACCGGCCGGTCGTGGCGCCAAACTCATTGCCTTCCTTACGAATGCGCTCACCCGTTTCGTTGTTCAGTTCGGTCGGGAACGGGCCACTGCCCACGCGGGTGCAGTAAGCTTTGAAAATGCCGAACACTTCGCCAATCTGACGGGGGGCAATCCCGAGGCCGGTGCAGGCGCCGGCTGCCATCGTGTTTGACGACGTTACAAAGGGGTATGAGCCAAAGTCGATATCGAGCAGCGATCCCTGGGCCCCTTCGGCCAGTACGTTCCGACCCGCCTGCAGCGCATCGTTGACCGCATATTCGCTGTCGGTCAGAACGAACTGCTTCATGAACTCAACGGCCGCGAAGAAATCGGTTTCGGCCTGGGGCAGTACTGATGCGTAGTCGTAGTTGTTCTGTTCGAGAATAATTTTGTGGGCCGCCACCAGTTTGCCGTATTTGTCGGCAAAAGCGGGGGAGAGGATATCGCCCACGCGCAGGCCCTGGCGGGCTACTTTATCCTGATAGGTGGGGCCGATGCCGCGCAGGGTCGAGCCGATTTTCGATTCGCCCTTGGCCTGTTCGTAAGCCGCATCGAGCAGGCGGTGCGTCGGAATAATAAGCGAAGCCTTGCGCGAAATCTGGAGGTTTTTCGTCAGCGGCAGGTTGTACTTGGCCAGCCCGTCGATTTCCTTTTTGAAAACAATGGGATCGAGCACAACCCCGTTGCCGATGATGTTCTGGATATCGCTCCGGAAAATACCCGACGGAATCTGGTGCAGTACGTGCTTGAACCCGTCGAACTCAAGCGTATGCCCGGCATTGGGGCCACCCTGAAACCGGGCTACTACCTGATACTGGGGCGCCAGAACGTCCACAATTTTACCTTTTCCTTCGTCGCCCCACTGGAGGCCTAATAACACGTCTACCATACTTGTGATTGATTGCCGACCGGGTGTCGATTCCCGATGGCGTATTGAAAAGCGCCGGTGGTCATCGCTGGGTTAGCAGGAAGGGATGACACAGCCAGCCGAGAGGTTCGTCGAAAATAGCCGCTTCAAAGGTCGGTTGGGGGGGCGTAAAAACCAATACATCGCACCCAATTCGACCCGAAGGGGCCGGGTCGGGTTGCTGCTGGTCAACGCCCCTGCACGTCGGCCGGATACGAAAGGGTGCCCTGCTGGCCCTCGGGCATGTCGGCACTGGCCTTGTGGGCGCGGTTCTCGCAATGATCGCGGGCGCAGGCCCCGTAGAAAATCAGCGAGTGGTGCATGACGTTGAACTTCAGCATGTCGCCGACCATGTTCTGAATGTTCTGTACCCGGGGATCACAGAATTCCATCACTTTGTGGCAATCGGTGCAGATCAGGTGGTCGTGCTGCCGGTAGCCATACGATTTTTCGTACTGCGCCAGGTTACGGCCAAACTGATGCTTGGTGACTAGATCGCAGTCGACCAGTACATCGAGGGTATTGTAGACGGTAGCCCGGCTGACGCGGTACCGTTTGTTTTTCATGGATATATACAGTTCGTCGACATCGAAGTGATCTTCCCGATTGTATATCTCTTCCAGTATGGCAAACCGTTCGGGCGTTTTGCGCAGCCCTTTTCGTTCGAGGTAGGCTGTGAAAATGGTCCGGGCGGCTTCCAGGTTTGTTTGCTTCGGCGCTGGCATGTCCGTTCCAATTGGGTTATATACTGACAAAGGTAGGGGTTTCGGACTGAGGTTTGCGGTGTAGGGTCGGGTGAAGTTCGTGGTTTATGGTTCGTTGTACTGCCAACAGCTACGACAAACCACAAACCACGAATCGCAAACCCCCGCTACGAGTCGAATCGCAGCACTTCGAACACACCCTGCACCCGCTCAAGTTTACGCATGAGCGTTTCGAGGTGCGCCGTGTCGTGGACATAAAGCCGGATGTTGCCTTCGAAAACACCGTCTTTGGAGTCAATGGCGACTGAACGCATGTTGATGTGCAGCTCGTTGCTGATCACCCGCGTCACGTCGTTGATCAGGCCCACCCGGTCGGTACCCGTAATACGCAGGCCCGCCAGAAACGCCAGTTCTTTCTGGCTCGTCCATTTGGCCTTGATAATGCGGTTGCCGTGGTTCGACATTAGTTCAACGGCGTTGGGGCAGGTGACGCGGTGGATTTTAATGCCATCGTTGATGGTCACAAAGCCAAAGACGTCGTCGCCCGAAATGGGGTTACAGCATTTCGACAGCGTGTAGTCGATGCGGTCCATGTCCTCGCCGATCAGCAGCATATCGGCATCGGCCCGTTCGCCATGAATTTTCTTTAGCTCCTTGGCGAAGGTCTTGCCGTCCTGGATGGCGTCGGTGTTGATTTTGTTGGCCCGGTTCTCGCGCGCTTCCTTATCCGACTTGAACTTGCGCAACTCCTGCACGTCGACGTGCCCTTTGCCCACGCGGTAGAAGAAATCGTCGGTGGTTTTGGAGCCGAAGTAGGCCCGAAGCTGATTGATCAGTTCGTTGGTCATCTCCATCCGCAGCACGCGCAGTTTCTTTTGTACCAGCTCGCGTCCGTCGGTGACGTACCGTTTGTTTTCCTCCTTGATGAGGTCTTTGATCTTGGTCTTGGCCTTCGAGGTCACTACAAACCGCAGCCAGTCTTCGCTGGGTTTCTGGCGGTTAGAGGTAATGACTTCGACCTGATCGCCGTTCTGCAGCACGTGGCTCAGGGGCACCAGCGTATTGTTGACCTTGGCGGCCATGCAGTGTGCCCCGATCTGGGTGTGAATATCGAAGGCAAAATCGAGGGCGGTGGCACCCCGCTGCAGCACTTTCAGGTCGCCCTTGGGCGTAAACACGAAGACTTCTTCACTGTACAGATTGCTCCGGAAATCATCGACAAACTCAATGGCGGCTTTCTTGTCGCCACTCCCGGCCGACTCGATCATGTCGCGTACCTGACTGATCCAGGTTTCGATACCGGCGCCGGTCTGGGTGTCGTTGCCTTTGTATTTCCAGTGAGCTGCGTAGCCTTTTTCGGCAATCTCGTTCATCCGTTCGGTCCGGATCTGAACCTCCACCCACTGGCCTGACTTGCTCATAACGGTGGTATGCAGCGATTCGTAGCCGTTGGTACGGGGCGTGCTGATCCAGTCTTTAAGCCGGTCGGGGTTGGGTTTGTAGTGATCGGTCACGATCGAATAGGCCCGCCAGCAGGCTGCTTTCTCCTGATCGGGGGGCACATTCAGAATGATCCGCACGGCAAACAAATCGTAAATCTCCTCAAACGGCTTGTTCGACTTGTTCAGCTTGGTCCAGATCGAGTATATGGACTTGGGCCGGCCTTTAATCACGAAGGGCAGCGCCGTATCGCGCAAGTCGCTCTCGATGGGTTCGATGAAGCGGCCGATAAACCGGTCGCGGGCCAGCTTGGTCTCGCGCAGTTTCTTGGCAATGTCTTTATAAGCGTCGGGCTCTACATGCTTCAGATATAAATCTTCGAGCTCGGATTTGATGGCATACAGCCCCAGCCGGTGGGCAAGGGGGGCGTAGATGTAGATTGTTTCAGAGGCAATTTTGAGCTGCTTGTCGCGGGGCATCGAATCGAGCGTCCGCATGTTGTGCAGCCGGTCGGCCAGTTTGATCAGGATCACCCGCACGTCGTCGGAGAGGGTGAGCAGCATCTTGCGGAAATTCTCGGCCTGCTGCGACGTGCCGTATTCGAAGTAGCCCGAGATTTTGGTAAGGCCATCGATGATGCGGGCCACTTTAGGGCCGAAGACGTGGTTGATGTCTTCGATGGTCGTTTCGGTATCTTCGACCACGTCGTGGAGCAGGGCTGCCACGATACTGGTAGGACCCAGGCCAATTTCTTCGACGGCGATCTGGGCAACGGCAAGCGGGTGGTAAATATAGGGTTCGCCGGACCGACGGCGCATGTTTTTGTGGGCTTCGGCCGAGGTGTTGAAGGCCCGTTTAATCAATTTCGCATCGTCGCCCTTTAGCATGGGTTTTGCCGCCCGCAGCAAACGCCGATAGCGTTTCAGAATTTCCTGGCGCTCCAGTTCAAGGTCGATTACGGGCTCGGGGGTCGAGCGCCGTTCGGTAGCATTCATCATTGGCAGGTTATATAGTCAGAAGGGCACAGGCCCGGCGGTTGTACTCGTTCTACCAAGTTAACAATTAAATAATGGGAAAATGAGCCGTCGAACCGGAAAAATAAAAGCTGCCCACCGAGGATTTGGTCTATTCGGAAATTTTTGTACTTTTGCACCCTCAAACGAGCAAAGTTGTAGCGTACGACGGGCACACAGGCCGACGTGGAAACGATAGAACGGAGCCGTTGATCTACCAGCGGGCGTGGCGAAATTGGTAGACGTGCCAGACTTAGGATCTGGTGCCGCAAGGCATGGGGGTTCGAGTCCCTCCGCCCGTACAAGTACCTAAAGAGCGAAAGAGTGAGAGAGCGAAAGAGCGTTGTGCCGAACGACTCACTCTTTCATTCTTTCGCTCTTTCACCTTTTAAACTACTATTTACGTGGAGATTACCCTCGACAAAGCCAGCGACACCAACGCATCGCTGAACATTAAGCTGACCCCCGCCGACTACAAACCCGAAGTCGACAAGAAACTCAAGCAGTACAGCAAAACCGTTGCGCTGAAAGGCTTCCGGCCCGGTCACGTGCCGGCGTCGCTCGTACAGAAAATGTACGGTAAAAGCATCCTGGTCGACGAGATCAACGCGCTGCTGAGCAAAACTGTCAGCAACTACATCCGCGAAAACAAACTGCAGGTAGTAGGTGATCCCGTTCCCAACCGGGAGCAGGCCGATGCGATCGACTGGGATACCCAGGGCGATTTCGCGTTCAGCTACTCGCTGGGTCTGGCGTCGGATTTTGATATCGACTTTGCCGATCTGCCTGCTATTAACCAATACGACATTCAGGCCGGCGACGCCGAAGTAAGCAGCACCATTGCTGACCTGCAACAGCGTTTCCACGAGCATACCCACGCTGAAGAAGTGGGCGATGGCGACACCATCTACGGCGAACTGAAGCAGGTAGCTGCCGAAGGCACGGAAGGCTTTTCGGCCAAAACTGCATTCCCGATGAACCAGATGGCCGATGAGGCCAAGGGTCAGTTTGTTGGCAAAAAGAAAGGCGATGTAGTTACGTTTACCCTCGAACAGGCGTTTCCCGATGAGAAAGCACGGGCTACGGCTACCGGCGTGAAGAAAGAAGAAGCGGCCGATCTGACCGGTGAGTTTACGTTCGCTATCGACGATATCACCCGCCACGAACCGGCGCAGCTGAACCAGGAGTTCTTCGATAAAGTACTGGGTCCCGGTGCCGTAACCAACGAAGATGAACTGCGTACGAAAGTAGCCGAAATCATCAAAGGCAACTACGGCCGTGAATCAGGCCAGCTGCTGCGGCTCGACATCGAGAAAGCACTGCTCGACACGACGCCGATTCTGCTGCCCGACGAGTTCCTGAAATCGTGGCTTCTCGAGGTGAACGAAGGCAAATTCACGCCCGAGCAGATCGACGAGCAGTACGACGACTTTACCAAATCGGTGAAGCTGCAGCTCATCAAGAACAAGATTGCTGAAAAGGCTGATATCAAGGTCGATCAGGAAGAAGTGCTCGAAGCAACCCGTCAGATGGTGCGCGAGCAGTTCGGTTTTGCCGGTGGCGAAAACGAAGAGATGAATCAGACCATCGACCGGATCGCCCGCAACTACCTGACCGATGAGAAAAACAACGGCCAGAACTACACGAGCACCTTCAACCGGGTGTTCGACGATAAAGTCATCGACTACGCGAAAAGCCAGCTGACCCTGGCCTCGCAGGACATTACGGTCGATGAGTTCAAAACGCTGGTGGAAAACCGCCAGGCATAAGCCGCATTTGGTCATAAAGAACCGACCCCGTCAGGCAACTGGCGGGGTCGGTTTGCGTTTGGGGCTGCCCCGCCGGGAACTGCGTTGACAAAATAACAGAGGGCATTAATCCCTGGCGGCTAAAACTGGTCAAACGGATGGGTTTTGCCGAAGCCCCGCAACAAACTGTTCGGGCCGGTAGTTTTGCCTTACACCAGTTGCCGGTGCCTGGCATCCCGACCCGTCGCTTTATCGTAAATAGTTGCATGAACCGTATCCGACTGATTCCCCTGTTGTTGCTTGTTGCCCTGTTTGTATCGGCCAGCGCACCCGCCGATGATCCCGATGCGCTGCTGGGACGGTGGCTCAGCTCCAAAAAGCGTAATCAGGTGCTCATTTTCAAGCAGGGAACCAAATACTATGGCAAGCTGGTCTGGATGCTCGAACCCAACGAGCCCGGCACCAGTCGCCCTAAAACCGATGTGCATAATCCGGAGCCATCGCTGCGCAACCGTCCGCTGATGAACATGGTCATGCTGACTAACCTGACGTACAAGGGTAATGGAACATGGGGCGACGGCGAAGTGTACAACCCCGAAGACGGCAAGACCTACAGTTGTGAGGTCAGTATGCACGATCCTAACCTGCTCGATATTCACGGCTACGTGATGGGTATCAGTTTGCTGGGCCGCACCAAAACCTGGACCCGGGTTCGATAGACTAAAACTGCCGGTTGAGGCTGAGCCGGGCAAAAAACGGACTTCCGGGCGTAAAGTGAATCTCGGTGACGGGCGCTGCCTCGCCCCTGAGCCGGCTCTCGGTCGCGAACTGGGTTTCTTTCCAGCGCACGTTGAACAGGTTCTGAATCGACAGACCCAGTGTATAGTGTCCGCAGACGTAGCTCGCCTGCACATCGTTCACAAAATACCCCTTCGCCACCAGCGTATTGGTTTCATCGGCGGGCCGGTCGCCCATGTACCGGTAGCGGATCGATCCGCTCAGACCGTGGCTGGTTTTGAGCGTAAGGCCCCCCACTGAGGTAATGACCGGCGCCAATGGCAGGTAATTCTGCCCGGCTTCGGCATCGACCGAGCGGGGTTTGGCCGTGTTGAGATCGAGATCGGCAAAGAGCGTTTTGGTCAGCTGATAGCGTACCGACAGATCGAGGCCCTGCCGGCGCGACCGGCCGCTGGGCTCGACCACCCCTTCATCACCTACGTACACAAACTCCTGCTGGAGCCATAGGTACCAGGCCGCTGCGTTGATGAGCAGTTTTGGAAACGGCTTGTAAACCAGGCCCAGATCAGAGCCGTAGGCCGCCGGCAAAATCTGGCGCCCCTGCTGGGCCACCACGACCCGCGTATCGTTGCTATGAAACCCCTTGCCCGTGTTCAGATAAAGCTGCAGCCGCGGATTGGCCGTGTAATACAGGTTGAGTTTGGGCAATATGATGGCCTGCCGGGCCCGGCCAACAGCAGCGGGCTGCACCAGCCGATCGGTGTACTGATCCCGGAAATAATCGGCCCGGATACCGGCGTTGAGTGTCCAGCGCGGGGAGAACTGAATCAGTTCGTCGACATAAGCGCTGGCGTTGAGCTCGTTTATATCGCCGTAGCGGAGCTGGTTGAGCGTAATGTTGCGGTCTTTGGTGTGGGATAGTTCGGTGCCATTGGTCAGGTCCTGCCGGTACTGCACACCCAGGGTGGTGGTCCACTGGCTGCGGCCCAGCGTAGCCTGGCTCGACCAGCTGCCATTGTAGCCAAACAGCTGGCGGTGCTCGCGCTGCCGGATCTGGTCGCCGTTGACGGTGTCGACTTTAAAAAAGGTGAAGTTAGAGTACAGCGCGAAGGCGTAGCGGCTGTAGTAGAGCTGCTGCCGGATTTCGTGGTTGGCGGGGGTGTGGGTGGTGAGTTGCAGGTTGATGTTGGTGCGGCTCGTCTGGCCCCCTTCGGAGGGATCGATTGATCCGAAAAAACCCGTGAGTCCTGATGCGATGGCCCGGTCGGGAATCTGGCCGGAGTGATTCCAGCGGCTGAAAAACGTTGAGCCGGTCAGCGTCAGACTGGTCGACGGGCCGAGGTGGCGGTGGTACTTGCCCATCGCGTTGATGCGGTTGAAATACTGCGGGCTGTCGAAATAAGCGTTCGAATAGGAATACTCGGAAGCCAGGTAAGCCGACTCGCCCCGGGTAGCTACTACGCTGGCCGGAATCAGGTTGACACCGCCCACCACGCGGTAAGTATCGAACTGACCGCCTTCGAGCTTCAGAAACGAATGGTCGAGGAAAGTACGCGTCCGGAAATCGGCCCAGCCGGCCGTGGTAAAATTGCCCTTGTCGGCATTGTAGGGCCCTTTTTTGAAATCGACCCCCTCGATCAGTTCCGGGATCACGAAGTGCAGATCGGCATAGCCCTGCCCGTGGGCGTGCGAAACCATGTTGACGGGCATACCATCCACGGTAAGCCGGATATCGGTGCCGTGGTCGAGATCGAAACCCCGCAGAAACAGCTGTTCGGCCTTACCACCTCCCGCGTGCTGCCCGATAAACAAACCCGGAATGAGCCGCAGCACTTCCTGGGCGTTGGTGATGGGCCGCAGTTTGATATCGAGGTTGCTGATAAGCGTCTGATCGTGGGCGCGGGGGGAAGTCACCACCACCTCGGTTAGTTCGAGCGGGGCGGGGCTGAGCGTGGTGCGGAGCACCGTGGGCTGATCGTCGAGCACCGTAGCCGGTGTTGCGAGTGGCCCGTAGCCCAGGTGCGAAAACTCGACCGTGTAGGTTGCCGCCACGAGGCCCGCAAACCGGTACTGCCCCAGTTCGTTGGTAAGGGTGGCTTTTCCGAGCCTGGTCAGCTGCACATGAACGCCCGCCAGGGGCCGGTTCGTGGTCTGGTCATACACCGTACCCGCCAGCGTACCCAGGTGGGCAAAGGCCGACGATGCCTGAACGAGGAGTAGCAGGATCGTTAGCCACCCGTCCCACAACCGTAGTTTGCTGCCCCTGACCAGACAAGACCGGAGTAGAACGGGCGTTGTAACGGTGGGGGGGCAGGTAGCGTAACGAGGCATAGGCGTAACTGAATAATCGGGTAAGCAAAGAACCAACCTCCACCAGAACAGCGACGGGACTAGAGCGACTGATTTGGGTTTGTTTTGCGGGCTTCGGCAATCAGCCGGGCACCCGGCCCCGTATGGCCAAGCGCCAGTTCAACGGCACCCGCCTGCCGGAGCAGTTCGGGGTCTTTGCTGCCCGTGCGAAGGGCAACCTGCATGTGCTGCTGAGCCTTGCTGAGGTCGTTGCGGTTAAAGTAAACCCAGGCCAGCGCATGGTTTACGTCGATGTTTGCGGGGCGCTTTTTGAGTTCGTTCAACCCGTAGACCAGTGCCGAGTCGGACTGCCCCATGCGGGTGTACAGTTTACATAGCTCAAGATCAACGGCGTGGCCCGATCGGGCATCTTCGCCAAGCATGGTAACCACCTCGGCGTATTTGGCGCGGGCCCTGGCCGAATCCCCCTGCAGAGCGTATATATCGCCCATCGCTTCGTGGAATGAAAATTCGGGCATGATGGCGGCCGCTTTGGTGAGCAAATCGAGCGCCTGCGGATACTGTTTGCGGGCCATCAGCACCTGCGCCTTCCCCTTCATGGCAAAGGCATAGCTGGGCCGCATGCTCAAAATACCGTCGTACTGTTGTTCGGCCTCGGCCAGCCGACCGGTAATTTCGTAGAGGTGGCCGAGCGTGTTTTTGCTCCAGCACTGGGGCTCCGACCCGGGCAGCCCGGCCTGTACGGCCAGCTTCATGGCTTCGATGGCGCCCGGATAGCTGCCATAGATTTCGCGCAGGTACGACGCCCGGGAGTACGACTCCAGCGAGGGCTTCAGCTGCTGCATCCGGTCCGACATGGTAACGGCCTCGGCGTAGTTGCCCAGCTCCACGTTGGCATCCACCAGCACACCGTAGACATACGCATTGCTGGGGTTGATCTGCCGGGCGTTTTCGGCCAGGTCACGGGCTTCGGCAAACTGGTGCTGCGACATTTTTACCGACGCCTTGAACGTGGTGGCGTCGAAGTTTTTGGGATCCATCGACAGCACTCCGTCAAGGATTTTCAGAATGGCGGGGTAGTAATAGGGGTGCTCTCCGGTGATGCGGGCTTCGGCCAGGTAGATCATGGCTACCTGCAGCCGCAGCTTCACATTGCCCGGTTCGGCGTTGATCTTGGCAGTCAGCTCGGTTACTTTCTGCTGGGTACGGGGCCATTCGGCGGCCGCGGCCAGCTGGCCGCGTCGCTGGTACAGGGGGGGGATATCGAGCGTATACCCGGCGTCGGCCGTGGTGGTCGTATCACCGGACTGCGTCGATTTCGTACAGCCCGGAAACGTCAGCACCGCTGTGCTGAAGGCGGCCAGAACAAGAAGCGAACGAAAAGGTCTGTTCATGATTGGAAGGAGTTCGTCGGAAAAGAAACGGGACAGAAGGGTAGTTCGGCGTCGGGCAGCGGCAACCCCCGTGGGGAGTCGCTGCTGCCCGACAACCGGCTACCGGTATTTACTGACGGACGATTTTAACGGTCTGCCGATCGGTTGGCGTTGTCACCTGCAGGAAATAAACGCCCGTGGCATGACCCAGCCGAACGGTCCGGCGTTCGAGGGGCGCGGCTTCACTCACCGACTGCTGGCTGATCTGCTGCCCGCGGCTGTTGGTGATGCCCAGCCGGACGGCCTGCCCGGCGGCTCCCGTAATTTCGACGGTTACCTCTTCAGCTGCGGTGGGGTTGCCCAGCACCCGAACGGTCAACGGTGCTGTCGACTCGGCCGCCACGCGTGCCTGACCGCAGCGGGCCCGGAACTCGAAGCTGTAGGTTACTTCCGATGCGGGCTCGCCCACGTAGCGGGCTTTGACCAGCAGGGTACTGCGGCTGTTTCGGTCGTTCCGCAGTTCGGCTTCGATCTGGCGGTTTACGTTGGTGCTATAGCCCCCGTTGACTACACCCGCAGCCTGGTATTCGACGGGCCGGGCCGGATCGCCCCCGGTGCGGCCGAACGTGATATCGCCCGACGTACAATTGTAGGCGACCACCGTTGCGGCCAGCGGAGTCATCGTAGCCGCCGTTGGGCCGGCATACTGGGGTCCGTTGAAGGCGCGCCAGGGGTTCTGCTCGTAGGGGAAACTGGCTTTCAGCGTCGTGTCATTTTTGGTAACGCCCGCGTCGAAGGTCAGCACCTTCAGCAGATTCGGCGTAACGGGACTGGGCGAGGTGGCTGGGTTGTAATCGTCGTACCAGAGCCCGATGGCCGCCAACACCACACCCGACACGGCCTGCAGCTCAATGGTCGTCACATCATCCTCCAGCCGCCGGCCGTTGGGGAAGCCGTCCATGTTGGGAATAAACTGCAGGGCCGCCGA
>NZ_BAAGZE010000023.1:0-631222 GCF_054778875.1 Spirosoma luteolum
CCCCATCTCAACGGCACGTGCCATATCGTAGTCGATTTATAAAAGCCATGAAAGTAGCTAACTTGCTGACGTTACTGATACCCAACTTTACGACGCACAGCAAATACTGCGTCTTTATACCAAATGCGCCCTGATGCTGGCTGGGCTAAACGGTTATAGCATACACACCTGTCGCTACAGGGTGTACCCCCCGTTGTAGTTCCGACGAACAAACTGGTTGGCGTAGTCGAAGTTGGTGATGCGCATGGCGGGGCCGTCCCAGAGCAGCTTTTTGCGGCCGGTAAATTTGCCATCCTCCCGGGCCAGATACGAGCGGGTGGCCAGGTTGCCCATCAGCACCGTTTCGGTGAGCGGCCCGGCCTGATCGAACGAGGAGGATGTATAGGCTCCGTAGCCCTGCTTGCAGGCGTTTACCCACTGCTGCTGGTGGCCTTCGGTCTTACCCGCCACCAGGGGGCGGCCCGGTGCCGGCAGCGTTTTGTTCGACAGCAACAGCTTCGGGTCGTTGCCAAACAGACTTCCCACCAGCATCCCCTTTGTACCGATAAACAGCATACCGCCGTCGACGTTCCGGAATACGTCGTTGTAGTCGACGCCCTCGGGCAGTGGGGGCCGAATACCGCCGTCGAACCACGACAGGCGGATTTCCTTTACTTTCCGATCGGTCGATGGAAACGTCAGGTGAATGGCCGACGACGGGGGGCAGACATCGTCGAAATAAGCCTCCCGGAAGAAATCGGCGTAGACCGAGCCCACGCTGCATTCGACCGAGGTAGGATACGTGAGTCCCAGCGCCCGGAAGGGTACGTCCATGAAGTGGCAGCCCATGTCGCCCAGGGCCCCGGTGCCAAAATCCCAGTAGCCCCGCCACCGGAAGGGCATGTAGGCTTCGTGGTAAGGCCGTGTGGGTGCAGTGCCGAGCCAGAGCGGCCAGTTCACCTCCGGCGGTATGGGCTGCGACTGTCCTTTGTCTTTAGGCGACTGTACGCCCTGCGGCCAGACGGGTCGGTTGGTCCAGCAATACACGGTATGCACCGACCCGATCAGCTTATCCTGAATAGCCGTTTCGATAATGCGGGTGGCATCGCCCGAACTGCCCTGGTTACCCATTTGCGTAACCACCTTGTAGCGGGCGGCCGCTTCGGTCAGCCGGCGCGCTTCGTAAATGTCGTGTGTAAGGGGTTTTTCAACGTACACGTGTTTGCCAAGCTGCATGGCGGCCATGGCAATGGGGGCATGCATGTGATCGGGCGTGCTGACCAGCACGGCATCGACCGTTTTGCCAGCCTTGTCGAGCAGTTCACGGTAATCCTGAAAGTAGGGCGAATTGGGAAACTGCGTCCGGTATTTTTTGGCCTGCCGATCGTCGACGTCGCACAGGGCCACCATGTTGGCCGTACCGCCGTTGTAGGCCTGCTGAATGTTGTAGTCGCCCTTGCCGCCACAGCCGATCGCAGCGATGTCGAGTTTGTCGGACGGAGCCAGCAGGCGGGTGCCATTGGCGAGGGTACCACCCAACACATGGCGGGGTACCAGGGTAAACGAACCGGCTACCGTGGCGGCAGCCGTGAGCGCGCTCTGCTTCAGAAAAGAACGGCGCGACGTTTTAGTGGAAGAAGGCATTGGAACAGACGGGTAGGTGGCGGACAGCAGGGGCGCAAACTACGCCTTTTCTGCAATTTTTGCCACGCCTGGCACCACCCACCCGTCTGTTCTGATCCGGGGCCTGTTAGCCCATGATCTGACCCATTTTCATGGCAATACCCATATCACCTTTCACCTTCAGCTTGCCCGTCATCACGGCCATCATCGGGTTCAGATCGCCGGTACCCAGTTTGATCAGGTTGTCGATGCTTACCTGCAGATCACAATCGGCCGGCTTATCGTCATTGCTGACCGCCACAGGCGTCTGATTGCCATCGATAAAAACAACGCCCTGATCAGTCACGATCTTCGCCGTGGCGTTGAATGGTTCGGCCTGAGCCGCTTTGGTCCGAATTTGTTCGGTAAGTTCCTGTAATGTCATTATGGGTAGCGAGCTATATGTTATTGAATCAAACTCGGGTGCAAAAATACACGTTTGCCGGCACCGGCCGCTACGCATGGCCGACCCGTTCGGGCAGTGCGCTGCCCATGAGCCGCCAAACGCCCGGCCACGCCTGCCGATGCCCCGTTCCTGCCTACAATTTATGGTGCGCCGGAACTCCGCCAGATGGTCGTCCTGTAGTGTAGACTCGCCTTTTCCGTATCCGTCATTTTCGAAACCGGAGAAGATTACGACCGGCTGCGCCTATACCGTCGATTCAGGAAACCGGATCGGCCAGAACGGGCAGGTAAACGCTGAACGTGGCCCCCTGGCCGGGCTGGCCGTGTGCCGTTATGGCCCCGCCGTGGTTAAGGGCAACCTTTTCGCAGATGGCCAGCCCAATGCCCGTACCGGCAAAGGCACTTTTGTTGTGCAGCCGCTGAAACACCTGGAAAATACGATCGGTGTATTTGTTGTCGAACCCGATGCCGTTGTCAGAAACGTCGATCCGGTAGTAGGCGTCGGCCGGGCGGGCAGGCCATACGGTGTCGGGCATATCGGCCCGATCGACCGTTGCAGCCGTAAGCTGCACCAGGGGTTTTACGGGCTGCCCATCCGAATCGATACGCCGGAACTTGAGCGCATTGCTCACCAGGTTCTGAAAGAGCTGCCCCAGCTGCAGCGAATCGCCCAGTACGGTTGGCATATCGCCCACAACCACGTCGGCCTTTGCATCGGTAATCACCAGCGACAGGTCGTCGCAAACCTGGCTGATGACATCGGCCAGGGCTACCGACTGGGCCGACTCCTGCCGGGTCGAAATGCGCGAATAGGTCAGCAGGTCTTTGATCAAAGCCGACATGCGGCTGGCCGCCGACTGCATCCGCTCCAGATACCCCAGTCCGGCGCCCAGCCCGTCGGCGTGGTTAGTTTTGATCAGGTCGCCAAACTGCTGCACCTTGCGCAGGGGCTCCTGCAGATCGTGGCTGGCCACGTAGGCAAACTGCTCGAGGTTCTGGTTGGACCGCTGCAGGTCTTTGACGGTAGCCTGCAGCTCCTGCGTTCGCTGCACCACCTGCTGTTCGAGATCCTGCTGCGTAATGCGCTGCGCCGTTATTTCCTGCGACACCCCCACCAGCCGCACCGGAATGCCCTGCTCGTTGTAGATGGGCTGGCCCGACACCCGAATCCAGTGCAGGCTCTGATCCGACCAGTGCACCTGGTACTCGGCATTTAGCACCTGATGGCTGGCCAGCGCCTGTTTGTACAGGCTGGTAACCCTGTCCTGATCGCCGGGCACGATGCTGGCTCTGATGCGGTCAAGATCGATCGTATCGGCCGGCGTTAATCCGTAATTGAGCTTACACTGGTCGTTCGACTGGATTGCTCTAGTTTGCAGGTCGACCTCGAACGAACCCAGCCGCCCGGCCTCCAGAGCCAGCGTCAGCCGCTGACTGGCCTGCGTCATTTCGGCCTGGGCCCGTTCGATCTGCTGCCGGGCCATCACCTGCACCGTCACGTCCTCGGCCATATCCATAATGGCGTAGACCTGCCCCTGCTCATCGAGCAGCGGTTTGTAGGTGAAGTCGAAATAATAGGTGCCCATTACCCCGTCTACTTCCAGCTGGCACCGTTCATTATAGGCGGTGTAGGTCTCGCCCGTTGTGAAGATACGGTCCAGAATGGCCAGAAACGGCTGCCCAACCAGCTCCGGAACCGCCTGGGCCAGTGGTTTGCCAAGGGGGGTGTCGCCCTTGCCCCAGAACGCCAGCATGGGTTTGTTGGCTACTTTGATGAGCAGCTCCCGCCCCACAAACAGACAGGTAGCAATGGGAGCCTCTTCGATCAGGTTGCGGGCCTGGGCCTCGCTGACCGATAATCGCTGCTGCGCCTGAACAAGGGTGGTGACGTCTTCAGCCACGCCCGACAATCGGCTGGCGCCAGGTCCCTCACTGGCATACCGACGCCCCACAAACCGAACCCAGCGCAGTTTGTCGTCGATAGCACCGACGGTCCGGTAGGTCAAATCTATATAACCATCGGCGGCCAGCGCGTCGCGAACCTGGCTGTCGATCCGCCCGCGGTCTTCGTCGTGGATATACTGAATGGCTTCCAGATACGATATTGGTTCGCTGGTGGCCAGTCCGTACAGGGTCGAGCAGCGCTCATCCCAATAGACCATACCCGCATCCATATCGAGCATCCAGACACCGAGCATAGCTGCTTCGACAGCGAACCGAAAGCGCGCTTCGCTGTCCTCCAGTGCCTGTTCAGTCTGCTTGCGGCTGGTAATGCCCGAAATAGCCGGGCTCACAATCGCCAGTGCCTGCGGCTGCCGGGTCTGCGGGTCGCGCATGACCGCCACCCGCCACTGTATCCAGAAAGGTTCGCCGGTTTGCTGATTCACAACCCGGATTTCCTGCGTTACCAGTGTCGACTGCAGCACATCGGTCAGCACAGTTTCGGCCAGTTGCCGGTCATCGGCATACACATAATCGAGCAGCGATGCGCCTTCGGTCGTTTCCAGACCAAGCAAGGCCTGCCCGGCCGGATTGATGAACTGCAGCCGCCCCTCCAGGTCGACTACGCAGATAAATTCCTGACTTACCGTAACCAGATCCCGGAAACGCTGATTTTCGGCTTCGGTCTGCCCCTGTCCGGCGGCAGCCTGTACGTCGTTGGTTACGTCCCAGACTACTCCATTCAGCTGGTATGTCTTATCTGGCCCGGTAGCCGATACCCGCCCTGCCAGCCGGAGCCAGCGTGCCGGCTCCGCAGCCGTTGCCAATCGTATTGTAACGGCGCAGGTACCATCCGACGCCGAATCGATCGTCTGGTCGAAAGCCTGCATCACCAGCGGCAGCTCATCGGCCCCGAGCAGGTCAGGAAGCCGCCAGGCATCGGTGTTCGGTTGGCCGAACAACTGCCGGCAACGGTCGTCGCCCCGCAGTTGGCCTGTATTCGAATCATATTCCCAGGCTCCGAGACCGGCAGCTGCCAAAGCAAAATCAATATCCAGTCGACTGGTCAGATCAGTTGCGGGTCGACGTTCCGAGTCACGTTTAAGCATAGCAATCGATTTGCATCTTCTTAACCTAACGGTATGAAGCAAATTAGGTTCTGGCCAACCGCAAAACACCGCTGACCTCGTGTCAAAGTGGTACTTTTGTCCATGCGTTCTCAATTTCTGACCATTCTCTGCATCATGTCGTTCCTGAGCTGCGGGCTCGGCATTTTCGACGCGATCGTTTCGTACACACGCACCGAAGCCGTTTCCGAAACGGCGCCCATTACCCGTACCCTCACGCCTGAAGAGCGCAAAGCGCAGCCTAAGCAATACTTTGAAGACCGGGCCTCGGGCGATGTACCGATGCCGGGTGATCCCGAACTGATTCGGCCGCTGGCCCTGGCGCAGCTGCTTTACTCGGGGCTGACGCTCATCGGGGCTATTCTGATGTTTCGGCTCCGCCGGGTTGGTTTCTGGATCTACGTGGCCGGCATCGTAATTGGTCTGGTGTTGCCCGTACTGCTGGCCGGTTTCAATGCGCTCAACGTTTCATTCGGTGTTTTTTTCAGCATACTCTTCGCCGGGATGTACTGGCTTAACATCAGGGATATGCACTAGCCCGCACCCCGGCCGTACCCCCACCCGCCGGCTATCGCTTCGATTCGTACCCAGCAACTTTATCGAGCCCTTTGCGAAGGGCTCATTTTTTTTCTCTATTAACTAATATTTTAGTTGTAAAACTAATCTATTAGTCATAGCTTGCTCCCATTACACGCACCACCAACGCCAGATACCTATGCGCGAACTGACCAAAGCCGAAGAAGAGATTATGCGCGTTCTGTGGCAACTCGAAAAAGGGTTTGTCAAGGACGTGCTGGCCGAACTGCCCGAGTCGGGCATGCCCCCCGCCAAGCCTGCCTACAACACGGTATCGACCATTATCCGGATTCTTGAAAAAAAGGGACTGGTGGGCTACCGGGCCTTCGGCAAAACGCACGAGTACTACCCACTGATCACCGAAGCGGAGTACCGGAAATTCCAGACCGATCAGCTGCTGACGAACTATTTCGACAATTCGCTTAAAAAGCTGGTGTCGTTTTTCGTGCAGGAAAAGAACGTCAGCTTGTCGGAAGCCGATGAGATTATCAACCTCCTCAACCAGCAAAAAAAGCCATGACCATACTGGACTACTGGCTCAAAGCCAACCTCTACGGATCACTCTTCGCCGGCTGTTACTGGCTGTGGCTGCGCCGGCATACGTTTCTGCAGCTAAACCGGATGTACCTGCTGCTTTCGGTTGTTCTGACGCTGACCCTCCCCCTGGTGGACCTGACGGCCGACGAAGCCGACGTGCTGCCGGCATCCGTCCCCGTTGGCTTGCTGACCCTGCCGGCCATGGCAATCGCAACCCCGGTCGACACGCCCCCTGCCACCAGCGAACCCGACTTGGAACGCCTGGCAGCGCTGACTTACGGCTTTGTAGCGCTCCTCTTACTGGCCCGACTAGGGTGGCATCTGATACAGATCCATACACTCATTCGCCAATCGGTTCGTCAGCGCTTCCACGATTTTATACGGGTTCAATCGACGAACGAGCGGATAACTACGTTTTCGTTTTTCCGCTACATCGTGCTGAGCCCGTCCGATGCCGACAGTCTGGTGGTGCTGCACCATGAACAGGTTCACGTTCGCCAATGGCACAGCGCCGATGTGCTGTTTATGGCCGTAGTACGCGCGCTGGCCTGGGCCTGCCCGGTACTCTGGCTGCTCGACCGCGCCCTGCGCCACGTACACGAGTATCTGGCCGATCAGGGTGTGCTGGCCCGGCAACAAACCCAACCCCACCAGTACGCGCAGTTTCTGGTCGATTATGCCTTTGGTCTGCCCGCCGTTACCCTTACCCACGGCTTCGCTGGAGCGACTTTGCTCAAGGCGCGTATCCAAATGATGCATCGACAGGCTACAACCCGCTGGGCACTGGGTAAATACGTGCTTGTTTTGCCCCTGCTCCTTGTCGTACTGGCCATGACTGCCGTGCAGAACGGCCCGCCTACTGATACGGGTACGCCCATCATCGTAACCGGTCGGGTCACCAGGACGGTAGATGGGCGAGGCCTGTCTGGCGTAGCCGTAATGGATGGCCACCGGCTGGTATTGACCAACAGACAGGGTTTTTATCGGCTGACCAACGTTGCTCCGTCGGCAACTTTATTTTTCAACGCAACCGGCTACCGAACTGATACCAAACGGTTGACCAGCCTGGCAAGCCGGCTTCGCAACGGTCAGCTAACTCTCAACACACTGCTCCAGCCTGTCACGGAAAATGAGTTGCCAGCGATGGGCGCTACGGCCGATTACAAAGCCGTAAGGCCAAACCCGTCCATGCCCCTTAAGACAGTACCGACCCGTGTGGTGAAGGATGGTAAAACATACACGGCAGCGGCTGAACCGGCCACCTTCCCCACCGGCATCCCGGGCCTGATGCAGTATGTAGCGCGTAACCTACGCTACCCGGCCAAGGCCAGAGCAGCTGGTATTCAGGGCGATGTACAAGTATTATTCACTGTTGCGCCATCGGGTCAGGTGATCAACGCCCGGGTCGACGAAACAGCACCCTCACCGGGGGGCGGCTGTCAGGAAGAAGCGGTGCGCGTTGTCCGTCAGATGCCCCGGTGGATTCCAGCCCACCAGTATGGTCGTCCCGTTGCCGGTCAGTACCAAATCCCGATTCGCTTTACCCTCGACCAGCGCTCGCAGGCACCAACCGACACACTGCCCAAAACCGGTACCTTAAGACGCCCGGGCCGTGATTCCCCAACCTATTCTGCCAATACGGACCGCTATCCTGCCCCGCCAGACTCGATGCGTCTGCTCAGCGAACTAACAACGAGCGTTCGGATACGCAGCCGGTTACAGACTACTCCGCTCTACGTCATCGACGGCACCATTGTCGACCGCATTGATCAGCTCACGCCTGACCAGATTGCCCACATCAACGTATTGAAAGGAGAGTCGGCCAGAGCGTTGTACGGCCAAAAAGGCCAGAACGGTGTCGTTGAGATAACCACGAAAAAGCCATGAATAGCCTCGATTACCTGCTTCGTTCGACGCTGTACCTGCTGTTGTTTGCGGGCTGCTACCAGTTGCTGCTACGCCGAACCACGTTTTTCGCTCTGAACCGGGCTTACCTCCTCGCGGCCCTGGCGCTGTCGCTGGTGCTGCCCTTTGTCGAGTGGCCCGGTAGCCGCGCCGATGCGCTGCCAGCGGGCGTTATCAGCCTGCCGGTCTTCACCGCGGGCGCCCCGGCACCGGCTTCCGGATTAACCACCGGCCAGCTGCTGTGGTCACTCTACGGTCTGGGCGTACTGGCCATGCTGGTTCGGCTGGGTGTGCGGCTTCGGCTTATTTATCGATTGATCGGACAGGGTACGCACTATACCGGTCATCCCTATACGCTTGTTCAGTTACCACACGATACGACCGCGTCCTTTTCGTTTAGGCATTATCTGGTGCTGAACCGTACCGACGCGCAGGCGCCCCCGCCCGCCCTGCTGCGGCACGAAGAAGCCCACATCCGGCAGCGGCATACGCTCGATATTCTGTTTGTGGAGCTGGTGCAGGCGGGGCTCTGGTTCAATCCGCTGCTGTGGGGCTACCGGCTGGCGCTGCAGGAGGTGCATGAGTTTCTGGCCGATCGTGCGGCCGCTTCGGCCAGCCAGCCCGACACCGACCCGGCCGACTACGCGCACCAGCTGGTCGCCTACGCGCTCGACGTACCCACCACGGTACTGACTACTCCTTTTGCGTCTTTCTCAACCCTTAAACAACGAATTGTCATGTTACAAAAACCCCGTTCGCCCCGCACAGGCCTGCTTGGCTACACCCTCGTACTGCCGCTGGCAGCCCTGCTCCTGATGTGTACGCAAAATGAGAGCGATAAACTCACCACGCAGGCCGACGCGGCTACCGCCTCGGCGCGAAAGCCGGTCAAGGTAGCTGGTGAAATATACACGGTAGTTGAGCAGCAACCGGAGTTTCCCGGTGGTGTGAAGGCCCTCAGCAGCTACCTGAGCCAAAACCTGAAATACCCTGAACACGCCCGCAAACAGCAGGTCGAAGGCAAGGTATTTGTTCAGTTTGTGGTGACGACAACCGGCGAGATTGCCGATGTAAGCGTACTGAAAGGCATTGGCTACGGTGCCGACGCCGAAGCCGTTCGGGTGGTGCAGCAGATGCCGCGGTGGATACCGGGTAAGCAGGACAATACGCCCATCAACGTACGTTACGCCCTGCCCATCAACTTTCAGTTGCGACAGGTATCGCCCGCTGTTGCATCGGGCAAAAACCCCTTTCCGGGTATCGATCACTTCATGATCAACGGTAAGGCGGTATCGCGCGAGGCCATTCAGGCCCTGGATCCGGATCAGATTATTCGGGTAGACGTAGATAAGGAACAGGGCACACTCTCCGCAACGGTAAAGCGCTGAGGTCAGGGCGTTGGCTGCCCGTAGCGGGCTTCCTGCACGGTTACCGACCGCCGGAACGGGCTGCGCCGGATGCTGACCCGGAACAGATTGCTGAAATCACTGGCGTTGACCCTGGTTAGCGCAGGCGTAGCGCCCAGCCCCCGCACCAGTTCGAGGATGGTGTTGCTGTGGCCCACCACCAGCACCGTCTGGTTACGAAGCCGGTTAATGCGGTCGACACCCGCCTGCACGGGGGCGGCCGGGTAGGTTTCGATGGGGAGGCCCAGCCGCCGGGCCAGGGGTTCGGCCGTTTGCCGGGTGCGTCGGTAGGGCGTGGTCAGGATTCGGCTGATCCGGTGAGAGGCCATCAAATCGGCCAGCGCCACCGCCCGCGCCTGCCCGGCCGCCGAGAGACTGGCCGAGTCCGACTCGTCGACTTTTTCGGCGTGGCGCACCACATAAACCGTCGTGCGGGAGCAGCTGCCCAACAACAGGAGTGCAGCGAAAAGAAGACAATAGCGCATCGTTTGACGAATAAGGCTTAACATAACGGATAAACTTGTCTGAACGCAAAACGCCCCCGACCGTAGCCGGGGGCGTTTTGCGTAGATCGACATCGACTACAGCTCGCGGATCCAGATGTTGCGGAAACCAACCGGGTTGCCGTGGTCCTGCAGCAGGATGGGGCCGGGGCCGTGCGCCTGCACTTTCGGATAGCCGATGTATTCGGTCGTGCCGCGGATCGCCGTGTGGTTCTGCACCAGCACCCCGTTGAGCAGCACCGTCACGTAAGCAAAATCGGTCATCATACCGGCTTTGTTGAACTTGGGTGCCTGATAGATGATGTCGTACGACTGCCACTCGCCGGGCTTCCGGCTGGGGTTCGCCAGCGGAATGGCCTGCTTGTAGATCGAGCCTACCATACCGTCGACATACGTCGGGTTGTTGTAGTTATCGAGCACCTGCAGCTCGTAGCGGCCCTGCAGGAAGATACCGCTGTTACCGCGGCCCTGCCCGTTGCCTTCCACTTTCTCAGGCGTTTTAAATTCGATATGCAGCTGAAAATCCTCGAACTCCTTCTTCGACCGGGCCGAGAACCCTTTGGTCGAATACATGACCCCATCGGTAACCGGCCACTTCAGCGGGCCTTCGTTTTTCTTTTCCCAGTCGGCGGGGGCATACCCTTTAATGGCTACCCACTGGTCCGTATTTTTACCATCGAACAGTACGGTCGCGTCGGAGGGGGGCGTGGTGCCGCTGGTATTGGCCGAGGTGGTGCCGGGCGTAACCACCGGCGGTACGGGCTCCCAGATTTCGGTCGACTCGGGGGTTTGTTTGCTGGGCTGCGGCTGCGCAACCGCTGCGGGAGCCAGGGCCAGACTAAGCAGCGCCACGCTGGCAGCTACCGACACAAAGGTGGTCTTCATACAGATAAAATCGGGTTAACGGATAACGAAGCCAACCGGGTAGAAATACGCAACCGGCCCATCAGGGCGCCCCGTTGCAACGCCTTTCCGCAGCGCTGGCTTCAACGACTCAAAGATAGAGCAAATGGATTATTCCCACGGTTTGCAGGGAAAAAATGGTACTTTCGGGGCCAAAACTCCATCTTTTCTTCATGATCAACCCATTTACTGCCGCCCCGGCCCGCTGGCTGCTGGCCATTGGCTGGACGCTGGGCGCCGGGCTTGCGCTGGCGCAACCGGCTCCTCCGGGCAGCACCCCGCTCCCACTCAACGATCTTAGTGCCTTTACCAGCGCCACGCCCAACTGGCGCATCGTTGGTGCGGTCAGGGCCGACCTCGGCAAACCCAACACCCTCCAGACGGAAAAAGGAACGGGCGTGCTGGTTAGCCTGCCTGCCGAGAAAAAAAACAGCCCCGCCCGCGATCTGGCCACAACCCTGCAGCACGGTGATGCCGATCTGGAGCTTGATTTCATGCTGGCAAAAGGTGGCAATTCGGGTATCTACCTGCAGGGACGCTACGAAATTCAGCTCTTCGACAGCTGGGGGGCCAAAACGGCCAGTGCCGGCGACAATGGCTCGGTCTACGAGCGCTGGGACGAAGGCCGGCCCGACGGACAGAAAGGCTACGACGGTCACCCGGCCCGCCAGAATGCCAGCCGCGCCCCCGGCCTCTGGCAGCACCTCAAACTCTCGTTCCAGGCGCCACGCTTCGATGCGCAGGGCCGCAAAACCGAAAACGCCCGGCTCCTGAACGTGCGGCTCAACGGCGTGCTGATCCACGACAATGTGGAGCTGAGCGGTCCCACCCGCGGGGCCATCAGCGCCGATGAAAAACCCACTGGCCCGCTGGTGTTCCAGGGCGACCACGGCGCCGTGGCGTTTCGCAACATCCAGTACATCTCCTACGACAAGCCCCGCCCCGAACTGACCAACCTGACGTTTGCGGTCTACAAGGGCAAGTTCGAGAAAGAGCCTGAATACGACAAAACGGCCCCTGAATCAGAAGGCCCCACCACGGTACTGTCGTCGTCGGTGAGCCGCCTGCCCAACGAAATGCTGATTCGCTACAAGGGTACCCTGCGCGTAGCCGAGCCCGGCGAGTACCGCTTCAACCTGGGCGTACCGGGTGGCGCAGGTATGCTTAAAATCAACAACCAGACCGTGGTGCCGCTGGTCGGCTGGAGCGGTTCGGGCACGGGCAAGGTCACGCTGGCCAAAGGCGACGTACCGGTCGAACTGTTCTATTCCAAATTCATGGACTGGATCGAGCCCGCGCTCGGCCTGAGCATTGCCGGCCCCGGCGTGCGTGAGTTTGTAATCAGCGATGCCACCACGGGCGGTGGGCAGGAAGTAGACCCGATTCTGGTCGACGCGCCAACCAACACCATCCTGCGCAGCTTTATGGATATGCCCGCTGAGGGCAAGCGGGTACGGGTGGTACACGCCATTTCGGTGGGTAGCCCCGACAACGTGCATTACAGCTACGACCTCGACAAGGGTGCCCTGCTGCAGGTCTGGCGCGGGGCTTTCCTCGACGCCACGCCTATGTGGCACGACCGGGGCGATGGCTCATCGCGCCCCATGGGTATGGTGCAGCGGCTGGGCACGCCCATGCTGTTTCTGGGCAAACTGGCGTCGGCCCAGGCGCCCTGGGCCACCGATACCACCGGCACCAGCTACCGCCCCAAAGGCTATGTGCTCGACGAGAGCGACCGGCCTACCTTCCGCTACCAGACCTACGGCGCAACGGTAGAAGACAAACTGCGGGTAATCGACAACGGGCAGGGGCTGCAACGGTCGCTGACGGTTACCAACCCGACGGCCGACCTCTACGCCCGGCTGGCCAGCGGCAGCGCCATCACGCTGCTCGACAACGGTCTGTACCTGATCGATGGGCAGCAGTATGTGCGCGTCGACAATCTGGCCGGGGCCAAACCAACGGTCCGTACCGTGGGCAGTCAGCAGGAGCTGATTGTGCCGGTGAAAGGGTCGATCACCTACTCCATCCTGTTCTAACCCCATGAAGAAACTACTCACAACCCTCCTGGCAACCGCCAGCCTGACGGCCGCCCTGGCTCAGGAATCGCCGAAAGAGGAGGACTTTTTCAAGATACAGAAACTAACCGCCCCCGAGGGCACACTGCTCGAGGTGGGTGGCCTCACCACCCTGCCCGATGGCAGCCTGGGCGTAGCCACGCGCCGGGGCGACATCTGGCTGGTACAGAACCCCACCAGCCGAACGCCCTATTTCCGCAAGTTTGCGTCGGGGCTCCACGAAATTCTGGGGCTGGCCTACAAAGACGGGGCGCTCTACTGCGCTCAGCGGGGTGAGCTGACCAAACTGCTCGACACCAACAATGACGGCAAAGCCGACGTGTTCGAAACGGTCTACGCCTGGCCGCTGTCGGGGCACTACCACGAGTACAGCTTCGGTCCGAAAATCGCGCCCGACGGTTCGTTTTTCGTGACGGGTAACGTGGCCTTCGGCGATGAAGAATGGTGGCGGGGCGAGAGCCGCGTTCCCTGGCGGGGCTGGACCATGAACATTACACCAGAGGGTAACATGCAGCCCTGGGCTACGGGAATGCGGTCGCCCTGCGGTCTGGGCATCTTCGACAATGAGCTGTTCTACGCCGACAACCAGGGCGACTGGATGGGCTCGGGCGGCATTGTCCACGTGAAGAAAGGCTCGTTTGTAGGTCATCCTGCCGGCCTGCGCTGGACGAGCATGGCCAACTCGCCCCTCAAACTGACCCCCGACCAGTTCTACGCCAAAATCGACGAACGGCGCCGGCGCGATGAAAACGGGCGGGCTATCAAACCCGAAAACATTGCCAGCGAAAAGCCGACCCTGCTCTACACCATGAAAGAGCAGTTTCCGGATGTCGACGTCCGGACGCCGGCTGTCTGGCTGCCCCATGGTATTCTGGGTATTTCGAACTCCGAAATTCTGGAGATTCCGAAAGGTACGTTCGGTCCCTTCAGCGGACAGCTGCTGGTGGGCGACCAGGGCATGAGCAAAATTTCGCGCGTGTTCATGGAAAAAGTCAACGGCGAGTACCAGGGCGGGGCCATCGAACTGCGCAACGGCTTCCGGTCGGGTGTGCTGCGAATGGCCTGGGCCAAAGACGGCTCGCTGTTCGTGGGCGAAACCAACCGGGGCTGGGGCTCGGCCGGCGACGCCAATGAAGGCCTGCAGCGGCTGGTCTGGAACGGGGCTATGCCCTTCGAGATGCGCACGGTGAAAGCCATGCCCGACGGTTTTGAAATCGAGTTTACAAAGCCCGTCGACCGCAAATCGGCCGAGGACCTGGCTTCGTACCGGGTCGAGAGTTTCCTCTACAAATACCACTCGGTCTATGGCAGCCCCACGGTCAACAAGGAAGCACTGCCGCTGAAGGGTGTGAAGGTATCGGCCGATGGCCTGAAAGCCCGCCTGATCGTGGGCGACCTGCGCCGGTACTACATCCACCAGCTCACCCTCGACGGTGTTCGCGGAGCCGAAGGGTCCTACTCGCTCGTGCACCCCATTGCCTACTATACGCTCAACAACATCCCCGACGGCACCAAACTGTCGATGAGCGACGTGAGCACGCTGAACTCAGCCACGGCCCCGGCAGCCGCGCCCAAAGCACCGGCTACGCCTGCTGCCCCGGCCAAAAAAGCCCCTGCAAAAGGCAGTAAGGCCACCACGGGCGCCAGGCCCAAACTGGTCGAAGGACAGGCGGTAACGATGGCCAAAGCGCCGACCTACGAGGAGGTAAAAGGCCTGCTGACGCGCCACACCTGCCTGGCCTGCCACCAGGCCAACAAACGGCAGGTGGGTCCGGCTTATTCGGAAGTAGCCAAGCGCCGGTACACCAACGACCAGATTGTGGAGCTGATTTACAACCCCAAGCCCGCCAACTGGCCCGACTACGGAACCGAGATGCCGCCCATGCCGCAGGTGCCCAAAGCCGACGCGCTCAAGATTGCTGCCTGGATCAACTCGCTGGCCCCCGCCAGTGGCAGCAACAGCACCGGAGCGCCCAAGCCCTGAGGCTAACCCGGATTTCTAAAACGAGCAACGCCCCGACATAGTTTGTGCCGGGGCGTTGCTCGTTTAGTGGTAGCAGCAACCTGCTTACCTGGCCGACAGCACCGGCCGCCGGTAAGTCGCCGTACGGCTGTCGCTGATGACGCCTTTCCAGTTCAGGCCGTAGCCGAACTCGTAGGCATGCCCATCGGCGTCGGTGTAGCACTGCATGTCGCGGGGAACGTCTTCGGCCTGCTGCTCGACGGTTTTCATGCTGGCGGGCAGCTGCATCGGCAGCAGCGCCGACGGCTCATGCGCCCCCGTGAGCAGATCGAGCAGTGCCTGATCCTGCACGCCGAAATGCACCAGCAGGGCGCTGGCGCTGGGTTCCAGTTCGGCAAACACGGTGGGGTTGTTCATCCGCACCGACACGATCACCGGCTTGCCGTTCATTTTGGCGTAGGTATCGGTCACCATGGCCAGATCGGTGGCGTTGGTGGTCGTCGTCGACTTGCCGTTGTAGCTGCGGTTGGTAAACGTTTCGAGCGGATCGCCCCCGGCCAGGCTCGGGTCGCGGGTACCGGCAGCGGTGTAGGGACCATATTGCAGACTGATGGGCACATAGCCCGTTTTGCCATCCGTAGCCGCGGCTTTGGTATAACCGCCCACCGAGATCGGGCTTTCGATAAACACCAGCGCGTAATCGGCCTCGGCCGGGTTGTCGGTTACCCGAAAATACTTTTTCACCACCGCCAGACTAACCGGATAGTCGTTGCTTTCGGGCGTGGGCATGCCCAGAAAGTTACGCCCCGCCGGTATGAACCGCTTCGGTATATAGACCGTTTTCTGCTTCGTCAGCGGCAGCACCGATGCCTTGTTTTTCAGCATGACGACCGATTCCAGCTGGGCCTGGTAGCCGGCCTGCATGTAGGCGGGCTGGCCCACCGTTTTCTGGGCAGCCTCGGGCGACACGTAGGGGTTCTCGAACAGCCCTACCTGCATGATGTTGGTCAGCAGCCGCACCGCCGACTGCTCGAACCGTTTCCGCATGAACGCTTCGCCGTGCTCTTTCACGCCCAGCTGGTAGGCGCCAATCACTGGTCCCGCATCGTTGTTGCCGCCGTACTGATCGACGCCCGCCATCAGCGCTTTATAGTGGCG
The DNA here is from genome assembly GCF_054778875.1 of Spirosoma luteolum. Classification (NCBI taxonomy): domain Bacteria; kingdom Pseudomonadati; phylum Bacteroidota; class Cytophagia; order Cytophagales; family Cytophagaceae; genus Spirosoma; species Spirosoma luteolum. Next base: position 16,144 of record NZ_BAAGZE010000023.1, read on the forward strand.
CTCGGCCAGCGACAGCTTTTCGACACCCCACGATTTCCCGGTCAGAAACACGTCGATAGCGGTTTCGTCGGCCGTAACGAGCCAGTCGGTACACACCACCCCATCATACTTGTAGCGGGTCCGGAGCAGGTCGTTGATCAGGTACTTGTTGTAGCCGTTGCCTACGTTCTCGCCGTTTTTCCTGTCCTGATTAAACGAGATGGTGTAGTAAGGCATCACGGCCGCTGCCGATTTGGTTTTGCCCCTGAGTTTAAAGGCGCCTTCGGTGAAGGGCAGCATATGGGTAGCAAAGTTGTTGCCCGGATAAACGGCGTATTTACCGAAGCCGTAGTGGGCATCGCGCCCTCCTTCGCCCGAGCCGCCCCCCGGCCAGTGTTTCACCATGGCGTTGACGCTCGTGTAGCCCCAACCACCCGTAATTTCCTGCGCGCCGGTCGAGGTCTGAAAGCCGTCGATGTAGGCACGGGCCATGTCGGTAGCCAGTTTGGGGTCTTCGCCGAAGGTACCGCTCACCCGGTTCCAGCGCGGATCGGTGGCAATATCGATCTGGGGCGACAGCGCAGTGGCAATACCCAGCGCCCGGTATTCGGCCGCGGCTATCTGCCCGAACTGCTGCACCCGCGCGGGGTTGAACGTGGCCGCCATACCCAGCGAGCCGGGCCACATCGAGATCGACCCACCGGCCCCGGCGTTGAATTCGGCGTCGGCGCGGGTGCCGTGCCGCGGGTCGGAGCTGCTGTTGATCGGAATACCCAGCCCGATGCCTTCGACCAGCGCCTGAGCGTTGTTGTTCCAGCGGGCAGCTGCTTCGGGGCTCTGTACCGACGTAACGAGCACGTGGCGCAGGTTATCGTTCGTCAGAAACGCCTTCTGCTGGTCCGACAGGTCGCTGGCGCCGGCCCCGCTTTCGGCAAACGACTTGCCGTTGTAGGTGCCGGCAAACGGCCCGCCGGGGGGCGACGGAATGGGCTGGTGCCGACTGTAGAGCATCAGGCCGGCGATCTGCGCTACCGACAGCTTGCTGGCCAGGTCGCGGGCGCGGGTGGCCACGGGGAGCCGCCAGTCTTCGTAGGCGTCGAGTTTGCCGTTTTTGTTCAGGTCTTTAAACGCCAGGCCATCGACCGTCAGGAGTTTCACACCCGAGGTGGTGGCATAGCCGAGCGTTTGCCCGCCTTTGTTGGTCACGGTCACGATGCTGCCCGCCGTGCGGGCGGTCCAGCGCTGGGCATGAGCGGCCACCGACAGCAGGGCCGCACTCAGGCAGAGTACATAGGTAGTTTTATGCATTGGTAGGGTACGTTTTTACTACGATACGTTTGAATGCCTCCGAAGGTTGCACGCCGATCAGGCGCTCTTTGTAAAGAGCCGGCAAGTCGGTTTTCTACGATAGCCGGGTCGGCGCCCCCTTCCGTTAGTACATCCCTAAATCAGTCGGTGCCGTAGCCGTTCAGCGCCTGCATCAGCCGGTGCCGGATCCGTTTGCGGAGCCGTTCGGGCGCCAGCACGGTTACCGCTTCCCCGAAGCTCAGTATCTCCCGCTCCAGCTCGTGGTTGAGTTGCACGTCCAGAAGCAAGACTACCCCATCGTTGCGCCGTTCGAGCACCCGCTGCGACGGGTGCAGCGGCTTGGTTTCCAGATAGGGTGCCTGCGCGTGATTAACCAGCAGTTTCACCTGGGTTACGCGCAGGTGCTCATCGACCGTTACGCCAACGACGTGACGGTAGTACGTTTCGGGATCGAGCGGCCCCCGCGACAGGTAATCGATAGGGTCGGCCGGCGCCACCTGCTGAATCCGGTCGAGCGCCAGGTTCATGACCTGCCGGCGCGCATCCTGTACGCCCACCGCAAACCAGCGGTTCTTGAACTCCTTCAGCCACCACACGTGGAAGGGAAACGACTGGGGACTGCGCGCCGAAAACGACTGGTAGGTAAGCTGCACAGGGCGCTGCTGCACCACCGCCTGGTACAGCACATCCAGAAAGTGGAGTCCTTTGAGGTGCTCGTTCTTTTCAAAATCGATTACCGAAACCGTTTTCGTGGCCGACACATAGACGTGGTCTTCGAGCCGCTGAACAACCGTTTGCAGGGCGTCGAAATGCGAAAACCCCCGAAACTGCTTAAGCACATCGACCGCCTGGTTCAGGCGCGTCAAATCGCTTTCCGACAGGGGCAGGTTGGTAATGCTGTAAGTGGGGTCATCGTAGGTATAGTATTTCTTTTCCTGAACGATGATGGGCGCGTAGTAGCCCAGCTTATCGCTGCGCATGAGCTGCAGGTCGGCCTGGATGGTGCGTCGGCTGATGCCCTTGTCGATCCCCTCATAATCATACAGCACCGCCGACACCGCGTCGACCAGGGCATCGAGCGTCCATTTTCGCTGCCGGTTGCGCAGACAGGCGTCTATGGTTTTGTAACGAATCAGGGCGTTGCGGTTAGCCGGCATGGGCTGGTCAGCATTTTTTCGGGAAAATTGGTCCTTTTTTTCCACTACGCAAAAACACTGCGCAGTAGCCGTTCACCTTTGGGTCATCGATAACCACAACGCACCCATCCGCATGGAAACTTCCCTTACCGTTCACGACATCCTGCAACTGGCTCCCATTCCCGACACACTGCATGCCGCCTTCCTTCGGGTGGGCAACGGCCTGATCTCGCGTGCCGGCTACTCGAAAAACCAGGTGCTGGTGCTGATGGCGCAGCTGTTGCAACAGCCGAAACAGTACGCGCACACCAAAAACAAGGGTACCAACCTGGCGCAGGCCATTTATGCCCTCAACAAGCAGGGAATAGCCGTACCGCTGAGCCCCGCCGGAGCCGCCCTCCTGCCGCCCGAGCCCGCTCCGTTCGTGCTGAACGCCCGCGGAAACCAGCCCGAAGCCGATTTCGCGCTTCGCGAGACACCCCTGCCCTACGCCATCTTCGGCCGCGATCAGATCGAAGCGGGGGCCCTGCAGCAGATGGAAACAGCCGCCAGCCTGCCCATTGCAGTGGCCGGAGCGCTTATGCCCGATGCCCACCAGGGCTACGGCCTGCCTATCGGGGGGGTACTGGCCACCGACCCCAACACTATTATCCCCTACGCGGTGGGGGTCGATATTGCGTGCCGGATGTGCCTGTCGGTGTTCGACCTGCCGCCGGCCGTGCTCGACCGCGACGGCTCACTGCTGACCAAAGCCCTGCTCGACAACACGACATTTGGCATCGGTGGCGAAACCCGGCACAAGTTCGACTCAAGCATCATCGACCGCGACGAGTGGCACGCGACCGGGCCCATTCGGGCGCTGAAAGAGAAAGCCTACCGGCAGCTGGGCAGCTCGGGCACCGGCAACCATTTCGTCGAGTGGGGCATCCTGGCGGTCGATCAGCCGGACGACATACTCCGGTTGCCGGCCGGGTCCTACCTGGCCCTGCTGTCGCATTCGGGCTCCCGGGGTTTCGGCGCATCCATTGCCAATTACTACTCGAAGCTGGCCATGCAGAAAACGCGGCTCCCGAAACAGGCGGCCCACCTGGCCTGGCTCGACATGGACACCGAAGAAGGGCAGGGCTACTGGATTGCCATGAACCTGGCAGGCGATTACGCATCGGCCAATCACCACGAAATCCACAACAAGATTGCCCGGCAGCTCAGCCAGCAGCCCCTGGCGCGGATCGAAAACCACCACAACTTTGCCTGGCAGGAGCAGCTGGCCGATGGGCGATCGGTGATGGTACACCGCAAAGGGGCTACCCCCGCCGGTCCCGGCGTACTCGGAATCATCCCGGGGTCGATGACCCAGCCGGGTTTTTTGGTGCGGGGACTCGGTCAATCCGACTCGCTCAACTCAGCCTCGCACGGCGCGGGGCGACTCATGTCGCGCACCCGGGCGTTCGGCACCGTTACACCCCAACAGCTCGGGCAGGCCCTGGCCTCGGCGCAGGTGCAGCTCATCGGGGGCGACCTCGACGAAGCGCCGATGGTGTATAAAAACATCGAAACCGTCCTTGACGCTCAGCGGGAACTGGTGCAGGTACTGGCCCGCTTCTCACCCCGCATTGTCCGGATGGCCGACGCCAATCGGCGGGAAGCCCGCGAAGACTAACCAACACAGCCAGCTGGCTGCGTAGGGCATACGGTGCCTATCGTGTGCCCTACGCCTGCGTTTGCCGAATCCGTGCTTACTTTGCCTGCCGGGCAGCAACCGGTCGCCAACCTTACCAACTACGATGGAATACGTACCGACAGGGCAGTTTTTTGGGCAGACTCACCACGATCTGCGGGTTGGCCATGTTCGGCTGACGGATACGGTGTACACCCATGCCTTTGTCGACTGGCACTACCACCAATACCCATACTTTACGTTTTTACTGGCAGGACAGCTCATCGAAAAAAATCGTCGGCACACCACCCACTGCCAGGCGGGCGACCTGCTTTTTCATAACTGGCAGGAGCCGCACGCAAATACCAAACCCAACGGTTTTGCGCGGGGGTTTCACCTCGAGGTAGAAGATGACTTTCTCCACGAATTCGATCTGGATTTAAAGGGGGTTGCCGGTAACCTGACGATCAGCGACGTAACCGTTAAACTTCGTCTGTACAGCCTTCTGAAAGAACTACACATACAGGATTCGTTTTCAGCGCTCACCATTCAGGCCCATTGTCTCGACATACTCACATCCGTTACCCAGTCAGCCGCTCCGACGGGTAAACCCACATGGCTCGCAAAAGCCACCGAACTGCTCCACGACTTGCCCGTACAGGCGCTTACACTCAGCCGCCTGGCGCAGGAACTGAACCGGCATCCCGTTCACCTCTCGCGCGATTTCCCCCGGTATTTCCGCTGTAGCCTGGGCGAGTACCTGCGTAAAATCAGGATCGGTCAGGCGCTGGCCCTGCTACCCGATACCAGCCTGAGCCTGACCGATATTGCTTTCCGGGCCGGATTTGCCGACCAGAGCCATTTCATTCGCTGTTTTCGGGCGCAACAGCAGCTCACACCCGGCCAGTACCGCCGGCAGGTATTGCAGCTACGTTAATTTCATTCTATTTCGAGCCGATGCCGGCCGGTAGTTTTGTGGTTTAACCCAACCACAGCCTATGTACAGACTGCTGCTCTTTTTGCTAACGGCTTCGGCGGTAGCCCAGACGCCCGATCTGATTTCGCTGCCACCCATCACCGATCCGGTGCACCGGGCCCATGTCGGCCGCATCGTATTCACCCCTGTCGCCATTCCCGCGGCTGACCTGTCTGACTCCGTTCAGCTGACAACATATGAGCTGACCAATAAAAGCAACCTGTTCATGACCGTGTTTATGGGCACCTCGCTTACCAACTACCTGCACCGGCTGGCACCGGAACTGCCCGCCGACACGCTCACCAGAGTCGGCGGTTACCAGTTCAATTTTTACGTCGACAACCGGCTCGTTTACCAGTCCAATCTACACCCGGGCGCCCCTTACGCGTCGGTCAAGAACCGGGAGACGATTATCAGTAAACCACTGATCGACAATCAGAAAGAAGGCGCCTGGTGGAGCCAGTCGGCCTGGAACCGCTTCATGCAACACGGCGGAGACAGCGCCCTGACCGACGGCCCCCATCTATTCCGCTTACAGATTCGGCCTTACCTGAACTGGGGTGGCCTGCGGGTAGGCGAGCCGATTGCCACGGGCACGCTGGCATTGCGGGTGAACCGAAAACCGATTATCGACCCCGCTACTATTCAGCTCAACCACCCCGCCCCCTACCCCGGCTTCGCCGTTAGCCGGGCAGATTTTGACACCAACCGAATCAAAACCCTGAAAGGAGCGATCGAAGCGGGTATGTTCAAGCATATTACGGGCGTGGTGGTCATAAAAAACGGCGAGCTGCTGATCGAAGAATACGCCAACGGAGCCACCCGCGACTCACTGCATGATGTCCGGTCGGTGGGTAAATCGTTTGCCGCTGCACTAACCGGCATAGCCCTGCACGACCGGTACCTGAAGCGGATAAACCAGCCGCTGTCGGCCTTCTATTCCCTGCAGCACGTTGCCAATCCGTCGGCTACCAAAGCCAAAATAACCGTTCGGGAGCTACTGACCATGAGTTCATCCTTCGATGGCGATGACGACGACAGCGACTCACCGGGCAATGAGGAAAACATGTATCCCACGCCCGACTGGATTCGGTTTATTCTGAATCTGCCCGTCAATCCGGGCCGGTTCGGCGGGGCGTGGCATTACTTCACGGCCGGTGTGGTGCTGCTGGGCGACATACTCGACCAAGTGGTGCCGAACGGGCTGGAGCGCTATGCACACCAACAGCTGTTCGAACCACTAGGTATCCGAACCTATCGGTGGACGTACACACCACAACAGCGCGTCAGTCTGGCGGGTGGGATTCGGATGAACGCGCTGGATTTTGCCAAGTTTGGTCAGCTCTACAAAAACGGTGGCCGCTGGAACAATCGACCGATCATGCCAGCGGCCTGGGTCAGCCAAACCTTCACCCGTCACAAAGCCATTCCGGGCCGGGCCGGTGAATATTACGGCTACCTCTTCTGGAACAAGACCTATCAGGTTGGCAGCAAAGCCTGTGAGACGTATTACAGCGCGGGCAACGGAGGCAACAAAATTTTTGTCTTTACCAATCAGCCGTTGGTGGTGGTGGTCACGGCAACGGCCTACGGTACCCCCTACGCCCACCGTCAGGTCGACCAGCTGATGGAGCAGTACGTGCTTCCCGCCGTGCTCGACTAAAGGAGCAGCCTGCCAGCACGCCCCCGTTTGCAGACCTACCGCTCAAACACCACGTCGGTAAAGTAACCCTTGCAGTCGGTGAAGGACGCCCGGACGGTGAAGCCCGTCTGGCGGGCCAGCTCGTCGATCTGGGCGCGGGTAAATTTGCGGGATATTTCGGTATGAATGATTTCGCCGTACTCGAACGACACGGTCATGTCGATCGCCCGAATCTGTACCGTCTGCGTTTTCTGGCTGACGAGGTAGCTGCGGGCCTCGCCCGTTTCGGGGCTGTAGGTTTCGTAATGGTCGAACGTGGCCAGATCGAAATTGGCGTCGAGGTCGCGGTTCAGGCGTCGGAGCAGGTTCAGGTTGAACGCCCGGGTCAGGCCCTGCCGATCGTTGTAGGCGGCATGAATCACGGCCGGGTGTTTCTGCAGGTCGAAACCCGTCAGCACCAGGTCGCCGGGCTGGAGCCGGTCGTGCAGCTGCCGGTAAAAGTCGATGGCGTCGGCCGGAGCGAAATTACCGATGTTCGACCCCAGAAACAGCACCACGCGCCGGGCATCCGACTCTTCGGAAAGTTGCTGCAGGGCGTTGAAATAATCGTCGTGGCGGGGGTTGAGCCGCAGCCCTGGCCACTGTGCCCGCACATCGGCCGCCAGCCCCTCGAGCGCATCGGCCGAAATATCGACCGGCGCGTAGGCAAAGTCGGCGTGTTCAGCCGCAAAGTGAGCCAGCAGAATCTTGGTCTTCAGGCCGTCGCCGGCCCCCAGTTCGACCAAATCGAACGAGCGATCGCCCACGGCAAACAAATCGAGCAGCGCAGCCTTGTTGGCCTCCAGAATTTCGTACTCCGACCGGGTCAGGTAGTACTCCGGCGCATACATGATGGCCTGAAAAATGCGGCTCCCCTCGGCATCGTAAAAAAACCGCGACGACAGCCGCTTGGGTGTTTGCCGCAGGCCCGTCCGGACTTCCTCGGCCAGCGCCGGATCGATCACCGGTTCGCTGGTGACGGGGTGCTGTACTGCCTGCGGTGATTCCGGCAGGCTGATTGGCGTTACTTCACCAACCGAATGCCCATGTACTGCCATTGTTTGTCGGGTTGAAAGAAATTGCGATAGGTAGCGCGGGCATGGCCCTCGGGAGTGGCCACCGAGCTGCCCCGCAGCACGATCTGGCCACTCATGAATTTACCGTTGTATTCGCCCACGGCCCCTTCGGCCATGGCAAAACCCGGGTAAGGCAGGTAAGCTGAGTTGGTCCACTCCCAGCGCGTGCCCCAGTTCAGTTGGTCGGCGCAGGCCTCCCACTCGAACTCGGTGGGCAGGCGGGTGCCTTTCCAGCGCGCGTAGGCGTCGGCTTCGTACTGGCTGACGTGGCAGACCGGCGCATCGGGGTCGATGGGCTGCAGACCGGCAAAAGTGTAGGCATGCCAGACCCCGTCGATGTTGTGCCAGTAGAGCGGGGCTTTGGCCCCCGTGCGGTTCACCCAGGCCCAGCCGTCGGAGAGCCAGTGCCGGAACTGCTGGTAGCCCCCCGCCCGGATAAAGTCGAGATACTCGGCGTTGGTAGCGAGTTGCCCCGACAGCGTAGTATCGTTGAGGTAGACCTTGTGGCGGCCCAGCTCATTGTCGAAGCTGAACCCCTGGCCGGCATGCCCGATCGTATAAACCCCCGCGTCGATGTGCGCGTCGGGCCGGGACTCCTGAGCCGCCAGCGGGTTTTCGCGCACCGGCATGTCGATAGCCGGCAGCAGCGGATTGTGGCCCAGAATATATTTGATGTCGGTGATGAGCAGTTCCTGGTGCTGCTGCTCGTGGTTGAGGCCCAGGTCGAGCAGCGTCAGCAGATCGGCGGTGGGTTCGGCCTGCGCCAGAAACCGACTCATGTGCTCGTCGACGTAGGCCCGGTAGGCATAGACCTGCGCCACGGTGGGGCGGCTCAGGTTGCCCCGATCGGTGCGCAGCACGCGCCGGCCTACAGTCTCGTAGTAGCTGTTGAACACAAAGCTGAAATCCTCGTGAAACACCCGATAGCCAGGCACGTGGGGCACCAGCACGAAGGTTTCCCAGAACCAGGTGATATGCCCGAGGTGCCACTTCGGCGGACTCACGTCGACCATCGGCTGCACCACATAATCTTCGGTTTCAAGACCCCGGCAAATAGCTTCGGAGTGGCGTCTGACGCGCAGGTACTGCTGCGTGAGCGTGTGTTCGGCGATCATACAGGGTCTAACTACAGGTGGGGGCTGGGTGTTTGGGCGATCCGGCTATTTTGCGTTCAGACCGGCGCCAGCACGGGCAGGCCTATACGCTATCCCGTTGCTGGGGTCAGTAGCGGGCCATCTGCTCGTCGACATAACACCAGAGCCAGCGCTCGCCGGGCTCGGCCGACGCCACAACCGGGTGCTGGGTGGCGTGGGCGTGTTTCGTGGCGTGTTTGTTGGGCGAGGAGTCGCAGCAAAGCGTGGTGCCGCAGGTCTGGCAGGTGCGCAGGTGCACCCAGCGGTCGCCGGTTTTAACGCATTCGTCACAAACGTATTCGCGGGCGGTTTTGGGTTCCGTCAGCGCGGTCAGGTGAGAACAGGCAGGCATGGGGAGAGGGCGGTTTGGGGTTAGTTGTTTGAGGTTTGTCGTTCACAGTATGCCGTTTTCAGTATACAGTACACAGTGTAAAGTTTACAGTATACAGTGCTTGGTTTTTAGTACGTAGTATGTATTATTTAGTGAGAGCTTTCTTAGTTTCGGAAAACCGTATACTGTAAACCGAAAACTACATACTGTGAACCAGTTAGTTTTCGGCCAGGTACTTATGCACGAAACTGACGGCCATAGCGCCTTCGCCTACGGCCGAGGCTACACGGTTCATGGCGCCGGCCCGTACGTCGCCGGCGGCAAAAATGCCGGGGCTGCAGGTTTCTAGCAGGTAGGGTTCCCGTTTCTGCCGCCATACTTTCCTGAACTCCGCATACCGGCCCATATCGCGACCGGTGGCAATGAACCCTTTGGGATCTTTGATGATGTCGAGGGCAATCCAGTCGGTCAGGGGTTTGGCGCCGATAAAGATAAACACCCCGCAGGCCGGCACATTCCGGCGCTCGTGGGTATCCATGTTTTCGAGCGTGACGCAATCGAGCTGCTGATCGCCCGAAGCCGCTACCACCTCCGTACAGCCCAGTACGTTGATGTTGGGCGTGTTGTTGATCTGGTCGATCAGGTACTGCGACATGGTTTCGCTCAGATCGGGCCGGCGCACGCAGATGAATACCTCCGAGGCTGTGCGTGACAGATACATGGCCCCCTGCCCGGCCGAGTTGCCACCCCCGACAATGTAGACCGGCTTGCCCCGAAAAGCGTAGGCTTCGGTGGTGGCAGCCCCGTAGTAGACGCCCGCGCCGGTATATTTCTCGAGGCTTTCATTGTCGAGCTGCCGGTACGACACCCCCGTACTGAGTACGATGGCGCGGGCCACCACCTCGCTGCCGTCGGCCATCCGAATGTGTTTGTACTGCCCGTCCGACGTAATCGACACCACTTCCTGCGGAGCCAGAAACTCCACCTCGAAGCGTTGGGCCTGCGCCAGCGCCCGCCGGGTCAGGTCGGCCCCGCTCAGGCCGTTGGGGAAACCGAGGTAGTTTTCGATGCGCGAGCTGGTACCCGCCTGGCCACCCGGCCCGCGCCGGTCGATCAGGATGGTTTTGAGCCCTTCTGACCCGCCATACACGGCAGCCGCCAGCCCGGCCGGACCCGCGCCGATAATGGCCAGATCGTACAGACTTTCCGATGCTTTCGGGCTCAGCCCCAGCTTCTCGCCCAGTTCGGCCAGGGTTGGCTGCACCAGCGTTTCGCCCTCGCCCAGTACCACCACCGGCAACGCCGACCGGTCGAGTCCGTAGAGGTCGAGCAGCTCCTGAGCGGTCGGATCGTTCTCGATATCGTGCCACTGGTAAGGAAACAGGTTACCGGCCAGAAAATCCTTGACCGCGTGCGACTGGGGCGAAAACTGGTAGCCGATCAGCCGCAGCCCGTCGAAGGGGGGCCGGTTGTTCGACTGCCAGTCGCCCAGCAGATCGTCGAGCACGGGGTACAGTTTCTCAGCCGGCGGGTCCCAGGGTTTGGCAATGTAATAGTCGAGCTGTACCTCGTTGATGGCCCGGACGGCCGCATTGATATCGGAGTAGGCCGTCAGCAGGGCGCGTTTAGCGTTGGGAAACACCTTGCGGGCTTCTACCAGAAACTCCACGCCCGTCATGTCGGGCATCCGCTGATCCGACAGAAACAGGGCTACCTCCTCCCCCTGTTTTTTGAGATCGGGCAACGACTCGAGGGCTTCGCGGGCCGAGGTAGTTGCCAGAATGCGATAGGCTTTCCGGTACTGCTGCCGCAGGTCGTGCTGAATGGCCTGCAACACCTGTGGGTCGTCGTCGATGGAAACAATGATGGGTAGACGCATTTGGTAAAGAGCGAAAAGCTTTGTAAAGAGCGAAAGAATGAAAGAGCGGAAGAGCAGTGGCTGCCGGAAGGCCTCGTAAAGAGCGAAAGAATGAAAGAGCGAAAGAGCGATGACTGCCGGAAGGCCTGGTAAAGAGCGAAATAGCGATGGCGCGCTTACTCGTTCACTCATTCACTCATTCGCTCTTTCACTCTTTAAATCGGCAGGCAGACGCTAAAATCGGTATGGCCGGGCTGGGAATGGACGTTGATAGAGCCATTGTGGTGGCGAACGATGCCCTGTACAATATCGAGACCCAGCCCCGTGCCCTTGCCAATTTCTTTGGTCGTGAAGAACGGATCAAAGATATTCCCTTTTATGGCATCCGGAATACCCGATCCGTTGTCGATAACGTGGGTCAGCACGAAGTCGAGACCGTTGGCCTGATGGTCTACAGCGCTCCGGATGGTGATGGTCCCCCCGTCGGCTACGGCATCGATAGCGTTGTCGATCAGGTTCGTCCAGAGCTGGTTCAGCTCGCCCGGCCAGCCGCAAACCGCCGGCAGATCGTCGGGCAGGTCGAGGGTCATGATAATGTGCTTCTGCCGGATCTTGTGGTCGAGCAGGGTTACCGTACTGCGAATACCCTCACCCAGCGGCACGAGCGTTTTGCCGGCCCCGCGGTCCATGTGGGTGTAGTTTTTGATCGAGCTGACCAGCGTATCGATCCGCCCCGATGCGTCGCTGATATCGACGACCAGCCGCTCGGTCACCAGGTTATCGACGATCCAGGTAATCACGCCCGGTACGTTTTCTTCGCCCACACACTGGCGCAGCTCCTCCAGATCATGGGCCGTATAACCAAAATCGACCAGCGGACTGGTCAGGTCAAGGCTGCAATCGGCCATGTTGTTATCGTCGAGCCAGTCGGTCAGTTCATCCTCGCTCCGGCTGCGGGCCAGCATACTCAGGGTGGGTGCTTTCTGGCCGAATTTCTTGAACAGGAGCGCCGTCACTCCGTCGATCTGCTCGTCGGTTAGGGTCATGCGCATCAGGCGTTTCACCGTGTCGGGCGTAGCGCCGAGGTGCCGCCGAAGCGTATCGGCCGAGCGCACGATGGCCGCCACCGGGTTGTTCAGCTCGTGGGCCAGTCCTGCCGACAGCCGCCCGAGCGACGCCATCTTGTCTTCCTGCTGGGTGAAACGCGTGAAGTCGCGCACGCGCGTCGTCATCTGCTGCACGAGCGCTTCGGTCAGTTCGTAGTGGGCCTGCACCAGCGGCCGCAACTGATCGCGGTGGAGCCGCAGCAGGTGCGATGGGCGCTCGACCAGCAGCCGGCTCTGTATGCGATTCATCCGCGAAAACGGCAGCACGCCCAGCAGCCCCGTAGGTTCGTAGACCGCAATATCGTCGTCGGGGCCGTTCTGCCCACTGTCGATCACGATGCGGCCATCCAGCAAAAAAAACAGATGATCGGCCGGGTCGCCGATGTTGGCCAGCACCGCGCCGGCTTCGTACTGGTGTTCGGTGGCCTGGTCGGCTACCCACTGAAGCTGGTCGGCCGGTACATCGGCCAGGGCAGGAATCTGCCGCAGCAGGGCTGGTAAGTCCATACGGATCGGTGGTGGTAACAGGGAGGTAACGCCCGGCCGGTAGGTTTGGTTACGGGCGCGAACGTACATTTGTAAAAGCGGTCGGCCGATACGCCCCGACCCGTTCTGTCTATGCGTACTACGCTGCTGCTACTGGCTGGTTTACTGGCCTTTTCCTTTCGTCCCGACAAGCCGGCATACCGGCTCTACGACGCCCGCGTCAAAGCCGTCGACTACGCGCAGCTGCTACGTCAGGCCGCCCAGGCCGATGTGGTGCTTTTTGGTGAGCTGCACAACAACCCCATCTGCCACTGGCTCGAACTCCAACTGGCCAAAGACCTGGCCCGTCTGAAAAAAGGACAGCTGGTGCTGGGCGCCGAGATGTTCGAAACCGACAACCAGCCCGCGCTGAGTCGGTACGTAACGGGCACGATCACCGATAAGGAATTTGCTGCCCAGGCGCGTCTGTGGCCCAACTACGACACCGATTACAAGCCCCTCACCGAACTGGCCCGAACGCAGCACCTGCCCTTTGTGGCCACCAACATTCCGCGCCGGTACGCCAGCCTGGTGGCCCGACAGGGGCTGGTGGCCCTCGATACCGTATCGGCCGCGTCGCGCGCGCTGATGATGCCCCTCCCGCTCACCGTCGACCTGACGCGCCCCGGCTACAAGGCCATGCTCGACATGATGGGGGGCTCGGCCCACGGGTCGGGCAGCGCCAGTCCCCACGGCAGTACCGGCGACATGGCGGCCAACTTTGCCCGGGCCCAGGCCGTTAAAGACGCGACAATGGCGTACTTTATCCGCCAGAACCTGAAACCGGGGCAAACGCTGCTGCACATCAACGGCGACTACCACTCTAAAAACTTCGACGGCATTGTGGCCTACCTGCGCGAGAACCCCGACCGGCCGCTCCGTATTCTGACCATTGCCTCGCTGGAGGTGCCCAACCCCGACGAACCCACCAAAGGGGGCGAAACCACCGACCTGCGCCACCTGGCCGATTTCGTTTTGGCCATCCCCTCCGATATGACCAAAACCTATTGATCCCCGCCGGCAGGTAGCTGACCGCTCAGGCAACCGTATTCCAGCACCAGCGCCCAGCAGTGGGCGTCGCAGTGCCAGCGCATCTGCGTGATCGGGTACGATGCCCAGCGACGCAGCCAGGGCGTTTCGTAGGCCGTCAGCAAACCCGCGATAAAAAAATAAAACCCCGCGAAGTCGCGCTCGATGGCGGTCAGATCGACGGGGGGCGGGGTGTCGCCCAGCCGCAGGCGGGTAATGGCCAGCAGCAGTTGCTCGATTCGGTTGGCCGGGCGGGGCGTTTGCTGCGCGTCGGTCAGGAGCCGCGCCCGGATGGGTTCCAGCTCGGGAATGGCAAACGCGCTTACCAGCCGGCTCAGGTGATAACCAATCAGCGTGGTGCGGGCGTAGTGGGGCGCGCAGGTAAACGGGTCGGTCTGGTAGCGCCCCGACAGAACGATGTCGCGCAGGTACGTGAGTGTATCGGCCTGGTGACCGTCGGGCGGCAGCCCCAGCGCGTAGCGGCAGTAGAGCAGATTGCTCAGCGCACAGGCGTCGAAGTCGATGGGCATGTCGCGTCCGAACCAGGTCGAGTAAACGCGCAGGGGCCGGTAATCGGGCCAGGTGTTGCGGATGGTCAGGCGGGTGCGGTTGGCGTGCTGCGGCAGCTTGTCGGCGAGCCACTGCCGGGTAGCAACCGGGGGCGGGCTGGTCAGGTACACCAGCGCCGTATCGTCGATATCGTCGGGAATCCGGAAGTGCTCGAAGTGCCGGAATACGTAGCCGTTCGAAAAGTGCTGCGACGGACGCGTCGGCCAGAAATTATAGGTAGCGAGCCCGTCTTTGTTTCGAAACCGCGGATAGCCCTGCGCTACGGCCCGCGCCGTCATGGCCGCTACCGCCTGCTGCGCACGGACCGATAGCTGCGGCCCCAGCGACTGCAGGGTAAACAGCGTGGCCGCCGTAAAAAACACGTTGGTATCGGGCCGTCGGTAGCCCAGCAGCGGTTGCCGGCGCTCCGACGGAAACAGGCCATCGGCACCCTGCAGCCGGGCAATCTGGGCCACGAGCGCATCGGACGGAATCGGGGGCATTTGCAAACCGGGCAACTACGTTTTTTTGGATAAAGGTCGGATATTTACAACCAGATTCTTCAAGACGATGGCCAACCTGATTTTATTCGACGACCCTGCGCTGCGTACGGCGCTCCTGCCGCTCACGTTTACCCGCCCTGTAGCGGGTATCCGGGTTGGTATCCGGACGCTGGCCGAGAAATGGGCCGATGCCCTGGATCAAACCCCTTCTTTCCTGACCGTCGATTACCTGCAGGCAAAGTTTCCGGCGGCCCCCGGCGCCGACAATCTGTATATCAACGGCGCCGTATGCCCCACGCCCGCGCTGCTCGACGCCGTACAGCGGCTCGCGCCCGGTCAGGGGCTCAACGATGGGCAGGGACTGGTGCTGGCCGTGCGGAGTACACACGCCCTTGGCCACGCCCCTACCCCATCGACCGTACATAACTGGCACACCCTGAACAGCCCGCTGACGGTGGTCCGCCACCTGTGGGACATTTTTGTGGAGAACGCCGAGCAGATCCGGGCCGATTTTACCCGCATCACGGCTGGCCGCACCTCCGAACCCATCACCGACCCCTTTACCCGCTGCTACGCCCCCGAAAACGTATTTATCGAACCGGGTGCGACCATCCGGGCGGCTATCCTGAATGCCGAAAACGGACCCATCTACATCGGCCGCGACGCGACCATCAGTGAGGGCAGCATCGTGATCGGCCCCTTCTCGCTCGGCGAAGGGTCGACCGTGAACTGGGGTGGCAAGATGCGCGCCAACACCACCATCGGTCCGTACTGTAAAGTGGGGGGCGAAATCGGCAATTCGGTGTTTCTGGGGTACAGCAACAAGGGGCACGATGGTTTCCTGGGCAACTCGGTTATCGGCGAATGGTGCAACCTCGGCGCCAACGTCAACAACTCGAACCTCAAGAACGATTACTCCAATGTAAAGATCTACAGCTACGCCACCCACCAGCTCGAAGATACGGGCCGGGCGTTCTGCGGACTGACCATGGGCGACTATACCAAAGCCGGCATCAGCACCATGTTCAATACCGGCACGGTGGTGGGCGTGAGTGTGAATGTGTTTGGGGGCGGTTTTCAGTACAAACACATTCCCTCCTTTTCGTGGGGCGGGGCCGCCGACGGTTTTACCACCTACCGGCTCGACAAAGCGCTGCAGGTAGCGGCCGAAGCCTACGGGCGTCGCAACCGCGTTTTCGACGACCTCGACCGGAACATCCTCAAAGCGATTTTCGACCGCAGCCACGAGCGACCAACCGACCCACTTTTCTCGTTCTAAAGGGGGCGGTGCGGGGCCAGTAGCCCCCGCCGTGAACCGACTTCCTATGCAATTTTCAGAAATCATTGGGCAGGACGATACCCGGCAGCTGCTGCTCCGGGCCGTACAGACCAATCATCTGGCCCACGCGCTGCTCTTCGACGGGCCCGAGGGGAGTGCCAACCTGGCGCTGGCCCTGGCCCTGGCGCAGTACGTCAACTGCGAAGACCGGCAGGGGTCGGGCACACCCGATGCCGATGCGTGCGGGCGCTGCGCGTCGTGTGTAAAAATGCAGAAACTGGTTCATCCTGATCTGCACCTCGTTTTTCCGGTGGCCAACCTGGCCAAAGGCAAAACCTCCGAAGCGTACCTGACTGAGTTCCGGGCCTTTATCCTCGACCAGCCCTACCGCACCCTCCCCGACTGGCTCGACCGCATGGGGGCCGATAACAAGCAGGGCAACATCTCGGCCGAAGAAGCCCGGCAGATTCTGCAGAAGCTGTCGCTCAAAGCCTACGAGGGGGCCTACAAGATTATGCTGATCTGGCTGCCCGAGTTGATGAACGTAGCCTCGGCCAATGCCCTGCTCAAAGTACTGGAGGAGCCGCCCGCCCAGACGCTTTTTCTGCTGGTGACCAACCAGCCCGATAAGCTGCTCATCACCATCCTGTCGCGCACGCAGCGGGTAGCGGTGCGGGCCTTTACCGATGGCGACGTGGCCACGTACCTGCGGCAGCACCGCAACCTCGACGAAACAACGGCCCGCCGGCTGGCCTACCTGGCCGACGGCAACCTGGCCGATGCGCTGCACCTGAGCACGCAGACGGGCACCGCCGACGAACATACGTGGTTTGCCGAGTGGATGCGCGACTGCTACCGGCAGGACCTCGCCAAGCTAGTGAAGCAGGCCGAGCAGTTCGACGGCTTCAGCAAGGAAAAGCAGAAAGGGCTCTTCGACTACAGCATCCGGCTGTGCCGCGATCTGTTTTTGTGGCAGCAGGGCGCGGGCGAGCTGCTGCGTCTGCCCGATGATGAGCTTGCGTTCGTGAAAAATTTCGCCAAAGTGCTTTCGACCGCCCACGTCGAACGCATCGTTGCCGACCTGAACCAGGGCGCCTATCATCTCGAACGAAATGCCCGCGCCCGGATGGTGCTGCTCGATTTGTCGCTTACCTTCGCCCGGCTGATTCGGCAGGGATAGTTTAGCGTTGGAGGGTTGTAAGGTTATAGCGTTATACAGTTGGCGAGTTATGGCGTTGGCAAACGAGTGTCGTACACGGATTGAGCGGTCGGCCGAACGCATCGCCTGTCAGCAGAAGCCCATCCCAAAGCAGGTCGTCCCAAAGCAGCCAGCCAGGCATTACCCTCGTCACTGACCAGACAACCCGACCTCCCCAACCAACTTCACAACACTGAAACGCTATAAACCCGAAACGCTACAACCCTCCAACTCTCAACTCTCCCCTACTCCATGTCGAAACAACTCATTGGCATGACTGACCGGGTCGATTTCCCGGACTTCGATCTGGTCGATATACCGGCCAAGGTCGATACGGGGGCGTATACCTCGTCGCTGCACTGCAGCGATGTGGAGGTTGTGCAGCTGCGGGGGCGGCAAACGCTTAGTTTTCGGCTGATCGACAAAACAGCCGACGACTCCCGGCGGTTCTTTACCCGACACTTCAGTCAGCGTATGATCCGCAACTCGTTTGGTGTAGCCGAGCTACGCTACGTTATCAGAACCCGGCTGGTGCTCTTCGGGCATACCTTCCGGGCCGAATTCACCCTGGCCGACCGCGAACGGCTCAAAAACCCCGTGCTGCTGGGCCGTAAAATTCTCCGTAACCGCTTTGTCGTCGACGTGTCGCAGAAAGACCTGTCGTATCAACTCAAAATCGACCAGCAACAGGCCGAATCCGACGAGGCTTCCCGCGTCGATCCGTAAGCCACTACCGTTGCCCGACCAGCCCACTCTTTGCTGACCAGAAACCCATTTGGCTCAATGCGTATCGCTATTTTATCGACCAATCCGGAGTTGTATTCGACCCATCGACTCCTCCGGGCAGCACTCGACCGTGGCCATAACACGCAGGTGATCAACCACCTCAACTGCCAGGTTATGATCGAGGGCGGCAAACCAACCGTGCTGCTCGAAGGCCAGGAACTCGACTCGTTTGATGCCATCATTCCGCGCATCGGGGCGTCGGTGACCGACTACGGCTGCGCCATCGTGCGCCAGTTCGAGATGATGAAGGTGTTCACAACGGCCAAGTCGCAGGCCATCATGCGGTCGCGCAACAAGCTGCGCAGCCTGCAGGTGCTCTCCAAAGCGGGCGTCGGCCTGCCCAAAACCGTGTTTGCCAACCACCCCAAAAACGGCAACGTCAACCAGCTCATCGACCTGGTGGGTGGTCCGCCGGTGGTGATCAAACTGCTCGAAGGCACCCAGGGCATCGGCGTGGTACTGGCCGAAACGGCCAAAGCCGCCCGCTCGACCATCGAAGCGTTCTACGGCCTCAAAAAGCACGTGCTGGTGCAGGAGTTTGTCGCCGAAGCCAAGGGGTCCGACATCCGGGCCTTCGTGGTGGGCGGGCGCGTGGTGGGGGCCATCCGCCGGCAGGGCGTCGACGGCGAATTCCGGTCGAACCTGCACCGGGGCGGCAACGCCACCGCCGTGACGCTGACCGCAGCGGAGGAACAAACCGCCATCGACGCCACCCGGGCGCTGGGCCTGAAAGTGGCCGGCGTCGACATGCTGCCCTCCGACCGGGGGCCGCTGGTGCTGGAGGTCAACTCCTCGCCCGGCCTCGAAGGACTCGAAAGCGCCACCGGCCTCGATATCGCCACCGACATCATTGCCTACATCGAAGACAAAATCCTCGGCGACGAAGGCGATACGGTGGGGGTATGACCAATGCGTGATTTATAAATTGAGCGATTGAGTGCACAACATCGGCCAGTTCATTGTTTATTCATCCACTCAACCGCCCAACGACACAATCACTCAATTGAATTATGCCCGCCCTCGACCCTGATCTGAAGAAAGCCATTGTGCGGATGCCTGATAAGGAAAAGGACAAACTCCTGCTGCGGCTGATTGCCAAAGATTCGATCCTGACCGAAAAACTCCAGTTCGAACTGGTCGAAGAAGGACACACCATCGACGACCGCCGAACGCTGATCCGGCAGTTTATCGACCGCACGGCCAACCTGCGGCAGGATTCGGCGAGCTCGGTGCTGATGGACATGCGCACGGCCAACGGCTACATCAGCCGCCACCTGAAAGTAACCAAAGACAAGTATGGCGAGGCTGAGCTGCTGCTGCATCTGCTCAACACATTCTACAACCACCACGCAGCGCTGCTGCACAAGCTCAACCACCGCACCGAACGTGTTGCGGAATACATTGCCAAACGCACCGATCAGCTGCTGAAAAAAGTGGCTAAGCTCGACCCCGACTACCACCTTGAGTTTGAGCCGGGTATCAACACCCTCCTGACCCGCATTTCTCAGTCGGCCCCGGCGCACACGGCCCGGCTGCTGGGCCTGCCCAGGTCGTGGGCCGCGTAAACCCACCCCGAGCGGTATTACCCGGTCGACATGGGACCAGCGCGGACGCCCTGACGAAACAACCCTACAGGGCCCCGTGTTGGTACCCATACCCCATTGGTCCCTATGAACGTCTTTCGCCACAGGGCCAACTGGCCCGATTGCTGTAATCTGCCCGGCCAGCCAGTCCTGTGGTGCAGCCATCGTGTTGCCAGTCTGGCGCTGTGGCTCGTCTGGCTCCTGACGGGGCCTCTGCCGGCCGGCTATGCGCAACAGCCGGAGGTAGCCATTGGGTGGCCACCCGTGCAGCAGCTGGGCGTTGGGCAGGGGTTGCCACAAGCCTTCGTATCGAGCGTGATTCAGGATGACGACGGTTTTCTGTGGGTAGCGACACTGGGGGGCCTTACCCGGTACGATGGCCAGAAAATGGTACCCTTTCTGCACCGGGCAAACGATCCGGCGTCGCCGACCAGCAATGGAGTCGATGAACTGATTCGCGGATCGGCCCACCAGCTGTGGGTGCTCTATGAAAACAACATGGTCGACCGGCTCGATACCCGTACGGGGCGCTGCCAGCGGCTGGCGCTTCTGAGCGACAGTCTGCGGGCTCTGGCTGCCTTTCGGCTTCGGCTCACCGACCGGCAGGGCACGTTGTGGGGGGTGGCCCTGAACCGGGGACTTTTCTGCTACCAGCCCCGGCAAAACAAAGTCGTGCGCTACACCCGGGCCACCAATATGCCCGGGCTGGTCAGCGATACCATTACGACGCTTGTCGCCGACCGGCGGGGCTGTATCTGGGCTATTTCGCCCGCGGGGCTGAGTTACATCGCCCCCGGGCAGGGCCTGATCCGATCGATCCGGTTTGCGACCCCGGCCCGGGATCTGCTCACCATTACACAAAGCCTGGACCGGGTGGAAGCGTTCATACGTCCCAACGGAACCATCGTAGTCAATACGCGCACCCAGCTGCTGCTTATCGATCCGGCCACGGGTGCCATCCGGCGGTTTCCCTTTGCCAGCCGCCCAACCATCGATCAGCCGCTTCTTCATCAGTCGGCCGATGGCCAGCTGTTTCTGCTGGCCGCCAACACGCTTTATCGCTACAACGACGCAGCTGGGGCCAGACCAGGCCTGTCGGTGCTCTGGCAATTTACCACCAGTCAGTCGGCTCAATCGGATGTGCTGCTGGGCACCAGCCTCATACTGGATCGATCGGGCGTATTGTGGCTGGGGGCCAATACCCGGGGGCTGTTTCGGATCGATCTGGCGGCCGCCCCAATCCAGGCCTTCCGCAACCGGATTACATTCTGCGCCGACGCCCTGCAAACCGGCCTGGGGCTGGCGCTGCCGTCTTTTTTCAACTGGCCTTTCGATAACCTCAGGGTACAATCGTCCTACGCGTTCAGAACGGATTACGATCGGGCGGGTAACCTCTGGATGAGTATTGGCAACGAAGTGGGCTATTACTCATTTTCGGCAAAGACCTTCACGAAACTGCCCAACCCCGCCCCCGGCCGGCAACGCGGTCTGGAAAGCTACCTGTGGGGACTGTCTATGGCACCAGATGGGCAGCTCTGGGTGGCTTCGCACACGGGTACGGTACACGGCTTCGACGCCACCCGTGGGCAATGGGAAACGTTCTCGTTTTCCAGCAATCCGGCGGTACTCCGCAAAACGCTTATCAACGACCTGCAGGCCGACGAAAAAGCCCTGTGGCTGACCAGTTCGACCCAGGGGCTGCTGCGTTTCGACCGGCGTACCCACCAGTGGCAAACCCTTTACCTGCAGCCCCGCCCGGTCAACGGACTGGCGTCTCCGCTGATGGATATCTACCAGGATGAGCGCCAGCCCCACTACCTCTGGATCGGGACTTACAACGGGCTGATCCGGTTCGACAAGCGCACCAGGCGCTACCGTTTGGTTACGATGGCCAACGGCCTGCCCAACAATACCGTCTACGCCATTCGGCCCGACCGGCAGCATCGCCTGTGGCTGAGCACAAACCGGGGACTGTGCCGCTTCGATCCGGCCAACGGCAGCACGCTGGTCGTGGGGCTTACCGATGGCTTACCCGGCGAAGAATTTAACCGCTACCACAGCCTCTCCTTTCCCGACGGCCGGCTGGCGTTCGGGGGGATCGATGGCTGGGTGCTGTTTGACCCGGACCAGATCCGGACCGACACCGACCAGCCGCACGTGGCCATCAGCAGCCTGACGATCAACAACCAGCCGGCCGACTCGCTGGGCCGGCCGACCGATTTGCCGCAGCTGTTCAATACCCTGCGGGCGCTGCGCCTGGCTTACGACCAGAATTACCTGACTGTCAATTTTACGGCCCTCAACTATCACCAGCCCAGCCGGGTTACATACCGCTACCGCCTGCAGGGCTACGACGCCGACTGGACCAGAACGACGCAACCCACCGCCAGTTACACCAAACTCCCCCCCGGCACCTACACCCTCCAGATCAACGCGGCTAATTCGGTAGGGCAGTGGAGCCCGCAAATCAGAACGGTGTCTCTGTCGATTCTGGCGCCCCCCTGGGCCAGCGGCTGGGCCTACAGCCTGTATGCCTTACTGCTGGGATCGGCCGGGCTGGGTGTGATCCGGTTCAGAGCAGCCCGCAGCCGCGAACGACGCGAGCTGGCCATGCGCCAGCGACAGGCCGATGAACTAAGGCAGCTCGATGCGGACAAAACCCGGTTCTTTACCAACGTGTCGCACGAGTTGCGAACCCCGCTGACGCTGATGCTGGGACCGCTGAGCAGTGTGCTGAACCGCCACCAGATCGACGGCCACGACGAGCAGCTGCTCCGCACGGCCGAGCGCAACGCCCGCCAGCTGCTCAGATTGGTCAACGAACTGCTCGAGCTGACCCGCCCCGCCACAGCGCAACCCGTGCTCCAGCCGCAGGCAGTGCCGCTGAACGGTTTGCTCCGGCAATGCCTGTCTTTTTTCGACACGACTGCCCGCCAGACAGCCATTACGCTCCGGGCCGAACTCGGCCGTACCGAAGGGCTCACCGTGCTGCTCGACGGACACAAGCTCGACCGGGTCATGCAGAACCTGCTGGCCAACGCCTGCAAGTTTACCCCGCCGGGAGGCACCATCACGCTGCGCACCGACACGATGGCGAACCAGCTACGGCTATGGGTGATCGATACGGGTCGGGGGATCCACCCTGCCGATCTGCCCTATGTATTCGAACGCTATTTCCAGACCCGTCAGCCCGACGCTCCTCTCGAGGGTGGCACCGGCATCGGGCTGGCCCTGTGTCAGGAACTGGTGCGGCTTATGCAGGGGTCCCTCACCGTCGACAGTACGCCCGGCAAAGGCAGTGCGTTCTGCGTGACCCTGCCGCTGTCGACGCTGCCCGGGCAGGCTACCGTCGCCGATGCGCCGGCCGTTGCCGAAGACGATCCAATGGCCGGGCCCGAGCCACTGGCAGAGGCCGATCCGGCTTCCCTGATGGCCTACCCCAGAGCCAGGATTTTGCTGGTGGAAGACAACCCCGATCTGCGCGACTACCTGACAACGGTGCTCAGCCCCTCGTTCGATGTGTTGGCAGCCGCCAACGGGCAGGCTGCTCTGAACCGCCTGGCCGACCTGCAGCAGCTGCCGAACCTGCTCATCTCCGATATTATGATGCCCGTCATGGATGGGTTTCAGCTGCTGACCGCCCTTAAAGCGCATCCGCGCTACCGCCTGATTCCGGTGGTCATGCTGACCGCCCGAAGTGAGACAGGCGATAAGCTGCGGGCGCTACGGCTGGGTGTCGACGATTATCTGCTCAAACCATTCGACGAAGCGGAGTTGCTGGCCCGGGTGTCGGCCCTGTTGCAGCACCAGCGGCAGCGGCATGAAGCGGCCCAACAGCCAGATGCCGGCGATCGGCCGGGCGAACCCACCGGTGCGCCTTCGCTGTCGGCCGATGAGGTGGCCTGGCTGGAGCAGCTCGAAACAATCATTACCGGTCGGGTCGGGCAGTTCGATCTGGTAGCCGACGAGCTGGCCGACGAACTAGCCATGACCCGCCGGACATTCTACCGAACCATTAAACGACTAACCGGACTGACACCGGCTCAGTATGTAGCCGAAGCCCGGTTCAGTACGGCGCGGCACCTGCTCGAGACCCGCCAGGTAAGCTCGGTCAAGCAGGTGGCCCACCGAGTGGGGTATCGACACGTCAGTCATTTCAGCCAGCTTTATCAGCAACGCTTCGGCAAAAACCCCGCCGACTACCTCTAAAAAAGGCAGGTTGGCACGGCTGTGACCTATTTTGGCACGTTTGTGCCCGGGGCAACGCCTTGTTTTGGAGACCCAACGGCGATCGTTCCCGTCGGGCTTCTCCCCTAACCCAACATGAATCGATTGTATCGGCAGTCCGTTAGCTGGCTGCTCATCCTGCTACCCACCTGCCTGCAGGCACAACCCGATAGGCTACCGGCCGCGCTGCGCTCGGCCCCCGACTCCGTCAAGCTCTGGACACTCCGCAACATCGGCGACTCGCTGATCTACGCCGGTCAGCTGGACAAAGCCCGCGCGGCCTTTGACCAGTCGCTGTCGATAGCGCTGGCCGGCAACGACCCCGATGCCCTTGGTATGAGCTACCGGGCCATCGGCTTCTGGTACGGTTCGTCGGGCGATTACAGCTCGGCCATCGGCTGGTATTTGAAGGCCATGACCGCCTTCAGGCAGCGCAGCCAGCCGCGCAAGCTGGCCCGCACAGCGTCGTTTATCGGCTTTGCCTACGACCGGATCGACAAGCTGACCGACGCCCGCCGGTATGTGCAGTATGGCATCGACCTGGCCCGAACGCACAACCTCCCGGGTGAACTGCACGAACTGTACGGCACGATGGCCAACATCGAAGCCCATGCCCGCCGGTTCGACCGGGCCATTGCCTACACGAAACCGGTGCTGGCCTATTACAGAGCGAATAAAGACACCGCATCTTACTTCGCGTCTCTGTTCAATCTGGCATTGCTGTACAAGAAGCAGGAGCGATACGGCCAGGCCGAAAACCTAATGCGTCAGGTACTGGCCTATGGCAACCAGCACCACGACACTTATTTTCAGGGCTACGTATACGCCAATCTGCCGGCGGTGCTGATTCCGCAGCACAAACTGGCCGAAGCCGAACAGGCCTGCCACCGGGCCCTGGCCTGGACCGACAGCACGGGTAGCTCCCGACACACAACGCAGGAAGAAGTGTATGCCCACCTGAGCCGGATTGCCGAACTGCGGGGCGACTACCGACAGGCTTTCACCTACTACCGGCAGTACACGGCCAGCCACGACAGCGTGTTCAACGCCACCAAGAACCAGCAGGTAGCCAGCCTGGAAGCCCGGTATCAGAACCGGCAGAAAGAAGATCAGATCAAGTTGCTCGATGCCATCACGACGCATCAGGCCCGGCAGATCAGCGCCGGAGCCGGTGGGCTGCTGGCTCTGTCGATCCTGCTCGGGGCTCTCTACTGGCAGTACCGGCGCCTGGGCCGCAGCCGCAACCAGATTCAGCAGCAGTCGACCCAGCTGACGCTGATGATGAAAGAACTGCACCACCGCGTAAAAAACAACCTGGCCATTATTTCGAGCCTGCTCAACCTGCAGTCGAACCGGCTCGACGATGAAAAGGCCATTCAGGCCGTGCGGGTAGGCCAGCAGCGAGTCGAAGCCATGTCACTTATTCACCAGCGGCTCTACCAGACCGACCGGGTGGCCAGTGTCGACATGGGTGAGTACCTCAACGATCTGGCCCGGAGCCTGATGAGCGCCTACGGCTATCAGCCTGACCGGTTCGATCTGCACCTCGACGTGGCGCTGCCGGAGCTGGACGTCGACGTGGCCATCCCGCTAGGATTGATCGCCAACGAGCTGATCACCAATGCGTTTAAATACGCCTACGACAGCCATACCGATCCGCAGCTGTCGATCCGACTGCACCAGAATGATGAAACATCGGGCAAAGGCATGACCCTGGAAGTGCAGGACAATGGCCCCGGCATCGACATCGTCGACGGCCAGCCGGCCGGCCCCCGGTCGTTTGGGAAACGACTGATTACGTCGCTGAGCGAGCAGCTCGACGGACAGGCCGAGTGGTTCCGGCAGAATGGCACCCTCTTCCGGCTGTCGATGCCCAACGTTCGGCTGGCCACCGCCTGAATCACCGGCCGGCCCGGAACCACCCTTATCCAACCCAGCGCAATAACCCCAGCCGGCCACCGGGTCAGGGATGCCCCAACCCATTCCGACCCTGCCACTGGCCGGTCGGCCACTGCTTTTTTGTATCATCTACGCCCATACATACACCCATGAAAACAACAGAACGCATGCAAATTCTGGTGGTCGAAGACGAGCCTATTCTGGCCATGGATCTGTCCGACAGCCTGGAAGAAGAAGGGTACTCGGTCATCGGCACGGTCAACAACGGCCGCAAGGCGCTCGACCTGTTCCAGCGCCATACGGTCGATCTGGTGCTGTGCGATATTATGATCAAAGGCGATTGGGACGGCATCGAGACGGTTCGTCAGCTAACGGCCGAGCGGCCGGTGCCGGTTATCTACCTGACCGCCCTGACCGACAGCAGCACGGTAGAGCGGGCCAAGCAGACGTATCCGGCGGCTTACCTCAACAAGCCCTTTCAGCTCACCAGCCTCCGTATCGCCATCGACCTGGCCGTTCATAACGCCACCCGGCAGCTGATTGCCCCGCCCCTGGCAACGCCCGATCGCGACAGCACGAGCCGCGAGAGTTTACTACAAATCAACAACTACCTGTATATCAAGCAGAACTACCAGTTCATCCGCATCGACCTGAATGAATTGCTGTATCTGGAGGCCGACAATACCTATACGCGGCTGGTTACGTCGAGCCGCAAATACATTCTCCGGCTGACGCTTAGCAACCTGCTGGAACGCATCAGTCAGCCCTGGCTGGTCCGTATCCATCGTTCCTACGCCATCAACATCAACGCTGTCGAGTCGTTCAACGACGTGGAGGTCAGCATCGGGCCGCAGCTGCTGCCCATGAGCCGAAGCTGCAAGGACGATTTCATGCGCCATTTTCTCTACCGGTAAGGCGGCAGCCGGGCGGGCTTCGGGCAAGCGGGCCGGGCCGGTGACCACCGCCCGGTGGGGGCAGTATCGTTCGCACACGAAACCGCCGTTTTCACTTACCACACACCGTCATTCACTGCCTTTCCCCGGCATCCGGTTCCGCGCCGGTCTACATTTGACTTGTCGATTGGCCGGCAGAATCATCCGCCCGGCCGGCACCATACCTTCCTCTTTTCTCTTGACTACTAACCCTTTACGTGCCATGCAAACCACACTCCTCACCCTGGGTACGCTGTTCTGTGCAGCGGCAGCCTTCGGCCAGAACACTGTCAGCATCAGTCAGTCGGGTGCTGCGGGCAACTCGGCTTCCGTCACCCAGTCGGGCGAGGGCAACACCGTCAGCATCAGCCAGTCGGGCGGTGGCAGCCCAACCGATGCCAGCCAGCCCGGCAACCGCGTTAGTCTGCGGGTGACGAAAGGCACCCAGACCACCATCGAGCAGCGTAGCCGTGGCGACGGACCGTTTGGCCCCAACTCGGTCGAGATTTCGCAGGAAGGGCTATCGACGGCGACCATCAGCCAATCGTCGGACAACGACCAGAACACCATCACGACCCTGCCCGAGCCGACACCAGCTCGGGCACCCCGCCGGCGCCCTACCCGGCGTGGCCATCGCCGGCCGTAGCCGATCGTATGCGTACAACAACCCAGTTCAATTTTCCAATTTCTACTAACTAACCACTATGAAAAAAGTACTCCTCACCGGATCGGCCCTGCTGGCCTTTGCCGCAGCCGGCTTCGCCCAGAACAACACCGCCACGCTGCTGCAAAACGGAACCAGCCAATCGGCCTCCCAATACCAGAGTGGTAATTACCTGAAATCGACCATTACGCAGGACAAAGGGTCGGGCAGCAACGCGGGCAGTTACGCCGGAACGAACCAGACAAGTACCGGTACGGCAGGCAATGAAGCGATCATCGATCAGAAGACAAATGCCAACTCGAACCGCGCTTTTGTAGCGCAGGAGATTGGTACGGGCAACAAAGGCACGATTACCCAAAGTGACAACAGTGGTGGCGGATCACTGCATGTGGGCAGCGGTACGTCGGCAGCCGACGTAAAGGCAGCAGGTGGCAACTGGGCGGGTATTCTCCAGCAGGGTAGCAACAACAAGAACACCTACGTCAATCAGGGAAAGTCGGCCAGCAGAAACTTCGGTGAGATCTACCAGTACGGTTCCGGCAACCGCCAGACATCCATCGACCAGTCGGACAACTCGAACGGGAATACGGCAACGGTTAATCAGGGAACGGCCAGCGCTTCCATCTCAAACGGACGGGTGGTTGTGTCGCAGCAGGGAAACAGCCGCAACAACGAAGCGTTTGTAACACAGCTGGCTAGCGGTAATGACGCTGTTGTTACTCAGAAAGGAGGAAACATAGCGGGTAGTGATAACAACAAGGCAACGGTTAGCCAGACAGACGGCAGCGGATCATCAGCTACCATTGAACAGCAGAACTACTCGACCACTAACGCGGCTACGATCACCCAGCAACGGGGAGGTAATACAGGATTCGTGAAGCAAAGCGATGCCAGCGGCTACAATACGGCGGATATCATGCAGCGCGGTTTTGGCGGCATGGCCACGATCAAACAGACCGATTATGCGGCCAACGGAACAGCGGCTATCGATCAGAATGGCTTCTCCAACATGGCGACTATCGAGCAGGTTAATGCCAACAGTAGCGGTAACAGGGCCAGTATCAAGCAGGATTTGAGTTCGACGGCTGGCTTCAGTAACGTCGCTGAAATCAAGCAGGGCGAACTGGGGGCAGGCACATCGGCAGCAAACGCTGCCTCGATCGTTCAGAATTACAGCCAGAACTCGGCCCGACTGCTACAGGTAGGTATCAGCAACACGGGTACGCTGACTCAAACGGGCGACTTCAACATCATCCGGGCTGGCGACGGAACAGCCGATAGTTTCGCGATGCAACGGGGTGACAACAACACCATGACAGTTACACAGGATTCTGGGGCAAGCGCACCGTATGTGCGAAACACCGCCAACGTCAGCCAGATCGGTAATGGCAATATGGCCAACATTGTACAACTGGGCCACAACTAGCCGATTCAGAAGCGTGGACTACCGTCGTCAGGATGACGGTAGCCCACGCTTCATCGCATTACCCGTATCCCAACGGCCGGATCTCCCGACCCACTAACCAGCAACTTTTCCTACTAACCAGCCCATTCCCATGAAAAAAGTACTCCTTACCGGTTCGGCCCTGCTGGGGTTTGCCGCTGCCGGCTTTGCCCAGAGCAACACCACCACCACCGTACAGACCGGTATCAGTCAAACGGCCCGGCAGCAGCAGACGGGCAATTACCTCACGTCGATCATCTCGCAGGATCAGACCACGCAGCGCAATGTGGGTAACTTCGCGGCTACCCGCCAGGAGAGCACCGGCGAGGCCGGCAACACGGCCATCGTACGCCAGGACGTAGGCTCGTTGGGCAACCGGGGCTACGTGACCCAGGTGGGGGGCACGGGCAACGTGGGCAGCATCACGCAAAGTAACGGCAGTGGGGAAAGCCCGCTGCAGGTAACCGACGGTACCAGCGTGGGAGCGGTGCGCGCACAGGGCGGTAACTGGGCTGATCTCTACCAACAGGGTTCCAACAACAGGGATGTCACCATCAACCAGAGCAACGTCAGTAAGGCAAACCTGGCCACGATTACTCAGTACGCCAACGGTAGCCGGCAAACCAAGATCGAGCAGTCGACGACGTCGGTCAGCAACGAAGCCCGCATCAATCAGGGCACTACCGGGGATGCAGCCATCAACGTAGCGGCCAGTATTCAGCAAAGCGGCACCAGTGATAAGAATAGGGGGCTGATCACGCAAACCGGCGAGGGCAGCGCGGGATCGATCGCGCAGAACAACAGCGCTTCCGGCAATGAAGCGACGATCAGCCAGATCAGCGGAGCGTACTACGAAAACGCCAACATCGTTCAGAGCGATATATCGTTGAGCAACAAGGCCTCGATACTGCAGACCGGTTTTGGCGACGTAGCGAAGGTGAATCAGTCGAATACCAGTCGCACTAACCAGGCTACGATTGAGCAGACAGGCACAGGCAGCAACGGTGCCACCATTAACCAGCAGTTTAATGCCCAGAACAACCAGGCTACGATTGAGCAATTGGGCGGCAACAGCAACGCGACGATCAACCAGCAGTATAATGCCCGGATGAATGCGGCAACGGTCCGGCAAAACGGATACGACAACACGGCCGGCATCAACCAGATCAATAGCATCAGCAGCACAGCAACCATCAATCAGAACCTGAGTTCGCCCGCTAATTCTGGCAACGTGGCGCAGGTCAATCAGGGCGAGCAGGCCGGCAAATCCTCCGTCGGCAACCTGGCTACGATCACCCAGGAGTCCAGCCAGAACCAGGCTCGTCTGCTGCAGGTTGGCGAACGTAACGTAGCCACGCTCTCACAAACGGGCAATTATAACCTTATTCGGGCGGCCGATGGTAGCGCCGGCAGCTTTGCCACGCAGCGGGGCACCACCAACACCCTTTCAATCAGCCAGGATTCGGGTTCGGGCGGAGTATACGTGCCGAATATTGCCAACGTCACGCAGTTGGGCACCGGCAACATGGCCACGATTATCCAGACCGGTCGCAACTAATCGCTACGGCATGCGGTAACCGGTGCCACGACTGGCATCGGTTACCGCTGTTTCTCCCAATGGCCCCTCTCCCTATGCGTTGTCTACTATTTCTTTTACTGGGCCTGACGACCGGCGCCGGGGCCCAGCCGGCCCCCGGACCGGCGTCGGCACTACCGGATGCTTACTGGCAATGGACGGCAGCCGGCACCGGTGCGGCACCGGCCCTGTCGTCGGCTAATGAAGTGATCATTCAGCAGGCTGGCAGTGGCAACCAGGCCCTGATGGCCGTGCTCAACGGCAGTCAGAACCGCGTGCAACTGAACCAGACGGCCAGTGGCAACACGGCATCGGTTCAGCTGACGGGCCAGGCCAACCAGCTGATGCTGACCCAGGCCGGGGGCGGCAACGTGCTGACCCTGGGCCTGACCGGATCGACCAACCGCCTGCGCATCGACCAGAACGGGGGCGACGTGGTGCAGCTGGCCGGCCTGACGGGCAGCCATGCTGGCATCGACCTGATTCAGCGCGGGGGCAACAACACCATCGTGGCCGACGGCCTGACGGTGCCCAGTCCGGCATCATCGGGTCAGGGTGTGGCCAACTTGCGTATCGAGCAGTCGGGCGGGGCAACGATTCGGATTCAGAACGGCCCCACCCCGGGGCGTTGACCAGCCAGCCATGAACCGATTTCGTTTGCTGGTGCTGTGCTGTCTGCTGCTGGCGGGACCGAGTCTGCGGGCACAGGACCCCGGTCTGTCGGACGAAACCCTCGACGAAACAAGGCTCGACGAGGCCGTTGTGACGGAGGAGGGTACCCAGACGCTGCTGCTCGACAATACCCGGTCGAAGATCGGGCGCGACTTCTACGAGGCTTTTTTCCGGCGCTATGCCGAGTTGCCTAAAGCGCCGGGCCTGCCCGCCCCAGCCGATTCGACCCGCACGGTTGCCCCCAACCTCGACCTCGATCTGGCGGCTTTTGTGGTCACAATCGATGAGTTGCCGGCCTTTGGCGTTGGCACGACCGTGATGGTGGTGTCGCTCAACGACCAGGTTATCTGGCAAAACTACGTGCAGGCCCGGACCGAAATCCTGGAGGCTTACGCCTTCGATGCTGCCGAACTGATCAATCAGTATGTACTTAACTATCAGGACGTTCAACGTTCGCTCGAAAACGACGACCAGCGGGGTTCGGGCATTTTTTAAGTTCAGACTCGCTGACCCACAACGCTTCTTCCTCATGCACTACCGTCTTCTGCTGCTGCTGGCTCTGCTGCTGGCCGGTGCCAGCGCCAGCGCCCAGAGCCTGGTCTATCGCCCCAACAACCCCAACTTTGGCGGCAACACGTTCAATTATTCGTGGATGCTCAGTTCGGCGCAGGCGCAGGACCGCACCGTCGACCCGTCGGCCAAACGTAACCAGACCGGCACGGCCAGCAGCAGTACGTCGCAGCTCGATGCCTACGCGCAGAGCCTGCAAAACCAGCTGCTCAGCCGCATTACCAGCAACCTCATCAGCAAACAGTTCGGCGAGTCGACGCTCAAGCCCGGCACCTACACCTTCGGCGATTTCCAGGTCGAAATCACCAACGGGTCCAGTGGCGTGGTGGTCCGTATCGTCGATGGCAAAGGGGGCGAAACCAGCATTACCGTACCCTATTACTGACCCCCCACCGCGCCCCCCTACTCCACTTATCTATGGCACGCTATACCTACGGGCGGCACCGCCTGCCAATCGCCCTGCTGCTGACGGGTTTTCTGAGCAGCTGCACGACCTTTTTTTATCAGCCCACGGGGCCACGCCGGGCCCGGCCGGGCGAAGAAACGCCTACTACGGCCACCCTGCGCCAGCTGCCCCCGCCCCATGAAAAAATCGTGGCCGCCGTGTATAAATTCCGCGACCTCACCGGGCAGTACAAACAGACCGAAACCGGCGCGGGTTTTTCGACAGCCGTTACGCAGGGCACCACCAACATTCTGCTCAAGGCCCTCGAAGAAAGCAACTGGTTTGTGCCGATCGAGCGCGAAAACGTGAGTAACCTGCTCAACGAACGCAAGATTGTCCGGTCGAGCGTGGCCCAGTTCAAGGAAGGCGAAAACCTGCCTCCGCTGCTGTTTGCCGGGGTCATTCTGGAGGGGGGCGTGGTTTCATACGATGCCAACATCATTACCGGCGGGGGTGGCCTCCAGTATTTCAGCGCGGGGGGCTCCACGCAGTACCGGCAGGATCGCGTAACGGTTTACCTGCGGGCCGTAGCCACCAAGACGGGTAAGATTCTGAAAACGATTTACACCTCCAAGACCATCCTGTCGCAGTCGGTCAATGCCAGCCTGTTCCGCTACGTAAGCTTCAAGCGGCTGCTGGAAACTGAAACCGGCCTGACCACTACCGAGCCGGGGCAGCTGGCCGTGACCGAAGCCATCGAAAAAGCCGTGGAAGGTCTAATCGTCGAGGGCGTTCGGGATGGACTGTGGGCGGCAGCCGAAAAGTCGGCCGGACCGATGAAAACCGTTCTCGACGCCTACGAGCGCGAAAAAAACCGCATGAACGAAACCGACGTGTATGGCATGCGCCCCGAAATCGACGCGCCCCTCATCACCATCCAGCCCTGGGCGGGTGTTATGCGCTACTATGGCGACTATGCCCGGCACAGTATGGCCAGCACCTACGGAGCCTCGGTCGATGTGCAGTTTAGGCCAACGCTGGGCCTTCAGCTCAACGGCGCCAGCGGCACCCTGTCGAGCGAAGGCGTCTTTTCGACCCGTATCGCATCGCTGGAGGGCAACCTGGTGTATACGCCGACACCCTTCCAGCGCTGGAGTTCGCTGCTGTTTATCGGGGGAGGCCTGGTGTCGCGCCAGGGGGCATCGCCCGTCAACTGGCAGGGCAGCCGCTACGCCCAGGCGCAAGGGGGCGTAGGCATTCGCTACGCATCGGCCGGGGCGCTGGGTTTCCGCACTACCCTCTCCTACAACCAGCCCTTCACCGATGCCCTCGACGGCATTGTGGCCGGTACCCGCAACGATTATTACCTGCGGGCCACCGTCGGGCTGACCCTGCATATCGGCAGCCTGTTTCGTCCCAGGCCCAAATCAATCACCGGCAAGTAATCCCACCGCCATGACCCCGCCCTTATCAGCCCGTTTTTTTGCCAACCGGTTCACCATGCGATTGCTTTATTATATCCTGTTCGTCACGGCCGGGCTGCTGGCGCTGGCGAGTTGCAACGAAGACGTCTATGTCGATCCGGTACAGCTCGCCACGGTGCGGGGCCGGGTGCTCTACAGTGTCAACCAGCAACCGATCGGCAACGCTACGGTCAAGCTGACGCCCGGCAACCGAATCGTTTCGACCGACTCTTCGGGCTCATTCCGGTTCGACAGCGTTATCGTCGGCAACTACACGGTGCAGGCGTCGAAAGCAGGCTACGGCACGCAGGTAGTCACTGTTGCGCCGACCACAACCACCTCGCCGGCCGTTACGATCCTGCTCACCGACGACAAGACCCAGAATCGCCCGCCCACAGCGCCTGTACTGGTCGCGCCCGCCCTGAACAGTACGACCCAGTCGACGACGCTGACGCTTAAATGGACTGCCACCGACCCCAACCGCGATACACTGACCTACGATGTGCTCCTGTTTCGGGCCGGAGCCAGCACACCCACCAGTTCCTACACCGGCCTGACAGCCGATTCGCTGACCATCAGCGGGCTGGACTACAACACCACGTACCTCTGGCAGGTACTGGTCAAAGACGGCGTCAACACCGTCAACGGGGCAGTGTGGTCGTTTCAGACCGGCAGCTACCCCGTGTACAGTTACGTATTTGCCCGGCGGATGAATGGTCAGTTCCAGATTTTCGGAGCCACGGCCGATGGGGCCGTTAGCCAGCTCACCCGTACCGGCAGCAACTGGCGGCCCGTTGTGAGCCCCAACGGGCAGCGCATCGCGTTTATCTCCAATGCCGATACCGATGTGCAGCTGTACACCATGAACCTCGACGGCAGCAACCGGCAACGGGTCACAACGGTGCCGATCAGTGGTCTGTCGGCGCTGGATCTGACGTTCTGCTGGTCGCCCGACGGTACCCAGCTACTGTATCCGGCCAACGACCGGCTGTACGCGATCCGGACCGACGGCGTTGGCCTGCGCACTGTGGCGCTGGCCAGCTACGGACGCATCTGGGCCGGCTGCGACTGGACTCCGCAGGGCGATCGGATTGTGGCCCGCAGCACCGGCACAAGCGTCTACGACAACGAGTTAAGCGTTTTTTCGGTCGATGGCAGCAACGCACGCACGTTCTACACCCGTCGAAACGGTCGCGTGGGCAACCCGGCCTTTTCGGTCAACGGACGGCAGGTTCTCTTTTCGGCCGACTCGACCGATTTTCAGAACGATCAGGGTCGGCAGCTCGACGCCCGCATCTACCGCTTCGACCTGACGACCAACACGCTGACCGATCTGTCGAAAGGCCAGGGGAACACGGGCAATCAGGGCAACAAACCCGCCGGTACCAACGACCTCGACCCGCGTTACTCCCCCACCGGAGCTGCCCTCATTTTCACCAGTACCGATAACACGGGCACGGGGCAGCGCAACGTGTATACCAGCGACGCTACGGGCAGCAACCGCAAACTACTCCTGCAACAGGCCGAAATGCCCTTCTGGCGCCAGCCCTAGCAACCCGCCCGATGCCTCTCTCCCACCCGCCCCTTCCCCCGCTGGCCGGTCGATGCCAACCGGGCCCGCACTGGTCTGTCCAGCATCGGTTCGCGGGGTCTTATTCCCGGCGGTAAAGTCTGACCGTGCCGCCGGGAATAAGACCTCGGGGAAACCCCAATGCGTAATCATGGGTTATAGAATGAGTACAACATCCCATGACCTACCATGAACAAGACGGTATTACTGACCGGCGGAACCGGCACCATTGGCCACCGGCTAACGGAAATTCTTCACCAGCAAGGCTTTCAGGTTGCCCTGCTGAGCCGCTCGGCCGAGCCGGTGCCCAACGTCCGCGTCTTTCAGTGGGATATTAAAAAGGGGCACATCGATCCCCGGGCTATTCAGAGTGCCGACTACATTATCCACCTGGCCGGGGCCGGTATCGCCGACGAGCGCTGGACCGATGCCCGCAAAGACGAGATTCTGAACAGCCGTACCGAATCGACCAAGCTGCTGGCCAAGGCGCTGGCCAGCACTACCCATACCGTAAAGGCATTTATCGGCGCATCGGCCATTGGGTACTACGGGGGCGACACCGCCGACCGGCCCCTGACCGAAACGGCAACCGGCGGCACCGATTTTCTGGCACAGGTAACGCGGGCCTGGGAACGGGCCGAAGACGAAGTAGCCGCCCTAGGCATCCGGACGGTGAAACTCCGTACCGGCGTGGTACTGACCATGGCGGGTGGGGCCCTGCCCAAAATTGCCCAGCCGATCCGGCTCGGCGCCGGAGCCCCGCTGGGGTCGGGGCAGCAATATATTTCCTGGATTCACCTCGACGACCTGTGCCGGATGTATTGCCAGGCCCTCACCGACGAGTCGTGGTCGGGGGTGTATAACGCCGTAGCGCCGATGCCCGTTACCAACGAGGGGCTCACCAAAGCCATTGCGGCCGTGCTGCACCGCCCGCTTATTCTGCCCAACATCCCGTCGTTTGCCCTGAAACTGATGTTTGGCGAACTGGCCATTACGGTGCTGGGGGGTAATTACGTGCTGAACAAGCGTATTGCCGATGAAACCGATTTCCAGTATCAGTTTGGCGACCTGCCCCGCGCCCTCGACAACCTGCTGACCTAGCCCAATGCCATGACCGATCTGCTTAAGGATGCCCTTCGGAAAGCGGCCATGTTCTGTGCCTATCAGGAGCGGACACAGCAGGAAGTGCGTGACCGGCTGAACGAGTGGGGTGTGTGGGGCGATGATGCCGAAGAAATTATTGCCGAACTGATTCAGCAGAACTACCTCAACGAAGAGCGGTTTGCCAAATCGTTTGCCGGCGGCAAGTTTCGGGTCAAAGGCTGGGGCCGACGCAAAATAAAGCAGCACCTCCAGCAACGGGGCATTACGGGCTATAACCTCGATCAGGCCATGAAAGAAATCGAGCCCGACGACTACCACACCACCCTGACCGACCTGCTCACCCGAAAACGCCAGAGCCTGCGCGACGACAACCCACTGGTGGTCAAACAGAAGCTATTCCGCTTCGCCCTCAGCAAGGGCTATGAGTCGGATTTGATCTGGCAGGTGATCGAGCAGGTGGGGAGTTTATAGTTTACGGTTTACAGTTTGTGGTTTACAGTTTGTAGTTTGTGGTCTGTGGTTTGCTATTGGCGGCAACAGCTGTCACCCGTTACAACGAACGACAAACTACAAACAACAAACCCACTCCCCCGCCTTTATTCCAGCTTGTAGAGACTGTTCCAGTCGTCCTGGTAGATGCGTCGGTAGCGCCCGATGCGGGCGGGGGCCGTGTCGGGAATGTCGTAAGCCATGTTCAGCTTCGGATCCGTAACCACATACGCAGCGCCTTCGCGGGCAGCCAGCTCGAAGAATTGAGGCAGGCTCAGCTTACCTCCGTATTCGTGCTGGTTGAGCAGGTAATAGTAAGTCAGACTGTGGATGCGGTAGTGACCGACCTGCTCGAAAAACAGGTCAAGCGGACCAATGATGGTGGCCCCCGGTTTGCCCATCAGCGTCGCCAGCCGGGCCGTTCGTTCGGCCACGACGGGGGCGCGGTTGGCGTACAGCAGCTGTCCGGCCTCGGCAACGCCCGACACCAGCCAGCCTACCACCAGCACCGCAGCTACGCGCTGCCACCGCACTGGCCATTGCCTTACTG
Organism: Spirosoma luteolum; assembly: GCF_054778875.1. Taxonomy (NCBI): domain Bacteria; kingdom Pseudomonadati; phylum Bacteroidota; class Cytophagia; order Cytophagales; family Cytophagaceae; genus Spirosoma; species Spirosoma luteolum. The sequence goes on from NZ_BAAGZE010000023.1 coordinate 53,382, forward strand.
GCCCCACCAGAGCCCGGCCGGCCAGCAGGCAGGCAAATGGCAGCAGCAGCAGCATATAGTATTTGGTGCTGCCCCGCGTGATGAGCCACAGCCAGACCGTCAGCGACGCCAGATAGCCAATCAGCGGCCGGCTGGCGCGATCGTACCGCCAGCTCAACCAGCCCACCAGTACCGTCAGCAGCGTAATGGCGGCTTCGACCTGGTTATGAAACAGCATCTGGTGGAACGAGGCCAGGGTGCGCAACTTGGCCAGCCAGCCAAACAGGTGCCGCGTGGCCGGGTCGTAGCGAAACTGCTGGAGGAAACGTGCCCACTGCCCGTCGACCGCTACGTCGGTAAAATAAAAGGCAAACACCGTAACCCAGATCAGGCCGTACAGAAACCCTTCGCGCCAGCGCCGGGCCACGGCCAGCCACGTTAGCCCCGCCAGCCCGTACATCAGCCCATTGAGATGGGTCAGGGCGGCCAGCCCCGCCAGCACAGCCGCCAGTACCAGCCGACCCGACAGTGGCCGGGACTGGTCGGGAGACAGTGACCGGGGCGGAATCGTGCTCAGAAAATAGTAGCCCCACAGCCCGAAGGCCGCGTTCATGGTTTCGGGACGGGCTACGAAGCCGAACCGCTGCACCAGCCCGCACGAAACGTAGAGCAGTAGGCTCCAGCCGAACAGGGTGCGGATCTGTTGGTCGCCTGTGGTAGCGTGGCGGGTCAGCGCGTAAAGGCCGGCCACATTGAGAGCCGCTCCCAGGGTGCCCAGCGACTCGACGGCCGGCGCCGAGAAACCCAGCAGAGCCGTCCAGCCGGCCAGCAGGTAGATATACAGTTTATGGAATACGTAGATACGGTCTTCCCAGTGATTGACGCCCCGGAAAAATTCGGACCGCACTACGCCGTCGCGCAGCAGAAAATACGCCTGTTCGGCAAACCAGGCATCGTCGAAATCGGTGGCGCGGTGGTAGGTGGTCAGCGTAAACAGCAGCACAAACAGGCCAGCGAGCCAGTAGAGCCACGGCTCGATGCGTTGGCGATCAGGCATACAGACAAACGAAAGTAGGCTGCGAAGATACAGCCTATTCGGGTTGCGTGCCGCGCCCGCCGGCCGCTCCCTCGATTCTGGCCATCAGACCCTGGCCATCGGCAAACAAATCAGCCCGTCTATGGCTTTTAATGACGATTTAATAATCTTCGTGTCTAACACACAAACGGACTCGCTATGAGTCTGTTTCGCCATTCCTATCAACATGAACCACCTAGTAAAAACACTCCTCTACGGCGCACTGCCCGGTCTGCTGCTGCTGTCGGCCTGTTCGCGCAATCCGGTTACGGGCAAACGGCAGGTCATCCTGATGTCGAAAGAACAGGAAATTGCGCTGGGCCAGCAGTCGCACCCGTCGGTCGTAGCCAGCATGGGTCTCTACGACGACAAGAAACTGTCGGCTTTCATCAACGAGAAAGGCAAGGCGATGGCCCAGATTTCGCACCGTCCCGACCTGCCCTACCAGTTCTACATTGTCGATTCGCCGGTTGTCAACGCCTTCGCCGTGCCCGGCGGGTACGTTTATTTCACCCGGGGTATCATGGCCCACTTCAACAACGAGGCTGAATTTGCCGGCGTTCTGGGCCACGAAATCGGGCACATCACCGCCCAGCACTCGGCCCGCCAGCAAACCAGTCAGCTGTTCGGAACCGTGGGTCTCATTGCCGGCTCGGTACTGCTCGACAAAACGGGGCAGCTGACCGAAGCGGCCTCACAGGGGCTGCAACTGGCGCTGCTGGGCTACAGCCGTGCCCACGAGTCGGAATCCGACAAAATCGGGGTCGAGTACTCGAGCAAAATTGGGTATGATGCACACCAGATGGCCAACTTCTTCGCCACCATCAAGCGTATCTCCGACAATGCCGGGCAGGCCGTGCCCACCTTTCTGTCGACCCACCCCGATCCGGGCAACCGCTATTCAAACGTGCATGCAATGGCGAAAGACTACCAGGCCAAAAATCCGGGCAACTACCAGGTCGACCGCGATGGCTACCTGCGTATGATCGACGGCATCATTTACGGCGAAGACCCGAAACAGGGTTTTGTGGAGAACAACATGTTTTACCACCCCGATCTGAAGTTCCAGTTTCCGGTACCGAGCGGCTGGCAGCACCAAAACTCGCCCGCTCAGTTTCAGATGGGCCCCAAAGAAGGGAAGCTGGCCATGATTCTGATGCCCGCCCAGGGCAACTCGCTCGACGAAGCGGCCCAGACGATGGTGAAGGAAATGGGCCTTACGGTGCTGGAAAGCAACAAGACAACCATCAACGGCAATCCGGCTTTTGTGATTATCTCGAAACAGCAGCCACAGCAGCAGCAGGGTCAGCCCCAACAGCAGCAGCAGGACCCCCGATCGGTATTGCAGATCGGCACGTGGCTGATTCAGTACGGCAATTCGATCTACGCCCTGCACGGACTGTCGGCAGCCGGCGACTTTCAGAACTCGTTTGGTACATTTCAGCGCGTGGCCGGTGGATTCCGCAGCCTGACCGACCCCGACAAGCTGAATCGCCAGCCCGAGCGCATCCGGGTGCGGCAGGTGCCGCGCGATGGCACGTTTCAGGAAGCGATGGCGGCCCTCGGTATGCCTGCCAAACGGCTGGAAGAACTGGGTACGATCAATAGCATGAAAGGTGGCGACAAGGTTACCCGTGGTATGCTCATCAAAGTAGTCGGGCAGTAGACCCGCCTGCCCCCAATACGCAGAAGGGCCACCCGACGGGTGGCCCTTCTGCGTATTGGTATAATTGGCAATGCTGGCGTTTCTGTGTCTACAAAGTGAGCATTCAAACTGTATAACGAGCAAACACAACAACGCACTAACGCATTCTAAAAGTCAGCGTCGAGCACGAAACCTTTAGGTTCTTCCTTGACAACGGTTTGCGATGCCTCGGCCTGCGGGTTCTCGGCTGCGGCTTTCATGGCCCGGAATTTCGACATCACCTCACCGCGCTGGTACTCGCCAACCCGCTTCTCGAAGAAGTTGGTTTTACCCTGCAACGAGATCATATCCATGAAATCGAAGGGATTGGTCACGTTATAGATTTTCTTCAGCCCCAGCGTCACCAGCAGGTGATCGGCAACGAAGGCAATGTACTGCTTCATCAGGTCGGCGTTCATGCCGATCAGCGACACCGGCAGTGCGTCGGCAACAAACTCCTGTTCGATCTCGACCGCATTGCGAATAATGTCGTAGACCGCCGATTCGGGCATTTTGTTGATAATGTGATCGGTATATAGCATACAGGCGAAATCGCGGTGCAGCCCTTCATCGCGCGAGATCAGCTCGTTGGAGAAGGTCAGGCCCGGCATGAGCCCGCGCTTTTTAAGCCAGTAGATCGAGCAGAACGAGCCCGAGAAGAAAATACCTTCGACGGCCGCGAAGGCAATGAGCCGCTCGGCAAACGTACCGTTCTCGATCCAGCGCAGCGCCCATTCGGCTTTTTTCTGCACGCACGGAATGGTGTCGATGGCGTTGAGCAGCCGGTCTTTCTCAGCCGCGTCTTTGATGTAGGTATCGATCAGCAGCGAATAGGTTTCGGAGTGGATGTTCTCCATCATCACCTGAAAGCCATAAAAGCATTTCGCTTCGGCGTACTGCACCTCCGACAGAAAGTTGACCGCCAGGTTTTCGTTGACGATCCCGTCGGAAGCCGCGAAGAAGGCCAGCACATGCGAGATAAAATGCCGTTCGCCGTCGTTCAGGCTGTTCCAGTCTTTCATGTCCTGCCCAAGGTCAATCTCTTCGGCCGTCCAGAACGATGCTTCATGGGTTTTGTAATACTCCCAGATGTCCCAGTGCTTGATCGGGAATAGCACAAAACGTCCCTTATCTTCCTGAAGAATCGGTTCGATCGCGTCCTGTTGTGTCATAAAGCGGTTTGTCTTGATCGTATATGTGGTAAGACCAGCCCCACCCGGGGAAGATCGAATAAGCGTGTAGACAAATTTAAGGTTTGTGGCCGCTATCACAAGGCCATCCCGGCCCGATAACACCTGCCCATGCGTACCCGCGCGCCTAACCTGTACGGAATCAAGCGCTTGCCAAAACCCCCGGCCGACAACTTCTTTAAATAGTTCTACTATTTTTCCGACTCCTGATTGTCAGCCAATTAGATAGACTGACTGGCACACGCGCTCCGGCCGGGCATAAAAAAAGGCCGCTTCCGTGGAAGCGACCTCAGTACGCATCTATAGGCTACAGGACCGTTGCCAGTCCCGGACGGGAAAACAGGTTTAAAAAAGATTCTTGATGTCGATCCGGCGGTGCAGGTGCTCTTCGTCTTTAAAGGGCAGCGTCACCGTTACCAGACCATGCTGGTAGGTCGCTTCAATCTGATCGGCGTCGACAAAGGCCGGAATGTCGAGCACTTTCATAAACATCGGAACGGCCATCCGCTGCGTTGTACCTTCCTGCTCATCGGTGAGGCTGACGTTGCTAACCAGCAGCGTGTACAGCACCAGTTTATTGCCTTCGACCAGTACGTTGAAGGCTTCAGACTGCACCCCCGGCGCTTTCAGCTGGATCACCAGATTATCATCTTCCTGCGCTACATCCATCACGGCCTGACTCGATCCGCCGTAAAGTGTGTTGAGGAGATTGATCTGACTGGTCGTCCCCTGAAATACATTTTCGATCGCTTTCATAGGAGTTGTTGTTTACTGTTCAAGTACTAGTGTATAAACAAACCTCGTGCCTGAACCAAAAGCCGGCCCAGTCCCGTCATTCTGACAGCTAAAAACCACCAAATACAGGGCACATATGCCGTTTTGGCCGGCTCAGGGGCCATTTCGCGCCAAAACAGGTATGAGCCCGCGCGCCCCGATTGTAGAATTTTTCGGGTATCGGGTATCCAGAATGTGGTTGGTATTCCACAGCCTATGCCGGCTGGCGACTACCCAGAACGGGCTGTTTTGACGCCGATTTAGACCGTACCTTTGCGCTATCATGCACATTAGAATCGGAACACGAAGCAGTCGGCTGGCGCTCTGGCAGGCCGAACACATACAGCGCCTGCTCCAGGCCGACGGGCAGACCTCGGAACTGGTGCTGATCGAAACCAAAGGCGATCAGGTGCTCGACCGGTCGCTCTCGAAGATTGGCAGCAAGGGCGTCTTTACGCAGGAACTGGAAGATCAGCTCCGCGACGGCAGCATCGACATTGCCGTGCACAGCGCCAAAGACCTGCCCTCGACCCTGCCCGATGATCTGCACATCATTGCGTTTACCGAGCGGGAAGCCCCCAACGATGTACTGGTCAGTCGCAACAAAGACCTGTCGCTCAGCAGCGGTCAGCCCTTTACCATCGGCACCTCGTCGACCCGCCGGGTGGCGCTGCTTAAGCATTTCTGCCCCCACGTCACCACGGTCGATATGCGGGGCAATCTCCAGACCCGTATCCGCAAACTCGACGAGGGCCAGTGCGACGCCCTGCTGCTGGCCTTTGCCGGGGTGCACCGCATGGGCTACGACGAGTTGATTGTGGAGCGGCTCTCGCTGATCGACTTCACGCCCGCCGTGGGGCAGGGCAGCATCGCCATCGAAGCCGCTACCAGCCTCGACCCGGCCAAACGCGATCGGGTCCGGCGGCTTACCAACCACGAGCGGACCGAAGCCTGCCTGCTGGCCGAACGGGCCTTTCTGGCCCGGCTCGAAGGGGGGTGCAGCATTCCGTCGTTTGCGCTGGCCCAGTGGGTCGATGCGCAGGTCGTGCTGTCGGGGGGGCTGGTTAGCCTCGACGGACAGAACCGGCTGCACGACCAGTTTGCGGGCCCCTCGGCCGAAGCCGAATCCCTCGGCCACGCCCTGGCCGAAAGTATTCTGACCCGCGGGGGCGACACGCTGCTGGCCGATATCCGCGCCCAGCTATGACGATCCGGATCGCCCAGACCGACGCGCAGATTCGGCAGTGCCTGCCGGCCCTGCTCGCCCTGCGCCCGCACCTCACGCCCGCCGATGCGCTCGAACAGATCCGGTACCAGCAAACGCACGAACGCTTCAGTCTGGCGTTTGTCGATCCCGGCGATGGCACCGAAGCGCCTGCCGTGATGGGCTACCGCATCATGCACCTGCTCCACAGCGGCCGCACGCTCTACATCGACGACCTGTCGACGTTGCCGGCGGCCCGGGGCAACGGCTACGCGGGGCAGCTGGTCGATTTTGTGGTCGATCAGGCCCGGCAGGCCCAGTGCGCCTACGTCACGCTCGACTCGGGCCAGAACCCGGCCCGTTACGATGCACACCGGCTTTACCTCAACAAACGTTTCCATATTACCAGCCATCACTTTGTCCTGTCTCTGACCTAGGTCCTTGACCGGCTACGGTTCTTTTTTATATTCCAGACACCCCCGCGCTGCCCACGGCTATGAATCTGTTCCGAATCAGTTGGAGTAACCTGAAAGACAAGCCCCTCAGCAGTTTTCTGAGCGGCCTGCTGATGACGTTTGGCATCACGATTATCTCGCTGCTGCTGCTGCTCAACAAGCAGCTCGACGATCAGTTCCGGCGCAACATCAAGGGAATCGACATGGTGCTGGGGGCCAAAGGCAGTCCGCTGCAGCTGATTCTGTCGAGCATCTACCAGATCGACGCCCCCACGGGCAACATTCCGCTCGACGAAGCCCAGCGGCTGACGCAGAACCCGATGATCAAGTCGGCCATTCCGCTCTCGATCGGCGACAACTACCAGTCGTTCCGCATCGTGGGCACTAACAAAAAATACCTCGACCACTTCGGGGCTACGGTGGCGCAGGGGCAGCTGTTCAGCCAGGATCTCGATGTGGTGATCGGTCCCCGTGTAGCGGCCGTGACGGGCCTGAAACCGGGCGATACCTTCGCGGGCTCGCACGGACTGGATGCAGAAGGCGAGGTGCATGCCGACCGGAAATACAAAGTCGTGGGCGTACTAAACACCACCAACACCGTGGCCGATCAGCTCATTCTGACGCCCCTGTCGAGTATCTGGGCCATTCATGAGCACCACGACGAACACGAGGGGCACGAGGCCGGCGACGCCCACGCCGACGAAGGCGAACCCGAAGCCCCGCGCGAAATCACGAGCATGCTCATCAAGTTCCGCAACCCGCTGGGCATGATGCTGGCCCGGGGGATCAACACCAACTCCAAACTGCAGGCCGCTTTGCCCAACATCGAAATCAACCGCCTGTTCTCGCTGCTCGGCGTGGGTGTCGAAACGTTACGTGGGCTGGCCATCGTGATTATGCTGATTTCGGGCATCAGCGTATTCGTATCGCTCTACAACTCGCTCAAGGAACGGCGCTACGAAATGGCCCTGATGCTGTCGATGGGTGCCACGCGGGCCCAGCTGTTTGGCATGCTGTTGCTCGAAGGCCTGGTGCTGGCCCTGATCGGCTTCGTGCTGGGCATCGTGCTGAGTCGGGTAGGCTTGTGGCTCTTTTCGAGCAGCGTCTCCAACGATTACCACTATAACCTGGCCGCTTTCGGCATCCTGCCCGAAGAGTGGGCCCTGCTGGGCGTGGCCATTCTGGTTGGCCTGCTGGCTGCCGCCCTCCCCGCCATCGGGGTTTACCGCATGAATATTTCCCGTACGCTAGCCGAAGATTAATGATTCTGTTTCGCTCAACGTCTGCTTTTCTAGTTCTCTTTTTCCTGTCCATTCAGGCCCACGCGCAACTGGCGGCCGGTTATCTGGCCCGCTATACCCAGCCCGGTGTCGATGTGCAGCACTACGATTTTTCGCTTACCCTCAGCGACTCCACCAACCGCATCGCCGGCGAAACCCGCATTCGCTTTGTGCGGGCCGACGACCGGCAGTCGGTCTGGTTCGATCTGATCAGTGCCAAAGCCGATTCGGCTTCGGCGGAGGCTACCGGCATGCGGGTGCAGCGCGTGACCCTACCCGATGGCAAGGCCGTTCCGTTCAGCCAGCGCAACGATCGGGTGTTCATCAACCTGCCGGCGGCTCCGCGGCAACCCACCGACGTGGTGATCCGCTACAGCGGTGTGCCCGCCCGGGGGCTCATCATTAGCCACAACAAATTTGGTGAGCGCACGTTCTTCGGCGACAACTGGCCCAACAACGCCCGCAACTATCTGCCCGTTGTGGATCACCCGTCCGATAAGGCAACCTGCTCCTTCACTGTCAACGCGCCGGCGGCTTACCGCGTCATTGCCAACGGAAAATTCGTGAGCGAAACGCCCGTTGCCGGCAATCGAAAGCTGACGCGCTGGCAGGAAAACACCCCCATCCCGACCAAGGTGATGGTGATTGGTGCGGCCCGCTTTGCCGTCGAGGAGGTAGGCACGGTGGCCGGGGTACCGGTGCAGAGCTGGCTCTACCCCCGCGACAGCCAGAAAGGCTTTATCGACTACCGCCCCGCCCGCGAGATCCTGCAGTATTTCAACGACCATATTGGCCCGTATGCCTACGAAAAACTCGCCAACGTGGAGTCGACTACGGTATTTGGCGGGATGGAGAATGCCAGCTGCATTTTCTACAACGAGCGCATTATTGTGGGCCAGAAAAACTCGGATGTGGAGGCCCTGCTGGCGCACGAAATTGCGCACCAGTGGTTTGGCAATTCGGCTACCGAGTCAGACTGGTCGCAGCTGTGGCTGAGCGAAGGCTTTGCTACCTATTTTTCGGCACTCTATCTCGAACACGCCTACGGCCGCGATACGCTCAACGCCGTGCTGAACCAGAACCGGGAGCAGGTATTTCGCTACGCAGCGCTGAAACCCCGCGCCACCATCATCGACTCGTCGGCCGCCAACCTGACCGAGCTGCTCAACCCCTTTGCTTATCAGAAAGGCGGTTGGGTACTGCATATGCTGCGCAGCGAACTGGGCGACGATCTGTTCTGGAAGGGTATCCGGGCCTACTACGCAGCCCACCGGAACGCCAACGCCACCACCGCCAGCCTGCAGGCGATCATGGAGCAGGTATCGGGCAAAAAACTGGATTCGTTCTTCAGCCAGTGGCTCACGCAGCCGGGCTATCCGGAACTGGTGTGGGGCTGGCGGTACGACGCAGCCAAACGGGTGGTGGAAATCGAGGTGCGGCAGACCCAGCGCGTGGGGCAATACAGCCTGCCGCTTGTGGTGAGCCTGCGCAACGGCAGTCAGGAAACGGGGCGGTCGCCCAAACTGCTGCTGTCGGGCAAATCCCAGACGTTCACGGTGCCCGCCGGCAGCGCGCCCACCACCGTTGTGCTCGATCCCGACAACACCCTGCTGATGCGGGCGGTGCAAATGGGGAAATAGCTAACTTAGGGCCAGTCAACTGCCCCGGTTATGCTCAAGCGCGTTTCGATCCAGAATTTCAAAAGCCTGAAGGCTGTCACCCTTGACCTCCAGCGGGTCAATCTGCTGATTGGCCCAAATAACTCGGGCAAGACAAATTTTCTGAAGGCGCTGGAAATGTTTGACTGGGCTGTCGAAAAGAAGACACTCCCCGAAGCTGCTTCACGACTTATCTTCAGATCAGAAACCAACAGTCTAGCATTCATCCACCTGACCATCGAGCCCACATCTGAATTCATAGCAATTAACCATATGGAACACGTGGCTATTGAATTCAACCGAGATCAAATTAATCCACATATTTGGGGGAGCTCGATGAGTAGTTTCGACTATTTACCTTCTAACCAAACTACCCGCCTAAACGAACACACGTTAAAGAATCTATTAGGTTATCTAAAAATATATAAACCAAATCCAGAGTTAATCACCAAACCGCACAAACTAAGTTCAGAGGAAATTCTAGAAGCCGATTGTGGGAATATTATTCCCTTCATATTCAATCTAAGCCAAAACTATAAGCGCGTTTTCAGGGAATTAGAAAACAATCTCCATAAATCTGTTGGCGACATAGTCAGTATTGGAACACCTTCGGTAGAGAGCAACGGTGAAAATAAGCTACGTCTAAAATTCTTCGATAAAGATGATAATGACTTCTGGGCTAGTGAAGTATCAGAAGGTGTATTGTATTTTGTGGCGCTGTTGTGCATCATCAACCAGCCAAATCCACCGAAATTACTTTTGTTGGAAGAACCTGAAAAAGGCATTCACCCCCGACGCATTCGGGAAGTAATGGATTTCATTTTCCGTCTGGCCGAGGAGAAAGATGTACAGGTTATTCTGACTACGCATAATGAACATGTGTTGGATGAATTTGCTACCCGCCCGGAAGCTGTCTTTGTTTTCGATAAAGATGACGACGGGGCTACGTATGTAAAGAATTTACAGCGCGATATCATTGATCCTACCAACGCACGTAACGGAGAATTAGACCTCGACCCGGTTGACTTAACTTCGAATCTAAGCGAGAACTGGCTTTATGGACTGCTAGGAGGAGTTCCGGCAATTTTATGAGCAAGACGCTACGGTATACCCTAATCGCCGAAGGATTTGCTGAATACCAGTTTATCCCGGCTTATATCGACTGGATAGCGAAACAAATTGGCGACCTACAACCAGTCAGAACAAAAATTCAGCTTGCCATTTCTAAAAACCCAAGCGTTTCAAAAGTCTTGCAGGAGGCCGCAACCTATTGCGTGCAATCATTCGCCGATAAGAAATATCCGTGCGATCTGTTCATAGCGGGTATCGATTTAGACACGACCGATTTTACCGATAATCAGGAATACCATACGCAGCGGCTTAAACAGTTGCAGGATGCCATGGGTAGGGCATACAAGCTATACGAAAACAAAATAATTCTGTACGCACCCATTCAGGCGATTGACTGTTGGATTCATTACGTTCAGCAGAACGCGACAGCAAATAGTCTCGAATCAATACCTAAAGTCGAAACAAAACGTAAAGTCTACGGGCAACGCCAAGACCGTCAACAAATTGAAAAAATAGCCCGCGAAGCTGCGATGAAAGCAGATTTTGATGAGCTCGCCCGGCAGTCGCGTAGTTTCAAACACTTCCATCAACAGGTCGTTGCGTTTCTGGAAGCGTACGACAAACCACCTCATCCATGAACTATTACTCCTCTATTGTCGATACCATCGGCAACACGCCCCTCGTCAAGCTCAATAGCGTGACCAAAGGCATTCCCGGCACCATCCTGGCCAAGGTCGAATACTTCAACCCCGGCAACTCGGTAAAAGACCGCATCGCCATCCGAATGATCGAAGACGCCGAAAAAGCCGGCACGATCCGGCCGGGTGGTACCATCATCGAGGGAACGAGCGGCAACACGGGCTTTGGCCTGGCCCTCGCAGCCATCGCCAAAGGCTACAAGTGTATCTTCACGATGGCCGATAAGCAGTCAAAAGAGAAAATCGATATTCTGCGGGCTGTCGGTGCCGAAGTGGTGGTATGCCCCACCAACGTGGCTCCCGACGATCCGCGCTCATACTACTCGGTAGCCCGCAAGCTCAACCGCGACATTCCGAACTCGCTCTATCCCAACCAGTACGACAACCCATCCAACACGGCGGCCCACTACGATACGACCGGCCCCGAAATCTGGCGCGACACCGACGGCCAGATTACCCATTATGCCGCCAGTGTCGGCACGGGGGGTACCATCAGCGGTACGTCGAAATTCCTGAAAGAGCAGAACCCCAACATCGTTACCGTCGGGCTCGATACCTACGGGTCGGTGTTCAAAAAATACAAGGAGACGGGCATCTTCGATCCGGGCGAGATTTACCCCTACCTGACCGAAGGCATCGGTGAAGACATCCTGCCGCAAAACGTCAACTTCGACGTGATCGACCATATCCTGAAAGTAACCGATAAGGATGCCGCCATCATGGCCCGGCGACTGTCGCGCGAGGAAGGGCTGTTTGTGGGCTGGTCGTGCGGTACGGCCGTGCATGGTGCTCTCGAATGGGCCAAAGCCAACCTCACCGACAGCGATGTGATGGTGATTCTGCTGCCCGACCACGGGACACGCTACCTGGCCAAAATCTACAACGACACCTGGATGAAAGACCACGGCTTTCTGGAAGACCGGGCTTTTAAAACGGCCCGCGATATTATCCGGCACAAGGGCGGCCGCGACGAATCGGGCGACCAGCTCACCACCATCGGGTCGGGCGTGTCGATTAGCCAGGCCATTCAGGTGCTGAACCGCTACGGCATTTCGCAGATTCCCGTAACCGACGAAGACGGCCACATTGTGGGCAGCCTGACCGACTCTACCGTGTTGAACCGCCTGATCGACGATCCGACCGTGAAAGACCACCCGGTGCGGGAAGTGATGGACAAGCCGTTCAAATTTGTCGGCCTCGACAATACCATCGATGCCCTGTCGTCGCTGATCGACCGCGACAACAAGGCGCTGCTCGTGCGCGACGAACGCGAACAGGTGCACATTATTACCCAGGCCGATCTGCTGGCCGCCATGACCAACTAAGCCTTCTCCGGGTTGGGGCCGTATGCTGTAGCAACAGACCCCAACCCGGCTGGGTTATTTGCGGTTGTCGCCCCCCTCCATCATACTGAGGTAGCTCATGTAGCGGCTTTCGGCAATGTCGCCCTCGGCCACGGCGTCTTTTACGGCGCAGCCCGGCTCATTGATGTGCAGGCAGTTGTTGTAGCGGCACTGGTTCAGGCGCTCGCGCATTTCGGGAAAGTAGTGGCCGATTTCGGTTCGCGACGTATCCATCAGCCCCAGCTCTTTGATGCCCGGCGTATCGATGATAAAGGTATCGGGCGCCAGCTCGAACATCTCCGCAAACGTAGTGGTATGCACGCCCTTGTTGGCAAACGACGACACTTCGTTGGTGCGGAGGTTAAGCCCCGGCGCAATCGCATTGACCAGCGACGATTTTCCCACGCCCGAGTGGCCGGCCAGCAGCGTTACCTTGCCATCGAGCAGCGCCCGGAACGCATCGACCCCCACCCCTTCGGTCGCCGACGTAACCAGACAGGGATAGCCAATCGATTCGTACAGTTCGATGATTTTCTGCTGAAAAGCCAGCCCATCCTCCGTCAGAATGTCGGCTTTGTTGAATACAACCGTGGTCGGAATGCGAAACGATTCGGCCGAAACCAGAAACCGGTCGATGAAGCCCGTCGATGTACGGGGCATGGCCAGCGTGGCCAGCAACACCGCCTGATCGAGGTTGGCGGCCAGCATGTGGCCGTGCGCCGTTTTATGGACCGACTGCCGCATGATATAGTTCTCGCGCGGTTCGATATCGGTGATGATCGCGGTATTTTCCACCTCGTCCTCAACATCGAACCGCACCCGGTCGCCCACGGCAATGGGGTTGGTTACTTTCAGCCCTTTGATCTTGAATTTGCCTTTCAGACGGCCCTGATAGATGTGGCCGTCCGCATTGCGAATGTCATACCAGGAGCCAGTCGAACGGAGTATTAAGCCGGTTTGCAAGGGGTTTTTGGGTAAAAAAAGTGAATGAGCACAGGCCTCAGGGGGCGTCGGCCGGCGTTGGCGGAATGCCCAGCAACTGCGTTACAACGTCCATAACCGCAGCCGTGGCGCCGACGTTCCGCAGCACGTACGACCGGGTGATCTGATCCGCGCTGGCATGATCGGCATACTGCCGGCCAAACGCAGCCAGCAGGTCGGCCGTACTACTGATTGGGAAAGCGCCCCCCTCGGCAACCAGCTCCACGGCTTCCTGATACTTGTCGTAAACGGGTCCGAAAAAGATGGGCATCCCGAAGGTGGCCGCTTCCAGAATGTTGTGCAGTCCTTCGCGGAACGCCCCGCCGATGTAGGCAAACGTACCGTACTGATAGAGCGACGAGAGCATGCCGATATTGTCGATGAACAGCACCGCGGCTTCGGCCAGCCGATCGGGGCTACCGGTGCCAGCCTCCGAATAACGTATGGATGGCCGGCGGAGCTGCTGTTGCCAGCGCGTCAGTTCATCGCTGTGAATTTCGTGCGGGGCAATAATAACTTTCAGGGGCCGATCGAACTGGTTTAAAAAAGGTAACAGCACATCCATATCCGACTGCCAGGCGCTGCCCACCACCAGCACAGGTGCCGATGTCCCGTCGGCCTGGCGCCGAAACGACGCGGCAACCGGAATGGTGCGGATGGTCGCGGCTGTCTGCGCTACCCGGTCGAAGCGCGTATCGCCACCCAGCCGCACCTGCCTGACGTCTATCGACGCCAGCAGATCGACCGATTCCTGATTCTGCACCAGCAACTGGTCGAACTGGTGAAGCATCTGCCGGTAGAAACCGCCGTAGGGCTTAAAAAACAACTGATCGGGCCTGAAAATGGCCGAAAACGAGATTACCACCGCGCCGGCAGCCTTCAGCTCGCGCAGGTAGTTAGCCCAGAACTCGTATTTGATGAAGAACGCGATGGCGGGTTGCAGCCCCTTCACCAGCCGGCGGGCGTTGGCCGGCGTATCGACGGGCAGGTAGTCGACATAATCAACGCCGTCGTAGTCTTTACGCACTTCGTAGCCCGAGGGGGAGAAGAACGTGAGCAGGATGCGGTAGTGCGGGTAGTGCTGCCGGAAAGCTTCGATTACGGGCCGGCCCTGTTCGAACTCGCCCAGCGAAGCCGCATGGAACCAGGCCAACGGCCGGTCAGGATGCTGGCCGGGCTGTAGTATGGGCACTGCCAGCAACCGGTCGACCACGCCCTGCTGCCCCGCATACCAGAGCCGGGCCTTGCGGTTAACGGTCGACGCCAGCCGTACTACCCAGGGGTAAGCGCCGATTCCGGCATTGTACAAGTGTGCAAACAAGCCCATGGGTGGTTGGTTATACAGACAAAACTACGGACTCACAACCAAACTCACGACGCATGCCAACCTTCGATACCCTGACCGAAGCCATCGACGCCCTGCGCCGGGATGGCTACACCCACGACTATAACCTGAAAGACGACCACCTGCACCGACCCCACGACAACGTACAGCTGCACCCCGCCGACTTTGACATTGTGCAGGTTTTCCGGTTCGAGGGTATGACCGATCCCGACGATGAGAGCGTGCTGTATGCCGTTGAAAGCCGCGATGGGCACAAGGGTATTCTGGTCGATGCCTACGGGGCTTACGCCGAATCGATCTCGCATGAGATGGCCGGGAAGCTACGCTACGACCCCAGCCGGTAAACGAACTTTTTGCGCCCGAAAATACTTGTTAAGCAACAGCTTTTTGCAGCAACATCATGAATTGGACTAAGTTAGTCAGTGATACTCAACTCGACGAGATAAAGGCAGAATCGGCCAAACAACCGATTTTGATCTTTAAACACAGTACGACCTGCTCGATCAGTGCTATGGCGCTGAGCCGCATGGAGCGAAACTGGAGTGATCAGCTGGGGGTCAAACCCTACTACCTTGATCTGCTGGCCAACCGCCCCATCTCCAGCCAGATCGAGCGCGAGTTCGGTGTGGCTCATGAGTCGCCACAGGTACTGCTGATTCGCAATGGCGAGTGCGTCTACGATGCCTCACACATGGGTATCTCGTTTGCCGGCCTGCAGCAGGCCGTTTAAAACAAGCCTGCATACAAAAAACGATCGACGGCGTAGTCAGACGCGGTGCTCAGGCTCCGCTTTCCGATTACGCCGTCGATCGTTTTTGTTTACCTTACCCCTTCAGGGTAATGCGGGCCCGGTGGCAAACCCCGCCAATGGGCGGATTGAATTTTGAAACGCTTACCTCCACCGCGATCAGATCGGGATACTGTGCCCGGATGCCCTGAATAATGCCATGGGCCAGATGTTCGAGCAGGCGGGCAGGTTGTTTCATAACCTCCGTCGTGATCTGATACAGGTGCTCGTAGTTGACCGTTGCGCTCAGGCGGTCGCGCTGGGCCGCTTCCTGAAAATCAGCGGTCACCACAATATCGACCGAGTACTTGTTGCCAATTTTCTGTTCCTCGTCGTAATAGCCGTGGTACGAGAAAAATTCCAGCCCTTCGAGGGTAATTGTTCCCATGTAGGTGAGGGCAGGCCGAAGCCTGCCGGTTGCAATCGTTCGGGGCTAAATCTGGTCGAAAAATGAGCCACCCCGTTTGGGCTGAGTCTCTTCGGGAGGGCCGACGGGCTGGGGCGTTGGGGCCGGAGCCGGTTCAGGCGCGGCTGTCATCGTTTCAGCCAGTGTCGACACGGGTGTGTGTGGTTCGGCCGGTGTTTGGGCAACGGGTTCAGCAGGCTCGGGAGCCGGGGCCGGCACATCGATTGTGTGAACCGGAATTGCTTCCGGAATCGACGCTTCACGTTCGATGAGCGGGGGCAGCTCCGGCGCGGGCGTATGGTCGGCTACCGGCGCAGGGGCCGGCTCAGCTTCGACCGGGGCCGGCTCAGCCGATACTGTTTCGGCTGGCGCCGTATCAGCCGGTACTGCGTCGGCGGAGGTTGGCGCGACAGGAGTCATGGCTGCCTCCGTGCCGGAAGCGGCTTCATAGTCGGGCTTTTTGGCCGCATCGGCCTGCTTCAGCTCATCGGTGATCTGGGTCGCTACCTCGTCGATCTTGCCCAGGAGATTCTGCCGGGCAAATTTCTTCTCGAACCGATCGACACTATCGATTGCTTTGCCGGCCAGATCGCGAATCTGCACCCCCAGATTTTCTTTATACTGTTCAAGCGCCTTGAAATCGTGTTCGAGTGATTTCAGGTCGTTCAGGATATTGTCTTTGAGGTACCGGGCCTGGTTTTCGGCATCCTGCACCATCAGTGTCGACCGTTTGCGAGCATCAGCCAGCAGATCGTCGGCTTTCTGCTTCGCTTCGGTCAGGTAAATATCGGCGGCCTTGTTTGCCTGATCGGTGATCTGATTACTGGTATCCTCAGCGGTTTTCAGGGTCCGGAAGAGCGTCATTTCCACCTCCTTGAGCTTACCCAGTTCTTTCTCGGCAATCTCAAGCTGCATTTTCAGCATTTTGAAGTCCATGTTCACCCGCTCCCATTCCTGAGACAGCGAGATCAGAAACGCATCGACGTCTTCGGGTTTATAGCCGCGCATCGCTTTTTCAAACGTATGCTGCCGGATTTCTATCGGAGTAATTTTCATGGGTGCGCAAACAGTTTGGGAAAAGCCCGTTCGTTGGTTTAGGGTGAAATAACGGGCATTCTGCCGATTTAACAAAAATTAGGCAGTTAATCTACGTTTCTGGTCACTCCGTATCGTTTCAGCGGATCTGCCAGACCGAAATGGTGCGGTCGTCGCTCGCCGATACCACGATATCCGGACCGGACGGCCACAACAGCGTATTGACCGATGTGCCGTGTCCGGCGTGACGCGCCCGGTCAACGACCTTCAGCAGCCGAAAGGTTTCGGCGTCCCAGATCTTTACCGCCTTATCCATACTGGCCGTGGCAAAGAGCCGGCCATCGGGACTGTAGGCGATACGGTTGATCGTGAAGAGGTGGGCCACCACATCGGTATGCAGCGCATAGCCCTGCTCCACGTCCCAGACTTTCAGGTGGGCATCGCGGCTCCCGGTCAGCAGATACCGAAAATCGGGCGAGTATACAAGCGTGAAAACGGAGTTGGTGTGGGCCGGAATCACCCGGTTCAGCGTCAGTGTGTTGAGATCGAATATACGAACCGTGTTGTCGCTGTAGCCAACCGCCAGTTCACGCTCGACCGGGTTGACCGCCAGACTCCGCGCCGACTGATCGGTAGCTTTCAGGTGCCGGCGTACAGCCCGACTGGCCACGTCGACCACGGCAACCACGCCATCGCCCAGCGCCACAAACGCATCGTCTTTGTGGAAGGCAATATCGAAAATAGCTGCCGAGGTTAGTTTGAGCGAGGCTACTTCGGTTTTCTGCACCGGGTCGATCAGGTGAAGGCCTTCGTAGTTTTGCCCTACCCAGAGCAGCCCACTCTCGGGGTGGCGGGCCAGCGCGTATACGGAGGCCGGCACCTGCGCAATGAGTTCGCCCAGGTCGGGGCGGCCCAGCTGCCAGCGTACGACCAACCCATCGCCCCCGGCCGAATAAAACGTACCGGCGTCGGCCTGGTCGGGCCGGCTGGCTCCGGCGGCCAGCGCATACACGCAGTCGCGGTGCCCGCCAAACGTATCGAGTTTCGTTACTATCACCGGGCAAAGGTCGCAAACAAAGTGATGCCGCCGGCTACCCGCGCTGCCGCCGGCCCCGCCTTTATCTGCCCCCGGTTCGCTTTCTTTTTCACCGGCCACTGTCGACTTTTGGGATGTGAGCCACCAATTACCCATCAATGCCGACTGTACGGCCCTGCTATTACCCATCGAAGCCGATGAAGCCACGCTACGGGCCGGCATACCGCTGACCGATGCCGAACTGGCCGATCTGGCGCTGATCCGGCATCCGGCCCAGCGCACCGAATGGCTGGCCTGCCGGGTGGCCGTGCGCCGGCTGGTCGAAGCACAGGGCGGGGTCTATACCGGCCTGTATAAAGACGAATACGGCAAGCCCCACCTCCGCGACCTGCCCTGGTTTATTTCGATCTCGCACACGGGAGGCTGGGCTGCGGCCGTGCTCCACCAGTCGCGGCCGGTCGGCATCGACATTGAGCCCATCCGCGACCAGTTTCAGCGAGTAGTGCCGCGCATTCTGTCGCCCGGCGAAATCAGTCATGCGGCCGGGCAGCCCAGCCGGCTGGCCGTGTACTGGTGTGCCAAAGAAAGTCTGTATAAACTGTATGGGAAGCGGCAGCTTACGTTTCGTGAGCACCTCCATATCGACCCCTTTGCCGATGATGCCACGCAGCTGACGGGCCATGTCCGGCTGCCCGACCATACCGAAACGCTAACCATCGATTGCTTCCGGATCGGGCCAGGCCTGCTGGCGGTGGCTTACTAGCCCCCATAATGCCGGCGGGGTATCGACAGCCCGCCGGACGATCGGATACCCCGCCTAATGGGTGGTTTATGGACTGGCTACCGGCTACCGCTGCGTATAGTCGGACAGGGGCAGGCCGTCGCCTTCGTCGCGCACGGTCTCCAGAATGCGCTCGACTTCCTGAACGCGGTCCATATCGCCGATTTTTTCGAACGCCAGCACCAGGTTGCGCAGCACCCGCCGAACAATATCGGCATTGGTGCAGGGCTGATAGAAGGTGCTCAGCTGTTTGAGATTCAGCTGGTCGATGTACTGGTCGATATCTTTCCGCGAGAAAATAAGTCCCCGGTTGAAGACATTAATGTAGAACTGCACCCCACTGTTGTCTTTATACGTTAGCACAAACAGGTTGGGCAGGTTGACACCGTAGACGGGCAGATGCAGCCGATTGGCAATCAGCATGTAGAGTACGCAGAGCGTGATCGGGTTGCCCCGGCGCGACTCCAGCACCTGATTGATCATCGAGTTGGTCGGCGAATGAAAATGCTTGGTGTTGGGCGCGAACTTGAGCTTTGTAAAAAACGCATTATTCATGGCCTTGATGCGCTCGTCGGGGTGCATCTCGTCCTTAAAATCGACCCACACGTCGTAATACAGCTGTTCGACTTCCTGCCGCAGCTTGTCGAGCGAGAGATCGGGATACTGGTACGTTGCTACAATCCAGAGGCCTTCGAGCAAATCCATGCCGCCCCCGTTTTTCCAGTCCCGCATCCGGTCGATCACCGACTCGTACTGTAGATTGTGAATAAGTTCTTCGATTCGTTTCTGCAGATCGGGGTTGAAACTCCCCTCCCACTCGGTTTCCAGGAGTGGGATCATGGGGCCGCCAATCTGCCTGATTCGTTGCTCGACATGCTCAACGACTTCCTGATCTTCGTCGTCCAGCAGGGAGATGAGTGCCTTTAATTCGTTGTCGTTCATCGCATTTCGCTACCTCGCCGTTGGGCCGTACTGTAAAAACTCTTTTCGGAAACATCCTGAATGTACTACTTTTGTCCGGTTCGCAGGGGTGGCTTCCTGAAATATTAACAAATTTTTAGTTGAAATCAGCTTGACATCTACAGGTAATTCACCCAAGATTCTGGTCACTGGCGGAGCCGGCTTTATTGGCTCTCACACGGTTGTTTCGCTGGTCGAAGCTGGCTTTGAGCCAGTTATCGTCGACAACTTCGCTAATTCGCAGGCATCGGTACTGACCGGACTGCGTACCATTCTGGGCCGCGACGTAACCTTTTACGAGGCCGACTGCAACGACCGGACTGCGATGGATACTATTTTCAGGCAGGAACCGCTCATTGGCGTCATTCACTTTGCCGCCCACAAAGCGGTGGGCGAATCGGTATCGCAGCCCCTTAAATACTACCGCAACAACCTCGATTCGCTGCTGCTGCTGATCGAACTGATGACCGAACACAAGGTCCACAACCTGGTCTTCTCCTCGTCGTGCACGGTATACGGACAACCCGAGCAACTGCCGGTTACCGAAGAAACACCCCGCCGGCCCGCGGAGTCGCCCTACGGCAACACCAAGGCCATCGGCGAAGATATCCTGCGCGACGCTGTGCGGGCACTGGTTCCCATCAAGGCCATGGCCCTGCGCTACTTCAACCCCATTGGTGCGCACCCCTCGGCCCAGATTGGCGAACTACCGCTGGGCGTGCCGGCCAACCTGGTCCCGTTTATCACGCAAACAGCAGCCGGTATCCGCAACAGCCTGACGGTCTACGGTAACGATTACGACACGCCCGATGGTACGTGCATCCGTGACTACATCCACGTAGTCGATCTGGCCGATGCCCACGTACAGGCGCTGCGCGTGCTCAACGAAACCAACGCCGATGCCTGTTACGATGTGATCAACATTGGCACGGGCCGGGGCGAAACGGTGCTGAACGTGATTAAAACGTTTGAAGCCGAAACGGGCGTTACGCTCAATTATTCGATCGGCCCGCGCCGGCCGGGCGATGTCGAGCAGGTATATGCCGATGTGACCAAGTCGAAGCAGGTGCTTAACTGGACAACCGCGCGTTCGCTGGGCGAATCGCTGCGGGATGCCTGGCGGTGGCAACAACAATTAACGGAATCCAGTACTCTGTCATAAACAATCGATTATGAACTTGTTAATCACCGGCGGAGCCGGCTTCATCGGCTCGCACGTTGTCCGGCTGTTTGTCACGAAATATCCCGAATACCATATCTATAACCTCGATGCGCTGACCTACGCCGGCAATCTGGCCAATCTGACCGACATCGAGAATGCACCGAACTATACCTTCGTGAAAGGCGACATCACCGACGCCAAATTTCTGGAAGGTCTGTTTGCGGAGTTGCCCATCGACGGCGTTATCCACCTCGCGGCTGAATCGCATGTCGACCGGTCGATCACCGATCCCATGTCGTTTGTGATGACGAACGTGGTTGGTACCGTCAACCTGCTCAATGCCGCCAAAAACAGCTGGCTGGCCAAAGGCGATGGCACACCGGCTTCGTTCGAGGGCAAGCGGTTCTACCACGTCTCGACCGACGAGGTGTATGGTTCGCTGCATAACCCCGACGAATTTTTCCTCGAAACCACGCCCTACGACCCCCAGTCGCCCTATTCGGCCTCGAAAGCCGCTTCGGATCACTTCGTACGGGCCTACGGCAACACCTACAAGCTGCCGGTGGTTATTTCCAACTGCTCCAACAACTACGGTCCGAATCACTTCCCCGAGAAGCTGATTCCGCTGATGATTCACAACATCCAGACCAACAAACCCCTGCCCGTTTACGGTAAGGGGGAGAACGTGCGCGACTGGCTTTTTGTGGTCGACCACGCGCGGGCTATCGACACGGTGTTCCACAAAGGGGCGCTGGGCGATACCTACAACATCGGCGGCTTCAACGAGTGGAAAAACATCGACCTCGTCAACCTGCTCTGCTCGATCATGGACCGGAAGCTGGGCCGGGCCGAAGGCACATCGGCACAGCTGATTACCTACGTAACCGACCGCGCCGGCCACGACCTGCGCTACGCGATCGACGCCAACAAGATCATGAACGAACTGGGCTGGGAACCCTCGCTTCAGTTCGAGGAAGGCCTTGAGAAAACCGTCGACTGGTTCCTGGCCAATCAGCAGTGGCTCGACAACGTTACGTCGGGTGCCTACCAGTCGTATTATCAGGGGATGTACACAAATCGCTAAAGAGCGAATGGTGATTGAGCGATTGTGCGCACAGCTGTTCGGCTTTTCGTAATTCACTCAATCACTCATCCACAAACTCACGCATTGATACAATGAAAGGAATTATTCTGGCCGGTGGATCCGGCACCCGGTTACACCCCCTGACACTGGCCGTCAGCAAACAGCTGATGCCGGTCTACGACAAACCGATGATCTACTACCCGCTCTCGATTCTGATGCTGGCGGGTATTCGCGAAATCCTGATCATCTCAACCCCCCACGACCTGCCCCACTTCCAGAAACTGCTGGGCGATGGGTCGCGGCTGGGCTGCGCGTTCAGCTATGCCGAGCAGCCACTGCCCAACGGGCTGGCGCAGGCATTCGTGATCGGCGAAGAGTTTATCGGTACCGATAAGGTGGCCCTCGTGCTGGGCGACAACATTTTCTACGGCTCGGGCCTGTCGAAACTGCTGCAGGCCAACAACGATCCCGATGGCGGAGTGGTGTACGCCTACCAGGTACACGATCCGGAACGCTACGGTGTGGTTGAGTTCGACGATCAGTTCAACGTGCTGTCGATCGAAGAAAAGCCTACCGCCCCCAAATCGAACTACGCCGTACCGGGCCTGTATTTCTACGACAACGACGTCGTTGAGATTGCCAAAAACATCGAGGCTTCGCCCCGTGGCGAATTTGAGATCACCGACGTGAACAAGGAGTACCTGAAACGGGGGAAACTGAAAGTCGGTGTACTGGACCGGGGCACGGCCTGGCTCGACACCGGCACGTTTGAATCACTGATGCAGGCTGGCCAGTTTGTACATGTTATCGAAGAACGGCAGGGCCTTAAGATCGGCTGTCCGGAAGAGATTGCCTACCGCATGAAGTTTATCGACGCGGAGCAGCTGCGTACCATTGCCCAACCCCTCGTTAAGAGTGGTTATGGTCAGTACCTGCTCAACCTGCTCAAATAAGCCGGCGCGTTATACCGACATAAAAAGGCCGAAGCAATCACTGCTTCGGCCTTTTTGGTTACCTAACCTATGTAAAAACCTGACGCGATACGGCTGCATGCCGCTACCAAACAAAAATAGCGGAACCGTATCCGTCGGCTGCGCGCAGAAACCCGGCTTTTGAGGCCGATGCTGCAATCAGGCAAAAGCCCCTGATCTATTGCGTAGAACTACGTAAAAAGGCCTTCTACCAGCCGCTTAGGTGGCCAGGTGGTTGAGAAAGCCCCCCTTTCTTAATAGCTTTCGGCGGTCAATAACCACTACTCATTCCTATACATGACAACCTTTTCCAAAGAAGTTGGCCGCTTTCTGAAGGCGGACGAAAGTAATGCTATGACGGGTGCCTACCGGGAGCGCAAAAGCAAAATGGGCATCAACGAAGACGAGTGCGTCAGATCGGAGTTTTTTGGACTCGATCAGGTTATGCACCTGCTTAGCCAGCCGGGCTGCACGGGCCTGCGGGTACACCACGCCAAACGCTGGGAAGACCTCGACGGTAACCCCACCGACACGGGCGTTGGTCAGCTGCGGCCACGCGTACTGCTGACGGGTGTAGGTCCCAATGGCCGCGACATGCACATTCCGGCGGCACAGGCTGGCCTGAAAGACACTCCCCCGGCCGACGATGACGGCGAAGCCACCACCCTGGGCGACGGCTTCACCTGCCCGCAGCACTGCCCGAAATAAGCCCCCAGACGTTATCGACCAGTAACCATGCTCCTGAGACTACTGCATTTCTTTGAAAAATATCCGATCGACTTTCTTTCTTATGTAATTAGCTGTCTCCCCATTGGTATTGGTTTGGTTCGGTTTCGGTATCTCAAAGCCGGGCTGCGCTACATCTGGTTTTTCTTCGTGGTCTTTTTCCTGAAAGACACGTACTCGCTCGTTCAGATTTTCATTAACCAGAACAACCTGTTCATTCAGAACATCGAACCTATTTTCGAAACGGTGTTTGTCGGGCTTATCTTCCTGCCTTATTTCGACAAACCAATTGAGAAACGGGTGCTGCTTGGCCTCACCGCGCTTTGCACGGCCATTACGATCTACGCTTACCAGCGCGTTGATGTGTCGGCAGTGAGTCTGTCGACGTTCCGGATTTTTGCGCTGGTACTGGTACTGGCCTACTTCAACAAACTACTCACCGACATGCGGGTAATCAATCTTACCCAGCATACCATGTTCTGGTTTGCGTCGAGTCTGCTGCTGTATGCCGCCGGTACGTTTTTCATTGTGCTCTACAGCGAGTACTGGTACAAGGATATCAACAAGGTGCCGGCCGATGTATTCGATAAGTACTGGAACGCCAATCAGTTTCTGTACATCACATTTGCCACCCTGTCGGCGGTGGGCCTCTGGTTTGCCCGTTCCGACCGGCAGAACGTTACCTGACGGCTGCCCGCTGGCCCAGCACATGACAAAGCCGGTACCCTGTTGGGCGTACCGGCTTTGTCGCTTACCACTTCCTCAAGGTCTGGCCGGTCAATTGACTTTCAGGCCCTGATTCGGCAATTTTGCTTTCCTGCGTGCTGACTTTCTAAACCAATCACCGATGGAATCAGGCTCTGTCATTGCTGTTGGAACGGCGGTGTTGCTGATGATGGCCGTATTCATCATCATCTTCGTTGCCTATTACCAGCAGAAACAGGCCCGACAGCAGCTGGCCCTCAAGGAACTGCAGGAGCAACACCGGCGCGAACTGATGGCGGCTACGTTTAAAGGGCAGGAAGCCGAACGAAAACGACTGGCCGAAGACCTGCACGACGGCATCGGCACCATGCTGTCGGTGACCAAGATGAGCCTCAACCAGCTCGACCGCTACCTCAACGACGATATCAACCGAACCATGCTGGTGCAAAAAACCCGCGCCATGCTCGACGAAACCATGAGCAATGTCCGGCGCATCAGCCGCGATCTGGTGCCCACCACGCTGCAACGCTTTGGTCTGATTGCCGCCCTCGAAGAACTGGCCGACCGCGCCACCGAGGGTGAGCTGACGGTACAGCTCGACTGCCCCGAAACCATCGAGAAACTGCCCCCCGCGCTGGAACTGATGTTTTACCGGATTGCGCAGGAGCTGATGAACAACGCCATTAAGCACGCCCGGGCCCACACCATCACGATTCAGCTCTACTGCGTTGACCATCAGGTACGCTTATCCGTGATCGACGATGGCGTTGGTTTCGACTTCGACGCCATCATGGAGAACAAGCAGGGGGGTCTTGGTCTGCGCAACATTGAAAGCCGGCTGAGTGTCGTGGCCGGCCATGTTACCTTTGATGTGGCGCCCGGACGCGGCTCCCAGATTCACGCTCAGGTAGGCCTTGATGAACCAATGCCGATGATGCTGACCGCCTGACGGTATACCGCGCGCTGCTACCTACTTCGTACTACCCTTATCCGCCCCCTTCAATGCGAAAAATCAAATTGGCCCTCTGCGACGATCATACGCTGTTTCGGGTGGGTATGGCCAACATTCTGGGCCAGGTCAGCGATTTCGAGTTAATTCTGGAAGCTGCCAATGGGCAGGAACTCATCGAGCGCATTGCCCGGAAAATGCCCGATGTCGTGCTGCTCGACCTTCAGATGCCCGTGATGGATGGCACCGCCACGGCCGACTATCTCCGCGAAAACCACCCCCTCGTCAAGATTGTTGTGCTGACCATGCACGACGAAGACCGTATGGTGCTGCACCTGCTGGAGAAAGGCGTCAGTGGCTATCTGCTTAAAGATGCCGAAGCGGGTGAAGTCGAGAAGGCCATCCGGAAAGTTATGGACGAGGGCGTTTACCTGAACGAGTTCGTATCGAAAGCCATGCTACGTAAGATGACGAACAAAACGTCGGTCACGAAGCCCGTCAACGCCTTTTATAACAGCAAAATCCTCCTGTCGGAGCGAGAAAAAGAAGTACTCACGCTGATCTGCGAGGGCTTGTCGACCAACGAAATCAGCGAGAAAATCTTCCTCAGCCCGCGCACCGTAGAAGGTCACCGCCTGCGGATTCTGGAGAAAACCGGCATGAAAAACACTGCCGGTATGGTTGCCTATGCGTTCAAGAACGGACTTATTTAAGAGGGGAGAGCCGGGGGAATTGTGTGGTTGCAGGGCTTTTTAGTCGTAGGGTTGTCGTGTTTTATAATTGTGTAGTTCTAAGGTTCCGGACGTGTTGGATTATGGCGTTGCGGAGCCAGGTTGGTGTTGGCGGGTATGATATGCGGAGGGCGTGAATGAAGTAGACTGAAATGCCAGACCGCCTGCCTGATGCCGGCGCCAATCCGCCGATGCTACTCCGTAATCACTCAACACAACAACGCTCCAACCCTATAACTAGCCAACTCTACAACCCTCTCCCCGCCCTTTCACAAACTCCCCGTCTTGCCGCCGTCGACAGGGACGTTGATGCCGTTGATCGATGCGGCCGCGGGGGTGCACAGAAACGCGACGGCGGCCGCTACTTCTTCGGCCGTCACGAACCGCCCCGTCGGAATCTCGCTGACCATCTGCGCGGCTACGTCGGCTTCCGATGTACCACTGCTGGCAGCCCGCATGGTCACCACCGCATCGAGCCGGGCCGTTTGGGTATAGCCGGGCAGCACATTGTTGACGGTGATACCGAAACGCGCAATCTCCAGCGACAGCGTTTTACTCCACTGCGCCACCGCCCCCCGAATCGTGTTGGAAACCCCCAGGCCCGGAATCGGCTGCTTAATCGACGTACTGATGATGTTTACGATTCGCCCGTACCCGGCTGCTTTCATGGCCGGTACCACGGCCTGTACCAGCGTCTGGTTGTTGAGCAGGTGATTGTGAAACGCCTGTACAAAGGCCGCGGCATCGGCCTCGATCAGGGCACCGCCCGCCGGCCCACCCGTATTGTTGATCAGTATATGAAGGGCGGGATAGGTCGACAGATGGGTGGCAATGGCACCGGCCACGGCTCCCGCCTGACTGAAGTCGGCAACGAGGTAGCGGTGCTGTTGCCCATGACTTGTATCAAGTTCAGCCAGCGTGGCGAGTAGCGCTTTTTCATTACGCGCCATCAGCACCACGGTTGCGCCCAGTTGAGCCAGTTCGACGGCCGATGCCCGGCCAATTCCCTGCGTACTGCCGCAAACGAGTGCTGTTTTTCCGGTCAGATCAAGATGCATATACTAACTAGGTTTGGTGATTTGGCCAGTCCTCCCAGTAAGGAAGATAAACCTTTTGGAGCGCTGGCTCGTATGTATTTGCAAAACAATCAATATACCATGAAATACTACACGGTAAAAACGCTGGCACTCGCTTTCTTCGGCATGACGCTGATCGGGCTGGCCGCCTTTACAACACCGACCGAACCGGCCCACGCAGTGGCTCCGGCAGCGGCCGCCGTCGATCATAGCATCTGGGACGGGCTGGCCAAAAAATACATCAATGAAAAAGGCCTGGTCAATTATAAGGGGATGAAGAGCGACGAGAAACAGCTCAAGAAATACCTCGACATGATCAGCGCCAATCCGCCAACCGACGCCTGGAGCAAAAACGAGAAAATGGCGTACTGGATCAACGCCTACAATGCGTTTACGGTGCAGTTGATTCTGAACCACTACCCGGTCGAAAGCATCAAGGATATCGGTTCGAAGATCAAGATTCCGTTTGTGACAACGCCCTGGGCCAGCAAATTCTTCAAAATCGGGGGTGAGTCGATGAGCCTCGACAACATCGAGCATGGCACACTGCGGAAGCAGTTCAACGACCCTCGTATTCACTTTGCGCTGGTGTGTGCTGCCCGTTCGTGCCCCCGGCTCCGCAACGAAGCGTACATGCCCTCGAAACTCGATGCGCAGCTCGACGACCAGGGCAGCGACTTTCTGAACAACCCGGCCAAAAACGCCATTACGCCCAAAAAAGCCAGCCTGTCGAAATACTTCGACTGGTATAAGGGCGACTGGAAAGAAAACGATAAATCGATTGAATACTGGGTCAACAAGTATTCGAAGGTTAAAATCAACAAGGACACCGACATCTCGTTCATGGACTACAACTGGAAGCTGAACGAGCAATAGATTCGTTTGCGGCCAGACAGCAGTCGTCAACAGGTATACAGTTGGCCAGCCCGCGCCCCGGCGAACAAAAGCGGGGGCGGGCTGTTGAGACATAGTAACCTGCTGACGACTGTTTTTTTGCTTATGCCAACGCGAATAGTATACTGGTTCCGCAACGACCTGCGGCTGCACGACAACGAAGCGTTGTCGGGTGCACTGGCAGCGGCCGATGTTGTGCTTCCGGTTTTTGTAATCGACCCCACCTGGTTTACCGAATTGCCGGCCATTGGATTCCGGAAGATGGGCGTTTTCCAGTCGCAGTTTCTGCTCGAATCGCTGGCCGACCTGCGCGATTCGCTCCGGCAGCGGGGTAGCGATCTGATTGTCCGGATGGGCAACCCCGCCAAACTGCTGGCCGAGATGGCCCAGGAGACCGGCGCTACGGCCATATACGCCAGCAAGGAAGTAACGCAGGAAGAAACCGATCTTGAATCGGACCTGAGCAAACGGCTCAAGCCGCTTAATATTGACCTGGAGCTGATCTGGCAATCGACTCTCTACCATGTACGGGACCTGCCTTTCGGCATCGCTCGCCTGCCCAACGTATTCACCCAGTTTCGGAAAGAGGTAGAAAAGTCGGCAACGGTACGGGATCCCCTGCCCGCTCCTACCAACCTGCCGTTCGAGCCCCTGCTGCCTGCCGGCGATCTGCCAAGCCTGGCCGACGTTGGCTTCGATGCCGAGTCGATCGCGCGGGTAACCAGCCCCGATCCGCGGGCTGTTCTTCCTTTCTCCGGGGGCGAAACCGCCGGACTGGCCCGCCTGAACCATTACCTCTGGGACGCCGACCATATCCGCACGTACAAAGAAACCCGAAACGGGATGCTGGGCGAGGCATACTCGACCAAGTTTTCGGCCTGGCTGGCACTGGGCTGCCTGTCGCCCCGGTTTATCTATGCCGACATAAAGCGCTACGAGGCCGAACGGGTCGAAAACGACTCGACCTACTGGGTCGTGTTTGAGTTGATCTGGCGCGACTTCTTCCGATTTGTGGCGTTGCGGTTTGGCAACCGGATTTTCAAGATCAGCGGTATCCGCAACGACCTGGGCAAAAAATGGCTGCGCGACCGTGCGCTTTTTCTGCGCTGGGCTAGCGGCAACACAGGCATTCCGTTTATCGACGCCAACATGCGCGAACTCAACGCTACTGGCTTTATGTCGAACCGGGGCCGGCAGAACGTCGGTAGCTTCCTGGTCAAAGATCTGGGTATCGACTGGACCTGGGGAGCAGCCTATTTTGAAAGTCAGCTGATCGACTACGATCCCTGCAGCAACTGGGGCAACTGGAACTACGTGGCGGGCGTGGGCAACGATCCGCGCGAAGATCGCTACTTCAATATACTGTCGCAGGCCAGCCGGTATGACCCGTCGGGTGCCTACGTGAAGACGTGGGTACCGGAGCTAACCCATGTACCCACCGACCGGCTACAGCAGGCCGGTGCCCTCACGCCCGACGAGCAAAATCGCTACGGTGTTGTACCGGGTCAGCACTACCCGATACCGGTCATCAACCCCGCGAAGTGGACCAGCCCGCAAAAAGACCATTAGCCCACAATTGTGTGGATAAGTCCCCCATTTTCCACAACTTTACCCCCAACAATAACCAGCTTTCACACGCTTAGACCATGTCAAAATCCCTTATCATCGTTGTCGTTATCGCCCTGATTCTGGGCATGTACGGCTGTAGTTCATACAACGGTCTGGTTTCGACTGACACCAACGTTCAGGAGAAGTGGGCGCAGGTGCAGACCCAGTACCAACGCCGGTCAGACCTGATCCCCAACCTGGTGCGGACGGTTCAGGGGGCAGCCAACTTCGAAAAAAGCACGCTCACGGCCGTTATTCAGGCCCGGGCCAATGCAACCGGCATCAACCTGACCGCCGATCAGCTGACCCCCGAAAACGTGAAGAAGTTTCAGGCAGCCCAGGATCAGCTGAGCGGATCGCTGTCGCGCCTGCTGGCCGTTGCCGAGAGCTATCCCAACCTGAAAGCAACGCAGAACTTCTCCGAACTACAGGCCCAGCTCGAAGGCACGGAAAACCGCATTTCGGTAGCCCGCAACGACTTCAACGGAGCCGTTAAGGAGTATAACCTATCGGTTCGGTCGTTCCCGAACAACATCTTTGCCGGCATCTTCGGCTTCCCCGTTAAAGGGTTCTTCGAAGCATCGCAGGCAGCCCAGAGCGCCCCTACGGTTCAATTCTAGGTTTTGGTTTATGGCGGCAACGATACGCGGGGCTTCGGCGCTGGCGGTCGTTGCCGCTCTGTTAACACCCATCGCCATGACCAATCCTTTCAGCGCTGCCGAGCAGGAGCGTATCATCAGCGCTATCCGCTTGGCCGAACAGAACACATCCGGCGAAATCCGGGTGCATGTGGAACCGCACTGCCCCCTGCCCGATCCGGTTCAGCGGGCCATCGAAGTATTTGCCAGCCTGGGTATGCAGGAAACCAAACAGCAGAATGGCGTGCTGTTTTACCTGGCCTACACCGACCGCAAATTTGCCGTGCTGGGCGACCGGGGCATCAACAACCGCGTTCCGACCGACTTCTGGGAAAGTACCAAGGCCCTGATGCGGCCTTTTTTTGCCCGGCAACACTATGCCGATGGCCTTAGCCAGGGTATTGAACGGGCCGGCGAGCAGCTGAAGCAGTATTTCCCCTACGACGGCGCAACCGACATCAACGAACTCCCCGACGATATTTCGTTTAGCTCCTAATGCTGTGAACCGACCTTCTTTTTTATCTTTTTTCCGTTGGCCGGCAGCCAGCCTGCTCGTTGGGCTTATGCTGCTGCTGACCACGCTCGGCCGGGCACAGACCGATGTGGCAACCGATACGCCGGCTGCCAACACCGTTATTCCCGACCGGCCCAATCCGCCCCGACTGGTAAACGATTTTGCCGGTGCACTCAGCGCTCAGGAACGTAGCCAGCTGGAGCAGAAGCTCCGCCGTTACAACGATTCGACCTCGACCCAGATTACCATCGTTATCGTGCGCACAACGGAGCCCTACCCCATCGGCGACTTTGCGTTTCAGGTAGGCCGGAAATGGGGGGTTGGGCAAAAGGGCAAGAACAACGGGCTGGTGCTGGCCTGGGCTACCCAGACCCGCAAGGTGTATATCGCTACGGGCTACGGGCTCGAGGGCGCTATTCCCGATGCCATTGCCAAACGCATCATTTCAAACACGATTGTACCGGCCTTCAAGCAGCAGCAGTATTACGAAGGACTCGACGCAGCCACAACCGAAATCATCCAGCGGGCGCGGGGCGAATACAAAGCCGACCCCACCAGTAATGAAGATGACGGAAGCAGCCTGTTTTTCTGGGTGCTTATTTTCATGATCATCATCTTCATCATTGCCCGGCGCAACCGGGGCGGGGGCAGCAGCGGTACCCGGGGCGGGGGCGGTTTTTTTCCGCCCGTTTTCTTCCCCACATCGACTTATTCCGGGTGGGGAGGCTCCTCCGGCGGTGGCGGTGGCGGTGGTGGCTTCGGCGGTTTTGGCGGAGGCAGCTTCGGGGGCGGTGGCGCCGGGGGCGACTACTAACCCATCACGCGATACCTGGATACGGAGAGGGGTTGCCAGCTGGCAACCCCTTTTTTATTTGCGGGCCGACAGGTAGGTAGCGCCAACCAGGGCCGCCAGCAGCAGTATGGCAATGATTTCGAAGGGCACCACAAACTCGGTCATCAGTTGCCGGCCGATGACCTGAATAGACGACTGCCAGCCCAGCGGCTGATCGAGCATCGGAAAATGAGCCCGGGCCAGTAGTGAATATAATCCCACAAACAGCGCCCCGGCTACCACCAGGCCGGCAACGCCCATACCAGCCCGATTCAGCGAGGGAACCCGGTTGGCGGTTTGGCTGCTTACCGTAGAGATGGGCTCTGCCTTATGGGTGAGCATAACGCCGAAAATAACCAGCACCAACACCCCACCCACGTAGATCATAATCTGGGCAATAGCCAGAAAGTCGGCGCTCGCCAGCACAAACAGGCCCGCCACACCCAGTAATGTGAGCAACAGGTAAAAGGCGGCATAGAGTACATTGCGGGTAAGCAACACGGCCAGCGCCCCCAGCAGGGTAAGCGCGGCAAAGGCGTAAAAGGCGAGCTGAATCACAGGGAGTGGAATTGGGTCGTTACGATGCGTCGCCCTCGTCGGGTTTCGGCCGGGGCTTCATGGTTGGCCGGAAGGCGGGTCTGGGCCTGGGTGCCTCGGCGGGCGCAGTGGCTTCTCCCTCGGCAGCGGTACTGGGCGGCTCGGCGGACGCAGCCGGGGCCGCCGGTTTCATCGTCGGCCGGAAGACAGGCTTCGGCTTGGGAACCTCGGCAGGAGTTTCTGCATTGGTTGCGGGGCCGCTCGTGGGCGCTGTAGTATCAGGCGTTGGCGCTGCCGCCGGTTTCATCGTCGGCCGAAACGCGGGCTTCGGCTTGGGAGCCTCGGTGGGCTGTGCCGGTGACGTAGCAGACGGATCAGATGCCGACGCAACGGCCGGCTTCATAGTTGGCCGGAAGGCAGGTCTGGGCTTGGGTGCCTCGGCGGGCGCAGTGGCTTCTCCCTCGGCAGCGGCACTGGGTTGCTCGGCGGACGCAGCCGGTGCCGACGGTTTCATCGTCGGCCGGAACGCGGGTTTGGGCGCGGCAGCCGACGCAGGCTGTTCGTCTGACGACGGGCCTGCCTCGCCCGCTGTAGCCGAAGGCTTCATGGTCGGGCGGAAAGCCGGTTTAGGCCTGCCCGCTTCCGGCGTAGCGGCCGGTTGCGTATCGACCGAAGCGGCTGGCTTCATCGACGGCCGAAAAGCCGGCCTGGGTTTGGGCGTATCGGCCGTTGCCGGTGCCACTGCGTCGGGTTCACCAGCGGGGGTTTCCTGCACCGGGGCCGGCGGCACATCGGGCTTTCGGGTAGGCCGGAATACTGGTTTTTTCGTTGTTTCGAGACCGCCCTGTGCAATCTGCTCCATCTCGGTTGGGGTGGCGTCGGTCAGCGGGTGTTCAACGGCAGAGCTGGGTGGCGTCGACGGTTCATGCGGAACGGCAGCCGGTTTGGCCGTCGGTCTGAATACCGGCTTCTTCGCCACCGCGGCACCTGCTTCAGGCTGCGTCGTTGCTTTGGCTGCGGCAGCTGCAGCTTTCTGCGCTTCTTTCTCCTGCACAAACTGCTCATACAAGGCCCGTTTTTCATCGGCCTCGGCCGGCGTCAGGTCAGCGTAATGGTACGTCAGTTTGTCGAGTTCGAATTCACTGTAGTCGAAGGCCTTGTCCATCGTCAGGCACTCGGTGGGACACACGGCCGTACACAGACCACAGTAGCAGCACTTAGCCATGTCGATGTCGAAGGTAGCGGCATACAACCGAATCGGCGATCCGTCCGATGCCCGGCCAACCTCTTCCGTTGCCTTGATGGCGTCGATGGTAATGCAATCGACAGGGCATACCTTGGCGCACTTGTCGCAGACGATGCAGTCGTCGATTTCATTGTGGAGCCGGTAGCGACCGTTGTCGGGAATAGGCAGCTGTTCCTGCGGATACTGCAGTGTGACCAGCCCCGTCTGCAGATCGAAATAATGGCTGTCGGCTACACCCATTGCCGTCCGGCGTCGGGTAGCCTGACGGAGATGGCGCAGCGTCAGGCTCAGGCCTTTCAATGATGTTTGTATGCCTTTCTTTATATCCTCAAAATACGCCATCTGCCAGACAGGGCAGCGGAGCGCATGTCGGATCAGACCGAAAACGCGCTCCGCTACGCATTAATAAAGTGCCGGAAACCGTTCGGGTTCGCACTCGCTCATGAGCGCGTAAACGGCTTCGATTACGTCGTCAACACTGGGCTTCGAAAAATAGTCCCCATCGGAGCCATAAGGTGGCCGGTGCGGTTTGGCAGCCAGCGCCCGCGGGGGCGAATCAAGGTATTGATACGCATCCTGCCCGTCGATCACCTGCTGCATCATGTAGGCCGTTGCACCACCCGGTACGTCTTCATCGGCAAACAGCACCCGGTTGGTTTTGCGAATCGAATCGACGATGCGGTGATGCCGATCAAAGGGCAACAGCGTCTGAACGTCAATCACTTCGATCTGAATACCCATATCGGCCAGCTGCTGAGCGGCCTCCATCACAATCCGGCACATCGACCCATACGTAACCACGGTTACATCACTGCCAACCCGCAGCGTATCGGGTATGCCCAGCGGCACACAGAACGTATCGAGATTGGTCGGCAATTTTTCCTTGAGCCGGTAGCCGTTCAGGCACTCGATCACCAGCGCCGGGTCGTCGCCCTTGATGAGTGTATTGTAGAAGCCGGCCGCCTGGGTCATGTTGCGCGGCACCAGCACATGCATACCGCGCAGGCTGCTCAGCATGGTTCCCATGGGCGACCCCGAATGCCAGATCCCTTCCAGCCGGTGGCCACGCGTTCTGACAATCAGGGGCGCTTTCTGACCACCTTTGGTGCGGTAGTGCAGTGTAGCCAGATCGTCGGTAAGTGTTGCCAGCGCGTAGTAGATATAATCGAAGTACTGAATTTCGGCGATGGGGCGCAGGCCACGCATGGCCATGCCGATGCCCTGCCCGATAATGGATGTTTCGCGAATGCCGGTGTCGGTGATGCGAACCTCGCCATACTTCTCCTGAAGCCCGGCAAAACCCTGGTTTACATCGCCGATCATCCCCACATCTTCACCCAGCGCGACAACCCGGGCATCACGACCGAACAGGTTATCGAAGTACCGCTGCATCAGTATGTACCCATCAACGAGGGTTTCTTCACCATCGTATTCAGGCGCGATGGCATCGACCAGCATCGGCGAATCGGGCGACTGACTGTACAGGAAGGAACTGTACATATCCTGCGTGGCAACGGCTATCCGGTCGAGATACGTGCGCAGCTGGTTTTTGGCCGTACCAGTATCCAGCCGAAGCACGCGCAGCGCTTTCCGGATGGCCGCTACCGAATCGCGCCGGAGCGGCCCCACTTCCGTGCGCAGTTGCTCACGGATAGCCATCAGTTCGGTCGATTTGGGGTTGTTGCGGGCTACACGCTGCAGCAGATCGAGAGCCTCATCATGGTCTTTTTTCATCGACCCCTGAAACGCGTTCCACGCGCTGATTCTCGCTTCTTTGGCTACCTGTTTGGCCTCGGCTTCGATCTGATCGAGGGTTTCGCTCGTGGCGTACCCGTTGCTCAAAATCCATTGCCGGAACGTTTTGTTACAATCATGTTCGGCCTCCCAGGCCAGCCGCTTCCGCGATTTGTAGCGCTCGTGCGAACCTGACGTCGAATGCCCCTGCGGCTGCGTCAGTTCCTGCACGTGTACCAGTACCGGAATATGCTGTTCGCGGCACAGGCGGGCGGCCTGCTCATACGTTTCGAGCAGCGCTACATAATCCCAGCCTTTTACGGTCAGAATTTCGAAACCTTTATCATCGGCATCGCGCTGCAGCCCAGCCAGTGCCTTGGATATACTTCCTTTGGTAGTCTGGTACTCGACCGGCACCGAGATACCGTATCCATCGTCCCAGACCGACATCAGCAAGGGGACCTGCAGCACACCGGCCGCGTTGATGCTTTCCCAGAACATACCCTGCGACGTCGATGCATCGCCGATGGTCCCGAAAACGATTTCGTTGCCCTGGCGCGAGAAATCGCTCAGGTTGTGCAGCGCCGGGTTGAGCCGGTATAGCTTGGAGGCATAGGCCAGCCCCACCGAGCGCGGCACCTGGCCGGCTGTGGGCGCAATATCACAAACTGAATTGTAGAGGTCGGTCTGGTTTCGCCACAGGCCCTGCTCGTCGACCCACCGGGTGGCGAAGTGGCCGTTCATCGACCGGCCGGCGGTGTTGGGGTCGGCATTCAGATCGGCGTGGGCGTAAAGCTGGGCAAAGAATTCGCTCCAGCGCAGCTCGCCCAGAGCCGCCACGAAGGTCTGGTCGCGGTAATAGCCCGAGCGAAAATCACCCCGCTGAAAGGCCCGGGCGGCTGCCAGTTGTGCCAGCTCTTTGCCATCGCCGAAGATGCCAAATTTAGCCCGACCTCCCATAACATCCCGCCGACCGAGCAAACTAACCTGCCGGCTTTCACAGGCTAGTCGATAGTCTGACAGGATTTTTTCGGGAGAGAGAATATCAGTTGATCGGAGTTGTTCGTTTGCTATCACAGCAGGCCCATGGGTTGAAAGCGTTCAACAATTAGTTTGTCTGATGAAGCGCCTGACACCCATTTTGCCGGCCGTCAAGCGAAAGTAAATTTAAGCGAAAACAACCCAGCTTTCAAAAAAAGCGATTTTTCCCTTTCTTTGTTAAGCAAACTGATTTATCAAAGAATTTGGCAAATCTTTTGCGACAGTTTTCGTTTATTAGGCAGGGTATACTTATAACCAAACCATAATTCCGTTCAGTCCAATGAAAACGATTTTTTCACTATTCGTAGCTTTTTTTGTCTCCGTCGCAGTTGGCTACGCCCAGAAAGGGGTCATGAAATTCGCCAAAGAGACGCATGACTTCGGCAAAGTCGAACAGGGAAAGCCCGTTACCTACGTGTTCGAATTCAAGAACACCGGTACGGACCCTATCGTGATCAATGACGCGACGGCTTCCTGCGGCTGCACCAAGCCAAACTGGACGAAAGAGCCCGTCATGCCCGGCAAAACGGGTTCGGTCTCGGCCACGTTCAACGCAGCAGCTGCCGGTCAGTTTACTAAATCGGTAACGGTAACGAGCAATGCCGAAGCCGGTCAGACAACGCTGTATCTGAAAGGCGAAGTAGTCGCTCAGAAAGAAGCAGCCGCGGCAGCTCCGACCGCATCGCCGGTCGACAAAACCAAGAAGAAAGTCACCAAAACTTCACGCTAACACGCTGAAGGGTTAAATAGTGTGGTCATGAAAGGCATCTGGTCGTTTACCGGATGCCTTTTTTCGTACCCTACGGAATCGTCCATCAGGGCTGGTAACCTTTTCAGGATCAGGGCATCCGTTCCTGTAAGACCCGATCCGGGCGCAGCGGCACCGCGTACATTTGGACCGTTTCCTGGCCATTTACCTGCCATGCCTCCGCCCCACTCCCGCGGCCCTGTCCGCCCAGCCTGACCGCCACCGGTTTCAGTCACACTCATTAACCTTATCAAGCCATGTTTTTAAGTATACTGGGCTTATTCGTCCTGCTGGCCGGATTTGCCATCAATACCCCTGCGCTGGCCTTTGCCCGCTTTGCCCGCCCGACCAAACTGGTTGGGCTTGTACTCCTTGTTCTGGGTCTGCTCTCGGCAGGCATCCGTCAGATCGACGCTGGCCAGGTGGGCGTGGTGTCGCTGTTCGGTAACGTCAGCCCCGAACCACTGACCTCGGGCCTTCACCTTGTGAATCCCCTCGCCCATGTCAGCACCTTCGATGTCAAGACGCAGAACTACACCATGTCGGCCACCAACGACGAAGGGGAGAAACTGGGCGACGATGCCATCCGGGTACTGACCGCCGACGGGCTGGAAGTCGTTATCGACCTGACCGTGCTGTACCGGGTGGTACCGGCCGATGCACCCCGTATCTTTCAGGAAATCGGCGCCGATTACACCGATAAGATCGTGCGCCCAATTACCCGTACCCGTATTCGTGACAATGCCGTTTATTACGATGCCGTGGCACTCTACTCGAGCCGGCGCGACGAGTTTCAGGGCCGCATTTATAAAACCATCGAGAACGATTTCCGCAAGCGTGGGCTAATGCTCGAGCAACTGCTGATCCGCAACATCAACCTGCCGGCATCGGTCAAAAAAACGATCGAGTCGAAGATCAACGCCGAGCAGGATGCGCAGAAAATGCAGTTTGTACTGGCTAAAGAACGGCAGGAAGCCGATCGCAAACGCGTTGAAGCCAAGGGCATTGCCGATTACCAGCGTATCCTGTCGACCGGACTCAGCGACAAACAGCTCCAGTATGAGCAGATCAAGGCGCAGCGTGAACTGGCGGCTTCGCCCAATGCCAAGATCATTGTCATGGGCGGCCGCAGTTCGATGCCGCTGATCCTGAACGACCGCTGACCGCTCCGTCTAGACCACTACCCGTTTTGCCCGCCCGGGAGCCCGCACGCTTCCGGGCTTTTTTTTGTTCCGGCGCCCC
Organism: Spirosoma luteolum; assembly: GCF_054778875.1. Taxonomy (NCBI): domain Bacteria; kingdom Pseudomonadati; phylum Bacteroidota; class Cytophagia; order Cytophagales; family Cytophagaceae; genus Spirosoma; species Spirosoma luteolum. The sequence continues at coordinate 91,562 of NZ_BAAGZE010000023.1, forward strand.
CACCAGATCAACGCACCCGAAACAGGCAGGCTCGCGCAGACCAGACTGGCCAGACACATCAGCAGCTTACCCGGCCAGCCCAGCACGGCCCCCGTGTGCACATCGTAATTAAGTCGGGCAATCTTATCGGCCACAGATGCCTGTCTGTACCGGCCGTAAGGATGGTTCACAGCCAGTTCGCGCTGGGTATACTGATCGAAAAAACGGTGGTCGGTCTGCCAGGTGTTGTCGATACGGGTGTTGGTGCTAATTAATACGGGTGCGGCTGGCGTGGCCGGAAAATGAACCTCCACACTCTGTAGTCCGGGCTGCTCCCGCAGTACCCGTTGCCAGAGCTGATCGATCGGCAACGGGCCGGCTGTTACCGATTGGCTTGTATCGGATGCAGGTTCGGCGTAGTCGACGAGCGCGGCACCACCCGAGGTGCTCCAGTACACGGCACTGGCCACCCACCGAAAACCCCACACCAGGCCGGTCAGCCCAAGCAGCAGCCCGATGGTCAGCGCGTAGAAGCCGACAACGGTGTGGAGATCGTAGTTGGCCCGGCGCCAGCGGGCCGACCAGTTAACGGTTAGTCGCTGGCGCACGCCTTTCCGATTTTTAGGCCACCACAATACCAGACCCGACAGCAGCAACAGCACAAATACCAGGGTAGCCGATGCCACCAGCGGCTGACCAATAGCGGGTGGCAGCCACAGGTAATAATGCCCGTTGAGTACCCAGCGGAAGAAAGTCTGATTGAAGTCGACTACCCGCAGCACCTGCCCTCGGTAGGGATCGACATACACCCCATAATAGTAGGTGTCGGTCGGCGCATAATAGGTCGCAACAACCGACCGTCCCGCTTCCAGATAATGAACGCTGTGAAGCAATCGGTTGGGTAGGGCCTGGTCGGCCAGCGCCCGGATGCGTGACGGCGGCAACGGAGCGGACCCCGTGGCATCGACAAAGCGCCAGGGCTGCGTCAGATCCTGAATCTCGGCCTGAAAGGCATAGAGCGCCCCGGTAAGCGCAACGATGAAAACAACCAGGCCTGATGCCAGCCCCAGCCACCGGTGTATGATTCCGATTAGTTCTTTCCCTTTCATAACGCCAGCCTGAAAACCGGTTGGCAGCGTTGACCCCAGCTGCCAACCGGATGTTGTTGCTTTTAGAATCGGTAGCCCAGACTAAGCCGATAGTTACGCGGTGCCTCGATCTGGTAGTAATTGTAGCCGCCATACGGATAGGGCGAACCCGAATAGAGGTAAGCGTTGAGCAGGTTGTTTACGTTCAGGGCCAGACTGAGCTTGTCGTGCTGCCACGAAACGGCCCCGTCGGTGCGGAAATAGTTGGGCAAAACCGGCTCCCGCGACTGCGTATCGACATACCAGCCATAGCGATCGAGCTGCCATTGATAGCCAAACGATACGCCCAAACCCTTCAGAGCGCCGGTCTGCAACCGATAGGCAAGCCAGGCATTGGTGATGTGGCGGGCAAAACCCGGAACGGGCTGACCCACATTCTCGGCCTGCGTATCCCTGGTGATCTTCGAGTCGGTGAGGGCGTAGTTGGCCACTACGTTCAGGCCCGGTAGCAGTGTTCCGCGCAGATCGAACTCGACACCCCGTGTCTGCGTCTGCCCCAGCTGGATCGAATAAGTAGGATTGGTAGGATCGCTGGTGAGTACGTTGTTCTTGGTGATTCGGTAAACCGATGCGGTAGCGTTCCAGCGGCCATTGGCCCAGTCTTTCTTGATGCCAGCCTCCACGTTGTCGCCCGTTACAGGCTTGAAGGCAATCCCCTGCGCTGTAGCGCCCGCCTGCGGCACAAATGCCTGATCGTACAGGGCATATATCGATGTCTGCCGGGAGAGCGAACCACTAATGCCCACCCGGGGGGTAAATACCGTTTCGGCCGTGCCGGCTCCATATTCGCTATCCCGTGCCGACGTGATCCGGCCGGCCAGCGTAAGCCGTACGTGGTCGCGCCAGAACCACAGTTCGTCCTGCAGGTAAACGCCCGAATAAGACTGGCTCAGCACATTCACCCCCGCCCGGTAACGCAGGCTGGTCGACCGGTCGATTTTGGGCAGGAGATCTGCCGGCAGGTAATAGGTTGGACGATAGATGTTGAACGTGTAGCTGTCGTTGTAGAGTGCAAACGTCTGGTTCCAGTCGGCCATGTATTCTTTGGTGCCCAGGTCGAGGCCCAGCAGCAGCCGGTGCTGCACGGGTCCGGTGGTTACATCACCGTTTACAAACACCTGTGCAAATTTGCCCTGATTGGCCGCATCCCAGCTGCTGAGCCGCCGGTAGAGATCGCCCCGGGTGTTAAGCGAATCGGCCCAGAGCGAACTACCCACCTGTGTATAGCTGAAATAAGCCAGCTGCCCCGTCAATTGCCAGTTGGGATCGAGCCGATGATTCAGAATCAGAAAAGCACTGTGATCATGGATGCGGGTAGGATCGAGATTCGCCGACGCCGTAGTGGCATTACGCGGTAGTTCACCAAAGCCGTTTCTCGAAAACACATAAGCCGATCCAATCGCCGACATCTGCGAGTACTGGTACGTGTATTCGGCCGTGAGCGATGTTTGTTCACTCAGCTTATACGTCAGTACGGGGGCCAGCGTGACCCGATTGTTATATTCAAAATCCCGGTAGGAACCCTTGGCCTGACCCATCACGTTGAACCGATACAGCAGTTTACCATCGGCCGACAGCCGACCATCCAGATCGAGGGCGGCCCGGTAGGTATCGAAGCTACCCGTTGTCAGTGTCACCTCTCCCCGGTTAACACCAGTGGGCTTTTTAGTAACAATATTATAGAACCCGCTTGGCTCCCCGTTGGCCATCATGAAGCCAGCCGGGCCTTTCACAAACTCAATCCGGTCGACCATCGACATATCTTCGGCCAGCGGCCCCCATGTCGACTGTACATTCATGCCGTTGCGGAAAGGAGCAATCCGGGAACCCCGCATGTTGAGCCGGGCGTAATTATCCCAATGCTCCTGTTTCGTTACACCACTCACATTGCGTGAAACACCCTCCAGCATATCGAACACCTGCTGATCGGCCAGCAATTGCCGACTGATTACCTGTACATTCTGAGGCAGTTCGAGTAGGGGTGTTTTTAGCCGGAGCGAGCCGGAAACGACATCAGTCTTGTAGCTTGGCTTACCGGCCACAGTTACTTCGTCGAGTGTCTCGGCCGACTCGGTCAGGGTCACAGCGGGTATCGTTATGGTTTGGCCGGCCACCACCAGCATGGATTGCCGAACCCGTCCCGATCCTATCCGACTCGCCACGAGTACGCGCTCACCGGCCGGCACCTGTCCAATCGTGTAACGCCCTTCGGCGTCTGTTACAGCGCCTGCTTGCGTACCACGTATCCAGACATGCGTGGATGTCGCAGGTGTGCCATCGGGCAGCTGGACCAGACCCGTGATGGTCCCCGTATCAGACTGAGCCGACAGAATAAGTGGACATAAAATGGCCCAAAAGAGAAGGCATAACTGTTTCATGAGCGTCAATTCATCGTTGTAAATCAGGTAGTCACTGTAGACCGAATCAGGTATTACCCCGAACTTTCGACTCAAACTTAATTAGACTATTTATAAATAAGGAAATTTATTTTCAGAGCATTATAGCAATGCATTGACAATCAAAATGTTATGATATAAAATAGTTTAGCACCCACAAAAAAGCCCTATCCTGAGATGATGCTCAGGCGTAGGGCCTGGTGACAAACATATTTCTGGTCTGTCTGATTAATTGCTGTCGACGGCGCCAAGAGCGGTCAGCCAGGCTTTGCAACTGGCTGGCCAGGTAGTCAGCGAACCGTATTTTGCCGTGCGAAGGCCAAAGCCATGTCCACCGGCCGGATACAGGTGCATCTCAGTGGGTACTTTGTGTTTCAGGCAGGCCAGGTAGTAATCGATGCTGTTCTGCACCGGTACAGCTTTATCATCTTCGGCATGCACCAGAAAACTGGGGGGTGTTTTCTCAGACACCTGCAGTTCGTTGGAATAGTAGGCAACTAGTTCGGGGGATGTATTGAGTTTGCCCAACAGATTATTTTTAGAACCGGGGTGCGTATTGGCGCCAAAGGTGATAACCGGATAAATCAGGATAGCGAAATCGGGGCGGGCCTGTTCGCTGGCACGGGGGCCTTTATTGTAGTGCGTGGCCAGCGTCGACGCCAGGTGCCCGCCGGCCGAAAAGCCCATCACACCAATCTTGGCGGGGTCGAGCTTGTACTGGCTGGCCCGCTGCCGTATGAGGGTCATACCCTGCATGGCATCCATGAGCGGCACCTCGTGCTGGTTGATCATCCGCTTATCGCTGGGAAGCCGGTATTTCAGGACGAAGGCCGTTACGCCCATCCCGTTTAGCCAGCGGGCAATGTCTACCCCTTCGTGGCCCGATGCCAGAATGCCATAGCCTCCCCCCGGACACACCATTACCGCAGCCCCACTGGCCTTGCCCGTGGGCCGATAAACCGTCAGGGTGGGTATCGAGACGTCGCTGATGCGGTCGATACCATCGCTTCCTTTTTCTGCTTTCTCGGCATCCGGAACACCGGCAATCGCATTTGGGATCTGCCCATCGGGCCAGAGTTTGATAACCTCCTGAGCAGAAGCAGTCGACAACACAGCAGCAAGTGTAAGGGTGTAAAGCAGGGTACGCATCGGGGTGAGTAGAGACGTGAGCAGCAGCAGGTGCGGAATCAAAAAAGCCGGCCATGGGGCCGGCTCTACTCATATTTCAACTTCGGCATCCTGATCCGATTTGGCGTCTGGGGCGCCCCCGTGCAAGACCTCGATCAGTTCCTTCACCCGGTAGACCGTTTTGTTGTATTTGTTGCCTAGCATAATGATCACATACTCATCTTTCGGGCTAAACCAGAACATGGTGTTGTAGCCTTTCCACCAGCCAGAATGGTAAATGTATTCAGGCTGATTATTGCTATCGAGCATCATCCGGAAACCGTATCCATAGTTTTTGGTGCTTTTCTTCTCGAAGCTGCGTGGAATAAAGGCCTCAGCCAGCGTCTTTTTCTGCAGAATGCAATTGCCGTTGAGCGCCCGATACCACCGAAACAGGTCACCGATGGTCGAGTACACCCCTTTATCACCGACTACATCATCATAGTAATCTTTCGGGATGCGTCGATTCCACTGATAGCCGGCCGTTTTATGCTTGTTGAAAGCTTCGTTTCGGGTCGTCGCTACGAAGGTATCGTGCATCCCCAGCGGCTCGAAAATGGTTTTGTTGATATACGATTCAAAGCTTTGCTTTGTCACCTTCTCGATGATCGACGCCAGCACCATGTAATTGGTGTTGCTGTAGCTGAATCCCCGCCCCGGAATATTATACCGCTGCGGAGTTGGTTTTACGGTTGCAAACCAGTGCATGATGGTCGCATTGGTGGGGTACGGCTTCTCCCGCTTGTAGAAGTTTACCTTCATGCTGTCATCAAACGCGTAGGCGTAATTGGGCAGGCCGCTCCGGTGGCTCAACAACTCCCGGACGCTGATTCCGTGGTACGGAAAATCAGGATAGAACTTCTGAATCGAATCGTCGAGACTCAGTTTCCCCAATTCGATCAGCTTAAGCGTACCGACTGCCGTAAAGGTTTTGGAGAGCGATGCCAGCTGAAATTTTGAATCTTCGACCAGCGTATCGCGCTGACCGCGCTCGAAGTGGCCGAGGCCAAAGCAGTTTTTATAGAGCACGAGCCCTTTCTGCGCAATCAGGACGTTGCCGTTGAACCCTTCCCGTACCTTCTGGCGAATGATATCGGCAATTTTGTCGGTCTTGGTATCGGCTCCAATCTGCTGCCTGATGCGCTGCTGTTCGGCAGGACTTAATTTCTGTTCGTCGGCGCAACTCCGCAACGCATTGGCTGATTTTGTCAACTGGCGCTGCGTATCCGATTTACACGCCCCAACCAACATCAGCAGTACTAACCCGGTAATCCACTTTCCGCTCCAACGCACCTGCACCATGCCTACACTCACAATTAATCGACTGTTTTTGTAAAATTAGAACGGCCGGTTCTTTTCCAGCGCATATCGGCCGGCAACATTTCTTTATTTCGAACCAGCGGTCTTGCTATATGACCACTGGTTACTGCGTCGACAAACGGCCAGCCGCTTTAGTATCAGTACCTTTACCCCTTAACACCCCGCTTTTGCGAAGGCTCACGTAGCCACCTACACTTTTGGGCAACAGTGAGCCCGCATCAACGGCCAGTGACCCACTCAGCACGGTTCCGCCAAACAGCCCGACGGGTAGCGCTGCTGTAAGCATACCCGATACTTGCCGGGGCATCGCCAGATAAGGCATGGGATATGTTCCGGCGTTTACGCTATACGACAGCCGGGCTGTCAGATCGAGTTTGTTGTAGACAAGCGCCCGTATGGCCAGATGAACTGCGCTCACGCGGTTATTCACAATACCGAAATCACGGGTTTTTAAGTCGGACTGTACTTCATTGGCCGGCGTCAGAAACGGATTTCCCAATGAACGGCCAAAATACGTCCAGCCATCGATAAACTGCGCGTGGTTGAAATAGTCGTCGCGGCCCCGCCGTTTGGGGTCTTCGATCACAAATTCAGGCCCGCCCTGACTTCCCGTAAACAGGTATTCGAGCGTTACCTGCCGTACCGAAAACAACGACCCCGATGGCTGGCTTCTGTTCTTGAGCCGCAATCCATTGAGTCCGTCCTGAATATTGGTCAGGTAGAAGAGCGACCCATCGTCGTAGGGAAACTGCCGGTAGATGAATGCGTTCCAGTTGCCCAGGTTCACATCGGCCGCAAAGTCGACCGAACCCAGATGATTGCCGATCCGATTGTCTTCAAACGAGGTTACATTCCTGTCATCGGCATCAAATAATCCCCGTTCGCCAATGACCACGGCCGGGTAGTACCGAATGGCCGAGGGCAGCTTTCCATCTACCGATACCAGGGGCGATAACACATTGGGACCTGCCTGCCCGGCCCAGATGACCTGGTGGTTAAAGCCACCATAAACCCGAACCCGGGCGTCTGCCTTACCCAACCGGGCGTAGAATTGAAACTGATGCAGATAAGAGCCCTTTACATACCGATCGCGGTTCTCAAACCAGCCGTGCGAATAGGTGCTCAGAACGGATACAAACCCTTTTGTGAAGCCAATGGGTGTAAACGTCGGTAACCCAATCTGCACCTTGGGTATGGGCAATGCATTCCCTGACCAGGCGTAGGCTCCCATGGTCAACGTTGTATCTACCAGACCGACCAGTTCGCGCCGACGGCCAACGTAGAGTTCAAAGACACCCAGACGGCCCTTTACGTACGCTTCCGGAATAAGAAACTGAGAATTTGTGCCGGCATTGGCAACAACGTTGAGGCCATAGCCCCAATCGGTTTTCCGGCGACTGACGGTCGTATCAGTAGGGCGGTAGTCAGACCAGATTCCTCCCGATAGTCGGAGCGATGAGGGCTGAAGTGGAACGATCCCGTACTGATTGGCGCGTAACCAGAACGGTGTCTGGTCAGAAGCGGCCAGTACGCCCGTTTCGGCCGCGTACTGGGTCTGGCGGGCAGCGGGCTGGCCAAAGGAGACAAACTGCGTGATGGCGAACAGGAGTCCTGTCCAGACGACACATGTAGAAAATCGCATAACGTTGCCTATAGCGAGTGCCGGACACGACAGCGGTACGAACGCCAGCTATTTACCACGTCCCTGCACCATCACACGTACGGTTTGCATGATGATCCACATATCGTAGAAGAAGGATCGACGCTCGGTATAAAGCAGATCGTAGCTCAAGCGCTGCACCATCTCCTCAATACTGGCTGCGTATCCGAACTCAACCTGCCCGATTGATGTAATGCCGGGCTTCACTTTCAACAAATTCCTGTACTCTGGCGCCACTTCGATAATTTGATCGATAAAGAACTGACGCTCTGGCCGGGGCCCAACTACCGACATGTCGCCCTTCAGCACATTGAAGAACTGTGGCAGTTCATCCAGGCGGGTTTGCCGCATAAATCGCCCCCAGGGGGTAATCCGGTTGTCGCGGGCCCCCGCCGACAGCGACGGACCGGCCGCTTCGGCATTGGTGTACATACTCCGAAACTTGTAGATCGTAAACGGCTTACCATCCTGCCCGATGCGTTCCTGTGCATACAGCATGGGCCCTTTCGAGGTACACTTCGTAATGAGTCCTACCAGCAGCAGCAACGGTGATCCAAGCCCGATGGCTACCAGCGAGAAAATAATATCGAACCCGCGCTTCAGGACATTGACCTGAAAATCGGTCAGCATCTGCGAGGATACGTTAAGTACCGGCAGAAAATCGTGATACTCAACCGACGCGCCCCGCGCCAGAAAACCCCGGAAGTCGATGAGCAGTTTAACCTGGTAATTGGCGGTTTCGGCTACATCGACGATACTGCGTAGCCGCTCGTTATCGATGTAGGGCATACAGCAATATACGCAGTCGATTTCGCTTTTCTGTATGTGATACGGCAGGTCGTCATACGAACCCAGCAACTGCCCCCGATTTTCCGGGTTGGGTTCGTCGAAATAGCCACAGAACTGAAAACCCATTTCGGGATGGGCATCGTAAAAACTACGAATGGTTGTGGCCAGTTTCCCATACCCAACGACCGCATAACGTCGGTTATTATACCCTCGCGCGCGATATTCCCGCAAAAACAGTAGCCCCCCAATCCGAAACAGGGAGGCCATAATGATAAACAGAACGTACGTAATCAGCAGCTGTTCCCTGGAGTAATAGTAGCCTTTGACAGCGATCCAGAAGACGGCTACGATAGCCGTATGAACGGCAGTAAGAACAAGCAGTTTGCGTAAGAGATGGTCGAGTTTAAACAGCTGCCTTGGAAAAATGTATGGTTTGGCAACAATGATCTCGATAAGCCAGATCAGATTAAAAGCAATCCAGAGTGAATCGTACGGGAAACGGGTCACCGGCTCAACCACGCCGAATTTAATCCAGTAGGCACCCACGAAAGCAGCATTCAGACTTAAAAAGTCGACGATGATGTGGAGTGGAAAGAAGAGTATGGAATAGCGATGCCTCATGATTAACTCATTAAGCGTACAGAATGATCAGGCCAGGAGAAAAACAGCGAAAGAGAGACGCATGTCGATTCACATCACCCTGTTTTATCTTTAAATTATCCTACGGTACGGCTGTTATTCATTGCAAATTACAACTTAAATCCAACTTTACCCTTTAACTTATCCAGCGGTTTATATAAGCGGCCACCGCAATGCGACCAAAGATCTATTGACCACGTTTACCTATAAATTAAGTTCTGTTCCACAAAAAACGCTCCCTGTGTTTGCAGGGAGCGTTTTTTATTAAGGAAACTAACTTATTTCTTGACAAGACGACTGCTGGTTCGTTGCTGATTCGACTCCAGAACGGGCACATAAATCCCCGCAGAAACAGACTCGGCTTTCCACTCGATCTGATACTTACCGGCTTTCTGGTCCTGTGCGTCCACCAGTTGACGAATAGGTTTACCCTGTGCGTCCATAATCCAGAGATTTACTTTGCCATCGGCCGGCAGATAGTACTCAATCAGGGTTGTCTGCTCGAATGGGTTCGGGTAGGCAGCCAGTTGAAGCGGTGTTTCATTCTCGGCGGCAACCGGTTTTATAAAGGCCGAGAAGGTACTACCTGTCTGCGCTTCGAAGCCAGGCAGCAAGGATACGGAGCGACCAGCCTGATAGTCGACCGCAGTTGAGGCCTGGATGGTGTTCACCGCTTCGATAAAGGCTACAGCCTGTTCCAGATGCCGGGTACCCTGCTCGTAGCTGATTTGAATCCGAACCGACTGACGCGGTGACTGGGCGTGGGCGGCCCACGCCGACAGGCAGGCCACTACTAAGATGATTCCGCGCATATTAATTACGTTTTGCCGTTTTGATCCGGTTTACGCGTTGCTCAAGCGCGCGGCTTTTCTTTTTCAACAGCTCGTTCTCTTTTTTGAGATCGATAACGTAGAGCGTTAGCTCCTCTACCTTTTCCAGCAGTTTAGCCTGCATCTGGCCCACGTCGACGCCTTCATTGACAACTTCCTGGGCTGATGGCACACCCGGCAGGTGTTTCTCACGATTGATAAACGTTTCAACTTCGGCCAGTTTACGCAGGTGATAACCGGCTTCAAACACACGGTCCGACCAGTCGTTGGTGCTTTTGACGGCTACTTTCACTTTTTCTGTCAGGATACCATCGGCTACAAACAGTCGATAGCCAGCCGGCGTTTTGCTTACCCCCGGGCCAATCACAACGCCACCGCTATTGGTATTGGCAATGTTATCGCCATTAACTGACCACATGCCAGCCGTTTCGTCGACACCCACGCGTCCCGAACCACTGGCACTACCCAGCACCACATCGCCATTGGCATCGACGGTCAGGTACTTGGTAGCTGTGATCGTAACCGGGCTGCTCGATTTCAGATTCGTCAGACGCAGGCCCGATGTGTTGGCCGTGTTGCTAACCACTTCCAGTTTGTTGGCAGGTGCCGATGTACCAATACCAACATTGGCGCCTGCACCCAACACAATGCTATTGCTGGCATTGACAATTGCATTGGCCCCCAGAGCAACAGCATTGGTTACGTTGGTTGGGTTTGCATTACCTGCTTTCGCACCGTACCCAATGAAGACGTTGTCAGATCCAGTCTGGTTGTTCAGACCAGCATAACGACCAATATTGGTATTACGCTGCCCTGTTGTATTGTGCAGACCGGCTCCATCACCAATGGCCGTATTTCCGTCCCCCCCCGTTGTTGCGCTACCTGCACTATTACCCATGAAAAGGTTATAGCTACCAGTTCTGTTGTTTATACCAGCTTGCTGACCCAGAAAAAGGTTACCCAAACCAGTCGTGTTATTTAACCCCGCCGATAGTCCGACAAACACGTTGAAGCTACCCGACTGGTTATTACGTCCTGCGTCATAGCCAATAAAAGTGTTAGAGCTGCCTGTGTTGTTCAGACCTGTATTGGCCCCTACATAGGTGTTTTGCGTGGATCCGGCATTTGATGCGCCGGAAAGTGAACCTACAAAAGTGTTGCCGCTACCAGTTGTATTGCCGCTGCCAGCGTCAGACCCCAGAAATGTGTTATCACTACCCTGTGCATTCGAATAGCCAGATCCGCTGCCAAAAAATGCATTGTTATTACCCTGTGCATTGAAATAGCCCGACCGGTAACCGGTGAAAACGTTATTGTACCCAGCCGTGTTGGTGTATCCCGCTGTATTACCCAGAAAGGTGTTGTTATTACCCTGGTTATTGCTGAAACCAGCACTGAACCCCACAAATGAGTTTCCCTGACCAGACGAATTTTGATTGCCAGCCGAAGCACCTAAAAACACGTTTTGGGTGCCAGCCATATTCTGTGTGCCTGTACCACGACCAATGAACAGGTTACTGGCCCCACTCATATTGAGATTTCCGGCACCAACGCCAACCAGCGTATTATCGGCGCCGGGAGAAGCCGAAGCAGGTGCTGTGGACACGTAGTTGGTTTGAGCGGTTGCGTAGGAACAAACAAGGCTAACTGTCAGTGCCGATAGTAGTCGATTCATAATCATCTATTTGGTCTCAAAAGTATCGTAAAAGTGCCGATTCGAAAATTAAATTTATACTGGCAGTGTGCATTGTTCGTGCCAACGTACAGAAACTATTCCCATGAAATCTATATGGCTGGCGAACGACAATAAGCGCCCCCGCCCCACAAACCAGATACACCATGCAACGGTCTTTCTGGAAACTCAAAAACGACCGGTTCCTAAAAATACGCTAAAACATAAAGCCGCCGGATTAACTTACTCATGACACAACCCATTTCGGCACAGAATGAGGCTAATCATCGTAAGTATGTTAGCCAGTGGCCTGCTTCTGCCACTGGTCTTTCCAATGCCTGACTCGTCGCGACCCGCCAAGGCGTTCGTGCAGGCAGAAACGGGGTCTCCAATTGTGCCCCCCATCAGTGCCGGCTGGGTAGCTACCGATGGCGCCGGTCGTCCCCTGCCCACTTATCCTGCTACGGGTAAATTTAAACGCAACCGGTACGTGGGTATCTTTTATTTTCTGACTCACGGTCAATATAACGACAAAGGGGTATATGATATATCAGCCCTGACGCGGGCTAACCCAACAAACCCCAGGTACGGTCCGGAAACAGCCTGGCACTGGTGGGGCGAGCCGGAAGTAGGCTACTTCAAAGCCGACGACCCATGGGTGATCCGGCGAAACCTGCAGATGTTAACGCTGGCCGGCATCGATATCCTTTTCCTGGATGTTACTAACGGCGATACCTACCTGAGCACAGTAAAGAAGCTCTGCTCAATTTCGAGCGATATGCGCCAGAAAGGTATACCTACTCCCTACATCTGCTTCGTCACCTACACTAAAAGCCCACAGACCGTTACAACACTGTATGAGCAGTTCTACGCTCAAAACCTATACAGTGACTTGTGGTTTCGCTGGCAGGGCAAACCGCTTATGCTGGGTAAAGAAGCAGAAATGACGAACCCGGCCATCCGCGACTTTTTTACATGGCGATACAGCTGGGCCTGGACCAACACTCAGAATGAGCCTCACCACTGGCAGTGGCTCGATCGTACCCCCCAGCACTACGGATGGGACAAGAATCCGGCGGTTCCGGAAGAGATCCCGGTGGCTGTAGCCAGCCATCCATTCGATAACAGTATTGGTAAAAGTTACCGACCTGGTCGTTCATTGGCGCTCAATAGGCAGGGTACTACTTCGCAGACACAGCAAGGCGTATATTTTGCCGAGCAGTGGAAACGCGCCCTTAGTGTAGACCCAGCTGTTGTTTTTGTTGCCGGCTGGAATGAGTGGACTGCTCAACGGTATGTAAACCGTCCCGATCCGTCTGCCCGCACCAAAGCCTACAACTACATGGGTAAACCATTGAAAGTAGGGCAAACGTATTTTATCGACTTGTATAACCAAGAGTTCAACCGGGATATTGACCCCATGAAAGGAGGTTATACTGACAACTACTATTACCAGCTGGTTGCCAACGTACGGCGTTTCAAAGGACTACCCGCGACTGAGGTCGCTACCTCTGCCAGAACCATTGCCATAGATGGAAAATTTGAGGAATGGTCGCCGGTAAAGCCTAAATTCAGCGACCCGGCCGGCGATGTCATGCATCGTAACTGGCCCCGGGCCGACAGCAAAATGAATTATATCAATAACACAGGAAGAAATGACATAGTTGATGCTAAAGTGACTTACGACAGTAGAAACGTATATTTCTATGCCAAGACAGCCCAGCCACTAACCCCGTCAAGAGGGAAAAACTGGATGCTTTTGTTTATCGATACCGACCAATCTGACAGAACGGGCTGGAATGGCTATGATATTCTCGTTAATTACACCGTGAAAGGTAATCAGTCTGTAATAACCCGGTGGAGTGGCTCCAAGTGGGTCAGTGCAGGTACAGCTCAACTCCGCTACACGGGTAACGAACTGGAACTGAGTGTTCCACTCACACTGGTCAGAAAATCGGGAAAGGGTGTACATATAGATTTCCACTGGGCAGATAATATTCAGCATCTAAACAGCATAACCGAATTTTTCCTGAACGGAGACAGTGCTCCAGACCGCCGGTTTCAATATCGTTTCACAAGTCAGTAATCCCTCACTTATTTCCCCCGTATAAAGTACTATGATTAACGTAAAAGATGCTCAGTTTGGCGCAGTTGGCGATGGATTCACCGACGATCGGGCTGCTATCCAACGCGCCGTAGACTACGCTAAAAACCTGAGCATTTCGGGTGGAACAAGCGCGAAATATCGCGTTACCATTTTTTTTCCTGCTGGTTACTATTACATCGCCGGTCCAATCAACCTCACCAACACCAACGGCTTATGGATGGCAGGCGATGGTGGACCGTACCTGAACACTATTATCATCGGCAACACAGGTGGTGTAATGTTTGACTTTAGTGGCTCCTCGCTTTCTGGCTGCGAAAACTTTACATTCGTCACCTCAGACCGGGGAAACCGCTCTACAATTGGCGTGCTGTTCGCACTGACCAGCAATGGGGGGCTCAACTGTGGCATCCGTAAGTGTTATTTCGAGATGATTGACCAGCCCGCTGCCAATGGCGGTTTTGGATCAATTGGGCTGCTCAACGTACGGAGTGAAGAGTTCTATATCCACGAATGCACGATCCGGGCCAATACGCCACTTATCATGAGTTACGCGGCCAGCCTTGGCGCTACGGGTACCAACTTCACCGTTACCAGTCCCTTTCAGACACTGGCTGCCGGAACCGGCTCTATGGGGGTCACCAGTATTAACGGCACTTCCCTTCAGGGCTACGAGAAACGTCAGCCTGCCATGGTTTTACTAGGGACTAACAGCCTGAATTTTCACGGTTACTTAGGACGACTTTCGGCGGCAAATGGCACTAACGAAACCGCTATTTTGTGTGTCAACTACACGACAAACCTGAAAATACACGCTACCGTTGAATCTTACTCACGGGTGTTGCGGGTGCTGAACGCTGGTTTTGAAGGTAACGATTTTGATATTGTCTCAGCAAACGTAACAACGCCTGCAACGGAATTGGTCGATCTGTCTGGCTCAATTGCAAAAGGGTTCAATCTGCGGGTCACGCTCCCGGTAGTTGCCGAACGTAACAATCGGTATATCGTATATCATGCTCCGGCCAGCGATCCGAATCAGCAGGCCGCTGGATCGCTGATCAATGGCCAGATCACCTGTTACGATATTCCGAGCAATCAGTATATCATTTCGCCTAACCTGCTCAAAAAATCTGCTAACGTTACGTTTAACGTATTGCAGCCTTTTGAAAAAAAAGGTGGACGCCTGCGTCAGCTTTCCAACCAGTTCATCGGAGCGGGCAGCAACGGGGCAATCACAGCTGCCAACGCCGTGCAATTTACACAAGCTGACAATACGGCCTCACCAAACGGCCGGGGCGGCTATTACAGAGTCTGGCTCGACGGTGTAATAAAGGCCGGGAGTTATGGCTCTGGCGGGAGTGCTGTATTAGCCTTTCAGGCCCAGGTACTAATTAATCAGAACAACGTTGGTACTCAGGATTCACCGTCGGCGACGGTTATCATACTGGATAAAAGTGCAACCAACCCGGCTTACCTTGACATTGCCGGTGTGCTGGTCAGTATCTCGTTTGCCAATCGAATAGGCACAGTCACTGTTACTCCCCGTGTAATGGGAAGTGGATCCGGCGAGTCGGTTACGTATAGTGGTACAGCGGAACTCTTGAGCGATTTTTTGGTAAACGACCCTATTTTGCTGTAGGCAGTTGCGACCAGAACCGGGCATGCATGCTCATCCGGCGTTTTGTACTGGCCGAAAAACGATCGTGCATACGGCCCAGCCGGTAGCCGATATATTTGGCTCCGGTACGAAGAAGTTGAGTCGGAATCATGATCGTAGCATCCTGCTTGACCAAATAACGCCACTCGTCTACTACGTACCGGAATCCTTCTGATTCCGCCCGCTGAAAATCCTTCAGTAAATTCCGCTGTTGCTGGTGGAAGGCACCAATGTCGAAGTAGCGCTTGAACTCTTCGGTTAACGTATAGTTGTGAGAATGCAAAACCTGCGCTTCGGCGCAGTAAGCCAGGGGGCGGCCTGCTTTGATCAGGCGGGCCGCTACCACCACGTCTTCACCCAGCACAGTGTCCGTAGGAAAGCCCCCTACTGCCAGCAACGCCGATTTTTTGTAAGCTGCGAATGAGTTGGAACAGTGACAGGTTCGAATACCCAGCCTTGGAATGTCGTCGATCGATTTGATATCACTCTGCGACGGGTAATTGGTCAACCGTGCATAGATGCTCATCAGATCGGCGCCCGGGTAAGGTAATTGACGGCCGTAGGCCATACCAATATCGGGTCGGCTATTCATCATATCAACTAGTACCTGCAGTGTCTTTTCACTGGTAGGCAGGGCATCCTGAGTCAACATGACAACGTTTTCATACTCACACAGACTAACGCCAAGATTACGGGTTCCGCCGTGGTTGAATGTTGCCGTCGGAATCGAGACAAACGGAATCTTTCGGGACTTTAGCCATTCGGGAGTGCCGTCGGTCGATTGTGAGTCGATGATGATTAGTTGATACGCAACGGTTTGTTCAGCAAGCTTATCGATCAGCGCAGGCAGGTAAGCAACTGCATTGTATGTAGGTATTACAACAGAGATCATTTTTCAGGATTTGCGGGGCGATGTGAGTAGCCTTGGTATCAGGTTTGTGATCAGCAGCAACCTGTTGATGATCTGCTTATGTAATCCATAGCCAGCCTCACCGGTTGGTGAAGCATTGTTTCCATGACGCACGTAGTTGATCATTGGTTCAGTCAGGAACGCGACGTTTCCTTTAGCTTCAACCAGCAGGCCAATCCACCAGTCGTGCATGTGAATGTGTGCTGGAAAAGGCAGTGCATAGGCTAGAACGTCACGCCGAAATGCCATGCAGCAGCCTACGTATGAGTTCTTCAACAGGTTCTTTATGAAGCCCGGCCTACTACCCCGATGTACGAAAAACGAAGGCCAGATGACCGTCCCATGCTGATCGACCACCCGACAGTTTGTTAGTACCAGATCAGCCGTATGCAATGCCTTTTGCACTGAAGTCAATTTTCCCGGTAACCACTCATCATCCTGATCGGCCAGCACTATATATTGACCCGATGCTTGTCTCAACGCATTTTCAAAGTTTCCGACCGGTCCTCTTCTGCCCTCATTTTTAAAAATCCGAATCCGGCTGTCTGCAAAACTGCCAACAACCGCTAAAGTCTTGTCGGTAGACCCATCATCCGATACAATAACTTCATCCTGGCTGCCAAGCTGTTCCAGAATAGACCTAAGCTGACGCCCGATGAATAGTTCACCATTGTACGTTGCCATACAAACACTAATAGAAATCATAACGCTATGTATGTAGTGGCGACCGTTTGCCTTTTCTTATTACCCAGGATAAACCCACCGATCGATTTATGTATAAACTAACCAGAATGTACACCGGCAACGAGAAAAAAATCATATCGAAAGTTTGCGTCACAGCTAGATTTACGTCGGTTAGCATACCCGTTACCAGCTGAAGAAAACTGGCTGCAAAGACGAAGAAGAAGGCATTCGATCTAACTATCGAAAAATAGTATACCCTCATCAGTGCGTAGACCAAGCCTACCACAAAACTGTATATGATCCCCCCCCAATACCCGAAATAAATCAATCCTTCAATGTAAAAAGGGGTATTTGGACCTACCGTAACATCGACAATTACACCGGGCGGACGTATGTTCTCGACCATGACATTACCCAGGGCTTCCTGATAGGGCTGAATGCGAAAAAAGCCTGTTATCGGGTTAATCAGTCTGACAAAATAATCCAGACTAGTAAAATTGGCGAAGTAATCGGCATTTTGGGGCGTGTAGAAATAGAGTACTACATCGCCACCGTACAGAAGCCGCCGGATAAATGCAACGAACGCTTCTGATGCACCATCATTTTCTTTGACAAGTACGGTAAACACGACGCCTAATACCGCTATCAGCGCAACAGGTGTATAGATCTTAAGTCGTTGTAACAGACGTCTTTTTTCCCAGAAAGCGGGATGATAAAATACGAGACCTGCCGCTATAACAATGCGCAGTAGAGACCCTTTGGACCCTTCGAGTGCAGTAAAGCCGGCCACAATCAGCAAAAAATAGAGGTATTTGCTTTTTGATTGTATCAAATACAAAAACAGAAATGAGGAACTTATAAAAATACCAACCCCCCAGTTTATTTTTCTGAAAATCCCAAACCCTCCCTGAAAATTGGCTACTTTAGATTCAGTCGGTGCATCCGAAAGAAGCGCAAACCCTTTTGTATAGGCTACGATAATGTTCGCTACGATGTAAATGCTGAGCAAAACATACGTAGTCCATTCGAGCGTCTTCTGGTCCGTAAAGCCGTATACAGTGTCGCCAGATAAACCATCAGCAGGAGCAAGTTTTTTATAGGCTACGTAGAAGCCCAGAATAAGAGCAGCCTGACAAGCAAAAAAATGCCAGATATCTTTTTCTTCAACAACCACTTCAATGACCAGAACACTAGCAAAACTGGTTGCCAGCACGAAAAGGAAAAGTGGGTCGATGACAGCGTAAATATATTTTCTGTACAGAAAATAGTAGCCCACCAGCAAACAAATTGCTAATGTGACTAGTGCTGGTATGGTAGTGAGGTCTATTTCCATAGTTGCGTCTCGAGGACTAGCGCTTCCCCAAGTTTCCCCGCAACCCGTCTCGTAGCGCTTCGGCAAGTAAGCCTATTCGTTGCGGGCGCTGGTCTTCAAGGAGAATCGATTTTATGACCTCTTTCAGGCTCAACCAGAGGATAACCGCACTCGATGCCGTCTGTTTAATGACGTATTGTCGGCTTACATAGAGCCCATTTCGCACCAGATAGTAGAGTCTTACAGGGTTATGCGACACAAAGGTAACTTTTACACCCAAGACTCTTCCCACCTTCTGCATACCCAGCCGGTGGTTTAGCCGAAGGCCCTGTACTTCCAGTACCTGATACCCCTGAGTAGCCAGCCTCAGTCCGTACTCATGATCTACATGATCGATAAACAGGGATTCTAGAAAAGGCCCAACTGCCCGATATCCCTGCAGGTTCAGTAAATTTCCGGATGTCATGGTAAACCGTACCGGCTTCGCCAGATAGGCCAGATCGGGTTCACGCTGATGTTGCACTGAGACGATTCCTACCCGTTCTGGATTGGGCTGAGCAAGCCATGCCTGGTATAGCCTTTCGACCAGTCCCTTAGGCGCCAGACTATCGTCATCCATTGTCAGCAAAAACGAAAAACCTTCTTCACAGGCTGCTATGCATGCTTTGTTCAGCGCATAAGCTACGCCCAGGTTACCCGCATTGGTGATATATCGAATGCTTTTCCTGGCGCTCAGGAACTGCCTAACGAGGTCGGGCAGTTCCTGGTCCGAATTATCAATTACATAAAGTCGTTCAACCTGGCCGATATAAGAATTGATATTGTCAATCACATCGACCGAGCTGTTGTAGAGGATAACAGCCCCTGCAATTGGTCGACGTTGCTGTTTGATTTCAGGAAAGCTAGGGTTGGATATAGTTGCCAAGTTGACGAGGAGCTATCTCTGTATCAGACCTGATGGCCGTACAGGTAATGGCGAATTTTTTTCTGCGTGTAATAAAGATTTAGCGCTAAGGTGATCAGCTTATTTTTAAAGGGGTTTTTTATGTAGCGCGCGCGAATCAAATTGGTTTCTTTTAGCGATTCATTCAGGTTAGAACTGGCACCACCCGTGGCACATATAGCAACCGTTATAGGTATATACTCTGCAGGAACACTGAATACATAAACACGCAAATTCAGTTCATAATCTGAAATTATTTTAAGGGTAGTATCATACTGAAATGTCTCAAATAGCGCTCGGTTATAAAAAGCACTCTGATGATGCACGGTATTCTGCGCAAGTGTACGACTGCCCAGCGATGACTTCATCAAATGGCCATTGTCGAACAGGGTATTCCCATAAATGAGTTGGTAAGGGGGCTTCAAATGCGGAATGATTGATTCGAGTGCGCCATCGGCGAGCCTGTCATCGGCCCCCAGAAAATAAACCCACTCACCATTGCAGCGATCGATGCCTTTATTCATAGCATCGTAAATACCCCTGTCAGGTTCGCTAATGTAGCCTGTTAGCTGACTGGCATACTGCCTTATCACGTCGAGCGTCCCATCCGTACTCCCTCCATCGATAAGCCAATACTCAACAGAATCATTCTTCTGACTTATAACGCTACGTAGTGTATGCTCTATTGTTGTGTGGGCATTGAAGACTACTGTGATTATAGATAGTATTGGCTTAGTCATACGCAGGCAAAAAAGTCACTAAGTCAAACCAATTGGTGATACAGGCTGATTGTACGTGTCACGGTATTTTTCCACGAAAACTGTTTCAGCCGTTCGAATCCTCGGCGCGTCAACTCTTCGCGCAGTACCTGATCCGTAATCAGCCGATCTACACATAAAGCCATCGATTCCGGTACAGCTGGATCAGCATACAAAGCCGCATCACCGGCCACCTCTGGCAGTGAACTTTGATTCGTCAGAACACAGGGACAGCCGCAGGCAAATGCTTCCAGAACAGGAATACCAAATCCCTCGTAAAGCGACGGAAAAATGAATCCGACAGCATGCTGGTACATCTTTTTAAGCTTTTCATCGTCGATTGGCTCCTGGCGTACCAGATTAGAAACCCCTTGCGCTTTTAAGAACTCCTGTTCTTCTTTTGAAAAGGCTCCTCCGCCCGCACAGACTAACTCAACATCATGCTTAATCAGAACTGCGCTGATGGCTACCATCATACCGGCAAAGTTCTTGTAACGCTCCCGTCGCCCAACATATAACAGGTAAGGCTTTTTTGATCCTTCAACTGGCACTTTTGTGGCAACCTCAAACGAACTTCCTAAATAAATTACCTCGATCTTGGCTGGGTCTACATGCAGGTATTCAACAATATCCTTTTTGGTACTCTCCGATATGGCAATGATACGATCTGCCCGCTCTGCAACGATTTTTTTGCGCGCGAACGTTACGCCGTTGTCATCAAGATCAGGAAACTGACTGGAAAACTTTTCCTGTATCATGTCAAGAAACGTGACGACAAACGGCTTTTTAGGCAGATAAGGTAGAAAATAAGGATCGTAATAGGTAGGGTGAAAAACGTCAAATTCTTTACTCTTCAGTTTAGCGACAGTGTAAAGCTGGTTGAGCCGGTACATGATCTGTACCTTTTTGTAAAAACCATATCGCCTGAGCGACAGGCCCGGAGCTATACCAGCCTCCGCCAGGTGGATATTGTCAGAAACAAGTAATGGCAGATACGCTTCGTTATCTTCCGTTTTGTTGATACCAGTTATCAGTTCCGTATAATATCTGGAAATGCCCCCGTACGCCTGTAATGAAAATGTCTGATAATCGAAAAAGGTACGCATGCTCTCCCTGACTACGTAAAAAAATATGGGGTTAGACTGTGACTTTAGTTTGAATGAAACCAAAGTCACGATCAAGCAAACTGCCCGTATTTCCCGATAAAAAATTATACACTGGGCTGATGCGTGGATGCGTTACCAATTTAAACAGGTTGTTTGGAATTTGCTTGCGGGTAAACAGGTGTATATTTTGCTCGTTCCAGTAATAATTCAGATCAAACTTTCGAGCCAGTTGCCGTAAGGACTCCCGGCTGTACAGGGCAATATGCTGTCCTGTCTCTGGCGTAAAATACCACCATGTCTCAGGCTTCACGTCGTTTGTGGGCTGAACCATAGTTGAGAAGAGGATAGTATCGCTGTACACCAGCATCTTCTTCACCTCTTCGACCGGATCGATCAAATGCTCCATCACTTCAAAAGCCGTGACCAGATCGGCCCTGAACGTTGACGTATCTTCTACATCAAACGATTCGGCAAACAAATTGGCGCAGTGAATATCCTGTCGGTAGTAGTCGAAGCCCCGATCACGCATCATCCGGGTGAACATACCATAACCACCACCGTAGTCTACAAACTTTCCTTTCCTGTCATACCAGCACTTAATAACCGATTGTACCAGTGGCGCCATCAGCTCATTACGCATGACCAGCCCAATGTCGAGTTTTGTAATGGCCGAGTTATAAGCCTCCGGGAGCCAGTATGGATCTTCGGTCAAAATGAACCCACACTGTTCGCAACGGTAATACTGAACGTCGTATTTACCGAGCACTTTTGCTTGGCAGTAAGGGCGGGCAGTTGCTGAGCAAATGGTACATTGCTTCTGTTGCGGTGGATTTATTTGTTCCATAATCCGTATGCTGTTCCATTAAGAATTTTCTTCGCCTGTAACCCACCTACTACTGAACCAATCGACAGCGACAGACTAGTCGCCAACATAACCCCTGCACTACCCAACTGTAGGTATTTACCAAATAATATAGCTAAAGGAATATTAAGAGCGGCCGATGCCAGCGAGTAATATAACTGCAACCGCACCTTCCCTACCCCATTTACAACAGCTACCGTCACATTATTCCAGCAACTGATTACCACAAACAGGCCTGTCGTTACACTCAGTAACTTAGGTACCACCACGCGATCGCTAACCCAGAACGCATATACGACGTCAGCCACCAGGATCATCACAACCACCAATATAACCAGCCCAAGCCAAAGTTTCTGCAAATGCCTATACGTCCTGTTCATCCAGCTCCGGTCATTCTTCACAAAGGCTTCGGTAAACGCTGACCAGTAAGGGGTGATAGCAATGATAAAAATGGTATTGATGGCGTTGAAATAACGAAACGCAACATTGTAAGTCGTTACTTCGCCAGGCCCAAACAGCTGCGTTATGACCAGGTTATCAGTATAAAACAGTACAATAACGGCCATCTGAATGACAAAGAACTTATAGCCCAATGACAGCAGATCGCGGATATATTGTTTGTTATAAAGAGCCAGAGCGGGCCTGTATTCCTGTAAGGGTCCTATATAGAGCACAACACTCGCCACCAGCAGCACCACTATGGGGCTGATAAACGTAACGATGGCCAGAAGCGACATATCGGTTTGCGTCAGTTTCGTCAGCGTATAGGTTCCTGCCAGAATCAGACTGTTCGAGACGAAGTTTATCAAACTAACTAATCCTGAACGTTGAAGCGCGAAAAGGACATAGGATAGGATATCCAGCACCAATTTTGCCGATATCGATACCATAGCAATCAAGACCACCCGCTGTAAATTTTCACTGTCGATTGTCGTATTCAGAATACGTTGCCACGGCACAAACTGGATACCCAGTATAAACAGGACAATAAATGCGGCCTGTAGCCAGCCAAAGGCTACATAAGCTGTGGTCACATACGATCGGGCGAGAACTTTATCGTCTCTCGAGACAGCCTCAGCCAGTTTATTGCGCAGTCCATTGCCGATACCAATATCGAAAAAAGTCAGCATGGTTACGATCGAGCTGATTGTCAGCCAGGTACCATACGTCTCCTTAGATAGGTAATCTATTGTCAGCGGAACCAGTATAAGCGATATAGCCATTCCCCCACCCTTCAGGAGCAGACTCAATAAAATATTGGTTTGGGCTTTTTTTGTTCGGGGGTGTAGGTTGATAAAACGTGTCCGCAAACTACCTAGATACCTATTTCTCATGCGATCACGTATTTGTCCACTTCCGTCTCTCATCAACCATTAGCCTGGCGACGTCTTCCATTTTATGCGCAGCCGACCAGCCTAGTATGGTCCTGGCTTTCGACGGATCAGCATGACCTTCAGCAATATCGGTGGGTCTGAAAAACGATGGATCGGTCCGGACGTGGTCGGTCCAGTTTAAGCCAACAGCACTAAATACAGCTTGTATGAAGTCGCTTAGCTTGCTGGTATGTCCGGTAGCAATGACAAAATCTTCGGGCTTGTCCTGCTGCAGCATCAGCCACATAGCCTCTACATAGTCGGGAGCCCAGCCCCAGTCGCGGGCAATATCGATATTACCCAGCGTGAGCATTTCGTTGCTGCCACTGGCGATCCGAATGGCCGTGGCTACAATTTTCTGAGTAACAAACCGTTCGGGACGCAACGGCGATTCGTGGTTGAACAGAATGCCCGTACTCGCCTGTATACTGTATGCTTCACGGTAGTTAGCTACCTGCCAGAACGCAGCAGCTTTGGCAACACCATACGGGCTACGCGGACGAAAGGGTGTATCTTCATTAGCGGCTGCGCTGCCTGTATCGCCAAAGCATTCGCTCGAACCGGCGTTGTAGAACCGGATGGGTTGTTCGCTGAACCGAATGGCCTCGAGCAGATTCAGGGTACCTCCGCTAATGCTCTCGAGCGTTTCGACCGGCTGTTCAAATGACAAACCAACTGAACTTTGCCCGGCCAGATTATAGATTTCGTCGGGCTGAACCCGCAGAATTGTCTGTAATGTGCTCCGGAAATCAGTTATGTTCAGTGATACCTTAATCACGGAATCCTGAATGTCGAGCCGGCGCAGGTTACCAAACGAGGCCATCTGGGCATCGCGTGACCCCCCATACACTTCGTAGCCTTTGTCGACCAGCAGTTTGGCCAGATACGCACCGTCTTGGCCCGATACGCCACAAATCAATGCCTTCTTCATAGTGTTGCCCGAAGCTTACGGCTCCGCAGGTAGTAAATCAGTGAAACAGACACGCCGGCCAGCGCGCCCAGAACAAGGCCGACCAGCATCATAACAGTCCGTTTCGGGCCGCTTTTCAACAACGGTATGGTTGCCGGCTCAAGCACTTTGAACACAGGCGTTTCTTCCTGGACTTTGATTCGGGACTGTTCAAGCTGTTTCGACAGATCGTTGTATACCGACTGCGTCAGCAGGTAATCGGCCTGTAGCCGCTGTTCATCTATTTTAGCCGTATTGAGATACAAACTGCGATTTTGGTCGCGGTATGCCGACAAAGCAAGCTCGGCAGCCTGATACCGCTTTTTTGCCTCGCCAACCTGTCGATTTAGAAAAGCCACCTGACCCCGTGCTTTCTCGGTACGATAGGCTGTCACGTAGTTTGTCAGGTACTCCAGCGACAGTCGGGCAACCGTTGCCGCTACCACCGGATCTTCCTGTGTAACCGTTATGGTTAGCACGCCGGTTTTTTTATCATAAACCCCACTAACATCGGTTGTGAGTTTTTTTACGAGCTCGCTGTCTTCTTTTGTGAGCTGAATGGCTTTGCTAAAATTGGCCGGATCAGATATGTCTTGACCATTACTACCTCCCGAAAACAAACCCGAGAATGATTTGAGTAGCCCCCCCGATGCATTTGCTTCCATGAATTGCCGCAGTGAGACGGTAGCTTTGGTCTTCTTTACATACACGGGTCGTTTTAGCAGGTCGAGCGCAAAAGGCACACTCTGTAATACCCGTGGATACAGATCGGGCCGCACGGCGTCTGTACCACTTACATTGTCCAGACTGATACCAGCCAATCCGGCTATTGACCCAAGTCCACTCAGACTCCCACCCGACTTGGCTGCAATTTCAGGCATCACCGTCACTTCCGACGTGTACAGATTCGGCTTTGAAAACGCGTAGGCAATACCCAGCCCCAGCCCGAGGAGCGCCCCAATCAGTGCCCGACGGCGACTGATACGAAGAAATTGAATGATATCGCTCAGCCGAATCTCGATTTCGTGCGATTCGTACTGGTCTTTCATCGATGTATCCTGTAATGTAGGCATACTTATTTCCTTAGGTTCACGATGATCGACGTGGCCGTTGCCGCCAGTGTACCAATCAGCGACAGAATACCAATGCGTTCGACTGGGCTCAGGCGGGTGTTGTCCAGCGGTCGGAAAGGAACAACGACGGTCGAGCCAGGCTCGACTTTCGGCCGCATCGGAATCCAGATAAAGTGGCGGGTTCGGTCTTTGCGGCCGTTAGGATATACTACGTACGCTTTTGACTTTCGTGCGTTATCGGTGTAACCGCCTGCCTGCGACAGATAATCCTTAAAACTGTATTCGTCCTTGTAGCTCACCGACGATGGATTCAGCACAGCCCCCTGAATCGCTACCACTTCGGATTGGCGGGGTATAAACAGCGTATCGCCGTTGTTCAGGAGCAGATTTTCCTGGGCATTGGAGTCGGCCAGGATCGCCTGCAGGTTATTGCCAATGATCGCGCCGTTTCGCCGATACTGTGCGCCGGGCAGGTACGCTTCAGGGCGCAGGCCGCCCGCCCGACGGATCAGGTCGGTAATGCGCTCCTGCCGGCTGACGATCGCGTAGTTGCCTGGCTGCATGATTTCGCCGGTTACGTGTACCTGCCGCTGGGGTTCGTAGTTAGCCGAGGTACGTACGTAGATGATATCGAACGGCTGTAGCTTAAACCGTGCCGATGCCGAGTCGATTGGTTTTACCTGCAATGCCGGATCAATTGAAAAGCGGTAGTTCTCCAGCAACGTGGTCCGAATACCAGCTGAGTCACTTCGGATACGCCGGGCCACTTCGATCAGGTCTGGCTTCGCGCCCTCCTGAAAGCCGCCCGCCAGTGCGATCAGATCGGCCACCCCCATATTCGATACGTAATCAATCGTATCAGGTCGGTTGACGGCTCCTTCGATGGTCACATAGTAACGCTCCCGAAGATCCCGAATCGACAGTACAGTAAGACTGTCCTGCCGCATCAGCGGAATATCGGCGATTTCGCCCCGCATCAGTTTACCCAGATCGAAGGAGACCGTTTCCTTATCCATGTCCGACCGTTCGCGAATGATGACCGCCCGGTTGGTAAAGGCGTCTTTCCGCAACCCTTCGGCCCGGGCAATCAACTGCTTCACGGTTTCCAGACCGGGCTCCAGCGAGTAGTCGCCGGGGCGCATGACGGCGCCGGCCACCTGAATCCGATTTTCATACCGATTTAGAATCTGACCTATAGTATACCGATCACCACGTTGCGGTACAAAGCTCGCCAGCTGGTTTTCGTTGATTGTAATAATCTGCCGCTCGCGGGCCGTATTGCGCCGAAGTGTCAGTGAGGCCCGATACGCTTCGTCCGAAAAACCACCGGCAAAGCCCAGAACCGTTTTCAGTGTCTCGCCCGGCAGGACTTCGAAAATGGCGGGTCGACGTACCTCGCCCACAACGGTTACCCGCGTTTCGTAATCGGCCACCCGAATCACATCCTGATCCTGCAATCGTATGTTATCGCGCTGATCGGCACGGAGAATAAAATCGTAGAGGTCGATGGTGCGAACAACCCGGTTGCCGCGTATGACGCTGATTTTGCGGAACGAGCCTGTTTCGGGGTTTGGACCGCCCGCCAGATAGAGCGCGTTGAAGGCAGACCCGAGCGACGAGATCGTGTACGTACCAGGCCGTACCACTTCGCCAACGAGTGTGACCCGGATACTACGAATGTTTGTCAGTGCCACATTGGCGGTAGTGCCGCTGCCCGGCACACCCAGCCCCTGATAGCCAGCCTTACGCAACCGGGCAATGATACGTTGTTCAGCCTGCTCGATTGTCAAACCGGCCACATAGATCGGTTGTACGTTGGGCACCTTAACCGTTCCATCGGGCGATACCTTGAGCTGAAAATTATCGGAAGCCGCCCCCGACACGTCAATGCTGATTTCATCGTCGGGACCAACCACATAATTACGCGGGGTGGCAATGCGCAGGTTAGGTTCGAACGAAAGCGATGCATTTTCAAACAGCGACGCCCCGAATACGCGCAGAGCACGACTTGTATCCTGCCGGCGCAGCGGGCGTAGAGAATCGGCGCGTTGCGACAGATCATCGGGCAGGGTGCGGCTCATGGTCGTACCCGTGTTCGATGGGCCTGATGACCCCGTCTGGCTGCCGGGTCGGGAAGCCTGAGAGCGAATGGCCGTGATGCGTTTGCGCATTTTGGCAATATCATCAAGGGTGTAACCCTGCGACATGGCGGCCTGTTCGATCTGGAACTCGTTCAGCCCGCTGGCCTGCGCCCGGCGGTAGAATTCCTGTACCTGTTCATCAGATAACTGGTCAACCCGAGACTGGCTTTTTTGCTGCGCAGTTGCACTTCCCAGGGTCAGCAACGCTAAACAAACCAGCGAGGTGCAGAGCTGGCGGACAAAGAGTGAAGACTGTGACAATTTGTCGGTTATAAACATGAACGGCGGCTGTTGGGCCTAAAATTGATTCGCAAAAGTAAGGCATTACACCCAAAACGTGTTATCCACAGGATAAGGTATGGCCGGCCAGAACCCGGTTTTGCGATAGTCCGACCCGAATGCACTAAATTTGCACGAAAAATAACTTGATAGTCAGTAGCCGCAGGGGCCTCTCTGGAGGTGTTTCCCCTGTTTTTTCTGCTTTGGCCGCGTCTGTCATAACCTGACTTTTTGACTAACGACTCAAACTAAATGATTAACCTGATAGCGAAGTTCTTTGGTACCAAGTCACAACGGGACATCAAGGAACTCCTTCCGTATGTCGAGAAAGTTAATGCTGAGTTTAATCGGCTTAAAGAACTTTCAAACGACGAACTGCGCCAGGTATCGGCCGATCTGAAGGCTCAGATCGCCGACGAGCTGGCCGGTATCGACACCCAACTGGCTGAGCTTAACGAGCAGGCCAGCCACCCCGACGTTGACGTCAACCAGAAAGAGCGTATCTTCAACCAGATCGACAAGCTTGAGGCCGATCGTAACACGGAACTGGAAGCCGTGCTGATGACGATCCTGCCCCGTGCGTTTGCCGTGGTGAAAGAAACCGCCCGTCGATTCAGCCAGAACGAACAGATTACCGTTACAGCCAACGAGTTTGACCGCGAAATTGCTTCCCGCAAACGGAACGTAACCATCGACGGCGACCAGGCGCACTGGGCTAATCAGTGGGATGCGGCCGGCACACTCGTGAAGTGGGACATGGTTCACTACGATGTGCAGATCATTGGTGGTGTCGTATTGCACCAGGGTAAAATTGCCGAAATGGCTACGGGTGAAGGGAAAACGCTCGTGGCTACTTTCCCCGCCTTCCTCAACGGTCTGGCCGGCCGGGGTGTACACATCGTCACGGTCAACGACTATCTGGCCAAACGTGACTCCGAATGGATGGCGCCCCTGTTTGAGTTTCACGGTATGCGGGTCGACTGTATCGACAAACACCAGCCCAACTCCTTTCAGCGGAAGCAGGCTTACATGGCCGATATCACCTACGGCACCAACAACGAATTCGGTTTCGACTACCTGCGCGACAACATGGCCCGGGAACCAGCCGAGCTGGTACAGCGCAAGCACCATTATGCCATGGTCGATGAGGTCGACTCCGTACTGATCGATGATGCCCGTACCCCACTGATCATCAGCGGACCGGTACCGCGGGGCGATGAGCAGGATTATATCGAACTGAAGCCCCGCGTAGCCCGCGTGGTCGAAGCCCAGCGCAAACTGGTGTTCGATTACCTCAACGATGCCAAGAAGAAAATTGCCGCCGGCGATGAGAAAGAAGGGGGTTTGTCGCTGTTCCGGGCACACCGGGGGCTACCCAAGCACAAGCCGCTCATCAAGTTCCTGAGCGAAACCGGTAACAAGGCCCTGCTGCAGAAAACCGAATCGATCTATCTGGCCGAAAACCAGAAACTGATGCCGGAGGCCGATGCGCCCCTCTACTTCACGATCGACGAGCGCAATAACAGCATCGATCTGACCGAAAAAGGGATCGACTATATTACGGGCTCGGGCGAAGACCCAAACTTCTTTATTATGCCCGACCTGTCGATCGACCTCAATGCGATCGACAAGGACAGCGATTTTACCGAGCCGGAGAAAATTCTGCGCAAGGAAGCCGTTATCCGCGACTACGCTGTCAAAACGCAGCGTATCAATACGGTCAACCAGTTACTGAAAGCCTATACCCTCTTCGAGAAAGACACCGAATACGTCATTATGGACGGGAAGGTGAAGATTGTCGATGAGCAGACGGGCCGTATCATGGAAGGCCGCCGGTGGTCCGACGGGCTGCACCAGGCCGTTGAGGCTAAGGAAAACGTGAAAGTCGAAGACGCCACGCAGACTTACGCTACCGTTACGCTCCAGAACTACTTCCGCATGTATCACAAGCGGGCTGGTATGACTGGTACTGCCGAGACGGAAGCATCGGAGTTCTGGCAGATCTACAAAATGGACGTGGTGGTGATTCCGACCAACCGCTCCATCAGCCGGAAGGACGAAGAAGATAAAGTGTACCGCTCGGTTCGGGAAAAATACAACGCCGTTGTCGACGAGATTACCGCCCTGGTCGAGAAAGGCCGGCCGGTTCTGGTCGGTACGACCTCGGTCGAAAACTCCGAACTGCTAAGCCGCCTGCTCACGCTGCGCAAGATTCAGCACCAGGTACTGAATGCCAAATACCACCAGCGCGAAGCCGAAATCGTGGCCTCGGCGGGTCAGCCCGGCACCGTTACCATTGCCACCAACATGGCTGGGCGCGGTACCGACATTAAACTGTCGCCCGAAGCCAAAGCAGCCGGCGGTCTGGCCATTATCGGTACCGAGCGCCACGAATCACGGCGCGTTGACCGGCAGCTGCGTGGCCGGGCCGGTCGTCAGGGCGACCCCGGTACGTCGCAGTTCTTCGTATCGCTCGAAGACAGCCTGATGCGCCTGTTTGGTTCCGACCGGATTGCCAAGGTCATGGACCGTATGGGCCTGGAAGAAGGTGAAGTTATTCAGCACTCGATGATTACCAAGTCGATCGAGCGCGCTCAGAAGAAGGTAGAGGAAAACAACTTCGGCATCCGGAAGCGCCTGCTCGAGTATGACGATGTGATGAACTACCAGCGTGAGGCCATCTACAAACGTCGGCGCAACGCCCTTTTCGGCGACCGGCTACCGCTCGACATCGCCAACACGATGTACGATGTTGTAGAAGAAACGGTCAACAACGCAGAAAGCAACTACGAAGAGATCAAGCTTCAGTTGCTGACTACCCTGGGCATGACCCCGACCCTTACGGCCGATGAGTTTGCCCGCATGAAGCGTCCCGACCAGATTCGCCGGCTTTATGACGAAGCGGAACAACAGTACCAGGCAAAGAATCAGGCTATCGCCGACAAGGCGCTGCCCGTTTTGACGCAGGTGCTGACCGACCAGGGTCATCAGATCAAGAACATTGTGGTGCCTTTCACCGACGGTATGCACGAACTGACCGTGGTGTCGGATCTACGCAAGGCGGTTGAGGGCGGTGGCCGCGACCTGGTAACGGAGATGGAAAAAGCCGTAACGCTGTCGGTGATCGACCAGGAGTGGAAAGAGCATCTGCGCGAAATGGACGACCTCAAACAGTCGGTACAAAACGCGGTATTCGAGCAGAAAGACCCGTTGCTGGTCTACAAGTTTGAGTCAGTTGAGCTGTTCAAGCGTTTTCTGAACAAAGTCAACTTCGACACGATCAGCTTCCTGTCGAAAGCCGACATTCCGGCACAGGAAGAACAGGAAATTCAGCAGGAAATCCGGCAGGCTCCCGTGCAGCAGCGCCCCGCTCCGCAGCCGGAACTGCATACGAACATCGAAGACTTCGATGACGACCACCTGGCAACGGGGCCTGAAGAGTATGCCCGCCGGATGGCCGAAAACAACGCCATGGGTGCGGGTGCCCCACCCATGCCCCGGCAGGAGCCAGCCCGTGTGGCCAAGCTCGACCGTAACGCCCGGGTCAACGTGCAGTATGCCGACGGGTCGACGCGACGAGATGTTAAATTTAAAACGGTCGAGAACGATGTGCTTAGCGGCCGGGCCGTACTGATCGACTAATCGACGTATCGTGCTTGAAAAACGCCCACCGGATGGTATATTCGGTGGGCGTTTTTGCTTCGCGCCCACGGGCTGAACATTGCCTCCGGCATGACTTCTTTTTTCGCTTTCTTTTTACCGCTGTGGCTGCTGACTGCAGCGCAGGGTCCTGGGCCAATTCGCTTACAGGCACAGGCGCTTCCGTTTACGCCAGGCGGCTATAGCATCCGTACCGTAACCGACCAGCGGCCCGACCGCGGCCCGATTGCCCGGCTCGTTCTGGTGCCCGGCCGCCCCCCTGCCGCCGTTGACATTGCCGGAGGCATTAGCAAGGGCATCGGCACCTTTGTCGATCAGTCACTATCGGGTAGCCGGCAGCAGCGTCCCATCGCCATGCGGATCCTGCAGTGTCAACTGACGGAAACGGCAGTGGGCAACCGGGTCAGTGGGCAATTCGCGCTGACAGTAGGGTTCGATCTGCTGGAGAAAAATGATGATGATTCCGAAACCAGTACGCGCCTGACTACCTACCGCGGGGGTGCCACCTACACCCGCCCGGTCGACCAGACTAGCGTTATCGAGCCCACCATCCGGCAGGCGCTTCAGGCATCCCTGCGCAGTCTGGACAGCTACATGAAGCGGGAGATGGATCATAACGAGAAACTGGCAACTAACCTGCGGGTTGTCTTTACCGACGACAGTCGGCTCACCAGCGACGACACGGTTCATTATAACCCCGCCCGTAAGCTGACCTGGGCCGACTTTAGAGCAACGCCCCGTTCGGGCAGTCATTACGCAGCCGAAGTCTTTACCAGTTTCGCTTACGAAGGCCGCAGCACGGTGGAGAAAGGCACCATTGTGCTGCAGCTTATGGTCAAGACATACATGCTCAAGCAATCGTCGTGGGGGCGCGATGCGTCGCAAAATCCGTATACCCTCAACCACGAGCAGCGCCATTTCGACATTGCCAAACTGATTACGGAGCGGTTCAAGCAAAAAATCACGCCTGCCAACCTGACCCTGGCCGATTACAACAGCGAAGTGCAGTACCAGTTTATCGAATCGTTTCGGGAGATGAACAAACTGCAGCAACGGTACGACGATGAAACCCGGCACGGTACCGACGAGGCCGCTCAGGCCCGCTGGAATGGGCAAATCGATGCCGAACTTCGGCGCTACGGGCTGTTGCCCTGACAGACCACGGCAACGGACACCAGCCGGCCCGTACACGACGCTATGAGCAAACCCCGCATTCTTCACATCAGCACCGCCCATTCGCCCCACGACCCGCGGCTGGTGTACCGGGTAATGCCGAGTCTGGCGCCGTATTACGAACTGATTGCCTTGTTACCCAACGTGCCCAAAAGTGGGCTGCCCGGTATTCGGTGTATCAGCCTACCCTTCTTCCGGCGCGTCATCACCCGTTTTCTGGTAAGCCATCCCCGGGTGTTGTGGCACGCCCTGCGGCTTCGCCCAACGCTGTTACACCTCTATGACCCCGAGCTTTTGCCGGTTGCCCGCCTGATTCAGCTGCTGCTGGGCATACCGGTTATCTACGAGGTCCACGAAAACCTGCACAAAAAAGCCGATCTCAAAGCCCTGAACCAGGGCCGGCTGGTGGTGTGGTTTTTCCGGCAGTTCGATGCCATGGCGCAGCGACGCTTCTGGCTCATCTTTACCGAACACGGGTATCTGAGCACCTACACCCGGCTCCGTTATCCATCGGTGGTCGTGTATAATTTTCCGAGCCTGTCGTTTCTGGAACCCTACCGGCGTCCTTACCAGCCCGACCCTGCTCAGCCCCGGCTGTTCTACATCGGCTGGCTGAGTCTCGAGCGAGCCTTCGACACACTCGTGGCCGGCCTGGCCCAGTGGAGTCAGACCCAGCCCGATTTCAGGGTTCATCTGTTTGGCGAACGTACCTTTTCAGACACCACCATGCAGCAACTGCCCGGCTTTCGCCAGATCGCGTCGAAGCTGATTTTTCACGGGTATACCAGTCAGCGGGAGGCCCTGCCCTACGCCGAACACGCGCTGGCCGGTCTGGCGTTGCTCAAACCCGTTGGTGATTATCCAGAGTCGTACACCACCAAAATGTTCGAGTATATGGCCCTTGGGTTACCCGTCATCACGGCCGACTTTCCGCTGTATCGCGATGTAGTGGAGCGCCATGGCTGTGGCTTCTGCATTGCGCCCGACAGCCCTGCTCAACTGGCCGATGCCCTGACGTATCTGACCCATCATCCGGCCGAGGCCAGGGCTATGGGCGAGCGCGGCCGACAGGCAGTGGCTCGGTACTACAACTGGGAAACCGAAGCCCGGAAGCTTCGTAGTTTCTACCGGCAGGTTCTTGGAAATTCACCAGACAGCTAGTCAAATAACTCATTAAATTGCACTAAGTAAATACATTTCGGTATTGTTCTAATGACTAATACCACACTTTCCCGGAAGGATTTAACTTTCGCCTGCAAAGCCCACTCATTTCGAAATTGCCTCAACTATTTTAGGTTAGAATGTACATTCATGCAGTCAGTCACTACCTGCCAACACAGGTAGTTGGTAACGAACATTTCACTAAACTCAATGGGCTGTCCAGTGAGTGGATCACTGAACGAACCGGCATCGTAGAGCGCAGAAAAGCGGCCCCGGGCGAGAATACCAACACCATGACCCTTGAGGTAGTGCGTCAGCTTCAGGCCAAAACCGACCTCTCAACGGTCGACCTGATTGTAGGAGCTACCTATACACCATACGACACGATTGTTTCGCTGGCGCACGAAGCCCAGCATGAACTTGGCATTGCTGATATTCCGGTTGTTTCGATCTCGACGGCCTGCTCGTCGCTGCTCAACGCGATCGAAGTGGTCGAAGGGTATTTTGCGCTGAACAAAGCCACGCGGGCCCTGGTGATTGTATCGGAACACAACACAGCCTATAACAACGATAAGGACACCATTTCGGGCCACCTCTGGGGCGATGGTGCCGCTGCACTGCTGATTACAAAAGAGCGGCAGAGTGATGCCGATATGGCCATAAAAGGGCTACTGACCGGCGGGGCAGCCCATACAGCAAAGGCCACTACGGCCGTGGTGATGAAACCCATCGACGGGGGCGTAACGATGCCATTCGGACGCGATGTCTTTATCAATGCCTGCCAGTATATGCCCAAAGCCAGCCTGCAGATTCTGGACCAGTGCGGACTCACGCTGGCCGATGTCGACTATGTGCTGCCGCATCAGGCCAACCTCCGGATTTCGCGGAACGTAATGAACACGCTCGGGCTGCCCGAAGAGAAACTGATCTCCAATATTCAGCGTCTGGGCAACACGGGCTGTGCCGGCTGCGCCATTGCCCTCTCCGAGCAGTGGGATACGTTCCAGAAAGGACAACGTATCGTGGTTACCGTATTTGGCGGTGGCTACTCCTACGGCGCCATGCTCATCGAAGCCTGACGAAGCAGGTATACAAACAGCAACGGCCCCGGCTGCATGATGCAGCCGGGGCCGTTGTTTTTGGGGAAAGTCGCTTATTGGGCGTCGCCCCGCCACACGTTGTTTTTCTCGTTTACGTCGGGCAGCTTCTCATCCGGATCGACAACAACCGATTTCAGCGCCGATGTCGAGTTATAGCGGAACGTCCAGGTGCTGCCGCGCTGCCAGATTTCAACCGGCAGATTGACACGTCCTTTCTTGCCATTAGCTTCGGTGATTTCGACCGTTGCCGGCATAGCCATCCGATCGAGATTCTCGATCGAAATCAGGGCGCCTTTTTCGGCCGCACCATCGACGTAGCGAACATCTTTCACACTCTGATCGAGTTTCCAGGTTTCGTAGAACCAGCCGCGCCAGAACCAGCCAAGGTCTTCGCCCGCGCCGTTTTCCATGCTCCGGAAGAAATCGAACGGGGTTGGGTGTTTAAAAGCCCAGCGATTCACGTACTGCCGGAAGGCGAAGTCGAACCGCTCGGGACCCAATACCGACTCGCGCAGCATTTTAAGCCCCATGCCGGGCTTGTAATAAGCCAGAATGCCCAGCGCCCGGGGCTGCTGCACATCCGGAATGGTCATGATGGGTTCGGTGGGGTAGAACAGGGCCGGCGCAACATCGTGCATGGTCCCCCGCTCCCGGTCATACTCGCCCTTGTTGAAGTTAGCCGTCGACAGCGTATTGATAAACGTGTTGAAGCCTTCGTCCATCCAGGGAAATTTCCGTTCGTTGCTACCCACGATCATTGGAAACCAGTTGTGGCCAAACTCGTGGTCGGTTACGCCCCACAGCGCATCTTTCTTGTCTTTGTGGTCGCAGAAGACAATGCCGGGATACTCCATCCCGCCCACGATACCGGCTACATTGGTCGCCACCGGATAGCTGTACTCATACAGGTATTTCGAATAGAACTCGATGCAGCCTTTGACGTATTCCGTCGACCGGCCCCACGAATCAGTAGTGGCGCTTTCAACCGGGTACACCGACTGGGCCAGGGCAGGCTTGCCACTGGGCAGGTTCATGCGGGCAGCATCCCAGATGAAGGCGCGCGACGTAGCCCAGGCCACATCGCGGGTGTTCTGGCACCGGAATTTCCAGGTAAGCGTTCCCGACTGTTTAGGCCGCGAGCTGGGACTGGTTACTTCGTCTTTACTCCGAATCAAAACCGTCTGGTCGCTCTGGCGGGCCTGCGCCAGCCGTTTCTGCTGTTCAGCTGTCAGTACCTCATTCGGGTTCAGCAGTTCGCCCGAGCCCGTAACGATATGATCCCAGGGCACCGTAATAGCGTATTCGTAGTCGCCGTAGTCGAGGTAAAACTCACCAGCGCCGAGGTATGGCAGCACGTTCCAGCCCTGAATGTCGTCGTAGACACACATGCGGGGATACCACTGCGCAATTTCGTAGATGATGCCGTCTTTACGCTTCAGCTGCCCCATCCGGTCCGAACCGTATTCAGGAATCAGGAACGAGTAGGCGATGCGCACTTTCACTACGTCGCCACCGGGCTTTACGGGCTCGGTGAGCCGCACCTGCATCCGGGTGTCGGTTACTTCGTACGGTACGGTAGCGAACTTGCCTTTGCCCTGCTCTACCTGCACACTGCGGATGGTGAGGCCACCGGCAAAATTAAGGTTGCCAAACCGGCCACCCGTTACGGGCGTGGTGCGGGCCGCCCGCGATGTGTCGGAGAACGCGTTCTGATCGAGTTGCAGCCAGAGATAAGCCAGCGACTCGGGTGAGTTGTTTTTGTAGGTGATGGTTACTTCACCCGACAGGGTATTCTTTGGCTCATCGAGCGTTACCCCAATCTGGTAGTCGGCCCGGTTTTGCCAGTAACGTGGCCCGGGGGCTCCGCTACCCGTACGGTAGTCGTTGCCCGGCTGCATGTTGAAAAGCGGATGGAAGAGCGCCAGCGGATCGAATTTAGAGGCCGACGACGAGGAAGTTGGGCCGGTCTGCGCCTGAACCGCCAGGCTCAGTACCCACAAACCCACCCAAAGCAGGTGTTTTCTCATGAATGAAGTAGCAAAGAATTAGATAGGCAAATAACGTTATAACTGGGCACGGATGATACCCGCCCCCCCTTTTTGTGCAGCTACGTCCGCGCCGGAATGCGTGTGGCCGTCAGAGCGACAGGCTCAGGTCGAGGCCGTGGTGCAGCAGCAGAAACAGGAACAGGCCTACCCACAGTATATCCACAAAGTGCCAGTAAAGCGTCAGCAGCTTGATTTTTAGCTGATTGGGTGGATTCACACTGTACACGAATGAATCGACGTAGGGCCGTCGGCGCAGCGCTTCGGTCAGAGCGATCCCGAGCAGGATCAGGCCAATCAGAATGTGGAGCAGGTGAATACCCGAGAGAATATACACGAAACTACCGGCCGGGTTGCCGGCCAGTCCTACGCCCGATCGGATCATCTGCCGCCAACCCCACGCCTGCAACACCATAAACAGGGTACCAAGCGCCAGCGTAGACCCCAGGCTGGTACGGTAGGAGCTGAAACGCTCGTGCCGAAACGCCTGACTGGCATTGTGCAGGGTCAGGCTACTGAGCATGATCACCAGGGTACTGATCAGAAAAACGGTTGGCAGCTTGTTAGCCTCCCAGCCAGACCCCGTCTGCCGGATCGTATAGGCAGCCAGCAGAATGCTGAACAGCATAACGCTGCTGCCGATACCCAGCCAGACCATAAAGCGGAACGGCTCCCGCCGTTTCGTGACAAGGTTACTCATTACGGAATAATTACAATCGCTGATTCAGTCAGTGCCTCGACTCAGGGCTGCAAAGTACAACCGTTTGACTGAACAATGGGGTTATAGGTTACCCTGCCAAACGCGGTATTCCGAAAATTGGTTTAGGTCGGCGGGTGGGGCGTCGAAAATCCCGTAAAGGGTTGAGCCGGAACCACTCATACTGGCATAGACAGCCCCCAGATCATAGAGTTGCTGCTTCACGGCAGGCAGCACCGGATGGGCTGGAAAGAGGCTGTTCTCAAAATCATTCCGGACCGTGTGGCGCCACTGGTCGATGGGCAGACTCAGCTGATGTCGCAGCGACTGGTCGGGTTGTTGAGGACGTACACCCGCGTAGGCTTCGGCGGTCGAAATGGCAAGATTGGGATAGACCAGTACTATGTGATAACCCGACAGCGACAGGTCGATCGGCTCAAACTCATCGCCCTTGCCGACGCAGTAAACGGGCTTGTTGCGCACGAAAAAAGCACAGTCGCTGCCCAGCCGACGAGCGTAGTCTTCGAGCCCATCGGGACCGATACCGAGCCCAAACTGATCGTTGAGCAGCCGCAGGCAGAACGCAGCGTCGGCCGACCCCCCACCCAGCCCCGCGCCAATCGGCACAATCTTCTGCAGGTGCATCTGCACCGGAGGCAGTGCATAATCGCCCCGCAGCAGTTCATACGCCTTTACGCACAGGTTCTGAAGCGGATCGCCGGGAATGGGCAGACCCGTACTGCCAAATCCTACCGAACTGGCCGGCACAATCTCGAGTACGTCGGACCAGCCAACCGGATAAAAGCACGATTGCAGATCATGAAATCCATCGGGGCGCCGGGCCGTGATGCGCAGGCCGAGGTTTATTTTGGCGTTTGGAAACGTAAGCATACCGGATTCGTAGACGGCAAAGGTACGGCCGGCACGCGAGTTCCGAATCGCCAATCCTACCGGATATCGACCACCCTGAATTCGGTCCGGCGGTTGCGCTGGTGTTCGGCTTCGGTGCAGATAACGCCATCGGTGCAGTTGTTTACCAACATCGACTCGCCCATGCCGCGCGCCATAATTCGCCGGCGACTGATGCCTTTGCTGATCAGGTAACTGGCCACCGAGTTGGCCCGCTGCGTCGACAGCATCTTGTTGTGGGCCGCATCGCCCCGGCTATCCGTATGCGACCGGATTTCGATCACCAGCGATGGGTATTTGCGCATGGTAGCCACCAGCCGTTCCAGTTCACGGGCAGCGTCGGGCCGGAGCGTAAACTGATCCAGATCGTAGTAGATGTTGTCGATAGTAACGACATCGCCCACACTAAGCATTTTCAGATCGGCCGATAGTTCTTTTGGTTTGGCGCGTTTCGGCAGCCGCCGGATGCGGTTGGTGTTGGTACCAAATTCTTTTTTGGAAGCGATAAGGGTGTAATCGCAGCCGGGGGCCAGATCGAAGGTGTAACGACCGTCGGCCGTGGTAACGGTTTCGCGCAAGGTGCGGTCGCACTCGTTACGCAGCTGCACCCGAACGCCCCCGATTGGCTTCTGGTCGCGTTCGCTCAGCACAACGCCCCGAATGCGGGAGCGGGTGGGCGCCGTTGTCTTGTTGATAACTACGGGCGTTTCGATTACCTGCGCTACCGTATCGATCAGGATTTCGGGCTTGCTCAACCCAATCTCCAGCTGCGACGGCTGGTCGTCGGTCAGGTAGCGGGTGCTGAAACCAATCGTGCTCATGACATAGCCATCGCGGCTCGACTCCAGCATAAAATCGTTATCGCTTTCCAGGCACAGCCGTACCAGGCCCGTACTATCCGAAACCAGTACCTTGTTGGCCCGGCCTTCACCCCGCATTTTCACAACTACCTGCACACTGTCGAGTGGAGCGTCGGTGTCGACATCATAGAGACGGACGGTCAGATTGCGGCAGTCGTAGAGCGAGCCCTGCCGCACAAAGCGCAGAATATCGTCGTTTCCATTTCGGCGGTTGCTGCTGAAGTACCCACCGGTGCGGTTGGCGTCGGTAATAAGCCCAAAATCATCCTGGGGGGAGTTGATGGGCGCATCGAGGTGTTCGACCGTACCAACGCTCGTGCCGCCGATAAGACGGGCAAAGAAAATATCGAGCGCGCCCAGGCCTTTGAGCCCGTCGGACGAAAAGTACAGATTGCCCTCCTCATCGACAAAGGGGAAAAGCTCATTGCCCCGGCTGTTTACGGCTTCGCCCAGATTAACGGCTTCGCCCCACCGCCCGTTGACCAGCCGGCTAACGTACAAATCAGTACCACCATAGCCCCCTGGCTTGTCGGAGACGAAGTAGAGCAACTGCCCATCGCGGGTCAGGGTGGGGTGCCCCACCGAGAAATCATCACTGTTGAAGGGTAGTTCCTCCACATTGATCCAGGCACCATTTCGCTGCCGGGCCGTGTACAGTTTCAGGCGCGATACGCTGTCGGCCCCGGTACCCTTACGGCCACTGATGAGGTTGTTGCGGGTAAATATGATCTGCGACCCGTCGGGGCTGAATGTTGCCGGTCCTTCGTGGTAGCGCGTATTGAGCGTTTTGCTGAACTGCCGGCTCTGGTTGACGGGGGTGGCTTCGTAGCCCAGCCCCTGTGCAATGTTGATACCCACCTCGAAACCCGGAACGGTACGCGAGTCGTTGGCGGTCGGCCGGGTGTAGGCGTCGCTGCCCAGCAATTGCTGTTGCTCCGAACGCTTGCGCTCGACCGGAACGGTTGTGATCGTACCGTCGTCGCCGATTACCCGGCTCGCTTTCAGGTTGTTGCGATCGGGCGCATAGAGCAGGTCGAGGTAGCCGGCCCCGCCCCCCTTTCCTTCGATCGTTGCGCCCCCTTTGGTACCAGACACGTAAACCAGTCCGTTCTGATAAAAGGCCGGACTAAACTCTTCCCCGTCGGTATCCAGATCGAGGTATTCGAGCCGGTATTGAGCAGGATTTTGCCGGCCCGTGGCCGCTGGTACGGTTGCACTGATTCCTGCGCGGCTGGGCGTCTTTGCCTGCACCTGCAGGTAACGCTCATACTGCTGCTGCCCCTCCTGGAATTTGCCATTACCAGCCAGCGTCTGGGCGTAGCGAAGCAGGTAGCGGGGATCGACCGGCGTATTGCCGCCAATCAGCTCCCGGTAAACACGTTCAGCTTTGGTACCATCGCCAACCTGCTGATAGGCCAGTGCCAGCTGGGCCTGTGCCCGGCTGCGCTGCTCGGGTGTGAGTGTGCCAGTTGCCGGGGCCAGCAACTGCGTGTATGCATCGATAGCGCGCCCGTATGCTTTCCAGGCCAGCAGCCGGTCGGCCTGCCGCAGCAACGAATCGGCCTGCGCCGAAGCTTTCAGCGAACTCAGCAGCACCAGCCCTATCAGCACTATCCATTGAAATGTAAGTCGAGATTTTTTCATGGTTGTCGGTTTTCCCGCAGAAAACCGTTCATCTG
Source organism: Spirosoma luteolum (assembly GCF_054778875.1). NCBI lineage: Bacteria > Pseudomonadati > Bacteroidota > Cytophagia > Cytophagales > Cytophagaceae > Spirosoma > Spirosoma luteolum. The sequence goes on from NZ_BAAGZE010000023.1 coordinate 132,597, forward strand.
CCAAAACGTTGATGTAGATAACAACATTGCCCAGCCCAGGATCGAAGCGCCGGTATGACCGCTGCCTTTTGCGCAGTCAACAGTCATAACCAACCAGACAGGCAGGTTGTCTTTCGACCATGAGGCAGCAGACCCGTCACAACTCAGCCTCAACTCACGACTAATCCAGGCAGGCAGATAGGAAGCCAACCAGTGATCCGAACCAGCGCTCGTCTACGCGGGTGTCTGTTGCACATACTGCGCTGACGAATATCATGCCAAGCCCCCGGTCGACCTGTCGACTCCAAAGACAGTACAAATACAACCGGATTGGCTAATAATTCCCGATTAATACACTGATTCTGAGATTGCCTTTCGGCGTTCTCAGAAATTGTGCCAATGAACAGCTTAGTGCGAGTGCCTCATAAACAGCCGCTAATACTTACTCAGTGGTAAGTCAATTGGCATCGATAGTTAGCTGACCGGCCGACAGCTGCGCCACTCGATCAATTTGCTGCGGCAACTCTGCGGGATGGTGGGAAACAAACACAATAGTCTTATCGGACAGGGTATCCAGCAGTTGCCGGGCCAGCTGTACCTGCCGCTCGTCGAGCGTTTGAAATGGTTCGTCCAGAATCAGTACGGCGGGATTTTTCAGTAACGCCCGTACCAGCAGTACCAGCCGCTGTTCGGCAGTCGAAATCCGGCTGAACAGTTGCTGCGCCAGCGGAGTAAGTCCGAAGTAAGCCAGCAGGGCCGCCAAGTCCTGCCCGGCTTCGGCCGACACCCGTACCGGAACCACCAGCGTATCGGTCAGGCCCGTCAACGCTACGTCGCGCACGCTCAACGCGCCCGGAAAGTACAGATGCAGTTCGGGTGAGACGAAACCAATCCGGCGTTTCACATCCCAGATGCTTTCCCCCGACCGGCCCCGCCGGTAGTCGAACAGGTAAATCTCGTTGGCGTAGGCCTGTGGATGATCGCCATACAGCAAACTCAGCAGAATGGATTTACCAGCGCCGTTATGGCCCAGCAGCGCCCAACGCTCGCCCGCTTTCACGGTCCAGCTAACATCGTCGAGCAGCTTATCAGCATCATACTGCACCGTAACGTGGTGCAGGCTAAAGGCGTCCTGAAAATCGATGGGCTGAGCCGGTGTCTGCAATACCGGTGGCGATGGCAGGGCTGCCGGCCGGGGAGCCGGTACGTAATCGGCCAGCGATCCTGCCCACGCCGTGGTGTCCTCGCCAAGAACCAGCACATGCGTTATGAAGTCGGGCAGGGGTGCTCCGGTATCGGTCACGACCAGCAGCGTCAGCCCCCCCGCGACCAGTTCGCCCAGCCAGGCCGTCAGATCGGCGCGGAAGTGTGGGTCGAGCCCTGCGAATGGATTGTCAAGCAATAATACCTGCGGCTGTTGCAGCAGGGCCCGGGCAATGCGGGCTTTTCGGGTCTGCCCGTTCGACAGCTTCAGAAAAACCCGGTCGAGCAGGGGCGCCAGCCCCATTCGTTGCAGGAGAGCGGTGGCCCCGTCCGACCAGACCGGCGCCAGAAAGTCGCGCAGTGTCATGGCTGGCTGTCCATCCTGCCCGTCGCTGAGCGTAGCCTGATAGCGTTGCTGATAAAAATGGCGCGTGTAGGAAAATTGCTGCGACTCTTCGCGAAACGACACTATCGTGGCCCGCGTCCGGACGGGTAACTGAACCGGCGGAGCGGGCAACTGACCCGCCAGTGTCTGAAGCAAACTGGTTTTACCGCTGCCCGCAGGCCCCAGTATGGCCCAGCAGTCGCCGGTTTGTATTCGGGCGTTCAGGTTACTCACCACGGCTTTGCCACCGCGCCGGATCGTGAGCGACGACATCGTAAACAGAATCGAATCAGCAGGCATAAAAAAAACGGGGAAGGCACCGCAAAGGTACCTTCCCCGTTCTTCGAAGTGAAAGCCAACTGCCTATTTGTTCGTAGTCGAACGGGGCATCGTGGTCGTGCTGTTTGTCGTCGACGAGTTGCGCGAGCGGGTCCGGCGGCTCTTGTTGCCGGTGGTGCCACTGCCCGTGCGGTCGGTATTATTCATCGTGTCGGTCGTGCCTGTCGTGGTGGTACCGGTATTCATGGTGCCCGTACCCGTCGAGTATGTACCGTTGTTCATCGTGCCCGTCGTGCCGGTACCCGTAGTACCATTATTCATGGTGCCGGTTGTGCCGGTGTTCATCGTACCGGTCGTACCCGTATTCATGGTGCCGGTACCCGTTTGCGTGGGGGGCTGCGTCTGGTACGTACCTGTGCCGGTTGTTTGATTCTGTCCGTTGGTATAGGTACCGGTTTGCGTCGACGGGGTCGACTGCATGGCACCCTGGCCGGTGGTTGGGGTGGTCGTCGTCGTGGTTCCGGTCGTGCCCATCGAGTTGGTCGTCTGGGCGTTGGCATTAAGGGTCAGGCCGGCTGCCAGCATGAAACCCATCATCATTACTTTTTTCATCGTTGAGTTTGTTGTCTATAGTTTTAATCGACAATCGTATATAGAACAGGTCGTTAAGCGGGTTGTTTCGGTGATAGTGGATTTTAATGAGGCAATGGACCTGTACCCCGTCTGAGGAGCCGTACAGCCCTATTTTCAGACATTAAAAAAGCAGCCGACTTGTGGCCGGCTGCTTTCTTTTCGTTACAAATAGCGTTAATTACCTGCTATTGAGGCCTACAGATTCTGGCGTTTCATCTCTTTTACCGCAAAATCAGCGGCCCGGGCCGTGAGTGCCATATAGGTCAGCGATGGGTTGACACACGATGCCGAGGTCATACAGGCACCGTCGGTGTTGAAGACGTTCTTCACCGCGTGGAGCTGGTTGTTGGCGTTCAGCACCGACGTTTTGGGGTCTTTACCCATACGGGCCGTACCCATTTCGTGGATACCGATACCGGGGTGTTTCGACTCGTCGTTGTAGCCCTGCACATTTTTCAGACCGGCAGCCTCGAGCATCTCAACGGCGTCGTTCATCATGTCTTTGCGCATTTTCTTTTCGTTGTCGCCATAAGCGGCATCGAATACGATCAGCGGCAGGCCCCATTTGTCTTTCTGATCGGTCGACAGGGTCATGCGGTTATTGGGGTCGGGCAGCATCTCGCCGAAGCCACCGATGCTCATACCCCAGCCACCGGGCTGGCTCAGGCTGTCTTTGAAAGCCGCTCCGAAGCCATCCATGCCGTTTCCGCGGTTCCAGCCCTCCCGACCGGCGCCCCCCTGGTAGCCGAAGCCACGCAGGTAGTCGCGCTTATCGCCGGCCCAGTTGCGGTACCGGGCAATGTAGATGCCGTTGGCCCGACGGCCATAGTAATATTGATCTTCCATGCCGTCGAACTGACCCGATGCCCCTACGGCAAGGTGGTGGTCCATGATGTTGCGGCCCAGCTGATCCGAATCATTACCCATACCATTGGGGAACCGGCTCGATTTGGAGTTCATCAGGATCGACGTGCTGGCAAATGCCGACGCGTTCAGGAAGATGATCCGGGCAAAGTATTCCCGTACTTCTTTGGTGTTCTGGTCGATGACCCGCACACCGGTTGCTTTCCCTTTTTTGTCGTCGTAAAGTACTTCCGATACGATCGAATCGGGGCGAAGCGTCAGGCGACCGGTTTTCATGGCGGCCGGCAGCGTAGCTGACTGTGTGCTGAAGTAAGCGCCGTATGGGCAGCCGCGCATACACTGGTTCCGGAACTGGCAGGCAGCCCGGCCCAGATCGTAGTGCACCTGCCGGGGCTGGGTCAGGTGAGCCGCCCGGCCCATGATGACATGGCGTTTGGCAAACTTCTTCTCGATGCGGGCTTTCACTTCCTTCTCCACGCAGTTCATCTGCATGGGGGGCAGGTAATCGCCATGGGGCAGCACATCGATGTTGTCTTTATTACCTGAAATACCGGCAAAGCGCTCAACGTATGAGTACCAGGGGTCGAGGGTTTCGTAGCGAATGGGCCAGTCGACAGCAATGCCTTCTTTGGCATTGGCCATAAAGTCTTCTTTATTCCAGCGGTAGCTCTGCCGGCCCCACATCAGCGAACGGCCACCCACGTGGTATCCACGAATCCAGTCGACTTTGCGTTTCTCGATATATGGGTTTTCCTTATCGTTTTCGAAGAAGTGACGCCACTCTTCGTTGGCGGTATAGCCCGTCCGCATGTTGGCCCAGTATTCTTCGGCAGCCTGGGTGGTAATGCGGCCCCGGTGCGGAAAGTCCCAGGGGTTATTGGTGGCGGTTGGGTAGCCTTCGATGTGTTTCACATCACGGCCCCGCTCCAGCATCAGTACTTTCAGGCCTTTCTCGGTCAGCTCTTTGGCCGCCCAGCCACCCGAAATGCCCGAACCAACGACGATTGCGTCGTAGGTCATATCTTTTTGGGCGTCTATATTGAGATTCATCTTTTTTGAGTTGAAAAGTTATTGATCCTCAGGGATGGCAGCGATACGAAGTTGTTGCGGTCTGAAGGGGTTGCCGCCGGTATGGAACACCCCTTATTTTTTACGTCAACCCGTTGCAACCATCCACCACCACAACCCTTAAATTGCCCAGGCTTTCTGACCTGGTTTGAGGGGTACACAGCCATCGTAGCGACCCGGCACGGCAACGTATTCCAGGGCCTGGGTAGCGCCGATCTCCGACGTGAAATAGGTGGTCAGTGTAAGGTCTTTCAGCATCGTAAAGAAGGGCGAGTACCGCTTGTTTTCTTTCGGTGCCTGCGAATCGGCGGCAGCGCCGGTAGCCGAAGCGCTTGCTTTGGCATTCATAGCCGCCAGCTGCTGTTTGGCATCGGCCTCCAGCTTCTTCACGACTTCGATGCGCTGCTGCGGGTCGAGCTGCACGAATGCTTTACCGTATGCCTCCTGGCTAAGCTTGTTGGTTTGTGCCAGTCCTTCCACAAAGCGTTGCTGATCGGCCGCCGTATAACAGTCTTTCAGAATAACGTCGATGGTTTCGTTTACCCGGGCGGCTTTGGCCCCGGGCGTTTTGGTTGTCGGCAGAATGGTGTCGGCCAGTTCGGCAACCGTAGCATCCTGATCGGCCGTCAGGAAAACCGGCTTGCCTGTCAGCGTACGCCGGGCGGCCGAAGCTTCGAGGGTGTCGGCCAGCGCAGGCAGGCTCAGCGTGGCTCCGGCCAGCACCGCCACCCGCATAAGGGCGTCTCTTCTGTTCATTGGATTCGATTCGTAATAGACTAACTATAGAACGATGTAACGGAATACAAATGTATAACAATCAATGACTGAATTGACTGATTCGTAGAACGATTTATGGTCGTTCAGCCGCTCCGCCAAACGATTCCCCCGGCCAGTATTTGTCATCAGGCCGTAGTTCCCTATCGATCTGACGCACAGTTGTTACGCCTGCTGAAACCCATAAAAATACCCACCCCGACGTGCAGGGTGGGTATAGCACCAGGGTGGGTGCACTAACGGGCCGCTACCAATGGGTGATTAGCGGACGGGGTTCTTCAGGGTAACGAAGTACACCCGGTTGCGATCGACCGACCCATCGGCCAGTAGTTTGGCCGTGTAGGTTCCGGTACCCGTCACGCCGAAATCATCGTCGTTCGACACGGCCAGCAGGGTGGGCGAAATCAGGTAAATGCCTTCGGCCTTATCGTGCGGGTAAACGGGCGAAATTTCCGTCATCAGATCCAGAGCCAGCGTCTTGGAAACCGGTGTGATGCCGGCAGCCTGCAGATTGGCGGCCGTTTTCAGTTCTTCAACCGTCTTGCCTCCGTACAGTCGGCCATTGGCCCCATTGGCGGGATCAGAAATGTCGGTAGCGCCCGCTATGTCGATCTTGTAGACACGCTTCACGAGGGTACTCTTGTTGGCTTCGGTACCGTATTCGCCATCACGCTCAAGCACCAGAAAAGTCGTGTTGGTGATGGCCGTAATTTCGCTATTGGCCTGCAGATTAGCGCGCTCGATCAGGTAGACAAACTGCCGGGTAGCGCCCGTAGCGATATCGAAGGTCAGGATACGCGTAACCAGTGACCCCGACACGGCTGCCGACGAGGGGTTGTAGAGCGGAAACTGCATGATGCCGACCAGCGTTTTGCCGTCGGGTGTCAGCGTCAGGCCTTCCATGCCCCGGTTGGCCCGGCGGGTAGCGAATACCAGCGGAATACGCCGGCCGCCAGTACCCGTTCCGAACGGATTAATCCGTTCGATCGTACGCCCGTTCGCATCGAAATGCACGATGTGTGGCCCGTATTCATCGCTTACCCAGAATGTTCCGTCGGAGGCTACAGCCAGCCCCTCCGAGTCGATACCATCGGCACTGGTGGGCAGCACACCACCCACGAGGTTAAAGGCAGTTTCGCCCGTACCGCCCTGGTTGGCGGGATTAGGCAGCCCCGTCAGCTTTACACCATCGCTGGTTTTCAGTTCGATGATTTTTTCGAGGACCATCGTCCCATTCTTCACCCTGAATTTGCCGATCTGGGGCGCAAAGGCGGGAACGGCAAATACCTTTGAGTTGGCCATGTTGCCGTCGATGTTTGGCCCCCGGTCGGTCAGCATGTAAAAGGCACCGGTATCGTTGGGGTCGGCCGCAATGGCCGAGCCGAAGCCGCCGTTGTTGACCTGTACACCGTTGACAGTGGTCAGCACGGTGGGCAAAAACGTGCCGGGATTGACCGCATCGGCTACGGCCGGAAAACCCACCAGTGAGGTCAGGCGGTGGTCGGTACAGGCCGTAGTGGCCAGGGTCAGGGTCGTCAGTATCGGCCAGGCGAAGGTTCGTAACGATAGCGTCATGGGGTTGGTTGGTAACGATTTGGTCTAAACCCCCAAAATTCGTTTCCGCCTGTTACCCCAGCGTGACCGGCTCGGCCTCCCGCGTGAAGCGATTGTTATATTTAGGCACCGGGTTTCTGGGGCTTGGCCACCGGGCCGGTATCCGTTTTAGGTCGGTACTGATTAGCCCGTTCGTTGCGGGCGGCTGCTCCCACAATCTCGGCAATGCGTCGCTGCCGGGTGCCTTCGGTGCGGGCATTGAGCAGCCATTCGAGTAGGGCCCGCCGGGCCGACCGCGGAAACGCATCGAAACAGGCTTTGGCCACGGGCTCGGCGTTGAAAGCAGCCTGCAGGTCGGGTGGGCAGACACCGGCTTCTACGTCGTCGAGTGCCGTCCAGGTGCCCGTTTGTCGGGCCAGATCGACCAGGGTCTGCCCTGCGGCTGTCATCAGGCCGGCCGCCGTCAGTCGCTCCACCTTAGCCTTGTTGACCCGGCTCCAGTTACTGGCGGGGTTGCGCCGGGAGAAAAACCGAATGCTGTAGTCACCGTCGTCGCCCTTGCGGATCGTGCTGTCGATCCAGCCGAAACAAAGCGCTTCGTCGACAGCCTCATCGTAGCGCACGCTCGGAGTCGGACTGCCTACCTTATAGAATCGCAGCCAGACGTTTTTACGTTGGGCATGATGTTCGGTTAGCCAGGCGCGCCAGGCCGACCGATCGGCTACGTAGAGGCTGTCGGTGGGTGTCATGGGTGCAGTAGTTCCTGTACAGCCAGCCAGCTCATCAGGCCGGCTCCCGTTTCCAGCGCAGCTTCGTCGACATCGAAGGTGGGCGTGTGTACCCCCGATACAATACCGCGCGCTTCGTTGCGCGTACCCAGCCGGTAGAAGCAGGAATCGACCACCTGCGAGTAAAAAGCAAAGTCTTCGCCGGCCATCCACAGGTCGAGGTCAACCACATTCTCGGCCCCCATGTAGGCTTCAGTTTCGGCCCGCAGCCGTTTGGTCAATCTGGGTTCATTTTTCAGAAACGGGTAGCCATGCACGATGTCGAAATCGCAGCTGCCCCCCATCGCTTCGGCAATACCCTGCGCCAGTTTGACCATGCGCCGTTTGCCTTCGGCCCGCCACTCCTCGTTCATACAGCGGAACGTACCCTGGATGGTCACTTCATTGGGAATCACATTGGTAACACCATCGGCAATGAACCGCCCGAACGAAAGCACCGATGGGCTGGCGGGGGGACGGTTGCGGCTAATGATCTGCTGCAGGGCCACGATAATATGCGAGGCAATCAGCACCGGGTCGACCAGGTTGTCGGGCATGGCGGCATGCCCCCCTTTACCCCGCACGGTGAGATACAGCTCGTCGGTACTGGCCATATACATACCCTCCCGAAAACCAATCTTTCCGACCGGAACGTTGGGCGCCACGTGCTGCCCGATCATGCTGATGGGAGTCGGATTCTGCAATACCCCCTCCCTGATCATCAGTGAAGCTCCGCCCGGGGCTTTTTCTTCGCCCGGCTGAAACACCAGTTTTACGGTACCCGCAAACTGATCGCGCAGCACGTGCAGAATGCGCGCCACGCCCAGCAAACTGGCCGTATGTACGTCGTGTCCACAGGCATGCATCACGCCATCTACCGTCGACTTGTAGGGCACATCGTTGGCTTCATGAATAGGCAGGGCATCCATGTCGGCCCGCAGGGCTACTACCTTGCCCCCACCCGTCGACCCTTGTCCTTCGATCAGGGCAACTACACCCGTGTCGGCCACACCCTCCTGCGGCTCAAGGCCAATGGCCCGGAGTTCATCGGCAACGAAACGGGCGGTGTTACGCTCCTGAAACGACAATTCGGGATGGGCGTGCAGGTGCCGGCGCGTTTTCACGATGTCGTCGGCATACTGGCGGGCAAGCGATTTTATGGCGTCCTGCATGGGTATCAGTCTGATTATGGATTGATCGACTCGGCATCGGCTGCAGCCCGGTTCAGGCCGCAGCAGCCGATACACAATAAACAAAAGTAGGCCCGATGGTCGGCTAAACGGCTAGCGGGGCGTATTTTTTCACGCGCCATATCGGGTCGGTAAACGAGACTGGCTGGTAATTGTGGCAGGCAATGCCGAGTTTCGCGACGGCTGCGTTCGGTAACCCGATCGCCCGGTTTTTTCTGCCCGTCGTCAATCGTTATTCTATGCCCCGCCTTCTGGAGACCACACCGGCCCAGCACCCCGTTATCCAGCAGATTGCCCACCAGACCTGGCCATCCACGTTTGGCGCTATTCTGTCGCCCGCCCAGATCGACTACATGCTGTCGTGGATGTACAGCATCGACGCCCTGCATGAGCAGGTCGAGCAGAAAGGTCATGTGTTTTTGCTGGCCGAGAGCGACACGGGTGAACCGCTCGGTTTCTGCTCCTATGAGCTGCACGCCGGCGGGCAGCCCGTCACGAAAGTCCACAAGATTTACCTGCTTCCGGCCGCACAGGGGCAGGGCGTGGGGCGGTTGCTGCTCGATGCCGTTGCCGCGCGCGCGACCGAAGCCGGCGACCGGGCACTGCGGCTCAACGTCAACCGCTTCAACAAAGCCGTTTCGTTCTACGAAAAAGTTGGGTTCAGCGTGGTTGGCCAAGAGGACATCGACATCGGCAACGGGTTCCTGATGGAAGATTACATCATGGCCAAACCCCTTTAATCGGCTGCCTGATTGCCATCCAGTGATCCTTTTACCGACTCGTAGTTGTCTTTGAGCCGACCCATTTCGCGGGCCAGAAAATGCTGTAACTGGCGGTTGAACTCAACTTTCTCGTCGGCTGATAACGCTTCGTAGAGGTCTTTCAGCTCCTGATTGATGGCCGCCCGTTCGGCGTCGTCGACCGCGTTGATCGACCGGATATGATAGCGTTTGAAATCGTAGGTCATAAGATGGCGGGGCAAACAAGCGGGCCGTCGGCTGCCGATGTAGCAACCGACGGCCCGCGTCTGTTTCACCCATACTGGTTATTCCGTATCGTCGTCGTCGCGAACGGTCAGGGTGCGCAGTTCACGCAACTTGGCCCGCTCGACCCGGCCCGATACAATGATACTTACTTCATACAACAGCGCCAGCGGCATCGCCACCAGAATCTGGCTGTACAGATCGGGCGATGGCGTAATGACACCGGCTACCACCAGAATCACAATCCAGGCGTGTTTCCGGTACGAACGCATAAATTTCGGCGTCACAACACCCACTTTCGACAGCACGAAAGCAATGATCGGCATCTGAAAGATAAGCGCACAACCCAGCGCCAGTGTAACGATGACCGAGATATAGGATGTGATATCGATGTTGTTCTCGATCCGCTCCGACAGGGTATAGTTGGCCAGGAAGTTGATCGCCAGGGGCGACACGATATAGTAGCCAAAAAACAGGCCCATCATAAACAGAAGCGTTACGTAGAACACGCCCCCACGGGCCGCCTGTTTTTCGGTTTGCCGTAGACCAGGCTTGATAAACCGCCAGACCTCCCAGAATACATACGGAAAGGCAAAGCAAAGACCGATAAAGAACGACGAGGTCAGCGACATCGTGAACTGATCGGATAGCCCCAGCGCCTGCAGCTTGAACGTCAGCTTTTTCACGCACAGATCGGCATAGCCCGTGTAGTCGGCCAGCTTACACATCTGCTGATACGTCCAGAAATTTGGCTTGGCCGGACCGAGCAGCACATACTCGAAGATATCGTCGATAAAAATAAACGCGACGATGGTAAACACCAGAATCGAAGCCGCAGCGCGGATAATGTGCCAGCGAAGTTCTTCCAGATGGTCAAGAAATGACATTTCTTTTCCGTCCGAGTCGATCTCCGCGTCAGTCAGTTGGTCGAGTGGCATCTTCAGATAAATGAGTGGTTGAGTAGGTTGAGTTATTGAGTGATTATTCTCCGGCGAACTATCGCTCAATCACCCAACTACTCAATCACAATTAACTTTTAAAGAGCGGAAATGCTTTCATCCACTCGTTGATTTCTTCTTTTACGGTCCCGAGCGTAGCCGCGTCGTCGTGGTTCATCAGCACCCGGTCGATATATACGACAATCTGCTCCATGTCCGATTCTTTCAGGCCCCGCGTTGTCATGGCGGCCGTACCAACCCGCATGCCCGAGGTCACCATCGGCGACTTATCGTCGAACGGTACCATATTTTTGTTGATCGTGATATCGGCTTTGATGAGCGTGTTCTCGGCCAGTTTGCCGGTCAGCCCTTTCGACCGCAGGTCGATCAGCATGAGGTGGTTATCGGTCCCCCCCGAGATAATCTGGTAACCACGGCTGACAAACGCGTTGGCCATAGCCTGCGCGTTGGCTTTTACCTGCACGGCATACTCGTGGAAGTCGGGGCTCAGGGCTTCGCCGAAAGCGACCGCTTTGGCTGCAATGATATGTTCGAGGGGCCCACCCTGTGTGCCGGGGAACACGCCCGAATCGAGCAGCGACGACATCATCCGGGTTTCGCCCTTGGGGGTTTTGATGCCGAATGGGTTTTCAAAATCGTTCCGCATCATGATCATCCCGCCCCGGGTACCACGCAGGGTTTTGTGGGTGGTCGTCGTTACGATGTGGGCGTGCGCCAGCGGATCGTTGAGCAGCCCTTTGGCAATCAGACCCGCCGGGTGCGATACGTCGGCCAGCAGCAGGGCGCCTACCTCGTCGGCAATGGCACGCAGCCGGGCATAATCCCAGTCGCGGCTATAGGCCGAGGCTCCGCAGATAAGCATTTTCGGTTTTTCGCGCTTGGCCGTTTCTTCAACCACATCGTAGTTGATCACACCTGTTTCGCGCTCCACACCGTAGAACGTCGGCCGGAAGTATTTACCCGAAATATTGACCGGCGAACCGTGTGTCAGGTGCCCACCGTGCGACAGGTCGAAACCCAGAATGGTGTCGCCGGGGTGCAGACAGGCCAGAAAGACAGCCGTGTTTGCCTGCGCGCCCGAGTGAGGCTGTACGTTTACCCAACCGGCTCCGAAGAGTTCTTTGGCCCGATCGATGGCGATCTGCTCGATCTGATCGACGACTTCGCAGCCCCCGTAATACCGTTTGCCTGGCAGCCCTTCGGCGTATTTGTTGGTCAGCACGCTGCCAGCCGCTTCCATAACGGCGGGCGATACGAAGTTTTCAGACGCAATCAGCTCAATTCCCGACTCCTGCCGGTGCTGTTCTTTCGCAATCAGATCAAACACCTGCGTGTCGCGGGCGGTGGTTGTTTCGGTTGTCATAGTCAATTGGCTCAACGCTTTTTTGGCCTGACAAAAGTACGGCTTAATCGAATACGGGGCCCATATTTTCCGCAGCAGACTCCCCTGCCTACCGCCCCTAGGGCATAAGCTGAACAGGCTGTTCGAGGGGTTCGCTCAGCAGCCGGCGTCCATCAGCGTACGTAGCTACCACCCGCAGGCGATACAGGCCCGGCTTCAGCGTGGTGGGTACGACCAGCGCAGGGGGGTAGTCGCCGTTGTAGGGCCGGGTCGAGAAAACAAACTCGCTCGTTGCATCGTCGGCCAGGGAGCTCAGCTGAATCGACAGCCGAACCTGAACCGTACCGGCGCCAATATCGGATAGCTGGGGCATGATCCAGGCCTGATAGTACTGCCCCAGCCGCAAGACCAGCGGACTGGCAGCCAGTGGCTTCAGGTTATCGGCAATGGTCAGAATGGCCGGCTGATCGGCCTGCGTTACTACGGCCAGTCGCGATTTTTGGCCCACCGGCTGCCCGTCGACCCATATCTGGCTGGCGTAGTAACCGGCGGGCAAATCGGCGGGCAGGTCGACACTGATTGCCCATCCGTAGGGTGTCACAGTGGCCGGCTTTAGCCGAACCTGCGTGCCGGTAGCCGTTGTCAGCTGCCATTCGGGAGCGTCGCCGGGAAACAGGTTCTCGCCCGTCAGCGTCAGGCGCTCACCCCGCACCGCGACTCGACCCGGCTCCAGCTGGCTGGGCGTACCGCGCCGAAAGGTCAGCAGCTGATCGGCCGTGGCCCGGAGCCCCGATGACTTGACTACATCCACGGTATAATCGCCCGGCCGAATGTGCTGCGGCACACGGGTCACCACCAGTTGTGGACGGGTTGCCCGTACGGCTGCCGGCACGTCGCCCGGCCAGGGGTTTTCAATAGCAACCGTATCGCGCTCGGTGGTCCCCCGTCGGGTCAGTATTACCTGTCCCAGCCCCTGCCCGTCGATCAGATTATCGACCAGCAGAGCCAGAGGCCGGGCCGTTGTCGCATACGGCTGATTATCAAGAAAACGGACCCGCAGGGGGCCGGCGGGTTTCACGACAAAGGTGTAGATCGCCACCTTGTTGGGATCGCTCAGGACATAAAGTGGCGGGGCGTCGTTTCGCGTCAGATCAACGGTGAATCCGCCAGTCGGTATAGCCCATACCGTGCTGCCGGGGGCGGTCTGAAACGACGTTGTCCGGTACACACTGCCGCGCAGGCTGTCGGGTATGGTCAGTATAATTTGCCGGCGGCTCTGATCGATCTGCACGTTCTGCGCCGGGAAGCCAGCCAGGCTGACGCCCAGCAGGGCGGCTTCGCCCGTTCCGGTATCAGGGATTTCCCGGGTCCGGCAGTTCGCCAGCCCGGTCAGCATCAGCAGTAACCAATACACTCGTTTCATAGCCCTTGATCCGCGTCAATCGCAAAAGGTAAGTCACCCGCGCTATTTTAAACACGCTAGCTGCCTTATTCCGGACAAATCCAGCGTATAGCCTCATAACTGGCTATAGCAATGCCTAATCCACTACCCCGACCGCTTGTTTAGCCAATGCGGGGAAATAATTTTGCCAGAACGGTGTTGTCCACCCAAACAAGTCATTTACCCAAAGCGGTATGAAAGTAGTTGTCGCGCTTCTGGCGCTGGTGCTGGCCCTGCCGGCATTTTCTCAAATCAGAAAAGACCCCACCAACTGGTCGGCCCGCGCCACGGGGCCGGCACCGGCCGTTGGTGCCACCATCGAGATTCGTATTCAGGCCAGTATTGCCGAGAGCTGGCATATCTATTCCAACGACCTCAACCCCGACATCGGCCCGCTGCCCACCAGTTTCAAATTTACTACGTCAGACAGCTGGCAGCGAGTCGGGAACCCCATTCCAGTTGGTGTCGAAGAAAAGATGGAGGAGGTATGGAACGCTAAAATCCGGCAGTTTTCCGGTACGGCGGTGTTTGTGCAAAAGGTAAAAATCCTGAAGCCAAACCCCACCATCAGCGGCACGGTCGAATACATGGCCTGTTCCGACCGCGACGGCACCTGCCTGCCACCCGCCGAAGCCGAATTTTCGGTAGCCGTGAAAACCACCGACGCGGCAGTCGGCGCACCGGCAACCGCTACCGTGGCCACGGCTACGGCCCCTAAATCGCTGACCGTAGCGGCTGCCCCCTCGGCCGAAACAGCCGTGGCCGCCACGCAGCCCGATACGGTTGCCGCCCCGGCCGTGGCCGAGGCTCCGGCTGCTGCCCCCGCCCCCGTTACCCTGACCACCGATACGGACGCAGGCACGCCCCCCGATCAGTCGATGACCGGCTTTCTGATTGCCGCGTTCCTGTCGGGCCTGGTGGCGCTGCTGACTCCCTGCGTATTTCCGATTATCCCGATGACAGTGAGCTTTTTCACCAACCAGTCGGGTGGCCGGTGGAAAGCGTTGCTCTTTGGCGGCTCCATCATTGCCATTTATGTCTTGGTGGGCACCCTCGTATCGCGCATCAACGGGCCGGCTTTCGCCAACTTTGTCAGCACCCACTGGTTGCCCAACGTGCTGTTCTTCGCCATTTTCTTTGTGTTTGCCCTGTCGTTTCTGGGTTTGTTCGAGATTGTGCTGCCCAGTTCGCTGGTCAACAATGCCGATGCCCGCGCCGAACGCGGTGGGCTGGGCGGCATTTTCTTTATGGCCTTCACGCTGGTGCTGGTTTCGTTCTCGTGTACGGGTCCCATTGTCGGGAGCCTGCTGGTAGCCTCGGCAGGGGGCGAAGTCATCAAACCCATTCTGGGCATGACGGCCTTTTCGTCGGCCTTTGCCATTCCCTTTACCCTGTTTGCCGCTTTTCCGCAGTGGCTCAAAAGCATGCCAAAATCGGGCGGCTGGCTCAATGCCGTGAAAGTGACCCTTGGGTTTCTGGAAATGGCGCTGGCGCTTAAATTTCTGAGTATTGCCGATCAGGTGTATCACTGGGGCCTGCTCGATCGGGAAATTTTCCTGTCGATCTGGATCGTGATCTTTACCCTGCTGGGCTTTTACTTTCTGGGCAAAATTCGGCTGCCCCACGATAGCGAAACGAAAAGTGTCAGCGTGCCGCGGCTGCTGCTGGCCATTGCTACGCTGGCCTTCGTGGTGTACATGATACCAGGCCTATGGGGCGCTCCGCTCAAAGGATTGTCGGGCTATCTGCCCCCCGAAACGTCGCAGGATTTTAACCTGCACAACCGGCAGGCCGCAGCGCCGGCCGCCAGTCAGCTCACCGAGGCCCCTAAATACGCGAACTTGTTCAGACTCCCCCACGGGCTGCAGGGCTTCTTCGACTACAAGCAGGCACTGGCTTATGCCAGAAAAGTGAACAAGCCCGTGTTTATCGACTTCACGGGCCACGGCTGTGTCAACTGCCGTGAGATGGAAGCCCGCGTCTGGTCGGACCCGGCGGTGCTGTCGCGCCTGCAATCCGACTATGTTGTACTGGCGCTTTATGTCGACGACAAAACGGAACTGCCCGAAGCCGACTGGTACACCTCGACCTACGACGGGATGGTGAAGAAAACCATCGGCGCGCAAAACGCCGACCTGCAGATTACGCGCTATAACAACAACGCCCAGCCCCACTACTGTCTGGTCGACCACGCGGGCAAACTGCTGGTAGCGCCCAAAAACTACGATCTGAATATCGATCATTTCGTTACATATCTCGACAGTGGAAAAGCCAGATTTCAGCCGGTAGCCAGCCGGTAAGGCAGTCAGCACTGGCAGCTATACCAAACGCAGCGAGGGAGCCCCGATTCGGGACTCCCTCGCTGCGTTTAGAACGAACAAGCCTGGTTTACTGAACCTGTGCCATTTCGATATCGGGCTTCGACTGATCGGCCAGCGTAACGCGGCCCCGCTCTTTCCGCACAATGCGCGAATAGAGCGAAATCTCCTGATCGAACAGGAAACGGAAGAACAGTTTCACGTATGATGTGTGGAACTTGAGCGTGTCGTAATGCTCGGGCGCAGCCTTTTTCACATCGGGAAGCCGGTTCCAGGGAATCGACGGAAAGTCGTGATGCTCATTGTGGAAACCTACATTCAGGTTGGCCGTGTTCAGCTTGCCATAGTAGCTGTACGTTTCCTGGTTGGGGTCGAGTGTCAGGTAGTGCTCCTGAATCCAGCGGGCGCCCAGGGGGTGCAGCCCAACCGAGAAAAAGAGGCAAAGCACCATGAACGCCAGGGCAGGCCAGCCGAAGAAAACGACAATCAGTACATCGAACACCAGTTGCACACCGATGTTGAGCGCAACCCACCGGTCAATCACGGCCAGTTCGCGGCAGCGGATGGTCCGGATACCCTGAAAAATGGGAAAAAACAGCAGCCACAGTGCCTTACCAATGGCGTAGTTGTTGATCAGTTTGGCTTCGTACCAGTCGGGCAGGTCGGCATCCAGTTCGTGTACGCCCTGAAAGGCGTGGTGCTTGATATGGAAGTTTTTAAACGACAGTGCCGTCGGGAAAACAGTGGGCAGGTTGGCCAGAATAGCCGCCCAGGAGTTGGCTGCCGGCTTGCGGAAGATCAGGTTGTGCGCAGCCTCGTGGATACACACAAACAGCGTATGGGCCGGAAAGGCGCCGATAAACCAGGCGGCTGCCAGGATAACCCACCACGGCTGGTCGCGAACAAGCCAGGCCATACCGATCATAAGCGAAACGCAGCCCAGAATCACCCAAAACGTGTTGGGATTCTTCTGGCCGATCATCTTTTTGATCTCGGGATGTGATTTTAAAATCTGACGCGTACGAATCCGGTGCGGCTCAGAGGCCGTCGAATGTACAAAATCGGTGAAGTGTGCCATAGGTATTTGATGTCGCCGGAACAAGTTCGGTGCAATTCAGAGGGTAAAAATACAGAATCCTTGGGTCAACCCACCAGCTAAATAGGGCAAAGACCCGAATTTTAACCCCGTTCTTACCCCGCCCGAATCAAGAAAGGCGACACCAAGCCGGCGTCGCCTTTACCATTCAGGTTGATTCAACAAAAAATGAGGAGTGTAGTGATGGGGGTAGTCGTGAATGGATGGTTATAGGCTATCGGACTAGTAACCGCCGATGGGGAACGAATAGCCCAGCGAGACAGCCACGCCCTGGTTACGCACATTGAGGTTGACGACCGGTACCTGCACCTGCCGGGTGAAACCGTGGGTGTAGCGCCCTTCGATGAAAAACTTGCCGGCACCGGCATCCATGGCCAGCCCCAGCCCACCAACGGCACCCACGTCCCAGCGGTTCAGCGTACCACCGTAGTTGACATCGACATCGATGGGGCGGGTTGTGATGAGCGCCGTACCGCGGGTCCGAACCCGACCATCGACCGCGTAGCTTACCGCCGGACCGGCAATCAGGTACGGCTGGATGGCCCCCTGGGTCAGGTTTACCTTTGCCAGCAGCGGTACTTCAATGGTCTGCGCCTGGTAGGCGATGCGGGCGCCGATGGGCAGTGTGAAGCCGCCCAGGTTCAGATCGAGGCCTTCGTTGACCAGAAACCCTTTCTGGACGTAAGCGATCTCAGGCCGGAACGATACCACATCGCTGATGGGAATATCGAGAAACACAGCACCGGTCGGGCCCGGCGAAGGTCGCAGGTCGGGCGTCAGGCTGCCCATAAACTGAGGGGTCGAGGCCATGCCCCAGTTGGCACCTCCGCGAATCCCCACCTGCACCTGTGCCGACGACGATGTAGCAGTAAACAGACCCAGCGCAGCAATTCCGGCAAGCACAATACGTTTCATGGTTTTAAAAAAAGTGTAGTGAATGGAAACCTGGAAAATGATTGTGTATAGCGTCGGCAATAGGCAGGCTGTGTTTTTGTGAAACTCGATGGTTTGACAGACCGTGCGGGGGAAGGATTAATGGCTGTCAAAAAAAAATTGGCCAACCCGCCCCGGCAATTGGGCCGCTGGCCAACGCGCATCGGGCAGGGAGGCAAACCGGGCTATTTGCAAAGTCTCGGTCCAGCCTGTTTATTTGCCGGTTCTGCCGTTGCATTTTTTCCCGAAAACATTGTAGCAGCTTCTTATCTTTAATCACTACATCCGACGACACCTTCGTTTCATGCGCTACGTCAAACCGACTTCTTTCAGCTACCTGCCCCGCTTTCTGATGCCACTGGACGTGCTGGGCCTGTTTGAACGAGATCCGTTCGGCAACTCGCTGCTGGTACGTCGCATGATGATCGGAATTGTGGGCTGGATTACCTATGGGCGTTACACGGTTGTCAACCGGATTCAGATCGAAGGCACCGAACACCTCGAAGACCTGCCCATCAATAATGTGTTGTTCCTGTCGAACCACCAGACGTACTTCGCCGACGTGATTGCGTTTTTTCAGATCTTCTGCGCGGTAAAATGGGGCTTCAAGAATACGCTGCTGCCGCCGATGTATCTGATGGCTCCCCGCGCCCGGCAGTATTACGTGGCGGCTTCGGAAACCATGAAAAAAGGCCTGCTGCCCCGGATTTTCGCTATGGGCGGGGCGCTAACCATCGAGCGGTCGTGGCGGGCCGATGGCCGGGAAGTGCAGCGCTCGGTCGATACGTCGGCCAACGACAAAATTGCCAGGGCACTGGCCCACGGCTGGGTTGTCAGCTTTCCGCAGGGCACAACCAGCCCCTATGCGCCTGTTCGGAAAGGCACGGGGCACCTCATCAAAAACATAGACCCGATCGTGATTCCCGTTGTAATCAACGGGTTCCGTCGGGCCTTCGACAAAAAGGGATTGCGTTTCAAAAAGCGGAATACGCTGCTCACCGTGCGGTTTAAGGCACCGATGCAGTTCGGCCCCGACGATACCGTCGACGATATTGTGGCCAAAGTGCGCCACGCCATCGAACAGGACGCGCCCGAGTGGGTTAAATAATGGTTGTGGTTTGATGTTTGTAACTATCGGCTGTGAAGACGACCAATCACGAACATCAAACCACAAACGTACCTTACAGCAGCCACCGGAAAACGGTGTACAGCGTAAACGAGAGTAGAATGGATACGGGCATGGTGAGTACCCAGGCCAGCGCAATGTTGCGCACTGTATCGAACTGCAGGTTCTTAACACCTTTGTTAGCGACCATGCTACCGGCAATACCCGACGACAGGATATGGGTAGTACTGACGGGCAGGTGACGCCACGACGACAGGGCGATCATCAGCGCGGCAACCAGTTCGGCCGAAGCCCCCTGCGCGTAGGTCAGGTGCTGTTTCCCGATTTTCTCACCGACCGTGACCACAATCCGGCGCCAGCCGATCATGGTACCCAGACCCAGCGATAGGGCGATCATCAGAATAACCCACAGGGGGGCATAATCTGTAAACCGCCGGATGCCTTTTTCTTCGCCCAGACTGTCTTTCAGTACTTTCAGCTGATTGGCACTTAGATTGGCCCCTTCATCTTCCGAAATTTTTGTCATGTTGCTGTTGATCAGCAGCAGGTCACGCCGAACGTTCAGCCGTTCTTCTTTAGGCAGTTGCCGCGACGTACCGGCGGCCGCGATCATCTTGGTCAGATCGGCCAGTTCGGTCCGGGTCCGGGCCAGGCGACCCCGGTTCACCGACGATAGCTGGTTGGAATCGAGCGCGGCAATCGTTTGCTCGATGCCGCTGATGTTGGGTTTCATCAGCTGCGGATCCATATCGGGCTTGATGGCAAACTGAAACGGCACAATCCCGATCAGGATGAGCATGATGAGCCCTACGCCTTTCTGACCATCGTTGCTGCCGTGGAAAAAGCTGACCAGCGAGCAGGTAGCCACCAGAATGCCGCGAATCCACGACGGGGGAGGCATGTTTTTCTTCGGTTCTTTGAAAAGCTGGTCTTTGGTTTCTTCGGCCACCAGCTTCCGGATCATGAACATGATAACGATAACGAGGCTGAAACCCAGCAGGGGCGACAGCAGCAGTGCTTCGCCGGTTTCGAGGGCTTTTTCCCAGTTGACAGCCGATCCGGTCTTGTTTTCGGGCATGGTCGAAAAGGCCAGCCCCACACCCAGAATAGAGCCGATCAGTGTATGCGAACTCGAACTGGGCAGGCCAAAATACCAGGTGCCTACGTTCCAGATGATTGCGCTCAACAGCAGGGCCATGACCATCGCGACACTGTGGTAGACATTCTGATCGACCAGCAGTTCGACCGGCAACAGGTTGACAATACCCATGGCCACGCCGATACCGCCCAGCAGTACGCCGGCGAAATTGCAGATCCCCGACCAGACAACCGCCACGGTTGGCTTGAGCGAGTTGGTATAAATTACGGTAGCTACGGCGTTGGCCGTGTCGTGAAAGCCATTGACGAACTCAAACGCGCAGGCAGCAAACAAACTGATAAAGAGGAGGATAAAAACGTCCGTTTCTAATCCAAACATGAGTGGGTGATCTTCGTGAAGTGGTACCTACGGCAAGTCCGTAAGTCAATGAATGCCACAAAAGTACGGGAAACAACCCAGCCTGATATTACCAAATTGTTAAGCCCCCCACCCCGCCGGGCTACCCGGCAGGACCAGAAAACGCTTATTTTTTACCCGCCAGCTGCCCGCAGGCCGCATCGATATCTTTGCCGCGGCTCCGCCGGACATTGACCGTTACGCCCTTGTTTTCGAGAAAGCCCGCGAAGCGATCGAGGGTTTGAGGGTCGGTGTTTTTGAAGTTTGCCTCGGCAATGGGGTTATACTCGATGATGTTTACTTTGGCCGGCACCTTTTTCGTAAACGCCCACAGCTCCTGCGCATCCTGCAGGGTATCGTTGAAATTGTAGAACAGAATGTACTCGAATGTGATGCGGGTGCCGGTTTTCTTGTAGAAATAACCCAGCGCATCGCCCAGCGCCTGCAGCGTATTGCTCTCGTTGATGGGCATAATCGTGTCCCGTTTTACATCGTTGGCTGCGTGCAGCGACAGGGCCAGGTTGAATTTGACGGCATCGTCGCCCAGCTGCCGGATCATTTTGGCAATGCCCGCCGTCGACACGGTGATACGCTTGGGCGACATTCCCAACCCATCGGGTGACGTAATCCGGTCGACCGATTCCAGCACATTTTTGTAGTTCAGCAGGGGTTCACCCATGCCCATATACACGATATTGGAGAGCGGCACATCGTAGTTCTCCTTCGCCTGCCGATCGATCGCCACCACCTGATCGTAGATTTCGGCGGCATCGAGGTTGCGTTTACGGTCCATGTAGCCGGTAGCGCAGAATTTGCAGGTCAGCGAGCAGCCTACCTGGCTCGATACGCAGGCAGTCATACGGTCCTGCAGTCCTTCCATGCTGATGTCGTGGCGCAGCGCCGGAATTAGTACGCCCTCGACCAGGTTGCCATCGTAGAGCCGAAACGACGATTTGATGGTGCCGTCGTTACTACGCTGCTGCTGGTCGACGGTCAGGGGCCGAATGTCGAAATGGGTGCCGAGCAGCTCGCGCATCGGCAGCGACAGATTGGTCATCTGGTCGAACGACTGCGCCGATTTTTTCCAGAGCCATTCCTGTATTTGTTTGGCCCGGAATCCCTGCTGTCCCTGAGCGGTCAGCCAGTCTTTGAGCTGCGGAGCCGTCAGCTTGCGTATGTCCTGTTTCATGTGCTGCGTATGCGGTTGAGCGCCGTCGAACCGGTGCTCAGATTACTTGTCTGCCTGCCACTTTTTCCCAGCTTCGACCTGTTTGGGAACCCAAACGGCGGCCTTTTTCATGACGGCCGGCGCAATGGGCCGAACGTACGGGTAGAGCAGGGCGCCCTCGATCTGACGCGGGGGCATTTTTACGCCCATGTAGCTTAACAGCCAAAGGATCACACTAATTCCAAAGACCCACGTAAAGAGCCCTACCGTGGCGCCGGCCACACTATCGAAGGTGCCCAGCACCGAATATTTCATGGAACGCCGGAGCGCAAAGCCGATCTGGTTGACCATATAAACGGTGGGGAAGAAAATAACCGAAAAGCCCAGCCACGGCAGTAGCCGCCGGGCCAGCTCGCGGCTGATGTAGGGACTCAGCAGTTCGATGCCAAACGACAGAAACTTAAAGCCGACAATCATTGCCACGACAAAGGCGATGATGGCCACGACTTCAACCAGCAGCCCCTTGCGGTACCCGTTGAACACCCCCCACGCCAGGGGAATCAGCATTATCAGGTCGAGGGTTGTCAAAACAATAGAGAGTGAAAGCCAGCCGCCAAAGCGGAGTAAACGGACGAACGGGCAAACGAGTCACTGGTTATGCGCTCGTTTGCCCGTTCGTTTCTTAGTTGAGCAGTTGCTTGACGGCTGCCGAGATGGCTTTCCCGTCGGCCTGTCCGGCCAGTTCTTTGGTAGCAACACCCATTACCTTACCCATGTCGGACGGAGCCGATGCGCCAACCCGGGCAATAATGGCCTGCAGTTTCTCGGTCAGTTCGGCCTCGGTCAGCTGCTTGGGCAGGTACTGCTCGATGATGGCGATTTCGGTTTCTTCGGTAGCCAGCAGGTCGGGGCGGTTCTGCTGCCGGTAGATATCGGCCGAGTCTTTCCGTTGCTTCACCGCCTTAGTCAGAATGCGGGTTTCGTCTTCGGTTTTAAGTTCGCCCGTGGCCCCTTCTTTGGTTTCTTCGAGCAGGATCATCGATTTCACAGCCCGCAGTGCGCGGAGTTTATCCTGATCTTTGGCCAGCATGGCCTGTTTGATATCGGCGTCGATTTGTTGTTTGAGCGACATGTCGAATTGAGTGAATGTGTGAATTAGTGAAGGAGCGGTTAACGCATCGAGGAATTACGTACGCTCGTTCTGAACCTTCATTATTACCGCAAAGTTACAAAACCAGCGGGGCCTATTCACGCATTCACCCAATCACTCATTCACTCAATCGAAACGATGACCCGTCTCTCCGTCAATATCAACAAGATAGCCACCATCCGTAACGCACGGGGTGGCAACAACCCGGATCTGGTTAAGGTAGCACTCGACTGCGAACGCTTCGGCGCGCAAGGCATTACAGTGCACCCCCGCCCCGACGAGCGGCATATCCGCTACCAGGACGTGCTCGATCTGAGCCCGGTACTGACCACCGAATTCAACATCGAAGGCAACCCCGATGAGCGGTTCATCGAACTCGTCAGGCGTGTCAGACCGGCGCAGGTTACGCTTGTTCCCGACGCGCCCGATGCCATCACGTCCAACGCTGGCTGGGACACCATCCGCCACGCCGATCACCTGCGGCACCTGATCGACCTGTTTAAAGCCGACGGCGTTCGGGTGTCGATTTTTGTCGATGCCGACGAACAGATGGTCGAGGGAGCCAGCGATATCGGTGCCGACCGTATCGAGCTCTATACCGAGCCCTACGCCACACACTACCCAATCGACCGGGCAGCCGCCGTGGCCCCCTTCGTGCGGGCGGCTCAGCGGGCGCACGAACTGGGGCTGGGCCTCAATGCCGGCCACGACCTGAGCCTGGAGAACCTGCGGTATTTCAACCAACAGGTGCCAGGGCTCGATGAAGTATCGATTGGCCATGCCCTGATCAGCGATGCCCTGTATTTCGGGCTGGAGAACACCATTCAGCTCTACCGGCGCGAACTGGCCTGAACGCCTTCGGCAGCGGTTCGCCGTGTTGTTGATCAGGCTATTTCTAACTGGTAATCAGTCGCTGATCGCGCTACATAAATCGCTTCGTTCGGGCGCGTGGCCTTCCCTAAAAACCGGGAACCATCGACCCTGATTGTGGTTTATGGTGTGACATGCAACAGCTACCCATCGACGAGTTTCTGCAACTGGCACAGCACCTGCCCGTTATCGACGTGCGCTCGCCCGGCGAATACAACCACGCCCATCTGCCGGGGGCCGTCAATATCCCGCTGTTCGATAACGACGAACGCGCTCAGGTAGGAACCAAGTACAAAAACGCCGGAAAAGACGCGGCTGTGCTACTGGGCCTTAGCCTGGTTGGCCCCAAACTGGCCGATTTTGTCAAGGCCTCGAAAAAGCTGAACCCCAGGCAGAAGGAAGTACTGGTACACTGCTGGCGTGGGGGAATGCGCAGTGGTTCATTCGCCTGGCTCCTCAACACCGCGGGTATCACCGCCCGTACGCTGGTGGGTGGCTATAAAGCGTACCGCAACGCCGTGCTGGCGGCATTTGCGGAACCCCGTACGCTGCTTATACTGGGTGGCAAAACGGGCAGCGGCAAGACCGATATCCTGCATGAACTGGCCCGGCAGGGCGAGCAGATTATCGACCTCGAGCAGCTGGCCCACCATAAAGGCTCATCGTACGGCGCCATCGGCCAGCAACCCCAACCGTCGACCGAGCAGTTTGAAAACCAGCTCTACGCCCACTGGCGTCAATGCGACCCAACCCGGCGAATCTGGCTCGAAGATGAAAGCCGGAGTGTAGGGTCGTGTTTCATTCCGATGCCGCTCTGGTTGCAGATGCGGGCTGCGCCCGTTGCCTTCGTCGATGTACCTAAACCGGTGCGGGTGGAGCGGCTGGTGCGCGAATACACGGGTATCGACCATGAGCTGCTTGTTGAAGCCACCGAACGCATACGCCGGCGCCTGGGGGGCAAGGTCACGCAGGAGGCCCTCGACGCGCTAACCCGGCAGGACTATGCTACGGTGGCCGACCTGACACTTGACTATTACGATAAAGCCTATTTGCACGGCCTGTCGCAGCGCGACCAGGCCACGGTGCATCCGCTGCCCCTGACCGGTGATGATCCGGTGCAGACCGCGCAGCAGCTTATTGCCTGGGCCAACGCCACCGCGGCAGCCCCGGCTGTAGTCCGTTAGGCCTCTTTTTTCTTTTTCACCGACGCGCTCATCCGCCGAACAACTTCGCGCTTGGTAAACGCCAGCCGCCATACCGCCAGGGGCGTTTTCTGTTGCCCGAAACAGGTCCTGCAAATCACGCTCTCGGTTGGCACAGCGGCATTATAGATGTAAAGCGTGTCGTTTATTTTCTGAATGTTGGCGATCTGAGGCAATTTCTGCTCGGCATTGTAGAGGTAGGCATCGAGTACTTCGCGCTCCTTGGGGGCCAGCGCCTTGTTCTGCACATCGGCCCCGCTCAGCAGCCGGATATCGACCCCATACCGCTGGCTGATGGCCCGGGTGCGGGGCAGGTTCTGCAACATACATTGCTCGCTGCGCCGGGCCGCGTCGGTAGTGCTGCCGAGGCTGTCGATCAATTCTTTCTGAATAACGGCCACTACCTTTCCGCCCAACTGATCGACCGTTTCGACCAGATCGGCATTGGTAATGCGTTTCAATTTCATGTCGGCCATCTGCTGTTTGAGTTCGGGCGTGTATTTCACCCGTTCGGGCGTGCAGGCAGCCAGTGAAACGGTCAGGAATACCGGCAGCAGGCCAGTCCGGAAGGCATTTATGTAGTTCATGGTAATCCGATCACACAATTGCCCTCTCAACATCCGGTTGAGCTGCTTGGTTGCAAACAGACCGCCCAATCTCCAACTGCCGGGATTTTCGTACTTTTGTCTTTTCATTCGTTACTCACGCGCCCGGCTACCCTGCTACCGGGCAAGCCCCATAGATTATGCTTGACCAGTTAGAAGCCATTCGCGAACGCTTCGACGAAGTAGCCCAGCAAATCGTTCAGCCCGAAGTCGTTTCGGACCAGAAACGGTTTATGAAGCTGAGCAAAGAATATAAAGACCTCGAAAAAATCGTGGTTCAGTACCAGGCCTATAAACAGTTGCTCGAAGAAATCGACAACGCCAAGCAAATTATCGCCACCGAAAAAGACGATGATTTCCGGGAAATGGCCAAAGCCGAACTCGACGAGCTGCTGCCCCGGCGCGAACCGCTGGAAGATTTGCTCAAGGAGATGCTCATCCCGAAAGATCCCAACGACAGCAAAAACGTTATTCTCGAAATCCGGGGCGGTACCGGGGGCGACGAAGCCGCTATTTTTGCCGGCGACCTGTTCCGGATGTACCAGCGGTTCTGCGAAAAAATGGGCTGGCGCATGTCGCTCGTCGACTACACCGAAGGCACATCGGGCGGCTACAAAGAGATCATTACCGAAGTCGAGGGCGACGACGTATACGGTAAGCTGAAATTCGAATCGGGCGTACACCGCGTGCAGCGGGTGCCCGCCACCGAAACGCAGGGGCGTATTCACACATCGGCTGCCAGCGTAGCCGTACTGCCCGAAGCCGAAGAAGTCGATGTGGAGATCAACATGAACGATATCCGGAAAGATACCTTCTGTTCGTCGGGAGCCGGTGGTCAGTCCGTAAACACGACTTATTCGGCCGTGCGGCTTACCCACATCCCTACCGGGCTGGTTGTGCAGTGCCAAGATGAACGGTCGCAGCTCAAGAACTTCGACAAAGCACTGACTGTACTGCGTTCGCGGCTTTACGAGATTGAACTGCAGAAGCACAACGATGCTATTGCCTCGCAACGCAAGACAATGGTCGGCAGTGGCGACCGGTCCGACAAAATCCGGACTTACAACTACCCCCAGAGCCGCGTGACGGATCACCGGATCGGGCTCACGGTTTATAACCTGCCCTCGGTGATGGATGGTGATATTGGCGAGTTTATCGAACAGCTCCGCATCGCCGAAAACGCCGAGCGCCTGAAAGAAGGCGCCAGCGCCTAACGCAAAAAAAGCCGACCCCTGCGGGTCGGCTTTTTCGTTGGTTTCCAGCCAGACTACTGACCTAATCGGATCGAACCACCTGTTTCATATTGCAGACTCCCGGTGGCAGTATACCGTATTTGTCGTGCCTGCTGCCCGGGGCCGGCCGGTACAGTTACCGTGTGTTTCAGCGTAACGAAATCACGCACCGTTGGTACGCGTCCGCAGGCCCAGGTACCCGCATCCTGCCAGTTCCCGTTCCTGACCGACACCTGACCATTGGCACCATTGGCACAGAAGTCAGTCCAGGCTGGTAAACCAGGATTGTTGTCGATGTTCACGTAGCCAGCGCATAAAGACGTCAGCGACGCCGGAATGCAGCCCTCCAGTCGATTGTTCTGCAGCGTGACATAGCGTAGTTGGGGCAGACCACCCAGCCCAGCCGGTATTGAGCCTGTCAGCTGGTTGTTCTCGGCTCTGAATTCGCTCAGTGCCGGGAACGACCCCAGGTAATCGGGTAGCGTACCGGTCAGCTGGTTATTTTGCAGGTACAGACTCCTCAGTTTAGTCAGTGCGGCCAGACTGTTCGGAATCGTACCAGACAGCTGGTTATTGTCGACACCCAGCAACTCAACATTGATCAGATTACCAAGGCTGACCGGAATGGCACCCGTCAGGCCGTTGTTGCCCAGATACAATGTGCGCAGCTGAGTCAGATTACCCAGTTCTGCCGGAATGCCACCTGCCAGCAAGTTGTTGGACAGATACAGCCAGTTGAGTTTTGTAAGCATACCCAGACTGGCTGGAATCGGGCCCGTCAACTTATTCAGGCTTACATCAAGTTGCACCAGATTGGTCAGGTTACCCAGACTGGCCGGAATCGAACCCGTTAGTTTGTTGGCTCCAGCATATAATTCTTTTAGATTCGTCAGGTTACTGATTGCTTCGGGCAGGCTACCCGAGAAACTATTGTAAGCCAGGTTGATGACCTGTAAACTGGGTATGCCTGTCAACTGATCGAAAGCGGTTCCTGAAAACCGATTGTACGACAGATTCAGGGTTTGCAGATTGCTGAGTTGCGTCAGGCTGGCGGGGAGTGGTCCAGAGAGTGTCTGGTTGTACGACAGATTGAGCGTTTGCAGGGCCGACAGCTGCCCTATACTGGCCGGCAGTTGGCCCGACAGTCCGTTGCCCGGAAAATACGTGGCGAAGCTCAGCGACGTGACGCGGTTATTGGTGCAGCCCACGCCAAACCAGCCACTGCATGGATCGCAGTTGGTCAGCCAGCCGGTTTTATTGAGCCAGCCCGGTCCATTGGTCGCATTGAACAGGTCCACCAGTGGCAGGTAGTCGGGGGGGAGCGTGCTGCCAACAGCAGCGGTACCCGTAGCCACACAGCCGCCATCGCCGGTGGCCGTAACGCTATAGGCTCCGTTTACGGTAGCGCTCACCAGACCAGACGTGTTGACAGCCGTGAACCCATTGGGACCGCTAAACCGGTAAGTCACGATTCCGCTGCACGTACTGGCAGCGGTCAGACGGGCCGTTTGCTGGTCGCACGACAACGCGTTACTCACGGTAATCGACACCGACTGTGGACGCGCGGGCGCGGCAAAAAGAAGGACAGCCAGCAACAGCGTACTCAACCGACCGAGAAGAGGTATCACAGATAAAGCGGAATAGTTATTTGTGCCGCAGTTTACAGCCAAACGGCTGTATCGTCAATTTTCTTTACTGTAGGGCAGTACGACAGATTTTCTCCCTTCTCGGTTCATCCGCCTGCTTTCCCCGGTTTTCGCAGTGACGGTTTTCTTAATGACCCCAGGCCATACTACCGGGGGAAAACGCGAAAGCGGGTCACAGACAGAAGTTGTCTATGACCCGCCCGCAGTAATTCGATCAGGCTGTGCCTACCCCTGCACGTTATCAGAAGTCAGCTTTGCGCCGAGGTATTCGCGGTTCATTCGGGCAATGTGATCGAGAGAGATCGATTTCGGACACTCTACCGAGCAGGCACCCGTAAACGAACAGGCACCAAAGCCTTCCGAATCCATCTGTGCCACCATGCGCTCAGCCCGCTCGCGGTGCTCAGCCTGCCCCTGTGGCAGAATGGCGAGCTGCGATACCTTGGCCGATACGAACAGCATGGCCGACGCATTCTTGCAGGCGGCCACACAGGCGCCACAGCCAATGCAGGCAGCCGCGTCCATCGCTTCATCGGCAATAGTGCGGGGGATCAGGATTTCGTTGGCATCCCGGGCCGAACCCGTGTTGACCGATACGTAACCACCCGACTGGATGATCCGGTCGAAGGCGGCCCGATCGACCATCAGGTCTTTCACCACCGGAAACGCCCGGGCACGCCAGGGCTCAACCACAATGGTGTCGCCATCGCTGAACGAGCGCATGTGCAGTTGACAGGTGGTAGCACCCGTCTGCGGCCCGTGGGCCCGGCCATTGATGTACATCGAGCACATGCCGCAGATCCCTTCGCGGCAGTCGTGGTCGAAAGCAACCGGCTCCTCGCCCTTACGGGTCAGCGAGTCGTTCAGCACATCGAACATCTCCAGAAACGACATATCTTCTGATACGTTGTCTAGGTGATAATCGACCAGTTTGCCGGGGGTATTATTATTTTTCTGTCTCCAGACTTTGAGATTGATTTTCATCTTCTGATGGGTTTATGGTTTTCGGTATTCAGTTTACAGGTGGTGGACTCAACCGAGACTATCACCGTAAACCGAATACTGAAAACCCATCACTTATTTATAACTCCGTTGCGTCAGCTTCACGTTTTCGAACTCAAGCACTTCTTTGTTGAGCACTTCGGGCTGGTTTTCGCCCTGGTATTCCCAGGCTGCCACGTAAGCAAAGTTAGCGTCATCGCGCAGCGCTTCGCCGTCTTCGGTCTGGTGCTCTTCCCGGAAGTGGCCACCGCACGACTCTTCCCGGTTCAGGGCATCGTCGACCATCAGCTCACCCAGTTCGATAAAGTCGGCTACCCGTGATGCCTGCTCAAGCGCCTGGTTGATTTCTTCCGAATCACCCAGCACTTTTACGTGCGACCAGAAGTCTTTCTTCAACTGCTGGATTTTCTGCTTGGCCAGTTTCAGGCCTTCGGCGCTGCGCGACATCCCACAGTAGTCCCACATGATGTGGCCCAGTTCGCGGTGGAAATCATCGACCGGCCGGTCGCCTTTGATCGACAGCAGCTTCTCAACCATCTCATGTACCTTGGCTTCGGCTTCTTTGAAAGCCGGTGCGTCGACCGAAATCTTGTCGGCGGGGCCAATCGTGGCGAGGTAATCACCTACCGTGTAGGGAATCACGAAGTAACCATCGGCCAGACCCTGCATCAGGGCCGATGCACCCAGGCGGTTGGCACCGTGGTCGGAGAAGTTGGCTTCGCCCAGCGCGTAACAACCCGGAATGGTCGTCATCAGGTTGTAGTCAACCCACAAACCACCCATGGTATAGTGTACAGCCGGATAAATCATCATCGGGAGTTCGTACGGGTTCTCTCCGGTGATTTTTTCGTACATCTCGAACAGGTTACCGTATTTGGCTTCGATCGTCTTGCGGCCATCGCGTTTGATCGCGTCGGCAAAGTCGAGGTAAACAGCCAGACCGGTTTTACTTACGCCACGGCCCTCGTCGCACACATACTTGGCATTGCGGGAGGCTACGTCGCGGGGTACCAGGTTACCGAACGAGGGGTAACGGCGCTCCAGGAAGTAATCGCGGGCATCTTCGGGCAAATCGGTCGGCTTGATCTTGCCTTCCCGGATCCGCATCGAATCTTCTTTCGTTTTGGGTACCCACACCCGGCCATCATTCCGCAGCGACTCCGACATCAACGTCAGCTTCGACTGGTAATGGCCCGATACCGGAATACAGGTGGGGTGAATCTGCGTGAAGCAGGGGTTGGCAAACAGGGCTCCTTTCTTGTGCGCCCGCCAGGCAGCCGTCACGTTCGACCCCATGGCATTGGTCGAGAGGTAGAATACGTTGCCGTATCCACCGGTGCAGAGCAACACGGCGTGGGCCGAATGCGACTCGATTTTACCGGTGATCAGGTTGCGGGTTACGATACCGCGCGTCTTGCCGCCTTCGACCACCAGATCGAGCATTTCGGTACGGGTGTACAGTTTCACCTTACCGTTGGCTACCTGCCGGCTCAGGGCCGAGTAAGCTCCCAGTAGCAACTGCTGCCCCGTCTGACCACGGGCGTAGAACGTACGCGACACCTGCGCGCCCCCGAACGAACGGTTGGCCAGCAGTCCGCCGTACTCCCGGGCGAAAGGAACCCCCTGCGCCACACACTGGTCAATGATATTGACACTTACTTCGGCCAGACGATACACGTTGCCTTCGCGGGCCCGGTAGTCACCACCTTTGATTGTGTCGTAGAACAGACGGAACACGCTGTCGCCGTCGTTCTGATAGTTCTTGGCTGCATTGATACCGCCCTGGGCCGCAATGGAGTGCGCCCGGCGTGGGCTATCCTGAAAACAGAACGCCTTCACGTTGTAGCCCAGTTCGGCCAGCGACGCAGCCGCCGACGCACCCGCCAGCCCGGTACCGACAACAATGATTTCGTACTTACGCTTGTTGGCTGGGTTCACCAGTTTCAAGCCAAACTTCTGCCGAGACCACTTTTCGGCCAACGGCCCTTCCGGTATTTTAGACTCCAGTTTCATAAACCAATTGTGAATTGATGAAGGAGTGGATGAGTGACTGGCCTGACCAATAGACGCGTACAGCCTCACTCATTCGCCCAGTCACCCGTTAAATAATCCCATGAACCTGTAAAAACACGTACACCGGCATGGCTGCGAAGGCCAGCGGGATAATAATCGCAAAGAAGTACTTGCCGATTGCCTGAATGGCCGGGGTATATTTCTTGTGGCGAATTCCCAGCGTCTGGAAACCGCTCTGGAAACCGTGGGCCAGGTGAAAGCCGATAGCTACCATGCACAGTACGTACAGCAGTACGTACCACCATTGGCTGAAAGCCTCCCGTACAACGGCATACAGGTCTTTGTACTGCTTACCGTCATATTCAGCCATGGGTACCGAACCAAAGTGCATTTCGTACCAGAACGTCCGCATGTGAATGATAATGAACAGCAGCAGAATGGTACCCAGGATGCCCATGTTGCGCGACGACCAGTCGCTATTGGCTTCCGGCTTCGAATAAGCATAGGCCACTGGCCGCGAGTCACGGTTATGCCGGGTCAGAATCCAGGCCATCAGTGCGTGCACCAGAATCGACGTGTAGAGCAGGTACGAAACCGTAATGATCAGCGGATTGTGGGTCATGAAGTACGTGTACTCGTTGAAAGCCCGTCCGCCATCGCCCTTGAACAGCTGCAAATTGCCAGCCATGTGAACGATCAGAAAGGTACTTAAAAAGAGCCCCGTCAGTGACATGATAACCTTGCGACCGAGGGAGCTGGATAGTGTTTGCGTTATCCAAACCATATAGAAAACGACACGAAAATTTAGTGGGAAAATAAGGTTAAAAAGCCGCTTTTTTCGGCGCACCAAAGCTACTTCACAAACCCCATGCAAACAACCACATACACTGTTTTAGGCAAGTATTTGTCTGGAAAGCCAGCCCTAATCGGCTGACTTACAAACCGATTTTCTAACGGGGCGTTCATTTTTTTTGTTTGTGTTTAGTGCCGAATATTTTGTCCTTTACCAACCTGCAAAAGTTGGCGCCAGTCTGCTCTGGCTTACCCTGCTCTACCCCGGCCTGCACCTGCAAATCTTGAACGGCGACAAAAAGGCCCTTTCCTTTGCAGTATCAATTGCCTCCGGGCAATGCCACGTTTAACCCGCCCGCCAGCAGGCCGGGCCTTGTGTAGTTATGAAAGCATACGTTTTTCCCGGACAGGGATCTCAGTCGCCCGGCATGGGCAAAGAGCTGTACGCAGCGTCGGCCACCATCCGCCAGCTGTTCGATCAGGCCAACGATATTCTGGGCTACAACCTTACCCAGATCATGTTCGAAGGGTCTGAACAGGAACTCAAGCAAACCATCTATACCCAGCCGGCCATTTTTCTGCACAGCGTTGCCCTGGCCCTCGCCAGCGAATCGTTTTCGGCCGACGGGTTCGATGCATCGATGGTAGCCGGCCATTCGCTGGGCGAACTTTCGGCACTGACAGCCGCCGGGGCGCTCTCCTTCGAAAACGGCCTGAAACTGGCGTCGATCCGGGCAACGGCCATGCAGCGTGCCTGCGAACTGGCCCCCTCGGGTATGGCTGCCGTGACGAACCTCGCCGATGAGGTGATCGAGCGCATCTGTGCGGCCATCACCGACGAAGTTATTATTCCGGCCAACTACAACTGTCCGGGTCAGGTCGTGATTTCGGGGAGCATGGAAGGCATCCGGCTGGCCGGCGAGCAGCTCACTGCCGCCGGGGCCCGTCGGGTACTGACGCTGCCCGTTGGGGGCGCTTTCCACTCACCCTTTATGGAGCCGGCCCGCGCTGAATTTGCCCAAGCCGTGGCCGACATGCCGTTTCAGACGCCCCGCTGCCCCGTATATCAGAACGTCGACGCGTTGCCCCACACCGATCCGGCCGAAATCAAGGCCAACCTGATCGCTCAGCTGACAGCCCCCGTGCGCTGGACCCAGTCGGTCGAACGCATGGTTGCCGACGGCGCAACGGAGTTTATCGAATGTGGTCCGGGTAAGGTGTTACAGGGTCTTATCAAGAAGATTGCACCCGCTATACCGAGCCGGGCCATGTAAAATTTTTCACTGCTGATTGTCAGGCAGAACCGCTTTTTTTGGCCTTTCAGCCAATTTTTTTTCTGACAAGGGCTTGCTTTTCCTGTGCAAACTACCTTACCTTTGCACTCGCAATTGCCCGATCGTCTAAGGGTAGGACGACAGATTTTGGTTCTGTTTGTGGAGGTTCGAATCCTTCTCGGGCAACAGCAAAGGCCATCCTTCACCGGATGGCCTTTTTTTGTTTACTCCCCGCTGATCAGTCCATACATAGCCCGGAGGGCCGATTCTATTGGCCAGAAACCCGCTCCCTGTTATTTGGACAGGAGCGGGCTTTTCTTCCAGCTCCTGTCCAAATAACAGGGAGCGATACGTATAAGTAAACACCCATCCGTCGTTATAAACGTATAGGCGAAACCAGTGATACTTTGCCCAAAATCCGATACGTTCATTACTTATACCTGTCGGATGTGACCGTCTTGGTTAATTTACGTCAGACTACTATAGTCTTCTGAATTTTAATTCATTTTTGTTATATGGAGAAGGACGAGAAGGTCAGACGGAACCGCGCCAAGACGACCCAACGTATTGTCGAAGCCTTAGAAGAAGTCATTGCTGAGCGTGGCCTCGAAGGCGTCGGTGTTAACAGAGTCGCCGAGAAAGCGAATGTGAGCAAAGTTCTGATCTACCGCTATTTTGGCGGCATGGAAGGCCTGATGGAATACTATGTGAAGATGGGTAAACTCTTCCCGGTATTCAATCCTGCCGTTCTGGACCAGATTCGCCCGCTGCATGATTCAGACGTTGCCCGTATCTGGTATCGTCAGGTCATTCAGACATACCGTTATTTCCGGACGTTTAAAGCTGCCCGTGAGGTACTGAAGGCGAGCGTTATCGAAAACGATACGATTGCCGAAACAACGGCCCGCGCTCAGGACGAAGAAATGACCCGCCTGGTTGAGCAGCTGTCGTTTGTTAAAGGTGCCGACACGCAGGCCATTTCGGCCGTAGTGTTAGGTGCTATGACTTACCTGACCATTATGGCTCAGAACGATCGTACCATGATCAGCATCGACCTGCGGAGCGAAGAAGGCTGGAAACGAATCGAAGGCGCCATCAAAACCATCTACATCGCCCTTAACCGCCTGGCCAGCCAGTCGAAAGAGGTCGATCTGGAGCTGCAGTCGGCCCAGTTGCCGGTAGCCCAGTGGTAAGCATACCCCCACCAACCTGACTACCCCCTCTTCACTGGAAAGGGCCGTAGCCCGTCGAACGACAGGCTACGGCCCTTTTCTCGTTTTAACATGATCTAGCAGCTAGCGGACCTCAATAGTTCGCTGGTCGGGGCCAATCCCTTTCAGGGTCAGTGATTTCCATTTTTTAGGTAATCGGGTCTTCAACTGGGTGATACCCTGGTCGGTAATTTCGAGTCCCCCGAAACCATTCATGACTGCCTGCAGCATCCCCCCGGCCCCGGTAGCAAAATAGGGATTGGTGCCGCCCGCCGTTTCGGCCAGCACGCCAAAGGGCGGTACTTCATTGGGCTTGTAGCTGCGGGTAAACCACTCGTATGCCTTTTCAGTATCGCCCAGGCGTGCGTTCAGCGTAGCCAGCACCGACCAGCCCATTGCCGGGCCATCGGGTGAGTAGCGAGGCCCATAGTACGCGAGGTCTCTCCGAACAGCGGCTTCATCAGAAACGATGTGCAGCGGGTATGCCAGCAGATTAACGTCGGCCTGTTTGATGGGTACGCCATCGTAGGTGCGGTTTTCCTTTGTGACACCATCCGGAAATTTCAGGATCGGGATATTGTCTGCTACCTGTTTCCAGTCGGGGTTGGGCGTCAGACCAAGTGTCTGGGCAGCCTGTATGGCGTATTGCAGCGACGTTTTGGCCATACCGTTCGTAAACGCGTTGTCATCGATATTTTCCTGCCACTCGTTGGCACCAATCACGTTATTGATGTGGTACTTGCCGGGCTGGCCCGCCAGTCCAGCCTCCCGCTCAACCCGGCTGGCCCAGAAATCGGCTACTTCCTTGAGCATGGGGTAGCCCCGTGTCCGTAGCCACTCGGTATCTTTTGTAACCTGATAATACTTCCAGAAAGCCCAGCCTACGCAGCCCGTAATGTGGTGCTGAAAAGGGCCCGTAAGCGCCCAGACCGGTGTGGCCTCCTGGCCGTCGGCATCCGACTCCCACGGAAACATCACACCCGCGTAGCCATGGCTGAAGGCATTCTGACGGGCCATCGCCATCCGCTCGAAACGGTACTCAAGCAGCGACCTGGCCATGGCGGGTTTCAGCGCCAGAATAGCCGGATACATCCAGAGTTCCGTATCCCAGAATACATGTCCATTGTAGCCCAGTCCCGACAGGCCCATGGGCGAAAGACTGTAGGCTGTGCCTTCGCGTGCAAATGAGTAGAGGTGATAAAGCGCCGACCGAACAGCCCGCTGTGCGTCGGGATCGCCATCGATCACAATGTCGCTCTGCCACAATTTAGCCCACTCGGCATTGTGACGCATCAGCAAACGCTCGGTACGTTCCAGCGCAGCAAAAAGCGTTAGCCGTTCGGCTTCGTTCTGAGGATCGGCCGTATGGGCCGTCGATGATACCGAACCGACGACACTGAACGTATACGTCTGACCAGCCTTGAGCCGTTTCCGGAACTTGGCCAGGTGCATATTGTAATCCCAGTCTTCATGAATTACGTCGGGCTCCTGCCCGTGGGGTTCCTCAAAAATAAAGCTGGTCGATGCGGCCACGGTATGCCGACCAGTCGGGCTCTTTGCAACGGAACTCAGCAGCCGGATCGTAACGTGCGACCGGTCGATCTCGGAATAGAAATTCTTGACTTCTTTCAGGTTTTCCGGCGTTTCGATCACGCTCATCGGCATGATCTCACAGTCTTTCTTCGCCGTAATGGCCACCATGGTTAGTTCAGAAAACGGCAGGTGGCGCAGGGCCATCATGGTCTGCCGAACGCTAACCTTATCCTTGTAATCGAAGGTTGTGGTCAGGGCCGCCTTTTGCATATCGAGCGTTTGCCGATAGTTGCTGATGTCTTTCGGACCAATGCGGATTCCGTCGACATCGAGGTTCATGTTGGCAAAGTTGAACACCTTGAGAATATTGGAAACCCGTCCCCGGCCGTAGGTATCAAAAGCGCCATTGAGTACCACATCTTTTACTTTCATCGGCTCGGGCGATGAGACCAGCCCGATCATGCCATTGGCTACGGTGATGCCGTAGTAATTGGCGGGATTGATGTTCTGGCCCACGAGTTGCCATTCGGGTGCCGTGGTCTGGGCCCACCCAGCCGGGACCAGCAACAGGCTCGTTGCCAGCGACGCTGCCAGCCAAAAGAAATGTTTCATAGGTTATGCGGTAAAATGCCTATCAAGATAGGACTATTCTACGGCAAAATACGATCAGTTCAAATCGACTTCTGCCGGTCTCAGCCGCTCCTGATTTCTTCGTCCGCATGAAGACCGTTGTCAGTTCTATCAGTCAGGCTATTAGTTGGGTGTATACGTAAACTGCACCGTCAGCGCCTGACTCCCGTCGGCATTCATGCGCTGCCAGCCGAGGGCAATCGGTACGTGTCTGGCCAGATACACCTCAATTCCCAGCGTCAGCTGACCCTGACTGTGCGTGCCGGAAATCCAGTCGCCTAGCAGATGGAATTTCTGGTAAAAAATACCGGCGTCGAAGCCGGTCTGGAAGCCAACCGATGGGCCACTGCCGAGGTAAGGCAGCGTACCGGCATAGCCACCCGCCGACCATTTATAATGTTCATCGAGCAGCGAGCCGGCAACGTGGGCGTAGCCGTAACCGGCAAACCGTGTTCGGGCAACCGGCGTCAGGTTGGCGCCGGCCTGGAAGCCGGCTGCCAGCTCAATGGTTTCGCTGAGGTCGATGGCCTTTTGCGCATTGACCATCAGCAGGGGGCTGTACGACTCTTCGTAGGTAGAATCGTTGTGGGCAAAACCGCCCGCATGGGGCTGGTAGGTCAGGTTGTTGAGGTTCAGACCGATTTCAAACTCATGACCAAGCCCGTAGTTGACGGTGGTATTCGACCGGATGGACTCCGCGATGTTAAGCTGTTGCTGAACGGCCATTTTGCCGCGTTCGACCACATCGGACGAGGGCACATTGAAATACGTCTGCTGAGCGCGAACCAGTGTGCAGGAAGCAAGGCAGCAAAAGAGGAGCAGGCGTAGGGGTACTAAATGCATAAAAGCTGGTTTACGGTTCGCTGCTCAGCATAACCATAAACCAGCTTCGCTGTTTCGTGTCTGTTTAGCGCGTGGCTACGGTACCGGGCCGCGTGACTACTTTCTGCACAACCCAATTGCCTACTTTTTCGCCTTCCAGCTGCCCGTTGACGAGCGCCGACCGGTAGTGGATACCGCCATAGAGCCGGCTGATCGAAGCCTCATCGGCAGCAGCCCGGAACGATTTGAACGACCGTACGCCATGCCCATACTTGAATTCCGTCGAGTCGGTGAAGGCAATGTTATCGCCAATCAGATTGGTTAGTACGGTAGCGGCTGCCGTTGAAATCACGCTGTGCCCGCTCGGGTACTCAGGAAACGGGGGCGTTTGCAGGAACGGTGTCCATTTGGGGTCGATAACCTTGTTGATAACTGTTTCGGGCCGGACTGTTTTGCTACGGTATTTTTCGTCCCAGCACGAGATGAAGCCATCGGTCAGGGCAAAGGAGGTTAGGGCATAGGCTTCCACGGTTCTCATCATGTTCAGCTTTTGCTGACGCGCTACGCTTTCGGCAATGGCCAGCCAATGCCCCCCGGGGGTCATTTTTTTGGAAGCAAACATCACGTGGCCGGCTACGTTCATTACAAACGCATTGTCGTCCCAGAAGTAGGCAATGGCTTCCTGTTCTTTGGTCAGGTTTTTCCCGATCGTGTACACTTCCTGCACTTCGCGCTCGTAGGGGCTGCCTTTCGCCAGGCTAAACGGCAGCGGGCGGGGTGGCATAAACTGGCTGCAGGTATCCATCAGCCAGCACCGGAGCTTATTCCACTGTGGTTCGGCCGCATCCATATAGGCCGGGGGCGTGGGCACCCACGTACCATCTTCGTTCGTAACGGTATGCTTGAAGCCGCGCGTTTGCTTGTAGTTGTCTTTAGCCGCATAATCGAGCACGTGCTTGGCTACCTGTTCGCCGTACGCCATCGACCGATCGAAGACTTCGTCGGGAACGCCATCTTTTTTGTACTGCTCGTAGAATGTCTTTTCCAGGTCATCGTAAAAATCGACCGAGAATGTAAGCGCCCGCGCCACGGTCAGAAAGGCCCGCGTACTGGCCAGCGGAAAGCAATACTCCTTGCCCGGTTCGGGTTTTGGCCCGGCTTCGAACCGCTTCAGTTTTCCGCCCAGCGACTGATACTTGGCATCGAAGGGAACCAGGGCCTCATAGCCGGCCAGGTTAGCGTAAGCATAAATACGGCTGGCTACCGGGGGCGAAAAAATATCGTGAATAACCACTTCGGTCAGCTTGTCGAGAGCGGCATTGTACCGCTCCGGATCAGCGGCTTTGGCGTTGTATTCGGCAGGAGTAGCGTCTTTCTTACAGCCAATTGCTGCTACGGCCAGCAACACGATCAGGCTTACAGAACGAACCAGGTTAGTCATGGATGTACGGTAGTTTACAACGGATAAGACCAACACACGCGCTAGTCTATCAACTAACAAAATTAACGGAAATTATCGGACAAAAATAAGACATCTCGCTCACAACGCTTTGTCCCGCGACGCGGTCAGGCGCCGGAGCTGAACCGACCCTCCGCTCCGACTAATCAGGAACAGGGGCCCTTGCGGGGTGGGTACCAGACCAAGGTCGCGCACTTCGCCCGTCAGCAGCCAGCCCGTATCGACCGGCGATCGGTCCTGGAAGCCGCCGTGACCATCGTTTTGCAATACCAGACCGTAGCTGGCATCGTACCGCCCCTGGTACATGTTGGCACCGTAGAAGTTACCCCCACCCACCACGTCGAGATCCCCGTCGCCGTCGATATCGACCGGCAGTAACGCAAACAATTTAGATACCTGGGCCGACATCGGTAACACGTGCACGGTAAACGTACCGCCTTTATTTTCTAAATAGACCGATGCCAGCTGATCGACATCGCGTTCAATGGCACCCGTGAGTTCACCCTGCGAGAATAACTGATCGATCGTCTGCCCGGCGTAGGCGCTATAGGTTGTGTAGCGCCGGTTGATAATGCCCGGTATCTGCTTGCCCAGTTCGTCTTTGGTGGCGGTTGGATACCAGTGGTCGAGCACGCTGTAGGCCAGAATCTGCTCGGTCGTTTTATTGTTGTCGATGTCTTTGACCCATAGGTGAAGCCGATTGGCCGGTTCGCGACGCAGGCGTGTATTGAGCCCCAGATTACCAGCCATCAGATCGATGTCGCCGTCGTGGTCGAAGTCGGCTGCGGTCAGGCACTGCCAGAACCCCTGCATGGGAGTATCGCCAAACGGCTTATCGAGTTGGGTGAGCTTACCCCCCTGCCCTGTAAAGATGCGCACCGGCATCCAGTCGCCAGCTACGATCAGATCGGGTTCGTTATCCTGGTTGATATCGGCCCATTGCGCGTCAGTTACCATACCCACCTGCCGCAAGCCGGGTGCGCGGGCGTCGGTTTCGTCGCGAAACCGGCCCCGGCCATCATTCATCAGCAGGTACGAACTGGGCGTTTGTCCGTAGGCGAACCCCACTACCCGGCCGCCGACGAACAGATCCAGGTCGCCGTCGTGGTCCAGATCGACGGGCCGCACGCAGCTCTTGTTATCGAACATGGGTGGCAGCGCATCGGCCTTGCGGGCGAAATGGCCCCGACCATCGTTCAGGTACAACCGATCAGCCAGTTCGGGCGCGCGGCCGTAGTACTCGTTTCCACCCGTCACCACATACAGGTCGAGGTCGCGGTCGCCATCGACATCGAACAGCACCGCGCCCACATCTTCGGCGCTGGAGTCGGCAGCGATAGCGGGCTGGGGCGACGGCACAAAGCGGCCCGCCGGGGTTTGCAGCAACAGCTGGCCAGCCTGCCATCGCGCCCCGCCCACGTATACATCTACCAGCCCGTCGCCGTTGACATCGCCCGTAGCCAGTTTCGGTCCTTCGGTCGACACCTTGGCCGGCATCAGCGACTCGCGGGTAAAATCGTAATACGCTGTGTTTTCGCGGTGCGTGAACGGCAGCAAACTCGTATCGGCCACGGCCGAGAACAGGAGTGCCGGTGCAGGCCTGGGAAATACAAACGACTGCTGCCGGGCCTCGGTTTGCCGTAGCGTGAGGGTCTGGTTGGTGGGTACGCCCCGCCGAACCTCCACCCGCTGATCGGGCCAGATCACCACAACCGAATCGACCGTCGCGTGATGCCCAACGCCAAACGTCAGGACCGGCTCCACGGCCGATTCGAAGCCTCGCGTGGGCATCAGCTGTTGCAGCTGCAGCGTGTCGTGGCTGTAAAGTACGACCCGGGCCCCCACGCCAAACGTGTTGGGCGACTGCCCGGCCAGCTTTACCGTTAGAAAGCGGTTGGCCGGAAAGAGTGTCGTAGCGTCATTTTGGTAAATTCCAGCCGACTCGCCAATGTTGTTGGTGATCAGGTCGAGGTCGCCATCGCTATCCAGATCGGCATAGGCCGCCCCGCTCGACAGCGTGGGTGCGTCGAAACCCCAGGTCAGCGACTTGTCAGTAAAGAGCCCCGCTCCGGTACCCCGATACAGGTAATTGTGCACCTTGCCGCTGGGCATATGGGCAATATCGGCAGCGTTGAGGGCGGCCGAGGTAGTATTCATCCGGCTTTGTACCGAATCGCTCGACATGTACTTGATGTAGTCGAGGTTGTTAGGGCGCCGAACAATGCCATTGGCCACAAACAGGTCTTTTATGCCGTCGTTGTCATAGTCGGCCAGCAGGGGCGACCAGCTCCAGTCGGTGGCGGCTACGCCAGCCAGCAACCCGACATCCATAAATCGACGCCCCGATAAGTTTAGCTGCAGGCAGTTGCGGCTGTACTGATCCATATACCCGTAGGTCAGCTTGTAGCGGTAAATGTCGAGCGCATCCTCGCCCTGCGACGATTTTTCTACCGCTTCGTCGGCCGGGTACATATCCAGCGTGATCAGATCGGGGTAACCGTCGTTGTTGATATCGGCGGCATCGTTTCCCATCGAAAACCGGCTCGTGTGCCCGAACGCCTGCCGCCCCTGTTCCCGAAAATGCCCGTGCTGGTCGTTGACGTAGTAGTAGTCGTCTTCGTGAAAATCGTTCGACACGTACAGGTCCTCCCAGCCATCGGCGTTTAGATCGGCCACGGCAATGCCCAGTCCATAGCCCATAGCAGCCCCGAAAATGCCCGCCGATTCGCTGACGTCGGTATAGGTAGCCTTTCCCGTTTCGACCAGCTGATTCTGGAACAGGTAGTCGCCCGACTCGCGGTTTCGGATCGATCGGGTCGATACGCGGTCGTAGCTGCGCGAGGTATGCACGGCGTGGTTGAGCAGAAAGCAGTCGAGATCGCCGTCGTGGTCGTAGTCGAAAAAAGCCGCCTGGGTTGAGAAGCCGGCAAACGCCAGTCCGTAGTCGGCAGCGCGTTCGGTAAACGTCGGTACCCCGTCGGGGCCGGGCCCGTTGTTGATATAAAGTTCGTTGGTGCCGGTGAGCCCCCGAAAGCCGCTTACCGCACAGACGTAGATATCGAGCCGGCCATCGCCGTTGACATCGGCGAAGGTGACGCCCGTTTGCCAGCCAGCCCGGCCCGCCACACCGGCCCGGGCCGTTACCTCGCGGAAGTGCATCTTACCTTCGTTGAGATATAGTTTGTTGGGCCCCTGGTTCGACACAAAGTACAGGTCAGATCGACCATCGTTGTTCAGGTCACCGGCCGCTACGCCCCCCCCGTTGTAGAAATAGAGATAATCGAGAATGGACAGGCTATCGGTTTCGTGCAGCTCGTTGCGGAAACTAATACCCGTTTGTGTGCTGTCGAGCGTTCTGAACAGGGGCGCTTCGGTAGGTTCGCGCCGGCAACTCAACAGGCCGGCCAGAGCCAGCAGAAAAAGCGATAGGCGCATGGCTAAACAGAAATTCGGCCCCACGATCTACCCAAGGGCACAATCCGGGACACGCGTTTATTGGCGTACTTCGAAGAGTTTGGGCGCCGAATTATTGATCAGATTGATGAGATAAGGACGGTCGTTGATCCGGATCGAACTGATCTGTTTCACTTCCCCGTCTACTACATAACCACTTTTGCGTTCGGGTAGTACGCGGAAATGCCCCCGACCCTGATTTTCGATCACGATACCCCGGCAGGCATCGATCATACCCAGTTGCGGCATAAAGTGGGTGAAGTTACCGCCCATGATCAGGTCTTTGCGTCCGTCGGCGTTGATATCCTCACAGGCAATGGCGTTGATGCACGACAACTGCACAACGGCGGGCAGCGCGGCCAGCCCAAACTGCCCTTTTCCCCTGTTGAGCGCCACCACCGACTGCTGAAAGTCGACCGTTTTGACCTGGGCCTCGTTCAGCACATCGGCCGGAAACAGCTCCTGCAGCGATTTGGTGGCGTAATCGGCATGCTTCAGAATCTTCGTTTTCAGAAAGGGAAACTGTTCGGCCATCTCCCGTTTCAGAAATACCGGCATGTCCCGCCCATCGACCGTTTTGGTCATGATCTTGTCGAGGGTTCCGTTTTTGTCAAAATCACTGATCCAGAGTTTCAGTGGTTTGTCGGCCGAGGCTCGCAGCGAGAAGTTACTGCCGATATTCCCCAGCACCAGATCGGGCCGGTTGTCGTTGTCGACATCCATGATGCCCACGCTGCCCCAGAAACCGTGCAGGTTTTCGAGTCCGGTCGGCGCAGGTTTGAGCTGCCCGCCAGACAGGGCGAGAACGGTAGGGCTCATCCAGTCGCCCACCAGCACCAGTTCGTTGCGCCCGTCGCCGGTCAGATCACTCCAGGCGGCATCCCGAATCATGCCGATATCGCTCAGGGCAGGTGCATCGGATCGGGTGACATCGTCGAATTCACCGTGGCCGTTGTTACGGAGCAGGTAACTCGACGGACTGACGCCGTACTGGAGCGGGTAACTACGGCTGCCCACAAACAGGTCGAGATCACCATCGCCGTCGTAGTCGTACGACCTGACCACCGATGTATTGGTCATTTTGGGTGGCAGGGCGCGGCTATTGAGGGTAAAGCCACCCCGGCCGTCGTTCAGGTAGAGCCGATCCATACGGTCGCCCTGCCCCTCGGCCGGCTCGTTGCCACCACTGCCTACATACAGATCGAGGTCGCCATCGTTGTCGGCATCGAACAACTCGGCGGCCGTGTCTTCAAACGGAGCCGACTGTTCGAAAGCCACCTGCTTCGATACCCGGAAACCGGCTCCCGTCTGCACGTAGAGCTGGCCGGCCTGCCCTTTGGCACCGCACACATAGAGATCGGCCCGGCCGTCGCCGTCGACATCGCCAATAGCGGCTTTGGGGCCCTCCGATGAGAGCTTCATCGGGATGTTGCGCTCGTTGAAAAAGTCTTCGTAGCTATCCTCAACGTGCCGGGCTAGC
Source organism: Spirosoma luteolum (assembly GCF_054778875.1). Lineage (NCBI taxonomy): Bacteria > Pseudomonadati > Bacteroidota > Cytophagia > Cytophagales > Cytophagaceae > Spirosoma > Spirosoma luteolum. The sequence continues at coordinate 176,528 of NZ_BAAGZE010000023.1, forward strand.
TGGATGGGTGAGGCCGACAGGAGAGTTGGCGCCGGCGCAGGCAACCGTCTGACGGGGGCGGCTATGGCATCGGCGATCGAATAAGTGTAGGTGTTGCGGGCTTTTACGTTCCGGAACGTACTGACCCGGCCATCGTACCAGGTGACCCGCACGGAATCAAGCTTACCAACCGGCCCCAGGCCGATGGTTTGTGTGTATTCGGCACCCGACTGAAAACCCCGCGACGGGGCTATGTAGCGGCTAAAAATCTGGCGACCGGCAAACAGTTCGATGGTCGACCCGATAGCGAACGTGTTTTTATCCGCTCCTTTCAGTTTGATGCGCACAAAGTTGTTGGTAGCCGCATCACGCTCGGCGTGGTTCTGGTATACGAAGCACGGCTGGTTCACGTTGTTGACAACCAGATCGAGGTCACCGTCGTTGTCGAGGTCAGCGTAGGCAGCCCCGTTAGAGAACGACTTTTCGTCAAGGCCAAAATCAGCGCCCCGCTCATCGAACCTGAGGTTATGCCGGTTCAGGAAAAAATTGTTTGGAATGGGGTTCGACGGCATGTTTTTCACAATCTCGTCGAAGCGTTTCTTCTCGCCCGAAAGCGCCATTTTCTGGGCCAGTTCGCTGGCGAAGAAATCGATAAAGTCCTGATCGATTACGTCGTGGTAAATACCGTTGCAGACGTAGATATCATTGTAGCCATCGTTGTCGGCGTCGAACAGCAGGGCGCCCCAGCTCCAGTCGCTGGCCGACACGTTGGCATAATTGGCAATTTCGCTGAACGTGCCGTTCTGGTTATTGAGTTGCAGGCAGTTCTGCTGAAGCTGGTTATAAAAGCCCTTTTCCCGCTTTAGGTTAGCCACGTAGTGGTTCTCAAACGATGTAGTTGTTTTAAGCCGCTTTTCATCGCGGGGCAGCATCTCGGTGGTGAAAATCTCCGCGTAGCCGTCGTTGTTGATATCGGCCATATCGGCTCCCATCGACGCAATACTCAGGTGCTTCATGCGCGACTCGATATCTTCCCTGAACGTACCGTCGCGCTGGTTGATATACAGGTAATCCTTCTCGAAGAAGTCGTTGGAAATGTACAGGTCGGGATATTGATCACCGTTGACATCGCCCACGGTTACACCCAGCCCGAAGCCAACCAGACTGCTGTAGATGTTGGCTTCTTTGGTGACGTCTTTAAAAACACCGTTGTCGTTGCGCATCAGGCGGTCGCCCCCACCCTTCAGGAAGTCTTTGACCGGCCAGTCTTCGGCCCGCAGCGTGCGGTTATTTTCGTAGTTGAGCGTGTTGACCGGTATGAAGCTGTTATTCAGAATGTAGCAGTCGAGATCCCCATCACGGTCGTAATCGAAAAAAGCGGCCTGTGTCGTATAGCCGTTTTCGTTCAGCCCGTACTTTTTGGCCGATTCGGTAAACGTCAGATCGCCATTGTTGATATACAGGTCTTTCTCCTGCCCGACGCCTTTCTGGTACCCGGCGTTGCACACGAACAGGTCGAGCCGACCGTCGTTGTTGACATCGACCATAACCACGCCTGTCCCCCACTTGCCTTTACCACCCACCCCGGCTTTCTCGGTGATATCCTCAAACTGCCAGTTCCCCTTGTTGAGGTACAGTTTGTTGGACCCCATGTTGGACGTAAAATAGAGGTCGGTCAAGCCATCGTTGTTGATATCGCCCGCAGCCACGCCACCCCCGTTGTAGAAGTTCCGGTAGTTGAAGATGTTGAAATCTTCGCGGTTGCGGACTGTATTTTCAAACGTGACACCAATTTTCTGATTGTCCATGCGCTCGAAAAACGTGTCGGTTCGGGTTTTCGAACACGACAGGAGCGCCGGTACAAGCAGCACTAGGAGAAACCGACTCATCTGGTAAACGGAGAAAAAGCTAAAAATACACCTCTTTGGCGGTAACGTTCTGCAGGGTCAGTTTCGGACTCCGGTAAACCAGCAGGCCTTTGATCTGATTCCATTTCTCGGGCATCTTCTGATACTCGTATTTGCCAACCCGGCCGTCGAGCCTCATCACAAGTTTATCGGCCGACAGGCTTTCGACGGTAATCGTCCCATCGGTCATCAGGTACCCTTCGCCCCGCCGGTTGACCGGATCAATCAGCCGGCCGATCATCGCGCTGGCGGCTACCTGATTGTCAATTACAACCGGCCTTTTGACCGGGCGCTGCGCGTACCACTTGTCTCCATTAAACGAAATGATCACGTTACTTTCGTATTGATCCGTCACGTTCAGTTGCAGGTGCGTATCGAAAACAAACACCTCGCCTTTAAACGCACTTTCAGCAGGATAAAAATCCTTACCATCAATCTGCACCAGCAGACGGGCCTCGCCGGGTTTCAGCGTGCTGTAGATCGACTGAATATCGGGATCGCGCTGGCAACCCAGCAGCAAAAGGCTGGCAACAAGCCCGGCAAGCAGGATGTTTACGGTCGTTTTCATCGTAGTAATAGCCAACAAAAATCCCCAAAATACCCGACAATTCGGGTATTTTGGGGACAACCGGGCTACTTAAAATTAATAGCCGTCGTTTTGCTTCAGATTCGGGTTCGATGCCAGGGCATCGGCTGGAATCGGGAATACAAGCGTATAGGTGTTCTTGTTGTCGACACCCGTACCCGTCAGGTATTTGCCAAAGCGTACTTCAACCGTACGTTTGCCACCTTCCCAGTACGTTTCGCGACCGATTTCGTCGAACATCGCTTTCTCGTCGAGCGAGGCCAGCGTCGAGGCACCCCGCACTTTACGCAGGGCGTTTACCGTTGCCAGGGCCGCGGCTGCGTTGCCACCACGCAGCTGCGCTTCGGCTTTCATCAGGTAGGCATCGGCGTAGCGAATCAGAACGTACTTGTTGGCCGTAGCCGGGTGGTACTTGATAACCCGGATCCCCTTGTCGGTGGGGCAGCCTGCCAGCACCACATCGCGCGTGAACTGCAGGGGTTTCTTGGCCCGGCTGTCGGTGATAGCGGCACCATTGTCGTCGTACTGCTGACCGATCAGGAAGCCCCGGCCGATACCCGAGAATGCACTCTTGTCGGGCTTGGCTGGAATACCTTTCCGGATATCCGATGCTTCGAAGGTATCGTAGAAATCGGCCAGCGTCGTGAAACCGTTCCAGCCCGATGGGTTCTGATCGTAGTGGAGCGTCATGTACCAGCGGTTCTGGGGCGAGCCCTGAGCACCGGTCAGAATGGTCTCGTTCTTCGAATTTTTGGTCCAGTTGTCGAAGTAATTGGGAGCCAGCGAGAAGCCGGCGGCCGTGATGGCGTCAACTGCTTTGACCACGTTGTCCATGTCCGTCTTGTCGTAGGTGTATGGACCATCGATTTTGGCGGCTTTGAACACGGCTTTGTTCAGGTACATCTTGGCCAGCATGTAGTTACAGGCGGCTTTCGAGGCCCGTGGGTTTTCCGACGAAGCCGGGTTGGCTTCCGACAGAGCGGGCAACGCTTCGGTCAGATCCTTCAGGATGAAATCGAACGCTTCCGAGCGGCTCATCACCTTCGGGTTGTCGTTTACGCCCTGGCTGGCTTCGCGGAACGGCACCTGCCCCCAGAAGTCCATTACGTAGAACATGTTGAGTGCGCGCAGGAATTTGGCTTCAGCCGCCTGCGATGCCGACGGGCTCGACGCCAGAATCTGCGTCATCTTGAACACCTGCGAGTTCAGCGTGTTCCAGGAGTTCAGTACCCACGAGTGGGTAGCATCCCAGGTGTGCTGATCGAGCGTACGCCATACCCCGTTGTCACCCCAGTCGACCCCCCGCGTGGGCGGGATCATCTCGCCCGTGGTGTGCTCACCCAGCGAGTAGATGTTGGCCTGATCGGAAAAGTTGTTACCCAAGTCGTTATAACCGGCCTGCAGGGCGGCAGCAACGTCGGCTACGCCAGCGCTGCCTCCAGTGGTTTTCACCACCAGCGAGTCTTTCTCAACGACATTCAGGTCGGTACAGGCAGCCAGCAGGGCTACCATCGTACCTACACTGAGTACTTTAAATGCATTATTGGTAGTCATGTTTCTGTTCAGCAATTAGAATGTGAAGTTGGCACCCAGCGTAAACGTGCGTGCTCTTGGATAAGCCGTGTAGTCGATACCGTACGAGGGTACACCGTTCAGCGATTTGTTGGTGTTTACCTCTGGATCCTGACCCGTGTACTTCGTGATCACGAACAGGTTCTGACCCGTCAGGTACAGCCGTACGTTCGAGAATACCGACTGCGTACCCATTTTGAAGTTGTAGCCCAGGTTGACGTTCTGCAGCCGGACGAACGAACCGTTCTCCAGGAAGCGGGTCGACACGTCGGGCGCGTTGAAGGCGCCTTCTTTCGTCGACGGTACGTCTTTGGTTACGTTACGACCGTTGTTGAACGAGCCCTTCGTGAAGTACGCGTTGGCGGTGTTGTTGTAGATGTAATTGCCAAATACACCGTTGAAGAAGAAGCTCAGCGAGAAGTTGCCGTAGCGGAAGTTATTGGTCAGACCGGCCGTTACTTTCGGCAGGGGCGATTTACCAATGAACTTCTGCACGTCGCCACCGATGTAGATCGAGTTGCCCTGATCGTCGTAGCCGCCGAACTCACGCAGGAAGTAGGCAAACAGGGGCTGGTTGTTGGCGATACGCTCGGCGTAAGCACCCGTCAGACCCTGACCGCTGATGGCACCGGTATTGATGATACCACCGTAGTTGCGCACCATGTTGCTGTTGTACGCTGCGTTGGCGCTGATGTCCCAGCCAAACGTTGGCTTGTCGACAGCGGCATAGTTCAGCGAAAGTTCAACTCCCTGGTTGATCACGTCGCCATCGATGTTCTTGTAAACGAAAGGCGTCAGAGCCGGCTGAGCCGACGTAACCTGGATCAGCAGGTTCTTGGTGTCCTTGCGGTAAAAATCGATGCTACCGGTCAGTCGGCTGTCGAGCAGACCAAAATCGATACCACCGTTGAACTGCGCCGTCGACTCCCATTTCAGGTTCGGGTTCGGGAAGGCAACGTCGCTGAGGCTACCCCCGTTGATACCCGTACCGGCTTCGTTGTAGCCCCAGTCGTTGTAGCGCTGACGCTGCTGGTAAATGTTGTGCGGAATTGACTGGTTACCCGTTACACCGTAGCCGATCCGTACTTTCAGATCCGAGAATACTTCTTTCGGAATAAACGACTTGTTGATCAGCTTGTAGGCAACAGCCGCCGATGGGAAGTAACCGTATTTGTTACCTGTACCAAAGCGGGTCGAGCCATCGGCACGCAGCGTACCGGTCAGCAGCAGGTCACCGATGTTTACGTTCAGACGGCCGAAGTACGACTGCAGCTCATCTTTCGAGTAAGCCGTGTTGCTGATCACGCTACCGAAACCGTTGGTGTTGTCGGCCGATGCAGCGTTGTTGATCATCTGATCCAGGTTACTCGTCCGGAAGTTCGTACCCTGGGCTTTCTGGAACGTGTATTCGAAGCTCTGATACGAGTAACCGAGCAGGGCGTTCAGGCTTACTTTACCGATTTCTTTGTTGTAGGTAAAGTAGTTTTCCCACAGGTTATTATCGGTCTGGATATCGGTCAGGTACAGACGACCTACGTTCTGGATGGCCTGATAGATCAGGTCACGCGAGAAAGCCGCTTTCCGGCTCGACATCGATTTGTCGAAGCCAAGTACCGTTTTGAAACGCAGACCGGGCAGAATCTGGTATTCAGCGTTGATGTTACCCACCGTGCGGAGCGTTTTGGTGTTGTCCTGCGACAGCTCCAGGAACGCTTTCGGGTTAGGCTCCGCCACGTTGCTCGACTGGAACAGCGTACCATCGGCTTTGTAGATCGGCTGCGTGGGGTTCAGTTTCAGAATACCACCGAGCAGGTCACCCTGGTAGCCGGCATTGTCGGTTACCGGAATGTTGCCATCGCGGGTTTGCGATACGGTTACCTGCGAGCTAACGGTCAGCTTGTCTTTGATAAATTTCTTGCTGCCGTTGAAGTTGAAGCTGATCCGGTTCAGCGAGCTGCGCTGCATGATACCCTGCTGATCGAGGTAACCCAGCGATACGCGGTAGTTACCCGAGTTGTCGCCGGCGCCATAAGCCACGTTATGCTGCTGCGTTACGCCCGTGCGGAACAGTACGCTCTGCCAGTCGGTACGCGCCCCCTGATCCTGCGTTGGCTGCAGTTTGGCAAACTCGTCGGGCGTGAGCAGGTTGTAACGCTTCGTGATGTTGCTGATACCGACAGCCGGCGAGTACTCCAGCGTACCGCGGTTACCTTTCCCTTTCTTGGTCGTGATCAGCACTACGCCGTTGGCACCCCGCGCACCGTAGATAGCCGTTGCCGAGGCATCTTTCAGAATGTCGATCGACTCGATGTCGTTCGAGTTCAGGAAGTTCAGCGGGTTACGCGCCGATGAGCTACCGATACCCGAGTTATCGCCACCAGCCGACACGTCGTCACCACTGAGGGGAACGCCATCGACCACAAACAGGGGGTTGTTGCCGTTCCGTACCGACGACGTACCCCGGATACGAATGTTGATCGCGCCACCCGGTTCGCCGTTGCTCTGGGTAATGGCTACCCCCGGTACCCGACCCTGCATCAGCTGCTCGGGCGAGGTGATGATTCCTTTGTTGAAATCTTTTGTACCGATGGCGTTTACGGCACCTGTCAGGTCTTTCTTGTTGACCGTACCGTAACCAACGACCACAACTTCATTCAGGGTTTTGTTGTCTTCACGCAGTGTTACGTTGATCACTGATTTACTGCCAACAACGGCCTCCTGATTTTCGAAGCCAACGTAGCTAAAAACAAGTGACGCATTGGCCGCAGCCGCAATCTGATAATTCCCCCCCGCATCGGTGTTGGTACCCCGCTGGGTTCCCTTCACGCTCACACTCACCCCGGGCAAACCGGCTCCGCTGGCATCCGTAACACGCCCTGTCACCGTACCCTGCGCGAATACAGCGTGGCTACCTAAACCAGCCATTAACAGAAATGCAGCCAGCAACCGCAGTAACACAATCGACTGGCTGGATCTTGTGCGCCGGATGGGTACGACGCTACCTACCAAGTAGGATTTGTCCATAATAGGTTCAGTAAGAGTTAAACGTTTATTTAAGTACAATTACCACCAACTCGACTCGTCACCCCTATCCATTTTTAAGCTTTCTTCTCTTTTCTGACTCAATGGCTGTACAGCCAGAAACTAAGCAGAAGAATGCCATTAAATATCAAAATGATAACAAAATCGGTTAATCTGGAGCAAATTAAGAAGAAGCAAAGCAGAAAGGCAAACAATAGCATGCACTTTTAGTCTTATAATTTATAGAAATTGTTTCATCCGTATGAGTATGACAAACACAAATACTGGCTTATTAGAGATTGCCAAAAAAGAAAGCACGGGTATTTTTTAAGTATTTTTACAATATCTACTTTATTGTTCAAATAGATTTATAAACAAAGGCCTTTTTAAGCTCATACAGTGCTTTTTTTGATGTTTTTCACCAGTACCGACCAGGCATCTGCACTAAAAATGAACAGCTACTCATTTTTAGTGGTGAGCATATACACCGGGTAAAATGAGTAGCCGTTCGCTGAAAAAAGTTCTCCTATCTACTTTCGCATTGGGTAACGCGACGCGGTTTTGACAGCCTGCAGGCTGCCGTTGCAGCGTCCAATCAACAGGCTGTTGCCGATCGTTTTGATGTCGCGGACATCACCACGCACGTAAAGCCCTGTCCTGTCGGCCGCAACGGCGCTAAACTGCCAGTTGCCTCGGTTCGACAGCACCAGCCCATGGTTGGCATCGACCTTACCAATCCGGAGCCGGAGTCTTGAGTTATTGCCCATCAGCAGCAGATCAGTGGTACCATTCCGGTCGAAGTCGCCGGTTTGGATAGCGAAGATGGGCGCGTACTGAGCCGCCAGTGGTAACTCATGGGGAATAAAGTCGCCGTCTTTGTTCTCGAGCACCAGACTGCGCAGTTCGCTGATGTGCAGCTTGCTGGCCTGCCGCATTTGCTGCTCATCGAAACAGGTTTCGATGGTGGCATCGGCATACGACTGGTAGTTGGTAAAGCGCTTGCGAAGCGAGGGGACCTGCTCGCAAATTTCATCGCGCGAGTAAGCCGGATACAGCTTGCCATCGATCAGGTAGCTGATAAAGAAATCGAGGGTGCCGTTCTGATCGAAATCGTCGTAGGTCAGCGTGGCCGGCTGTTCGGCCGTGGCCCGAACCTGGGTGTTCAGCCCCAGATTGCCGGCAACGAGATCGTCATCACCATCGCCGTCCAGGTCAGCTTTGGCCAGCCGGTTCCACCAGCCCTCCAGTTTGTCGTAGATTTTGCGCTGATCGGCGCTGAACCGCCCCTTCTGGTTCAGTAATACCGTTATAGGCATCCACTCACCGGCCAGCACCAGATCGGACCACCCGTCGTGGTTGACATCCAGTACCACGGCGTCGGTCAGCATGCCCAGCCGCCCCACCGCCTGCCGCGTAAACTGCCCCCGGCCATTGTTAATCAACAGAAAACTTTCGTCAGACGCCGGAAAACGGTATGGTTTGATACCGCCCCCCACAAACAGATCGAGGTCGCCATCCCGGTCAGCGTCGAAGGCCTGCACACAACTGTTATTCTCCGATTCGGCCGGCAGTGATTGAGGAGTAAAGCCTGTTGACGTAGCCAGCCAGAGCTGATCCTGCCGCCGGTCGGCTTCGCGCACACTGTAACCACCATTGGCTACATACAGGTCGGGGCGTTTATCGCCGTTGAAATCGGCGAATACGGCGTCGTTGTTTGTGGCGCTGCCTGCGCCCGGTAGCGTAACACGCGTGTAGTTTCCGGTAACTTCCCGTCGAAACAGTTCGCCCGGCTGCTGGGCGTTACCCCCCACAAACACCAGTTCCCCGGCCTGGTCGACGGCCATGCGCGGGCCGGTCGCCGAATACTGGGTAGGCAGCAGAATCTGCCGGTCGAAATTGCTGGTCGAGTCGATGCGGTGGGTGAAGGCTGGCGCCGGCGCGGCTGTAAACAGCGTTGGCTGCGCTGGCCGGATTACGGGCTGGGCTGTGGTAGCCTCCCGATAGTCGACCCGCAGGGTTTGGTTGGCCCGCACCTGATCGATGGTTTGTACCCGACCGTCGGGCCAGCGCACCGTTACGCGGCTCGTGGTAGGGGTAGTGCCCAGCCCGAACAAAAGATCGCCATGGCTGCACGATTCGTAGCCCCGGGTGGGGTAGCGCTCCTGCACCTGCGTTTGCCCGCCCGATACAACCGTCACCGTGGCCCCAATGCCAAACGGGTTGTCGGGTGCACCGGTCAGTTTTACGGTCAGAAAAGCCGACTCGGTGTTTTCGCGACTGTCGTTCCTGTACAGGCGGGCCGTTTCGTTGAGGTTGTTGGTCACCAGATCCAGGTCGCCGTCGTTATCGAGATCGGCGTAGGCACAACCGTTCGATACCGCGGGCTCGTCGAACCCCCAGGCTTTTTGCTCGTTCGTAAACGTCAGATCCCGATTGTTACGGAACGCGTAGTTTTTGGTAGCCGTCGACGTCATGCGTTTGATCTGGTCGAGCACACTCGTCCCGGCGGCCTCGTCGGTAAATTTGATAAAATCGGCATTGGTGAAGTCGCGCAGAATGCCGTTGCTGACGAAGATGTCTTTAAACCCGTCGTTATCGAAGTCGGCCAGCAGCACGCCCCAGCTCCAGTCGGTGGCGGCTACCCCAGCCAGCTGACCGATTTCGGCAAACTGGCCGTTGGGCTGCTGAATCTGCAGCATGTTCCGCATATTCTGGTGCCAGAATCCATTCCGCAGCTGCGCCTGATACACGTTCCAGTTGTCGGGCCAGGGCAGCAGTTTCTGCCGGGCGTTGGTCTCGGGCAGCATGTCGAGCGTCATGATATCGGGCCGATCATCGTTGTTCAGATCGGCCACGTCCATACCCATGGCCGAGTACGACGTATGTTCGACCCGGTCGCGTAACTCGTCGCGAAAGGTGCCGTTGCGCTGGTTGATGTAGAGGTAGTCATCCTCCACAAAATCGTTCGACACGTACACATCCGGGTAGCCATCGGCATTCAGGTCCGACACCGACACGCCCAGCCCGAAGCCCAGCGGATTGCCTTTGATACCGGTCTGCGCCGATACGTCCGCAAACAGCGGCCCGGTCGCAGCCTCCCCCGCCCGACGCTCGACGGTCATATTCCGAAACAGCTTATCGCCCGCGTTATAGTCGCGCTCGACCCGCATCACGGCGGCTTCCTTACGCTGGTAGTTTTTGAGGTTGTGGTTGATCAGGAAACAGTCGAGGTCGCCGTCCAGATCATAATCGAAGAAGTTGGCCTGAACCGAATAGCCCGAATCGGCCAGGCCGTATTCAGTGGCCCGGTCGGTAAAGGTCAGGTTCCGGTTGTTAATAAACAGCTGGTTCCGGCGCAGCGAATCGGCCCGCAGGCCCGAATAGCAAACGTAAATATCGAGCCAGCCATCGGCGTTGACATCGGCGAGGGTAACGCCCGTTTTCCAGCCGCCCGACCGCCCGGCTACGCCCGCTTTGGCCGTTATATCGTCGAACTGCAGGTCGCCTTTGTTCAGGTACACCTTGTTGTCGACCTGATTGCCCGTAAACACGAGGTCGACCTTACCATCGTTGTTCAGATCGCCGGTAGCTACGCCCGCTCCGTTGTAGAAATATTCGAAAGCCAGAATGTTATCCTGCTCGGTTTCGGTAAGCTGATTGACAAACGAAACACCCGTTTTCGATGCGTCGGTCCGGAAAAACAACGGGTCGGGGCTGGAGCAACTCAGGCAGCACAAGGCCAGGCAAAGGCAGATCAGTGATTTCATCAGACCATAAACGTAACTGATTTCGGATTCATTCTCTAGCCATAACGCAAAACAGCCACCCTGTCTGGGGTGGCTGTTTTGGTTAACCAAAACGGACGCGTGGCTTAGTAACCGGCGTTCTGTTTCAGGTTGGGGTTACTGTCGACGGCCTGTTGCGGAATGGGGAACAGCACGGCGGTAGACGGCGACGTCTGCGACCGCTGATCGACCGGTTTCAGGAACGTACCAAAACGGATCTGGTCGCTCCGGCGCCAGCCTTCCCAGTACAGCTCACGACCACGTTCGGCCAGCAGGGCATTCAGATCGACTGTGGCCAGCGTCGAAGCTTTCCGGGTCGTGCGCAGGTTATTAACGATCTGCGCTGCCGTCTGGCCACTTGGATCGGTACCACCACGCAGCAGCGCTTCGGCCTTCATCAGCAGTACGTCGGCGTAGCGCAGAAACACGTAATCGTTAGTTGGGTTATCAACGGCGCCGGGCTGGGGCAGGTATTTAACCACCCGGATACCCTGCGCTTCGGTTGCGTAGGCAATATTGACCGTTGGCGTGAAGGCCAGCGGGTTACCGCTCCGATCCTGAGCGGCAACAGCACCCGTCGTATTCGGTTTCACTACCAGCTGCTGACCGACCAGGAAGCCAGCGTTCAGACCGGTTGGCGTCGTCAAATCCGATACGGCACCACCCCGGCGCTCGTCGCCCGCTTCGAAAGTGTTGTAGAAATCGGCCAGTGTCGTAAAACCGTTCCAGGCACTTACGTACTGGTTGTAGTGCAGCGTCATGTAATACCGGTTCCGAACGTTACCAGGCTGGCTGGTGGTGGTGTTGGCGATCGTGAAAATGAGCTCTTTTGACCGGCTGTCGTTTTCCCAGTGGAAGTTATCGAAATACTTACCGGCCGCGGTCAGCGCGTATTTGTTCGAACTGATTACCTGGTTGGCAAAGTAGATCGACGAGTCCATGTCGGCTTTGGCAAACGTGTACGGGCCGGCCGGGCTGGCCACATCCTGATTATATACAGCCCGGTTCAGATACATTTTAGCCAGCATGGTAGCAGCCGCCATCTTACTGGCCCGGTTGGCATCGCCATTCGGCAGGTTGTTGAACGCGTAGCGCAGGTCGGCAATAACCGCATCCGATGCCGCTTTCCGGGTCAGTACTTTCGGGTTGGCATCGGCTGCGTCGGTTACCGAGCGCGACGGTACCTGCCCAAACATATCGACCAGGTAGTGCATGTAGAAACCGCGTAGGAAACTGGCTTCTGCTTTCTGCTGGGTGGTCGAATTGGTCAGCGAAATAGCCTGCGTAGCGCGGAACACACCACTGTTCAGATCGTTCCACGTACCAATAATGAGCGGGTGCGTAGGATCCCAGGTGTGCTGGTGCAGCTTGCGCCACTGGCCAAAGTCATCCCAGTCGGTACCTCGCGTTGGGCCCATCATTTCGTCGGATGGGTGTTCTTCGAGGGCGTAGGTATTGCCCTGGTTGGTGGCAATGGTGTTAAGCTGCTGGTACACACCCTGCAGTGTACTGGACGGATCGAGGGCTACCGCACTGGCCGTTGCTTCTGTCGACGACAACTGCCCGAAGACGTTATCGTCCAGGTTAGTGCAGGAAGTCAAACCAAGGGCAATTGTCGCACCCAGTAAGCCAAGCGTCTGATATTTTGAGAACATCATGTTAGTAAAGTGTTGTTTCGACTGGTTCGGGCGCCAGCCTCGTTTTGAGAGGCACCCGGGCCAGTCAGGTTGTTAGAAACCTACGTTGAGGCCCAGCGTAAACGTACGTGCCGTGGGGTAGGGTGTGTAGTCGATACCCAGCGACGGAATGTTGTTGTAGTATTTCACCGTGTTCACATCGGGGTTCAGTCCGGTGTATCCCGTAAAGAGCAGCAGGTTCTGACCCGTCAGCGATACGTTCAGCGATTTGGCAAAACCACCCTGGGGCAGGTCGAACCGATAACCGATCGACGCGTTGGTCAGCCGGACGAAATCGCTTTTCTCCAAGAAGCGGGTCGATACCGATCCCGAGTTGAGCGAATTTTCGGGGCTGTTGGCCGCTTCGTAGCTTACGTTTTTACCGCTTTTCAGCGGAGCCTTCAGGAACAGGGCGTTGGCGGTGTTATTGTAGATGTAACCACCGAACTGACCGTTGAAGAACAGGCTGGCGTTGAAGTTGCCGAACGTGAAGTTGTTGGTCAGACCCAGCCGGATTTTTGGCAGCGGGCTGCCGTGAATCGTAGCGGCACCGCCGTCGGCATAGGTACCCAGCCCGTTGGCATCGTAACCCGTGAAGGTGGGCATGATGAACGAGAAGATAGGATAGCCACTCCGGATCGTTTGCGCGTAAGCACCCGACAGACCCTGACCGTTGATCGAACCAGTTGGTACAACCGAACCGAAATCTTTTACGGTATTGTTCAGGAACGTCATGTTATAGAGTACTTCCCAGCCGAAGTTCTTTTTCTGAACCGCCTGGTAAGTCAGGTTCAGCTCGACACCGGCGTTGATGATCTGACCGGGCAGGTTAACCCACTGGTAGTTGACCGGGGCCGGCTGCGCGTAGAACACCTGGAACAGCGTGTTGCTCACAGCCTTATGGAAGTAATCGACAGCCCCCGACAGTTTGCCGCGCAGAATCGTGAAGTCCACACCAGCGCCAATCGTCGTGTTCTGTTCCCACTTCAGGTTCGGGTTGGGGTTGTTGAGCTGCGTTGTCGACCCATCGGCGTTCAGCTGGAAAATGATTTTCGACGCACCACCCGGAAACTCCTGGTTGCCCGTGATCCCGTAGTTGACGCGCAGTTTCAGATCGTCGAACACGTCTTTCGGAATGAAGTTCTCTTCCGACAGGCGCCAGGCGGCTGCTATCGAAGGGAAGTAGCCGTATTTGTTATTGACACCGAAACGCGACGAACCGTCCACCCGCAGGGTACCGGTCAGCAGGTACTTATCGGCGATGTTGTAGTTGACCCGGCCGAAATAAGACTGCAGATCGTTCTGGCTGCGGTCTGAGCCACCACCAAACGACGTCCGGTTGTTGGCGTTGGCGCTACCGATCGCGTCGAGATAGCTGATGCTCGTCTGATCGAAGGGGAAGTTGCCAGCCGCCAGGTAGTTGCCCTGGTTGCGGAAGGTTTGGTACGAGAAGCCCACCAACGCATCCAGTACGTTTTTACCCATCGTCTTGTTGTAGTTCAGCGTGTATTCGAGCAACCGCGAGTTGCGGAACCGGTTCTGAATATAAGCAGCACCACCCAGGCCTGTGTTGGCATCGCGGGCGATGTTTACGTTGACCAGGTTTGGAATCAGGTTCAGGTTGAAGTTCCCATTCAGGCGCGAATCGAGCGCCGTCCGGCGAACCGCCGTCGAGTTGTCGATACCGAAGTTGACTTTAGCCGACAGACCGTCCAGCACTTTCCAGGTTACACTGGCGTTGGCCAGGGTCCGGTTGGTTTCGCTCTTGTCGTTGTCGTAGGCCAGAATAGCGGCCACGTTCCGGTAATCACCACCGGGCTGGTAGTAGGTACCATCGGCGTTGAAGACGGGGTAGGTCGGGTTGGCCTGAATGGCAGCCCCGATCAGGTTACCCTGCGCGCCGGCGTTGTCGCCGTTCAGAATATAACTGTCGTTGACGTTCGAGGTCGTAGCCGTCAGGTCAATGATTACTTTATCATTGAACAGCTCATGCGACGCATTCACCCGGCCCGTCAGCCGCTTCTGGCCCGAGTTTTTGATGATACCCTGCTGATCCTGATATCCCAGCGAGAAGAAGTAGCGGGTATCCTGGTTGCCGCCACCGAAACCCAGGTTATAGGTTTGGGTAATACCGGTGCGGAAAATCTGATCCTGCCAGTTCGTGTTGGCTTTCTTATCGACAACTGCTGGATCGCCACCGGCCGCTTTCACACCGGCCAGAAAATCCTGAGCGTTGAGCACGTTATAGCGTTTCATCGGGTTTGATACAGCACCCGATGCCGAAAACGTCAGCGACTGCGAGCCGGCTTTCCCTTTGCGGGTTGTAATCAGCACCACGCCGTTGGCACCCCGCGCCCCGTAGATAGCGGCAGCCGAAGCATCTTTCAGTACCGAAATATTTTCGATATCAGCCGGATTTAGAAACGACAGCGGGTTACGCGCAGCCGTCGAACCACCACCGAAGTCGGGGTTGCCATCGCTGGTGCTGCCACCATCGAGGGGAACGCCATCGACCACGAACAGCGGGTTGTTGCCGCCCCGCAGCGACGATGTACCGCGAATCTGGATGTTGATGGGCGCACCGGGCTCACCGCTGCTGGGCGTAATCTGCACACCCGCTACCCGACCCTGCAGCAGCTGCTCGGGCGACGAGATAACCCCTTTGTTGAAATCCTTTGTCCCGATCGACTGTACACTGCCCGTGGCGTCTTTGGCCCGTTGCGTACCATAACCCACCACGACAACCTCGCTCAGCGTTTTGTTGTCTTCAACCAGTGTGATCGTAACACTCGAGCGCCCGCCAACCGCTACTTCCTGCGATACGTAGCCAATCGAGCTGAATACCAGCGTGGCGTTACCGTCGACGCCGGCCAGCTGATAGCTGCCATCGCCCCCGGTGGTGGTTCCTTTGGTCGTGCCTTTGATCTGAACGGTTACCCCGGGTAGTCCCACGCCCGTTGCATCGTTTACTTTTCCTGTCAGTGTGGTACCCTGTGCCAGCACAGCCTGTGTGCCCAGAAGGGTGCATAAGGCCAGTACCAGCATACCCAGTCGATACAGGGCACTACCATGCTGTGTAGGCCGGCGAAGACCGGCCCGACCTACTACGTAGGAGTTGTCCATCATAGGTTCGTAAAAGTGTTGAGAAATAAAAAAGGATTGTTGGTTGTATAATCCGGCCAAATCAATGGGTTTACCCCCTTAAAAAGCCTACCTGATCGACATAACCTATAGATATGCTAGTTGTTCAAAGAAAAATGCCATTTTTATCAACAGCCTTTCTTTGGCCTTTCCAGACGGTCAAGCAGTGATTATTCGACAAAACTACTAGATAACAAGGCAATAATACCAAATCGAGTGAGGTAAAATTTGCATAATGAAAGTTAAAATTGTATTATAAATACAGCAAATCGGCTGGATTTAGTCAATAGTGTCAACTGTACACTAAATTCTGTGCACTTACAACTAACTCGTAATCAACCCCTTTCACAGCTTCCCTTTGCACGCCTTCGGGGGGTCTTTACGCTTTTTTTACCCGGGTCCCTGCCGACCATACATTCATTTTAGCCGTATTTTTGTCCGCAATACGGTACTCTTCTGGGGCCTCACCCACCGATACAACCTGGTATATGACTGCTATTTCTTTCCGATCACTGGCCGACCAGCTCTCTGGCGACCTGTATGACGATACGACTGTTCGTACGCTTTATGCCACCGACGCATCGGCTTACCGGGAGATGCCGGCGGCTGTGGCGGTTCCGAAAACAGTCGATGACCTTAAAACGCTGATCACTTTTGCCCGGCAAAACCACCTGTCGCTTATTCCGCGCACAGCCGGTACCTCTCTGGCGGGGCAGGTCGTAGGCAGCGGCATCGTGGTCGACGTCTCGAAGCACTTTACCCAGATTCTCGAAGTCAATCCAGAGGAGCGCTGGGTGCGGGTGCAGCCGGGCGTAATCCGCGACGAACTCAACCAGTTTCTAAAACCGTACGGCCTGTATTTCGGCCCCGAAACCTCCACGGCCAACCGGGCTATGATCGGGGGAATGGTTGGCAACAATTCGTGCGGCTCCAACTCGGTGGTATACCGGGCCACCCGCGAACATACCCTGTCGGTGAAAGTATTACTTTCCGACGGTTCGGAAGTAGAATTTGGCGATCTGAGTCAGGCTCAGCTAAGCGAGCAGCTACAGGCAGCCAGCGCCCGCAATGGATCGGCCACCCGCGCCGATCAGATTCTGCTCACCACCAGTCAGATGCTGTCGGACCCCGCCAATCAGGCCGAAATCCGCCGGAATTTCCCGAAAAAGAGCATCGAGCGCCGGAACACGGGCTACGCCCTCGACGCGCTGCTCGACATGGAGCCGTTTACGCCCGGCGGCACTTCCTTCAACCTGGCGAAATTTATTGCCGGCTCGGAGGGCACGCTTTGTTTCCTGACCGAAATCAAACTCAACCTGGTACCGCTGCCGCCCAGCGAAAGCGGGCTCGTATGCGTACACTGCCATTCGATCGATGAAGCCCTGCGGGCCACGCTGGTAGCGCTGAACTACCACCCCTACGCTGTTGAACTGATCGACAACATTATTCTGGAGCGGGCCGACGAAAATCCCGAGCAGCGTAAAAACAGTTTCTTCGTACAGAAAACACCGGCCGGGGGCTTCCCCATTATTTTGGTCGTCGATCTGTCGCGGAATACCCGGGAAGAAATTACGGCGCTGGCCGGCGAGATGGAAGCCGCGATGCGAACGGCCGGTATGGGCTACCATTTTCCGCTGCTGTTCGGCGACGATACCAAAAAAATCTGGACGCTCCGCAAAGCCGGGCTGGGTTTGCTGGGCAACCTGCCGGGCGACGAAAAAGCCGTGGCCGTTATTGAAGATACGGCTGTCGATGTCAACGACCTGCCCGACTTCATTCGGGAGTTCAACGATATTCTGGCGCTAAACCGAATGTCAGCGGTGCACTACGCCCATGCCGGTTCGGGGGAGTTGCACCTGCGCCCGATCATCAATCTCAAAACCGCCGAGGGCCACCGGCAGTACCGGCTCATTGCCGAGCAGATTGCCACGCTGGTCAAGAAATACGATGGCTCGCTCTCGGGCGAACATGGCGATGGCCGGCTGCGGGGTGAGTTTATTCCGCAGATGGTGGGGCCGCACAATTACGAGCTGATGCGCACCATCAAGCACACGTGGGACCCGGAGGGCATTTTCAATCCCGGCAAGATTGTGGAAACGCCCCCCATGGATACGTTTCTGCGCTATGAAGCCGGCCAGCAGACCCCCGACTTCAAGACGTACTTCCGCTACGAAAACCAGACCGTGCTGCAGCATGCCGAGCAGTGCAACGGCTCGGGCGACTGCCGCAAAACCGAACGGTCGGGCGGTACCATGTGCCCCAGCTACATGGCCACCCGCAACGAAAAAGACACGACCCGGGCGCGGGCCAACATCCTGCGCGAGATGCTGACCCACTCGCCCAAGGAAAACCGGTTCGACAACCCCGAGATCAAAGACGTATTCGACCTGTGTCTGTCGTGCAAGGCGTGTAAGTCAGAGTGCCCCTCCAACGTCGACGTAGCCAAGCTGAAAGCCGAGTTTCTGCAGCATTACTACGATGCCAACGGCGTGCCGCTCCGGTCGCGGATGATTGCCAACTTTGGCCGGCTGTCGGGGCTGGCAGCTCTGGTACCCTGGGCCTACAACGGTGTTCTGGGCACACCCGCCCTCCGGCGCGTCACAAATCGGATGCTCGGTTTCCACCCCGACCGCACCATGCCGCTGCTTGACAAAACCACGCTCCGGAAATGGTTTACGACGCGGCAGCGCACCGCCACGCCCGGCGTAGCCAACAAAACGGTGTACCTGTTCTGCGATGAGTTTACGAACTACAACGATGTGCCGGTAGGTCAGAAAGCCGTGCAGCTGCTCGAGCGGCTGGGCTATACGGTGCTAATACCCGAACACGGCGAAAGTGGCCGGGCCGCCCTGTCGAAAGGAATGCTGAAGATGGCCAGGGAGCTGGCCAATGCCAATGTGCGGGCCCTGGCCGGAACCATTACCGCCGATACTCCGCTGGTTGGTCTGGAGCCATCGGCCATCCTGACCTTCCGCGACGAGTACCCCGACCTGGTCGATGAGTCACTGGCCAACGATGCCAACGTACTGGCTAAACATGCCCTGACGTTCGAAGAGTTTATGGCCCGCGAACTGGACGCCGGCCGTATTCGGGCCGATCAGTTCACGCAGGAAACGCGGCTTATCAAGCTGCACGGCCATTGTCAGCAAAAAGCGGTATCGTCGCTGGTGCCGGGCAAAAAAATATTGTCGCTACCCAAAAACTACACGGTTCAGCTTATTCCTTCGGGTTGCTGCGGCATGGCCGGTTCGTTCGGTTACGAAGCCGAGCATTATGATGTATCGATGAAAATTGGTGAACTGGTGCTGTTTCCCACCGTTCGGCAGCAGCCCGCCGACGTAATCATTGCGGCCGCCGGCACCTCCTGCCGCCACCAGATTAAAGACGGTACCAGCCGCAAAGCCCAGCACCCCGCCGAAATCCTGTTCGACGCGCTGATTTAAATCCGATGACAATAAAAACGGCGGCAGGGCTTTCGCTCCTGCCGCCGTTTTGCTTTAAAACCGATAGGGGATCTCGGGCGTCGGGTGCGGTACCCGCCAGTGGTCAGGGTCTTCGTACTGATACGCTTCATCGACCAGATTGAGGAGTATAGCCGTATCCGTACCAATGTTCTGCACGCCGTGGATAACCTGGGGCGGCACCACGATAAGCTGGGGCCGCAGGGGGCTGATCCGGAACTCATTCAGCTGTCCGTAGGTAGGCGATTCGGGACGCGGATCGTAGAGAACCACCTTCACCATACCGACATTGGCAAACAACCGGTCGGTTGTACGCTGATGCAGGTGCCAGGCCGAGAGCCCGCCCGGCGTCAGCACCACCTGGAAAACCTGATCGACAGGCTGTCCGTCGAGCTGCCAGTCGCGCCGGTAAATTTCGGTCAGGTAGCCGTTGTTCTTCATCACGTTCCGGATCTCCTGCACCCGTACGCCCTCGATCAGGCGCTGCCCATACACGGCCCAGTCGGCCGTAATACTTTGCTTGTCTTTGGTCTGCCCATTCAGGTGCACCTCGTTCGCTACCGCTTCTGCTACATTCATATAATCAGGGAAGTTTGGCGAGACCCCGTACCGCTCGCAGCGCCTGCAGGGCATCGCCTTTTCGTGGATGTTTCAGCATCATGCGCCACTCGATGGTGACGATACCTCGCCGGATAAGTGGCAGTTTGATCAGGTTTTTGACACCCTGCCAGATCAGTGGCCAGCTCCGGTAATGCAATTCGTTGTTGGCTTGCGCCAGCACGGTCATCAGCAGTTCGGCCCGTCGCTCGGGGTGCCGGATCAGGTACTCAAAATAATAGTCATGTTCGTGCTGCTGACGCTCCCGGTACGAATTGACCCGATTACCCGACGGAATGGCCAGAAACGTGAACTGATGGGTAGGCTCCAGCCGCAGCCCTGCCTGATATGCCCGTCGTAGAAAATCATGCGAGGGATAAATCCAGAGATCCCGGTACGACCGCCAGGCGGGTACTTTCGCCAGCACCTCACGCCGGAACACCCAGCCCGATGCCGGTACGAACGCGTTGGGTAAAAACTGCTTCTTGGGCATAACGCCCAGGTAATAGATGGATTTATCGGGCTGAATAACCAGCCCCGTTGCCAGCGCAAAGTCGGCCGACTGTGTTGTCAGCGTTTGCAGCGCCACAGCCAGGTGGTCGGGAAACCAGAAATCGTCGTGGTTCAGAAAAGCGATGTACGCTCCGCGGGCCTCGCCCATCCCCACATTGTTGGGGCCCGACTGCTCACCGATGTTCCGGGGCAGGTTGATAAACCGGATACGGTCGTCCTGAAATTGGGCAACCACGTCAGCCGTGTTGTCGGTACACGCATCGCCGACCACAATCAGTTCCCAGTCGGTAACCGTTTGAGCCTGAAGCGACCGAATTGAATAAGACAGTACGTTACTTCGGTTGTATGTGGCAATGATAACCGATACGAGCGGGAGCATATAAACAGCAAGGCCCTGTTGGCATCGCTAAAGTTAACGGTTTTCGGGCTTTGCGCGCGCTTCGAACGGCCATTGCCGGCGGTATTTCGAGGAGATCAGAAACGCACCCACCCCAAGCGCCGTGACCGTGAGACCCGAGCCCATAAACGTCCAGCCCGTCGAGAAGAAAATAAAGAGCCAGATACTGATAGCCAGCACCACCGGAACGGGATACAGTGGCATGCGGAACGGGAAGCTGCCGGCTGCGCGCCGGCGGTGAAGCAGCAGCAGCCCAACGGCCTGCCCCACAAACTGCACCATAATACGCATGGCCAGAATAGCCGTAATGACGTCGCCCAGCCGAAACAGCAGGCTAAACACAAAGCCCAGTCCACCCAGCACCAGCAGCGAAATGTACGGGAACTGCCGGGTGGGGTGCAGCCGGGCAAAAATCCGGAAAAACTGCCCGTCGGCGGCAGCGGCATAAGGCACCCGCGAATAGCCCAGCAGCACAGCAAACAGCGACGAAAACGCCACAATCAGCACCAGTATGGTCGCCAGCCGGGCAGCCGCAGGGCCGTATAGCGTTTCGACAAACGTACTCACGATAAACTCGCTGTGCTGTGCCTGCTGCCACGGCACCACGCTGATCACGCTGAGATTCATGAGCAGGTAGAGGGCCGCAATACCCACAATGGAGATAAACATACTGGCCGGAATATTCCGGGTTGGCCGCTGAATTTCGCCCCCCAGGTGGCAGACGTTGTAGTAACCCAGGTAGCAGTAGATGGTTTTGACCGACGCCTGCCCCAGCCCAACCGCCAGCAGACTGCCGCTGACCGAGCCCACCGCCGAAAACGTCTGCGCCAGCGGAATGCGGGCATTGGTCAAACCACCCACAATGATCCAACCCAGCGTGAGCAGCACAGCGCCCCACATCACCAGTCCGATCTTCCCGATCGAATCGATTTTGCGGTAGAGCAGCGCAATAATCAGCAGCACCACGCCCCCCGATATCAGCTTTCGCTGCCAGTCATCGAGCGGCATCAGATACGATGCGTACTGGGCAAAGCCAATGGCCCCCGACGCCATCACGAGCGGAGCCTGAATCAGGGTTTGCCAGACGTAGAGAAACGACAGCAGCCGCCCCCAGCGCTGTTCGCCGTAGGAAATTTTCAGAAAATTGTAGCTGCCGCCTGCCCTGGGAAAGGCGGCTCCCAGTTCAGCCCAGACAAAGGCATCGACCAGCGACACCACGGCCCCCAGTACCCAGGCCCACAGAAACAGCGGACCACCCAGCGTTTTGATGACCAGGGGTAACACAACAAATGGACCGATACCCACCATATCGATCATGTTGAGGGCCGTGCCCTGCAACAGTGTCAACCGGCGGGGCAGATCGCCGGCCGGGTCGGGCTGAGACGCGTTGGAAGAATCGGCGGGTATAGTATTGCTCAACAGCGTGTTGGGTTGACAGTACGGTAGCCAGCAGTGGCTGTGGGAAAAAGGCAGGAATGGTCATAAAAGTTCGTCAGCTGGCCGCCGGGGCCTGTTTCCGGCTACCAAACTGCCTGCTATCGACATAAAAAAACGTCGCTGCCAGCCAGGGGCCAGCAGCGACGCGCTCGACATACAAACCTAACCCTATTAATTCAGCAGTTCATCGAACGTGATACCGATGTAGTAGGTGCTGCCGATGTAGGGGTTACCATAGGCCTGGAAGTAGGGTTTGCCAAACAGGTTGGTAGCGCCCACCTTCACGATCGACTTCAGCGACGACACTTTGTAGTTAGCCTGCACATCGAGGTTGTTGATGGCCGGTACAATCGTGTTGTCGTATAGCGGCACACCTGACTCCGACGGCACGGCAAAACCTTCCCACGTAAAGGCATCCTGGTGTTTGAACGCCAGCGCAAAGCCTACGTTCGAGCCAATGATGCTGCGCTTGCTGAAGCCCAGGTTCCAGCGGTATTTCGGCGTATTGAATCCCGAGGTTTGCAGCTCGGCCGAGGGCGTAAAGTTGTTCAGCTGGTTGTTGGCCAGGTTACCCGACAGGCCATAGCCTTTGGGCAGCTGATAGTTTAGCCCGATGGCCCAGCCCGACGCCGTGATGCGTTCGCTGCTGTTGACCGGAATCGAGTAAGCGTTACGGGTATTACCACTCAGCACGCCCGAGGCCTGGGGCAGCCCGGGGGCAGCTGGACCAGTTGGCTGCAGTAATACTACACTGCCAATAAAGTTGGTGTACACGCTGTAGTAGTAATAGGCATCGATAAACAGTTTCTTGTTGACAATACCCCGATAGCCGATTTCGTAGTTGGCCACGCGCTCGGGCTTGAACTCTTTCCGCTGGTACGGCTTCAGGTTGCCGATGTTAGCATTCACCGCCAGTCCCTGAGCCACATTAGCCGCGTTGGCCTGAATGGCCCCGGGCAGCGCAGCCGCTACCTGCTGCTGAATAATCGTTGGCGCGGCTGCAGCCGGAATCTGACCGGCAGCCACACCGTCCTGCACGGTGCGCGTTACCTGTGCCGTTACCTGCTGCGTAATGAAAGCAACAGCCTGCTGTCTGATCGCATCCGTACCCGCGCTTTGCAGTACGGCCGCGCCAAACGCAGCGACATCACTTCGCGAATAGGAGTTGGCGAGGTTGTATCGGGCATACGAATCAGGCAACCCACCCAGCAGCCGGGCCAGGGGCGTGACGAGGTCGATATACTGGTTCTGCGTAGTCGGAATCCGGAAACCAGTCTGGTACGACAGGCGGATGTTGTGATCGCCAAACGTGGTCACGGCCGATACACGGGGTGTAAACTGACCATCGAAGTTCTGGTTTTTGTCGTAGCGGACCGACGCCGTCAGCTTCAGGTGATCACTGAAAAGCGACTTACCGGCCTGGGCAAACCCACCAAATTCGTTGATGGTGATGCTGCCGTTCCGGCCATCGACCTGATCGGCAAACAGTGTTCCGTCGGACCGGAGCTGGTAGCTACGGAAGTTGGCCCCTACCAGCAGGTCGATAGCTTTGATCTGGTTCTTGAAATTATAGACCCCCTCGGCATGATACATGTTCGACTTGTCGAGGAAACCACCGCCCCGCTGCGAAATGGGCAGGTTGCGAATGCGCTCATACAGGTTGTTATAGGCATCGGTACCCGGCAGCGGCCGGCCCGTATCGGCCACACCACGTGCGGTCAGCTGCGCCTGATCGGCCGACTGGCCCGCGCCCCGAGCCTGGGCAAACGCACCCACATACTCGCCGAACCACTGCCTGTTGGGTTTCCAGGCTTCATTCATGGCCAGGCTTACCAGACCAGCCGTGTACGATTGCCCCGACCGCTCCTGCGTAGTATAGGCCCGCAGGGTGAAATTGTCGCCCCGCAGTTCGAGTTTCGCCTGCGTCAGGTTGAAGTTCCGCAACGCATAGCGGCCCGTTCCGGTGTATACCGTAGTGGCATAGCCATAGTTGACCTGCGCAATAGCCTCAATTTTTTCGGTCAGCCGGTAATGCAGCGCACCGTTCAGCTTCAGGCTCTTGGTATTGTAGTCGACCAGGTTGACTTCAGGATAACCCGTACGGCTCACGTTGACGTTCGGAATCAAACCGAGAGCGGCCGCAGATAACCCAAGCCCCTGCCCAACGGTCTGCATGTTGGCCTGCGCTTCGTCGCCATACACGTTTACCCCGTCGTAGTTGAGGGCCGTGCCCGCGCCCCGGGTGGGGTCGGGGTTGCCGAACACACCGTTGACACCATTCAGGTTGGTATAATTATTTGCCTGCCAGTCCTGCGCCCTAATGTAGGATGCATTGAGTTTGAACGCCAGCTTGTTGTTGAACGCTTTGGCGTACCGAATCGACGCATCGTAGAAACCCGTTGTCGGAGT
The DNA here is from genome assembly GCF_054778875.1 of Spirosoma luteolum. Lineage (NCBI taxonomy): Bacteria > Pseudomonadati > Bacteroidota > Cytophagia > Cytophagales > Cytophagaceae > Spirosoma > Spirosoma luteolum. The sequence goes on from NZ_BAAGZE010000023.1 coordinate 201,009, forward strand.
CGTGCGGTTGCTGGCGTTCATCACGCCCGTTTTTACGTTGGCGCTGATACCCTGGTACAGAAACGGGCTTTTGCTATTGAGCAGCACCAGCCCCTGAATGGCGTTGGGGCCATAGAGCGCCGAGGCCGCGCCCGGCAGAATCTCGACGCTTTCGACATCCTGCTCCGGTACGCCCACGATGTTGTCGACGGGGAAGTTCAGACCGGGCGCCGAGTTGTCCATCCCGTCGATCATCTGCACCGTACGGGGGTTACCCGTGGCACCAAAGCCCCGCATGTTGATCGATTTGAACAACAAACCCTGGGTGGCAATGTCGACGCCTTTGAAGTTAGCCAGTCCGTCGTAGAAGTTAGCGGCCGGCGTTTCACGAATGGCGCGAATGTCCATTTTCTCCACCGCTACGGGCGATTTCATAACGCTTTCTTCCACCCGCGAAGCCGATACCACGACCTCCTGACCAACCATCACCTGCTCTTTAAGCGTGATGACCAGATCGGTCCGGCTGTTGTTGATAACGACTTCCTGCGTTTGAAAACCCACGCCCGAGACGGCAATGGTGAACGGAGTGGCGGTGTTGGTCGACAGTGAGAAATTACCCCGCTGGTCGGTAATGGTGCCGATTACCTTACCCTTAACGGCAATGCTGATGCCCGATAACTCTTCCCGTTTGGATTCGTCCGTCACCTTCCCCGCAACCCGTGTCTGGGCCATAGCTCCGACACAGATCAACCAGGTCAAACACGTTAGCCAGATTGTGCAAGTAACAGTTTTACGCATAGGTTTTACTTATTAATGATGATGAGCCGTTGTTTTCAATCTTAGACGCTAAACATACGGATAAGTATAGGTTTTGTATAAAATTTTCTCCTCATATAAAAACTTTTTTCAAGCCATCAACTAATAAAATTCTGATTTACAGCTAATTAATAAGTAAACCTTGGGTTACATGACAATCTATTGCTTTTATAACATAATGGTAAGGGGCTGACATAACCGTTTTGTCGTTATTTCAGCCATATCAGGTCAGTTGGTTGCACGGCAAGGGGGGCTGGCAGGTTTGTAAAGGGCTTTAGTACACCTGTTTAGTATATTTTCGTAACGAGGCCCTTTTATCTGTTCACTTAGACTCTCAACTGCTCGTCTTTTTCTCCCATGACCAATTCTTCTGACCCTACGCAACCCGCTGGTGGTGCTACCGACCGGCGCGACTTTCTGAAGGCATCGGGCCTGCTGGCCGGTAGTGCCCTCCTCACCACCCTGCCCGGCCTGTCGTACGGCTACCATGCACTGGCCGACGATACCATTCGGGTAGCGCTGATCGGTTGTGGCGGTCGTGGCACCGGAGCCGCCCAGCAGGCCCTGAGCACCAAACAGAACGTCAAAATTGTTGCCTTGGCCGACGCCTACCGCGACCGGCTCGATGGGGCCTATAAAGCCCTGACCGAACGGGGTGCCAAAATGGCCAACGGAACGCCGAAAGTCGATGTACCCGAAGACCATAAGTTTGTGGGTTTCGACGCCTACAAACAGGCCATCGCCCTCGCCGACGTGGTTATCCTGGCAACCCCGCCCGGCTTCCGGCCCAGCCATTTTGAAGAAGCGGTGCGGCAAGGCAAACACATTTTCATGGAGAAACCCGTAGCGACCGATGCCCCGGGCGTACGGCGGGTACTGGCCGCAGCCGAAGAAGCCAAGAAGAAAAAACTGAACGTGGTTGTTGGGCTGCAACGTCGTTACCAGCCTAGCTACCGCGAGATGATCAAGCGGATTCATGACGGTGCCCTCGGCGACATTGTGGGCGGGCAGGTGTACTGGATCAGCGGGGGCGTCTGGCACAAGCCACGCCAGCCCCAGCAGACCGAAATGGACTACCAGATGCGCAACTGGTATTATTTCAACTGGCTGTGCGGTGATCACATCAATGAGCAGCACGTCCACAACATCGATGTCGCCAACTGGGTCAAAAACAGCTATCCCGTATCATGTCAGGGAACGGGTGGCCGGCAGGTTCGGAATGGCAAAGATGACGGTGAAATTTTTGACCATCACATCGTAGACTTCGTGTACGCTGATGGCACGACCATCAACAGCCAATGCCGACACTATGAAGGTACATTCAGCCGGGTCGACGAAATGTTCCTTGGCACAAAAGGCAAAGTTGAAGGAATGGAGAAGCGGAGCAGTGCCTTGCTGGGTTACAACGGCCAGCCCATTTACACGCACGACGCCAAAGCAGACGGTAATCCGTACCAGATTGAGCATGACGAGTTGTTTGCTGCCATTGCCAAAGGCGATTACAAATTTGCCGATGCGGAACGGGTAGCCAAAAGCACCATGACGGCCATTATGGGTCGGATGGCGACTTACTCGGGTAAGGTCGTTAAGTGGGACGAAGCCCTCAACTCGCAGATCGACCTCTTTCCCGATAAACTGGCCTGGGATGCCATGCCGAAGAGCCTGCCCGACAAGGATGGCTTTTACCCCATTGCCGTACCGGGCAAAACAATTACGGTCTAAGCCCCGTCAGGGCTGACCAAAGGGGGCCGACTGCCAGACGCGCAGTTGGCCCTCTTCGTTTTGAAGCCGCTGTACCCGCGCCCCCGGAAACCGGCGCAGCAGCCGACGACCGGTCGATTGGCCGGCAACGCTGAATACTTTGGTCAATGCATCGGCCAGGTACCCCTCGGGCGCCTGTACGGTTGTGCGCACTACGTGGCGCAGGCCCAAACCCGAGCGTGGGTTCATGATGTGCGAGTACCGTCGACCCTGGTAGTCGAGGTGGCGGTAGGCATCGCCCGAGGTCGTGATAGCCGCCCGGGTGAGCCAGACCGTGGCCGTATCGTGGGTAGCGAGCGTGCCCGTGCCAATGCGCCAGCCACGGGGTTGCCCGGGCGGAGCCTCGCCCGCCAGCACATCGCCCCCCAGATCGAGCAGGTACTGCCCCACGCCCAGGCTCCGCAGCAGCCGGGCGGCTTCGTCGTTGGCGAACCCCTGCCCGATGCCTCCCAGATCGAGCCGCATGCCGCGCCGACGCAGCCGAACGCGCTGCTGCCGGGCATCGAGCTGTACGAAGCGGTACCCTACGCGCCGACGAGCCTGTCGCCGTTCGCGGGCATCGGGAAACGTCTGCCGCCGAACGGCCCGTCGCCACAGCAGCGACAGCGGTCCTACCGTTGGATCGAAACGGCCGCCCGAACGCCGGGCAATCGACCGGGCCTTCTGCAACACATCGAACAGGTCGGGCGATACGCGTACCCACTGGCCGCTGCCTGCCGTGGCCGACAACCGGTTGATTTCGGAGCCGTCGAGGTAATCGCTCATAACCTGATTGAGGGTATCCATGCGTGCCGATACGGCCTGATTGACCCGGTAAGCGGTGCTACTGTCGGGGGCATAGAGCGTCAGGCTGAACTGCGTGCCCATGAGACCGCGGCCGAACTGAAAACGCTCCTGCCCGGCGGCCTGGCCCGGCCATCCGGCCAGCAACCACCCAAAAACAAGAAGCGGGGTCCACAAAACTGCCGTAGATTTGTTTACACTGACGACTGACCGCCGTTTTATGATCACCATTCGCAATAAATTTCTGCTGCTGGCCGCCGGCTCCTGGGGGCTGGGCCTTGTGCTGATCCTGTTAGGCGCCTACGGTAAAAGTGCCGGCTGGGCTGTTACCGGTACCCTCCTCTCAATCGGTCTGATTGGTCAGGCCATCGGCTTCGGTCTCCTGGGCTTCGTGCTGATGCAGGCCGTTTTTTCGAAAAAGAAATAGCCGGCTGCGGGGCAACCGGCTATGAGTCTGATTAGAGTTTGGCGGCTTTGTTGCGCAGGTACATATCGACCAGTACGAGCGCGGCCATGGCCTCTACGATGGGAACAGCGCGCGGCACCACGCAGGGGTCGTGGCGCCCCTTGCCCGACACCGTTACGGGATTGCCGTGCACATCCACACTGTCCTGATCCTGCATGATGGTGGCGACCGGTTTGAAAGCCGTTCGGAAGTAAATGGCTTCGCCGTTACTGATTCCGCCCTGAATGCCGCCCGACTGGTTTGTTTTAGTACGCACCCGCCCGGCTTCGTCGGTATAGAACTCGTCGTTGTGCTGCGAGCCGAGCAACTCGGCACCGGCAAAACCACTGCCGTACTCAAATCCTTTGACGGCGTTGATGCTCAGCATGGCCTTACCCAGTTCGGCGTGCAACTTGTCGAACACGGGCTCGCCCCAGCCAGCCGGTACCCCCGTTACCACACAGTCGACAACTCCGCCTACCGAATCGCCTTGCTTCCGTACCTCGTCGATATAGGTAAACATGCGCTCGGCCGTTTCGGGGTCGGGGCAGCGTACCGCGTTCTCTTCGGCTAAGGACAGGTTCAGTTCGGTGTACGACTTGTCCAGACTGAGCGTACCCACCTTCGACACGTAGGCCTGAAGCTGGATGCCCAGTTCGGCCAGCAGCAGTTTAGCCACCGCACCGGCCGCCACCCGGGCCGCCGTTTCGCGGGCCGACGACCGACCACCGCCCCGGTAGTCGCGCGAGCCATACTTGGATTGGTAGGTATAGTCGGCGTGCGACGGCCGGAACTGTTCGGCAATGTGGCCGTAGTCTTTGCTGCGCTGATCGGTGTTCCGAATCAGCAGGGCAATCGGTGTGCCCTGCGTTTTACCTTCGAAAACACCCGACAGTACCTCAAACTCGTCGGCTTCGCGTCGTTGCGTGGTAATGCGCGACTGACCGGGTTTGCGCCGGTCGAGATCGTGCTGGATAAAATCGGTATCGAAAGCAAGACCGGCCGGGCAGCCGTCGATAACGACGCCAATAGCCGGGCCGTGCGACTCGCCAAAGGTGGAAATTTTGAACAGGGTTCCGTACGTACTACTCATTTGCGAAAAAGGATAAAAATCATGCCCAGTAGCATAATCACGATCAGGGCAGTGGCAACCACCTGAATCAGATCGGGTATGCGAATGGGTTGTATGCCACTGTCCTGCGTGTCGATACCAGCATAGATTGAGCCGGCGCCCGCAGCTCCGGTTGCCGTTCCGGAGGTGATGGCATCGACCGTAGCCGAACCCACCCCGGTGAAAACAGACGGATCATTGCCCCCGCCTACACGCAGGGTCAGGCCGGGGCGGAGGGTGTCGTATCGGGCCAATTGCGGATCGAAGTAAACCCATTGAAAGCGATTCACCAACGACAACGGCCCGTTTTGATGCGGAACGATGTAATAGGTAAAGCTTTTCTGACCGGTTATCTGCTGCTCCTGCCGGTTGATAGTCAGTTGTTCGTCGGGCGGAAAAATATCGGCATCGGTACTGGCCGTCGACAGAGCCGGGGCCGGCAACGTGGCGATGTTGCCCTCGCCCACCACCGTAAACGTATAGCGAACACTTTGGCCCAGCCCCACCACCCGGCGGTCGACCCGCTCGTCGAGCCGGAACTGCCCCACCGGCAAACGCCCCCGCTGCGGGTGGGGAGGCAGCGCCCGCACGGCAACCGAAACAGGTTTGCTCGTAAACGAAACGTATTCGGGCTGTGCACTGGGCGGCCCGATCAGCGGGCGGGGCCGAACCAGCCGCAGGGTTACCGGGGGAATACGGATGGGCCGCACCGATAGCGGAAAGAAAACGGCCTGAAATAGTTTGTACTGTCGAAAATTGCGGTTGCCGATCCGCACCGGCACGGGTTTCAGTTCGGTAATGTTGCGGTTCTCTTCCCAGGCATTGACGGGCCTGATTTTGTTGGTAATAGCCTGCAGCTGCCGGTCGAGCGCGGTAAAGTTGAGCACATAGGGGTAGGTATCGGCTACGAAAAACGACAGGGACAGCGCCACGCCTTCGCCGGCATAGATAGCCGTTTTCGACGCCGATACGTCGAGAAAAGCCAGTCCCTCGGGCGGGGCCGGTGGCAGCATGGTCAGACTGGCCGGGCCGGTGGGTGTAGCCGCCCCGCGCACGGTCAGGGTAGCCCCCGGCGAACGGGCGCTCTGGTCATCGACGGTGATGCTGAACGGGGCCAGCAAATAGCGCCCCGGCGCCCGCGCCTGGTAGGTTTGGGTAATGATCTGGCTCACCACGGTTTTGCCATCGGATTCGGCACTGGTAACGCTGGTAGTGACCCCTCTTTTGAGCAGCCCCGGAATGTCGGGAAACGTGATGGTCGGTCTCGATTCGGCGTTCACTACCGTTACCGAAATGGTAAAGGGCCGCTCAATCAGAAAACTGGTTGGCCCCAATTCAATAGATACCGCATTATCAGGCTGTTGCGCAAATGAAGACGCAACAGCACAAAAAAATAATACAAACCATTTGCGGAATACTGCAAAAAACATCATTACTTTTGGGCAACAATAACGCTAATTGGTCCGTTACCGTTACGACGGCTTCGGGTAACAACGACCAAACCGCAGCCTTTACTATCTACCGAATCAACTAACCAGGAATCCCTACTTTAACCAAAATAAAACGAGGTATGCTTTCTATGCTTGAATACATCAAAACGATCCTTCAGAAGGTCAGTTTTGACAAGGCAATCTTCGAGAAAGAATTGGCCAAAGCCATTAAGCTCCTTATTCCCGACGAGGTAAAACAACTCAAACGCTGGTGCTACGCACAGTTTGGTAAAGTGTACCGCGCCGTGCTGAATCGCTGCTTTTCGCGGGCCCGCTTCACCTAGCTGGGTCATCCCTTTACATACGACCTTATTCTACTGCCCCCGGCCAATTACCGGGGGCTTTCTGTTGGCCGTTAGTCCAGCGTTACTTTGTCGCCCATATCCGGAATCTGGACGTTTGCGAAGCCAGCCGCCAGCAGCTTATCGCGCCAGATCACCTGTTTGTCGTATTCGCCATGCACCAGGAATACCGTTTTCACCTGCGCCGGATCCTGACAACTCATATACTGCAGCATTTCCTGGTAGTCGCCATGGGCCGAAAATGAATCCATGATTTCGATACGGGCATTCACGGGGTAGCGTTCGCCAAAGATCGTCACTTCCTTATCGCCCCGTTTCAGCGCACCACCCAGACTCGACGGCGACGCATAGCCAACCAGCAGAATAGTCGTATTAGGATTCTCGATGTTGTTTTTAATGTGATGCTTGATGCGCCCCGCTTCGGCCATGCCCGACGGGGCAATGATTACGCAGGGCTCCCGACTGTCGTTGATCGCCTTCGACTCGGCTACATCGGTCACGTAATGCAGGTTCGGAAAATCGAACGCGTCGCCGTCTTTTTTGATGTAGGCCAGAATATCGGGGTTAAAATCTTCCTCGTGCCGGCGCATCACCTGCGTGGCCAGTACCGACATAGGACTGTCGATAAACACCGGCAGCCTGGGCAAACGTCCCTCGCTCGCCAGCTGATCGAGGGCGTAAATCAGTTCCTGCGTACGGTCGACAGCAAAAGCCGGAATGATAAGCTTACCCCGCCCCTCCACGCAGGTTTGCTGCACAATGCGCAGCAGGTGGGCTTTCACATCGGGTTCGGGTTCATGGAGCCGATCGCCGTAGGTCGATTCGCAAATGATGTAATCGGCCTGCGGAAAGCGGTCGGGCATCCGCAGGATTTTATCATTAGGCCGGCCAATATCCCCGCTAAAGAACAGCCGAGTTTCGGAACCGTTTTCGCGGATGGTCAGGCTAACCGACGCACTGCCGAGCAGGTGGGCCGCATCGGTCAGCAAGCCGGTTACCTCTTCGCAGATCGCAAACGGCTGCGCGTAGGCTACGGGCACCATCTGCCCGAGCGCCCTGGTCACATCCTGTTCATCGTAGAGCGCTTCGAGTTCGGCTTCTCCCCGGCGACTGCGCCGTTTGTTCACCCGCTCCAGGTCGCGCACCTGAATCCGGGCACTGTCCATCAGCATCACTTCGCACAGGTCTTTCGTAGCCGAGGTAGTGTAGATAGGTCCGGCAAAGCCCTGCCGCACCAGCCTCGGAATCAGACCCGTATGGTCGATGTGGGCGTGCGACAGCACCATGTAATCGACAGCCGCCGGATCGAAACCGAACTGCTGGTTCAGCTCATCGGTGTTGATGCCCTGAAACAGGCCACAGTCGAGCAGTATCTGTTTGCCCGACGCGGTAGTGAGCAAGTGTTTACTACCCGTTACGGTGCGGGCAGCGCCAAAAAATTGAATCGTCATAGCAGGCGTACTGGTTTGCAGGTTCAGGACGTGGTCTTGTTATACAGACGGATCATCAGACATCGATCAGACTGTGTTTCTTTGCAGTCGATCGAAGGCGCCCGTTCTGAGGTGTCTCCGCAAAGTAACACAGGTATTTATGGAATTGGCGCGACCTCACCCCGAAAACACGGCCGACCGCCCCGCCCCATCACCTTCTGGCTGGCAGCGATGGTGGCGCCGGCTGCGGTGGCTGGCGGCCGGGCTAGCCGTGTTGTGGGGCTTCGACCGGGCTTTTCCGATAGCCACCCAAGTGCCCTACGCCACCCTGGTAACAGGCGCCAACGGCCAGATTCTGCACGCTTTTCTGAGTCGCGACGATAAATGGCGATTTTACGCAACCCTGGCCGATCTGACCCCGGCCGTGCAGGAAGCCATTCTGTTCAAGGAAGACCGGTATTTCCGATGGCATCCCGGCATCAACCCCGTATCGGTAGGGCGGGCGCTGCTGCGAAACCTGCTCACGCGGCAGCGCACCTCAGGCGCATCGACCATTACCATGCAGACCGTGCGTCTGCTGGAACCCCGCCCCCGCACCTACGCCAGTAAACTGATCGAAGTGGTCAGAGCCCTGCAGCTCGAACTGCATTATTCGAAAGACGAGATTCTGCAGCTGTACCTGAACCTGATTCCGTACGGCAGCAATATCGAAGGGCTGAAAGCAGCCGCGCTGTTGTATTTCGGCAAATCGCCCGAGCTGCTCAGCCTGGCCGAACTGACCACGCTGACTATTATTCCGAACCGACCGTCGAGTCTGCGGATTGGGCGCAACAATGCCTTTCTGGTGCAGGAGCGAAACCGGTGGCTCCTGCGTTTCCGGGCGGCCCACCGCGTCGACGAAGCTACGCTGGCCGATGCCCTGGCCGAACCGCTCACGGCTTACCGACACGAGGCTCCGCGGCTGGCGCCCCACCTGGCCCGACGGCTGCAGCGCGCCCACCCCGATTGGCCCATTATCCGATCGACGCTCGACCCGGCCATTCAGGCGACGGCAGAGCAACTGGTGAGCCGGTATGCAAGCCAACTGCGGGCCTACGCCATCCGCAATGCGGCCGTGCTGGTGGTCGACAACGAAACCCGGGCCGTAGTGGCTTATGTGGGTTCGGCCGATTTCGGGGCCATCGACGACGGCGGACAGGTCGATGGAGTGCGGGCAGTACGGTCGCCGGGCAGCGCGCTGAAACCACTGCTGTATGGTCTGGCGTTCGATGCGGGCCTGATAACGCCCAAAAGCAAACTGGCCGATGTGCCGACGAGCTTCGACGGCTATGCCCCCGACAACTACGACCAGCGGTTTAACGGGCCCGTTACGGCCGACTTTGCCCTAGCCAACTCGCTCAACATTCCAGCGGTGGCATTGCTGAATCAGCTGGGCACGCCGGTACTGATCAACCGGCTCCGGCAGGCCGGTTTCGCCACCATCCGGCGGCAGGCGGGCGAACTGGGCCTATCAATGATTCTGGGCGGCTGTGGCGTGACGCTCGACGAGATGACCCGACTCTACGCGGGCCTGGCCGACGGCGGGGTGGTGCGGCCGCTGCACTACGCCTACCCGGGCGGTGGCCCGCTACCTGTCCTGCCCGGGCAGCGGGTGCTCTCGGCCGACGCGGCTTTTCTGGTCACGCAAACGCTGACACAGGTGACCCGCCCCGACCTGCCCAACAATTTCGATAACAGTTACCACCTGCCGCGCATTGCCTGGAAAACCGGCACCTCTTATGGCCGGCGCGATGCCTGGAGCCTTGGCTACAACCAGCGCTACACGGTGGGTGTGTGGGTGGGTAACTTCTCGGGGGTCGGGGTGGCCGAGCTAAGCGGAGCCAATACGGCTACGCCTTTACTGTTTCAGCTGATGAACACGCTCGCTTACGATGCCTCCAACGACTGGTTTCGCCGGCAGCCGCCCCGTTCCGAGTCGCGGCTGACTACGCGACCCGTCTGCCCCGAAACGGGCGATATCCCCAACGATTTCTGCGACCGTACCATCAGCGACTACGCCATTATGGGCGTGTCGCGCCACCAGCTCTGCCATCACCGGCAGTGGATACTCACCAACCCCGCCGGCACCGTGGCCTACTGCGCCTACTGCCGGCCCGATCAGCAACAACCCGATTCGGGTCTGGTTGTCCGGCGCACGTACCCCAATCTGCCGCCGGCCGTGCTGGCCTACTACCAACAGCAGCAGATTCCGGTGGAGCGGGTCCCCCCCCACAACCCAGCCTGTGAGCGGGTATTTGGGCAGGATGGTCCGCAGATCACGAGCCTGACCGATGGCAGCGAGTACTACATCCGCCCCGGAGCGGGTACCACGCTGCAGCTAACGTGTCAGGCAGCCAACGATGTGCAAACTGTATACTGGTATATGAACGACCGACTTTATAAGCGGGCCAGCCCTACCGACGCTGTTTCCTTTGCGCCCCGGCCGGGCCCGCTCACGGTGGTCTGCACCGACGACCGGGGCCGGCATCGGAAGCTCCAGGTTATGATTCGTCGGCAGTAGCCAGGCATTAATTTTTGTTTTACTCATTTTTTATTGACTTTTCCGCCCTCAAATCATTCATCCGGACAACTCCAATGATCAACCGTTTCCGCATTCTAACGCTTATACTGGGCGTCTTGCTGGCCAGTGCTTCATTTGCCCAGCAAACAGCTTCGTCGACCGACCCCACGCAGGACCCCACCGCCCTAGGCAATGCCTTTTTCAAAGCCATGCTCGACGAGGACGGCACTATTGGCAAACTGCTCACCGCCGACTTCAATCTGACCAGCTTCGACGGGCAGTCGGTAGGCGGAGATCTGCTCGGGCAGGGCCTGGGCGGGGGCTACGTCATTATCGAAACGGCTACCGTGTCGGCTGTGCAAACGCGCCAGTACAATAGCGACGCAGCCGTAATGACCGGCAACTGGAAAGCGAAAGGCAGCGTACAGGGCCAGACCTTCGATCAGACCATTGCCTTCACCGTAACCAGCGTGAAGCAGGGTAGTAGCTGGAAAGTTGCCAGCGTCCAGTTCACACCCATGCGCTAGACTCATTGCTGCCGTTGGCTCAGTCGACGGCTCTGCCATTCGGAAAACCAAACCCACTCAGCCATCTTGAGTGGGTTTTTCATACCTACCCTTCGCCCGCTCCCATGTCGCTGCGTTCTGTATGCCTGCTTGGCCTGATTCTGCTTCTTTTCTCAGATTGCTCGCGGTTGCCGTTCAGCGACCTCGCCGTTATTGGCCGCAACTTCGACAACGAAGTGCAGCAGACGCAGAACCTGACTTTTACGTTTAACAAAGACGTTGGCCCCGATAAACCAACCGGCGCCTGGGACTCCACCCAGTATATCCGGTTCACCCCGGCCGTACGAGGTAAATTTCGCTGGACTTCCCCGAGCGAACTGGTTTTTTCGCCAGCCGTGGCCTTCGCTCCTGCCACCGACTACCGCGCCGAACTGACCGATGACCTGCTCCGGCGGCTCCCCGAACGAAGCCTGCATCTGTCGGGCGATGTGCTGTCGTTCCATACGCCTTATCTGCAATTGGAGCATACCGAAAGCTGGTGGACCCGCAATCCCGCAACCGGTCAGCCCGTTGCCAAAACCCAATTGACACTGAATTACCCCGTTCCGACGGCGGAGGTGATGAGCCGCCTGACGCTGAAAGCAGGCGAGCGTGGTGACCAGGCCCTGACGGCCCAGCCCGGTACCAGCAGCGACCCGAACACAATTGCCCTGACGCTCGCCAACACCCCATCCAGCCAACAGGAAATCCCCCTGACTATTCGCATCGACAAAGGCATCAGCCTACCCAACACGGCTTATATCAGTCAGCAGCCAATTGAACAGACCACCACCCTACCCACTCGCGCGGTGCTGGCCGTGACCGACATACAGGCCCGGTTCGACGCGAACGAAGGGGTAGTTCGCGTCGTAACGACCCAAGAGCTACGGCCCGACGATCTCGCCACAAGCTACACCATTCAGCCGCAACTGCCCACCACCGCCGAACTAACCGAAAACGGCTTTGTAATCCGGGGGAACTTCACCGAGTCGGACACGTACGTACTCACGCTAAACACCCGTCTGCAGGGGGTACTGGGCGCCAACCTGAAAGAGCCCGTCAGCCGCGACCTGTTTTTCGGGAAAATGCCCGCCAGTATTCGATTCGCCAATCCGAAAGCTGTTTACCTGTCGTCGAAGGGAGTCCACAATGTAGGCCTCGACATTGTGAATGTACCCAGCGTGCAGGTGCGGATCGCCAAGGTGTTCGAAAACAATATTCTGACGTACCTGCGCACCAACCGGTACGAACAATATGCTGAGCAGGCCGATGGCGGGTGGGCACCCAGCGGGGCCTACAGCTACAACAGCGACGAAACCGGTGATTTGAGCGCGATTCTGGTCGACAAAACCGTCGAAACCCTCAACCTGCCCCGGGTACGGGGTGTATCGGCGCTCAACATCGCCATGCCCGATCGGAACAAAGCGTTCAGGGGTGTATACGTAGTAACGGTAGGCTCGCGCGATGAAGCGTACCTACAGGCCACGCAACTCGTTGCTCTATCCGATATTGGGCTGATTGTGCGGCAAACGCCCGACGAAGTGCTAGTATGGGCCAACGCCCTGCAAACGGCCGAACCTATGCAGGGGGTCGACATTACGCTGGTGAGCAAAACCAATCAATCGTTGATGACCGCGAAAACCGACGGCAGCGGCCTGGCGCGCTTCGCCCAGGTGCGCGAAAAAGCGCCCGGCTTTACAGTTGCGCTGGTGACGGCCCGCACCGACGACGACTTTACGTTCCTGTCGCTGGCCGACACGCAGGTCGAGACATCGCGCTTTCCGGTAGAGGGCAAACGCGATAACCCGACCGGCTTCGATGCCTTCGTCTACGGCGACCGCGATATCTACCGCCCCGGCGAAACCGTTCACCTCAACACGGTGGTGCGGGGCCTGCATACGGCAGCGGATAAGCGAAACCTGCCGGCCGACATACCGCTGCTGGTTCGGGTGCTCGCTCCTAACGGCCGCGAACTACAGGTAGCCCGCAAAGTCACCAACGCGCAGGGCGCCGTGGCCACCGATATACCCCTGCCGCCCACCGCCGTTACGGGCACCTACACGGTAGAGGTGCTGAACGGCAACGATGTGCTGCTGACAGCTCGGTCCATCAGTGTCGAAGAATTTATTCCAGACCGTATCAGCCTCGAAACCCTGACCGACCGCAGCCGCTACCAGGCCGGGCAGACCATAACCCTGTCGGCCACGGCACGCAACCTGTTTGGCCCGCCTGCTGCCGACCGAACTTACGAGATGGAACTGCGCCTGAACCGGAAAACCATTGCGCCCAGCGGGTTCGAAACCTACTCATTTGCCATGGCGGGCGCCGACGACACCCCCGTGGCTGCCTTTCCCAAAGAACTGCGGCAGGGGCGTACCAATGCCAATGGGCAGGCCACCGAACGCTTTGTACTCCCGGCCCGCTATCAGGATATGGGCCTGCTCGACGGTAAGCTGTTCGTAACGGTGTTCGATGAGAACGGCCGCCCGGTCAACCGACTCCGGCGCTTCGACGTCCTGACGCAGTCGACCTTCTTTGGAACGCGCCTGCCCGATCGGTACGTAACTACCCAAACGCCCATCCAGGCCGATTTTGTGGCGCTCACGGCCGATGGGGTATTGAGCCCATCGGCCCAGGCCCGGGTCGACATTGTCCGTTTCGACTACCAGACCGTTATCGAAAAGAAAGACGAACAGATCCGCTACACCACCCAGACCCGGGAAACCAGTGTCTACACCAACACGCTGACCTTTGCCAACGGACGCGGCACCGTGCGTTACGTACCGGTGGCCTCGGGCGACTACGAAATTCGCATTCGGCGACCCGGTGCCACCCACTATGCCGCTACCCGATTCTATGCATACGGCTACGGTAGCACCACGGCCTCCTCATTCGATGTGAGTCAGGAAGGGCAGGTACTGATGACACTCGATAAAGAGCGCTACACCACCGGCGATAAGGCACGGGTACTGATCAAAGCCCCTTTCGACGGGCGTCTGCTGTTGACCGTCGAGCGCAACCGGGTACTCGAACATCACTGGCTCACGACTGCCAACAGAGCCGCTGAATGGACATTCCCGGTGGGGGCTGAGCAGTTGCCAAACGTTTACGTGACGGCAACCCTGATTCGGGCGATCGACGATACACAACTACCGCTGACGGTTGCCCATGGCTTTGCGGTCGTACCGGTGCAACAGGCCGATACGCAGCTGCCGGTAGCCATCACAGCCCCCGCCCTGTCGCGGTCGAAAACCCGGCAGACCATACGGGTCAAAACCGCTCCCAACGCTCAGCTTACCGTGGCGGTAGTCGACGAAGGCATTTTGCAGATCAAGAATTTCAAAACGCCCGATCCACACGGCTTTTTTTACCAGAAACGTGCTCTCGAAGTCAACAGCCACGATCTGTACACACTACTTTACCCGGAACTGTCGTTGCGGGCGACCTCGAGTGTCGGGGGCGATGGCTACGACCTCGAACGACGAATTAACCCGCTGAGCAATGGCCGGGTCAACCTGGTAGCGTTCTGGAGCGGGCCACTTACCGCCGATGGCAGTGGCAACGCCAGCGTTACGGTCGACATTCCGGCTTTTTCGGGTGATTTGCGAGTGATGGCCGTTGCCTACAAGGATAACGCCTTTGGCTCGGCCAACAGCAGCCTCAAAGTGGCCGATCCCATTGTCATCAGTACCGGTGTACCCCGCTTTCTATCGCCGGGCGATCAGTTCGAGTTACCCGTCAACCTGACGAATACAACCGCAAAAGCCGCCCGCGTAACGGCCCAACTCAGCCTGACGGGTCCGTTGCAGGCCGACAGCGTCCGGCCCCAGACACTATTGCTGCCCCCCGGCCGCGAGAGCCGGGTGGTATTCCGCATTGGCGCACGGCAGGCCATAGGGCCCGGCAGCATCACGATATCGGTAGCGGGGACCGGCGAAACCTTCACCGACAAAACCGACGTAACGGTTCGGCCTGCGGCCTCGCTGCAGAAGCAAACGCTGGCCGGAAGCGTTCAGCCCGGCACCAGTCTGCCGCTGCGGCTGCCCGGCGCGTTTTTGCCTGGTACGGCCCGTGCCACGATCACGTTGAGCCGCACGCCGGCTACGCAGTATGGGCGCCCGCTGAGTTACCTGCTGGGGTATCCGCACGGCTGTCTGGAACAAACGGTATCGCGCGCTTTCCCGCAGTTATACGTTGCCGATCTGGCCCGTCAGCTGGCGCCTGCCACGCAGTTTGTGCGGGCGGGCGACAATGACCTGAATCCAACGACCAATATCCGACGGGCGATTCAGGCCGTCGAAAGTCTGCAAACGGCCGATGGTGGGTTTATGCTGTGGCCGCCCACGGCTGGCCAGGTCAACGACGATCCCTGGGCTTCGGCCTACGCCGTTCATTTCCTGACCGAAGCGCAGGAAGCGGGCTTTGCCGTACGACCAGCCACGCTGGGCCACGCCCTCGACTACCTGACTACGCTTACCAATCGGCCCACGCTCGAAAACACCACCGTGTACGACGAAACGGGTGGGCAGACCGTTCGGAAGGTAGCCAGCCGCACCAATCTTTACGCACTGTATGTACTGACCAAAGCTGGCAAGCCCAACCGATCGGCCATGAATTACTACAAGCAGCACGGCACCCTGCTGACCAGCGACAGCCGCTACGTACTGGCTGCCGCTTTCCGGCAATTGGGCGACAATCGCAGCGCCCAGGCGCTTCTGCCTCGTCGCTACACCGACTTTACCACCAGCCGCGAAACGGGGGGCAGCTATGCCTCTCCCCTGCGCAACCTGGCGCTGGCCCTCGACGTTCTGGCCGATACCGACCCGGGCAACGCGCAGATACCCCTGCTGGCCCGTCAGTTGACCAGTGCCCTCGGGGCCACCCAGACGCTCAATACGCAGGAAGCATCGTTTGCTTTTCTGGCGCTGGGCAAGCTCAGTCGGCAGCACGCGGGCAGCACGGCCACCGCCACGCTGACGGCGGGTGCCAAAGCACTGGGTAAACTCACAGGTTCGGCCGTCACGCTGCGCCGGATACCTATCAATCAGCCACTAGTGTTAACCGCCAGCGGCAACGCACCGGTTTACTACTTTGCCGATTACGAAGGTGTGCCAACCCGGGGCTCCGTTACCGAAGCCGACAACGGGCTGCGTATCCGGCGAACACTGCTCGACCGGTCTGGGAATCCCGTGCGCGAACTGCGGCAAAACGATCTGGTTGTTGTTCGTCTGTCGGTTGCCAGCCTGGCCGGGGCCACGATCGACAATGTGGTACTCACTGATCTGCTTCCCGCCGGTCTGGAGGTCGAGAACAGCCGGTTGACCGAGGGGCGCGATATGCCGTGGCTACCCAAGGGCGAGGCCCGGCTTCTGCCCGACCATGTCGATCTGCGCGACGATCGGATCAACGTGTACAGCAGCGTATCGGGCCGCGAGCAATCGTTCTACTATCTGGCTCGGGCGGTATCGAAAGGGCGCTTTGTGCAGGGGCCTGTTTCGGCCGATGCCATGTACGATCCGGCGCTGCGGAGCTATAGCGGTTCGGGGATACTGGTGATCCGATAGGGCGTTTACTCTACAACCAATAGGGGAATTGTGTACCCAATGCGTTGGCAAAAGGGCCACTGCTGCGCGCATTGGGCACTGGTACGCTTTTTGGGCACATTTAAGCAGCATTAGTACAACCAATTTACGCAACGTTATGAAACGAAGGACATGGATAGTCGCAGCGATGCTGGCGGCAACGGCAGGATTATCATCCTGCGCCACCACCGAACGGTGGCTTTACGGTGACTCGCAGGCCAGCCGCAATGAGATGGTAAGCAACAGCCGCAGTGGCTCCGACCGGACTAGCGACGACTACGATCGTAACGACCGGCGCAGCCGCAACGACGATCGCATGGCCAATAACAGTCGTCGCGATCGGTACGACGATACCGATGAAACACGGGAGCGTGGACTCTTCAGCGGCCGGCGCAACCGTAATGACAATGACGACCGCGACAACCGCGATTCAGACCGCCAGTCGTCGGGCCTGTTCGGCCGGCGCGACGCCGATCGGAACAGTAACCGGAATGATCGTTCGTCGGACAGCTACCGTAACCCGTACGGAAACACCGACAGTCGTTCGGGCCGGATGGGCAGCAGCAGTGATGCCTATAACAACCGGTATGCCGACAACGACCGGGACGGTGATCGGTACGATCGCAACGACTACAACGACCGGCGTGACTACAGCGACCGGTATGATAACCGCCGTGATGATCGCGATTCCTACACGAACCGTGACAGCTACAGCTACCGCAGCAACGACCGGTATAGCCGCGACTCGTACAACGACCGGGACGACCGAAATGATCGCTATGACAACCGGCGATCTGATAACGACCGGGATCGGTATGACAGCCGCGACAGCGACCGCAGCAATGATCGGTACAGCCGTGACATGAACAACGACCGGTACGATAGCCGGGGTAACGGCGATTACCGCGACCGGGCTTCAGATCGCCGATACGATAATCAGCGCGATACCAATTCGATGCGTTCGGATCGGGATGACCGCGACCGTCGTTACAATGATGATCGTTCGGACCGGGATATGAACCGGCGTAATAACAACGACCGTCCAGAGCGTGATATGAACCGGCGCAACAACGATGACATGTCATCGGATAACCGCGACCGGCGAATGGACGACAACCGCAACGATCGGATGGATAACCGCGGCAGCGACCGCGACAAGCGCGACTTGAGCGACCGTATTTCGGGCCAGCTCGACAGGATCGACAGCCAGCTCGACGAGGCAAAAGCCGATGTAAAAAACGAAAGTCGGAAAGATCGGAAAGCGCGCGAAGAACGGGTTAAAGACCTCCAGGACAAACGCTCGCAGCTGATGGATTCGTACTACAAAGTACAACGGTCGAGCAGCGACGACTTCGACAAGCTGAAAAAAGATGTCAACAAGTCGCTCGACGACCTGGAAAAAGAAGCCGATAAAGCCAGCAAAAACTAGCAGCGGCCCAACTCAATACAATAAGAAGGGGACAACCAGTCGGTTGTTCCCTTTTTTCATGCGTCGGCAGTTGACCCATAGGCATCGGGTTTACAGCTTTGCTACAAAGCTGTGAGCAGACTATCTATCTTTGTCCTA
This sequence comes from Spirosoma luteolum, assembly GCF_054778875.1. Lineage (NCBI taxonomy): Bacteria > Pseudomonadati > Bacteroidota > Cytophagia > Cytophagales > Cytophagaceae > Spirosoma > Spirosoma luteolum. The sequence goes on from NZ_BAAGZE010000023.1 coordinate 219,380, forward strand.
TGGCACTAATTAAAACAGTACAGGGCAGAGCGCCACAGTTTGGCGACAACTGCTGGTTTGCCGAAAACGCGACCCTGGTTGGCGATATCCGGATGGGACGCGACTGCACGGTCTGGTTCAACGCAGTGATTCGGGGCGATGTCAACAGCATCGTTATGGGCGACCGCTGTAATGTCCAGGACGGCGCCGTTATCCACTGCACCTACCAGAAAACCGTTACGACCATTGGTAACAGCGTTTCGATTGCGCACAACGCCATTGTTCACGGCTGTACTATTGCCGATAACGTGTTGATCGGCATGGGCGCCATCGTGATGGATGGTGCCGTTATCGGAGCGGGCAGTATCGTTGCTGCCGGCGCCATCGTTACGCAGAATACCCAGGTGCCCCCCGGCTCGATTTATGCCGGCAACCCCGCGCGTTTTCTGAAGCCCGTATCGCCCGAGCAGGCCGACGTATTTAAACGGACTGCCGATAACTATGTCATGTACGCCGAGTGGTTCAAATGAGTGATTTTCTCATCTATCTTCGCCTTGGCTTCGACCACATCACCGACCCGGGCGGTTACGATCATATTCTGTTTGTCATTGCCCTCACCGCCATCTATACCCTGACCGACTGGCGCCGGGTACTGGTGCTGATTACAGCGTTTACGATTGGGCATTCGATCACGCTGGCGCTGGCAACACTCCAGCTCATTCAGTACAGCACACCCTTCATCGAATTTCTCATACCGGTCACGATTCTGATTACGGCCATCGGAAATTTTTCCGTTCAGCCGGCGACTCAGGCCCTGCTGGATCAGCGACCTCTGGGGCGGTATGGTATGGCACTGGCCTTCGGGCTTATTCACGGCATGGGCTTCTCAAACTACCTGCGTAGTCTGCTGGGGCGTGAGGCCGATATTCTGACACCACTGCTGGCCTTTAATATCGGCCTGGAGTTGGGACAGCTCCTGATTGTGAGTATCGTACTGGGCGTGTCGTATGCGGCACTGCGACTGGCCCGGGTATCGCGTTTGCGGTGGGTGCTGGCGGTTTCGGGTATAGTAGCTGGTATGGCTATCTCACTCTTACTCAACAACGATTTTTTAAATAGTCTGCTGGAGTAGCCCGACCGCGAGTCCGAAACCAGACGGTGTATGTCGTCCCGATTGGCTTTGGTCGTAGATTTGCGGCCCGCTTAGTGTACCCTTTTCGCTTATTCGACCAACGCACCCCTTATGTTATTTACCAGCCCGGCCTTTGTCCTTCTGGTGCTGATCACCTTCATGCTGTACTACCTGCCCATCGCCCGCCGGTGGCAGGTGCCCATTCTGATTGCGGCCAGCCTCTTTTTCTACGCCTATGGGCAGGCCGATCTGTTGTGGCTGTTAATCCTATCCGTCAGCATAAACATTGCCGCCAGTTATCTGGTCATCTACGGCAATCCGGCCCGCCATCACCTTTACGCTGTGCTGGGTGTGGTAGCCAACCTACTTATCCTGCTTTTCTTCAAGTATGGCCCTCTTGTCAGTCAGTCGTTTCTGCCCGACCACAACGCTTTCGGCGCCTGGCTCGCTACGCTTCCCCTGCCCATTGGCATCTCGTTTTTCACGTTTCAGGGGATCAGCCTTGTTGTCGACACCTACCGATACCGCGACGTAGCACAGTACCGTTCACTTATTGCCCGCAACCTGCTGAAGCATGCCCAGACCGTATTGTTCTTCAAAGGTTTTTTCCCGCAGCTGGTGTCAGGCCCCATTGTAAAGGCCAATTTCTTTCTGCCCCAGATCGGAGAAAAACGGTTTGCCGATATTCGCTGGGATTACTGTTTCCGGACGCTGGTGGTGGGGTATTTTCTGAAAATGGTGGTGGCCGATAATCTCAAAGACCACACGCTGCTGATGACTTATCCGTACTTCGAAGCCCTGTCGTCGCTGACGCTGGTGTCGCTACTGTTTGGGTATTCGATGCAGATCTTTGCCGACTTCGCCGGTTATTCTCTTATCGCAATCGGCCTGGCCGCCCTGTTCGGCTACCAGTTTCCCATTAACTTCAACTACCCGTACGTTTCCACGTCGTTCGCCGATTTCTGGCGCCGGTGGCACATTTCCTTATCCAGCTTTCTGCGCGAATACCTGTACATTCCGCTGGGCGGCAACCGGCACGGGCAGTTCCGGACGTACCTGAACCTGATGACGACCATGGTGCTGGGCGGCCTGTGGCATGGTGCAGCCTGGAGTTACGCCGTCTGGGGATTTGCCCACGGGTTCGCCCTTGCGCTGGAACGCTACGTCGGCGACCGGGTCGGCAAGGCGCGGTTCGCAGGTTTCCGGTTTCTGCGCGGACTCATTGTTTTCGCTTACATCACACTAGCGTGGCTCCTGTTCCGACTGCCTGATTTCGACCATGTTATTGCCTACTGCCGGTCAATGGCGCAAAACCTGAGCAAACCCCACGATATGCTGGTTATCAGCTTCATCGGCTTTTACTCCTTCCCCGTTCTGGCCTACCATGCTTTTTACCTGATGCGCCAGTCTGACACCTCGCTTCCGACAGCCACTACCCCGAGCCGATGGACGGTCGTTGGTTATGGCATTATGCTGTTTCTACTAATCACCAACAGCGGTTCGAGCGGTTCGTTTATCTATTTTCAGTTTTAAGTCATGATCAGGCAATCCCTCGTCGTTACGGCACTCATTCTGATCCTGTACACGGCTTTCATTCACTTTTACGGCCCTGCTATCAGCCGGACGGCCCAGACTACGGCCCAGCGCAATCTGGTCAAGGCAGAAGAGTATATGTACGAAGCCAGCAGTCGGTACGATACGCTGATCGTAGGCTCGTCGATGAGCGAACGAATCCTGACCGATAGCCTGAATGCGCATAGCTATAACCTCAGTTTCAGCGGCCTTTCGTCGCTCGATGGCCTGTACCTGATCGCACATAGCGGACATGCCCCCAGGGTGCTGTTTGTCGAGATCAACTCCATTGCCCGGCGCGATCCGCCCCAACTCGATCTGACGCAGTTTACCGACTCGACCCAGCACCGCCTGAAACAATGGCTGCCGTTTCTGCGCACCAAATACCAGCCGGTTGGTGTTGCCAAAGCCCTCCTGCGCGATTGGCAGCATGGCCGCAACGCCATTGTGATACCGGAGTCGGCGCTCCGGCAGGATACGGCGCTTCTTAACAAGACCGTTACTCAGCTACAGGCTACCATGCATGTAGCCCCGCTGGCCGCCCATATGAACGAGTCGTTCGCCAAAGCCCGGACCTACCTCGACGCGCTGCGCCGGCAGGGCACGACCGTGGTGCTGTTTGAGATGCCGATCGATGTCCGGCTCGAGCAGCTGGCCGCTCCCCAGGCTATCCGGCAATACGCCCAGCGCTATTTCCCGGCACCGGATTATCAGCACATCGATCTGCCCAATAGCACCTTCCAGACCTCCGACGGTATCCACCTTCTCTACAACGAGTCGGCCCGGTATACCCGTTATCTGCGTCAGCAGAGCGCTTTACTGGCCAACCGGGGTGCAACACACACTGCTTTTATTGAGTAAACGGTCTATTCGACCCAGCATCATACCGTCCAACCCAGTCAGATAGGCTGGTTGGGGCCTTTTGCGTATCTTTCCCACTTCATTCATTAACAATAAGCGGATATATGCAAAAGATACTTTTGCTAACGGCCGGATTAGCCGTTTCTTTCCTGTCAGCCCGGGCGCAGGCACCCACTGCCCCAACCCAAAACGCCAATACGCGTTTTGAGCAGTTGGGACCGATGCTGCCAACGCCAAATACCTTCCGGACGGCCGCCGGTGCACCTGGCCGGGACTACTTTCAGAATCGCGCCGATTACGACATCAACGTTACCCTCGACGACGCTAACCAGAAAATTACCGGTACCGAAACGGTCACCTACCACAACAACTCGACCGATGAACTTCGCTTCATCTGGTTGCAGCTCGATCAGAACCTGTTTGCCAAAGGCTCCATTGGCAGTGTAACCCGCACAGGTGGTATCAACGAAAGCGGGATGAGTTTCGGCCAGCTGCAAAACCTGACGTCGGTCCGGGAGCGCAGCAGCCAGCAAGCTACCGACAAATACGGCTACAAAATTACGGCCGTGAAGGATGGCAAGTCGGGAACGGCCCTGAAGTACACCATCAACCAGACAATGATGCGGATCGATCTGCCAGCGCCCCTGAAGCCCGGCATGAGCTACGCGTTCAAAGTCGACTGGAACTACTTCATCACCGAGTATTACGGTCGGAGCGGCATGGAGTTTTTTGCCAAAGACGGCAACTATAACTATTTCATTGCCCACTGGTTCCCCCGGCTTTGCGCCTATAATGACGTGAACGGCTGGCAGAACAAGCAGTTTCTCGGACAGGGTGAGTTCACGCTCATCTTTGGTAATTACAAGGTTGCCATTACCGTACCCAGCGACCACATCGTTGGGGCAACGGGCGAATGTCAGAACTACAAACAGGTTCTGACAGCCACGCAGCAGAAGCGTATGGCTCAGGCCGTTAACGCTAAAAACCCGGTTGTCATTGTCACGCAGGCCGAAGCCGAAGCCGCCGAAAAAGCCAAAGCCGGCGATACCAAATCAACCAAAACCTGGGTGTACAAGGCCGATAACGTACGCGACTTTGCCTTCGCCAGCAGCCGCAAGTTCATCTGGGATGCCATGCAGACCGATGTGTATGGCGATGGCCGGAAAATCTGGAGCATGTCGTTCTACTCGAAAGAAGGTAATCCGCTCTGGGGCCAGTACTCGACCCGGGCCGTTGAACATACTCTGCGTTCATATGGCAATCGGACCATCAAATATCCCTATCCAGTGGCGATCTCGTGCCACGCTACCCCAGGCGGTGGTATGGAGTACCCGATGATCTCGTTCAACGGAGGGCGTCCCGAAGCCGATGGCACCTATTCGGAGAGCACCAAAGCCGGTATGATCGGTGTCATTATCCACGAAGTAGGCCACAACTTCTTCCCCATGATCGTCAACTCCGACGAGCGGCAGTGGACTTGGATGGATGAAGGTCTCAACACCTTCTGCCAGTATCTGGCCGAGAAAGAGTGGGATTATAATTTCCCCAGCCGCCGGGGCGAACCCCAGTACATCACCGATTATATGAAGTCGGACAAAGCCGTGCTGTCGCCCATCATGACCTCGTCGGATAACGTCATCAACCTGGGTGCCAATGCTTATGCGAAACCGGCAGCGGCCCTTAACATCCTGCGCGAGACCGTCATGGGCCGCGAACTCTTCGACTACGCCTTCAAGGAATATGCACGGCGCTGGGCCTTCAAAAGCCCCGAACCCGCCGATTTCTTCCGCACGCTGGAAGATGCCTCTGGCGTCGATCTGGACTGGTTCTGGAAGGGTTGGTTCTATGGCGTTGAGCCTGTCGATCAGGACCTGGTCGAAGTAGACTGGTTCCAGGTCGATTCGGGCAATCCCGAAATCACGAAGGCTGCGGCCCGCGCAGAAGCCAAACGTAGAGCCGGTACCGTGAGCAAGCAGCGCGATGCAGCCACGCAGGCCGAAACAGTGGTTTCGAAGGATTCCACCATGAAAGATTTCTATAATAACTACGATCCCTACGCCGTAACCGACGCCGATCGGAAGAAGTATCAGGATTACCTGGCAACGCTGAGCGACGACGAACGGAAGGCCATCGAAAGCGCCGACAAGAACAACTTCTACACCCTGTCGCTGAAGAACAAGGGTGGGGTTCCGATGCCGGTTATCATCCGGATGCAGTTTGAAGACGGCACGGATTCGGTAGCCCGCTTCCCGGCCGAAATCTGGCGCTTCAACGACGTTTCGATCCGGAAAGTAATCGTAACCAACAAAAAGGTTACCCAGTGGACCCTGGACCCTTTCTACGAGATTGCCGACATCGACACGGAGAACAACTCATTCCCGCGTATGGCTCAGCCAACGCGCTTCCAGTTGTTCAAGCAGCGGCAAAACCAGTTTGCCCCCCAGGGCGGCAATCCAATGCAGCAGCAACGTCGGAGCAGTCAGCCACCGGCCACGCAGGGTAGCGGCAAAAACTAACTGATTGTGAATGCGTAATGGCTAATGGACAAGCGAATGCATATTTTTTTAGCAGCCTTAGCTTGTTCATTAGCCATTGCTCATTACCTTTGCAGACCAATTCGGGATGTAGCGCAGTCCGGTAGCGTGCTTGCATGGGGTGCAAGAGGTCGTGGGTTCGAATCCCGCCTTCCCGACAAAAGGGAGCAGTCAACTGCTCCCTTTTTTTATGTCCTTCCCTAAATAAGAAAAGCCACTGCATCTGCAGTGGCTTTTCTTCTCTTACCTATTGACGGTCAGATGATTAGACGTGTTCGTAATAAGCAGGTTCTTCCTGAACCAGATCAGTCAAAAACGAAGTTCCCTGTATAAGCGAAAGAAGTGCGTGGGCCGTTATAGCCCCAGCGAAAAGTGAGAAGGTCAGGCCCATAAACAGAACCGGCAGCTGAACGAAGCCATGCCAGTCTGCTACTTCATGCCGTATAAGTCGGAAGAAATCGCCCGAAGCCAACACAAATGTCAAGAGTACGAGTACAGTGCGAAAGTGACGCATAGGTCTGAGTTAAAATAGGTTAACCACTATAAAGACTCGAATACACTTCTGGGTCACATACGTAAACGATTGAAAATCGGATTTATAGAAGATTTTTTTATGCCTGCTTTATGGAATAGGGGGGCCATCGGCATCATTGAGTTGACACAAGTCACGGCGTGAATTAGACTGGATTACAAAAATTTAATAATTCCTTTATGAACAAGGCCCCTCCCTAGCCCGTCGCAGCTCCATGGTATCGATCTTAGGCAAAGCCACTTTGGTGGGCGATTGAGAGACAAGGTTTTACCGGTGTGGGCAGGTCATGGCTGGATGATTTTTCAAAAAGTTATATCCAACTAATTATTGGCCAACTCCCATTGAAGCGCAAAATTTGACGAATCGGGTTGCTTTGTATTCGTTAGAAAAACCATAGTTTTGTGGAGGTTTCAGTGTGTTTCCGTCAAATTTTTGATGGGAGAAACCGAAACAGTTAAATTTTTCGCTTTTTTTACCGGGCAAACCAACTTTCATTTTAACCCTACAGTCCAGTTCCAATGAAAACACAAACTCCTTCTCCAGCACCAGCCAAAGCATCGGCACCCAAGAAAAAGTCAGGAGGTCTTAACCCAGCACTTGTTATCCCCGTGCTGCTCCTGATCGGTATTCTGACGTACATGTTTGTCTTCGGTGATGGTAGCCACTTCCAGGAAGGCGACAACACGAAAGAACCCCTGCCAGGCGATTACTTTGGAACCGTGTACAAGGGTGGATTTATCGTACCAATTCTGTTTACCTGTTTCCTGACCGTTCTTGTCTTCTCGATTGAGCGTTTCATCACCATCGGCCGCGCCAACGGTACGGGTTCGATCGATGATTTCGTTCGGAAAGTGAAAAGCCTGCTCGACCGCAACGAAGTAGCAGCGGCTATCCAGGAGTGCGACAAGCAGAAAGGTTCGATTGGTAACGTGGTAAAAACCGCGCTGGTGAAATATCAGCAACTGGCCACCGATACCAGCCTCGACAAAGAGCAAAAACTGGCTGCCCTGCAGAAAGAAGTAGAAGAAGCGACCACGCTGGAACTGCCGATGCTGGAAAAGAACCTGACCATCATCGCTACGCTGGCTTCGGTTTCGACGCTGATCGCCCTGCTCGGTACGGTACTTGGTATGATCCGGGCTTTCGCGGCCATGGGTGCTACCGGCCAGCCTGACACCGGCGCTCTGTCGACGGGTATCTCGGAGGCCCTTGTAAACACGGCCCTCGGTATCGGTACGGCTGCTATCGCTACGATTATGTATAGCTACTTCACCAGCCGCATCGACGTTCTGACCTACAACATCGACGAGATCGGTCTGAGCATCCAGCAAAACTTCGCAGCCCACTACTAGGCCAGCGTTTTTCAACCGGTACTTAAGTCCGCCCGGTAAACGCCGGGCGGACAGAAACTTAACTCCACTATGCCCGCAGTTAAAATAAAACGCGCCAGTTCCACGGTGGATATGACCGCGATGTGCGATGTGGCCTTTCTGCTGCTGACATTCTTCATTCTGACGGCCCAGTTCCGGTCGCAGGATGCAGCAGCCATTGAAACGCCCTCCTCCATTTCGGGCATTAAAGTCCCCGATAACGACATTATGACCATTGGTCTGGGTCGTGATGGCAAAGTCTATTTCGGAACGGATAACCAGCAAACCCGCATTGCCACGCTCGAAAACATCGCGGCTGCCAAAGGGCTGACGTTCTCAGACAAGGAAAAGAAAGAGTTTGCACTCATGTCAAACTTTGGACTTCCTATCAATCAGCTGAAGTCGTACCTGAGCCTGCCTAAAGAACAGCAGGCAAAAGTTAAGCAGCCCGGTATCCCAACGGATTCGACCGGCGCTGGTGCAAACAACGAGCTGAAAGACTGGGTGTTCAACTCCCGGAAGGCCAACAACAACCTTCGAATTGCGCTGAAAGGTGACAACCTCGCCAAGTTTCCGGAATTCAAGAATGTGCTGGCTACGCTTCAGGCGCAGAATATCAACAAGTTTAACCTGATCACGGGTACAGAAGCCCCACCCGCTGGCTGGAAAGCAGACTAACCCGGTTTAAGACGTTCTGGTGTTCAGCAATGAACCCGCACGTTCTAGACTGTAAACCAAATTTGCCATGGCAGAAATTAACACTGGCGGTGGTGGTGGTAAGCATGATGGTGGTAAGGTACGGTCCAAGAAAGCGTCAACCCGCGTCGACATGACGCCCATGGTTGACCTGGGCTTTCTCCTCATCACCTTCTTCATTCTGGCCACCACCCTGAGCAAACCATCCTCGATGACGCTCAACGTGCCAGATAAGACAAAAACAGAAGAAACTGAACCGATCAAGGCGTCGAACGTGATGACGATCTTCCTCGGGAAAGACAACAAGGCTTACTACATCTTCGGGAAAGCCGCCAACGAAAATCCGGATGTGAAAACCGTTAGCTACGGCTACGAATTTCGCAAAGCCATCCAGGACAACGCCCGCACGGTACCCGGAGACAAGTTTGTCGTTGTGATCAAGCCAACCAAACTCTCGACCTACAAAAACATGGTTGATGTACTGGATGAGATGGCCATCACGAAAACGAAGCGCTACGCACTGGTAGACCAGCTTACCGCCGACGAAAAGGCGATGCTGAAAGACAAAGTTAAAATCGACGTATAACACCATGGCAGAACTAGACCAAAAGGCAACACTCGATGATATCGTGTTTGCCAACCGGAACCAGGCATATGGTGCTTATTCGCTGCGGAAAGAATACCCAAAGACTGTAACCCGGGCGCTGATCATCGGCGGTATCCTGTTTACACTGGGTGTGCTGACGCCAACGATCATCACCGCACTGACGCCGGAAGAGCAGGAGCAGGCAATGGTAGAGGTTGACCTCATGAAGTTGCCACCGCCCCCAATCGATCCGAACGAACCACCGCCACCGCCACCACCACCGGTCGAAATGCCGAAGGTGAACACGGTGAAGTTCCTTCCGCCCGAAGTGAAGCCGGATGAAGAAGTTCCGGAGGAAACGCCACCACCAGCCGTTGAAGAGCTGAAGGAGGCCGTTGCCGCTGAGAAAACGCAGGAAGGTGACCCCAACGCAGAAGAAGTAATCGCAGCGCCCGAAGCCTCGGCTGGCCCCACGAAAGTGGAAGTTGCTGTCGAAGCGGCCCCAAAAGAAGAGGAAATCTTCACGGTGGTAGAGCAGCAGCCTGAGTTCAACGGAGGTATGGCCGCACTTGGTCAGTACCTGTCGAAGAACCTCCGCTACCCAGCGGCTGCCCAGCGTGCTAACGTATCAGGTCGGGTTTTCGTAAGCTTCGTTGTGAATACCGACGGTAGTATCCAGGATGTTCAGGTGCTGAAAGGCCTTGGCTTCGGTACCGATGAAGAAGCACAGCGGGTGGTGAAGGGGATGCCAAAATGGCGCCCCGGTAAACAGTCGGGCCGTCCGGTTCGGGTGAAGTACAACCTGCCGATTAACTTCACGCTGGAATAACTCCTATGCGCGGACAAAATCGAGGTCCAGCGCGGTTCACGCTGTTTATTGCAGTGCTGGCTTCGCTGGCTTACTTGGGAGGAGGCATCGCACTGATGGCCTCCTCTCAGTCTTTTGGTGTGTTTCCGGAAAAAGGTGTACTGCGCTACGGCCTTGGTATATTGCTGCTACTGTATGGCGGTTTCCGGATGTATCGGTCTATTCAACAACTTCGTAATGAACCGTAATAGAAAAGCCTGGCGGTGGCTCTTGCCCTTGACGCTGCTGGCGGGCTGTAACAACGGCAAGACCGAACTCGACAACCCCTCGCGGGGATCAATCACCATTGCAGCCGACGAGTCGTTTCGGCCACTGGTGATGCAGGTGACAGAGGCTTACAAGGGGATATACCCCAACGTAGCTTTCAACATTGTGTACCGGCCTGAGCAGGAAGCAATCAACATGATGCTGCACGACAGTGCCCGGCTCGCCTTCACGACCCGGAAACTGACGGCCAACGAGCAAAAAGCGCTGGATCAGCGAAAAATTATTGGTTCAGCCGTTAAACTCGCGACCGATGGTGTAGCTCTAATCGTAAACCGGGCCAATACCGACAGCCTGATGACAATGAGTGAACTGCGACAGGTGTTTCAGGGACAGCGTAAGACGTGGGCCGACTTAAAAGGCGGTAACCAGACTGCGCCCATCACACTGGTGTTTGACAACAATAATTCAAGCAACCTGAATTTTGTGATGCACACCTTTGGCCTGACGAATGTTAACAACCTGCGCATTTTCACCACGAAATCGAATCGGGATGTAATTGACTATGTGCGGAAGAATCCGTCGGCACTGGGTTTTATTGGCGTAAACTGGATTAGTGACGGCGATGAACCGATAACGGCCGAACTCTCGAAGGATTTACGAGTTATAGGTTTATCGGACAAGGAGAACCCAACCAGGCGCGATGATTACTACCAACCGTTTCAGGAAGATCTGGGCATGCAGCGTTATCCGTTGCGTCGGCCCATCTATGTACTGAGTCGGGAGGCCCATCCCGGTTTGGGTGGTGGACTGGTAAACTACGTTATTCGGGATGCGGGCTCACTGATCATTTACAAATTGGGCTTATGGCCTTCTGTACGATACAATCGGGAGGTAAACCTGCGGAAATAAGGAAGTTTTTCGGTTTAACCGCAATTTTTTAGATTTGTCAATTGTTTAGTACTCAAACACCCATTTTTCTAATTCCAACCTAAAATACATGATGAACAACCAGAAAAAATCGCTGATGACCATCCTGTTTGTCGGTGCCGCTTTCACTACTCCGGTTGTGGCACAGGACGTCCAGCAGGGTCTGAAAGACCTGGAGGCCGAGCGGTTTACGAAGGCAGGTCAGACGTTTACGCAGTTGGCCAGCAGTGCGCCTACGGCTGACAACCAATTCTACCTGGGCTACTACTACCTGAAAAGTGGGCAAGTTGACCAGGCGAAAGCGGCCTTCGAAAAAGGACTGGCTGCCGATGGCAAGAACCAACTCAACAATGTTGGTCTGGCCGGCGTAGCCCTTGTTAAAGGTGACCGTGCCACGGCGAAAACGCTGATCGATAACGCGGTCAACGCCACCAAAAGCAAGAACCAGGACGTGCTGATTCGGGCCGCCGAAATGTATACCCTTTCGGACAAAACGAATGATCCCGCCGAAGCTATTCGCCTGCTGACGATTGCCGACGAAAAGGATAAGAAAAACGAGAACGCTACTATCGAGATGACGATGGGCGACGCATACTTCCTGAAAAACGACGGTGGTAACGCCATCACGAAGTATGAAAACGCCATGGCTATCGATCCAAAACTGGCTGAGGCCAACTACAAAATCGGTCGGCTGTATCTGCGCGGTAAAAACTATACCAAAGCGCAGGATTACTTCAAGCAGGCCATCCAGACCGATCCGGAGTTTGCGCCAACGTACCTGGCTTATGCCGATGCACTTGCCAATTCGCGGGCTTACAAAAGCGCTGCCCAGAACTACGATCTTTATGTTCAGAAGAGTAGTACTACCGACCCCGAGCGTCTGCTCGACGTGGCTCGCTATCGCTTCCTGGCGCAGGATTTCCAGGGTGCTACGACATACCTCGATCAACTGAAAGGGAAAGTAAATAACCCGATCATGGACCGGATGTATGGCTGGGCTTATTACGGGCTGAATCAGCCCCAGCAGGCTGTCGACGCGCTGACCAAGTTTATTGGTGAAGCTCCCAACAAAGTAATCGGTGACGACTACAAATACCTGGGCCGTGCTTACGGTATGCTGAATACGCCCCAGTCGGATTCGCTGAGCATCGTGTACCTGGAGAAAGCTGCTCCGCTGGACTCGATGGAGAACCTGAACCGTGATATCGCTAAAAAATACTACGATATGAAACGGTACAACAAGGCGGCCGATTACTATACTAAAACCATCGCCACGGAGAAAAAGCCGCTCAACAACGATTACCTGTTTAAGGGGCTGGCTAACTACCAGTATGGTTTCCGGGTAGGTCGTGACTCGTCTGAAGCGCCGATGGATACGGCACAGATTCGGATGGCTCGCCAGCTGTACTTCATGCGTGCTGACTCGGCTTTCGGCGAAATGGCTGCCAAAATTGAAGCTGATACGTCGGCAGGCAGCACCTATCCGCTTGCTTACTACTACCGCGGTCAGTCGAACTACTATGCTTACCCATCGGCGGTTTCGCTGGCACGGGGTACGGCCGTTCCTTACTACGAGAAGTTTATCGAACAGGCTACGGCAGAAAAAGATCCTGCCAAACGGGAGTCATACAAGAAAAACCTGATCACATCGTACAAATTCCTGGCTTCGTATAACCTGGCTAAGAAAGACGATGCTAAAGCGAAAGAGTACTTCAACAAAGTACTTGAGCTGGACCCTAACGATGCCGACGTAAAGAAAGCACTGGAAGGGCCTAAAGCAGCTGCTCCGGCGAAAGCCGCTACCAAACCAGCGGCTAAAGCTCCCGCAAAAAAGAAGTCGTAAGTCTTCTTGTCCCATAAAAAAAGCGCAGGTGTTAGCCTGCGCTTTTTTTATGGGACACGGGAAAACCCAAATACCCCATCCCGCACGCTCAGCCACTGCATTATTTTATCAACCTGGCGCTTAACTTTGCGAGCGCAAACGTCTGACCCGATCCGTCCCTTTCGATTACAGTATGCTTAATCTTGTCCTGTTTGGCCCACCGGGTGCCGGTAAAGGCACACAAAGTGAAAAGTTAATTCAGCAGTATAATCTGGTTCATTTGTCTACCGGTGATTTATTACGCTCGCAAATAGCGGCCGGTACCGAATTAGGCCTGCGGGCTAAACAGCTCATGGACCAGGGGCTACTGGTACCGGACGAAGTGGTAATCGGGATGATCGAAAGCAAGCTGCAGGAAAACAAGACAGCCTCTGGTTTTATCTTCGACGGTTTTCCACGCACCGTTCCACAGGCAGCTGCCCTAGATGAGCTCCTGAGCCAGTACAATACATCGATTCGGATTATGGTAGCCCTGAGCGTCGACGATGAAGAACTGACACGTCGGTTGCTGCTACGGGGCCAGACATCGGGCCGCCCCGACGATCAGAACGAAGAGTTGATCCGGCGTCGGGTCAACGAATACAATACCAAAACAAGACCGGTCGCCGACTACTATGCCAACCAGCACAAGCTGGCTGAGATCGGCGGCATCGGCGACATTGATACCATTTTCGGTCTGATCACGAAACAGATTGAACAAAGCGCCGACCGGACAGAGTAAGAACCGACCGACGGGTGGTGTCGTAACCAAGTAACAAGTTATGGCTTCTTCCAACTTCATCGATTACGTCAAAATCAATTGCCGCTCCGGAGCGGGAGGTGCAGGATCTGTGCACTTCCGGCGTGAAAAGCACACGCCCAAAGGAGGTCCCGACGGGGGCGATGGAGGCCGGGGTGGCCACATTATACTGCGTGGTAACGCGCAGCTCTGGACGCTGCTTCACCTCAAATACCGCAAACACGTCAAAGCCGAAAATGGCGTAGCTGGCGAAGGCGGCCGGCGGAGCGGTGCCGAAGGGGAAGACGTGATTCTGGAAGTACCGCTGGGTACCATTGCCCGCAACCCCGATACGGGTGAGCAGCTCCAGGAAATTACAACCGATGGGCAGGAAGTTATCCTGCTGCCGGGTGGCCGGGGTGGATTAGGCAACGATCACTTTAAAACGGCCACTAAACAGGCTCCCGATTACGCACAGCCGGGCGAACCGGGCCGGGAAGAGTGGATTATTCTGGAGCTTAAGCTGCTGGCCGATGTAGGTCTGGTTGGGTTCCCCAACGCCGGTAAGTCGACACTGCTCTCTGTAGTGTCAGCTGCCCGACCCGAAATTGCCGATTATCCCTTTACAACCCTTGTACCCAATCTGGGGGTCGTTGCGTATCGGGACTATAAGTCGTTTGTAATGGCCGATATTCCGGGCATTATTGAAGGAGCATCGCAGGGAAAAGGACTTGGACTGCGGTTTTTGCGGCATATCGAACGTAATTCCGTACTGCTGTTTGTGGTACCAGCCGATAGTGCCGACATCCGACAGGAGTTCAACACACTGCTGAACGAGCTGCGGGAGTATAACCCGGAGCTGATGGACAAAGACCGGCTGCTGGCTATAACCAAAACCGATCTGGTAAGTCCTGAGGAACTGGCGCGTATACGGGAAGAGGTTCCTAAAAACATGCCCGTGGCTTTCATTTCAGCCATCAGCCAACAGGGTCTCGATACCCTCAAAGACATGATCTGGCAACGGCTCAATACCACGCCGGAACCAGTTGAATAAACCTACTGCTCAACCTATCCGGTCGATTTAACGAAGCCGACCACGTTTTTAGTCGCTATGAAACACGTCTCGCTGGCTGCCGGTCTGGTGGTCTGGTTGTTGCTGCCACTAGTAAGCATGGCTCAGATTCAGATTTCGTTTCCGACTGACCGCGCCATTTTTCAACGGAATCAGGCGAATCAGGCCACATTCCGGATTACCGGTTATTACACGACCGGTGTATCCCGAATCGAAGCCCGGCTGACGGCCCGTAACAATCAGGGCACAACGACCAACTGGCAGGTTGTCCAGAACAATCCAACGGGCGGTGTGTATGCCGGCGACATCACCGGACAGGGTGGCTGGTATAGTCTCGAAGTACGGGGCATGAACGGCGACCAGCAGGTCGGCAATTCAACCACTATTGACCGGATTGGTATTGGCGAAGTTTTCATTGTGGCGGGGCAGTCGAACGCGCAGGGCGTTCACCAGGATGCTCCGGTATCGACCGATGATCGGGTCAACTGCGTCAACTATCGCTATCCAAACGATGGTTTTCCGAACGATCCGCCCGTAGCGCAGTTCAGCCATATCGATAACTCCCCCGACTTTACCATTGCCCCGCGCGGGATGGGAACCTGGTGCTGGGGCCGACTGGGCGACTTACTGGCCAGTCGCCTGAATGTGCCTATTCTGTTTTTCAACGGGGCCTTCACGGGTACAGCTATCCAGAACTGGCGGCAGAGTGCTCCGCCGGGTGGGGTAGCCGTTAGCGTCTACGATCCAACCCTGACCTACGCAGCCCGGCAACCGTACATAAACCTCAAGCTTTCGCTGCAATTCTATGCCCACACGCTCGGGGTACGGGCTATCTTGTGGCAACAGGGGGAAGCCGACAACCTGATCAATACTTCGTCGGCCAGCTACACCAGCGATCTCACCTACCTGATCAACCAGAGTCGGCAGGATTTTGGCCGTAACATGAGTTGGGTCGTAGCCCGGGCCAGTTATGGCGACCGGGTACCGAACCGCGTCAACCCGGGTATCATTGCCGCCCAGACCAATATTGTCAACACCGTACCGAATGTCTTTGCGGGTCCATCGACCGACAACATTCAGATTCCCCGGACACGTCCACCACTCAACGATCCGGAAGGCTTTCACTTCGATTACAATGGGCTCGTTGAAGTAGCCAGTGCCTGGAACACAAGCCTCAACGATAGTTTCTTCCAGCAGTCGAGCCCCTTACCACCCGTTGCTTCGCCCACGGTGGGCATTGCCTGTTCGGGCAACAACCTGACAATCTCCGTGAATGGCGAGTACAGTTCATTCCAGTGGGAGTCGGGCGAAACAAGCCGCAGCATAACGAAAGGCCCGGGCCTTTACCGCGCGAAAGTCAAAGATGCACTCGGCAACACGGCTTTCACGAGCTACGTACGCGTGAGCGACACACCTGTTGCCACGGTGGCCGATAACCGCCAGGCAGCCATCTGCGCAGGCAGTAGCCTGGCCCTCACAACCAACTACGATGCAGTACAGTGGGTCAATCAGCAGACTAACACGGTTATAGCCACCAGTCGACAGGTGAACATCAGCACGGCCGGGACGTATCAGGTCCGCTACAACGATGTTAGTGGATGCCAGTTTGTTTCGAATGCGATCAGCCTCTCGGTAAACCCATTGCCGGCTACCCCAACCATCACCGCCGATCGGTCGACGACATTCTGCCAGGGCGACAATACCGTACTGCGCACCAGTGCCCAGAGCGTTCGGTACAATTGGAGCGACGGCCAGCAGGGGCAGGCCGTAACAGTTGGCAAATCGGGCACGTACACCCTGTCGGTAACCGACCAGAATGGGTGTACATCGGCTACCTCCAACAGTATTCCCGTAACGGTTAATCCGTTGCCGGCAAAACCAACCATTGCGACAAACGGACCGACTACCTTTTGTGCCGACCGGACGATTACACTGACCGCCCCCGATGCGGTATCGTATATCTGGACCAGTGGACAGTCGACCAAAACGCTGACCATAGCCCAGTCGGGTAACTTTGGGGTACAGGTAACCAACACGTTCGGCTGCGTTTCGGAGCGTTCCGATATCGTAAACATCACCGTAAACCCACTACCGGCTACCCCATCCGTATCGGCGGCTGGTGCAACCACATTCTGCGCCGGCAACACGGTCAACCTGAGTGCGGCAACCCCATTAAACGTTGTCTGGTCGAGCGGACAGACCGACAAAACCATTACCGTAAGCCAGTCGGGTAACTATGCCGCACAGGCTAAAGATGGCAACGGCTGTTTATCGCCCTATTCGACCGTACTGGCAGTCCAAGTCAATCCGCTGCCGGCTGCGCCTACGCTGCTGACCGATAAGTCGCCCATCCTGTGCGAAGGCGACCGGGTAACCTTCACCGTCAATGGCCCCTACACGGTCTACTGGTCGACCGGCGACACAGCGCGCAGCATCGTAACGAGCCGGGCCGGCCTGTATAGTGCCCGGGTCCGTGACGTCAATGGGTGCCTTTCTACTCAGTCAGGCGCCACCCGCGTTGAGCTTCGGGCCCTACCCCCCGCCCCAACCGTCAACGCTATCGGTACGTTTACGCTCGAAGCCGTAAGTTCGACCAACAGCCCGGTCTTTCTGTGGCGCCGGGGAGCCGATACGCTGGCAGCCCGGACTGCTATCGTCAAGGCTGGCACATCCGGTGCGTACACAGCTCAGTCGTCGACTGTTTATTCGAATACGCTCACCTGCTTCTCGCTGCCCTCGACTGCGTTTACGCTTACCATCGACGAGTCGCTGGCGGGTTTAAGCGTATACCCCAACCCAAGCCCCGACCGGGTGATAACGATTGAGACCCAGCAGGATCTGACCAATGCAACTGTTGCTGTCTACAGCCTGACGGGTCAGTTACTCTACACGACGACCGTACCATCCTTTAACGAACGTCGTCGGCTCGAACTGGCCGGACTGGCGGGCGGAACGTACATTCTGAACGTGCAGGCAGCCGATTATAACGTCTCCCGACGAATTTTAGTGGGCTTGTAATATTCCCCCGTAATCGACCGTTCAATCAAGGAAGGACGCCTTGAAATTTGTATTTTACCGGGAATAGGCCCACCTTGCTCCGTTAAAATAGATCAGTAAGGTCTGATTATTGTACTGGGACACTTCAGTCGCCCAACCTATTGGTAAAGCAGACTGTATCGCATCATTCCATGAAAAACAACTACATGTTGCATCTATGCCGGTGCTTTGTCTTCGGCCTGGTGAGCCTGTCGGGCTCGGCCTGGGCGCAGACAGACAACCAGCTGATCAAGATTACCTATCCGGTTAGCCGGGCCGTTTTCCAGCGCGAAAACGACAATAGATCAACGATTTACTTATCAGGCAACTATTACCAGCCCGTCGACAGCGTGCAGGCGCGGGTGGTAGCCGAAGTAACCGGACAGGGATTCAATACGGCCTGGACAACCATTCAGCGCAACCCACAGGGTGGCATTTTTCAGGGTGCTATCCGGGTGCAGGGTGGCTGGTATCGGCTCGAAGTACAGGGATTTGCCGGTGGCAATGTTATCAGTACTTCCGTTGTCCGCAAGGTAGGAGTCGGCGAAGTATTCATTATTACCGGCCAGTCCAACGCACAGGGATTCCAGAATTTTGGCGCTACGGGTGCAGCCGATGACCGTGTCAACTGTGTGACCTACGACAACAGCAAGGCCAACTCGCTGGCCGATCCGCCAGCCCCTAGTTTTCAGCAACTCAATGCAACAGCCCTGATCGGTCCTCGCGGCCAGAGTGCCTGGTGCTGGGGGGTTCTGGGCGACCTGATTGCCAAACAGTATAATGTACCGGTGCTGTTTATCAACACGGCCTGGCAAGGTACCGTTATTCACAACTGGAAAGAAAGCTCCGACGGTCAGATCACCAAGAACATTTTTGCGCTGGGCACCCCCGACGAGAATTTTCCGACTGGCATGCCTTACGCCAACCTGATTATAGCCCTGCGCTACTACGCGTCGCTGCAGGGCCTGCGGGCGGTACTGTGGCAGCAGGGCGAAAACGACAACGTTCCGCTCAACTCGTCGCGGCAGACCTACGCCAGCAATATGCAGTATCTGGTCAATAAGACCCGCGCCGACACCGACCGCTATCCGGCCTGGGTACTGGCCCGCTCGTCGTATAACTCGGGTAAAGTTAGCCAGGACATCATTCAGGCTCAGAATGACGTTATTAATACCTACAATAACAACGTATTTGCGGGACCCTTTACCGACAACATTCAGATCCCGCGCTTCGAAGGCAACGTTCACTTTGGCAACAAGGCGGGCGACGAGGGGCTGGTAAAGCTGGGGCAGGCCTGGTTCGAAAGTCTCAACGCCGTATTTTTCACCATATCGCGACCCTCGCCCCCCTTACCTCAGCCTTCGGTTACGGTAGCCTGTAACACGGCCAACAACGCGCTAAATGTATCATTGCCCGGTCTGTATAGCAGTTATACCTGGCAAACGGGTCAGCGCACCCAGGCAATCACCGTCAACAGACAGGGTACCTACCAGGCCACGCTGAAAGACAAGTTCGGTAACACCTTCCTGTCGCCAACGGTCGATGTCCAAACTGCCATTCAGCCCACCGTTCCTACCCTGTCGCTGGCCAGTCAGCCCACGCAGCTCGCAGCCACACAGCAGCAGGTTTGTGCCGATTCGGTACTTAATCTGGTAGCCAACACAACCGCTGGCAGTACGGCCCTCTGGAGCAATGGCTTCTCGGGCCGGTCACTGGCAGTTGGCACATCCGGCACCTACAGCGCGCAGTCGATCAATGTATATGGGTGTAAGTCGACACAATCGGCCCCCATCACCCTCACCGTACGGCCCAAGGTACCTGCTCCAACCATCGAACAGGTCGGTACTTACTCGCTACAGGCAACCCTCCCCACCCTTACGGGTGCCCAGCTGGATCAGTTCGACTGGCGCCGGTCGGGAACGGTTGTTCCCCAGACCACGCCCGTCATCAAAGTAGTGGTTACGGCCAGCTATTCGGCCCGTACCAAATCGACGTTCACCATCGACAATACCAACAATCTGACCTGCTACTCTGACTTCAGCAGCGTCCGCGAATTTACGTTCGACCCCAGCCTGGGTGGGCTGAGTGCGTATCCGAACCCGACCACAACGGGTCAGGTAACGCTCGAAACCATCGAGAACCTGCTCGACGCGCAGATCACGGTATTTTCGCTGACGGGTAAACTGCTCGCCAGCTACACGGTGCCCGTGTTCGATGAACGCAAAGCCGTCGATCTGTCGAACCTGCCAACCGGCACCTACATCATCCGGGTCAAGTCGGCCAGCTTCGATGTTTCGCGCCGGGTCATCGTCAGCCGGTAGTACGCCTGTCCGTCTTATCCCGAAAAGCCTTCATCAGAGGGCTTTTCGGCGTTTATGAGCCACAGACCGGACCCGACCGGCGCAAACCGGGGCGCGACTTGGCCAATTGCCTGGTTGCGCGTATTTTTGACTATTGTATCGACAAACCATCGAGCAACAACTACAGGGGTCAACCGGTTTTATCCTTACCTTTGATCCGCGTATTTCCCAATCGTATCATGAATGCAACCTATGTACCCGCCGACTACTTGCCGGTGCTGATTCAAATGGGTCTGGCCCTGGGCTTCATCGTTACCACGATGCTGGTCACGCACGCCATTGGTCCCAAGCGTCACAGCCTCAAAAAAGACGATCCGTTTGAGTGCGGCATTCCGGTACAGGGTGACGCCCGAACCCCCATCTCGATCAAATATTTCCTGATCGCCATCCTGTTCGTTCTGTTCGACGTGGAGGTTATCTTCCTGTACCCCTGGGCCGTTAACTTTAAAGGCCTCGGCCTGGCTGGCTTCATCGAAATGGTACTCTTCATGGGTCTGCTGCTGGCTGGTTTTTACTACGTTATCCGCAAGGGCGTTTTAAAGTGGGAATAGCCATCCGGGCGAATCTAAACCCGGATTTGTCTGTTAATCAAGTAGACAATTATTTCGCTGTGTATGGCTTCTGATATTAAGATAGTTGAAGGTCCCCCCAGCTACGAGGGTGCCGGCTTTCAGGCTACATCATTTGATAAAATCATTGGGCTGGCCCGGGCCAATTCGCTGTGGCCACTGCCCTTTGCTACATCCTGCTGCGGCATCGAATTCATGTCGACTATGGCATCGACCTTCGATCTGGCCCGATTCGGGTCGGAGCGGCCCAGCTTCTCGCCCCGGCAGGCTGATATGCTGCTCGTAGCCGGCACCATCGCTAAGAAGATGGGACCGGTCGTGAAGCAGGTTTATCTGCAGATGGCCGAGCCGCGCTGGGTTATCGCTATCGGTGCCTGCGCATCGAGCGGTGGCATTTTCGATACATACAGCGTGTTGCAGGGTATCGATCGAATTATTCCCGTCGACGTTTACGTACCGGGTTGTCCGCCACGGCCGGAGCAGATTCTGGACGGAGTTATGCAGGTGCAGGAACTGGCCAAGAATGAATCGCTCCGTCGGCGTAATACCGAGGAGTATCAGAAACTGCTGAATTCGTACAATATCCAATAGCGAAGCAGCAGCACTCCGGTTCGGGCCCGCCCCTCGCCGGCCGAACCGGAGTGCTGCTCACCAACTCCCCCATTATGCTGACCAACGAGCAAGTTGCGCAGATCCTCATTAACCAGTTTGGCGATTCCGTAAGCGATTTCGACGATCCGTATGATCTGCTGACGCTGTCGACCAGCCGGGACCAAATTTATCCGCTGATTTCGTTCCTGAAGAATGATCCAACCCTGCAGGTTGGCTTCCTGACCGACGTTACGGCTATTCACTATCCCGACTCGCCCGGTCGGGAATTCTGCGTTGTTTACCACCTGCACAGCCTGAGCCACAACTTTCGGCTGCGGGTAAAAGTATATCTGACCGCCGACGACGTGCATATTCCAACGGTGACCCCGCTGTTTGCCGGTGCCAACTGGATGGAACGCGAAACCTTCGACCTGTTTGGCATCATCTTCGACGGTCACCCCGATCTGCGTCGGATTCTGAACATGGAAGAAATGGACTATCATCCGATGCGGAAAGAATACCCGCTTGAAGATGGTACCCGGGAGGATAAGATTGATGCCTTGTTTGGCCGATAGAACCTGTGTAGCGTTTTCGGTTGTCCCGTTGTAATGTTTAGTCAGTACTCTAAACTTTACGACTCCACAACTTTATAACACTATACCCTTACAACTTCACTCGCATGATTTCCGAAGAACTCGATATAAACAAGCAAAACCTGCCTGCCGAACAGGGTCCGGTCCAGTACGTCAACGAACTGACAACCCTGAACCTGGGGCCCACCCACCCGGCAACGCACGGCATTTTCCAGAACGTCCTCCAGATGGACGGCGAGAAGATCGTGTCGGGTGAGCAGACAATCGGCTATATTCACCGGGCGTTCGAAAAAATTGCCGAACGGCGGCCCTTTTACCAGATTACCACCCTGACCGACCGGATGAACTACTGTTCATCGCCGATCAACAACATGGGCTGGCACATGACGGTGGAGAAGCTGCTGGGCATCGATATTCCCAAGCGGGCACAATATATCCGGGTCATTCTGATGGAGCTGGCCCGTATTGCCGACCACATTATCTGCAACGGTATTCTGGGTGTCGACACGGGGGCGTTTACAGGCTTCCTCTACATCTACCAGGAACGCGAAAATATCTACGAGATTTACGAAGAGATCTGCGGAGCCCGCCTGACCACCAATATGGGTCGGATCGGGGGCATGGAGCGCGACCTGTCGCCGACGGCCATCCGCAAGATCAACGAGTTTCTAAAACGGTTTCCCGGCGTGTTGCGGGAGTTCGAAAACCTATTCAACCGCAACCGGATCTTTATGGACCGGGTGGTCAACGTGGGCGGCATTTCGGCCGAGCGTGCGCTGAGCTACGGCTTCACGGGGCCTAACCTGCGGGCAGCCGGCGTCGATTATGACGTGCGGGTCATGAACCCCTACTCGTCGTATCAGGATTTCGAGTTTGATATCCCGGTGGGGCAGAGTGGCGATACCTACGACCGCTTCATGGTGCGCAACGAGGAGATGTGGCAAAGCCTGCGCATCATTCAGCAGGCGATGGATAACCTGCCCGAAGGATCGTACTATGCCGACGCGCCCCAGTACTACCTCCCCCCCAAACAGGAGGTGTACAAAAACATGGAAGCGCTGATCTATCACTTCAAAATTGTGATGGGCGAAATCGATGCTCCCGTGGGCGAGGTGTACCATTCCGTTGAAGGCGGTAATGGTGAGCTGGGTTTCTACCTCATCAGTGATGGCGGTCGCACCCCCTACCGCCTGCACTTCCGCCGGCCGTGCTTCATTTATTACCAGGCCTATCCGGAAATGTGCAAGGGCCTGACCCTGTCGGACGCTATCGTTATCATGAGTAGCATGAACGTGATCGCCGGCGAACTGGATGCGTAGCAGTGGTACGTTCGTTGATTAGCCCGTGGCAGCCATGGGCTGATCAACGGGCCGACAATTCCCATAGTATTCATGACAACTGAGACCAACAATACTGTAGTGTTTACGCCGGAACGGCTGGCCGAAGCCCAGTCGATTATTGCCCGGTATCCCGCTGGCAAACAGAAATCGGCGCTGCTGCCATTGCTCCACCTGTTGCAGGAGCAGGAGGGCTGGACGAGCCCCGAAGGTATGGACTACGTAGCGCGGATGCTCGACATTCAGCCGATTGAGGTGTACGAGGTAGCCACGTTTTACACCATGTACCACCTCGAGCCCGTTGGTAAACACGTGATCGAGTATTGCCGCACGGGCCCCTGCTGCCTGATGGGTGGCGAAGACGTGCTGGCCCACCTGAAACAGCGGCTTGGTATCGAAACCGGTCAGACCACGGTCGACGGTCGGTTTACCCTGAAAGAAGTAGAATGTCTGGCGGCCTGTGGCATGGGCCCTGTATTTCAGATTCGTGAGCAGTACTACATGCATCTGACCAACGACCGCGTTGACGAAATCATTGACGAGCTGTCGAAATAAACGCACATGGCAACCAAAATCTTAACTGAACACATTAACGTTCCGGGCATCGAAACCTTCGATGTGTACCGGCAACAGGGTGGTTATACGGCGGTTGAAAAGGCGCTGAAGACTATGACGCCCGAAGGCATCGTCGAAGAGGTAAAGAAGGCCGGTGTGCGCGGCCGGGGCGGTGCCGGTTTTCCAATGGGTATGAAGTGGAGTTTTCTGGCCAAGCCCGAAGGCGTTCCCCGCTACCTGGTCTGCAACGCCGACGAATCGGAGCCGGGAACGTTTAAAGACCACTACCTGATGAAAAACATCCCCCACCTGCTCATCGAGGGGATGATTATTTCATCGTTTGCACTCGGCGCCAATACCTCGTTCATCTACGTTCGGGGTGAGCTGATGTACGTCATCAAGATTCTTGAAAAAGCCATCGCCGAAGCAAAAGCGAAAGGTTTTCTGGGTAAAAATATCCTGGGCTCGGGCTACGACCTCGAACTGGTCGTTCAACCCGGTGGTGGCGCCTACATCTGTGGCGAAGAAACAGCCCTGCTCGAATCGCTGGAAGGCAAGCGTGGCAACCCGCGCAACAAGCCGCCGTTCCCGGCGGTCAAAGGCCTCTACCAGAGCCCAACGGTTGTGAACAATGTCGAGTCGATCGCCACTACGTCGTGGATTGTCAACAACGGGGGCGATGCCTACGCAGCCATTGGTATTGGCCGCAGTACGGGCACCAAGCTGATTTCGGCATCGGGGCATATCAACAAGCCGGGCGTCTACGAAATTGAACTGGGCCTGCCGGTCGAAGATTTCATTTATGCCGATGAGTGGTGTGGCGGTATCCGGCCGGGCCACAAGTTCAAGGCCCTTGTAGCCGGCGGCTCGTCGGTTCCCATCCTGCCCGCCAATCTGGCGCTGCATCTGGCCAACGGCGACAAGCGGCTGATGAGCTACGAGTCGCTGTCGGAAGGCGGTTTCCAGACCGGCACCATGCTGGGTTCGGGTGGCTTTATTCTGTTCGACGAAACCTCGTGTATCGTTCGGAACACCTGGAATTTTTCGCGGTTCTACCACCACGAGTCGTGCGGTCAGTGCAGCCCCTGCCGCGAAGGAACGGGCTGGATGGAGAAAGTACTCCACCGCATCGAGCACGGCCACGGCCATCAGCAGGATATCGATCTGCTGGTCGATGTAGCGAAGAAAATCGAAGGCAACACCATCTGCCCCCTCGGCGATGCCGCTGCCTGGCCCGTGGCCAGCGCCATCCGGCACTTCCGCGATGAGTTTCAGTGGCACATCGACCACCCGACCGAAGCTACCCAGCCGGGAGCCGTGTACCGGGGCGAGATGGCCTTAGTTTAGTAACCAGTTCAGCCGGCTGCTCCCAGCCAGCTTCAGATCACGATTAGAAACGGTCTGATTCACCGTTTGACAAATATGGAAGACGTAAAGCCGCAGTTATTGACCGTAACGATCGATGGTATTGCCGTTGAGGTAGAGCCCGGAACGACCATTTTGCAGGCCGCCCGTAAGATTGGGCCGGAGGTAGCTCCTCCCGCCATGTGTTACTATCAGCCCCTCAAAGGCAGCGGTGGTAAATGCCGCGCCTGTCTGGTGCGGGTAGCCGCCGGTTCGGCCAAAGACCCACGCCCCATGCCTAAGCTGGTGGCGTCGTGTTTGACAGCCGTTCAGGATGGTATGGTCGTCGAAAACACAACCAACCCGCAGGTAATCGACGCCCGCAATGGCGTTGTGGAGTTTTTGCTACTGAACCACCCCCTCGACTGCCCCGTTTGTGATCAGGCCGGCGAGTGCGACCTGCAAAACTTTGCCTTCGATCACGGTAAAGTGACGACCCGCTACGAAGAAGACCGGCGGACGTTTGAAAAGCGCGATATCGGCCCTTATATCCAGTTGCACATGACGCGCTGCATCCTGTGCTACCGCTGCGTGTATACGGCCGATCAGATTACCGAAAAACGCGTGCACGGCGTGCTAAATCGGGGCGACGCTTCCGAGATCAGCACCTACATCGAGAAAGCGATCGACAACGACTTCTCGGGCAACGTGATCGACGTATGTCCCGTTGGAGCCCTGACCGACAAAACGTACCGCTTTAAAAACCGGGTGTGGTTCACCAAACCCGTCGACGCGCACCGCGATTGCCCGACCTGCTCGGGCAAGGTAACGCTCTGGTACCGGGGCGACGAAGTGATTCGGGTTACGGCCCGTAAAAACGAGTGGGGTGAAGTCAATGACTTTATCTGCAACACCTGCCGCTTCGAGAAGAAAAAGACCAGCGACTGGACGATTGAAGGCCCTACCAACGTATCGCGGGCTTCGGTCATCAGTGCCAACAAGTACCGCGCCGATACCGTGAAACCATCGTTTGGCCAGCGCCTGGCCGCTGCCGAGTACAAAGCGATCGATGATAAACGGGACACGTCGCAGCTGGGTATTCAGCAGCTTCCACCCGAGCGGTTTGCCCCCGTGCTGCCCTCGGCCATGGACCCCGAACCCTGATCAGACGCCGGCTGACTGGCCGGTGTGCCAACCAACGACAACTTAGTTAACCAGCAATGGCATTACCCATATTACTCACCAAAGGGCTGATTATCCTGGTCATTTTCGGGATATCGCTCCTGATCGCCACTTACTCGACCTACGCCGAGCGTAAGGTAGCTGCCTTTCTGCAGGACCGTCTGGGCCCAAACCGGGCGGGTCCGTGGGGATTGCTGCAGCCCATTGCCGACGCCGGTAAGCTGTTCTTCAAAGAAGATTTCATTCCAGCTCAGGCCAGCAAATGGCTGTTTATTCTTGGTCCGTCGCTGGCCATGCTGACCGCCCTGATGTCGAGTGCGGTTATTCCGTTTGGCGACAGTATCCGCTTCATGTGGGACAACGTTCAGTACGACGTAAACCTGCAGGGTATTGAAATCAACATCGGCGTTCTTTACATATTCGGCGTTGTATCGCTGGGCGTGTATGGCGTAATGGTGGGTGGCTGGGCCTCCAACAACAAGTTTTCGCTGCTGGGCGCCATCCGGGCAGCTTCGCAGAACATCAGCTACGAAATTGCGCTGGGCCTGTCCATGATCACGATCCTGATGATGACCGGCTCACTGTCAGTACGGGCCATCGTCGATCAGCAGGCAAGTTTCTTCGAGTGGAACGTGTTTACGCAGCCCCTAGGCTTCATTATCTTCCTGACCTGTTCGTTTGCTGAGTGTAACCGTACCCCCTTCGACCTGCCCGAGTGTGAAACCGAGCTGGTAGGCGGCTACCATACCGAATACAGCTCGATGAAGCTGGGGCTGTACCTCTTCTCGGAGTATATCAACATGTTTGTGTCATCAGCTTTCATTTCGGCGCTTTACTTCGGTGGATTCCACTATCCCTTCATGAACGAAGTAAACAACGCGCTGGAGAATTCGCTGGGTGCCATCACGGGTCACAACCTGGCCACAGCCATCGGTTTTGTGGTCTTCTTCGGTAAGATTCTGTTCTTTATCTTCTTCTTCATGTGGGTTCGCTGGACGCTCCCCCGCTTCCGCTACGACCAACTGATGAACCTGGGCTGGAAAACGTTTATCCCCCTCTCGATTCTGAACGTCGTCATCACCGGTGCCGGTCTGCTTTACAACTTTAAGTACTCGACCTGGCTGATCGTGATCGTCATGGTTGTACTGGCGGTTAGCTCGCAGGCAAAAGCGCCCAAACAGCAGGTTGTACCGCAACGGAGTTAATCAGTTCGTAGCTCGTGGTTTGTCGTTACGACCACAGATCAGGTGAAACGACAAACCACAGACAACACCAACTTATATGCAACTTACCAATCGCTCCAAACAGGTCAGCAATAAAGAAATGACGCTGGCGGAGAAAATGTATCTGCCGGCCGTGATCGGTGGGCTGGCCATTACCATCAGGCACTTCTTCCGCAAGAAACCCACGATCCAGTATCCGGAGGTAAAGAAGTACCTCGGACCTGTCTTTCGGGGCCACCACGTCTTGAAGCGCGATGAGCAGGGGCGCGAGCGCTGCACGGCCTGTGGCCTGTGTGCCGTAGCCTGCCCGGCCGAAGCCATTTCGATGGTGGCGGCCGAGCGGCAGAAGGGCGAAGAAACGCTCTATCGCGAAGAGAAATACGCTGCCGTTTACGAGATCAACATGCTGCGCTGTATCTTCTGCGGCCTGTGTGAGGAAGCCTGCCCCAAACAGGCGGTTTACCTCCGTCACGACCGGATGGTACCTGTTTTCACCGAGCGCGATAACGTCGTTTACGGAAAAGACAAACTGGTTGAGAAGCTGGACGACCGCTATATCCGCAAAAACTCGGAAGTAAAAGCCACGCCTACCGAACCCAGTCTGACCCGGGCGGCTACCTAGCGAACCCGAACCGCCGTTGTGTTTTCTGTTGACTGTACCGAATCAAGCTATGACTGAAACGTTAACGTTTTTAAAATCCCTCAATGCAACCGGGTATCTGTTTCTGCTCCTGACGGTGCTGACGCTGGTCAGTGCCATGGGTGTTGTAACGGCCCGCAATCCGATCTACAGCGTACTGGCCCTGATCGCCACGTTCTTTTGTCTGTCGGGTCACTACATTCTGCTGAATGCCCAGTTTCTGGCCGCTGTCAACATCATTGTGTATGCCGGCGCCATCATGGTACTGTTTCTGTTCACCATCATGTTTCTGAACCTTCGCAAAGAAGATGAAGAAGCAAAGACCAACCTTACCAAAATTGCTTCGGTAATTGTGGGCGGAACGCTGATGGTGATGCTTATCATGATTTTCCGGGCTAAAAGCGCGCAGATGCCGGCTCCCAACGCCATGAACTTCAATGCCAAAACAGGCCTGGTCGAAACGCTGGGACAGCTGCTGTATGGCAGTTATATTCTGCCCTTCGAACTGGCGTCGGTACTTTTCCTGATCGCCATGGTTGGTGCCGTTATGCTCGGCAAGCGCGAAGCCGGTGATCGGCACTTTTAAGCGCACACAGTCACACCTGGTACAAAAACCGCTCCGCCGAGCGGTTTTTTTGTTTACAGGCCGGCCAGGACGCGTACGAAAGCAGTGGCTAAGGCTGAATCACCTGCACGAAATAATAGTATGCTTGCATAATAATTTCGGCAAGTTTTGTAATTTTCCGCTCAGAAAGTAGGTTATTGCGGTAAGTTACCTGCTGAAACAGTTATCAACACAGTACGTTTATGGACGCATACATTGTAGCCGGATATCGCACGGCCGTGGGCAAAGCCCCACGGGGCGGCCTCCGACTGACCCGCCCCGACGACATGGCGGCCGAAGTCATCAAACACCTGCTTGGTCAGGTTCCAGCGCTCGATCCTGCCCGGGTCGACGATCTGATTGTGGGTAATGCCGTTCCCGAAGCCGAACAGGGTATGCAGATTGCCCGCTACATCGCGTTGCTGTCGCTCCCCAACAGTGTCCCTGGCTTCACCATCAACCGGTATTGCGGCTCGGGCCTCGAAGCCATTGCCATTGCATCGGCAAAAATTCACGCGGGCCTGGCCGATTGCATCATTGCCGGCGGTACCGAATCGATGTCGATGGTTCCGGTTATGGGCTGGAAAACGGCGCTCAACTACGAAATCGCCAAAACACATCCCGACTACTACATCGGTATGGGACTCACGGCCGAACAGGTTGCCCAGCAGTTCAACATCAGCCGCGATGCGCAGGATGAGTTTGCTCTGGAATCACACCAGAAGGCACTGGCAGCCCAGCGGGACGGCAAATTCACCGACGAAATCGTACCCATCAAGGTAACGGAGACGTATTTCGACGCGGAAAGCAACAAGAAAAAGAACCGCGAATGGACCGTTGCGCAGGACGAAGGTCCGCGGAAAGATACAAGCGCCGACGGCCTCGCCCGGCTGAAGCCTGTTTTCACCGCGGGCGGATCGGTCACGGCGGGTAACTCATCACAAACGTCCGACGGCGCGGCTTTCGTGATCGTCATGTCGGAGAAACTGGTCAACGAACTTAATCTGAAGCCAGTGGCCCGTATGATGTCGTACGCATCGGCCGGTGTAGAGCCTAAAATTATGGGTATCGGCCCCGTAGCTGCTATCCCCATTGCCTTGCAGAAAGCCGGTATCAAGCAGGACGATATCGACCTGATCGAGCTGAACGAAGCGTTTGCAGCGCAGTCGCTGGCCGTTATTCAGGAGCTTGGTCTCGATCGGAGCAAGATCAACCCCAATGGCGGTGCCATTGCGCTCGGCCATGCTCTCGGATCGACGGGGGCCCGGCTATCGGTACAACTGTTCAACGAAATGCGTCGGCAAGACCTGAAATATGGTATGGTGTCGGCCTGCGTGGGCGGTGGTCAGGGCGTAGCCGGTATTTTCGAACGGCTTAACTAAGTACTGTCAACCTATGATAAGCGGGGCTGCGTGACAGGCCATGGAATAACGCCATGGCCTGTCACGCAGCCCCGCTCTCGTTGTGGTCGTTTATTTAAGCTTTCGGATCAGGAGTCGCTGCCCCACCTCGATGGTGAAGTTCTTGAGATTATTCCAGCGGACCAGTTCGTCAACGCTTACTTTGTTGATCAGCGCAATCCGGTACACGGTCTGGCCAGGCTGCACCACGTGGTAATAGCTACCGGGCGTGGGCTCGATCGATCCGCCCCCAAGCGCAGCGGTCACAGCTGGCCGGGCCTGTGCAGGCGCAGGTTTATCGGCCGATACGGGCGTCTTTACCGGTGCCTTCGGAATAGTAACCACGGGTGCCGTCTTTGGCCTGGCAACCGGCTTGGCCACCGTTTTTGTCCGATCGGGCGAAAGCTTGATCTTCGGACGGGTTACGTCTACAATCAGTTCCTGCCCGGCCGCAAGTGGGAAACGCTCGCTCAGGTTGTTCCAGGCATATAGCTGCTTCACCGTCACGCCGTACTGACGCGCAATGGAATAGTAGCTCTGCCCGGGCTTTACAATGTGCAGTTTCAGGTTCTCGACCGGCTCCGTCCACGATGTATCGGGCAGGGCATTGCTGTCAGGCTCGCTGGTGCCGACACTGTCGGCCCGGTCGAGGGCGGCTACCGTATCCGGACTGACCTGGCTGTTGGTTGGGGCAGTCAGTATGGTAGCCGGTGCGGTTGGGGCAGCATTTTCGGTTTGGGTCAGTTCTGGCGTGCTGGTATCGGACGAAGCCGGCATCTGCTGGTATTCGGGCGGGCGGCTCGATGGCCGTTTCTTCTGAAGCCAGATAATGCGGCCTGTCTGCACCCGCTGGTTGGCCGCTACCCGGTTGAACCGCAGCAGCGACGCCAGCCTGACCCCGTATATGTTCGATACATCGCGCAGGGTCTGGCCCCGCTGAATAACGTGGAAAGGCACCTTGGCGCGGTTGGCCTTGCGGGCCAGGTAGTAGATCTGGCCGGGGCGAATAACGTCCTGTTCAGTCAGGTCGTTGTACTCGACAAACGACTTGATCGATATATCGCCATAGTAGGCCAGCGTGATCACATTATCGCACGACTGGGCCTGAACACCGGGCAACCCATTGATGGTGTAGTAAACCGCCGGTGCGTAGAGGCTGACAGGCTTCTGCGGCAGTTTCACCAGGGTAGGAAAGCCCGTGTCGGGCGCACGCGGATCGGTCCGACGGCTACGCTCCTCAGCCTGGTTTTTCACCACCGGAAATTCTTCCGTCGTCACCCGGATCAGGACAGGATAGCGCTTGCCTGCCGGAATCGTCGGTACCTTGAGCCACTGATTGAAGGGCGAAAACCGCTCTTCAGTAAGCGACAGTTGTTTGGCGAGGCCGGCCAGCGTCTGGCCACTTCCGTCGGGATAGTCGAACAGGATAAAAATCCGCGCCGGTCTGAATACCGGTTCTTCGCGCTCGAAGGCCAGTTTGCGGGCCAGCACTTTCCAGAGCAGTGCCGGATTACGCTCGGTCAGCAACAGGTACGTAGCATATTTGCTGGCAGGGCGCCGTTCGGTCGGCGATACGCCCTGCAGGTATTGCACCAGCGTCTGGGCGTAGTTGCCCGACTGCTCCTGCAGTTCACCCAGCCGGGTCGATACGGCATCGGTGGCCAAAAGGGCATGAAACCGCTCGTCGATGCTGTTATCGACCCGCAGTTTAAGTTTGCTGGCTTCCTGTATCGTTAGCCCCCAATACCCATAATCGGGCTGATTGCTGAAGGGTAAAGCCACATAACGAAAGTCGATCGGAAGCCGATCGTCGGTAAGGCGGACTTCGAGCTGTGGGGTCAGTTGCCGGAGCGCTTCGATATCCCGCAGCAATTCGGTACGGTTGGCATACAACTGATCGACTTCGCGCTGAACCTGCTGGCGAGCCTGCTCATTGACATGCACCGTAACGCCGGCGAATTCAATATCAAAAGGTACTTCCGGAACGGCCTGCCCCTGTGCCAACCCCCAGAAAACAGTCAGCACGCAACTGAGCACAACCCGTCTCACTACGCTTCGATCCATTTCAGTTGGTGTTGTGGTAGGAAATAGTGCTCCAAATTGTCAAAAGTAGTCAATTATACACATGCGTCTCAATAACCGCCAATCCGGAGCCGACTATTTACCTGTACGGTGCCGGCCGAAGGCGGGATGGCGCGCTGATGCGCTAACCCCTGCATATCGCATGCCTGAGCGGACAGACACCTTCGAAAAAGACAAAAAAATATAGATAGTATGCTTGCATACTATCTACCAAATTCATTACTTTGCTTCATAATTAGTATGCAAGCATAACAAACCCTGAAGTCATGATTGCGACAGAACCAACATCGTCCATCAAAGGGGGCGAATTTCTGATCAAAGAGACAACCGCCAACCAGGTTTTCATACCCGAGGAGTTTACGGAAGAGCAACAGATGATCGCGGCCACCTGCCGGGAGTTTCTGGAACGTGAGATATGGCCCCGGCTCGACGAAATCGACAAAGCCACGTCGCCCGCGCTGATTTCATCGCTGATGGATAAGGCTGGTGAACTCGGTTTGCTCGGTACGGGCGTACCCGAAGCCTACGGCGGTTTCGGCATGAACTTCAACACGTCCATGCTGGTCGCCGAAGTGACGGGGGGCGGACACTCGTTCTCGGTAGCGCTGTCGGCCCACACCGGTATCGGGACCCTGCCGATTGTGTACTATGGTAACGACGATCAAAAATCGAAATACCTGCCCAAGCTGGCTTCGGGTGAGTGGAAAGCCGCTTACTGCCTGACCGAACCCGATTCGGGGTCGGATGCCAATTCGGGTAAAACGAAAGCCAAACTGACCGACGATGGCACTCACTATGTGCTGAACGGACAGAAAATGTGGATCACCAACGGTGGTTTTGCCGATGTATTTATCGTGTTCGCCAAGATCGACGATGGCAACGGCCAGCTCGATAAAAACCTGTCGGCCTTCATCGTTGAGAAAGGCTACGAAGGCATCACGATGAACGAACCCGAGCATAAGATGGGGATCAAAGGGTCGGACACCCGCCAGATCTTCTTCAACGATGTAAAGGTACCCGTCGAAAACCTGCTTTCGGAGCGGGGCAATGGCTTCAAGATCGCCGTAAACATTCTTAACATCGGCCGCATCAAACTGGGTATTGCCGCCATTGGAGGTAGTAAAGAAGTTATCAATAATGCCGTTCGGTACGCCAACGAACGCCGGCAGTTTAAAACGCCGATTGCCCAGTTTGGCGCGATCAAGCACAAACTGGCCGAGATGGCCATTAAAGTATATGCGTCGGAAACGGCCAGCTACCGCGCTGGTCAGAATATCGACGACATGATTGAGGTGCTTAAGGAAAAAGGCATGGACGATGCGTCGGCCAAGCTGCAGGCCCTCGAGCAGTTCGCCATCGAGTGCGCGATCATGAAAGTACACGGTTCGGAAGTTCTCGACTATGTAGTCGACGAAGGTGTGCAGGTGTACGGTGGTATGGGCTACTCGGCCGATGCGCCGATGGACCGTTCGTACCGCGATGCCCGGATCAACCGGATTTTCGAAGGCACCAACGAGATCAACCGCATGCTGGTTGTCGACATGCTGCTGAAGCGGGCCATGAAAGGCGAACTCGACCTGATGGGTCCCGCTATGGCGGTTGGCAAAGAAATCCTGTCGATTCCTGACTTCAATTCGGAGGAGGAAGAAGGGCTCTTCGTTGCCGAGAAGAAAATCCTGAAAAACCTCAAGAAGGCAACGTTGCTGGTAGCCGGTGGTGCCGTACAGAAGTTCATGATGAACCTGTCGAATGAGCAGGAAATCCTGATGAACATTGCCGACATGGCCATTGAGCTGTACGTTGCCGAATCGGTACTGCTGCGCGTCGAAAAGCTGATTGGTATGAACGGTGAGGAAGCCGTAGCGCTGCAGAAGCAGATTGCGCTGGTTTACCTGCACGAAGCCGTGGAGAAAGTAAACCAGGCTGGCCGGGCGGCCATCACCTCGTTTGCCGAGGGCGACGAGCTGCGCGGCATGCTGATGGGTATGAAACGGTTCACCAAGATCGAGCCGATGAACCTCAAAGATGCCCGTCGGACCATTGCCGACGCCATGATTGCCGAGAACAAGTATATTTTTTAAGCATTCACCTATACATCAACAACGAAAACCGGAAAGGCGGTCCTGATTCAGGGCCGCCTTTTTTTGTAGTGGTCGGGTAGCAGGGTTGTGATTCGTGCCCGTTTTTTGTTGTATTGCGCCCCAAACTGCTTTCGGCGCTATGAACCGTATCGACCGCCTGACGGCTATCCTGATTCACCTGCAGAGCAAACGAGTTGTGAAGGCGCAGGAACTGGCCGACCGTTTTGGTTTGAGTCTACGCACGGTGTACCGCGATATTCGGGCGCTCGAAGAAGCCGGCGTTCCCATCGGTGCCGAAGCCGGCATCGGTTATTTCCTGACCAACTACCAGCTACCACCGGTGATGTTTACCAACGCCGAAGCCAGTGCGCTGCTGGTAGGCGGCAAGCTCGTGGCCAGTATAGCCGATCAGTCGCTGCATACCTCCTTCGACTCGGCACTCTATAAAATCAAGGCGGTACTGTCTCGCCACGAGAAGGAACACCTCGACGAACTGGCCAGCCAGGTCGAAGTAACCCAACGAGCCCGCCCGGTTCCCTATTCCGATCAGCTTCTGATGGTTATTCAGGGCGCACTCGTACGGCAACACTGCCTCCGGATCGACTATGTGTCGGGTGGACATGAGCCGACACAACGGGTCGTAGAACCCATTGGCCTCAACCACTACGGCATTGGCTGGCATTTGATTGCCTACTGCCAGCTTCGGCAGGATTACCGCGATTTTCGGGTCGACCGGATCCGGCAACTGACCGAGCTGAGCGATACCTTCCGGCACCAAAACCGGCTGAGTCTGCAGGCCTACCTGCAGCGGCTCCGAACCAATCGGCAGCTTATTGAGGTTGTGGTTATTTTTTCGGCCAGAGCCGCCCGCTTTGCCGAACGCGACCGCTACGATCATGGGTTCGTATCGGAAACAGTTACCGACGCGGGTACACAAATGACATTTCTGACCGAATACACCCTAGGACTCTCGCGCTGGCTGCTGCTGTTTGGCAACGCCGTTCAACTCGTCAGTCCCGATTCGGTACGGGAGCAGATCCGCACCTTTATGGGCGAGCTGACGGCTCATTATGGCGCATAAGGCCGGCAGGCTGCTGACATAGGGCTGTCACTACCGACACCGAGCTTTGTCGGGTACCAAACACCCGTTTTCCATGCAGACCGCCCAACGCACCCTTTCCAGGCTTACGCCCACGACCATTCCTGCCTTTACCGCCCTGTGCGCCAGCGTTACTACTACGCTCCTGCAGCTGGCCAACCATCGGCATCTTGGCCCGGCCCTGTATGCCGAAGCTACCCGACTTGGCCTCATCGCCAACGGTCCCCTGCAGTGGCGTTACAACGGAGCAACCGGTGACGATACGCAGCCGTTCGGGCTCGACGTTTTACTGCCCATCCAGCAGGCAGGCGACTCCGCTACCGAATACGCTTACGTAGACCTGCCTGAATTCCGCTGCGTGACGCATACCCATACGGGGCCCTGGAGTGAGTTGCCAGCGTTGTACGACGACCTGTTCCGGGCCTTTTCAGCCGCAGGCTATACCGAAGGCAACACGGTTCGTGAGGTCTACCATACCATCGACAGCATGTATCCGGAGCGGTGTGTAACCACCATCCAGATTTCGATTGCCTGACCGACACTGATCGAGCCGTCCGGCTGGCATGCTGCGGGCCGGGCGGCTCAATCACACCCAACAACAGGACGGCCGACGAGTGTCCGGACCAGGGTAGTCAGTGCACGCTGTCTGTACTTGCCCCCTGATGCCGATCATACGGACGCGTGACGCGATGCGGGTGTAGACCTGATTGCTGTCAGGGCCTGCCAGGCGGCCAGCAACCACCTTTGTAGCACATACCATGCTACGAACCTTATGCGCCCCTTCCTTCTCCTGCTCCTTTTCGGCTCCCTCCCATTCATGGGTTTGGCCCAATCGACCGACGACTGGAACCGCCTGAGAAACTACGGCCAGTCGATTGGCGTGGCCCGGACCGACACAACATTGCCCGACTCGGCCGGGCTGGCCCAGTTCGTTACGGAGATTGTGTATGGCCATGTACCCCGCCAGATGCAGTATCAGGGCGTAGCTGCTCCGCTCGATACAACCCGACTGACACGACTGATTCGGCAGTTCAGCGCTGGGGCCGACTGGTGCCCCCTGCTCGATTCCCTCGAATCGCACGATCAGCAGTACCTGCGGCTGAAAGCGTATTGCATGCGCTGCCTGGTCGACGACTACATGGCCGATGCCCTGACCATCGAACAGGTACAGGAAACCCTGAACACCTACCGCTGGATCAACCGGTTCCGGTCCACAACTCGTATTCTGATCAATATTCCGTCGGCCACGCTGCGGGTAGTCGACCGCCGGGGCCATACGCTGCTCACCAGCCGCGTTATTCTGGGCAAACCCGATACGCCTACCCCTTCGTTTACCGCCTGGGTGCCGAGTCTGGTTACCTATCCTTACTGGCATGTACCGCGGTCGATTATGCTGCGCGAGCTGCTGCCCGTCATTCGGCAGGCGCCCGCCGAGCGACTGGCAGCTATGAAGCTGCAGGTGATCGACACGCAGGGACGGCCGATCGATCCGGCTACGATAAACTGGGCCGCCCCCCTTGCGGCCTTTCCCTACCGGCTGCGGCAGTCGACTGGCTGCGACAACGCCCTGGGCCTGCTGAAAATCAATGTTACGAGCCCCTACGCGATTTACCTCCACGACACAAATGCCCGACACCTGTTCAGGCAGGCCAACCGGTTTCTGAGCCACGGCTGCGTTCGGGTCGAAAAGCCGGCCGAACTCGCCAATCTGTTGCTGGGCCGACCACACTTCAGACCCGACTACCTGACCCGCTGCGCCGTTCGCGCTACGCCCCAGACGATCCAGTTCCCTGCCCCCGTTCCGGTGCTGGTCACGTACTCCGTACTCGACATCG
The DNA here is from genome assembly GCF_054778875.1 of Spirosoma luteolum. NCBI lineage: Bacteria > Pseudomonadati > Bacteroidota > Cytophagia > Cytophagales > Cytophagaceae > Spirosoma > Spirosoma luteolum. The sequence goes on from NZ_BAAGZE010000023.1 coordinate 256,847, forward strand.
ACGAAGCCGGCGCCATTCAGGTGTACCGCGATGTGTATGGCCGCATGGGCAGTGCGCTGTAGGCACGCCATTGCCTAACAAAACAGGTTGACTTACTGAGCAGTAGGTTTTGTAGTACGCCAGTATTTATAGCTTTACGCAAACCCGATACTGGTCTGATGACAGATACCTCTTTTTCCCGTCGCCATTTTCTGGCGGGCCTGGGCGCTACGGCGCTTACCCTGCCTACGCTGACCGATGTGTTCGGCCGCCCCATCGAATCGGCTCAGCCGGGCCGAAAGCTGGGCATTGCCCTCGTAGGCCTGGGCAGTTACAGCAAAAATCAGCTGGCTCCTGCCCTGCAGCAAACGCAGCACTGCCGCCTGGCCGGTATCGTGACCGGCACACCCGCCAAAGCCGAGGAGTGGATGTCGAAATATAACATCCCCAAAGCCAACGTCTACGATTATAAGACCTTCGACCGGATTGCCGACAACAAAGACATCGACGTGGTGTACGTGGTGCTACCCAACTCGATGCACCGCGAATACGTGGTTCGGGCAGCCCAGGCCGGCAAGCACGTCATCTGCGAAAAACCGATGGCCATTACGCCCGCCGACTGCCAGGCCATGATCGACGCCTGTAAGAAAGCCAACCGGCAGCTGGCCATTGGCTACCGGCTTCACTACGAGCCATTCACCCAGGAAGTTATGCGACTGGGGCAACAGAAGGTCTTCGGCCCGGTCAAGTTCATCGAGTCGAGCGATGCCTTCCGCATCGGCGATCCTACGCAGTGGCGCATGAAAAAGGCCTTGGCCGGGGGCGGCCCGCTGATGGATGTCGGCATTTACGCCGTGCAGGGCGCCCGCTACGTCACGGGCGAAGAACCGATCTCGGTAACGGCCCAGTTTTCGCCTAAAACCGAGCCCGACAAGTTCAGGGAAGTTGAAGAGACCCTATCGTGGCAGTTCCGGTTTCCGAGCGGGGCTGTCAGCAACTCCACTACGAGTTATACCGCTGGTGTGGAGCGGCTCTATGCCTCCTGTGAGAATGGCTGGTTCGAGCTGTCGCCGGCCTTTGGCTACGGCCCCCTAAAAGGCCGCACCAGCAAGGGTCCCATCGACAAACCGGTTGTCAATCACCAGGCCATGCACATGGATGGCGTATGTGCCGTGCTGGCGCAGAACAAGCCCCTCCCCGACCACATTACCGGCGAAGAAGGGCTGCGCGACGTGCGCCTGCTCCAGGCCATTTACCGCGCTGCCGAAACCGGCCGAACCATCGATCTGAAAGCCTAGTACCCGCGGGCCACGACTCGACAGACCGTGGCCCGCGTTTTTATCCGTTCCTGTCTCCAGCCGGCGCAGCTTCCCGACCGTTTGCGTAGTTACCCTTGACTATCAGCACCTTTATGGTCACTTTAGGTAGCCATAAACCCCGCATCCGACCATGGAACAGACACCCATGCCCCCCTCCACCCAAACCAATACCCCACTAAGCGATCAGGATGCCCGGCTGTGGGCCATGCTGGTGCACCTGAGCGCCCTGCCCGGTACGGTTGTGGTTATTGGCAGCGTACTGCTGCCGCTCATTATCTGGCAGATTCAGAAAGACCGGTCGACTTTCGTCGACTATCACGGGAAGGAAGCTGTCAACTTTCAGATTACCATGGCGCTGGCCGCAGCAGTGTCGCTCCTGCTGATCATTGTGCTGGTCGGCATTGTGCTGATCTGGGTAGTAGGCCTTGTCTGGCTGGTGTTTACGGTTATTGCCGCTATAAAAGCCAACAATGGGGAATATTACCGTTACCCGCTCTCCATCCGGTTTATCCGGTAGGAGCCACCCCATGCCCCACCCTATTTATCCTGTGGTCTGAAACTCCCGACCAATCGACCGCTATTTTTGCGGACATGATTTGGTTTAGGCATATCGGACTACTACTGGCCCTGCTGTTTGTGGGTGCCCGCACAACGGCACAAACGGTGTCGCAGCCCACCAACACCTGGGGAACCTGGTTTATCGGCACGGTGCTGATGCCCGGCTCGACGAGCAGCCGGTGGGGTGGTTACGCCGAAGTACAGGCACGTTCCAATGGCCTGTTCCAGCAGTATTTTTACAACGAACTGAAAGCGGGCGTCACCTACGACCTCGATAAAAACATTACGGCCATGGTAGCCGGTGGCCGCTACCAGACTAACGACTATCAGGACTTGCCGGCCGGGCCGCTCAACGTCGAAAAACGGCTCTGGGAGCAACTGGTGCTGAACCAGTACCTGAGCCGCATCCGGTTCGAACACCGCTATCGGCTCGAGCAGCGGTGGTTCGACTTTCGCGGGGGTACGCAGGAGTTTCGCAACCGGCTCCGCTACCGGCTCAATCTCTTTGTACCGCTCAACGCCCATACCATCGGCACAGGTACCGTGTTTGCCTCGGTCTACGACGAGATTTTTCTGAATCCACGGGGGCCGGCGTTCGAACGAAACCGGCTCTATGCCGGCCTGGGCTACCAGTTCTCACAACGGTGGGTGGGGCAGCTGGGCTGGGTAAACCAGACCAACTACAACCCGGCCTCCTTTGCGCAGGGGCAGTTTACACCGGTAGCGTCGACGGGTAAAAACAACCTCGTCATGTCGGTCATTTACCGGATCATCCGCCGGTCTAACACCAGTGAACAGCTGCCTTCGCAACCTGATTAGACGTGGCTTCAGCCCTGTCATATAGGAAACACGGAGCATGGCTGTTCGTCAGTATCCCGGATAACGCACACCCGCTCCTGCTAGAACCAGGGTCGGCGCACTTTGAACGACCGCCGGAGGCCACTCAGGAGCAGAAAAGCCCCCACCAGCCCGAATATAATGGCCAGAATCGTGACGTGCAGAATGGCGAACAGCACCGCAATCAGGATCACGATTACCGATGCCTTCAGTTTCCAGCTGATCCGCTGCCACCAGTTCAGTTCTTCGCGCAGGGGCATGCCCAGAGCGTCCCGAATCTTGTTGCCCAGCCGCATCTTCGGCTTGGGTTTCGGTTTGGGCTGCCACTGATCGACGGGCGCCTTTGCCTCGGCCGGCCGCATGGCACTGATCCGGGCCAGGTGCTGCTTCACACGCCCCCCCGGCGATACGGCCACCGGACTCGCCGTCGACGCCAGTACCGGGGCCAATGGCTCCGCTGGTGCCGGTAGCTCTTCGGCAGTCCGATCGTTGACGGTTTCGGATGATACCGGGGGCGGGGTAGTCACGGTCAGCCGGGCAGCCGGCGCGTGTGGTGATCGCTGAAAATAAGCCACTGGCCGGTGACAGGCCGATAGCAGCAGGCAGCTAAGCGCAACAGTAAGCGAAGTAACGTTCTTCATTCGGGTCAATAATACGGAACGACAGGGTGGAACTGCGGGCTCTAACAGAACGAATCGGAACGGGTGCCTTATATAGCTGCCCCAAAAAACGGCCGCTACAGCCCCGCCCGCAGAATACGATACGTAGCCCGAAAACCCGATCGGGGTTCGGTTACCCGTAACAGAAACACCTGCTCCGACCACTTGTTCAGCCAAACGTCGGCTACGCCACCGGTGGCCGTTTGCTCGCTTAGTAGTTGCCCCCGCAGGTCGAACAGCTGCAGGGTAGCTTTGCCGGTGAGTGCCGTCAGATCGACCCACACCCGGTCGGTGGCGGGGTTGGGGTAAACCGACAGCGCACTGGCAGGTGCTGCTGGTTCGGTGGCCGTTACCAGCAGCACCTGCGTCGATCCGTTGCCAACCACCTGCCCGGTGCCACAGCCATTGCTGATGGCGGTCAGTCGATAAACGGGATCATTCGACAGCGGGAGATCGATCGTAGCGGTGGGGGTCGATGTCTGGTAATTGAGGCTTTTACCGGCATTCTGGATCGTGTAGAACCACGGACCGGTACCGGTCAGCGTTACGCCAGCCCGCAGGGGTGTACCCGGTAAAAGCGTGTAGGTGGCAGCCGTGAAACTAACCGTGGCTACCGACCGGAAGGTATATGGCAACGAACTGCTCCCGCTGACAACGCCATCGGTCGAGGTGACCCGGAACCGGTAGCCGTAGCCGGTCGGCAGGTCGGTCGGCAAGGTCACCTGCAATAGACTGTCGACGCCCGACGTCGGCACATCCCGGAACGTGCTGCCGGTCGAATCGGACAGCTGGACGGTAAACACATTGGTGAGCGAGAATACCCCCCGCAGCCGGGTACGCACCGTCACGCGCGAGCCGGCACAGGTGAAGCCATCGCCCAGCCCCACTATTTCGATCGACCGGTCGGCCGCGGGCAGTACCGTCACGGTGGCGGTGCCCGTTGCCGTACCGGCTCCGCAGCTGTTCTGAATCGAACGGATGGTATAGGTCGTTGTCTGGAGCGGATCGACCCGCAGCGGCACCTGCCCGATGGCGCTGATAAAAGAGCCCTGGTACCCATCCGACAGTATGTAACTGACGGGCTGGTTGCCGTTACCGGCCGCACCTTTCAGGGTCAGGTAGGTGGTCTGCCCGGCGTTGACCGTTACACTGCCCGAGAGGGTGTAAAGGGGTTTGGTACCCACCTCAAACGCTGTCCCCAGCGCTTCGGCCAGGCCATCGCCCACGGTAGCGCGTAGGCGGTACGTGCCCGCCGGTACGGTAGCCGGCAGGGTCAGCCCCACGGCGCCCGTCTGCGTCGGCCCACTACCCAGCGCAATGTCGGTGGTGCCGCCAACCGGGCTTAAGGCATACCGCACCGTTGCTCCCGTGGCAAAGTCGCCGGCTGCACTCAGGCTGGCGGGCAGGGTACTGCCGGCGCAGATAAACTGCCCGGCTACACTGTTCATCACTACCGATAGCTGGGGCTTCACCCGAATGGTAACCTCTCCCGACGCCGTGCCGTAGCCACAGGCATTGCTGACGCTGCGGATTGAAAACGTCTGCGTGGCAGCCGGCCGCACCTCCCGCGTAGCCGGCACGGCGGTGATGGTTTGCCCCTGCAGATCGTTGTATAACACCTGCCACGGAGCCGCGCCGGTAAGGGCAATGGATAATGACACGGGCGCACCAGCATCGACCGCTGCCGGCACGGTGCCTGTCAGCGTAGCCGTGGGCGGCTGCTGGATGCTCGTAAGCAGCGCGGCCGACCGGGCATCGGTATTTTTGGCCACAATGCGCAGGTAATAATCGCCGGTGGTCAGCGAGGCCGGCAACGTAACCGTAAAGGGCGAACTCTCGGTAGTGGCCAGGTCCGCAAAGACAGAATCCCGGCGGGTTGCCAACTGCAGGGCATAGACCGTACCGGCCGGGGCCGCCGGGCTGGTTATAAACGGGATGCGCTGGGCTGTGCCGCTGCACAGGCGGTAGTAATACGTATCGCTTAGCGCCGTTGGCACCCGAATGTCGAACGGCATGGGCGTATACGTGGCCGTTTTGGCCGTGACGGTGCCCGCCCCGCAGGCGTTCGAGATCGATTTAAGCCGGTAGGTGGTACGGGTTGTGGGTGTCACCACCACACGGGTACCACCGTTTGGCGCGGTAAAATCAGTGGTGCCGTCGGTGTAAACCGTGCGGAACGGCCCCTGCCCCGTTACGTACACCAGATCGAGCGCAACAGCAGTGCCGGGGCGGATACTGCTGGGTTCGGCGCCAAACAAACTGTTGGTGGCCGGCACCACATAGTTGATTTCGCCGGCGGGTTTCTTATTGACGTCCACCCGCACCTCATTGCTGACCAGCGTACCGGCCTGCAACCTGATCTTGCTTACTTCGTCGAGTTTGATCTGAATGGGGTTCCTGCTGCCGCGCCCCACGATAGCAGCCCCCACCCAGCCTTCACCCACACCAAAGCCAGCCGATGTGGCCTGCACGGTCAGCGAGGGCGCCACATCGCCGATGGTTCGGAAATACACCCGGATACTATCGGTGTTGCATCGGTTCTGCTCCACCGAATCGATTTCGATCTGGGCAGCCGGCAGGTTCTGTACCGTAAGGGTGGTCGACGCGGGTGGGTTATCGACCCGACCGCAGGTGTTCTGGGCGTAGAGAATCCGTACCGATTTGGTCTGCCCGGCGTAAATAGTCAGGTTGGCATCGTCGCAGTCGAGGCAGTTGTTGGTGATGACCTGCCCGTTCGACAGTTTCAGTTCGTACGGTCCTCCGCCCAAACGCTGCACCCGAACGAGTGCATTGCCCGGACTGGCAAGGGTAAGGGCGCGGTCGGGGGGCGCCACTACGGGCCGCGGCCTGGCCGATACCACCAGCACCTGATCCAGATTCAGCGTACTTTCCGTAGCCGGATCAACCGTCAGCACCCGCAGGCCGTACTGCCGACGACCGAAAAAATTAGCCGTATCCGATGGCAGCGTCGGCACGGTCAGTACGAGCCGGGTGCCATCGCGGATAACCGCCGGCGCAATGGCCACCACCGATCCGCTGGTACCGTACCGAAACTCCACGAAGGTCTGCGTGTCGGCGGTGGGCGTAAAGTTCAGGCGCACCGGCAGCGTGATCGACTGCCCTTCGCAGACGGGCCCGCGCAGGAACGTGCTACCGGGCAGCGAGTCGATGACCACCCCTGCCCGAACACTGATCGTGACCCCGCTGGCAGCCGTTACCGACTGGGTACCACATACGCTCTGCACACTGGTGATACGGAACGTGGTGGTCCGGCGTGGTTTCAGCCACAGCGTTGTTTCGTTGGTGCTGGTGCCGAAGTCGGCGATGGCTACCGACAGACTGTCGTTGATGCGTACCTCGCCCGGCCCCCGCCCGTTGAGCAGCACGCGCAGTGGCACCATCTCCCCCGCATCGACAGCCGTGACGGCCGGCGCAATGAGCTGGGCCGTGATGGCCGGAAACACCCGCAGACTGTTACTGCTCACCGGATCACTGATGGCCACCGGATCGGAGCTGATGACCTGAACGAGGTAGGTAGCCGGATCGGCCGTGCTGACCGACGCGGGAATAACCGCCCGCAGCCCCCCCTCGACCGGGGTGGCCTCGAGGTCATACTGCCGATCGGCAGCAGACGGACTGCCCGTAAATGGATTATAAGTGGTAAGCCTGATTTTAAACGTATTGGCGGGACCGAAGGTGCCACCGGCTTTGGCGTAGGCCACCACGATGGTACCCCCGCTGCACACCGTTGCCGGTGCAGCCGATACCGTTTTGAGGGCAATGGCATTGATCGTCAGCGACACCGCCCCCGTACTCTGGCCTGCCCCACAGGCATTCTGCACCGACCGGATGCTGAATGTGCCTGAACTGAGCGGGTTGATGGTTGCCCGCTGCTCGAACGCGTAACTGCCTCCGCCATCGAGTACCTGCTGGGTGCCATCGCTGAGCGTGAGACTGATGGGCGAGCTGCCCTGCACGGTGTAGCGTAGTTCGTAGGGCTGGGCCGGGTTGACGATCGTGCCGGGGCCACCCGCCAGCGTTACCGACGCCGGTGTCTGAATACCACCCAGCCGGGTCCAGTCGCTTTGTATAGCCGGGCTGGTGCTGACAATGCGGTACTGATACCGGTTCGGATCGGTAAAAGCCGGCAAACCAGCGGGTAGCGATACCGCCAGCGGACTGCCGGCACCGGCCGGCGAGGTATAAACCACCTCTCCCGTGTACGCGTTGCGCAGCTGAACCTGAAACGCATTGTCTGTGCCGAACCGCCCCTGCACCGTGAATGGCACCGACACCGGTATATTGCTGCAAACAGCATCGACAAGGGGAGCGGGCATGATAGTCTGGGCGTAGAGCCCCCCCATACAAACCAGACCGCAACAAACGATCAGCAACAGACGATTAAGGCAGCAAGGCATAACGATTGGGTCGGGCAAAGACAGAGCCGTGTAGCCAACGACCAAGCAAACTTAGGGCCAGTCCGGAGCTACCCCGGCGCTTTTCGACCCTGGCGCCGGGGCGCTGTTCGCCATCAAACTGCGCAAACCGCAGCCAGCTGGGCACAATCCCCCGTTAATCACCCAAAAACCCGCCCTGCTTCGTAATTTTGTCTGCTTCATCGACAACTGTTCTGGTTGTAGTTCTTCATCCGGCGGATTCAGCGATCCGGCCGGGAACTGGTTCTGTACATGATTATCCCTTTGGCGCAACGCGCCGATCAAACCCAGGAGTATTATTTTTCCGTCAAGCTCGCGGAAGTGCGCCGGCTGCAGGGGCAGGGGCACGACATTATCAACATGGGCATCGGCAATCCGGACCTGATGCCATCCGACGCAACCCTCGAGGCCCTCAATGCGTCGGCCCGGCAGCCCGGTGCCCATGGGTATCAACCCTACAAAGGCACACCTGGTCTGCGGCAGGCCATTGCCCGTTTTTACGTCCATACCTACGGCGTTACCCTCGACCCCGATACCGAACTGCTGCCCCTGATCGGCTCAAAAGAAGGCATTACCCATTTATCGCTGACGTTTCTGAACGATGGTGATGGCGTGCTGGTACCCGAACTGGGCTACCCGGCCTACCGCGCCGTTAGCCGCATGGTAGGGGCCGATGTGCGCGAGTACCCCCTGCGCGAACACGCGGGCTGGCAACCCGACTGGGCCGCGCTGGCCGAGCGGGTGCAACCCGCCGGCAGTGCCAACCCCACGAAACTCATGTGGCTCAATTACCCCCACATGCCCACGGGCGCCCCGGCTACCAAAGCCCTGTTTGAGCAGGCGGTCCGGTTTGCCCACGACCATCGGGTTCTGCTTTGCCACGACAACCCCTACAGTCTGATTCTGAACAAGAAGAGCCCCATCAGCCTGCTGTCGGTAGATGGCGCGCGGGACGTGGCCGTTGAACTCAACTCGCTCAGCAAGTCGCATAACATGGCGGGCTGGCGGATCGGCTGGCTGGCCGGTGCCAAACCGTATATCGATGCTGTACTGACCATCAAGAGCAACGTCGACTCGGGTCAGTTCAAGCCGCTGATGGACGCGGCAACGGCCGCCCTCGACAACTCCGACGCGTGGCACCGCGAGCGCAATGCCGTGTATCAGGGCCGACTCGACGCCGTACACGCGTTTCTGGACGCGCTGGGCTGCACCTACGCCACCGACCAGGAAGGGCTGTTTATCTGGGCCCGACTGCCCGACTCGGTCGAATCGGCCGAAGCCCTGGTCGACCGGCTGCTGCATACCAACCACATTTTCATCGCGCCCGGCTTTATTTTCGGCCCCAAAGGCGAGCGCTACATCCGCGTGTCGCTCTGCGTACCCAAAGAGCGTATTCTGGAAGCCGTTAACCGACTACACGCATGACCGTTTCGATTATTGGTATAGGCCTGCTGGGCGGTTCGTTTGCCCTGTCGTTGCGCGAGAAATACCCGCGGATGCACTTTATCGGAGTCGATGCCTCACCCGTCAACGGGCAGCTGGCCGTGGCCAAAGGCATCGTCGACCGGGTGCTGCCGCTTGGCGAAGCCGTAGCGCAGAGCGACCTGGTGGTACTGGCTACGCCCGTCAATGCCCTGATGGAGCTGCTGCCGGCCGTGCTCGACCAGCTGCCCGACGCGGCTACGGTTGTCGATCTGGGATCAACCAAGGGGCTGATCTGCGACGTGGCCGACGCACACCCCCGGCGCAGCCAGTTTGTGGCGGCCCACCCCATGGCCGGTACCGAAAACTCGGGGCCGGGGGCTGCCTTCCGCGAGTTGCTGCCCGGCAAAAACCTCATCATCTGCGACCGGGCCAGGAGCCGGCCCGACAGTCTGCTGCTGGTCGAAAGCCTGTTCCGCGACATCGGCATGAAGATTTTCTACATGAGCCCGCAGGAGCACGACCTGCACCTGGCCTACGTGTCGCACCTGAGCCACATCAGCGCCTTTGCGCTGGGGTTGACCGTGCTCGAAAAAGAAAAAGACGAGCAGGCGATCTTCGACATGGCCAGTACGGGGTTCAGCAGTACGGTTCGGTTGGCCAAAAGCTCCCCGCAGATGTGGGCACCCATTTTCGACCAGAACCGAACCAACGTCTCCGATGCGCTGGCGGCTTACATCGACTTTTTGCAGCGGTTCAAGGCCGTGATCGACGACCGCGATGTACCGGCCTCGCTCGATTTCATGCAGCAGGCCAACGTAATCAGGCGGGTACTCGACGGCATCGACAAAAAATAAAGGGGTCGCACCGGCTGGTGCGACCCCTTTATTTTGGAGCCGACAAGTTTAGTCGACCTTGATCACTTTGCGCACGGCCCGATCATTCCCCTGCCGAACATCCATCATGTAGAGGCCCAGCGGCAGCGTGCTCAGGTCGATCCGCTCGCGGAGCTGTTGCCCCGGCTTCTCGAATACGGTCTGCTTGTGAACCCGGCCGGTGGTGCCATCGTACAGCTGTACGCTTACCGCCCGATTGTCATCGCTGTCGAGCGAGAGTTCCACGTAATCGACCGTTGGGTTCGGGAATACCTGCAGCGTAGCGAAGGGCTCCGTGGTAGTTTCAGCGCTGGCGCGGGCGTTGGGTGCTGTTTCGGCACTGGCGCGGCCACCCGCCGTCGACCCACCCGGAATAACAAATACGGGGGTTTCGGTAACCGGTATTTTCACCACGCCGTTGACAGCCGCCAGAATTACGACACTCATCTCATCGCTGCCAATCTTCGGGGTGTAGAGTTTTACTGAGCCAGCCGAGCCAACCGACAGGTTGTAGGTTGCCGTGCGGCCTTTTTCGTCGGGAATGACCAGCATGTAGGCCGACTGCACCTGGCCGTTGATGGTTGCTTCGTAGCGATCTACCAGCGGGTCGCCGTTCAGCGTTTCCTTGAAGGTATAAGCACCCAGCAGTTTGTTGGTCTGATACAGGAAGTCGGCTGCGGGCTTGCGGGTATTGTCCGAGCGCATGAGCCCCATCGAGTAAAACTGAGTCGGAATAGCGGCATTGTCGTCGTGGAACTGGTAGAAGAACAGCCGGTCGATACCCACGCGGCTATACATCAGTGCGGTCCGCAGAATCCAGTCGGCCTGGGTCTGCTCGGCCGTTTTGTTGCCGATAGGCATAGCGCGGAAGGGACTGCCCTGGTTCAGATCATAGCCGGCTTCGGTAATCCAGACCGGCATGTCGTAGCTGTACTGACGGGCTACCGACACAAATTCGGCGGCCTGCTCGCCCGTTCCCGACAGTTCGGGAGCGGCTCCGCGCGAGCCACCCCCGTTCTGCGACGTCTTGGCATCGTTGGAGTACAGGTGCTGGTTGATAACATCCCAGCACAGGTCGACCCGACCGTCGGCGCGGTAGCCCCGGAACTCCTTGCACCAGTCGATCATGGCCCGCACGTAATCGGTCGACGAAGCAGCCAGCCCGCCAATCACTACTTTCACCGACGGATCGGCATTCTTAACGCCTACGCCGGGGCCCATCGTGTTTTTATGCCCGTCGTAGAAGGCCGACAGGTTAGCGGCATATTCGCGGGCCGACTGGTAGGCTTCGCGGCCTTTCCAGGTTTTATCGCGCTCGTTTTCGCACTCGATGTACTGGATCAGGCCCAGCCCAATCTTGACGGTGTTGACACCGGCCCACGACTGTCGGTTGCTTACTTTAACCAGCGACGGGTCAACCGCTTTGTTGTAGCCGTAGCGCGCCATATACTGGAAGCCCACTCTGGCCTGCTCGATGTAGGAAGCCGGCTGGCTCAGGTCGCGGCCGTAAACGGTCGGAATATTTTCGTAGTCGCGTTTGCCTTCCGGATACGTGTTTTCGAGCCACTTCGGAATCGTTTTCAGACAGGCCAGTACGTCGATACCCTCGGCTTTCATGCGCTCGTAGATAGCATCGTAGTTCCAGCTGCCGCTCAGCGTGGGATTGAAGGTGTATTCGCCCTGAATCGACTCCAGCTTCTCCCAGTCCATATAGTGGCGGATGGCCGAGAATCCTTTGATACCGGTCACCCGTTTTTCATCAACCTGCCAGGGTGAGTTGGCGTCTTCGATATCCCACTCGAAGGCATTGACACCGAATTGCTGCCGTAGGGGCGAGGCTCCTTTGGTGGAGGCAACCCGCAGGGTACTGCCACCGGTGTAGCTACCATACAGCTCCATCTCGTTGGGGTAAGCCCCCGATGTGTTGATAACCAGATAGCGGGCGTTGGTCACCACCGTTTTCACCTTGAAGTCGGTGAGCTGGTCGGGGTTAGGCCCTACCCAGGCGTTGTACTGCGTACCCACAAACGTCCCGATCTGAATCCGTTTCCAGTCGTTGGTGATTACCCAGAGGGTCATCGGCGCATCGGTGTTCATTCCCTGCCCATCGTAGAAACGAATCTGGTTGATGGTCATCGTTTCCCCCTGATTCAGCGGGTAGTAGGCGTCGTAGTTCGTCAGGATCTTACCCCAGCCGGTGTTGACAACGGCATCGACATTACCATCGAACAGACCATCGAGGCCATTGCTCACGTTGTTGACCTGGTACCAGCGTTTGGGATCGATCGGAATTTTAACGCTCGCTGCAGCCGTTGTGGTGGGCGCCGGTGCCGAAACCACGGGGGCAGGCGTCGGGGCGGGTGCCGCCGTGGTCGTAGCCGGCGGGGTGGTGGCCACCGGAGCCGTCGTTGTGGTGACCGGGGTAGTGGCTACCGGGGCCGTCGTAGACGCAACGGGGGTAGTGGTAGCCGGCGGCAGCGTAACCGCTACCGGAGGGGTGGTAACCGTGGTCGTTACAGGTACCCCGAATACTTTGATTTTCTGGGGAATCTTGTTGCCAAACTTACGCACGACGATGGCATCGGCCAGCAGGGGCGCTTTCGGCTTCAACTCGATCCACTTCATGTACTCCCGACCTTCGAATCGACCAATCAGTGTCCGCTGGGTACCGTTGAGGGCATACAGCTCGGCCGGCTGATCGATAAAAACGTCCTGGTAGTCGTACAGCGACAGGCGCGTGACCTGACAGCGCTTGCCCAGCTTGATGGTCACATCGATGTACTTCATGTTGCTGCTCCACCATACATCGGCAATCAGTTTCGAGACATCATCGTTAAGCCAGTTCCGATAATCCTGCCCTGTCAGTTCGCTGGGCGTTACCGAAACACGGGTGATGGGTTCCTCCGTCTGGGAAAAGCCAAGAACCGGCAGAACTAACAGTAGCGAAGCAAGTACAAGTTTTTTCATGGGCACCTTCTGTTAATCGTGGGATAAAGCTGTGAATGGATCAGGGCTGACCAGGCAGCGGCAACAACTGTGTGTAGTACTATGCAAATAGATTGACTATTCCTAAAAAAGGTTAACTAAATACTATTCATTGGCCATAATTATCCATTTATCGAAAACACATGATAAATGCTAAAAATCACACAGTTACTAAAACGTCTCGATTTTCCTGCAACCAACAATCGTGCCTTTTTTCGGACAGGCCTGTACAATCTTCCCCGGCAGGGGTCCCGAAAACTGTTTGGTCGTTTCGTTTGTCTTAGAGTAGAAACAGTACAGACAAATCATGCAACCCAACACACAGCAGCCTGCACTCGACGCGGGCACGATTACAATTGGTGGCGACCTGACCGTCAACCGGATGGCCTACGGGGCTATGCGCATTACCGGCGACGGGATCTGGGGACCGCCCAAAGACCACGACGAAGCCATTCGGGTGCTGAAACGCACGCTGGAGCTGGGCATCAACTTTATCGATACAGCCGACAGTTATGGCCCCTACGTGTCGGAGGAGCTGATTGCCGAAGCGCTCCACCCCTACCCCGACGGGCTGGTTATCGGCACCAAAGGCGGATTGTTGCGCACGGGGCCTAACCAGTGGCCTGTAGACGGCAGCCGGAAGCATCTGGAAGAAGCCCTGAACGGGAGCCTGAAACGGCTGAAGCTGGAGCGGATCGATCTGTACCAGCTCCACCGCTTCGATGACAAGGTGCCGGCCGAGGAGTACCTGGGCTTTCTGAGGGAAGCGCAGCAGGCCGGAAAAATTCGTCACATCGGTCTCTCCGAAGTGAGCGTTGAGCAGATCAAACAGGCACAGGCCTACTTCGATGTCGTCTCAGTCCAGAATATGTACAACTTCGGTCAGCAGAAGTGGAACGATGTGCTCAGTTTTTGCCAGGCCAGCAACATTGCGTTCATACCCTGGTATCCGCTGGCCAGTGGTAACCTGAGCGCCGAAAATGCGATCAGCGCTGTAGCGAAACGCCACGGCGCTACCGACTACCAGGTGGCGCTGGCGTGGTTGCTGGCAGCCTCGCCCGTTATGTTGCCCATTGCCGGCACCTCGTCGGTGAAACACCTGGAGGAGAACGTAAAAGGCGCGTCGATCACCCTGACCGACGAAGATTTTCAGGATATGCCCCTGCCCAAACTGTAGTGGGGATTGACACAAAAAAGGGGTGCCCCGTCGATTCGACGGGGCACCCCTTTTTTGTATTGCCGGCCCGCACGCGGGTCAGCGTCGGTATTAGGCCTGCAGCCCTTTTACTTTGGCGTGCGACGCTTTCAGGTCGGCCAGCTGGCTTTGCAGTTCTTCTTTGATGTAGGCCGGAATGTGATCTTTCTCGATCGCATCCTGGTAGGCTTCGACGGCTGCGTTTTCGCCAAACTCAACCGAGCTCAGTACGGTCGAGCGGTCTTTGCCGGTCAGGGCCGACTTGATGTCGATCCAGGCGCGGTGGATTTTGCTCGATACGTCGGTCGAGGTAGCGTCCGATACGGCCGTGCCGTCGATGCGAACGATGTGTTCGGCCAGCTGGCTGCGGAACTTCTGGCTCTGAATGATATTCTGCCGGAACAGGCTGTCGAGGTCGGCGTCTTTAGTATCTTCAATGGCTTTTTCAAAGCCCTGGATGCGGTCGTTGTTGATCTTTACCAGATCGTTCAGGTCATCAACAATTTCTTCGTTCTTAATCATGATGGTTGAGTTTTGACTTGTGTCAGAATGCTAAATAGAACTGTGTGCCACCATAAATGTTTCGCCGGCCCGCGAGTTTTACAGTCCGTCGGCTGCCGATTGTGTAAGCGGCAGCCGGGTATGCCAGACAACCAGCAGGCCCGCCCCCAGCAGGCCGGTTAGGTCGGCCAGGGTATTGAGTACCAGGCCAACCGGCGCCGGCAAGCCGAACGCCATGCCGGCGTACACGAGCAACCAGATGCCTCCCATGGCAGCCACAAGCCGAACGGCCAGCCCATAGGCCTGACCCGCAGCAACCCCATCCGTCAGCCCCTGTCTCACGCGCAGCAGTGTTCGCAGCAGCAGCCCATAGCCGGCGGCTCCGGCCACACCCCAGAGCAGCCGGGGTGTTGTTTCCATTTCCTGATCGAACGTCAGTTGCTGCTCGCCTATGAACCAGGCCATCACCAGCAGCAGGCTGCCGATGAGCCCTATCCGCAGCGCCTGGTTCGGAACCGGCGATGCGGGGGCAGCCAGCCCCATCACGCCCGGCACCAACAGCGGTAAGGCCACCAGCCAGCCCATGTACCGATACTGGGTCAGGGCCGGGTAAGCTTCCCGAAACAGCGTCTGCCGATCGGCTCCGTCGGTCACGGTAGCCAGCTCGGCCAGCAGACTACCGTAGCCGTACGCCACGCAGGCATACACGAGGGCCATCACCAGCGCAGCCGCGCCCAGCCCCAGCTGCCGCCACTGGCCACCGGGCTGCACCAGGGCGCGGCTTCCCAGCAACAGGGCTGCCTGCGCCAGCAACGCAGCGAGCGCCACCAGCAGCAACGCATAGATCAACATCGGCAACAGGCCCACAGCGCCCGCCGTGGGAATAAACGTATCGGAAAGTTTCACGCAAAAAAAAGGTTGAGTGTTGTCCACTCAACCTTACTCGGCAACCGGGTCGGTTGTTTATTACTTGATCGATTTCTTAAGCTGGCTCATCTCCTGGCCGGCTTTGGTTATCAGGCTTTGCGCGTAGGCCTTCAGGGCGTCGTTTTTCCCGTACTGCAAATACGTCTTGGCCAGATCGATGGCATCCTGCCGGTGCTCAAGCAGTACCGCAGCAAAGTTGTCGTCGATATTGCCCGTCATTTTGCTTTCGGTGGTGCCGCCCGCCTGAAATTTCAGGGCCATTGCCTTTACGTTGCGATCCTGCTGCTGAGTAAAGGCCTGGTTTGGCCGCGTTGGCTTGACCTGCCGCATCGCCCCATCGATCAGGGCAATATCAGACTCCAGCGCTGGCATCAGGCTTTGCGCCATATTTTTCAGGGTCGAATCTTTACCCATCTGAAGTTCTTTCTTCAACAGCTCCTGCTCACCCTGCGCGTGAATTTTGGCCTGAAAGGCATAGTCGAAGTCAGGGTCGCCGGTGGCCTGCAGCTTGCTCAGCCGATCGGTCATCTGGCGCATCGGCAGCACGAGCGCGGTTTTGTTGGGATCCTGCTGAGCCGGAGCGGATGTACGGGCGCCACCGCTCATGGCAACGCCTGACGTGGCCTGAGCGCAGGCCGACAGCGACCCGGCTATACTGATTGATACAAGCAGGGCAGCTACAAAGGGAGAATGGTTGGTTTTCATGATTCGTTCGGATCTATGGTAATCGTTTTCAGAGAATAGTAGCAAGTATCGGCATTGGTACAATCATTCCTAAGACTATTCAGGACAAAAATGGTTTAACCGCCCCGGTAGGTGCTACCCTTCGGAGACGACCAGCCGCAGCGCCGGCAGGGCCTGCCCCAGTAAGCGGGCTAGTACCGTCAGCCCCCAGCGTTCGCTGCGTTCGTGCCCGGCCGCTACCACAGTCAGGCCGGTTTGCGCCACCGCGTCGGCGGCAGCCGCGCGGTACTGCCCCGTCAGATAAAGCTGCGCGCCCCGGTCCGACGCTTCGCGCACCAGGGCATCGGTCATGGCTCCGACAATGGCCAGCCGACCAACCAGCGCCCCCTGCCCCGGCATTATCCGATCGAGCCCGCCAAACAGGTTCTGCAGCCGATCGATCAGCGCGTCGACGGGTTGTGGCGTCACATTCACCAGCCGGCCCAGCGGTCGGGCGGGTAGGGGTTCGCCCGTATCGGCCGTACCCTGTTTCTGCCCGATCGACGAACCGGGGCCCGCGTCGCCCAGGGCCTCGGCCAGCCAGCGGTTATCGCCCATCGTCAGCGTCTCATCGAAGGGCAGGTGATGAAACAGCACGGGCAAACCGGGTGGCAGCATCGACTCGTCCAGTTTCCAGGGTCGGTGCAGCCATAGCCCGTCGATACCATTGGCCTGTACCCAGCGAGACAGCCCCGGTCCCGGCTCGAGAGCCAGCCCGAGCCGGGTGATGGGTTGCGCCGACGGGCGATAAATGCCCCCCTGTTCAGCAGGCGCATAACGGTCGGTATGCAGCAGGGCCTGCAGCACCTGCCGAATCGAGTCGGCCGTAACGGATGAGGTCTGCATACGGTGCTAAACAGCTAAACCGGCCCGACGGTTGGCCAACTGCCCCAGATTGCCAGTCTTTTACGCGCCAGGCGCTGTCTTTTCCGGTAAAAAGCTGTAGGTTTGCCTCCGCAACAGTGCCCGGACCAGCTGGGCCTACTACGCCGATGATTTTCTTCGCCTAAGATCCCACGCGGATCCTTCTTCCCGCCGACCGCCTGCGGCCCGTCGGCTTCCTCCTCCAGGTAGTGTTCATCCGCTGCCGGCAGCCATTACGGTTTCCGCCAGCCTTACTGTTGTTTGTAATGACCCGCTTTTTACGGTTGTTTCTGGCTGCGCTGCGCGGTACAGAGACCAATTTCACGTCTGGCAGCATCAACCGGGCGTTGTTCCTGCTGTCGGTACCCATGATTCTGGAGATGGTCATGGAGTCGCTTTTCGCGGTGGTCGACATCTTTTTTGTGGCCAAAATCGGCACCGAAGCCGTGGCCACAGTGGGCCTCACCGAGTCGGTGTTGACGCTCGTGTATTCGGTGGCCATTGGCCTCAGCACGGCCGCTACAGCACTGGTAGCCCGGCGTATCGGCGAAAACGACCGCGCCGGGGCCAGTGCCGCCATCGGGCAGGTGCTGCTCGTGTCGCTGGGCCTGGCGTTGCTGCTGGGCGTTTTGGGGGCGGTCTTTGCCGAACAGGTGCTGCGGCTCATGGGCGCCGACGAGCCGCTGATTGCGCGGGGGGCGGGTTTTACCCGAATGATTTTTGCCAGTGCGCCCGCCATTATGCTGCTCTACACGCTGAGTGGCTGTCTGCGCGGGGCCGGGCAGGCCTCCGATGCCATGCGGTCGCTGTGGCTGGCCAACGGCATCAACATCGTGCTGTGTCCGGCGCTTATCTTTGGGTGGGGGCCCCTGCCCGAACTGGGCGTACTGGGCTCGGCCGTGGCCACCACGCTGGGCCGCACGGCCGGGGTGTTTTATCAGCTCTATGCCCTCAACCGCCCCGGCAATCCCGTGCAGGTAGGGCGGCAACACCTCCGCCCCGATCGCTCCCTTATCCAGACGCTGCTCGGACTGGCGGCTGGGGGCACCGGCCAGTTCCTGATCTCATCGGCCAGCTGGGTCTTTCTGACCCGGATCCTGTCGACCTTCGGCAGCGATGTGGTGGCGGGTTATACCATCGCCATCCGGATCATTGTGTTCACCATTCTACCCTCGTGGGGTATGGCCAATGCAGCGGCTACGCTGGTGGGGCAAAACCTGGGCGCGGGGCAACCCGACCGGGCCGAAACCTCGGCGTGGCGGGCGGCCATCGGCAACATGGTGTTTCTGATGCTGGTGGGCGTGGTGTTCTTTACGGGGGCGGAGCCGATCGTGCGTTTTTTCAACGACAGCCCGCCGGTGGTGGCAACGGCGGTGCAGGCGCTCCAGATTTTCTGCGCCGGCTACGTCTTTTTTGCCTACGGGATGGTACTGAGTCAGTCGCTCAATGGCGCGGGCGACACGCGTACGCCCACGCTGATCAACCTGGTGTGTTTCTGGCTCGTCGAGATTCCGCTGGCCTATGGGCTGGCCAACTGGGCGGGCTGGGGACCCACGGGCGTGTTCTGGTCGGTAGCCATCAGCGAATCGCTGCTGGCCGTTACGGCCATCGTCGTATTCCGGCGGGGTCGCTGGAAACTGGTTCAGGTATAGGCGTTTAGCCGACCGTTCGGTGCCGGCTCAGGGCCGAAACTTTTACCCGAACCGGGCCGTTATTTAGTGTACACGTTTCGTTCATGTTCCGGCCGTACTGCCGTTTGTTGCCAGCCGGTTTACCGGCCGACCCACCCCTACAGCAAGCGCCCGTACTGCCTTTTTTTAATCAGACCATCCATTGATCGACACCCATAAACAACCCGAAACCGCCGTACTGGTCGCCCTTATCACGCAGAAGCAAACGGCCGACCAGACTAAAGAGTATCTGGACGAACTGGCTTTCCTGGCCGAAACGTCGGGCGTGAAGACGGTTAAATCGTTTACCCAGAAACTCGACCGGCCCGATACCCGCACCTTTGTGGGCAAAGGCAAGCTGGAGGAGATTCAGCAGTTTATCCTGACCAACCCCGTCGATACGGTTATCTTCGACGATGATCTGACGCCGGCCCAGGTGCGTAACCTCGAAGGCGAATTCCGCGATATCAAGGTGCTCGACCGCAGCCTGCTCATCCTGAATATTTTCTCGATGCGGGCCCAGACGGCCCAGTCGCGCGTGCAGGTCGAGCTGGCGCAGTATCAGTATCTGTATCCCCGCCTGACCCGTATGTGGACCCACCTGAGCCGCCAGAAAGGGGGCGCGGGGATGCGCGGACCGGGGGAAAAAGAACTCGAGACCGACCGCCGGATCGTGAAAGACCGCATCGCGTTTCTGAAAGACAAGCTGAGCAAGATCGACCGCCAGAGCATGACCCGCCGGAAAGAACGCGACCGGCTGGTACGGGTGGCGCTGGTAGGCTACACCAACGTGGGCAAATCGACGCTCATGCGGACGATGGCCAAAACCGACGTGTTTGCCGAAAACAAACTTTTCGCCACCGTCGACTCGACGGTGCGGAAGGTCACGCTGGGCAACATTCCGTTTCTGCTGACCGATACGGTCGGGTTTATCCGGAAGCTGCCCACCACCCTGATCGAAGCGTTTAAATCGACGCTCGACGAGGTGCGCGAAGCCGATATTCTGGTGCACGTGGTCGATGTGTCGCACCCCCTGTTCGAAGAGCAGATCGAGGTGGTGCAGTCGACGCTGGCCGATATCAAAGCCGCCGACAAGCCCGTGATTCTGGTCTTCAACAAAATGGACAAGTTTGTGCCGAAAGACGAGTGGGTCGAGCAGCCGCAGCCCGATATCGACGAAGCCGATTTCGACGCCGATGCGCCCGTGCAGCTGGCCGAAGTGCCGGTGTCGGTACGCCGGAAAACGGCCCTCGATTTTCTGCGCAAAACCTACCTCACCCGACAGGCCGACCATGTGGTGTTTATCTCGGCCGAAACGGGCGAAAACATAGGCGAGCTGCGCGACCTGCTGTATGCGCTGGTTAGGGAGAAGCACTACTACATTTACCCCAACTGGGTCAATGTACCCCTCAACGAATCGGCCGAGTACGGCGACGGTTTGGGGAGTTGATGCTTTTTCGGCATTTTTGTCGTAGCGAAACGACCGGTGGGCGCTCCTGTCCTGCCGGTCTTTTCGTGCCGGTTGCGTAGTTCAACGGATAGAATAGACGTTTCCTAAACGTTTGATATGGGTTCGATTCCCGTCGCGACCACCACCAACCAAACGAGGCCCCCTGCGCGCAGGGGGCCTCGTTTGGTTTTGCCCATTAGTTACTGGCCGGTTGCCGCCCGGCCCTAGTCGGGCAGCAGCCGTACCATAATGTTTTTGAAGTACACTTTGCTCTTTGGATCGTGGCCCTGCAGTGCAATGGTGCCGCTGCTGAGTTTGCGCGTACCGGCCGACTGGCTGACACTGTCGGGCTCGGTGTACTGGTTGATCACCTTGTCGTTGACCAGCACCGTTACCTGCCGGCCTTTTACAATGATGTGCTCGTTATACCACGTATCGTCGGCAGCATACACCGCTTTTACGTCCTGCATACCATAGACGCTGCCCGTCTTGCGCCAGTCGGTGTGGCTCTGGTTGACCTGAATTTCGTAGCCCTGCGCGGGCCAGCCTTTCTCCTGATAGGCGGTATGGATAAACATACCTGAGTTGGAGCCGGGCATCGTTTTGACATCGGCTTTCCACTCGAAATTTTTGAACTGGTGGTTGCCCACGGGCCCCTCATAGAACAGGTGGGCGCGCGGTCCGGCCACCACAATGGCCCCCTCCTGCACGCTGAAGGTTGCCGGATTTTCGGCGGCTCGCCAGCCCGTCAGTGTTTTCCCGTCGAAAATCGAGGTCCAGCCGTCGGCACCGGGGCGGCTCATAAAGGCGAAACAAATGGCTACCGTTGCCCATGCCACGGTTAGCAGCAGTGTGTTTTTCATACGTGTTGGTAAGTCTGGTTCTGCTGAAAGCAGTCCGTTGTGTAAACCTAACGAGTTGGCCCGTCAATAGATCGATACGGTTAGCCAGGGTCGGCAGCAGCGGGGGCGATCTCCCGGAAACAGGTGCGCTGGTATGGCGAGACTTTTCGCTGCCCCCACCGTCATACGGCCGGTTGCTAAAAAAAGCAGGTAGTGGCTGAAGGTAGAGCAGGTACCCGCACGTGCCCATCCGGCACTACCTGATATACCTATAGGCAATTACCGAAAACGAAACACCTCTGCTTGCTACCGAATTAACCAGAAAATTAATTCAAAACGTAGCTAAATGGCCTTTTTCTACTCATTCGGCAATAGGACTGGTAGGTTCACAACCATTTTTGCCACTATCTTTACCCAATCCGACTTATCTCCCTTTCATGAATTATATGGCCTATAGTACGTACTCATGTTCCTATTGCCAGAAACGCTTTCGTTCCTTCGACCCTACCCCCAGCTATTGTTCCGCAGCCTGCAGAGAGCAGGCAAGAATCAGCCAGAAAACGGGTAAAGCCAGTCTGCCCACACCGCCCCCCCAGGCTATCTGGCAACGTATGCATCCGGGTGAGTGGGTGCTGCTCGAAATCAGCCAGCCCGACCAGCGTCTGGTCGAAGTAGGGTACCTGCTCGAAGAAACCACCAGCCACCTGAAAGTCTGGTTGCCCGAAACGCCGGATCGCCACCCCAGTGTCCACCGCTATCGGCAGGATACGGTGCTTGGCTGTTATTTTTTGCCGCAGGCCATTCTGCACGCGCTATTGCCGCTGATACCGCAGCTCAACAAAACGACCGGGTCGATCCGCCCCCTGGTCGATGGGCTTCTCCGGAAAAATGCCGACATCCGGGCCTGCCTCGCCGATTTCATCAAGCAGGAAGATATTCTGCTCTGGGGTAAGCGCACAAGCCACACCATCGACTTCGCGCTTACCAAACGGCACCTGCGCGCGGCTTCATCAGCCCAAAACGCAGATACCGATAGGTAGGCACACCCTATACAAAGAGGCCCAATCTGCACGGGTGCGGATTGGGCCTCTTTGTATGTATTCCGTTCTGGAGTGTGTAGTGAAGGTAAGAATCGGGTGTCGACTCAATTAGTCAACTACTTTATCGGCTTTCTTTGTCCGTTCCTTGGCAACTGCTTTGAGTTCTTTAGCGTCGCTTTTCATTTCTTTTTTGGCCGCTTTTTCCATTTTTTTATCGGCTTTGGCCATCCGGGTTTTCGGATCCGAAATACCTTTAACCTCGAGACCCTTGTGGGTACGGGCTTCCATTTTATGCTCCTGTGCTTTGGCAACTTTCTTCTCTGCCTTCATTTCTTTTTTTGCCGCTTTGCCTTCCTGTACGGCCTGAGCAACAGTGTGTTGCGATACCGATACCAGACCAATCATTGTTGCAGCGATAAGAAGCGTTTTCATACTAGTGAGTGTTTAGTGAACGCCGGCCAGCGGCAGTTAAAATTACTACATCCCATAACAGGTAACATACCGGTTTGTTTTTTCGGACGGGTTGAAGCCAGAAAAGAATATAAAATCCGTAGACTTTTTATTTTTTCCGGGTATTGGTCTTCAGTATGGGGCCCGACCGGATGTTAACCACCAGCCACCCATACAGACAATCAACTCATTTTCAACACCCTATCTCATTTCTCTTTTTGCGTGCTGTAGCCGACCGTTCAGTAGAAGTCAGTTACGATGGTCGCACTGGTGGTACCAATGAAAACCCAAAATTTTGCACATTTTTATTGTTCGTGTGCTGGTCAGGATCGTCTGAACAGGCCCTGACGGTACAGGCTTATAACGGCGCTGATCGGTGTCGACAAAGGGGATTGGCAGCCTGGTGGTAGCAAAACCCTGGGGCCGACTGTATATTGAGCCCGTTTTCCGATCTGTCTTTACTTACCCATGAAACGCTTTCTTTTCGCGCTAGCCTTGTTGATTTCATCGCCGTTGCTGGCGCAGGTCAACCTGCCGGTTGGCGAAACGGGGCAGGTGCAATTCCAGGATCTGGTGCGTCTGTCCGACAAAACCCGCCCCGCCCGGCAGGTGCTTCAGCAAAGTCAGCGCTGGGCCGCATCTTATTTTTCGCTTGACAACCGGCCCGAGCTGCACGAAGACCGCGAGCACGGTATCCTCTTCATCAAGGCCATCTACCCACTGGGCGAACAGACCGTCCGGTTCGCCATGACCATCGAAACCAAGATGGGACGCTACCGGGCCACCATCACCGATCTGATTGCCGACGGTAATGGCCTGTCGACCCCGATTCGGCCGGTGAGCGCCACGGCGGCCGAGATGCAGGCCGCTGCCGGTAGTCAGGCAACCAACCCCGCCGTTGTGGAGCAGGCTGCCAAACAGCAGGCCGACCTGTATCAGACGATCGACGAAACCTGCCGCGCCACCCTGGCCAGTCTCAAAGCGGCCCTCACCAATCCCTAACCCACGCTGCTGACGCCTGCGCATGAAAAAACTGCTGACCAACCTCACCTTCTGGGTCCTGACGGCCATTTCGCTGGGTATTCTGCTCGGTCATTTCCGCCCCGACCTGGCCCTGTTTCCCGTGCTGGACACCCCGCTGAAAACCCGGTTTATGGGGCAGGAGCTTACCATCGGTACTACGTTCAGCGAAATGCTCAGCGGTTTCTTCATCAGTCTGGTCAAGCTGTTTATCAGCCCGATTATTTTTCTGACCATTACGCTCGGCATCGTCAGCATGGGCGATCTGAAGAAAGTGGGAAAAGTGGGAGCCAAAGCCCTGCTTTACTTCGAGGTCGTCACTACGGTAGCACTGATTATCGGTGTGCTGGTCGCCAACCTGATCCGGCCCGGCGATGGGGTCGTAACGTCGCAGCTCAAGGGGGGCGACATTTCGAAGTACACCAAAAGCGCCACGGAATTCAGCTGGTGGCACTTCTTTCTCGACAACGTGACGCTGCAGGTACTCGTGCTGGCCATCCTGACAGGTGTCGTACTGAGCCGTTACCCGGGCCGCGACCGGTTTATTGCCGGTATGAACAAGGCCTCTGCATACATTTTCTGGGGTCTCCACAAGGTTATGCTGCTGGCCCCCATCGGTGCCTTCGGCGGTATGGCGTTTACCATCGGTAAGTACGGGCTGGGCACGCTGCTGCCCCTGGCCAAGCTGATGGGCACCGTTTATACCACCATGGCGCTCTTTATTTTCGGCGTACTGGGGCTTATCCTGCGCTCGTGTCAGGTCAGTATCATGGCCTTTCTGCGCTACATCCGCGAAGAACTGCTGATCGTACTCGGTACCTCCTCGTCGGAAGCGGGGCTCCCTTCGCTCATGGAAAAGCTCGAACGCATGGGCTGCGCCAGGTCGGTGGTGGGACTGGTGGTGCCGGCCGGCTACTCATTCAACCTCGACGGGACAACCATCTACCTCTCGATGGCTACCATTTTTCTGGCGCAGGTCTTCAACGTGCACCTCGACCTGACCCAGATGCTGACCATCATCGGCATTCTGATGGTAACCTCGAAAGGCGCTGCCGGCGTAACGGGCAGTGGCTTTGTCGTGCTGGCCAGTACGCTTACAGCCGTTAAAGCCATTCCGCTCGAGGGGCTGGCGCTGCTGCTGGGCGTCGACCGGTTTATGTCGGAAGCCCGCAGCATCACCAATTTTATTGGCAACGGCGTGGCAACCATCTGGTTATCAAACCACGAACACGCCCTCGATCGGAGCCAGATGGCCATAGCCTTCAGCCAGGTCAGCCAGTCGGAACGCATCGACGCCGAAAACTTAGACACCCCTCCGGCCGGGAAAGACTGACAGAATCCGTTACGTTTGTAACCACAATGCCGGCGGTCGTCCGACCCAGTCGGCTCCTGTTCCTACGTAACTGACCGCTGTCGACGCATCAACATGACCACAGATCCAACGGAGAAGCTCCGGGAAGACGCGCTGCATTACCATGCAAAAGGGCGCCCCGGCAAGATTGAAATTACCCCCACCAAAGAAACGGCCAACCAACGCGACCTGTCGCTGGCCTACTCGCCCGGTGTGGCCGAGCCCTGCCTGGCCATCGCCGACACCCCCGAAAAAGCGTACGACTACACTGCCAAAGGCAACCTGGTGGCCGTTATCAGCAATGGTACGGCTGTGCTGGGTCTGGGTAACATCGGCCCAGTGGCCTCGAAGCCCGTCATGGAGGGCAAAAGCCTGCTCTTTAAACTCTACGCCGATATCGATGCGTTCGATATCGAACTCGACACGACCAACGTCGACGAGTTTGTCAGAACGGTAAAGATTCTGGAGCCTACCTTCGGCGGAGTCAACCTCGAAGATATTGCCGCCCCCGACTGCTTCGTCATTGAGCAGCGCCTGAAACAGGAGCTGAACATCCCGGTGATGCACGACGATCAGCACGGCACCGCCATCACATCGGCCGCGGCCCTGCTCAACGCGCTCGAGCTGGCCGGCAAAACCATTGGCAACATCCGGCTGGTAGTCAACGGGGCGGGAGCAGCTGCCATTTCGTGCATGAATCTGTACGTCAGCCTCGGCGTCTCGCCCGACAACATCATCGTGTTCGATAAAGACGGCCTGCTGACCAAAGACCGCACCAACCTGGCACCCAACCAGTACAAATACACCACCGATCGCTGCCCGGCCACCTGGACACTGGCCGATGCCCTGCGCGGAGCCGATGTGTTTCTGGGCCTGTCGGTGGGCGGGGTCGTAACGGCCGAGATGGTGCAGTCGATGGCCGACAACCCCATTGTGTTTGCCATGGCCAACCCCACGCCCGAAATCAGCTACGAACTGGCAACGGCCGCCCGGCCTGACATCATTATGGCGACGGGGCGTTCCGATTTCCCCAACCAGGTCAACAACGTACTGGGCTTCCCCTACATTTTTCGGGGGGCACTCGACGTGCGGGCCACCGAGATCAACGAGGCCATGAAGCTGGCCGCCGTGCGGGCGCTGGCCGACCTGGCCAAGAAAGCGGTACCCGAAAGCGTTAGCCGCAGCTATGGGCAGATTAGTCTCGTTTTTGGCCGGACCTATATTCTGCCCAAGCCCACCGACCCCCGCCTGCTGACGACCGTGGCCCCCGCCGTAGCCCGGGCCGCTATGGAGTCGGGTGTGGCCAAACACCCCATTGCCGACTGGACCGACTACGACATGCAACTGTCGCGCCGGCTGGGGCAGGACAACTCCCTCACGCGGGGGCTGCTGGCTCAGGCCCAGCGTACGCCCAAGCGCGTGGTATTTACCGATGGCGAAAATCCAACGGTACTGCGGGCGGTGGCCGATGTGCTCGAGCAGCGCATTGCCGTACCAATTCTGCTGGGCAATCCCGACGTGATTCGGGAGATGCTGCGCGATTTTCGGCTCAACCTGGGCAATGTCCGGATTATCGATCAGCGCGCCGACGACCAGGCCGACATCCGGACGCGGTATGCGCAGGTGCTCTACGAAAAACGCAAACGCAAGGGCCTTACCCTGACCGAAGCCCAGGCGCTGATGCGCGACCGCAATTACTTCGGCGCGGTGATGCTCGAAACGGGCGAAGCCGATGTGCTGATCTCGGGTCTGACCCGCAACTACCCCCAAACGCTGCGCCCGGCCCTACAGGTGATTGGCCGCAAGCCGGGCATCAAAAAAGTGTCGGGGATGTACGTGCTGATGTCGCGCTTCGGCCCGCTGTTCCTGGCCGATACAACCGTCAACGTAAATCCCACGGTCGACGAACTGGTGGAGATTGCCGAAACCACGGCCAACGAGGTTCGGCGGCTGAATATCGAGCCCCGCCTTGCCCTGCTCTCGTACTCGACGTTTGGCAGTGCCTCGGGCGAAGACGCGGAAAAGATGCAGCAGGCCACGGCTATTCTGCAGGAACGGCACCCCGACTGGGTAGTCGATGGCGAAATGCAGGCGCACCTGCCCTTCAATCAGGAACTGCTCCGCGAGAGTTACTCGTTTTCGTCGCTCGCCGACCAGCCCGCCAACGTGCTGATTTTCCCGAACCTGTCGGCGTCTAACATTGCCTATAACCTGCTTAAGGAGATCGGCCGGATTGAGAAAATCGGGCCCGTCCTGATGGGCATCCGCAAGCCCGTACACGTTCTGCAGCTCGGCAGTACCGTGCGGGAAGTCGTCAACATGGTGACGATTGCCGTGGCAGATTAACTTTTTTTAGAGAAAAGAGGAAAGACGGTAGAAGAAAGACACTGACGCAAACCAGTCTTTCTTCTACCGTCTTTCCTCTTTCTGCTCAAATCTCCTAGTACCCCATTGCTGTGTTATCGGCGCGGGGGTCAGAGGCCCCTTCGTAGGCGCCATCGGGCCGAATCAGTACGCAGTCCATGCGGCCCAGGGTATTGGTGAGTTTCTCAAGCGCATAGCCCCGGCTGATGAGCGCCTGGGTGGTGGCATCGGTGAAGGCACCCTGCTCGAAAATGGTTTTATCGGGCAGCCACTGGTGGTGGAACTTGAGCGCGTTTACCGCCTGCTGCATAGTCATGCCGTGCTCGATCACGTTCAGGATAGTCTGATATACCGACGTGATGATGGTGGAGCCCCCGGGCGTACCAACCACCATAAACAGCTTGCCGTCTTTCTCCAGAATGGTCGGCGTCATCGACGACAGCATCCGTTTGCCGGGCGCAATGGCGTTGGCTTGGTTGCCAATCAGCCCGAACATGTTGGGTACGCCGGGCTTGATGCTGAAGTCGTCCATTTCGTTGTTCAGAAAAAACCCGGCCCCGTTGACCACCACCCGGCTGCCATAGCCACCGTTGAGCGTGGTGGTGATGCTGACCGCGTTACCCTCTTTATCGACCACCGAAAAATGGGTTGTTTCGAGGCTTTCATAACCCGGTATCATGCCACCCTTCACGTTGCGGCTGTCGGTGGCTTTGGCAAACGAGAAATCGGTCCAGCGGGTGCGCAGGTACTCGGGGCTGATGAGCTGATCGACGGGGACCTTTACAAAGTCAGGATCGCCCAGAAACTTGGCCCGGTCGGCATAGACCCGCCGTTCGGCTTCGATCATGACCTGCACCGTCGAATCGCGGTTCCAGCCCCACCGGTGCAGCGGATACTGCTCGGTCAAACGCATGAGCTGCAGCAGCGCCACCCCACCACTCGACGTAGGCGGCATCGTAATCACCGTGTAGTTTTTGTAGGTGCCCTTGAGCGGGTTACGCCAGACCGAGTGGTAGTTTTTAAGATCGGCCTCGGTAATGAGTCCGTTACCGCGCTTCATCTCGTCGGCCAGCAGCCGGGCTGTTTCGCCCTCGTAGAAGCCCGCCCGGCCCTGCGCCTGAATACGCTGCAGGGTTCGCGCCAGATCGGCCTGCGTCAGGCGGTCGCTGCGGTGCCAGGTAGCCGTATCGCCCGGGGTCGTACTTTTCAGGAAGTAGGACTTGCCGGGGTTAATGGTATTGAGGTCGGTTTTGATGCGGTTCAGGCCATTGGCGTCGCGCTCGGTAAGCGCAAACCCCCGGGCCGCCAGATCGACCGCGGGCTGAATAACCTGCGCCCACGGCAGTTTGCCGAAGCGTTTGTGGGCTTCGGCCATACCATCGACCGAGCCCGGTACCCCACTGGCCAGGTGGCCGCTGATGCTCAGGCCGGCCCGCACGTTGCCGGCCGAATCGAGGTACATGTTCTGAGTGGCCAGAGCGGGTGCTTTTTCGCGGTAGTCGAGCGTATAGCTGTTGCCGCCCTTATCGCGGTACACCATGAAGCCGCCCCCGCCAATGTTACCGGCACCGGGATAAACCACGGCCAGCGCAAACTGGATGGCCACGGCCGCATCGACCGCATTACCGCCTGCTTTCAGAATAGCCAGCCCGACGGCCGACGCTTCGGGATGTGCCGATGCCACCATACCATTGCGCCCGATTACGCCCTGCCGGTTGGAGTAGAACGGCTTCACCAGCGGGTCTTCGTCGCGGTACTGATACACGCCCTGCCCCTGGCTGATGGCAGCGGTGGAGGTTCGGCTGGGCGACTTGGTTTTGCAGGCGCCCACGGCCAGCAGGCCAAGCAGCAGACAAGCTACAGACTGGGTAGATGTTTTCATGCGGAAAGAGACAATCGTCGACGTTTTCAGAACCCCTAAGCTACAACACAGAGCCGTTCGGCCAACGGGCTCCCAGGCCCCGCCGGAGGTTTCCACCTTTTATCCGCCCGAAATCGCTGCTAATCCGAAACCCATTGGCGGGTCGCCAACTTCTTTGTTTCTTTGTTTAGCACATCGTACCGCTGTCCCCCCCTCCCCAGCCATGCCGTTTCTGCGTCAGATTTTAGAAAGTTTCCGGTTTGCATGGCAGGCCCTGCGTTCCAACCTGCTCCGCACGCTGCTGTCGCTGCTGGGCGTTACGGTCGGCATTTTCGCCATCATCGCCGTATTCACACTGGTCGACTCGCTGGAGCGCAACATCAAAACCAGCCTGTCGTTTGTGGGCGATAAGGTGGTGTATGTCAGCAAATGGCCCTGGACATTCGGGGCCGAATACCAGTGGTGGAAATATTTTCAGCGCCCCGAAACCAAATACAGCGAGTTTAAGTACTTGGGCGAACAACTCGAAAATGCCAAAGCCCTCACCATTCTCGACTTCAAACGGGGTGTTACGGTCAAATACGGCAACAACAGCACATCGTCGCTCATTCAGGGCACCACCTACGACTACAACAAGATCTCCGACGTACCCATCGCCAACGGCCGTTATTTCACCCCGCAGGAGATGACCGTGGCCCGGGCCGTTACCGTCATTGGCGCCAAAGTGGCCGAGGACTTGTTTCCCGGTATCGATCCGGTTGGCAAAACCATCAAGCTCAACGGCCTCAACTTTATGGTCATTGGGGTGCAGCGGCTCAAGGGCGCCAGCATTGTCAACGTGGGCGGCAATCCCGACATCAAGTGCATCATTCCCTACGGCATCTTCTCCAAGATGTTCAACTCAGGCGTCCCGACCTTCGACGTGGCCATAAAAGGCTACGAAAGCGATGAGGGGCTGCTCGAACTGGAAAGTGAAATCAGGGGCCTGCTGCGGGCCCGCCGGGGCCTGCGCCCTACGCAGGATGACAATTTCGCCATCAATCACCCCGAAGCGGCTGTCAAGTTTGTCAGCAGCATTTTTGGCGTACTCAAACTGGCGGGCTGGGTTATTGGTGGATTTTCTATCCTGATCGGCGGATTCGGTATCGCCAACATCATGTTTGTGTCGGTGAAAGAGCGCACCAACATCATCGGCATTCAAAAATCGCTGGGGGCTAAAAATTACTTTATCCTGTTCCAGTTTCTGTTCGAAGCCGTACTGCTGAGTCTGGTGGGGGGGCTGGGCGGCATCGTACTGGTGTACCTGCTTTCGTTTCTGAAACTGGGCAGCCTCGATCTGCAGCTCACGGCGGGCAACATCATACTGGGCCTGGGCGTATCGAGCGTCATCGGTATTCTGTCGGGTATCATACCGGCTTTCTCAGCCTCGCGGCTCGACCCCGTTATTGCCATTCGGGCCAAGTAACGGCTGGCCCGGGCGCCCACGTCCCTCCTCCCGCTGAACATTTACCAGTAGCGGGGGTTCCTATGCTTGAACTTATCTGAAACAATTCGTCTATTTACGCGTCTCAACCGCAACCAAATCAGTCCATCCATGAGAGGCTTATTGTACTTACTCCTATTTCTGTTTGTGTTAGCCGGCGCACTGTATGTGTTGACGGGCTGGAGTTTCAGCGACGGCGAACGCGCCGGCACCGTCTCGAAATTCAGCCGCCGGGGTTATCTGTTCAAAACCTACGAAGGTGTGCTGAACGTAGGCGGTTTCTCGGGCGAGACCGGATCGCTTACGCCCCAGTTTTTCGACTTCTCGGTGAAAGACGACAACGTAGCCAAGCAGATCACCGACGCCGTGAAGACGGGTCAGCGCGTGACGCTTCACTACGAAGAAAAGATTCTGCGTCTGCCCTGGAATGGCGAAACCAAATACTACATCACCAACGTCGAAGCGGTGGGTCCACAGCCGGGTGCTTACGGGTATCCGGGTCAGCAGGGCTACCAGCAACAGGGTTATCAGCCGCAGGCTCCGGCCCAGCCGCAGCAGCCCGTGCAACAGCCGGCCCAGCAGCCTATGATGACCGATTCGACGCTCTGATCGGCGGGCCTGCACCGACCACCGGCAGCACCGTTTCGACGAGCAAAAACCCAATCCCGCCCCAGGCTACCAACCAGCCCGGGGCGGGATTTTTATTGCCTCGAAAAACGAGAGCAAAACCCTATTAATCAGCCCATTACAAACATCCGTCCGGGATATATACAGGCGTTGCGCAGTGGGGTCTCCAGCGCGTCGAAATAACCCGATCTATTTCAAAAAAGGGTTTGGTAATCCGGCCGTTTCTGGGTAATTTTATCTGTTTAAAACAACCATCCCAACATGGCAAAATCAGATACGGCGCAAGCCACAGCATCTGCTAATGACAGTAAACTGAAAGCCCTTCAAACCACCATTGAGAAGCTCGACAAGGCCTTCGGTAAAGGAACCGTGATGCGGCTGAGCGAAAGCAAAGTTGTCGACGTACCGGTCATCTCCACTGGCTCACTGGGTCTCGATCTGGCGCTGGGTATTGGCGGTATGCCACGCGGCCGGGTTGTCGAAATCTACGGTCCTGAATCGTCGGGTAAAACCACGCTGACCATGCACTGCATCGCCGAGGCTCAGAAAGCCGGCGGTCTGGCTGCCTTCATCGACGCCGAGCACGCTTTCGACCGGGTGTATGCCGAGAAACTCGGTATCGATACAAAGAATCTTCTCATTTCGCAGCCCGACAACGGCGAGCAGGCGCTCGAAATTGCTGAGCACCTCATCAGCTCGGGCGCCATCGACATCATCGTTATCGACTCCGTAGCGGCTCTCGTACCCAAAGCCGAGATCGAAGGCGAAATGGGCGAAAGCAAAATGGGTCTGCAGGCCCGCCTGATGTCGCAGGCGCTGCGGAAACTGACCGGTACGATCAACAAAACGGGCTGCTGCTGCATTTTCATCAACCAGCTCCGCGAAAAGATCGGTGTGATGTTCGGCAACCCCGAAACAACCACGGGTGGTAACGCCCTGAAATTCTACGCGTCGGTCCGGCTCGATATCCGCCGGATCGGGCAGATCAAAGAGGGAGCCGACAACGTTGTCGGTAACCGCACCAAGGTGAAGGTGGTGAAAAACAAACTGGCCGCTCCGTTCAAAGTGGTCGAGTTCGACATCATGTACGGACAGGGTATCTCGAAAGTAGGCGAGGTGCTTGATCTGGCCGTAGAAATGGAAATCGTGAAGAAATCGGGTTCGTGGTTCTCCTACGGCACCAGTCGCCTGGCTCAGGGCCGCGACGCCGTGAAAGAACTGCTGCTCGACAATCCGGAACTGATGGCCGAGATCGAAGGAAAGATCCGGGCTAAAATCAGCGAAGACGAAAACGCCCTGCTCGACCCCATCGGTGGTACCGAAGAAGACGGCGAAGGCGAAATCGACGATTAATACCGGATTATCTTTTTGCCCTGAGCGGTGGTCAGCGTTGTCTGGCCACCGCTTTTTTTATTTTTGCACCGGTACCATACCTTCCTCCCAACCGCAACGCCCCGATGGCCGCCCATCATAAACTAGCAGTCTGTCCCAACTGTGATACCCCGCTTGGCCCCACTGCCAATTTCTGCCCCAACTGCGGGCAGGAAAACCATGAGGTCAAACTCCCCCTGCAACACATCGGTTACGAGTTTATTGAGAGCATCACCCATTTCGACAACAAGCTCTGGAACTCCCTCAAAGCGATCTTCACCCGCCCCGGCCAGATGACCGCCGAGTTTCTGGAAGGCAAGCGAGCCCGGTTTGTACCGCCCGCCCGGCTCTACGTGTTCGTGAGCGTAATTTTCTTTTTTCTGGTGGGCAAATACGCCAGTCACCGGATCATAGAGGTCGACCCGGGCGAACGGCAGCATGCCCTGCGCGACGATGTCGAGCGCAGCAGCCTCGGCGGCAGCGACGACGATCGTAAGGATAGCCTGTTGCTGCGCAACCAGCTCAACGAGGTGGCCGCCATTGAAGTCGACATAATCAATCACCCGGCCGAGCGCCGGCTCTTCTACCAGGAGCTGGCTGCCCTGCCCGACCGTGGCATCGATTCGTTGCTGCAGACCAAGCAACTGGCCACCACAACCGACAACCGCGCCCGGCTGCGTCAGCTGATTACCACCATCCATAACCAGCCCATCGATTACAATGTGTTTGTGGCCCAGTCGGACCGGAAAAATGGCAGCATGATTCCGTTTCCGAATGAGCGTAGCCGGCAGCACTTTCTCGACGAGGTTCACCGTATGTCGAACGATCAGCTCGACTCGACGCTGCAGGCGCATAAGCTGACGGCTAACTACATCAATCGGCTGGCGCTGCGCAAGGCCGAACGCATCACGGAGTTTCAGCAGGCTACCAATACCAACGCCATAGCCGATGAGTTTGGTCACCTGTTTATCAAGAGCCTGTCGGGTGTGATGTTTGTCCTGATGCCTTTTGTGGCTTTTCTGCTCTGGCTGTTCTATGTACGGCGCAAACAGTACCGGCGCTACTACTACGAGCACCTGATCTTTTCGATTCACGCTCACACCGTTCTGTTTCTGCTGTTGTCGGTAGCCCTGCTGGTTGCCGTGTACCTGGGCCATTACCTGCCCGAAGGAATGGGCGACCGCCTGCTGAAGATCACCGTAGGGATCGGCGCCATTTATTTTCTGCTGTCGCTCAAGCGCGTATACCGGCAGTCGTGGCCCCGTACCCTGGGTAAATTTGCCCTGATTTTCATCATATATGGCCTCACCATTACGCTCTTCATGGCGCTGGCGATCGGGCTTTCGATCAATTCGTTGTAGCAACAGGCAATCCAAACGGGGGGGTATGGCCGTAGGTAATGGCGAGATGGCCCGGCAGTCGGGTCATCCGTAACGCAACCTACACGATGAAATCACTGTTCATGGCACTTTGCCTGTCGGCGGGAACGCTGATGGCCGCCTACGCCGAAACCGCTCCGAAAGCCGCTAACCTGATCGTTTACCGCAAAGGCTGTATCTACGGCAGCATGGCCAAATACAAGGTCAATGTCGATAATCAGGAGATGGCTAAACTGAAAAACAAGTCGATCTATACGACTACCCTGACGCCCGGCTCGCACACAGTGGCGCCGAAGAACCCCAACAAAGCCGTTACCATTAACGCGCAGGATGGCCAGACGTATGTGGTCCAGTACAAAACCCGCTTTGGCTTGTTTGGTGCTCGCCCGAAACTGAAAGTGATGACGCTGGACGAAGCCAAGCAGGACAAAAAATTCAACGACCTGCAGGCCAGCATGGGCATGTAACCCGCCTTTCTGATTTACACAACGTTATCGATCCATAACAACGAACCCCGACCCATCGAATGGGCGGGGTTCGTTGTTATGTTGAATAAGCGCGTGCTTAGCGCTGCGCAATGGGTACGAACTCGCGGAGAGTAGCACCCGTGTAGATCTGACGGGGGCGGCCAATGGGCTCTTTCGTTTCGCGCATTTCTTTCCACTGGGCAATCCAGCCGGGCAGACGACCGATGGCAAACATGACCGTGAACATGTTGGTCGGGATGCCGAGTGCGCGGTAGATAATACCCGAATAGAAATCGACGTTTGGATACAGCTTGCGCGATACGAAGTACTCATCGTTGAGGGCAGCTTCTTCGAGTCCCTTGGCAATCTCGAGTACGGGATCGTTGACCCCCAGTTTGCTCAGCACATCGTCGGCCGCTTTCTTAATGATCTTGGCGCGGGGATCGAAGTTTTTGTAGACGCGGTGTCCAAAGCCAAACAAACGGAAACCCGTTGTCTTGGCGTTTTTCGCCATATCGACATACTTGGCCACATCGCCACCGTTTTCTTTGATTTCTTCGAGCATCTCAATCACTTCCTGGTTGGCACCGCCGTGCAGGGGCCCCCACAGGGCGCTGATACCCGCCGAGATCGACGAATAGAGGTTAGCCTGCGACGAGCCAACCAGTCGTACCGTCGAGGTCGAGCAGTTCTGTTCGTGGTCGGCGTGCAGAATGAGCAGTACATTGAGGGCTTCGGCTACCACCGGATCAACCGTGTAGTCTTCGACCGGCAGCGCGAACATCATATTGAGGAAGTTCTCAATGTAGCCCAGCTTGTTTTTGGGGTAGTTGATCGGATGGCCCTGCGCCCGTTTGTATGACCAGGTCGCAATGGTAGGCAGTTTGGCCAGCAACCGGATGATATCCTGATCGCTGTTGTCGGTTGTTCCTTCGTACGATTCGGGATAGAACGCACTCATGGCGCTCACCAGCGACGAGAGTACGCTCATGGGGTGGGCACTCACCGGAAAACCGTCGAAGATTTTCCGCATGTCTTCGTTCACCAGCGTATGATGCCGAATAGCGCTTTCAAACTGCGCGAACTGCTCCTGCGTAGGCAACTCACCGTAAATCAGCAGGTAGGCGACTTCCAGAAAAGAAGCTTTGGAAGCCAGATCCTCGATTGAATACCCCCGGTAGCGCAGAATACCTTCTTCACCGTCGAGAA
Organism: Spirosoma luteolum; assembly: GCF_054778875.1. NCBI lineage: Bacteria > Pseudomonadati > Bacteroidota > Cytophagia > Cytophagales > Cytophagaceae > Spirosoma > Spirosoma luteolum. The sequence continues at coordinate 292,711 of NZ_BAAGZE010000023.1, forward strand.
ATGTAATACCACTTTTGGTAGCCCCTGTGTTTTTGTAACCACGGTCCAGAGTAACATAGCCCGTTTGATCACGAAGGCTGGAAATGTCGAAGGCTTTTTCGTTCTCCGTTCCTTCCAGAGTCGGAAACGAGTACGATTTACCATCGACGGTGAGTTCAGCAGTGTTTGCCATATAGAAAATCAGGGTAGAGTATTCAGTAGTAAAGGATTAGACTCCGACTGGGGTAGCGGGGCGAAATTAGCCCAAAAACCCAAAAGTCAGGCGAAATCATTATAAAAAAGGCCATTTGGGAGCCCCTACCCAATAACCCGGTGGTTCCCGATTAAGTTTTCGTCAGGGCTGGTAACGGATACCTCCTTTCAGCACAAGCCGCACCTGCCGCAGCGCGTCGATCTGCGCTGCCGGATTGCCGGCCACTGCAACCAGATCGGCGAGCAAGCCCGGCCGCACCCGCCCCCGGTCGCGCAGACCGAACACATCGGCATTGACCGATGTAGCCGATCGGAGCACGTCGAGCGGCTTCATCCCGTAGTCGACCATCATGACCAGTTCGCGGGCGTTATCGCCGTGGCTGAATACGCCCACATCGCCCCCGGCGCAGATGGTTACGCCCGCGCTGAGCGCCTGCCGAAACGTGACCCGTTTTTCGCGAATACGCTCGGGTTCGGGCTCCTGGCCTTTCTTCCAGCCCCGGTACTGACTAACGGCATCGCCGGCCGCCAGGGTCGGGCACAGGGCCACGTTGCGCTGTTTCATGAGCGCAAAAATCTCGGGCGTGCCGGCATCGCCGTGCTCGATGGTGGTACAACCGCCCAGAATGGCCCGGCGCATGCCTTCGGCGGTGGCAGCATGGGCAACCACCGCCCGGCCACTGCTGCCGGCCACCTCAACGATGAGCTTGATCTCGTCGACGGTGAACGTTGGTTTAGCCTCGGCCATCAGCCCCCAGCGGTAATCGGCGTAAATCTTAATGGCATCGGCGCCTTTGCCAATCTGCGACCGTACGGCCCGGATCAGACCATCGTGTCCGTCGGCTTCTTCGGCTCCCTGCGGTACGTCGATGTCGGGACTGAATCGCCTGGGGCCGTAACTACCGGTAGCAATCAACGCTTTAGTCACGACCACCATGCGCGGGCCGGGAATAATGCCCTGCTCGATGGCCTGTTTCAGCCCCACATCGTCGTATTCAGCGCCTTCGGTACCCAGATCGCGCACCGTGGTAAAGCCAGCCAGCAGTGTGTTGCGCGCATGAACGGTAGCGCGGGCTACCCGCATGGACCGGGCTTCGCGCAGTACCTGATCGTCCCACGATGTTTCGTTATAGGGATGCAGCAGCAGGTGCGAATGGCCCTCAATAAGGCCGGGCAGCAGCGTTTGTCCGGGCAGGTCAATCACGTCGGCTCCGTTGGCCTGAATACCGGCCGCCGGGCCAGCCGCATCGATCCGATCGCCGTTGACGCGCACCACCCAGCCTTCGTGCATGGTTTCGCCGTCGAACACGCGGTCGGGGCGCAGGAGATACGCCCTGGCCGCTGGTCGGGACTCGGTCGGGGGCGTCTGCGCGACGCCCCCCCGCAACAGACTGCCCAGACCAAGCAGCAGCAGCCATCGCTTCGGGATAAACATAGTAGCAGGAGTTATAACGTTCAGGCCGACGGTTGCCGGGTAAGCCAGCGCAGCCCTTTACCGACGGACTGCCTTGCCCCGGATGGCCCCGTAGAGCTTTTCGCCAAACACGAGCGTAATAAGGCCCGGGAGCAGAATAGCCCCCGCCCGGAAGCCGGCACCCGTGAGCTTATAAACACCCGTATTGTATTGGGTGAAACTGCTGATAAGCCAGTAGACCGACGCGGCCAGCAGAGCAGCCGTCAGCGCAATGGCCACGGCCTGCCCCAGCCGGCTCAGCAGCCCGCCAACCAGCAGCGCTACGCCCGTAACGGCGGCTACCGTGGCAAGGGCTTTGGGAAACGTTTCGAGGTAGGTATAATCGAAAAAAAACACCCCAGCCCGGCCAATCAGGTTGGGGTGTGCCAGGAGCCAGCCATCCAGAACGACCAGCACCAGCAAAACAACGTAGAAGAATGGGTTACGCATAACGCAAAGTTGCCGGGTTATTGACGGCCCGCCAAGATACGCAATTAGGCGGCACCATGTCCGGTCAGTTCCAGCTTCAGAAACTTACCGGTATAACTGCCCTTCACCTCGGCAACCTTCTCGGGCGTACCTTCGGCAATGATCTGCCCGCCTTTGTTACCCCCTTCCGGCCCCAGATCGATCAGGTGATCCGATACTTTGATGACATCGAGGTTGTGTTCGATAATCAGCACCGTATTGCCTTTGTCGGCCAGTTTGTTGAGCACGTTCAACAGGTGAGCGATATCCTGAAAATGCAGCCCCGTGGTGGGCTCATCGAGAATATAGAGCGTTTTTCCCGTGTCTTTCTTCGACAGTTCCTCGGCCAGCTTCACGCGCTGCGCTTCGCCCCCCGACAGCGTGGTGGCGTGCTGGCCCAGCGTGATGTAGCCCAGCCCCACATCGTTCAGCGTCTGAATTTTTCGCAGAATCTTGGGCTGACTGGCAAAGAACTCCAGCCCCTGCTCGACCGTCATATCGAGCACGTCGGCAATGGACTTTCCCTTGAAGCGTACTTCCAGCGTTTCGCGGTTGAAGCGTTTGCCTTTGCAGGTTTCGCAGAGCACATGCACGTCGGGCAGAAATTCCATCTCTACCTTTTTCATGCCTGCGCCTTCACAGTCTTCACAACGACCGCCCTTCACGTTGAACGAGAAACGGCCGGGTTTATAGCCCCGGATTTTGGCTTCGGGCAGCTCGGCAAACAGCAACCGAATGTCGGAAAACATGCCGGTGTACGTAGCCGGGTTGGAACGGGGGGTACGGCCGATAGGCGACTGATCCACTTCAATCACTTTGTCGAGGTGCTCCAGCCCGTCGACCGTTTTGTAGGCCAGCGGCTCGCGCTTCGACTTGTAGAAATGGCGGTTCAGGATCGGGAACAGCGTTTCGTGGATCAGCGACGACTTGCCACTGCCCGATACGCCCGTGATCGAGATCATGCGGCCCAGCGGGAGTTTCAGCGTTACGTTTTTGAGGTTGTGCCCCGTGGCGTTTTTAATGATCAGGAATTTGCCGTTGCCCTTGCGCCGTTCGGCCGGCACCTCAATGGCCCGCCGGCCGCTCAGGTATTCGGCCGTGGTACTGCCGTTCCGGATAAACTCATCGGGGGTGCCGATGCCGACCACCTGCCCGCCATGCCGCCCCGCGCCGGGGCCGATGTCGAGAATAAAATCCGACTCGAGCATCATGTCTTTGTCGTGCTCGACCACCAGCACCGTGTTGCCCAGATCGCGCAGGTTTTTCAGCGAATCGATGAGCTTCACGTTGTCGCGCTGATGCAGCCCAATGCTGGGTTCATCCATGATGTAGAGTACGCCGACCAGCTGCGTACCGATCTGGGTAGCCAGCCGGATGCGTTGCGCTTCGCCCCCCGACAGCGTACGCAGGGGTCGATCGAGCGTCAGGTAGTCGAGGCCGATGTCGAGCAGGAAACCGATTCGTTTCCGAATCTCCTTCAGTATCTCTTTTCCAATCACGTTCTGCCGATCGGTCAGGCGACTCTCGAGTCCGTCGAACCAGGTCGTCAGTTCCGAAATGTCCATGCGGGCCAGTTCGGAGATATTTTTCTCGTCGATGCGGAAATAAAGCGACTCTTTTTTCAGACGTGCCCCGTGGCATTCCGGACAGGGGCTAATGACCATAAAGTCTTTGAGCCACTCCTGAATCTTGTCGGTCGTGTTTTCCTGCTGGCGCTTCAGAAAATTCACAATACCCTCGAACTTGAACGGATAAGGTTCCGCATCGGGTTTGCGTTTCAGGTTGCGACTGGCGGGCACATCGGCCGGATCTTCTTCCGTACCGTACATCAGCGCATACAGCAGATCGTCGGGATACTTGCTGACGGGCGAGCTGAGGTTGAGCTTGTACTTTTTCAGGATCACCTCGATTTCCTTGAAAATCCAGAGTTCGCGGTACTCCCCCAGGGGCGCAATAGCCCCGCGACTCACGCTCAGCGACCGATCGGGAATAACCGACTCTTCGGTGATTTCTTCGATCACGCCCAGCCCGTTACAGACCGGACAGGCGCCATAGGGCGAGTTGAACGAAAAGGAGTTGGGCGACGGTTCGTCGTAGCTGATGCCCGACTCGGGGTCCATCAGGTTTTGCGAGAAGTACACCAGCTGCCCCTGGCTGTCGAGCAGTTGCATAGCCCCTTTTCCCTGCTTCAGGGCCGTTTGCACCGACTGGCTGAGCCGGTAGCGGTCGTCGGGGCGCGGCACGAGCCGGTCGATCACGATTTCGATATCGTGGATCTTATAGCGGTCGAGCTGCATTTTGGGAACAATGTCCTGCACCACGCCATCGACCCGCACCTTGGTGTAGCCCGTTTTGGCGATCTGCACAAACAGTTCGCGGTAGTGCCCCTTACGGCCCCGGATTACCGGTGCCAGGAGGGTCGTTTTCTGCCCGTCGTACTGATGCAGAATGGTGTCGATGATCTGATCCTGCGACTGCCGTTCCATTTTGCGGCCCGTCACGTACGAAAACGCTTCGCCGGCCCGGGCGTAGAGCAGACGCAGAAAATCGTAAATCTCGGTCGTGGTACCCACCGTCGAACGGGGGTTTTTGGAGGTCGTTTTCTGCTCGATCGATATCACCGGGCTCAGACCATTGATCTTGTCGACGTCGGGTCGCTCCATGTCGCCGATGAACGAGCGGGCATAGGCCGAGAAACTCTCCATATACCGTCGCTGCCCTTCGGCATAAATGGTATCGAAAGCCAGCGACGATTTACCACTGCCACTGATGCCGGTTACGACCACGAGCTTATTGCGCGGAATCGTAACGTCGATGTTCTTCAGATTATGTTCGCGGGCGCCCAGTACTTCGATCTGGTCGTAGCCCGTCAGGTCAATATCGTTCAGTTGGGTTGTTTCTTCAGTCGTCACGCTGCGTCGTACCGCCGGAGCGGTTGGCTTATTCTTACTAGCAACGTAAAAGCCGAGAGGGTAGTTTCCCGAAAACCAACTGGATTCAGAGGTGTGCCGATGCATCTTGGCTGGCGCATCCCGTGGAGACGCAACATTTTGCGTCTCCACGGGATGCGGATGGTTTTTCGCCAATGGTTAAATCACGTGCGCAGAAATCGCAGCTATGCTAACAGACCCTGCCGTGCGGATCCGTGCTTGCCCCTCAGTCAATAAACCGAGCCTTTCCCGCACAAACCGTAGTTTTGTAGTCTACTCAACACTGTTTATGCGCTTCGTTCTGCTGATGCTGTTAAGCCTGGCGGGCCCACTTGCCGATCAGGTATCGGCCCAGTCGCCGGCCCACTATCCCCGCTCGGCAAACCGGTATCACCGGTCGGCACGGGTGGCCCGAGGTTCCATTCACTACTACACCAACAGCCGGGGCAACCGGATACAGGCCCCCACGCTCTACAGCGTCCCGCCGGCCAATGCCACTGCCGAATGCCGCGACGGCAGCTACAGCTACAGCCAGTCTCGCCGGGGCACCTGCTCCCGGCACGGCGGGGTGAAGCAGTGGTTTTAAAGCGATTATTTAAGCGACTAGACCGGCTGACTGCCCATGGCAAAATCCCCAAACTGGACACGAGACGAACTTATTCTGGCCTTCAATCTGTACCTGAAAATCCCCTTCGGACAGATGCACAGAGGAAACGCAGAAGTCAAGAAACTCGCGTCTATTCTTGACCGCCGGACACCCGACTCCGTGGCGATGCGGCTCACCAATTTTGCCAGCGTCGACCCGTATCATCAACAGCGCGGTGTGAAGGGTATGGATGGCGGTCGCAAACAGGTAGAGCCGATCTGGAATGAGTTTGTAAACAATAAGGAAGAGCTGGTTTTTGAGAGCGAGCGGATTCTGGCCGGATACACGCACCAGACCGTCGAACAAACCCACCAGGACCTACTGTTCGACCTGGAAGGCCTACAGGGCGAAACGCGCACCCGGCTGGTCAGGGCCCGGGTCAATCAGGCCGTTTTTCGGCAAATGATTTTGAAAACCTACAGTAGCCGATGCGCGATTTCGGGCATCGACCAGCCCGAGTTGCTCGTAGCGGGCCATATCCTTCCCTGGGCCAGTAATCAGCAGGAGCGGCTCAACCCCGAAAACGGCATCTGCCTGTCGACCCTCTACGACCGGGCTTATGAAACAGGGTTGATCTGCATCGACACCGACTACCGGTTGCTGATTAGCCGACGCCTGAAGACCGAGTCACCGAAAGCGTTTTACGAGTCTTTTTTCGGCCGGTTCGAGCACCAGCCCATTGCCGTTCCGGCCAGTTATCGACCGCGTCGGGAATTTCTGGAGTACCGGCTCGCCCGGTTCGATACTGACTGACACAGCGCCCGCCCAGACAGGGCCGTAGCGCCTACACCTCTTCGGTCTGGAGTTGCTTCTCGTAGAGTTCGCGGTAGGCACCGTTGCGGGCCATCAGTTCAGCCTGGGTACCTTCTTCCACAATGCCCCCTTCGTCGAGCATGATGATGTAGTCGGCGAGTTTGGCCGAGGATACACGGTGCGAAATCACCACCGACGTACGGTCGGCCATGATGCGCCGGAGGTTATTCAGGATGATGTTCTCGGTGTTCGTGTCGACCGCCGACAGACAGTCGTCGAGGATCAGAATGCGCGGGTCGCGGGCAATGGCGCGGGCAATGCTCAGCCGCTGTTTCTGCCCACCCGACAGCGTAACACCCCGCTCGCCCACCGGCGTCTCGAATCCCTCGGGAAAGTCGACAACGTTCTGATACAAGTCGGCGTCGCGCACGGCCTGCTCCACCCGCGCCTGTGGCAGGTCGGGCTTGCCAAAGCAAACGTTGTTGCTGATCGTTTCAGAAAATAGAAACACATCCTGCGGCACGTAGCCCATCTGCTCCCGCAGCGACGTCAGGTTATAGTCGGCGATGGGCAGCCCGTCGATCCGGACTTCCCCGGCCGATACGTCGTACATCCGGGTCAGCAGGTTGGCCAGCGTGGTTTTGCCCGACCCCGTCGTACCCAGAATGGCCACCGTCTCGCCAGCCCGCACCTTCATCGAGAAGTTCTTGATCGCTACGATGCCCGAATCGGGATACACAAAGCGGACGTTCCGAAACTCAATTTCGCCCCGAATCGGCTGCTGCACGTTTTTAGTCGAAACGATGTCGGTTTTGATCTGCAGGAACTCGTTGATACGCTGCTGCGACGCGGCCGCCCGCTGGGTCTGACTGGTGGTCCAGCCTAGGGCCATAACGGGCCAAGTGAGCATGTTTACGTACAGGATAAACTCGGTGATATTGCCCGGTGTCAGGCGTCCGGCAATGATCTCCTGCCCGCCGATATACACCACCAGAATGTTGCTCAGACCCACCAGAATGGCTACGATCGGAAAAAACAGCGAATCGACCCGCGTCAGCTCCAGTGACTTACCCCGGTATTCGTCGCTTTCCTTCTCAAACCGCGCAGCCGAGTTCGCTTCCTGAACAAAGGCCTTGAGTACCCGAATACCCGAAAAGGCTTCCTGCACATAGGTCGACAAGCGCGACAGGCTGCGCTGAATTTCTTCGGACCGCTGGATGATAATGTTGTTGACTACATAGATCAGCACCGACAGGATAGGCAGCGGCAGCAGCACATAGACCGACAGCCTGGCATTGATGCTGACCATGTAGCTGATGACCAGTATAAACAGTACGATCAGGTTGAGACCGTACATGATGCTGGGGCCTACGTACATGCGCACCTTGCTCACATCTTCCGAGATGCGGGCCATCAGGTCGCCGGTGTTCTGTTGCCGGTAAAAGCTCAGCGGCAGCGTCTGGTAATGGTTATAGATTTCGTTTTTAAGATCGTACTCGATATGGCGCGACATCACGATCAGCGTTTGCCGCACCAGAAACAGGAAAAAGCCTTTGAGCAGGGCCATCACCAGCGTGCCGCCCGCAAAGAGCAGCAGACTAAAGGCAAATACATCGTAGAGCGCCGACTGCAGGGGCGACTGTTCGTAGAGGTAGTAGACGTCGAGCGTTTCGCGCACCAGATCGAGCGCATACCGCACCAGCTGCGCCGGAAAAATGCCGAACAGGTTGGATACGATGGTAAACACGGTCCCCCAGATCAGGTACCATTTATACTTGAGCAGGTATTTGTTGAGGTAGGAAAGTGCTTTCACAGAGAACCAGATGACGTCCTGTTTTTAACCCCCACCCCCGCCGAAAAGTTGCAGTTGATCGAGTCGACAGGCTGACAGGATTTACGGCCCGTTTCCGCCACCGTTTGCCCGGCAACCGCGCGCTCCTTTCTCGTAGCACCCTCATAGGCAGAACCATAAAATCCGCTCAATCCGGCCACCCTGTCAAATTCTGGTAAGAATTTCGTACTTTTGCGGCCTGATGCATTCGTTCTTTTCTTTATCGGTAGCTTAATCACTTCAGGCAGTATGCTCAATCGGCGACTACTCCGGATCAAGGTCATGCAGGCGCTTTACGCGCTTCGGCAGGCCGAATTTTCTAATCAGCAATTGGCCCTCGATGGTATTGCCGATTTATTTCAACCCGATCTCAACTCCATGCTGCCGCAGGACAAGCGCCAGCTGGAAGGAAACCGGCAGCTGGCCAGCCTCCTCTTCGAAGAAGCGGTTAAGACCGATCAGCCGGCTCAGGACGACGAGGCTCCCCGCCCCGTACTGAAAGCCGCCAACGACGGCCTGCTTTTTTACCGCAGCCGCACCAAAAAAGACCAGCAGCATTTCGCGCAGATGATGATCCGGCAGGTAAACGGCATCTACGACGACTATCTGCGCGTGATGACGCTGCTCGTAGCCCTCGGCCAGGCCGCCCGGGCCGACCGCGACCGGCGCTACCGCGACGTCGACGAAGCACCGTTTCCGTTCGACTCCGACCTGAGCAACAACACCGTTGTGCAGGCACTGGCCGATCATCAGGCCCTGCAGAACGAAGCCCTGCGCCACAGCATTTCCTGGACCGACGATATGGGTTTTGTGCGCAAAGCCCTCAAGGAAGTCCTGAAAACCGACGAAACTTACCGCGCGTACTGCAGCCAGCAGCAACACACCCCCGACGAGGATCAGGCGCTGGTGCAGTACATTCTGCGAACCCTTATTTTTAAGAACGAGATCATCCGCGACCACCTGGCCGAGATCGACCTGAGCTGGGCCGAAAACAGCGAAGTGGTACGGGGGCTGGCTATCCGGACGCTTAAATCGGCGCAGGGGCCAACGGGTCTGCAGCTCGAACCCCTCACCGACGACTGGCCGGAAGACGAGCATTTTCTGACGACCCTCTACCAGCAGTCGCTGCTCAACGACGCCGACTACGAGCAGCTGCTGACCGATCAGCTCCAGAACTGGGATGTAGAGCGCGTGGCCATTCTCGACCGGATCATCCTGAAACTGGCTGTTTGTGAATTGCTTAACTTCCCCAACATCCCCATCAAGGTTACCATCAACGAATATATCGAACTGGCCAAAGCCTACAGTACGCCCAAAAGCGGTAAGTTTGTCAACGGAATTCTGGACAACCTCTCCGAAAAACTACAGGCTTCGGGGCGTCTGCGTAAGAGTGGACGCGGGTTGCTGGACAATAAATAGTTGTTAGTTTCTGGGGTTTACGGCATGACCTTTGGGATTTCTGTTCGTTAGTAGGAAAACCACAGACTGTAAACCGAAAAAACTTTTTGTCAAATGAGCAGACTAGGCCGCGACTTAACGTTTCTTTTAATCGGTGCCGCCACCGGCACTGCCTTTGGTCTTCTGTACGCACCCGATCGGGGTAAGGTAACCCGCGACCGGCTGTCGTACCGCTTGTCGAAATATCGGGAGCAGATCGAGATGATGATCACGGATCTGCTCAATGCCAGTGAGCTGCCCGCCAACGATTCGCGCAACGAAGGCGAACGCGTGGTCAATGATGCCCGCGAGAAAGCCGAACGGCTGCTGGAAGATGTCGACCGGCTGATGGCCCAGATCAAGCAACAAAACGCCTGATACCAGGCTACCCGCGGGGCCGGCCCAACCGCCGGCCCCGTACTTGTTTTCCGAACCAACCACTCTCCTACAGGAATGCGCGCACCGAATTGGCTTCTGATGCTGGCCGTGGCCGGCCTTGGGTTCGCACAGCTCAGCTGCGACAACCGGAAGCAGGCAGAAACCGCCCAATCGACGGTAGCCGGCAAAATGCCCCGAATTCAGTTTGCCGAAACAGGCATCTACGATTTCGGTACCCTGACCGAAGGCGACACGGTCGAACACGTCTTTCGCTTTACCAACACCGGCGAATTTCCGCTCATCATCAACAACATTACGGCCTCGTGTGGCTGCACCACGCCCGAATGGCCCCGCGAGCCGGTAGCCCCCGGCGCCAGTTCGTCGATCCGCGTTCGGTTTAACAGCCGGGGCAAGAGCGGAGAGCAGAGCAAAACCGTAACGGTCTTTGCCAACACCGAACCCGCCATGACCGAGCTGCGGTTCAAGGCGCTCGTGAACCCCAATCGCCAGCCTACTAATCCATAATCATTCTCACACTTCCTATGTACGCACTACTCCTGCAACTCATGCCCACCGGCGGCAACTCGTCGATGCTGGCCAACATCCTGCTCTGGGGCGGTATCATTATCGTCTTCTACTTTTTCATGATCCGGCCGCAGCAGAAAAAACAGAAGGATCAGAAAACGTTTGTCGAGAACCTCAAGAAGGGTGATAACGTGGTTACCATTGGGGGCCTGCACGGCCGCATTGCCTCGGTCGATGCCGCTACCGTTACGCTCGATGTGGATCGAGGGGTGAAGATGACGTTCGAAAAATCGGCCATCTCGCGCGAAGCCACCGGCAAGCCTGCCGACGAAGAAAAGAAATAAGGTCTCAGACTCCTTGACGCGCTTCCGGTGACCAACCCGCCGAATACCCTGTCGTTCCGGCTCTCGAAAGCCCTGCTCTGTGTGCTGGCCGCAGCCCTCTTCTGGCTGCTCAATGCGCTCAACAAAACCGGTTATTCGGTCAATGTCGATTATCCGATTCATTTCGTGTATGATGAGTCGGCGTTTATTCCAACCCTGCCCCTGCCCCGCACGGTGCGCGTCAACGTGTCGGGCGACGGCTGGGGGCTGCTGCGCCATTCGCTGCTCCCGTTCCGCGCTGATCCGGTCGACTACGTCGTGAAAGCCCCATTGCGGGCGTCGGTTATCAACACAGCCTCGCTCACAGCCGCCCTGGCCGATCAGATCAAGAAACTGCGGGTCAACTACGTGGTGGCCGACACACTCGATCTGGCCTTCGACGAGCGCATTCATAAAACCATCTACCTTCGGCCCGACAGCCTGCACATCGGGCTGGCCCCCGGCTTCGTCGTGTCGAGCATCATCAACGTGACGCCCCACCGTATCGATGTCGACGGGCCACGCCGGCTCGTGCGTGGGTTGCCCGACACGCTGCCCGTTCGGATTCCCCGCAAGAACATAGCCGACAATTACGACGAAGATGTACCGCTTGCCCTGTTGCGCCACCCATTGCTGCATTATTCGGCCAGCCGGGTAGTGGTCAGCTTCGAAGTGGGCCAGCTGCTGTCGCCGGCGGCAGCTCCGGTGCGGTAGGCTTATTGACCGATGCGGGGTAACGCCCAGCCCCGCCGGATCGCCACCAGCCGTATGACGGTGATGGTGCCAGCCGACAGCCAGAAGTTGAGCGTAGGATCGATCCCCGCCGAGCGGCCCAGCAGAAACAGCGTGGCACCCACCAGACAGGCCGTGGCATAGACCTGCCGATCGAAAATCAACGGCAGATCATTCACCAGTGTATCGCGGATTACCCCGCCGAAAATAGCTGAAATCAGGCCCAGCAGCATGGCAGCCCAGTCGTTGACGGCGAAGGCCAGCGCTTTCTGCATGCCCAGGATGGTGTAGAGCCCGATGCCGATGGTATCGAACAGCAACAGCGGCCGGCGCAGGGTGCCGAGCCACCATCGGCGGCCCCCAACGGCTACGCCTACGCCCCCGATAATGACGAGCAGGTAATTCGGATCACGAATCCAGGCAATTGGGTGCGCGTCCAGCAGCATGTCGCGCAGGGTACCGCCCCCAACCGCCGTCACAAACCCCACGAAGAAGACGCCGAACAGGTCGTGATACATCTTCTTGTTGAGTGCCGACAGCCCCCCCGACACGGCGAAAACACCCGTACCAATTAAATCGATTAAATACCAGTCAATCACGACGCCGTTAGTACCTTTAAGCCAGTAGCAAAGGTAACTGGCTTTTCAGCATCCGGCACGACACGGCCGGGCTCCGTTTCATGAATACACTTCTCCGCGTTGGCGTTACGGGCGGTATCGGCTCGGGCAAGAGCATTGTCTGCCGCGTTTTCGGCGCACTCGGCGTGCCCGTCTACAGTGCCGACGACCGCGCCAAATGGCTTACCGAAAACGACCCCATTCTGAAGGCAGATATTCAGCGCTTGCTGGGCACCGACGCCTACGACCCGCTGGGGCGCTACAACCGCAGCTGGGTAGCCAGCCGGGTTTTTTCGGACGCAACCCTGCTTCAGCAACTCAATGGCCTTATCCACCCCCGGGTGCGGCTCGACACCGAAGACTGGGTGGCGCAGCAAACCGGCGCTCCCTACGTGGTGAAGGAAGCCGCCCTGATGAAAGCCGCCAGTGCCGCCACCGGTATCGACCGGGTGGTGGTGGTCGAAGCACCCCTGGCCCTGCGCATAGCGCGCATCCGGCAGCGCGACCCGCACCGGTCGCCCGCCGACATCGAACGGATCATGGCCAGTCAGGTAAGCGACGCCGACCGCCGGTCACTGGCCGACTTTGTGCTGCAAAACGACGAACACACCCTGCTGCTCCCCCAGATCTGGGCGCTGCACCAGACCTTGTTAACCCTGCCTCCAGGCAATCAATAAACTACCCGATGAAAAAAACGACTACCCTTCTGACCCTGGCCTGTCTGGGCAGTTTCGCCCTCGGTGCGTTTATCACCGCCCCCGACGATCCGAAACAGCCCGTTACGAGCGAGATGGCCGATGTAGCCGCCCGGCTGATCGGCCTGTCTTTTACAACCGCCGAACGCGACTCGGCCCTCGAAAACCTGAACGACTTCAAGGCCGACTACGAAGCCGTTCGGAACGTTGAACTGACCAACGACGTTGCCCCGGCGCTGCTCTTCAACCCCCTGCCTACCGGCTTTATCATGCCCACGGGGGCCTCGTCGATGCCGGCGCCGGCAACTACGGGAGTCAAACGACCCGGCAACGCCAATGATCTGGCTTTTCTGACGGTAGCCCAGCTGAGCGAGCTGATCCGGACGCGCCAGATCACGTCGGTCGAACTGACCAACTTTTTCCTGAACCGTCTGCGCACCTACGACCCGAAACTGCACTGCGTGATTACGCTTACCGACACGCTGGCCCTGCGGCAGGCGCGGCAGGCCGATGCCGAGATCAGGGCGGGCCGGTACCGGGGACCGCTGCACGGTATTCCGTACGGCGCCAAAGACCTGCTGGCCAAACGGGGATACAAGACGACCTGGGGGTCGGTACCGTTTAAAGACCAGACCATCGACACCGATGCTACTGTGATCCGGAAGCTCGAAACCGCCGGGGCCGTGCTCTGCGCCAAACTGTCGGTGGGCGAGCTGGCCTGGGGCGACGTGTGGTTTGGCGGCATGACCCGCAACCCCTGGAAACCCGAAACGGGCTCCAGCGGCTCGTCGGCGGGGTCGGCCTCGGCCGTATCGGCGGGGCTGCTGCCCTTCGCCATCGGCACCGAAACACTGGGCTCCATCGTATCGCCTTCGACGGTCTGCGGCACCACCGGCCTGCGGCCTACCTTCGGCCGCGTGAGCCGACACGGTGCCATGGCCCTGAGCTGGAGTATGGACAAGATCGGACCCATTACCCGGTCGGTCAACGACTGTGCGCTGGTGTTCAACGCCATTCAGGGGCCCGACGGGCACGATGCAACCGTGATGGCGGCCCCGTTTCGCTACGCCCCCAGAACGTCGCTGAAAGGTATGCGCATCGGTTACCTGCACAAAGCGTTTGCCAGCAACTACCCCGGCCGCGCCACCGATTCACTGACCCTACAGACGCTGCGGCAGCTGGGTGCCGAACTGGTACCGCTCGAACTACCGGCGCGCATTCCGGCGGGCCGCATCGGCTACATACTAGGGGTCGAAGCAGCCGCGTCGTTCGACGAACTGACCCGCTCGGGCCGCGACGATCAGCTGGTACGGCAGGTGAAGAACGCCTGGCCCAACGAGTTCCGGTCGTCGCGATTTGTGCCGGCGGTCGAGTACGTTCAGGCCAACCGCATCCGCACCCAGCTCATCAACGACATGGCCGATCAGCTGAAGAAGGCACGTGTGTCGGTTTACGTGAGCCCAACGTATGCGGGCGGCAACCTGACCCTGACCAACCTGACCGGCCACCCCTGCGTGGTGCTGCCCAATGGCTTCAACGCGCAGAAAACGCCATCGAGCATCACGTTTATGGGACAACTCTTTGCCGAGGGCGACGTACTGGCCGTGGCCGGCGCCTACCAGCAGGCCACCCGCTGGCACCAGCAACACCCATCGTTATAGCCGGTTTGTGCGCGGGCCGGCGTAGCAAACCTTTGCCGAGCAACGAGTGTTTTATAACCAGTAAACAACATGAACTCAACTGGTATGAATCGCTTATTGCTGCTGGGTGGCTTATTGCTGGCCCTCGTGTCCTGTTCGCCCCGCGTAACAGTCGACCAAAACAACAATGTCAACTTCAATAAATACCGCACCTTCGCCTGGATGGACTCCGACGTGAAGGCTGGTCAGAACCCGCTTTACTACAATCAGATCGCGACCGAAAACGTCGAAAACACGGTGGCCAGAGTCTTGACCGACAAAGGGCTGCAGGTAGCCAGTCGCCGGCCCGATCTGCTGGTTGGTTACCACTTTTTTGTCGAGAATAAAACGCGCACGGTCGCTACGCCCAACTCGCCTTATTACGGGCCTTATCTGGGCTGGGGCCGCTGGGGTTACCAGGGTTGGGGCCCATCGTGGTGGGGCTGGGGTGGCCAGCAATACGTGAAGGAAGATTACCAGGCTGGTACGCTGGTCGTCGACATGGTCGATGCCCGGACCCGTCGGCTCGTATGGCGCGGCTCGATTCAGAACGCCGTCAGCGATCCGGCCCGGATTGCGGCCCAGCTGACCCGGGAAGTGGAGAAAATTGTCGAGAAGTTTCCCGATCGTAAAAGCTAGACCGATTTAGACAGTCATTCCTGTCGGAACCGGATACCTACACAAGACAGCGGGGATGGCGGCTGAAACACTGTAACGCAAATCGCTACGGTGTTTCAGCCACCATCCCCGCTTTTTTAGTGTTGTTTGCCGCTACGGCCTAGCGCCAGAGATTTTCCGGATAAACGCCCTGTTCGTGCAGCCGCCTGAGCGACGCCTGTACCGTGGGTTTGTCTTCGGGATAGGTAACGCCAAACCACTCCGACTGGCTGCGGAACACACGGCAGCTGCCCTGCTCGCGCTGGATGAGCTTCTCCATAACCGAGGGGATGTAGAACTCGGCCTTGGGTGCATCGAAATTGGCCCGGGCATAGTCTTCGAACTGTTCCTGCAGCAAGGGGAACACCGCCGGCTTAAAGCCCCAGAAATTCATCGACACGGGGGTATCGGCGTCCAGCGTTTCGAAGGTATCGCCTTCTTCAAAGCCAATAACTGAGCCGCCCAGTCCGGCGTCTTTGCGGTAGATCTTGGTACGCTCCACCACCGAGGTCAGGTTGTCCTGCGCATCGACAGTGCACACGCCCCGCGACACCGAGCCAAAATCCGACAGGGTATTTTTCACTTCGTAGCCTACCATGGCGTGCAAAGCCGGGTCAGTATCGTTCTGCAGGAAATCGCCCAGCACCCGGAATGCTTCCGGACCGTAGAAATCGTCGGCATTGATAACGGCAAAGGGCGTTTCGGTCTGGGGCCAGGCGCAGAGCATGGCGTGGCCCGTGCCCCAGGGTTTGCTGCGCACCGCTTTGCCCAGTTCGGCCGGTACGTATGAATCGATGGCCTGAATGGCGTAGTCGAAGTCGATTTTGCCGCGCAGTTTAGGGGCAAAGATTTCCTCGAAATCGGCCCGCAGTTCCTCGCGGATAATGAAAACGACTTTACCGAAGCCCGCCCGAATCGCGTCGAACAGGGAGTAATCCATGATGGTTTCGCCGTTAGGCCCGAACTGGTCGAGCTGCTTGACGCCACCGTATCGGCTGCCCATACCGGCGGCCAGTAACAGAAGGGTTGGTTTCATACCTGGTTTCAGATCAAGCCTGTTGCACGGGCCCGCCCATTGAGCAATGGGCGGGCCGTGTTGGCAGGCCAAAAGTAAAAAAAAGCTTTTTGGCTACCTACGCCCGATCCAAACATCCCGCGGCTTGTCGCCAACCCCCTGTTCAGTAAAATTTTTTCACCAAACTATACAATTCACAGTATTTGTCTTTATAATTGTGCGTAAAACAATAGTTGCTAAAACAACTAATTACACTTCATCAACGAACGTCCGCTTTACCGGGGGCCACTGGCTCCCGGTACGGCGGCAACTCCCCGTCGTCGTATGCCGTTCTATCACACCCTGGGACAGATTCCGGCGAAACGCCACACGCAGTTCCGCAAGCCCGATACCGCTTCCGGCGAACCGGGGGGGCTCTACTACGAGCAACTGTTCGGCACCATCGGCTTCGACGGTATGTCGTCGCTGCTCTACCATGTTCACCGGCCCACCATGGTCCGGCAGGTGCTCAATAGCATCGATATGACACCCCGGTTGGCTGTGGGTAAAAATATGCTGTCGCGCAAACTGCTTGGCTTTCAGGTGCCGCCAGCCGATGACTTTCTGGTTAGCCGGGTTCCGCTGCTGGTCAACAACGATCTGACAGTCGGGCTGGCCGCTCCCCGGCAGTCGATGACCGACTACTTCTACAAGAATGCCGATGCCGACGAACTGTTGTTCGTACACCGGGGATCGGGCCGGTTGCGTACGCTGTTTGGCACCCTGCCGTTTGGCTATGGCGACTACGTGGTGATTCCGCGCGGGGTGATCTACCAGATCGAGTTCGACCCCACGCCCGCCAACGCCGAGGGCACCCGGCTGCTGTACGTAGAATCGCATTCGCCCATTTACACCCCCAAGCGCTACCGCAATCAGTTTGGGCAACTGCTGGAGCATTCACCCTTCTGCGAGCGCGACATGGTGCGCCCGACCAATCTGGAGACCCACGACGAGCGGGGCGATTTTCTGATCAGGATCAAGAAGCAGGGCTCGCTGCATTCGCTGGTCTACGCCAGTCATCCGTTCGACGTGGTGGGCTGGGATGGCTACAACTACCCCTACGTGTTCAATATCCAGAATTTCGAACCGATTACGGGTCGGGTACACCAGCCACCACCGGTACACCAGACCTTCCAGACCGATACGTTCGTTGTCTGTTCGTTTGTACCGCGCCTGTTCGACTACCACCCCCTGGCGATTCCGGCGCCCTATAACCACTCGAACATCGACTCCGACGAGGTGATCTACTACGTGGATGGCGATTTCATGAGCCGCAACAACATTGCACCCGGCCACATTACGCTGCACCCCGGCGGCATTCCGCACGGTCCGGCACCGGGCGCCATGGAACGCAGCATCGGCAAAACCGAGACAGTCGAATACGCGGTTATGGTCGACACGTTCCGGCCGCTGATGCTGACCGAACAGGCCGTAGCGCTCGACGATGGCGTGTACTGGCAATCGTGGCTCGACGAGTAGACAACAAACACGACTTCGGATATATCCTTAAAACAGACGCGTACAGGCGCGTTGTCATACCCTATGGAATCTGTTCAGACACTTCATCCCGAAACCACCGATTTTCTGCCGCTCAACGGCACCGATTACCTCGAACTATATGTGGGCAACGCCCGGCAGTCGGCCCATTATTTTCAGACCGCCTTCGGGTTCCAGCCGCTGGCACACGCCGGTCTGGCAACGGGCCTGAAAGACCGGGAATCGTATGTGCTGGTGCAGGACAAAATCCGGCTGGTGCTTACCTCGCCCCTGCACGGCAATACCGACATGGGCCGACACATCGACCAGCATGGCGATGGCGTGCGGGTGGTGGCGCTGTGGGTCGACGATGCGCGGCAGGCCTTTGCCGAAACCACGCGCCGGGGCGCCCGCCCGTTTATGGAGCCCGTTCGGGAAGCCGACGACTTTGGCTACGTGTGGCGATCGGGTATCCACACCTACGGCGATACGGTGCATATTTTCGTGGAGCGGAACGACTATACGGGCATTTTCCTGCCTGGCTATCAGCCCTGGACTCCCGCCTACCGCCCGGCCGACGCCGGTCTGAAATTCGTGGATCATATGGTGGGCAATGTGGGCTGGAACGAGATGAACCCCTGGATGGATTTTTACCGCGACGTGATGGGCTTTCAGCAGCTGGTCTCGTTCGACGATAAAGACATCTCGACCGAGTACACGGCGCTGATGAGCAAAGTGATGAGCAACGGTAACGGACGCGTGAAATTCCCGATCAACGAACCCGCCGAGGGCAAGAAGAAGTCGCAGATCGAAGAATACCTCGATTTCTACGGCGGACCGGGCGTGCAGCACATTGCCGTGGCTACCGACAACATTGTGGACACCGTACAGGCTCTTAAAAGCCGTGGCGTCGAGTTTCTGACGGTGCCTCAGGCCTACTACGATACGCTGTCGGAGCGCGTAGGCCCGATCGATGAGGAGCTCGACACGCTGCGTTCGCTGGGCGTACTGGTCGACCGCGACGAAGAGGGCTACCTGCTGCAGATTTTCACAAAGCCGGTTTGCCCCCGTCCCACGCTGTTTTTCGAGATCATCCAGCGCAAAGGCGCCCGGTCGTTCGGCAAGGGCAATTTCAAAGCCCTCTTCGAAGCCATCGAACGCGAACAGGCGCTGCGGGGAACATTGTAATACGATGCGAGTTGGGCGGTTGGATGGTTATAGAGTTATAAAGTTGTCGAGTTAGAGGGTTATAGTGCTCTAACGCTGGCAGGCAATAAAGTTGGTAGGTAATCACGCTACCCAACAGCGCTCCCCGCCCAACTCGAGAACTAGCCAATTATCCTACTCGACAACTTTCTAACGCTACGACTATCCAACCCTACAACTCAACAACCACCCAACTTTTCAGTTTCCCCGCCATGATCCAATCCTATTCGACCTATACCCCCGACGATCAGGCTGTCTGGACAATGCTGTACCGGCGCCAGATGGCCCAGTTGCCCGGCAAAGCCAGTCAGGTTTATCTGGATGGTATTGCGGCTACCGGCTTTCGGGCGACGCGTATTCCTGATTTCGAACGCGACCTGAACCCCCGGCTGGCCAACCTGACGGGCTGGCGCGTGACGGCGGTGGACGGGCTGATCGACAACCGATCGTTTTTCGAGCTGATGGCCAACCGGCAGTTTCCGGCCACCACCTGGCTGCGTCGGCGCGATCAGCTCGATTACTTGCCCGAGCCCGATATGTTTCACGATACGTTTGGCCACGTACCGCTGCTGTCGAATCAGCCGTTCTGCGATTTCCTGGCGGCCCTGAGTCAGATTGCCCTGCGGCACATCGACAGCGAAGAAGCCATTGCCATGATTTCGCGGCTGTACTGGTACACGGTCGAGTTTGGTTTGATTCAGGAGCCCGAGGGCCTGCGCATTTACGGCGGAGGTATTCTGTCGTCGGTGGGCGAAACGGGCCACAGCCTGTACAGCAACGAGGTTCGGCGGCTGCCCTACTCGGTCGAAACGCTGCTGCGAACGCCCTACGTCATCGATCGCTACCAGGAGCAGTATTTCGTGATTGGGTCGTATGGCCAGCTGTACCGGTCGATTCCTGAAATCGAAACCACGCTGGATGCCATGCTGGTTAGTTGAGGGTTAGGCGTTAACTTGCCGGTTGACTTACGCGCCTATCCTCCGCTATGACCCACCCTTCCGACGCCCGGGCTTACTTTTTTAAGATCGATACCACGATCAAGAAAATACGGAATGCGCTGCAAAAGCAGTTCAACGAAGCCGGCTTCGATCTGACCGTCGACCAGTGGGTGGTCATCGATCATCTGGCCCGTAATCCTGGTATCAGTCAGAACACCATCTCGGAGATAACCGTTAAAGATGCGCCTACCGTTACGCGCATCATCGACCTGCTCAGCCAGAAGGGCCTGACCGAACGCCGGAGTACGGATACCGACCGCCGGAAGTTTCTGGTTTTCCTGACCGAAGCCGGCCAGGCCAAACACAGCGAAGTCCTGCCCGTGGTGTCGGCCATCCGCCGGAAAGGCTGGGGCGACCTGAGCGAAGCCGATTACCAGCACTTCGTGAAGATCATGGATTCGATCTATCAGAACATCAGCGGCTAGCGCGGGCGGTTGACCAGGCAGGCGGCCCGGGCCCGACTACCGAATCAACCCAATCGCTAAACCACGACGCCCATGTACGGGATCTTCAGTTACGCCATTGCCGCCCCGCGCGTAGGCTTTCGCCACGGCGACCTCATTCTCGATCTGGAAGCGGTGGCGCTGCTCGGCTTTTTTCGCGACCTCGGCATCGACCCGACGGTGTTTGCCCGGGATGCCCTCAACGAGTTTATTGCCTTGGGCCGGCCCCTTCACCGGGCCGTTCGCCAGCGCATCGACCAACTGCTGGCTAACGACGAAGCCGAACTTCGGTCGGTACACGACCAGGTGCTGATTCAGGCCGCGCGCGCTACCCTGCACCGCCCCGTCCGGATTGGCGACTACACCGATTTTTACGCCGGCATTCACCACGCCGAAAACGTGGGGCGGCTGTTTCGGCCCGATGCCGAGCCGCTGCTGCCTAACTACCGCCACCTGCCCGTTGGCTACCACGGCCGGGCTTCGTCGATTGTCGTATCGGGCACGCCCGTCCGGCGACCAAACGGGCCCTACCTTGGCCCCGACGGCCAGCCCGTATTTGGCCCCACCCGAACACTCGATTTTGAACTGGAACTGGGCCTGATTATTGGCAAAGCAAACCCGCTGGGCCAGCCGGTGCCCCTTATCGAGGCTGAAGATTATATTTTTGGCCTCACGCTGTTCAACGACTGGTCGGCGCGCGATATTCAGCGCTGGGAGTACCAGCCGCTCGGGCCTTTTCTGGGCAAGAATTTTGCGTCGAGTCTGTCGGCCTGGGTGTTACCGTTCGATGAACTGGAGCCGTTTCGGGTAGCAGGTCCGGTACAGGCCCCGCCCCCCCTGCCTTACCTGCAGGCCGGTCAGGCCGGTCATTTCGATCTGAACCTGCAGGTACTGCTGCAGACCGGTGCCGAGCCCCCCGTCGTCATCTGTCAGAGCAACGCCCGGTACCTCTACTGGTCGTTTGCGCAGCTGATTGCTCACCATACGGTCAATGGCTGTAATCTATCCATTGGCGACGTGCTGGCTACCGGCACCATCTCGGGTCCTACGCCCGACAGCTGTGGGTCGTTGCTCGAACTCAGTCATAACGGTGCCCGCCCCGTTGGCCTGCCCGCCGGTCGTAGCCGCACATTTTTACAGGATGGCGACACCGTTACCCTGCGTGGGTGGGGCCGGACAGGCGACTACGAACGTCAGCTGGGCGAGGTATGGGGAACCATCCAGCCCGCATCCTGATTGACGCCATACCGGCCACCTGCTTTCCCGTCTGCCATGTCTGCCATGAAACACATTGATCCGACTACGTTGCCGGCGCCCGATTTTTACCGCCTGCTCAACAGTTCCATTGGCCCCCGGCCCATCGCTTTTGCCAGCACCATCGACGCGGCCGGCCGGGTCAACCTGAGCCCGTTCAGTTTTTTCAACGTGTTTGGCTCCAACCCGCCCACGCTGGTGTTTTCGCCCGTAATAACGCGGCACGGCACCCACAAAAACACACTCGATAATCTGAACGACATACAAGAGGTGACGATCAGCGTGGTTACCTACGGCATGGTCGAGCAGATGTCGCTGGCCAGTGCCGATTATCCACGGGGGGTCAATGAGTTTGCCAAAGCGGGATTTACCGAAGTGGCTTCAGACAAGGTACGTCCTCCGCGCGTGGGTGAGTCACCCGTATCGTACGAGTGCATCGTCAACCAGATCATTGTCACCGGCACCGATCCGGGTGCCGGCAACCTGGTAATCTGCGAAATCGTGCAAAGCCATTTCGACGAGGCTATTTTCAACGAGAAGGGCGCCATCGATCCCCACAAACTCGACCTGATCGGCCGCCTTGGGGGCGACTGGTACGTTCGGGCCAGTGGCAATGCGCTTTTTGAAGTAGCCCGTCCGCAAATCGGCATTGGCGTCGATGCCCTGCCCGCAGCCATCCGGCAAAGCGCCATCCTGACCGGTAACGACCTGGGCAAGCTGGGCAGCTATCCGGCACTGCCCAGTGCCGACGAGGTCGTTAGCTACCGCCAGTCGGGCGTGCTGGACGAGCTGTTCGCCGAAGCCCGGTACGGCTGCCAATACCTGCCCGATCTGCTCCACGCGCGGGCCAGACAGCTGCTGGCCGGGAACAAGGTAAACGAGGCCTGGCTTACCCTGCTGCAGGTGTAGTCGCCACGGCAGACCCGGCTGCTGTCACCGATGCCGCTCAACGCCCACCCGCTCACAAGTCTCGGCAACGGGGCAGATTGAGCAGTGGGGCAGCGTGCCGGTGCAGATGTGCTTGCCGAAAGGCATCAGCAGCCGGTTTATATCGACCCAGCGGGGCCGGGGCACCTGTTTTTCCAGCACCACCAGCGTTTGTTCGGGCTGTCTGGTGTGCACATAGCCCCACCGGTTGACCACCCGATGCACATGCACATCGACACTGATGGCAGCCTGCCCGGTGGCCACACCCAGCGCCAGATTGGCGCATTTGGGGCCTACCCCTTTCAGCGATGTCAGCGTGGCGTAGTCGGCGGGCAGGGTGCCGCCAAATTCATGCACGATGCGCTCGGCAATCCCCCGCATGGTGTAGGCTTTCTGATCGGGGTAGGTGGTGCCGTAGAGCAGTTCGGTCAACGTCGGAATGTCGAGCGCCAGCAGCTGTTCAGGCGTACGGGCCCGGGCAAACAACCGGAGCGACACCGGAATGGTGGTTTCGTCGAGCGTCCGGATGGAAACGATGCAGGAAATCAGCTGCTCGAACAGGGTGTTGTAGCCGCGTTCATAGAGATCGAACATGGCCGCTTTGGGAAAGGGCGCTACGGCCGCAGCAACGCGGTCGAGTACCGTATCGAGATCGAAGTCGGGGTGCATAAGCAAACGTGGAGTAGACCCGGCCATCCGACCGCATCTACTCCACGACTACAAAGCGGGCCCAACTGTTCAGGCTTTTGTAATGACCAGCTCGACCCGGCGGTTTTCGGGCCGTTCTTTCAGCGTTCGGTTGGTATTGATGGGGCGCGAGGGACCGTAGCCTACGGTGTCGATGCGGCCGGCGCTGATGCCCTTGCCCACCAGGTACCGCTTCACTTCATTGACCCGGTTGCGCGACAGTTCGACATTGGCGTCGAAGTCGCCCACGGTGTCGGTATGTCCTTCGAGCCGGATGGTCATGGTTGGATTGGTCTGCATGAGGCTTACCAGCTGATCCAGTTCGGGAAACGATTCGGGTTTCAGATCGAAACGCGACACGTTGAAGTAGATATTCTTCAGCGTCACCTTGGCACCCGTTTCAATGGGAACCAGGTTGAAATCGCGCGCCACGGGCCGGTTGGTGATGCGAATGGTATCGGTCTGCGAGAAATAGCCCTTCCGACTTGCCTTCACTACGTACCGGCCCGGCACATCCGTGGTAATCCGGTAGTCACCCGTCAGCGTACCGCTCTGCAGTGAATCGGCCGGGTTGTCGCCGGCGGCTTCGGCACCGGCCAGCAGCTGATAGGTCAGCGTGGCCGATATAAGCTTGTTTGTTTTGGCATCGCGCGTTACGCCATTGATGGCCAGAGCCTCAGGGGCGGGTTCGGCCGGAGCCGGGGGCTGCACGGGTTCCGGAGCGGGTTTAGGCTGCGGCTTACCCATGCCGGGCGCGGTGCGGGGCGTATAGCGCGGCTGCGCCCTGGGTGGCGCGGTTGGGGTCGGCTTCCGCTGCGCGTAGGTGTCGCGTTTCTTCGGGTTCGTGATGTGCACCCCCCAGAAATTAAAACAACGAGTTTTTCCCCTGTCGCGACACTCAAACAGATCGAAAACCGTGTAACCCGGATCGATGCGTTCAAAGTAGGCGACAAAATCGACCCGTTCGCCGGGCTCCACGCCCCGAATCGTTTCGAGGGGTATGTTCTCGGCCCGGATGAATTTATAGGAACGCTCTCCCTGATTCACATACAACCGTGATGTTGGCTGAAACCCAATTGTGCTCTCTACATCGTCTTCCGGCAGCCGCTGCCCTGGCATTGGTATGCCAAATGGCGCCCGACGAGTACGCGCACGATCAGCCGGAGCCTGAAACGTCATGTAAACGGCCGTGTAGTCTCTGGTTAGTTCGACGCGCTGGATCCGTACATCCTCGTCATTCACATCGTCGACGCGGGGGCTCACCGTAACGTATTGCGCCCGTAGCGGCCACAGGGGGGCCAGGATCAGCAGAAAGATCGAAAGCAGAGACAGTAAGCGAACGTTCATGGCGTTGTTGCTGGGTAGTGGTTATCAACCTGGCCGTTGGATGGCCACATCGGCTCAGGGTTTAATTACCTGTCCATCAACAACAGACCAGTAGGTTGTGGTTTCCATACCGTCGAAGTCGCTGCTGCCCAGGCGCGGACCCGCCATACCCGTCGATGACCCCGTTACGGCCAATACCGCCACGGCCTTACCACCACGATGCCAGCGGAGCGGTTTGCCCGGCCAGCACTGTTCCGGCGGTCCTGCCGGGTGCATAAACCAGGCTGTTCCACGCCCAAAAACGCGGGTCTGCCCGTCGGGCGCTACGCAGACCGCCGTTTTTTCGTCGATCCCGATGCCCCGCACCTGCTGTTGTCCGTCAGCCAGCGCCCGCGCCAGAAACGCCAGGTGACGGCCGCTTCGGTCGGGGTTGTTGTAGTGCATATCGGTCAGCACGCCCGCCAGCAGTGGCTGGATAATGAAAGGGGCCGTCTGCACGTCCATGCGCGCATCGTAGGGATCGGCGAGCGCTTCTTCCGAGCGGATCGTACCCTGCCGGGCCGAAAAATACGGATTGCCCAGAATAGCGCAGCCGGCGCTCGTACCGCCCACCACGGCCCCCGCCCGGATGCGTTCGTTGATAGCGGCCGACAGGGGAGTATCGCGCCAGAACCGGGTGTAGTTACCCTGATCGCCCCCGGCCAGGAAAATGGCTTCAGCCCGGCGCACTTTCGCTACGACCTCCGGATGACTGGCCAGCTCCCGCCGGTCGATCAGCAACGTCTCGACCGAGTTGACCGGAACACCCAATTCCCGGAAGAGATAATCGTTGTAGCCGTCGCGCCCGCTGGCCCGCAGAATCACCACGTCGCCCCCGGCCGCCCGCTGCAGCAGCCACTGCATAGCTTCGCGTACGTCGGTACTGCCGCCCCCCAGCAGCACCCCACCCAGCGGTCTGGGCTGTACATCGGCCGAATCGCCGGTTAGCCAGGCCGTATAGGTCAGACTGGCGGGCGGTGCGCCGGGGGTCTGCGCGTACAGGCCTGCTATGGATACCAGCCCGGCGATCAGGAGCAGGGCGCGGCAATGGATACGATACTTCATAGTTACAAAAAAAGCCGGCGGCATCGAAACGATACCACCGGCCGTAAAAAAGACTACCTGCTTCGGTTAGTAACCGGCGTTCTGAATCAGAGCCGGGTTGGTGTTCACCTCACGGAGCGGGATGGGGTAGATCAGGCGCGTGCTGTTATAAGCCAGGCTGCCCACATTCTGCCGGGTACGCTTCAGGTCATGAATCAGCGTACCTTCGAACGCCAGTTCCAGCCGGCGCTCTTTCAGAATAGCGGCTGCCGTCAGCTGAGCGGCCGTGAGCGGGGCCAGGCCCGCGCGGGCCCGGATCAGGTTCACATCGGCCAGCGGGGCAGCCCCCACCGACGTGCCGGCCCGGAAGTTGGCTTCGGCCCGCGTCAAATACATTTCGGCCAGCCGTAACACCTGCACGTTGCCGTACTGGTTCACAAACTTGGCAGTCCGGATAGCTCCGATTTCGTCCTGGTAGAACAATGAAAAATCGCCCTGCACATCGCCCCGCTTATCGCCAGCTTCGTATAGGTTCAGGTGTTTGCTGGTAATCTCGATATCGCCCCGACCGCCGTATTCCGACGCGCCATAGAACGTGTTGAGGTTGTTGTTAGCATCCTGATCGGTGTTCTGGATGGCGAAGATGGTTTCATCCGTATTGACACCGCTGATGTTGAGCCGCAGATCGAATACCTGCTCCGTGGGCACCAGGCTGTAGACATTGGCGGCAATTACCCGGTTGGCTGCGCTGGCGGCATTGGGGTAATCAGACTTCTGCAGATACACCCGCGATAGCTGAGCAGCAGCGGCCCCTTTGGTGGCAAAAAAGCCAAACCGATCGTCGACCGTCGGCAGTTTAGCCTCGGCATCGGTCAGATCCTGAATGGCCTGGGCATACACGGCAGCCACCGTACTGCGGGGCACATTGTCGGCCGCGGTGAGCGTTTCGGTAGGCTTCAGCACGATGGGTACGCCCGGGTTAGCATTGGCATCGCCATCGCCCCAGGTGCGGGCATACACCCGCACCAGTTCAAAATAAAGCGAACCCCGGATAAACTTGGCCTCGCCCTCGATCCGGGCCTTATCGGCCGCAGCCGCCAGGTTCAGATTGGCCAGTACGGTGTTGCAGATATTGATAGCCCGGTACGCATCTGTCCAGGTAACATCGGCCTGATCGTTGTTGACCAGCAGCCGCTTGGTGAACATCTGCTGGGGCGCCACAAACGTACCCGTCCAGTCGACCTCACCGTTGTCGCCCAGCAGTTCGGCATCGCGCTGCAGGTTCCCGCCGTAAAGATTGACACTGCCAAGGGCATCGTAGCCACCCACCAGCAGGGCATTCAGGTCGTCGGCGTTCGAAAGCGCCTGACCGGCCGATACGTTCGTGACCGGCTTAATATCGAGTTGGCTGCTACAGGACGAGAGCCAGAGACCCGTTGCCAGCGCAGCTACACTGAGTATTGATTTTGTCGTCATGATATACGTCGTATGGAGTTGGCGTTAGAAACCGATTTGCAGGCCACCAACGAGGGTTTTTGGCTGGGGAGCCGAATAGAAATCAATGCCGAGGTTGACGGGGTTTGCCGAGTAGGCATCCGAGTTAACCTCCGGGTCCCAGCCCGTGTAGTTGGTAAACGTCAGCAGGTTCAGACCCGATACGTACACCCGAACCCGGTTCATCTTGAGCCGGCTAAGCAGGGCTTTGGGCAGCGTGTAGCCCAGCGTCACCGACCGCAGCCGGGTAAAATCGCCCTTTTGCAGATAACGAGACGATTCGCCTGTACCGTTGCCACCCAGCAGGCGGGCCTGTGGTACGTTGGTGATATCGCCGGCTTTGCGCCAGCGATTCAGCTGATCGATCGACTGGTTATCGAAGAAATCGCCGTTGGCCGACTGGAACTTGCCGCCCCCGTTGTAGATGTAGTTACCATACTGGCCCTGCAGCAGCACGTTCAGGTCGAAGCCAGCGTAATTGAAGGTGTTGGTCAGGCCACCGATGACCTTGGGCGTTGGGGTGCCCAGTGCTACGTATTCCGCACTGTTGTAATCGTTGGTCGTGGTGCGGTCGCGGCTGCCATCAGCGTTCATGGTGTTTTTGTAGTACAGGGCATCGCCGTTTTGCACGTCGACACCGGCATACTCAGGTCCGAAAAACACGCCCAGCGGCTGACCTTCCTGTGCCCGGTTCAGGAACGAACCAGTGATGGTCGTACCGCCCATGTCCGTTACCTTATTGGTGTTGTAGGCCAGATTGAGCGAGGTGGTCCATTTGAAGGCACCGGTGACGTTTTCCGTTGTCAGCACGAACTCAACGCCTTTGTTTTCCATTTTGCCCACGTTCCGCAGCTGCGTCCGATAGCCGGTCGAGCCGGGTACGTTCACGCTCAGCAGCAGCGAACTGGTATTTTTCTGGTAATAATCGACACTACCCGAAATCCGCCCGTTCAGTACACCAAAGTCAAGACCGATATCGGTCTGCAGCGTTTTCTCCCAGGTCAGATCGGGGTTGGGTACCTGAACGGGAGCCTGACCCGGTACGCCGGCATAGCCTGCTCCGGCCGTATACAGCGCCTGCGAGTTGAAGTTACCGATCTCGGCATTACCCGTGAGACCGTAGCTGGCGCGCAGTTTCAGCAGGCTCAGTGCGGGTACCGACTTCATGAAGTTCTCGTCGGAGATGATCCAGCCCACCGAAGCTGCCGGGAAGAAGCCGTATTTGTTGTTAGCTCCGAACCGCGACGAACCATCGACCCGGCCCGACAGACCCAGAATGTACTTGTTGTTGAACCGGTAGTTGACCCGTCCGAAGTACGACAGGAAGCTATAGGCCGTTTCGGTACCCGTACCCGCCGTAATGCGGGCGGCCGATGCCAGCTGCTTGTAGGCATTACTGGGAAACTGCTGCCCCGTAGCCGAGTTGAAGTTACTGCGCGACTCCTGGTACGACATACCCAGCGTGGCATCAACGTCATGCTTCTCGGCAAACGTACGGCCAAAGTTGAAATAGTTGTTGGTGGTGTAATTGACCACCTGCCGGAAGCTGTTCGCGCCCAGGCCGTTGGGGGCACCCGTGTTACGGGCCGTTTCGCGACCATAGTATTCTTCTTCCTGCTGCGACAGAATGTCAGCACCAAACTCTGTACGGAACGACAGACCGGACAGGATCTGATACTGCGCATAGGTACTACCAAACACGCGGTACACGCGGGCCTGCAGGGCAGCAAAATCGCGGTTAAGCAGCGGGTTATAGTAGAGCGTGTAGTTGCCGCTCAACTGATTGGTACGCGGGTCGATGACGGGAGTCATCGGGGGCAGCGCCACAATCTGCATCGGGGTCGAGAAGGCATTATCATTCGATACACGGTCGTTGATCGTGTGGGCCAGGTTAAGGTTGGCGCCCAGCGTCAGCCGGTCGGTGGCGGTATGGTCGACGTTGATTCGACCGCTCATCCGGCGGAATCGGTTCTTGATGATGATCCCGTTTTGGTCGAAGTACTGCCCCGAAATAAAGAACCGGGTTTTGGCATCGCCACCCCGGGCGCTCAGATCGAACTGCTGCGACGGAGCTGCCTGGAAAGCTTCTTTCTGCCAGTCGGTGTTGTATTTGGGATTGGGGGCCTGCCAGCCGGCGGCATCACCCGCTGCGTAGCGGGTAAAGCGGTTGGTCAGCGAGGTGGTCGAATAGACGGGGATACCCAGCGCGGCCGAGTTGTTGCGGGCTTCGGTAAACAGTTCGACGTACTGGTTCGTATTGAGCCACTGCCGCAGGTGTGTTGGCGTACTGCTGCCGACCTGGGCCGAGGCTTCGAACATGGTTTTTCCGGCCTTCCCTTTCTTGGTCGTGATGAGTACCACGCCGTTGGCCGCCCGCGCGCCATAAATGGCACCCGCCGAGGCATCTTTCAGCACCTCGAATGATTCGATATCGTTGGAGTTGAGGTCGGCAATGGGGTTGGTCGGTGCCGTGGTCGACGACTGGTCGGACGAGGTGACGGGAATCCCGTCGATTACGTAGAGTGGCTGGCTGCTGGCCGTCAGCGACGACGAGCCCCGCACCCGAATCTGCAGCCCCTGGCCTACTTTACCATTGAGCGACGTAACCTGCACCCCGGCCACCTTGCCCTGAATGGCCTGCTCGACGCTGGGCACCGGTACGTTTTCGACATCGCGGGCGTTAAGGCTGGCAATGTTGCCGGTGATGTTCCGCTTCGACTGGGCGCCGTAGCCTGTTACCACTACTTCATTCAGCGAGCGGGTGTCGTTGCTCATGGCCACGTCGACCACCGACCGGCTGCCTACGGATACTTCCTGGGTAGCTACGCCCACAAAGCTAAAGACGAGTGTGTTGATGTTGGCCGGAATTTCCAGCGTGTATTTACCGGTCGCATCGGTCTGCGTACCCCGGGTTGTGCCCTTGGCAATTACCGATACGCCGGGCAGGGGCGTACCGTCTTCCGACATGGTTACCGTTCCGGTGACGCGCCGGGCTTGTGCCAGTGACGGATGGCTCAGCAGAGCCGCTCCAAACACCAGCAACAGGAGTAAAAAACCTCTCATAGATTAAATTTTTAGTACCGTTTACCTGCCAAATTACCTGTAAAATTAACAGAGTAGCGACCTGAACTTAAAATATACCATTTTTCTCCTGAATAAAACAATTCATCGCCGATCGGCTGGTAGGCCTACTTTATCGATGGTTAATCGCCTATATGCCAGAAGCCCTTGTTGGCTGACAAGGGCTTCTGGCTCAGATATAAACTGTAGTAACTACTTACTCAGGATTTTTGGTAGGCGCACTGCCCGAAGCGGCTGGGTTATAAGCCAGCTCATTGTCGGTGCTGACACAAAGGGCTGACTGGTGTTGAGCGGGTGCGTTACTTATAGACTTAGCGAACGTAGTAAAAAACAAGATTCATCATCTCGTCGGTCGAGTTCCAGCCGTAGCCCACCGTTCGGGCAGGGCGGCTGGGGTTGAGCGGATTCTGATCGGTGTTGTCGTAGTGGGCTTCGGCCAGAATGGTGGAGCCCTTTGGAATCACGAGCGGTTCACGAAAGAAATACGACAGCTGCCAGTTATAATCCCAGTCGGGAATGGCGATCAGGTTGATCGCGTCGCCGTCGGGCGTAATAGCAAACGCCCGCACCGTTCGGCCCAGGCGGTGCATGTGCGGCATTACCGACAGCAGCCGGACGCTGTCGGGCAGCGGCCCGTAGTTCATAAAAAAAGCGGGCTGCGTGCCGGCGGGGAGCCTGAATGGCTGATTGGTAATCTGCCGCTCGGTCAGCGTCAGGGTCTGCACGGGCCGGGGGGCCGGCTCCCGGCTCAGGTAGAGCCGGACCTCCGACTGATCGGTTTCGGGCTGCGCCGAGGGGGCATAGTGTATGTTCAGAATCAGATCGCTGCCGGCCCTAATACGTTTTGCCGTACCGGCCGGAAACGTAACCCGATCGTTGCCGGGCACCCAGCCATACAGAAATTCGTCGGCCAGGGGCGTCTGCTGGAACAGGCGCAGGCGCGGATCGTCTTCACGCAGGCCATCGATGCCGGCCATAGTTCCCGTCGAATCGATCATCAGGCGGCTGTGGTGCAGACGTTTCCGGTTGCCCGGCACAAACTCGATGGTTTCGACCCATACATCGGCCGGCAAGTGCATGGGCACGTGGAAATACCGAAAATCCTCCTGCCCATCGCCCCGAATGCTGTACGGCTTCATGCGCAACACCAGGTCGGGCGGGCGAACGGTGACGCCGGCTACCGGTGCGGGCGCCGATGTCCGGCGGGGTGCCTTGCCCTCGGGCATACCTCCGCTGATCCAGTCGGCAATGGTTTTGATCTCGGCGTCGGACAGGCCCCGCTCATTGGCGTAGTGTTGAAACGACCGGTCGGCCGGAAAGGGCGGCATGTATCGACTCTGTGTGACTTTGCCCACAAACTTCGCCCGTTTGGTCAGATCGGCAAACGTCAGCAGGCTGAACGGCCCCACCCCACCCGGCTGGTGACAGGGCGCACAGTGCTGCCGCACAATGGGTTGCACATCGGCAACGTAGGTCGGCGTCTGAGCCGAGGCCCAGCCGATGGCCAAAAACAAAAGCGCCAGAACGAGAAAAAGCCGATTGCTCACCGGTGTGATTCATTGAGGTTTTGAATTAAAAATAGCAGACCCGGCCGGGTCTGCTATTGTCAACGGGTACTTTATGGGTCAGGTCATGCCCTATTTCACGTCCCAGGTCAGGCTGCAGTTGGCGTTAGCTTCCGACACCGGCGTTGGATCGCCACAGATACTGTCGGGGTTCCAGGTCGTAAATACCTGCCCGTCGGTGGTGTAGAGCCGCCACACCATCACGAAATATTCGCTGCCGTTGAACCATTTGCCGGTCGGGCGGGCATTGGCCGGGTTGCTAAACACCTTCACCGCGTTGACCTTATCGTATTTGACGGTCGCATCTTTGTAGAGGTTGTACACCTCGGTCGGGCTGATGGTGAACGAGCTCCACTGGCGGTTTCCGGCGGCCGGGCTGATGGTTTTGACCAGTTTGCCGCCACTGCCCAGCGATACCGATTTCGGGTTCCCGTCGGGGTCGGTATAGTTCTCGATCATGTCGACATAGATTTCGACTTTATTGACTGTCAGCATATTATCGAGCGATACCCAGCGAATTTTGAAGGGCAGGGCAGCCGATGCCTGATCCTGCCCCGTTTTGGGGAAGTTGCGGGCGAAGCTGACAATATTCGCTTTGTTGGCTTCGGCAACGCCATCGAACACACCGAAGGCATGTACGCCGGGATCCCAGCCGGGCAACGGACTCAACGATTCATCGCGGCAGCCCAGCAGTACCAGCATACTGAACGACAGGGCGTAGGTAACTAATTTTTTCATGCGTATAGGCGTTAGAGGGGCGGTCTGGCCGGCCAGACCGCCCGCAGTACAGGTCTGATTAGAAACTCCAGGTCACTTTGGTTTTATCCCAGAACAGCGGGTCACGGTCGAAGATCACGTTCTGCAGATAAGGAGCCGCGTTGCTGTTGAGGCTACCTTCCTGCGATGGGTACGGCAACCGCAGCGCATACTGCCGTTTCGGTTTCAGGATAGGGGCCTGGATCGTCGTCGAAAATTGTTTGAACTGCCCCTGGAGCGGATAGCCCGTCCGGCGCATCAGGTTCCAGATTTCCTGGCCCTGGCCCCAGGTGGAGAACCAGATCTGCTTGGCTACCACGTTGAGCTTACCTTGATCGGTTGGTGCCGCATCGTACAGTTTCAGCCAGTTGTTTACGTAGTCTGTGATGCTGGCATCGGTAGGCGCCACCGATTTGCTGTCGACGCGCTGGGCCGTCCGGACAACCAGCGCAATCTGCTCGCGCATGGCGGCTTCAAACAGCGCCCGGGCATCGCCCGTTACGCCGGTACCGTCCAGAATGGCTTCGACCTGGTAGAACTTCACGTTCCAGCTGGTCATGATGGGCCAGATACCGTTGCCGCTACCCGTGCCGCCGGTCAGCGCCCGGGCCGCAATTTCACGGCCCGAGTACAGGCCACCCGCCGGATAAGCGCCCGGCGCGGTGCGCAGCGGGGTATCGGCCGCAGCCCCTGTGTTGTCGCCCCGGTCGCGACCGAAGATGCCCGCAATGTAGGCGATGTCGTCGGTCGTCAGCTCTTTGGTATCGTTGTAGAACACCTTTTTGTATTCGGCCAGAAACGAAGCCCGCAGCGGCATGTAGGTGCCGCCGTAAGGTGTGGTGCCCCGGTCGGTAGGATCGGCCTGGTTCAGCACCCGTGCGGTCTGCCGGTAGAAATAGAAAGGCAGCCGCGGGTCTTTGTTCAGGATCATCTCACCCATCAGCTGGTGGTTGATGTAGGTGAACCCGTTATCGGCCAGATACGAGTTGCGGAACCAGGGGTGGCGGTTATCAACGGGCGAAATCTGGGTCGAGTACTGGTAGATGAAATCCTGCGCCGAGCTGCTGATGAAACCACCCGCTGCGAAGGCTGCTTTCAGATCGGCGTTGCCGGTGGTGCGGCCTTTGCGCGAATTCATCAGCAACCGCAGTTTCACCGTTTTGGCCAGCCGAATCCACGAAGCGGCACTGCCGTTGTTGATAAAATCGCCCGATACGGCAACAGCCTGATTTTTACCAAACTCGACCACGGCCTGATCGCACAGCTTGATGAGGTCTTCATAGATCACGGCGTCTTTGTCGAACTTCACCGCCCGGTCGGTGCCGGCCACGTTGCCTTTCCAGGCATCGAAATACGGAATGTCGCCAAACGTATCGACCATATTTCCTACGGCAAACGCCTTCAGCGTCAGCGCAATACCCCGGTAGGCTGGATTCAGCCCGTCTTCGGTGGCCCGCAGCATCTGCTCTACGTTCTGCATGGAGAGGTAGAAGTTGTCCCAGGTGCCGTTGAACGAGTTATTGTTGAGGTCGTAATCGTCGGAACTGGTGATCTGCCCGGCAAAACCCGAGGCCGTGTTGACGATCTGGGTGGCCGAGTTGATGGCCGCCAGCTCGGCGTTGGGCAGCAGCAGCTTGAGCGAGCCGGTGGCAGGCTGGTTGGGGTTGGTATTGATATCCAGATCCGTGAGCTGACAGGCGTTTAGTCCCAGCAGTACGCCAGCCAGTGCCCACGTTTTCAGGTAAGTTTTATAGGATCGTTTCATTGGTTCAGATCAGGTAAGTAAACAAGTAAAGCGAACGGGTGATCAGAACGTAGCCGTCAGGTTGAAACCGTACCGGCGTGTCGACGGGGCGGCCCCCAGGTCGAAGCCCTGGATGTTCGATTCGGCGTAGCTGGCCAGCACTTCGGGATCGAAGTTGAGGCCTTTCAGCATGTTGGGCGCGTAGAACCACAGGTTCCGGCCCGACACCGATGCCCGCAGGCTCCCAAACACTTTGATGTAGCGGTTGAGGAATGTCTTTGGCACGTCGTAGCCCAGTGTCACCTCCCGCAGCCGGATCACCGTTGCATCGTATACGTTGGTTTCGTCGGCCCCGTAAGCACCATAGCCGCTCGTAAAGTGGTACTGGAAAGCCGACATCGGAATGGTGTTGCGGATTTCCTTGCCGTTCTCATCGAGTAGTGCCTTATACGTAGCCGGATCGCCGTACACGCCCGGAATCACGCGCATCCCTTCGCGGTCTTCCGAGAATTTCAGCTGCCCCCGCAGCAGCAGCGAAGCCGCCGTTGCCGAGAAGATTTTACCGCCCTTGCGGTAGTCGATCAGCGCCGACAGGCGGAAGCCTTTAAACGAGAAATTATTGGTCCAGCCCAGCGTGAAGTCGGGGGCCGGGTTACCCAGCAGCTGCGACTGCGGCAGCGTGAAAGGCAGACCCGTACTCGAGTTGATGAGCAGCTTGCCGCTTTCGCTGCGGGCATTCACCGTACCATAGATCATACCGAAGGGGTTGCCCACGCGGTGCATGGTACCCAGCGACGACAGGCCCGTACCGCCCAGGAAGATTTCGTTCGATGGACCGGCGTCGACCACGTTCGAGCGCAGCCGCGTGAAGGCAAACGTCGACGACCATTCGAAACCGTTGTTGAGCCGAACCGGCACCAGCGTCAGCCCAATCTCAACGCCCTTGTTGTCGATCTGACCAGCGTTGGTGATTTCGGTCGCAAAACCGGTCGACGTAGCAATCCGGCGCGGCACGATCAGGTCCGTCGACTTGCGATAGAAGTACGCCATGTCGAGGTTGATGCGGTTGTTGAAAAACTGCAGTTCGGTACCGACTTCGGTTTCGGCCGTAAACTCCGGCTTCAGCCCCAGGTTGTTGAGCTGCGAGGGCAGGCTCGTGATCGAGTACGCCGTTCCGTTGACGAACGCCCGGCCCAAATTGTACTGGGTATACACCAGGTACGGATCCGCATCTTTACCCACCTTGGCGTAGTTGGCCCGGATCTTACCCATGTTCAGGATCGTGCGGGGCATCCGCAGCGCGTCGGTGAAAATAAACGATGCCGACAGAGCGGGGTAGAAGTAGCTGCGCGCCGAGGTCGACAGCGTAGACGAGCGGTCGTTGCGAACGGTAGCAGTCAGGAATGCGTAGTTGTTATACGACAGCCCCAGTTCGCTGAAAATCCCGTAGATCCGGCGCTTCTCGCCGTATTCGCTGGCCGTCTGCGTCAGCGTACTACCCACGTTCATCACGTTAGCGTCGATTACCTGGTTGCCAATCAGCACAGCCTGCTGGTAATTGCGCTCATTGGCGTTGAAACCAACCAGCAGGTGCGCATTGAAGCGCTCGCTGAAATCGTGGTTGGCTGTTGCCAGGAACGTGAAATCCGTTTCGGTTTTGGTCAGCTCGGTACGCGATACCGAACCCAGCGGTATGACCGTGCCACCCGGCCGGATGTTGTTGTGGCGGGTTTC
Source organism: Spirosoma luteolum (assembly GCF_054778875.1). Classification (NCBI taxonomy): domain Bacteria; kingdom Pseudomonadati; phylum Bacteroidota; class Cytophagia; order Cytophagales; family Cytophagaceae; genus Spirosoma; species Spirosoma luteolum. The sequence goes on from NZ_BAAGZE010000023.1 coordinate 328,894, forward strand.
GTGGTAGGTGTTGACCCCACCCCGCGCCGTCAGGTTCAGCCACGACGTTACGTCGTAGTTCAGCGTCATGTTGCCGAATACCCGGTTTACGTCGGAGTTATACAGGTTGTATTTGGCAATCCAGAGCGGGTTGTCGAGCGCGCGGTAAAATACGTTCGATCCGTCAACCGGATTTTCGAACGGATAACCGTTCAGGTTGTAGTTGCGCGGCAGGTAGAACAGCCGGTCATAAATCGAACTGCTCGATCCCGAGCTATAGTCGGTAAAGTACGAGGCACCCGACTGCGGACTCTGCTGGGCCGTGTTCACGTAGTTGACGTTACCCGCAATGTGCAGCCCGTTGTTGAGCGTGGCGCTGCCGCCAAAGTTGAGCGATGTCCGGTTCGAGTACGAGTTAGGAATAATTCCGTTGTTGGTCGTACGCGATACCCCGGCGTTGAGCGACGTTTTGTCGCCGGTCGAACTGATGTTGATACTGTTTTCGATTACGCTACCCTGCCGGAAAAAGCCGCCGATGATATCGTAGCCCTGCAGTGGCACCGGCAGTGCATTGCCATTGGCGTCGAGCAGTTCGGGAAACACCGATTTGTAGCGCGCGGCCGTGTAGGGAACCCCTACGACCGGGTTTGGTACCGTGCCTTCGGGATAGCCATCGACAATGGTTTTCGAGTACCGGTTGAAACCCAGCTGCTGGTTGATACGATCGACCTCCGAGGGCATTACCGTACCCCAGTTGCCAATAAAGCCTCCGTTGTAGGTTTGGTTCGAACCCTGCGAATACGTGTTCTGATAGTCGGGAATGGTGGAAATCTTCTCAACCGAGTACGATCCGTTGTAGGTTACTTCCAACCCTTTTTTGGCGCTCTTGCTGCCCGATTTGGTGGTAATCACGATTACCCCATTGGCACCCCGCGAACCGTACAGCGCCGACGCAGCCGCACCTTTCAGCACCGTCATGGCTTCGATGTTGTTCGGGTCGATATCGTAGGCCCGGTTCGAGACAACGCTGTTGTTGGCAAAACTCGATCCGGCACTGTTCGACGAGTTGTCGAACGGAATCCCGTCGACGACGAAGAGGGGCTGGTTGTTACCCGTGAAGGAGGTATTGCCGCGAATGTTAATTTTGGTAGCCTGCCCCGGTGCGCCCCCGCCCGAGGTAATGTTTACACCCGGCACCTTGCCCGACAGGGCGCGCAGCGGATCGGGCTCCGAACGCTGCTGCAGGTAATCGCCCTTGAGGTTAGCCGTTGCGTAGGCCAGCGCTTTTTTCTCGCGCTGGATACCGAGGGCCGTTACGACCACTTCGCCCAGCTGCTTCGAGTCGTTGATGAGTTTAATGTCGATAACCGAGCGGTTACCGATTTCTACTTCCTGGCTGGCCGACCCCACGAAACTGTAGACCAGCACGCCCCCGTTGCTCGGGGCGACAATCGAATACGTCCCGTTGGCATCGGTATTGGCGCCCCGCGACGTTCCTTTCAATACGATCGACACCCCCGGCATGGCACTCCCATCTTCGGCTGAGACGACCCGCCCCGTAATGGTCCGATCCTGAGCCCACGCCGGTGCTCCGATTGAGCATACCAGCCATAGACTCACCAGTAAAATTACTTTCATAGACTCGTTTGTTTTAGGTTAAACAGACACGATGAACGGCCGAAAATAAGACTACTGGCCATTAAATAAAAAATCGCCCTGTCATTTAAGCGCATTTTTTTCTTCTGCTATAGACCAAAATAGTAATGTTATATTCTGTTTTATATTCCTTATGCGATTAATCCTATCAAAAGACCGACTGTTTTTTAACGCCATAATGCAGCCAGAACAAAACTAAGTAGTTATACCATGTTAAAAAAAAGTGCGCCGACCCATCCGGGTCGGCGCACCAGCCAGTAGCACCAGCCTGTCGTCATCAGGGCGACGAATGGGTTTGCAGGGCCTGTTCAATAACAGCCCGCTGCGAGCGGGCATACTGGTAGCCGATCCGAAACAGCTCCCGCGCCTTGCTTACGTCGGTAGGGCTATAACCGACCAGGTCGGGCGGTTCGATCACCACGTCGCACCGACTGAACTTGTCACGGGTTTTGCTCTGTACGGCCAGAATCAGGCTGCGCTCGATTACACCCCGCATCGACCGGATGGGCTTGGCCATGCCAAACGGGTTGCAGTGCGAGCCCACAATAAAGTCGACTTTATCTTCGATGCATTCGAGGGGCAGGTTGTTGAGTACCCCGCCGTCGATGTACTGCCGCTTGTTGATGAGCAGGGGCTCGAAAATACCCGGCAGGCAACACGACGCCAGCACCGGCCGGATCAGCTCGCCCGACTCGAACAGCACCTGGCAGCCCCCAAGCAGATCGACCGCCACCACGTGCAGCGGAATCTGCAGCCCTTCGAACGAATCGTGGGGAATGTATTTACGATAAAGGTCGATAGCCGTGTCGAGTCGCAGCAGGCCCATCCGGTTCCAGGCCGGGCGCAGGTGGCGCATAAACGACGACGATTCGATTAATTTCAGACTCTCGTCGGGCGAGTAGCCCTGGGCAATCAGCGCGCCGGCAATGGCCCCCGCACTCGTTCCCGACAGCTGGCTGAAGCCGATACCCATTTCCTGCAGGGCCTTGATCACGCCCAGGTGCGCAATACCCCGGGCCCCACCACCCGATAAAACCAACCCAATGTTCATAGCTATCCAGCAATAACGGCGTTGGTGCCCGATACCAGTTGCCAGCTGCGGGCACTTCTATAGTAACTCGACCAGACTGCCTTTCTGTTTGATGCGAATCCCTTTTTCGGTCCGCTCCACGGTAGCAGCCTCCACGTACGGATCATGATCGAACACCAGAATCCAGTCCTGATCGACAGCCTGCTCCAGATACTGCTCTTTCTCGGTCATGGCCACCATCGGCCGAATGTCGTAGCCCATTACGTAGGGCACCGGCACGTGAGAAGCCGACGGAATCAGATCGGCACAGAAGAGTAACGTTCGGCCGGCGTACGCCAGTTTAGTCAGCGTCATTTTTTCGGTATGCCCATCCACATACATCAGCTCCAGCCCGCCGATAGGTGGCTGCTGCCGATCGCAGAAACGCAGTTGCCCGCTTTCCTGCAGGGGCAGCAGATTTTCGCTCAGGTAGGTAGCCCGCTCGCGGGGGTTGGGGTTCATGGCCCAGTTCCACTGCCCGCTGTGCACCCAGTACTCGGCGTTGCCAAAGGCGGGAGTCAGTTTGGTCCGGGCGGCATCGGCATAGTGTACCGCCCCCCCGGCATGGTCGAAATGCAGGTGTGTCAGCAGCACATCGGTTATCTCGGTCGGGCTATAGCCAGCCTGCTCGATGGCACCCGCGAGGGTTTTGCCGTTGGGAAGATCGTAGAAGCCAAAAAAGCGCTCCGATTGCTTGTCGCCGGTTCCCGTGTCGACCAGCATCAGCCGGTTGCCGTCTTCGATCAGCAGGCAGCGCAGCGCCCATTCGCACAGATTGCGGTCATCGGCGGGGTTGGTTTTCTGCCAGATCGTTTTGGGCACGACCCCAAACATAGCCCCCCCATCGAGTTTAAACGGGCCTACGTCAATGGTTTTTAGAATCATATCGGATGAAGGAATAATACAGATTGCAAAAGTAAGCGGGCCGGCGCGATTTCCGGGTTCCCAACAGGCCCACCGACAAACCAGTCTGACGGCTACCAGGTTGCGTATATATTCCTGAACTTAGTCGTTCGGTAACGAACCCACTTACCTGTAACACGGCCCTGTTATGCCATCGAAGCGCATCGTTCACAAGCATCCACTGGCTATCCGCTGGTTTCACTGGATCAATTTTCCAGTGCTGTTCGTTATGATCTGGAGCGGCCTGCTGATTTACTGGGCCTACGACCCCTACAAGATCGAGTTTGGCGCTTACGTGATTTCGTTCTTCCCCGATGGGTTCTACAAATTCCTGAACGTGCCGTTCCGACTGGCCGAAGGTATGGCCTGGCACTGGGTGTTTATGTGGCTTTTTATCGGCAACGGGCTGCTCTACGTGGGCTATACGTTTCTGTCGGGCGAATGGCGGCATCTGGTGCCAAACCGACACTCGTTTCGCGAAGCCATTCAGGTAACGGCCTACGATCTGGGCCTGCGCAAAACCCAGCCGCCTTTCATCAAGTACAACGGCGCGCAGAAAATCGCTTACTTCTCCGTTATGCTTATGGGTGCAGGCTCGGTCCTGACGGGTTTTGCCATCTACAAGCCGGTTCAGATCGCCTGGCTGACTACCCTGCTGGGTGGCTACAAAGCCGCCCGGCTCGAGCATTTTATCCTGACGCTGGGTTATGTGCTGTTTTTCCTGATTCACGTAGCGCAGGTAATCCGGGCGGGATGGCACAATTTCCAGTCGATGGTAACGGGCTTCGACGTCGTGAAGCCTGCCGATCCCGAACGCCCAGCCCCCGCCGATACCCCCGAAACGGATCCGGTTACGCCTACCCAACCCGCCCTGTCATGAGCCTCAACCCAGAACCCAACCTCCCCGAAGAAGACCTTCCCGAGTCGGTAACGCGCCGAAAAACGTTGCAGGCCTTTGGCCTGTTCGCGCTGGCGGCCACCGTGCCGTTTGGTGTGTACGAGTACATCCGGCGCAGCCCCAACGCCCTCGGCATCCGGCAGCCGCTGCGGTCGGTGCTCAACGCCAACGAAACCGTGGGCCAGACGTACTTCAGCAACGATCACCTGGTGCCTACCTTTGTCCGCAGCGAAGCCGTTCGCAAGGCCCGGGTTAATGGCTATGAAGGCATTAAAAAACCCATTCCCGACAACTGGCAACTCCAGGTCGACCGGCCGGGTGCGCCATCGCTGCAGCTGTCCATCGACGCGATCAGGGCGCTGCCGAAGCATGAGATCATCTATGAATTCAAGTGCATCGAGGGTTGGAGCCAGGTACAGCACTGGGGTGGCGCCCGTCTGGCCGATTTCCTGGCGGCCTATAAGCTGGGCACCCGCAGCGGCAACGCCCCCAGCGCCGACAACGCCGACGATCTTTACCACCATGTAGGCCTGGAAACACCGGACAAAGGGTACTATGTGGGGATCGACATGGCCAGTGCGCTTCACCCGCAGACCCTGCTGGCCTACGAACTGAATGGACAGCCCATCACGGCCCCGCACGGCGCGCCCCTCCGACTCATCATTCCGGTTAAGTACGGGGTAAAAAACCTCAAACGCATCGGCCGGATGTTCTTCGCCGATGAACGTCCGCGCGACTTCTGGGCCGAGCGGGGCTACGACTACTACGTGGGCTTATAACGGGCTCGATCCGTTTTGATCGGGTCTGCCCATTCGTTGCCGGATACACCTGAGTATGCCGGCACCATTACCGTTCATATCGTTACACCGAACAGACGTATGCTACTGCTGATACTCCTCGCCGGTCTTTTCGGCAGCCCGAAACCAGCCAGCCGGCCAACGGCCCAGCCGGTCGTTGTGCTTGAGCTATTCACCTCCCAGGGCTGTTCGAGCTGCCCCGCGGCCGACCGGGTGCTGCAGCAGCTAACCGAACGGGCGTCGGCTTCAGGCCAGGCCGTTTACGGGCTATCCTTTCACGTCGATTACTGGAACCGCCTGGGCTGGCGCGACCCGTTTAGCCAGCCTTTGTTTACACAGCGCCAACAGCAATACAACCGCCTGCTGCACACCCAGACCTACACACCCCAGCTCATCATCAACGGCCGGCAGGATTTCGTGGGCAGTCAGCAGAGTCGCATCGAAACGGCCATTCAGCACATCCAGCAGCAACCGGCAACAACGTTTGTGGGTATCGGCGGCCGGATGAACCGGTCGGCCCGTCAGTTGATGGTGCAGTACACCCTCTCGGTCAGCGGGCCTTACCGGGTCAACGTGGCCGTGGTGCAGCAACAGGCCCGCACGGTGGTACAATCCGGTGAGAACGGCGGTCGAACGCTCGTCAACAGCAACGTGGTCCGGCAATTCAGCAGCGTAGCGGCTTCGCCGGAAGGCCGGATTACACTTCCCCTCCCCGGCGACCTCGCTCCCGATCAGCTGGCCGTACTCCTCTACGTGCAGCGCACCGACAACCAGCAGATTGTCGGTGCAGTCCGGCTCTAAAGGGTTACGGGCTGAGCACCGGCTTTCAGGGGCATCGCTTTGCCGTTCCAGCGCAGGGTGCCCGTCAGGCCGGCCGGCAGCGTAACGGTGCCGGTGAGGCCACCGGCGGGTGTTTTCCGAAACTGCACGGCGATTTCGCCAGCCGGGTGCGGCATGCGACCCGACACCGTGCTGAGTGCACCGAACGCCGGTTCGATCCGAACGCTTTTGAAATTGGGCTCGGCGGGCCGAATGCCGCAGGTTGTTGCCAGCAGTTCATAGAGGGGCGAAGCACTCCAGGCGTGGCAGTCGGAGCGGGTTGGCTCGGGGTTTTCGGCAAACGTGGTCAGGCCCAGGGCCAGCATGTCGCGCCACGGTTTTAATTGCCCGATAAACTGGTTGCCTAGGCCGGCCTTGTGCATGGCTTCGAACAGATAGAACTTGAAATAAAATGTCGCCTGCGTCAGACTGGTATCGGCAATGGTTTTCTGCAGCAGCGCCGGTTGCTGAGCCGCTGGCAGGGCATCGGTCAGTACGGCCAGGATATTGGCGTGCTGGCTAAACGTCGTCTTGGCCGGCGTATCGGCAAAAAGGCCTCGTCCGGCATCGTAACAGCGGGCGTAGGTCGCTTTGGTGAGCCGACGCGCCAGTTCGCGGTAGTGTTCGGCCCGTTCGTTCTGCCCGAAATGGGCCAGCAGGTCGCCGGCCCGCCGGTAGGTATAGGCCTGCTGCAGCGTCAGTATGCTCGACCCGCCGGTACGGGCTCCTGCCGGCACGCCCCCCGCCGTTTCGGCCTGCGCGCCTTTCCAGCTCGACCAGTCGACGAAGTTCCACCAGCTCAGGGGGCCGTTCATACCGCCCTTGTCGAGCCGTTCCTCATGCCAGTTCAGTACCGCCAGCATACCCGGCAGCATCGATTTCACAAACGCATCGTCGGGGCGGTGCATCCAGTAGTCGTGGAGCATGCAGACCCAGAACAGCGAAAACGTGGGTATTACCTGAAAATCGGCCGAGGGGTACCGGCTTTGGGTCAGACCGTCGCTGAACCGGCTATGGTCGTAATCGGAAATAGCTTTGCGCATCAGCCGGTCGTCGCCCGACACGTAGAGCGAAATCAGCGCCTGAATGCGGGTGTCGCCCGTGTATTGCAGTTGCTCGTAGTAGGGACAATCGTAGTACGTTTCGCCCGCGCAGAGCCGGGCCGTACGCCAGCCCACCTCCCACAGCGCCGACAGGCCCGAATCACTGGTAGCGACACGGGCTTTTTCGGCAAACGGGTAGCCCGTAAACTGCCCCGTCAGCTCGTCGATCCGCAGCGGTTCTGCGCCGGTTTCGACCCGCAGCTGCAAATAACGGTAGGTGCGGAACCACAGCGGCCGAAACAGGCGTCGGTCGCTGCCATCGGCCAGAAACTGATCGTCGAATCCCACCACGCGCCGACCGTCTACCTCGTTGCGGTTGCCTTTTTTACCGGCCGCGTCGACCAGCGCTTCGGCATACGTCAGGGTTACCAGCGCGCCCTTCCCCCCGCTCACGGTCAGTTCCGGATACGCATTGGTGAGGTGTCCCTGATCGAGCAATAGCGTGGCGGTGGTGCTGGCCGGGATGGTTACGGGGCTACCGTCAGCCAGAAACGCAGCGGGCACCGTTACGCCTTCGGTGCGCCGAACCGCTGCCAGTCGAATGGGCCGCTCCTCCATCATGGGTATGGGGCGGGGTTCCAGCTGCCAGTTCCCATCGGTGCCAAAGCCACGGGGTTTGGCCTGAAACCAGAGCGCCTGCGCCGGTTTCCAGGCCGTTTCGTCGTAGTCGGGTTGCTCCCACCGCCACGGGTACCGGGCTCCGTCGACCCGGTCACCATCGCCCACCACGATGTAGGTGCGCAGCTTGGGAATGTCGTTTTTAATCGGCGAATAAGCGGGGTTCTGGTAGCTTTTCCAGCTGTTGTCGGTGTTGGCAGCGGCTTCGGCAGCGCCGTCGCCCTGCACGATAAAGCCCGTCTGGTAGCTTACCTGCGCGACGGGCGTACCATCGCCCATGTTCCAGACCTGGGCAGCCAGCACGTTGCGGCCCGCCTGCAGAAACGGACCCAGATCAATGGTGTCGTAGTACCAGTGCTGCAGATCGCTGCGGGCCGGTCCCAAGGCCACCCGCTTTCCGTTTACGAACAGCTGATACCGGTTGTCGGCCGAGACGTGCACGACGAAACGACTGGGTTTCTGCGCCAGGTCGAGGGTTTTGCGGAAGTGATAGATGCCGTACTGACGACCCGACACACCGGGCGGGGTAATCCATTTGGCCGTCCAGTAGCGGTTGGTCCAGTCGTTGGCAGGCTGTTGCTGGGCTACCGCTTTAAGCGAGAGCAGCAGGGCCAGAATAAGCGGGCGTATAGGCATTGCAGACAGGATTATGGCCGGGCCGCCGGGCGGATTAGCCGGTTTTTTTTCAGGAGGCCGGCCCGAACCGAAGTTCGGACGTAACCCCAAAAAACACGCACAACGCTGCAATATCTGTCTTATCGGTTTATGCAGCCAATAAAACCCTGCCAATCCGCCCACGCCCGGGTGGACGGCCGTACCCCTGTCAAAAAATTAGCAACCCTGCCTGAAAAATCAGATACGCTGAATCAGCTCTTTCACTTGGTGAATGTCGCGGCCCATAATGTGGTCGATGATAGCCTGCGCGTGTTCGCGGCCGTTCTCGATAAACACCTTTTCCGTGTAAATACCCGCCATTACGGTGCCACAGACGTAGAGGCCCGGCACCGTGGTTTCGAACGTTTCCTTGTTGTAGACCGGTACCTGCGTGAGCGGATCGAGTTCGATGCCACAGCGACGCAGCAAATCGGCGTCGGGGATGTAGCCTGTCAGCACCAGCACAAAATCGGCCGGCAGCTGTGTTTCTTCGCCCGTTTTGAGGTTATGCACCGTGACGGTTTTTTCACCGATCTCCGTCACCACCGAGTCGAACCGGGTGTTGATTTTGCCTTCCTTCACCCGGTTTTTCACGTCGGGAACAAGCCAGTATTTCACCGTGCTGCGGAAGTCGTCGCCCCGGTGCACCACCGTGATGTTAACATCGTGGCGATACAGTTCCAGTGCCGCTTCGACCGTTGAGTTGGAGCCGCCGATAATGACCACGTTCGTAAACGAATATTTGAACGGCTCGTCGTAGTAATGCGACACGTGGGGCCGATTTTCGCCCGGAATGTTCAGCCAGCGGGGGCGGGTAAAATAGCCCGTCGCCATAATTACCCGGCGCGCCTGATAGGTATCGCCCGCCGTCGTTACGACCGTAAAGAGGTCGCCCACCTTATCGACCCGGTCGACCTGCTGAAACAGCTTGAAGTTCAGGTTATAGTAGGCAGCCGCTTTGCGGTAGTACTGCAGGGCTTCGTCGCGCCCGGCCTTCACCCCCGAGATAGGAAATGGCAGGCCGCCGATCTCGATATTCTCGGCTGTCGAGAAAAACCGCATCCGGCGCGGGTACTGCCGGATCGATTCGGTCAGGCTCCCCATTTCCAGAATCAGGTGCGACAGGCCGGCTTTCACGGCTTCGATGCCAGCCGCCAGGCCGCAGGGACCGCCCCCCACTATCAGTACGTCGTACGGTTGCTGATTCTCAGTCATTGTCTAGTTGATCTGCTTGATTACCCAGGTTATACGCGGTCATAACAAGCAATGTATTTGCAAAGGTTTGTAACAGCCCGAAATTATATTATTCAGCACCCAACAGCATTCTGGCCGGGTGGCGACCTGAGATACCGATCAAGGAATTCCGTTTTTTTCGTACCGCCGAAGGCAGATACGGTTGCGCTGATTTATGCCCCCGACTCTTTTTTGCCGGTGCTGGAATTAGCGGGGGCTCCGGGGCGTTTTCTGTATATTTACCTGACGTACCGCCCGCACTCAATTCGTGGAAAACCAGTCTTATTCGCTTTTTTCAGTTCCCGACACCGACGAAGTTACCGTCTTTGCCGACCTGATTCTGCCCATACCCGTTCCGAAGCTATTTACCTACCGCGTGCCCCGTGCCATGGCCGAACTGGTCAAGATTGGCGCGCGGGTTATTGTGCCCTTTGGCAAAAACAACAGCCGCGTGATGACCGCCGTGGTGGCACGGCTCCATAACTCCCCCCCGACTGCCTATCAGGCCCGCTACATCAGCGAACTGCTCGACGAATACCCCCTCGTGACGGGTTACCAGCTCGAACTGTTTCGCTGGATGGCTGCGTACTACATGTGCAGCATCGGCGATGTGATGAACATCGCCCTGCCGTCGGGCCTGAAAATATCGAGTCAGTCGAAGGTGCAGTTCAACCCCGATTTCGACTACCCCGAGCTGCTGACCGAGCTGGAAGAGGTGCTGCTGACGGAGCTTAAAAAGCACCCCGCCCTCTCCTACGACGAGCTGGGGCGGCTGGCGGGCGAGGGCACCAACGTGCCGGCGCTTATCAAATCGCTGGTGGGCAAGAAAGCCGTGATCGTGTTTGAGGAGGTCAAGGAAAAATACATTCCCAAGATGGTGCGCAAGATCAGGCTCAACCGGATCTATGAAAACCGCGACCAGCTGCTGATCCTGCTGCAACGACTCGAAAAACTGCCCAAACAGCAGGAGGTGCTCATGCGCTACCTTAGCCACGTGCCGCTGCAGCGCAGCCCCGAACTGAACGAGAAAGGCCTCGACAAAACCCTGCTCAATCAGGACGATGAGCTGTCGCAGTCGTCGCTGGCCACGCTGATCAAAAACCAGGTTTTCGAAACGTTCGAGGTCATTCAGCCCCGCTTTGCCGATACCATCACGGCCACTGCCGAAATTCGCCTGACCGAGCATCAGCAACGCGCGTCGGACGAGATTCTGGCGCAGTTCGAGCAGCAGAATGTGGTGCTGCTCCACGGCATCACGGGCAGCGGCAAAACCGAGGTCTACATCAACCTGATTCAGCAGGCACTGGGTGGTGGTTCGCAGGTGCTGTATCTGCTGCCCGAAATTGCCCTGACCACCCAGATCGTGGTTCGGCTTCAGCGCGTGTTTGGCGACAAAATGGGCATCTACCATTCCAAGTTTTCCGACAACGAGCGGGTCGAAGTCTGGAAAGGGGTAGTGTCGGGGCAATACCAGTTCGTGGTGGGGGTGCGGTCGGCGGTCTTTCTGCCGTTCGATAACCTCGGCCTGATTATCGTCGACGAGGAGCACGAAACATCCTACAAGCAGCACGACCCCGCTCCACGCTACCACGCCCGCGACGTGGCCATTATGCTGGCCCAGTGGCAGCAGGCCAAAGTACTGCTCGGCTCGGCCACGCCCGCCCTCGAAACCTACTACCAGGCCAAACAGGGCCGCTACGGGCTGGTGGAGCTGTTCCACCGGTTCGGCGACGCTACCCTGCCCGACATCCGGCTGGTCGATACCAAGCGCGAGAAAAATCAGAAAACCATGAAGCAGGAGTTTTCATCGGCCCTGCTGACGGCTCTGGAAAACAACCTCGAGCGTCGGCAGCAGAGCATCCTGTTTCAGAACCGGCGCGGCTACTCGCCCTACCTGCAGTGTGAAGACTGCGACTGGACTGCCGAGTGTAACAACTGTGCTGTTAGTCTCACTTACCACCAGCGGGCGGCCGAACTACGCTGTCACTACTGCGGCCACAAGGAAGAAGTACCGCGTCTGTGCCCTGCCTGCGGTTCCACCAAAGTCAAAACCATTGGCTTCGGTACCGAAAAACTCGAAGACCAGCTTCAGCTCTTTTTTCCCGATTCGAAAGTGCTGCGGATGGACCTCGATACCACCCGGGCCAAAAACGCCTATCAGCAGATTATTCAGGAATTCGAGACGGGCAACGTCGATATTCTGGTGGGCACGCAGATGATTACCAAGGGCCTCGATTTCGATAACGTTAGTCTGGTCGGTATTTTCGACGCCGACCGGCTGATTCACTTCCCCGACTTCCGGGCCACCGAACGCTCGTTTCAGATGCTGACGCAGGTAAGCGGGCGGGCGGGCCGGCGGGCAGGCCGGCAGGGTACGGTGCTGATTCAGACGGCGAACCCGCAGCAATCCATTCTGCAGAAAATCATCCAGAACGACTACAAAGGGCTCTACGACGAGGAAATTCAGGAGCGGCAGGATTTTAACTACCCGCCTTTTTCGCGCCTGATCAAGCTCACTGTTCGGCACACCGACAAGCGCATCAGCCAGCAGGCGGCCGAACGGCTGGCCACCGAACTGACCGATGCCCTGGGCAGCAGCCGCGTACTGGGGCCCGAAGAACCGCTGGTCGAGCGTATCCGCAACCAGTTTCTGTTCGATATTCTGATCAAACTCGAGCGCGACAAGGTGAATATCAAGGCCGTGAAAGCTTTCATGCAGGAACGCATCAACGATATTCTGACCGATAAAGGGTTGCGGCAGGTCAGTATCGTGATCGACGTAGACTGTCTGTAACAGCCTGATAATCATAAGTTATTTTCAGTATCAATGACAGATACCTGTAACGGGAACTAATCAGAGCCCACTAAAGTTAACACTGTTATAAAAGCGAACACCACACCGAATGGGCATTCTGGAACGTAGACAACGGCAAAAGGAAGAAGTCAGGCACAGTATCCTGACGGCCGCCTGGCAGCAGGTACTGGCCGAAGGCTGGTCGTCGCTGTCGATTCGTAAGATTGCCGATGCCATCGAATACAGCGTGCCAGTCATTTACAGCCACTTCGACAGCAAAGACGCCATTTTGATGGAGTTTACGCGCGAAGGCTTCAGCCGGCTGCTGGCCGCTATCAACGCCGAAACCGATCCATTGCTGTTGCCAGCCGAGCAGCTCGAACGCATCGGCGAAGCGTACTGGCAGTTTGCGTTCAACAACCAGGCGTACTACCAGCTCATGTTTGGGCTGGGCATACCAACCTGTGAGCAGGCGATCCAGGTGACCGAGATGCGCCAGTTTGGCGAGGTCGTTATGGGCCTGATTGGGCAGGTTATGGCGCAGGACGGTGCCGCGATCGACTGCACCAATGTACACCTGAAGTTCCAGACCTACTGGTCATTGCTGCACGGGCTGGTATCGATTCGCATGATCGACCGGCATCCGGGCGACGAAGCCATGGGGCTGCTGGTGCTGCAGGATGCCGTTGGTAGTTTCGTCAAGGCGCTGACGCGCTGAATTTTTTTGCGTTTTTACTAACACTGTTAGCAATCATAAGGTTGTTAGTCAGTTCATCGACGGAGCGCAGGCTCCTTAACCGAATAAACCAATGGACGTTGACATCTGGAGTGATGTGATGTGCCCCTTTTGCTACATCGGCAAACGAAAGTTCGAACAGGCGCTCGCTCAGTTTCCCCAGCGCGAGCAGATTCGGGTAACCTGGAAAAGCTTCCAGCTGAACCCCGACCTCGTTACCGACCCGACCAAGTCGACCGTTGCCTATTTGGCCGAATCGAAAGGCTGGAGCCTCGAACAGGCAAACCAGATTACCGAGCAGGTAACCGACATGGCCCGTCAGGTAGGCCTGTCTTACGATTTCAGTAAGTCCGTTGTGGCCAACTCGTGGGATGCCCACCGGGTGAGTAAGCTGGCCAACCAGCACGGACTGGGCGATGCCATGGAAGAGCGGCTGTTCAAAGCTTACTTCACCGAAGGTCGCAATATTGCCGACCACGCTACGCTGGTAGAGCTGGGCACCGACGTAGGTCTGCCCGCCGAGGCCATCACGGCCGTGCTCAACAGCGACCAGTTTGCCGATACCGTGAGCCGCGACATTTACGAAGCGCAGCAGGTGGGCGTGCGGGGTGTTCCGTTTTTCGTGCTCAACCAGCGCTATGCGGTTTCGGGGGCGCAACAGCCCGAAACGTTTCTGAAGGCACTCGAAACAGCCTGGGGCGAATTTGAAAAGACCCGCCCGGCTCTGACCGATCTGTCGGCCGCCGGTGACGCCTGCGGACTCGACGGAGCAGGCTGCTGATCAGCTCCGCAGACTTTCTGCTCACATTACTCATTGCAACCATTAACATACATACAACCATGGAATTGATTGACGCACTCAACTGGCGCTATGCCGCTAAAAAGATGAATGGAGAGCCGGTGCCGGCCGAGAAAGTAGACACCATTCTGGAATCCATTCGTCTGTCGGCTTCATCAGTAGGCCTGCAGCCTTACAACGTGCTGGTGATCGATAACCACCAGCTGCGGGGGCAAATTCACGAGAAAGCCTGCCCCCAGCCCCAGATCGTGGAGGGTTCGCACGTACTGGTTTTTGCGTCCTGGACTGCTATCGAAGCGGAGCAGATCGATGCCTATATCAAGCTCATTGCCGATACCCGTCAAACCACAGTTGAATCGCTGACTCCGTTTGCCGATTCGATCAAGGGCGCGTTGCTTACCCGCACGCCCGAAGCCCGCGCCGAATGGGCAGCGCGGCAAGCCTACATTGCGCTGGGTACAGCCATGGTTGCTGCGGCTACCGAACAGGTCGATGCTACGCCCATGGAAGGCTTCAACGCTGACGCGCTCGACGAACTGCTGGGTCTGCGCGAAAAAGGCCTGCACAGCGTGGTGCTGCTGGTATTGGGCTACCGTGATGCCGAGAAGGACTATCTGGCCAACGCCACGAAAGTACGACGGACAGCCGACCAGTTATTTATCGAAATGGCTTAAGGCATTCGGTGTCAGACAGCTGAAAAGGGGCGAAAACCGTGGTTTTTGCCCCTTTTTATACCCGAACGGCCGGCAATCCGCCCAGCGCCTGTACCAGCAGCCAGCTCACCAGCAGTAGGTAAGCTACGGCCAGCCCAACGAGTTGTGCCGGCCGACGCGCTACGTAATTGCCCAGCAGCGGCAACAGTTGCAGGGCATGCATACCAAAAAAATGCGCCACCCGCAGGTCGCCGTGGGCGGTGCTCCAGTTCAGCAGGGGCAGGCCCGGCCCGCCGTCGGGCGCGCCCACCGTGTGGCTCAGCCGCGTAGCCATCAGAAACCCCTCGAAGGCGAACACCACAAACAGCAGTATGCCCAGCCGAATTCCCCACCAATAGCCCGTGGCCCCGTCGGTTGGGCTCGTCCGGAAAAACAGGTAGTCGATGTAGAGCGTCCAGCCGGTCAATACCGTGATAGCGATCCCCATCAGCGAAAAAAGCGCCCCGTCGACCGGGGTACTGATGTTGAAATGGGAGATTTTACCGAGGGTGGCCTGCCCGGCAATGACAATTAGTTCGAATGCGAGCGTACTGACAACCACCCAGCTGTAGATACGCACCGACCGGCGCTGCGGCAGCAGGCCCGTAAACCAGCCCATCGACCAACAAAACACCGTGGTCGAGATAAAGAACTTAACGGGTTTGTAGAAGGCGTTGACGCCCAGTAGCGGCTGCGGCCTGACCAGCGCCACGCCGATAAAGCCCAGGCCCGCCAGCAGGCTGAGCAGGCCAAACGTGTAGAGCACCGTATTGCGGGTGCGCAGGGTGGTAATCCAGCCGGCCATGGTGCAGGGGGTAAACGGTTAGATTGACAGCGCCCGGGTGCGTACCGTTCGGATGAGCCAGTAAAGCAGCAGCCCAACCGGGCCCAGCATGAAGCAGAAAAAAAGCGGCAACAAAATAAAGCCGTGCGGAATCTGTTTGTCCTGCGCATCCTGTAGCACAAACGATCCCGCCACCAGATCGAAGGCCAGGTAATGCACCCAGCCGGCCAGCATCACCCCCTCGCCCCCCTGCGCAAACAGCCGGGTCAGGCCCGACAACGACGCGAAGGCCGCCACATCCACGGGGCCACCGCTGAGCAGGTAACGAATATAAACCACCGCCAGGCAGACCGGAATCAGGTACGACCGTACGAGCCAGCGGGTAACCGCCCAGCGCGGAGCCACCGCCATCAGCAGCCACTGCGGCAGCACCAGCGCATTTACGAGTTTGAACACAACATCGGGGGACATAAAAAACGGCTTACGGTATTCGGTTTTTAGTTTTCAGTCTAAGACAACGTAAAGTACCCATCAGTCCCAGGTGGCACTTGTTCAAACACAAGGACGGAAAACCGTAAACTGAATACCCCGTAAACCAACCCCCTTACTCCACCCTCGCCTGACCCAGCACGCGCAGCAGGTTACCGCCCCAGATTTTGGCGATGTCGGCTTCGGTGTACTTCCGGCGCACCAGTTCGGCGGTGAGGTTGCCAATCTGGCTTACATCTTCGAGCCCGTTGACACCCCCACCCCCATCGAAGTCGGAGCCGATGCCCACATGGTCGATCCCGACCAGCTTCACAATGTGGTCGATGTGGTCGGCAATGTCGGAGAGGCTGGCCCGTTCGGGCGCGAAGACTTTAGCCAGCGAGTCGCTTTCGGCCTGCAGGCGGGCTTCCATCGCCGGCGTCAGAACCTTACCGACCCGCGCCATCCGGATTTTGGTTTTGGCCGCCCGAAACGCATCCGACGGTTTTTTGAGGTAGTCACTCACGAAGTTCACTTGTACCACGCCCCCTTTGGCGGCAATGGCCCGGATCATATCGTCGGTCATATTGCGCGGAAAATCGCATAACGCCCTGCAGTTCGAGTGCGACGCAATAACGGGTGCTTTGGAGAGCGCCAGCGCATCGTAGAACGTGCTGTCGGCCACATGCGACACGTCGATCAGGATGCCGAGCCGGTTCATTTCGGGCACCACCTGCTTGCCAAATGGGCTCAGCCCCCCGTAGATCGGTCCATCGGGGTCGGTCGAGGAGTCGCCGATCAGGTTGTTGGCAAAGTGGGTGAGCGTGATGTAGCGACAGCCCAGGTCATAATACGTTTTGAGCATGGCCAGGTCGCTGCCGACGGGATAACCGTTTTCCATCCCGATAAACACCGCCCGTTTGCCAGCCTTCTGAATACGGTAGGCATCGGCCGGGGTCAGCGCCAGCTCGGCCAGATCAGGGTATTTTTTCAGCGCCTTATGAATCAGATCGAACTGATTAAGGGCATTGCGTTTGGCTTCGGCATGGCCTTCGGGCGTTCGCGGCCCCTGTGAGGTATAGACCGCAAAAAACATCGCATCCATCCCCCCCGCTTTCATCCGCGGGAAATCGATCTGCGACTGATCGCGTTTCGTATCGTGCGTTACGCCCACGTCGAAGCCCGGCTTCTGCATATTAATGGGTGCATCGGCGTGGGTATCGAGCGTCAGCACCCGCCCGTGCAACTTCTGAACCGCCGGCGGCAGGGGCTGGTTGGTTGGCGCGGTCTGGGCCTGAGCGACCGAAGCGGCAAAGAGGGCTGGTACAAGGAGACGAATCATGCGGGAGTCAGGTTGTTGGTCCAAAGAGGTTTGTGCACACGGCCAGCCGGGACACGGTCCGGACCCGTGCACAGGTATGGCCGGCAGCCCGGATGCTGTCGGGGCGGCCGGCAGTAAAGGGGCCGATTTTGAAAACTACGCACCCGCTGCTGCATTCGCAAACTTTCGCGGTTCACGTGCTGTTAGGCAGGTCAATAAGCAACCAAACCCGGGCCCGGCCGAGCGGCAACACCATCGGCAGCCCGCTGGCTACCGTATTCTTTCCCTGTTTCTTATGGCCGTTGTACCCTACAAAGATAAAGACACCTCCAAGCGCGAGCAGGTCGCCGAAATGTTCGACAGTATTTCGCCCAAATACGATCTGCTCAACCATGTGCTCAGCGGTGGTATCGACATTTTGTGGCGCAAACGGGCCATCCGCGAACTACGCAAAGCCCTCGCCCCCCGGTCGCCCAAACGGATCCTCGACATTGCCACCGGCACCGGCGATTTCGCCATCGAGGCCCTCGCCCTGAAACCCGAGCGCATTGTTGGCATGGATATTTCGGAGGGCATGCTGGCCGTTGGGCGCGAGAAAATGAAGAAGCGCGGTTTCGACCAGATTATCGAGATGCGCTCGGGCGATTCGGAAGGTTTGCCCCTGCCAGACAATGATTTCGACGCTGTCATCGTTGCCTTTGGGGTGCGTAACTTCGAGAATCTGCAGAAAGGACTGACGGATATGCACCGCGTAACCCGCCCTGGCGGAGTGTGCGTGGTGCTGGAATTCTCGAACCCGCGCCAGTTTCCGTTTAAACAACTGTACGGTTTTTATTCCAGCACCATTCTGCCGCTGATCGGGCGTGCGGTGAGTAAAGACGCGTCGGCCTACACCTACCTGCCCGAATCGGTGCAGGCGTTCCCCGACGGTCCCGACTTTCTGCGCATCTACGAAGCAGCCGGCTTCACTGACACCAAATGGATACCGCTTACGTTCGGCGTTGCGTCAATTTACATCGGTCACAAACGGGCCTGATGCGTTTTTCTGGTTTCGGACGTTTGGCGGCCGTCATGGGGCTGTTGTCGCTGCTGATTGGGCCAATGGCTCCGTCGGTGCATGCGCAGGGGGCCTACAAGTACGTGGTCAAGCACCTCGAACGCTACGACGACAAACCCATCCATTATGGGTTTTTCTTTGCCGCCCCCATCACCCGCTTTTCGGTTGGGTATAGCCCGGCTTTTCTAACCAGCGACTCGGCCTCCAGCATTCAGTCGCCCAACAAACCGGCCTTTCGGGTGGGCTTTGTGGTCAATGCGTTTCTTAACGATCGCTTCGATCTGCGGCTGACCCCGTCGGTATCGCTCATGAGCCGCGAGGTGCAGTATGCCTACCCGGGCGGGACCAGCAAAACCGAAGTGCGCGAATCGACCTGGGTCGATTTTCCGCTGCTGCTCAAGTACAAGTCCGAACGGCGCAACAACTCGCGCATGTACCTGGTGGCGGGAGGTGCCTTCAGCGTCGAAACCAACGTACGGCGGAAAGAGCAGCAGGGTGCAAGCCGGCTCAGCACCGGCACCATGGATCTGGCGGTCGAATACGGGGTCGGTTTCGAGCAGTTTTTCGAGTTTTTCAAGTTCGCGCCCGAGCTGCGGTTCTCCCACGGCCTGATCAATCTGTATCGTCCCACCACCAACGCGGCCGGCATCGGTATCAACCGCCTGACCACCCACAGCGTCACGCTGTACCTGCATTTCGAATAGCCCCAAAAAGGCCACTGGAAATCAGTAAATTAGAAAAAACTTCATTTTTTTTGCGTCCAACGCTTGCATAACGCCTTTTTACGACCCTATATTTGCACTCCCAAACGACGACAACGAGAGGGAAAGACAAAAGGGAGTTTAGCTCAGCTGGTTCAGAGCATCTGCCTTACAAGCAGAGGGTCGGCGGTTCGAACCCGTCAACTCCCACCAACAAAAAGCGCTTAGCCTACCGGCTAAGCGCTTTTTTTGTGCCTAATACGTTCCGCACACTCACCAAAAAACGTTCGCTTTCCTATTCAAGTAACGTGGCTTCTTCCTGATCGAACGCTATTCACGTAGAGTGATCGCGAGCGAGCAAACATCGCTTTGGCATCCTTTGAGATAGATCTTGGAATAGAGTGCCGATTAATCGTTCGCTTACGCAAAACACCTACGCCTTACCCGCCCCGTTCTCGATTGTTCCAGTGAACTAGCCCGGCTGTACATCGGTCTTGTCCCTGGCCGTGGCTTCGCGCAGAAAACCAGTTTTCAGGTGCTCGTAGAACGATTCGGGGTCGAGCAGCGAGGCCGCGCCCTGGGCCAGCAGTCCGCCCAGCAGCAACTGAAAAATAACGGAGTGGCGGTCGGTCATTTCGAGCACCAGAATAGCCGCCGTAAACGGCGACCGAACCACGCCCGTCAGAAAACTGACCATCCCCACCAACATGATGAGGTTATGATCGGAGATAGGGATTCGCAGCAGCCGGGCCATGGCGTCGCCCAGGATGGCGCCAACGCTGAGCGACGTGGCAAAGATACCCCCGGCGGCCCCGCTGCTGTAGCTGACGGCCATACCCGTTAGCCGAACCAGCCCCAGATACCAGGGTGTGTCGTGCTGATTCTGAAACAGCAGCCGGTTGATCAGCACTTTGCCCGTGCCAATGGCGTCGGTGCCGATCAGAAAAGCCAGGCCAGCCAGCAGCAGCGCACCCCCGGCAACCCAGGCTGCCTGTTGGCCCGGCGTTTTAAGGCGTTGCCGGTAACGGCCCAGCGCCAGCAGCAGGTTAGCAAAAGCAGCCCCGGTCAGGCCGCACACCACGGCCACGGTGGCCAGGCCCAGCCAGACCATGCCTCCCGAACTGGCCACAACCGGAAAACCCAGGTAGAGGTAAGGCCCCAGCAGGCCCTGCGCCGTGATGCCGGCAATGATAACGGCCGTGAATACCGCCGTCCGGAAATGAGTGATGTGGGTTTGGGTCAGCTCTTCGACCACAAAGACGATACCGCCCAGGGGCGTATTGAACGCGGCTGCCAGCCCGGCGGCCCCGCCCGTGATCAGGGCGATCTGGCGCGAGAGCTGGGGCCACCCAACGGGTTGCAGGCGGTTGATGGCCCGGAAAATGGCTGCCGAAATCTGAATGGTGGGTCCCTCGCGGCCAATAACGCCCCCGCTGAGCAGCAGCAGCACGCTGCTGACGACTTTAACGATGGCCACGCGCATGCTGAGCAGCCAGCCCGTTTTCTGATGGGTAGTTGGGCCCGACAGGGCAATGCCGGCCATCACCTGCGGAATACCGCTGCCCCGGGCGGCCGGCGCCAGCTGCTTCACCACCAGCCAGGCCAGCAGAAACCCCAGCGGCATCACCACAAAGGCCAGCAACGGCTGTATGCGCAGCCATCGAAAGCTCATCTGTTCGGCCCAGCTGAACGCCTGCTCATAGGCCACAGCCGCCAGCCCGGTCAGCACCGAGGCTACCCAGAACGGTATGCTTTGCAGCACCGTCCGGCGCACCCGTCCCCGATACAGCACCTGCAGAATGCGCTGATCGAAAAGCGCCAGCAGGCGCTGATAGCGGGAAGGCTGCTGATCGGGCGAGGGGGTATCTGACATGGGACGGGCGTTGCGGGTATGGCTACTCGTTTACTAACGACCCTCCGCCGAGGCTATGTTCCGCTGAAGCACCTTATTGATGGTATAGATCACGCCGTTTGTAGCACGAATGTCGCTTTGCTCCACATCGGCCACCGTGCCACGCCCGTCGGTGATGGTGATACGGTCTTCCTGCTTGTGGACCACCAGAATCTGCCCCGTCAGGTTGGTCAGGGTTTGCCCGTCTTTAAGCTGATCGGACGTAAGGCGCCCTTTGACCACGTGGTAAGCCAGAAAGGTGGTCAGTCGTTTTTTGCTTGAGGGCAGCAGCATCTCGTCGAGCGTTGCCTGCCCCAGCACCGAAAAAGCCGCATTGGTGGGCGCAAAGACGGTGTACTGACCCGTTGGGCTGGCCTGCCGGCTCAGCCCCGATTTGGTGAGCAGCTGAATCGCCGTCGACAGATCCGGCATGGCGCGGGCCGATTCGTACAGCCGCTGGCCCGTAGCCCGGCCCGATGCGTTCAGTACAGGCCGATTGGCGGTGGCGGCTGTTTGGGCGAAGACCCCGGCAGTAGACAGGGCCGTGGAGAGGAGTAGCGCCAATAAACAGCGCGTGGCAGCATGAGTGGTCATAACGTTGGTTGTTTACAAATGCCCGCAGCGGACACCTATTTATCCAACTCTCCGCCTGTCGAATGGTTCAGGCCCGGCTAACGGGTATAGTGGTAGGCCCAGGCAATCAGCAGTCCTTGGATCGGCAGCCGCCCCCACCGAATCCAGGCGGGTATGCGCGCGAAGGTGTCGGCCATGGCCATGTGCACATTGGCCGGAAACACGGCAATCAGGAGCAGAATAAGCCCCCAGGCGGCCCAGGGGCGCGTGAGCGGAAACAGCAGCCCCAACCCCAGTCCGATCTCGGCTATACCGCTCAGATCTACGAGTTGCTGATGGGCGGGCAAATAGGGCGGCATCAGCGCCAGGTATATCTTCGGGCGAAGAAAATGATTGACGCCGGCCGCTATGTACACCAGCGCCTGTCCGTACAGACTGATCTTGTTCATCGTCGGGGAGCCGTGATAAGCCCTGGGCAATGGGTAACGGCCCCGGTCAGCCCATCCCTATTCGACCAGATGTCCCACAAAGCCGGCCGTGTTGTCGAGGATGGGGCCACCCCGCCGGAAACCCAGCCCGCAGGCTGCTCCGGCAAAAAATACCCCTGCCTGGTAGGATATACCCGCATCGTCCTGCATGAAATCGACATACTGCTGATACACCTTCGGATAATCACTGTAGTCCCCGTCCGACACCTGCTGCACGCTGCCATCGGCGTCGATAAAGCGAATGTTGGCCCCTTCGCGTCCGAACAGCACTTTTTCGACACAACGCTGCCCGGTGAGCGGTGTATGCTGCGTTTCGAGCAACAGCGGGTGATTGGGGTAGAGCTCCCACAGCACCTTTAGAATGGCTTTCGACTGGAACAGAAGCGTATAGGCGGGATTGAGTACCAGCGCCCGCCGTTCGCGTACGATATCGGTCAGGATCGGGATCAGATCGGGCTCTTCGTCGGCAATCACTTCCCAGGGCACCAGCCGGAACCAGAAATCCATTTTCTCGAACTGACTGTTCTTAGGGTTTTGCCAGAAGATGCCTTCCTCTTCCGAGAAGTCGACATCGTCGATAAAGTCGAACTCCACATCGAAACCGGCTTCGCGGGCGGCTTCACCCAGCAGGGCTACGTTCGCGTCGTCTTCGGGAAAGTTACGCATGGCCGACAGCAGCAGCGAGGGCTGCAGGTCGGGGTTGAGCGCCAGAATTTCCTCAAACTGGGCCGTCAGCGTTTCAAAAACGGCGTTGAACTGCCTGGTTTCGTCGCGGCCGTTGGCTTTGAGGTGCGCAAACTGCACCACGGCCGTTTCGGGCAGACAGGTGGCGGTGTCGGCGTTGAATTCGATGAGTTTGATGGGTTGCCCGTCGAGCCCCCCCGCCAGATCGAATCGGCCGTAGAGGTGCACGTTCCGGTCATCGTCCCAGGTCAGCTTAATCAGTTCGATTAAACTCTCGGGAATACCCAGCTCGGCGAACCGATTCTGATCGATGACCGCCTGCCCGGCTGCCACAAACATATCGAACAGCTCATTGGCCGCGTCTTCGTAAGCCTTTGCTTCGGCTTCGCTGATAACGACCACCTCATTGGCCAGATACGGCAGGGTGTCCTGCCCCAGCATCCAGTCCCAGCCAAGATTACGAAGTTGAGCATCCGGCGATTTCGCCAGTGCCATGCGTTTTACCATATCCTGTAAATTACCTGATCATCCGTTACCACTGGTTACCTACTCACTCGCAGGTACGCAAAGAAGCAACGGTTTGCTGTCACCTAACCAATATTTCGTTGGAATGTACTCACGGCTGACAAACGGCAGATGCCTGACCAGCTAGGCCGGTGTTGGCCGGCCGGCAGCCACGCCCGCCTGCTGCGTAAAAGCCATCAGCTGGGCCCGATACCCGGCCAGATGCCGCTGCTGTTCATCAGCGGTCCAGCTAAGGGCCAGCGCCATCAGTTCCGCAACCGGCCCGGCCACATCGCCCGTCAGCTGCCAGTCCGACAGCTCCAGCCGCCACCGCCTAGCCAGCACGTCGCGCAGGGTCACGGCCATTTCGTGGCGTACCTGATACAGCACCTCGGCACCGATCATGGGTAGCCGCTCGTGCAGCCGTTCGCCCAGGTTTGGCTCATCGGCCGCGAGCCGGGCTACGCGGTCGGCGCGGCTGCCATACGTACGCATCAGGTGCTGCGCCACGTCGGCCGGCAGGCCGTAGTCGCGGGCCAGCGCCTGCCACTGATCGAACTGGTATCCCTCGGCCCCAACCAGCAGGTGGTGTTCGGTAGTGCCGGCAACCGGCTGGCCCAGCTGCTCACCAGCGCGGTCGACGGCATCCTGCGCCATCAGGCGGTAGGTAGTCCACTTGCCGCCCAGCAAACTCAGCAGCCCCGATTGCTCGTCGTGCTCGACCTCATGGTCGCGCAACAGGGTTTTGGTATCGGCCCGGCTGCTCACGATCAGCGGGCGAATGCCCCCGAAACCGGCACGTACCTCGCTTTTGTCGGGCACCCGCGCCACGTAGGGCGCCAGCGTCTGCAACAGGTAGTCGACTTCGGCGGGTTCAAGCACCGGTTCGCGGTCGAGCTGGGTATAATCGTCGTCGGTCGTACCCACAAACACATTATCCTCGAACGGAATGGCAAATACCACCCGGCCGTCGGGCGTCTGCGGAATCAGCATGGCCTGATCGCTCTGCAGGGTCTGGCGGGGCAGCACAATGTGCACGCCCTTGCTGGGCCGAATTCGGTCGGAAACAGCCGGGTTGGCCATCCGCCGGACCGCATCGGCGTAGGGGCCGGTACAGTTGAGAAATACCCGCGCCCGAATCGCAAACGACTCGCCCGTGAGTTCATCCTGCACGAGCGCCGTGCTGAGTTTGCCGGCGGCATCGTGCTCGAAACCGGTCAGGGCTACGTAATTGGCCGTGGCCACGCCAGCCTCGTCGGCCGAGTGGGCCAGCGCCAGCGCGTAGCGGGCGTCGTTGAGCTGCCCGTCGTAGTACTGCACGGCACTATGCAGCCGGGGGGTCAGGCCGGGCATGGCTGCCAGCGCGTCGCGCCGGTTCAGCCAGCGGCCTTTTGGAAAGGTAGCGTCGTGGGCGAAAAAGTCGTAGAGGGCCAGCCCGATGCTGATGTACAAACCTTCGAACCAGCTGAATACAGGTGTCAGCAGCGCCAGCGGATGGGCCAGGTGGGGCGCATTCCGAATAACGGTCCGGCGTTCGGCCAGCCCGTGCCGCACCTGCCGCAACTGGGCCAGATCCAGTTTTTTGATGGCCTGCTCGAGGTACCGAACGCCCCCGTGGATGAGTTTGGTCGAGCGGGACGACGTCTCGCCCGAAAAATCGCCCCGGTCTATGAGCGCTACCCGATAGCCCCGCAGGGCGGCATCGAGGGCGGAACCGGCCCCGCTGGCGCCCGCCCCTATGATGCAAATATCAAACGATTCTGTCCGCAGCCGCTGTTTGTTTCCGTCCCGATTCATACGATAAAGGTACACCAATTGATTGAGGGGTAGTGCCTTGTCTGCGCTTTTCTGCCGGCCATAAACCAAAAAAAAGCTGCCCGTGGGCAGCCCGGTTGTCAGGACGAGAAACCGCCGGAACGGCTACGCCCGAAAAAGCCACTGCGCCCCCCCGACGGCCGGGTGGTGCGTACCACCCGCGACGAACGGACATTTTCACTGACGCGGCTGGCCCGGTCATACAAACCCGGGCTGGCATAGACGCCCGCGCCATAGCGCTGCTCATCGGCACGGTACTGCGGAGCCGTCGACCGGCCAAGCATATAGCCCAGACTCCCCCACAGCAGCGCGTTCGACAGGCCGCTGCTGTGATGGTAGGTATGATAACCGCCCTGATTCTGGAGGTAATTGCGGGTCGAGGTATCGGCATCGACCAGCCGTTTGGCCGCTTCGACGCTCAGCGTGTCGCGGTGCCCATCGGCGTAGTTGACAATGGCACCCGCTTTATCGGGCGAAACAGGCACTTCATCGGTTATTTTGAAGGTGCCCGGTTTGGTTTCGGTGATGTAGGTGCGCACGCCCCGGTTGAAGCGCGTTTCGGTTTGCTCCTCGTCCGACTCATTGTCAGACCGGTTGTTGCCGCAGCTCTGCAGCAGTACCGACCCGTTGACCAGAGCCAGCATCAGGGTAGCACTCAGGGTTATGTCTTTTACTCGGCGCAGGACGGTGTGTCGACGAACAGGAGTCATGAGGAATTGATTTAGGAAGCCGAAGCTACAACCTCCCGCAACCACCTGCAATGCCAGACTGGATAAGTTGCTGCTCATCACGACCAGCGGTCGCTAGAACGGACGGTTGCTGTTGCCGAACAGGAACGCCAGCCCTACCGATACGCTGACCAGCCCGATCTGTCGGTCACTGCTGTAAGGCAGGCTCTCCGAGACGCCGTTGCTGCTGACAGCCCGGGACGTCAGGTTGTTGAAGGTCAGCTGCGAATAACTGTAGTCGGCGTTGATCGTGGCCGACAGATCCGGGCACAGCCGGTAGCGTAGACCGGCCCCGGCGCCGAAGGCCAGCCCACCCGTTTGCGAGCCGGTCGTCTGCACCGACATGGTGGTTGTGCCAATGGTACCGGCCATGGCCGTGTTGGGCATGGTAGCCTGCGCCCAGCCAGCCAGCAGATGGCCGTCGATCGAAAAGCGCCCTTTGGGCACCGTGATGTAGGGCCCGGCCATGAAGGTTGTGATATTCCAGTTATCGGCTTTCACCGTCCAGACATCGGTGGCCGCGTGGTAAACAGCGCCCAGCAGGGCATCGGTCTGTATGGCGTTTCGGTGCTGGGTTGCCTGCGCCATCAGCCCAAAGCGCTCGAGCGCCCGAAAGCCGGCCGATACCGACAGGGTCAGACCCGGTGCCGCCATGCCCGCCTTCTGATCGGGTGAAGTACGGCTCCCAAATGCCCCAATGGGCATGTTGCCACCGGCAGTGACCGCTACAAACCCCCGCTTATCCTGCAACGACAGAATAAACGTTTTCTGACCCAGGCAGGTCGTTGTTAAACCGATAAGGAGCAGGAGAATCGATACGTGTTTACTCATGGCGCAGCGTATGCCTCATTTCTACGACATACGCTGCAAATATGATACCACTAATTACCATTCGTAAACTACGTGTAATACACCTATTCGATCCGCATCAATCCCAGATACACCCCATTGGTCCATCCGAAACCGTCCTGGTTGGGGTATTCCCCGCCACCAGTTGTCAGGGCGGCATCGACCACGTTGTACTTCTCCATCATTTTGCCCGTAGCCGCAAAAACCCGGTCGTTGAGCGCTACCCAGCGGCTGCTCCCCGCCCGGGCGGTATCCGTAAAGCCATAGCGCCGTAGCCCTTCGTACACGATCCATTGCAGGGGTGCCCAGCCGTTGGGCCAGTCCCACTGCTGTCCCGTCTGGTTGAGCGTCGTGACCCAGCCGCCCGCCTGCAGGAAGTCGGCCGCCAGCCGGTCATGCACCCGGCTCGCCTGTTCGGGCGTGGCCAGCCCCAGAAACAAGGGAAATGCTCCTGCCAGACTCAGTACCGGGGTCTGCCCACCGGTGGTCCAGTCGATGTCGTGATAAAAGCCTGTCTGCTCGTTCCAGAACAGGGTTTGCACCTGCCCACGCCGGTGTTCGGCCGCGGCTGCGTACGTATCGGCCAGGGCCGTGTCGGCCGTGAGCCGGTAGCCATCGGCCAGGGTTTTCTCGAGCGAATAAAGCAGGCAGGCCAGATCGACCGGAGCAATATCGGCCGCGCGGTTGGTGACCATAGTTGCTTCATCACCCAGCCAGCGGCTGCTGAAATCCCAGCCCGATTCGCAGGCCGCCCGGATATGCGTAAACAGGCCGGCGGCAGCCTCCTCGTCGAGGTGGTTACGCTCCTTCAGCTCGACTTCTTCGCGCCAGGCTTCGGGGCGGGGCGTGGGCGTATCGTCCCAGTAGCGATTGACCGTGCCCGCTGACTGCCCGGGCAGCCAGACCGTGCGGCAGCTGCACCGGCTGGCCGGACTCAACGCGTCGGCTCCGGCCAGCCAGAAATCGTGTTCGCGCTGCAGCTGAGGCAGGTAGCGCAACAATACATTGGGCCCATCGATCTCGGCCAGCAGGCCCACCATCAGCGCAAAAAACGGCGGCTGCGACCGGCTCAGAAAGTACGTCCGGTTACCGTTGGGAATGTAACCTACCGTATCGATCAGAAACGCGAAGTTGTCGAGCATACCCCGAATCAGGTCGAGCCGGCCCGACTCGCGCAGTCCGATCATGGTAAAGTAGCTGTCCCAGTAGAAAATCTCACGAAATCGGCCGCCGGGCACTACATAGGGATGCGGCAGCGGCAGCCGGGAGTGGTAGGGAATGGGCCGGTCGGCCGAGCGGGTCAGGTGGTCCCAAAGCCGGTGAATGTGCGTCACGGTACCCGCTTCCCGGTCGCTCACGTAGTTCCCCCCGACGGGTACCGGCACGGCAAAGTGGGTCTGCACAAAGGCATCGAGGCTAAAGTTGGGCTGGCCGACAGCGACTTCGTAGGCCGCCAGAATCTGGTCGGGCGCCTGCTGCGGTACACAGTCGACAAAGGTTTTGGAGTCGGCAAAGAGGTGCTGGCGCTGTACCGCTTCGAAGAGCGGGCCAAACAGCTGGTCGGGCGACTGGCGGGTATCGCGGGGATTGGGTACGGGCATTGGCACGAAGCAACAGAAGTGGCAGACTACCGGCCGGGCCGGTGGGGCAGCAGCCCCGGTAAAGGCACGACAGACCGGCAAGGCCTGTGGTTTTGCTAACACGAGCGATTCCAGTAAGTTTTAACAAGCCAGTATGTGGGAACAGATGCGCCCTCCGACGAGTTGAACAGAGGGGTACATACGGCCCTGATCCGGGTTGGAAGCGACCTTGTAATTGGGGGCTAAAATGCGTAAATTAGCCAGCTTGTAATTGCCTGCTGCGGCAGGCCTGCTAATGAACTTCAAACTAACTTCTGACTTCGAACCAACCGGCGATCAGCCCAAAGCGATTGAGCAGCTGGTGAAAGGTATCAACGAGGGCGAACCCGCCCAGGTACTGCTGGGGGTAACGGGTTCGGGCAAAACCTTTACGGTGGCCAACCTCATTGCCCGCACCAATCGCCCCACGCTTATTCTGAGCCACAACAAAACGCTGGCGGCCCAGCTCTACGGCGAGTTTAAACAGTTTTTTCCCGACAACGCCGTCGAATACTTTATTTCCTACTACGACTACTACCAGCCGGAGGCTTACATTGCCACCACCGGTACGTACATTGAGAAAGACCTGGCCATCAACGAGGAGATCGACAAGCTGCGGCTGGCGGCCACCTCGGCCCTGATGAGCGGCCGGCGCGACGTGATTGTGATTGCGTCTGTGTCGTGCATCTACGGCATGGGCAACCCCGAAGAATTCAAGCGCAACGTGGTCCGGATCGGGGTGGGCGAGCAGCTGAGCCGCAACAGCTTTCTGCATCAGCTGGTCAGCATTCTCTACAGCCGCACCGAGGGCGATTTTCAGCGGGGCAATTTTCGGGTCAAGGGCGATACCGTCGACCTGTACGTGGCCTACGCCGATTTTGCCTACCGGGTTATTTTCTTCGGCGACGAAATCGAAACCATTCAGCGGATCGACCCGTCGACGGGTAAAAAAATCTCGGACGAGAACCTGGTCACGATCTTCCCGGCCAACCTCTTCGTAACGGGCCGCGATACGCTCAATATGGCCATCCACCAGATTCAGGACGATATGGTGACGCAGGTCAACTACTTCGAATCGGAGTTCCGGGAGATGGAAGCCACCCGCATCCGCGAACGAACGGAATTCGACCTGGAGATGATGCGCGAGCTGGGTTACTGCTCGGGTATCGAAAACTATTCCCGCTACTTCGACAAGCGGATGCCGGGTCAGCGTCCCTTCTGTCTGCTCGATTATTTCCCCGACGATTACCTGCTGGTAGTCGATGAAAGTCACGTAACCATCCCGCAGATTCGGGCCATGTGGGGGGGCGACCGTTCGCGCAAGACCGCCCTGGTCGACTACGGTTTCCGGCTTCCGTCGGCCATGGACAACCGGCCGCTTACCTTTCAGGAGTTTGAGGATCTGTCGGGCCAGACAATCTACGTCTCGGCAACGCCTTCGGACTACGAACTGCGCAAAAGTGAGGGCGTGGTGGTCGAACAGCTGATTCGACCCACGGGGCTGCTCGATCCCGAAATCGAGGTGCGGCCCAGCCTCAACCAGATCGACGATCTGCTGGAGTCAATCGACAGCCGCATCAAAAACCACGAGCGGGTGCTGGTGACCACGCTAACCAAGCGGATGGCCGAGGAGCTGACCAAGTACCTCGAACGCGTGGGCATCAAAACCCGCTACATTCACTCGGAGGTAAAAACCCTCGACCGGGTCGAAATTCTGCGCGACCTGCGGCTGGGTAACTTCGATGTGCTGGTGGGGGTAAACCTGCTGCGGGAGGGGCTCGATCTGCCCGAAGTATCGCTGGTGGCCATCATGGATGCCGACAAGGAGGGCTTCCTGCGCGACATCCGGTCCCTGATTCAGACCATTGGCCGGGCCGCCCGGAATGCCAACGGCAAGGTAATCATGTATGCCGACACGATGACGGGGTCGATGCAGCGGGCCATCGAAGAAACCAACCGGCGCCGGGCCGTACAGATGGAGTACAATACCGACCACGGCATTACGCCGACCACGGTGCTGAAGTCGCGGGAGTCGATTATGGGCCAGACCAAAGTGGCCGATTCGAAACCGAAGCAGTACTACGTGGAGCCCGAAGAGATTCGGATTGCCGCCGACCCGGTGCTGCAGTATATGGGCAAAAACGATCTGGAGAAGGTAATCAACGAAACCCAGTCGAAGATGGAGCGGGCGGCCAAAGACCTCGACTTCCTCGAAGCGGCCCGCCTACGCGACGAGCTGTTTCAGCTCCGCGACAAGCTTAAAAAAGAAACGGCCTGACCCAACGGGGGCAAGCCCTATCGTAGGGCGGTGGTGTAGCGGTGGTTTACGGCCTACACCACCGCCCTGTCTTCGGCGACCCGGTCGGTGTTGGGCTCAATAAAGTCGAGGTCGCGGCCAAACGTTTCGTCGAGCCGGCTCAGCGACCAGAACGCCAGCCCATAGACCAGCCCGCCAATCAGGCCGGCGGCTGCCAGCGCGCCGACCGATGGTTTCAGGGCCTGAAACAGCAGCGTCATCGGAATAAGCACCCCGCGCACAACGCTCGGCACCGAGGTTGTGGCCGTGTTGCGCAGGTTGGTGCCGTAGCTTTCGGCTACCATGGTCAGGTACATGGCAATGTAGCCCGTGCAGAAACCGGCCAGCAGACACACGGTGTAGATACCCTCTGCCGTCTGTATACCGCCGAACAGGTAAACGCCACTCAGGGCCATACTGCACACCAGCAGCCCGGTGATGGCTTTGATGCGCGACCGCAGCCACTGACTGAGCGGACCGCTGAGCAGGTCGCCACCGGCCAGCCCCACGTAAATCATCATCACACAGCGCCCGGGCTTCACACCCCCGGCAATGCTCAGAGCCTCGCCCAGTTCATTGGCAAACGTGGCCAGAATACCCACAATGAACCAGGTGGGCACCCCGATCGAGACAAAGCGCAGGTACTTCCGGAACTGGGGCCAGCTCCGGAAGAAATACCGAAAGTCGCCCCGGCTCGTGTGCCCGTTCCCGGCTTTGAGCCGGCTGAACAGACCCGATTCGAACACACGCACGCGCAGCAGCAGCAGGGCAAGCCCCAGCCCACCGCCGACCCAGAACGCGGTTCGCCAGTCGAAGTATTCAACCGTCAGGTAGGCCACACCCGCACCGAGGTAGCCAATACCGGCCACCAGCGCTGACCCATAGCCCCGAATCTGTTTGGGCAGAATTTCAGATACCAGCACCATGGCCGCGCCAATCTCACCCGAGAGCCCGACGCCCGCCACGAACCGCAGCAGGGCGTAGGTATTTACGTCGTTGACAAACCCACAGGCAATGTTGGTCAGCGAATAGGTCAGGATCGAACCGAACAGCACCGACATACGGCCGCGCTTATCGCCCAGAATACCCCACAGAAAGCCGCCCAGCACCAGGCCAGCCTGCTGGCAGTTGAGAATAAAGGTTCCTGCGGTCGACACCTCGGCGGCCGAAAACCCCATCGACTGCAAACTGGGCACCCGCACGATGCTGAAAATAAGCATATCGTAGACATCGACGAAGAACCCCAGCGCCGATACGATCACGGGCAGGGCGAGCAACGGCCGGAGCGACGGCCGCACGTCGGAAACCGATTGTGTCTGCATCAGTCTTCCAGAAAATCGAGGTCGCGGCCGTGCGTTTCCGGAATAGTCAGGATGGCGTAGAAGCCCAGTATGAACGCAATCAGGCCCACCACGGCAGCGGCATTGATTTCGGCCAGCGACGGCTTGAGGGCCTGGTAGGTCAGCGTCATCGGAATCACCAGCCCACGTACCATGTTGGGCACCGTGGTAGCCGCCGTGGCGCGCAGGTTAGTGCCGAACTGCTCGGCCCCGATGGTAACAAACATGGCCCAGTAGCCAATACCGAAACCGGCCGCCAGACATAGGGCGTAGAGGGCTACGGCACTCCTGACGCCCCCAAACAGGAAGATTACGCTAAACACGAGGGCGACGGCCATCAGCAGCGCGACGCCTTTCTTGCGTGATGCCATGGCCTGGCTGATGAACCCGCTGGCCAGATCGCCCGCAGCCAGCCCTACATAGCACCACATGATGGCCAGCCCGGGCTGAATCTCTTCAGCAATGCCGAGCGCCCTGCCAAACTCGTTGGCGAAGGTGGCCAGAATCCCGATCACAAACCAGGTGGGCAGTCCGATGCCGATGCACTTGAGGTAGCGGCTCAAGCGGTCGCGGCTGGTGAAGAACGCAAAGAAATTGCCCCGGCTCACGCCCGTCTGCTCGGCCAGTCCTTTAAACATACCCGACTCGACCACACCAACGCGGAGCATGAGCAGCCCGATGCCAAGTCCTCCACCCACCAGAAAGGCCGTCTGCCAGTCGAACAGCTTGACGGTGAAATACGCCACAACGGCCCCCGACAGGCCGATGCCCGCTACCAGTGAGGTTCCAATGGCGCGTTTTTCTTTGGGCAACACCTCGCTCACCAGCGTGATACCGGCCCCCAGCTCACCCGCCAGCCCTACCCCGGCCACAAACCGCATGAGGGCGTAGTAGGTAGTCGGCTCCATAAACGTCACGCTTTTGACAAACCCGCAGGCGATGTTAGCAATGGAGTAGGTAATGATGGAGCCAAACAGCACCGACAGCCGGCCGCGTTTATCGCCCAGCACGCCCCACAGAATACCACCGATGAGCAAACCACCCATCTGCCAGTTCATAATCGAGGTACCCACGGTTGAAATCTGCTCGGCTGTCAGGCCGAGGTCTTTCAGGCTGGGGACGCGCACAATGCCGAACAGCAGCAGGTCGTAGATATCGACAAAGTAACCCAGGGCCGCTACGATAACCGGCAGGCTAAAAAGCCCGACGGCTGCGGGTCGTGAATCAGAAACGGGAGCAGGAACAGCCATATACTATGGACAATGGACGAAGAAGGGTCTAATTTATCCACAAGTATACGAAGCGGCCGGAGAAGATTGGGGAAAAGCCGCCAATCGCCTAATCGGCCAACGGTCGCGGCTGATCGTCGGGCGAGGGAGCGAGAGGTTCCGGCAGAACGGGTGCTGGCGCCGGTGCTACCGGCCGCGGCAGGTACTCCCCTGCTTGCCAAGCCGTGCCGAGCCACCAGATTCTGAGTCCCGTCCGGGCAAAAATAAGCGCCTGCTGTACCAGAAACAGCAGCAGTATGCCAGGCCAGCCCCCAGCGCCCAGCAGGCTTTCGACCCCAAAATACAGGCCGAACAGGGCCGTACCGATTCCTATCAGCAGCAGATAACTGCCATAGGTAGTCGCCAGGTTGCGGAACACCAGGCGGCCGGCCAGCCCAAAGGCCCGGAAAGCCCCCCGCGCGTCGTTGCGCACGAGCAGCACTTTGGCCATATCGCCGATGCAGAGCAGCAGCGTAGCCGTCAGGGCAAACCCGGCGAACGCACCGGCACTGAGCCAGAATACACCCCGCTCCGAGTACGCGTCGGACAGGCCCGCACCGAGCAGAATGCCCACCAGCAGCCAGATCACGGCACTCACCACCACAAACAGCAGCGTAACGCCAAATGCGCCCAGCATACGCCCGACATACAGGCTGCAGCCCTGCCAGAACGCACCGGCCGCAAAGCGGCTGTCGGAGCCCACGGGTTGGCCCGGCAAACCGGTCAGCTGCGCAAACCGGAGCAGAATGCCGCCCGCCAGAAAAATGGTAAGAAACAGATAGGTGAGGTTCACCCAGCGCACCACGCCCAGCAGCGCCTTCACGGCCCCGCCACTGCGACTCAGAAAGTCGGTAACTACGGTGTAGTCGAAACCGTCGAGCAGGCGCAGAAACGCCAGCGAATCCTGGTCTTCGGTCTGGATCATGCTGTAGGTGGGCAGGGCCACCAGCAGTCCCAGCACCAGGGTCATGCCGTAGATCAGCCAGACCATTCGAAGCGAGTCGATAGTCTGACGCAGAGCGGTCAGGAGGTAGGTCATCAGGCGCGCGACCCGGCCGCATCGGCGTCGGCGGGTCTATCGGCCGAAAGTACGATTTCTTTGTTGCCCAGCAACGGGTGCTCGGTCCGGATTTTTTCCTGCAGTTTCAGAAACCCGTCGATCAGGGCTTCGGGGCGGGGCGGGCAGCCCGGCACGTACACATCGACCGGAATAATGCGGTCAACGCCTTTCACTACGTGGTAGCCATGCTGCCAGTAGGGCCCGCCACAGTTGGAGCAGGAACCCATCGAAATCACGTAGCGGGGTTCCGCCATCTGCTCATAGAGCCGCCGGATACGGTCGGCCATTTTATAGGTCACTGTACCCGAAACAATCATGATGTCGGCCTGCCGGGGCGAGGGGCGCGGAAAGATACCGAACCGTTCCAGGTCGTAGTTCGACGCCATGGCCCCGATCATCTCGATGGCGCAGCAGGCCAGCCCAAACGTCAGCGGCCAGAGCGATTTCTCGCGCGACCAGTTCAGCAGTTCTTCGGAACGGATCAGCATCACGCCCGCGTCGCCGGATTTATCGGTTGATGGAGTCATAACGGTTGGTCGAAACGGCGGTCAGCGCCGGTATTTTTCGTTGACAGCCCGGTAGAGGTCGGTCGGTACGGGCGTATCGACGGTAGGAACCGTGGGTCGGGGTTTCACCCAGTCGAGGTATCCCTTAGCCCAGACGTAGGCCAGCCCCAGGGCCAGTATTACCACAAAGAGCACCACTTCGGTTAGCGCAAACCAACCCCACAGGCCCCCCGTCTCCTCAATCAACCGCGCCTGCCCGAAAACAGTTGCCCACGGGAACAGAAATACCAGTTCGACATCGAACAGCACGAACACCAGCGCTACGACGTAGAACCGGGTGTTGAACTGTACGTTGGCATTGCCCACCGGCTCTTCGCCCGATTCGTAGGTGCTGTTTTTTTCAACGTTCGGGCGGTTGGGCCGCAGGAGGCTCGCACCAAACAGCACCAGGGCGATAAACGCGAAGGCCGCCAGGATAAACAGCAGTATAAAACCGAAATCAGACAGCATACGGCAAATCGGGTTGGGGCAGGCGACCCGTCAGGTCGCCTGCGGATGGCTTACCGCTTTTTCTTGGGGTACAGGTTATACACAATGGCCGCCTGAAAAACCCGGTTGTTGTAGGTTGCCGTTGGCTCGGGCGATACATTGGCGAAGCCATACACATAGCGTACGTGCAGGCTAAACTTATCGAGCATGTCCAGAAAATCGTAGTGGGCACCCACCACGGCTCCCACGTCGGTCGACAAGCCCGGGCCGCCCGACTTACCCGCGTTGAGGGCGTAGCTAAACTCCGGCCCGGCCTGCAGCGTAAGCCCTTCGGTTGGAATATAGCCCAGCAGCAGCGGCACACTCACGTAGGGGTAATTGACTTTGGTGGTTGTTCGACCCCCTACCTGCTCGGTCTGGAAGGTGCCACCCTTGATCTGTAACAGCACTTCAGGCTGCACCACAAACTTGTTGATGCGGTAGCGATACATAACGCCCAGCACCGGATCGAGCTTCTGCTTCGGAATGTTGGCCGACGTACCCGAGATACTGATTCGGGTCAGCGAACCGCCCAGCTTAACGCCAAAATGGCCACCGTGTGGGTTATTACTTTGGGCTTTCGTCAGAAACGGTGCGGTCAGCAGCAGGGTAAAGAGGAGAAGTCGGGACGTGTGCATACAGGACAGATAAATGAAAACGATGTCGTTCGATAACGCGTTTTCAGCCTGCAAAATTGGTTAAAAAAAGTTAAGATGTCGCACCCGCCCGGTTGGTCCGGCCACGCCCTTCAGGCTTCCGACGGACCCCGGCATTGGCTAATTCAGGCCGGGGTCGGTCGGGTAGAGCGCAATGGCACCATAGAGCCCACCCATCTGTTCCAGCACCTCACGCCAGAAATCGTCGGTTGGCGTATTGAACAGAAAATCGCTGGTGGTGCGGCTGATGATCCACGACCGCAGTTCGATCTCGTATTCCAGCTGGCCACCGTCCCAGCCCGAATAGCCCAGGAAAAATCGGATGTCATCGCCCGTCAGGGTACCGATATTAATGGCCTGCTTCACCTGCTCGAAGTCGCCACTCCAGTACAGGTCCGGCTCCACCCGAATCGACCCTTCGATCAGGTCGGGCCGGCGGTGCAGGTAGTGCAGGGTATTTTGCTGCACAGGCCCCCCCACAAACAGCGGCAGGTCGGCATAGATATCATCGATCACGTCGCCCAGCTGCAGGTCGGTAGCCTGGTTCAGCACCAGCCCAAACGTACCGGCGGCACTATGTTCACAAACCAGCACAACACTGCGGACGAAATTGCCGTCGCCCAGAAACGGCTCGGCAATCAGTAGGCTTCCTGATGACACGGACGAGTTGTTGGCGTTCATGAGCAGAAACGAAAAGTAGATAGTCGAAATAACGATATGCGCGCTTGCTTACCAAACCAATGGCCCATTAAGACGGGCGGGCTGACCCATTTTTGCCGGAAGCGGGCCCCTAGCCGTCTGTTGCCGGGAACACAAACCCTACCTTTTTACCCGATATACGCTCCAGCAGCGGCTTGAGCAGCCGGTCGGCATTCTGCCGGGTCTGATCCAGAATCCCTCCCGACAGGGCGGCCTGTCTGATTTGTTTCTCGGCTTGCCGGTAGGCATCGCTCACGAGCTGCGACTCGTTCAGAAACGCGAAATGGGTATCGTAGACCCGCGATCGGTCGTGGTTGATCTTCCAGCTGCACAGCTCCGGCAGGGGCAGCTGAATCGTTACGGAATCAGCCGTGGCCGTAATATCGCCGGGCCTTACCCGCGCCAGATCCAGGCAACCGGTCGCTTCACCTTCCACAATCAGCACGGCGTTGGCATTGGGCAGCAGTGTGTTGATCTGTTCATGCTCGACAATATCCTTGAAGGTGTATTTTACCAGTTCCAGGCGGCCCAGGGTCGTTATTTCTTTCAGCACGATCTGCCGGGTGTCGGGGGCTTCGCGCCGGAACCGACGCAACAGATCGGCCCCGCGCACCTGCTCCCAGAGTGCAATCAGGCCGGCTACCAGCACAAGCAGCAGGCATAGCCGCAGTAAAACCGTAAGTAAACGTGACATGGTGGTTAGTGGCCGGCGGATGAATCGTCGCGCCGACCTGTAGGGTATTAACGCGGGAAATCGACGCGTAGTTTGCCCCTGACCCAATCCGTAGCGGCCCGATTACGCCCTCAACCCGTATCTTTCGACCGGTTTATCCGTAACGACCCGCCGTATGCCTACACCACCCAACGCCAGCCTGCTGACGGCCCGGACCCAGGAAAAATTCGAACACCTCTGGCACCTGGTCGGCAATACGCCCATGCTCGAACTGTTCTACACCGATGAGGGTCAGGAACGCTCACTCTATGTCAAGTGCGAACACTATAACCTGACCGGCAGCATGAAAGACCGCATGGCCCTGCATGTGCTGCACCAGGCCTACCGGCACGGCCACATCCGGCCAGGCGACCGCATTGTCGAAGCCACAAGTGGCAGCTCGGGCATTGCGTTTGCCGCCGTGGGCCGTGCCCTGGGGCATCCTGTCACCATCATCATGCCGGCCGGCATCAGCCAGGAGCGTATCGACATCATTCGCAGCCTGGGCGCCGACATCGTCTTGTTTACGAAGGAAGAAGGCGGCTTTATGGGTGCCATCCGCCGGTCCGAAGCGCTGGCCGCCAGCGATCCGACGGTGTTTCTGCCCCGTCAGTTTGCCAACCAGTTCAATGCCGAGTCGCACCGGCTTACCACCGGTAAGGAGATCTGGCTGCAACTGCAGAATGTTGATGTCACCCCCGATGCGTTTGTAGCGGGCGTGGGCACGGGGGGCACCGTGATGGGTGTGGGCCGCTACCTCAAATCGCGCCGGCCCGACATCCGGATTCACCCCCTCGAACCCGCCGAATCGCCCACGCTCTCGGTAGGCTATAAAACCGGTACCCACCGCATTCAGGGCTTCTTCGACGAATTTATTCCCGACATTCTGAAGCTCGACGAACTCGACCCGGTGGTACAGGCCAACGACGGCGATGCTATTCTGATGGCCCAGCAGCTGGCCATACACCTCGGCCTGGCGGTGGGCATTTCGTCGGGCGCCAACCTGATCGGTGCCATCAAGCTGCAGCGGGCCATGGGGCCACAGGCCCGGGTGGTCACGATTCTGTGCGACAGCAACAAAAAATACCTCAGCACAGATCTAGTGAAGGCCGAACCCATCAAACCCGGCTACGTATCGCCCGCCATTCAGTTTACCGACTACCGGCCCATCAGCCGACTGACCATGAACCGGCCGGGGGTTTTCTGAGTATTCAGGCCACAAAAAAGCGTCCCGGCCAGTGCACTGGCCGGGACGCTTTTTTGTATATCGGAGAGGTACCTAGTAGCGTTTATGCTCGTCGGCGGGCTGGTTTTCGAGATCGAACAGGTCGTTGAGCACGTCGATCAGGGTTTCGGCTTCGCCCCGCTTGCAGGCGGCTTTCAGCTGTAGCACCGGCAGTTTGATGATTTTCTGCATGATTCCCTTCGTGATCCGGTCTACTTTTTCCGATTCGTCGGGAGTCAGGTGTTTCAGGTGCCGGGCAATCTCATCCCGCCGAATCTGCTCGAGGGCGTTCTTGAGTTTGTTGATCGTTGGCGACACCATCATTTCTTTCGACCAGTCGCCAAATTCAGCGACCGACTGGGTGATGAGGGCTTCGACCTGCGGCACGGCCGCCAGACGCCGGTTGAGGGCCTCATCGGCGCGGCTCTGAATGTGGTCGATGTTATAGACCAGTACGCCCGCAATCTGCTCGATGGCGGCATCGATGCTGCGTGGTACCGAGAGGTCGATAAAATACTTGAACGTAACGACGTTGACCGACGCCAGAAACGCCGGCGTAATG
Organism: Spirosoma luteolum; assembly: GCF_054778875.1. NCBI lineage: Bacteria > Pseudomonadati > Bacteroidota > Cytophagia > Cytophagales > Cytophagaceae > Spirosoma > Spirosoma luteolum. Next base: position 367,978 of record NZ_BAAGZE010000023.1, read on the forward strand.
AGGGGCTCGTCGCGCTGCACCGACGAGATGATTACGTCGGCCCGCTGAATCTCGGCAGCCAGATCCGCCCAATCGGCCACGCGGAACGTTGTCGACTGCGCCAGCGCTTCGGCTTTCGAGCGTGTTCGGTTGATGAGTGTCAGGTTGCGCAGGCCACGGGCTTCGAGGTTGCGGAACACATCGGTACCGATCTCGCCCAGCCCAACCACCAGAATCGCCGGATCGGGCTTCTGCCCCACCAGCTCGTCGATCAGCTCGACCGATGCATACGATACCGACGCAGCCCCATCGCGAAACGAGGTTTCCTGCGCGACCCGCTTGTTGGTAAAGAAAATGGTGTGCATCAACCGATGCAGAAACGGACCCGCCATATCGAGGTCGGCCGACCACTGGTAGGCATGCTTGACCTGATTGGGAATCTGCATATCGCCGACCACCTGCGAGTGCAGGCCGGTACTCACCTCAAACAGGTGCCGGACAGCGGCCTGGTGATCGGTGAAAAATTCAAAATAGGGAACGTACTGCTCCGTATCGGTCAGCCCCTTCTCGATCAGCATCAGCCGAACGATCTCGCTGCCGATTTCGCCCTGCGTAGCGGCACCGTCGAACGCATAATACACCTCCGTGCGGTTACAGGTCGAGATAACGAGCAGATCGGTCAGGGTGAAGAAATCCCGCAGCCGAAGCATGAACCGTTTGGCCTCGTCTTCGTTTAGTGCAATTAGATCGCGAATCCGGAGGGGAGCCGTCTTGTACGATAAACTAATTGATCGGAAGGTATCTAACATTATTGATAAACACGCTAATGGCCGCTGGCCACCACAAAATTACGCCACAATTACCGGACATGGAAACAAGCGCTGACCGCCGACACCTTATTTAGAATCCATCTAAACTGGTTTGACTCTTCTGGCTTCCGTCCTATTTGCGTATGTAACAAAGAGGGGGTGTCAGACGTTCGGTTTAGGCACGGTTCTGGCTATTTTTATGCCTGCTCACCGCCATCGGGCGCAGGCGGCCTGCCCGGCTAATCGTTCATGAATCGTGCCTGTCTGCCGCCATCGGCACCGGTTGTCAGTGGTTTCTTTCCACGTCTATGCTTAAATCGTTTGATATCTATAATCAGAATAACGTTCTGAAAATCATCATTGCGGTCAACCTGCTGCTGGTCGGTACGGCTTCGCTGCTGTATACCAACCGGCTGATCAACAAGCTGGAAGACCGCGAGGAGCAGTATGTGCAGCTCTATGCCAAAAGCATTGCTTACCTGGTCGATCCCAACCACGAAAGTTCGGGCGATCTGACGTTTGTGACCAGCGAAATTCTGGAAGCCAACCGCACCATTCCGGCCATCTATGTGGACCCCAATGGCGAGATTGCCAAGCCCAACAACATTACGCTGGCGGCCGGCCTGAGCGATCAGGAAAAACAGCAGGAGCTGCGCCGGATGATTGTTGAGATGCGGAAGCGCCACTCACCCGTACTGGTCGAGATCGGCAATGGCGAGCGCGGGCTGGTGTATTACAACAACTCACCCCTGCTGCGACAGCTTACCTACTTTCCCTACGCTCTGTTCACCATTCTGCTGGCGCTGAGCGTACTGGCTTATCTGGCGTTCAGTTCATCGCGCCGGGCCGAACAGAACCGGGTGTGGGTGGGGCTGGCCAAAGAAACGGCTCACCAGCTGGGCACACCCATGTCGTCGCTGATGGCGTGGGTCGAGTACATGCGCTCCGATCCGGCGCAGTACGATGAATCCATTACCGATGAGATTCAGAAGGATGTACAGCGACTCGAAACCATTACGGCCCGGTTCTCGAGTATCGGCTCCATACCGACCCTTAAACCCGAAAACATCAACGACACGGTGAGCCAGTTTACCGATTACCTCGCCCGGCGCATTTCGACCAAGGTGAAGATGAGTCTGACGAGCCAGATTCCGGCCGATCAGACGGTGCGGATCAACAAACTGCTGTTTGAGTGGGTCATCGAGAATATCTGCAAAAACGCCGTCGACGCTATGAAAGGTGTGGGCGAGTTGCGGTTGACCATGAGAAACCTACCGAACCAGCAGATTGCCATCGACATTACCGACACGGGTAAGGGCATTTCAAAAGCAAACATGCAGAAGGTGTTCAACCCCGGTTTCAGCACCAAACAGCGGGGCTGGGGCCTGGGCCTTACCCTGGCCAAGCGCATTGTGGAAGAATACCACAGCGGCCGGCTGTTTGTTAAAAGTTCGGAGGTGGGCAAGGGCACCACGTTCCGGATCGTACTGAGCGGCAAGATCGACGAGGACTGATGGGCTAGTTGCGCGGAAACGGCACCGTAACGGTGTCGGTTTCGATCACATTGCTCACGTTGAGCGCCCGGTCGCGGATGCGGATCTGGAATTTGACCGGAAACAACTGAAAGCTATTGCCGTAGGGAAACGTCGAACTGAAATCGAGCGTGCCTTCGATGGGCCCCTTCGGTTTGTTTTTGGTCAGATCGGGAAAGTACAGCGTTTTGTTGATCGGCAGGATCACTTCCTGATACTGGCGGTTGACGAGCCGGAACGTGCGGATCTCGTAGTTGCCCCAGCCGCCGTTGCTGGCATACAGCGCCGAATCGGCTTTCGACACGGGCGTATCGTTGCCCATGTTGCCATCGCCGTCTTTAAAACCAACCGTCACCACAACCGAATCGCGTTTCGACTGCCCCACGCCTTTACCGGCTTCGATGGTATAGCGGAACAGGCCCCGGAACTCAATAGCCGGCGTGTCGGCATAGTTAGGCTCGTTGAAGCAGCTCGTCAGGAGAAGCGCCAGCCCCAGCGCCAGGCCGTACGGTTGAATTTGTTTCCGTCGCATACTGTTGTACTCGTGTTGCAATAAACGCTTACGTTACTTTGTCGTTTTCTTTTTCGCTTCCTGCCGACGCGGCCGCCTGGCGGCACGCACTCCGGGCTCAGATTCTGACGGTCGATCCGGCAGGTTTCGATGCGCTGGCGCTGGCCGTTTTCCGCTACCAGGCCGCCCACAATCCCGTCTACGCCCGTTACCTGCATCACTTGCAGATTCGCCCCGACACCGTAACAGCGCCCGACCGGATTCCGTTTATGCCGATCGGCTTTTTCAAGACCCAGCATATCCTGTCGGGGTTGGATCAGGCGCAGGCTACGACCGGCCAGTTGCTGACCTTTGCCAGCAGCGGCACGACGGGCGAGCAGACCAGCCAGCATTATGTAGCCGATCCGGCTCTGTATGACGACGTCTGCGTCCGGATTTTCGAGCAGGTTTACGGCTCCCTCAACAGGCTGGCCATACTGGCTCTGTTACCGTCTTACCTTGAACGAAATAACTCGTCGCTGGTGTATATGGTCCGGCAATTTATGACCCGTTCGGGGCACCCCCTGTCGGGCTTTTTTCTCAACGATCATCAGGAGCTGACCAGCCGCCTGGCCCACCTGGGTCAGCAGGGGCAGCGTACGCTTCTGATCGGGGTTACGTTTGGCCTGCTCGACTGGGCGGAGTCGGCCACCGGCCGGCTGGCCACGGCTCATCATCCGGCCCTGACGGTCATGGAAACCGGCGGCATGAAAGGTCGGCGCAAGGAGCTGCTCCGCGACGAGGTGCATCAGCTGCTCACGACCCAACTGGGTATCGACCGGGTTCATTCAGAATACGGAATGACCGAGCTGCTGTCGCAGGCCTACTCGACCGGCGAAGGCGTTTTTGCGCCCAGCCCCACGCTGCGGGTACTACTCCGCGACATCAACGACCCCTTTGCCATCTACCCCACCGACTACACCCGCACGGGCGGCATCAACGTGATCGACCTGGCGAACCTCGACTCCTGCTCGTTTATCGAAACCCAGGATCTGGGGCAGTACGTCGGCACCGATGGCTCGTTCCGCGTCATCGGCCGCTTCGACAACGCCGACATACGGGGGTGTAATCTGATGGTGTTGTAAATGAGTGATTGAGTGGTTGAGCCATTGAGTGAAAGGGCGCACTCACTCAATCACGCAACCACTCAATCACGCATTGCCCTAGGCATACGCCCGTACATCGTCGAGCGTGATTTCGTCGCCACACATAATCACGAGCCGCTCGACCACGTTGCGCAGTTCGCGCACGTTACCAGTCCAGGGCAGCGACTGGAGGTAGGTTACGGCATCGGGCAGCAAATCTTTCGGGGGCGCGCCATATTCGTTGGCGATATCCTGCAGAAACTTATCGACCAGCAGCGGAATGTCGACCCGTCGATCGGCCAGGGGCGGTACGTGAATCAGAATCACGCTTAGCCGGTGGAACAAGTCTTCGCGGAAATTACCGTTAACGATCTCCTGCCGGAGGTCTTTGTTGGTAGCGGCAATGACCCGTACGTTGACTTTTATTTCCTTATCGCCCCCAACCCGGGTAATCTTGTTTTCCTGCAATGCCCGCAGCACCTTGGCCTGCGCCGACAGGCTCATATCGCCGATCTCATCGAGAAACAGCGTACCGCCGTCGGCCTGCTCGAACTTACCCACACGCCGGGCACTGGCACCGGTAAAGGCCCCGCGCTCATGACCGAAGAGCTCGCTCTCGATCAGTTCGCTCGGAATGGCCGCGCAGTTGACTTCCACGAGCGGCATGGCCGAACGGCTGCCTTTTTCGTGAATCTGCTTGGCCACCATTTCCTTACCCGAGCCGTTGGCCCCGGTAATCAGCACGCGGGCTTCGGTAGCCGCCACGCGGTTGATGGTTTCCTTGACACGCCGGATCGGGTCTGAGTCGCCCACGATTTCGTTGAGCTTGTAGATCCGCTTCTTCAGCGTCTTGGTTTCCTGCTCGAGCTTAGACCGCTCAATGGCGTTGCGGATGGTAATCAGCAGCCGGTTCAGATCGGGTGGTTTGGTAACGAAGTCGAAGGCACCGCTTTTGGTGGCTTCGACGGCGTTTTCCACATTGCCATAGGCCGAGATCATAACGAACTGCGTGCCTTTACTGGTCTCTTTGGCTTTCTGGAGCATCTCCAGCCCATTGAGTTTGGGCATCGAAATATCGCACAGCGCCACGTCATACTGTGTGCGCTGCAGCATGTTCAGCCCCTCTTCACCGTCGCGGGCTTCGTCTACTTCGTAGCCTTCGTATTCGAGAATATCGCGCAGCGCGGCCCGAATAGACTTCTCGTCGTCAACGATAAGTAGTTTAGCCATAAACCTGTACCGATTTCATTTGGATTAGTAAGCCCGAAAGTAGGCATATTTAAGACTGATTTCGCAAGGCGTCGACAGCAAAATTTGTTTGCGGTAACGCCCGATTCGTTTACTACCGGACAAATGTCGAAACGAACTGCGTTTCTGGTGACGTCTGCTCCCTGTCTTCGACAACCGTTGCTGCCTGGTCAGTAACAGTCTCGTCGAAACGCAGCGGGCCTGCGTACACAAGCCAGACGCTTTCTACGTTAGTAAACCGGGAGAAACACCCAGTTTTTTCACTTTGTCAGCCCAACCCAGTATGCCTATTCGTACCCTTCTTCTGGTTTTGTGTCTGGCTGGCCTGCTGCTGCCAACCGCCAACGGACAGTCGCGCCGACGGGAGCGGCTGACCAACCCGACCGCCAACACCCCCGTTCCGGTAGTGGCGGCTCCGCAGGCGCAACTGCTCGAGAGTCTGCTGCTACATAGCTCGGTGCTCAATCGACCGGTTCGCTACTCCATTTACCTGCCCCCCGATTATTATACCTCAAACCGCCGGTACCCGGTTGTGTACCTACTTCACGGCTATGGCGACGACGAAACCAGCTGGATTCAATATGGCGAAGCCGACCGGCTGGCCGACAGCGGCATTCGGGCCGGCGAACTGCCCCCTATGATTCTGGTTATGCCCAATGCCGGTGGATCGTGGTATATCAACGACTACCAGAGTAAGGTACGTTATGAAGATATGGTGGTGCAGGAACTGATTCCGCACATCGACTCCACGTTCCGCACGCGCACCCAGCGCCAGTTTCGGGGGGTAGCCGGCCTGTCGATGGGCGGTTTCGGCGCACTCGTGCTGGCCATGCACCACCCCGATCTGTTCAGCGCCTGTGGGGCCATGAGCGCATCGGCCCGCACCGACGAGATGCTGATGGCACTGCCCGCCGAACGCTACAATCAGATGCTGGCCCCCGTACTGAGTGGCCCCGTATCGGGCGCCGACCGCCTGACGCTGACTTGGAAACGCAATAGCCCCATCATTCTGGCCCGGTCGGCGCCGGCAACCGACTTGACCCGTGTGCGCTGGTTTATCGACTGTGGCGACGACGATGCCCTCAGCGAGGGCAATGCCATGCTTCACATCGAACTGGGCAAACGGGCCATCGCTCACGAATACCGCGTTCGCGACGGCGGACATACCTGGACCTACTGGCGCACGAGCCTGCCCGACGTGCTGTCGTTCATGGCACTTTCATTCCGACGGTAAGTAGTCTAGCGCTTACGGATCGGAATGATGGCTTCGGTTTTATCCCAGCCCAGGGTCATGTCGGTACCGTCTCCGCTGGGCATGAAGTTGATAAAGAACTGCTCGGCCACCCGATGCCGGGTCCGGCTCACGATCGGCACCCGCAGCACGTCTTTTGTCTGATCGTAGTTGGTACCCCACTGCCCCGTTTCGGCGTTGAAAATGGCGATCCAGCCATCGGCCGACGGAATGGTCCAGAGCGAATACGTACCCTCGTCGAGGGGTTGCCCCGCCACAAAGACGTTCTGATCGAAGTCGACCACGGTGGCTTCGTTGGCCCCGGTGCGCCACACCTGCCCATAGGGCACAAGACCGCCGAAAACCTTGCGGCCTTTTTTAAACGGCTGGCAGTAGTCGACCCGCACCTGCAGCCCATTCTGGCTTATTTCGGCTACGGCCTCCGGGCTTTTCGATTTAGTCCAGCTGCGCAGGGCGAAGAAGCCCGCCAGCAGCACAACGGCCACAATGCCGATGATAATCAGGATACGTTTCATACTCAGGTATTCGAATTAGGTGTTTTTCCGACCGGTCGTTCCGGACTGAGGGTGAGCATAATATCTTTACGGCCTTCGCCCGGCGCGCGGCTTCCGGGCTCAATCGACTGCACACTTACCTTGCCCTGCCCCTGCACCGTAACGCGGAAGCCCCGGTTTTCGAGCAGAAAGAGGGCATCGCGCAAACTCAGCCCCCGCACATCGGGTACCTGCTCAGGTCGCGTCGGGCGCTCTTTCCAGCGGCCACCGGGCGTGGCTTCGATCCAGCCTTCGGCATTGGGCGACTGGCTCAGGTTGATTGTTGAACCAATGGTATGCAGATCGTCGGCATACCCCGCCAGCAGGCCCGGCGCCGTTGGCAGCGACCGGTTGCCCGCCCGCACCGGCTCGTGCATCCGGACATCGTAGGCCACGATCCGGTCGGCAACTTCCTTAAACACGGGGGCAGCCACCGCACCCGCGTAGAGCAGGTCGACGTTGTTGCCCTGCGGACTGTCGACCATGGCAATCATGCTGTATTTGGGTTTGTTGGCGGGGAAATAGCCAATAAACGAAGTATAGTATTTTCCCACCTGATACTGCCCGTTCTCGATTTTCTGCGCCGTACCGGTTTTGCCGGCAATGGCATAGTAAGGATTGTCGATATGCCGGGCCGTACCCCGAACCACCACGCCCCGCAACAGGTCTTGCACCTGCCGCAGCGTTGTTGGCGAGCAGATGGGTTCGGCCAGCACGTAAGGCTTATTGTCCACAACGATTTCGTTGGCCAGCTTAACCTGCTTCACCAGCATGGGGCGCACCCAGTGTCCGTTGTTGGCCACGGCGTTGTAAAGCGCCAGCATTTGCAGGGGGGTCTGCCGCATCTCGTAGCCGATAGCCATGTAGGCCAGTGAGGTTTTGCTCCAGCCTTTCATATCGGGATTCCGCATAAACGGCGACACCTCGCCCCGCATGTGAATGCCCGTCGGCGCGTTCAGGTGAAACTGCCGCAGCAACTGGCAGTAGTCGTTGGGGCGGCTGTAGAAGTAGCGCTGCATGAGCAGGTGAATCCCTACGTTCGATGATTTCTCGAATACCTGCTGGGCCGTTATGGTGCCAAAGCCCACCCGGTGCGCGTCGGAGATCAGGGCGCCTTTATACTTGATCCGACCGTCGCCGGTGGCCACAGTCTGGTTCAGGGTAATGGCTTTCCGCTCGAGCAGGGCCATCATGGTGGCCAGCTTGAAGGTCGAGCCAGGGTCGGTACCGCCGGCCAGCGCGTGGTTGAAGTTCTCGATGTACTTAACCATGCCCGCTTTGTCGGTAGTCCGGCTGAGGTTGGCCATAGCCCTGATCTCGCCCGTTGCCACTTCCATCACAATCACGCAGCCCTTGAGCGCATTGTATTTTTCGAGCGTGGTCCGCAGCGCCGACTCCGCCATGTCCTGGTAGTTGACATCGATCGTCGTATAGAGATCCATGCCCGGCTCAGGCTTCATGTCGGGGCCATCGTCGACGGGTTTCCGTACGCCCCCCGACAGTACTTCGACCAGGCCCACGGCGTTGTGGCCGGCCAGGGCCTGCTGAAAGCTGGCCTCAAGCCCCCGCTGCCCGCGTCCGGTAGCCGGGTCGAGGTTGCCGATAGTCCGTTCGGCCATGGTGCCAAACGGGTGGTAGCGTTCGTAATAGGGTCGCAGCACCCCACCCCGGGCCGCCACGCGATTGGTCGACCGGAAGAAAGGCCATTTGAGCATCATCTGCCGCTCTTCGAAGGTCACGCGCCGGCGGTTGAGCAGCACGTATCGGCGGCCATTGGCGCGGGCATCGCGTACCAGATCGGCGTAGTCGCGGGGTGAGCGGTCTTTGTAGATACGTGACAGCAGCAGGCCCAGCGAGTCGATTTTCTTTTTGAAGTACTCGTCTTTGGCAATGGTCGGATCGAGCCCTACCACATACGAGGGCAGCGAGGTAGCCATCAGACTGCCGTCGAGAGCGTAGATGTTGCCCCGCATGGCCTTGATGGTATCCTGCTGGTATTTGGCTTCGGCGCGTTCGCTCCAGCGCTTGCCTTTGAAGGTCTGGAAATACTGCACGTAAACCAGCCGCATCATAATGCAGATGGCCAGGGCAAACACCACGTAGGATACGTGCTCGGCCCGCTGAATGATCTGTTCCTTATGGTTCGACATGGTCGACAACGATTTTATGGGGCGGGGTCTGACTACCGGTCAGGCCAAGGGCCGATACCCGGCGCGATATCTCCGACTGCCGGCCGCTCTTGTCGAAATTGGCGCGCATGACGGTGGCCTGCGAGCGTTTTTCGTCGAGCTGCACCCGCGTCGCCTGAATCCGGCGGACGAGCCGCTCGGCGTTGTGGTTGCAGTAGATGTAGAAGATGATCAGCAGCGTGACCCACAGAATGCGGTCGATGTGGCGCAGCGGCCAGGCGTTGTCTTCACCAAAAAGCCGGTCGAGCCGGATAAAGCTGTTCAGCCACGACGCCAGCCGGCGTTTACGGCGGGCCTGCGCCGGCCCCGTACCCTGTCCGGGCGGGGGTGTCCGGAACGTGTTTTTTGCCATGGTGTGAAACGGGTTATGGGCGTATGCAAAGTAACAAAATCGGGCGCGTAACGACCACAAACGGCGGGGCCGGTCTGCCATCTTTTTTCAACAGACAGCAGACCGGCCCCCACCAGCACCACTCCGGCCTAGTCGGCCCAGCGCCACTCGTTGGCAATCTGGAGTGGGGTTCGCAGCCCCTGTCCTACCAGATACTCACGGGTTTGGGCGTCGGTCTGCCGACGGGTCGGAATGGTTTCGGCATCGGCCAGGGCGTAGAGCAGCATGGCTGAGTACCGTACGGTATTTTTTAGCTGTCCCGCGTTGACAAGGTTGATGCGGTCGCAGTTGGCGTGGTAACAATCGAGCACGTTTCGGTCGAGGTGTCCATTCATGCCCACCACCGGCACCCCCTGCAGCATGAAAGGCTGGTGGTCGGAGTGCAGCCCGGCCTGATTCTGCAGCTGATTGCCAAAGGCCGGGTCGGTCTGCTTCATCACGTCGCCGATGGTTGTCAGCATCGACACCATATCGGGTCGCCCGAAGGCGTTGAGCCCCGTGGGGTCGTTGGTCATGTCGAGGTTGAGCATATACCGCACCTTATCGAGTTCACCCCGGCGGGTGAGGTTCTCAACCATGGCACGCGACCCCAGCAGGCCCTGCTCCTCGCCCATAAACAGCACAAACTGAATGGTGCGTTTAGGTTTGAGTTTAAGCGTCCGGAAGGTGCGGGCAATATCCATCACGGCAAACGAACCGATGCCGTTGTCAATGGCCCCCGTGGCCAGATCCCACGAGTCGAGGTGGCCGCCCACAATGATTTTCTCGTCGGGGTAGGTCGACCCTTTGAGCGTGGCAATCACGTTGCGGGCCCGGATCTTCTGGCTCTTGTTGGTCATGTCGATCACCGCGTGCAGGCGGCTGGGCTCATCGGCCATCCAGCTCCGCAGCGCCTGCCCACTCTCGAGCGAAATGCAGACCGACGGAATCGGGATCAGCTTACCCGTTACGGATGCCGTACCGGTCAGCAGCACGTTGCCCGGCACCAGATTGACCATAATGACACCCGTAGCCCCGTACTGAATGGCCAGCGCCGTTTTTTCGGACCGGTGCAGGTTGCGGGCGCCTTTGGTAGGGGCCGCCAGACCAATGTTGACCAGCACCACCTTGCCGCGGATTTTATCTTTCAGCCCGGCAAAGTCGCCTTCGAGCCCGTTGCCGACGTCGACGATCTCGCCTTTCACGTGGGCTTCGACGGGCGAGTGGGCCAGGGCCACCACGGGCACCTCGCGGAAATTATCGCTCCGGTTGGGCACCACCGACAGCGTAACGGTATCGCGGCTCCACGACTCCACTTCAAACGGTTCGTACTGAACATCTTTGAAGCCGTACGATTTCAGCAGGTCGAAGGCGTAGGTTTCGGCACGGGCGCCGTTGGGACTGCCCGTCAGCCGGTGCCCAATCTGTTTCGATGCGTCGGCCAGGGTTTCGTAGGCCCGGCTGTGGCTCATCACCTCGTTGTTGATACGGGCAAACGCTTTTTCAAGCGAAATGCGTTCGGGATTGCTGAGCGAAAAAAAACCGGCCGTACCCAGCGTTAACAGGACCAGCCGGAACAAAGACACGTAGCGTGTTCGGTGCATAAAGTGAGGGTAACGTTTCGTCAATAAATATAGGGAAAGAGCCTGGTTTTCCGAGCCCTGATGAGTAGACAACAGAACGCCGGTATTCGTTTAAGGTCGGGCAAAAAATAACCACTACTGCGGCCCTTCGGGCGACTGGTGGCGCATGGGCTTCAGGTAAACGGTTTCCCGGCCGGCCAGCCAGCCGGGGTCGAGGCCAACCAGGCCAAACACGCGGTCCCAGCTCCGCTCGAAGCAGTGAGCCGCATCGGGAAACGTGACCGATACGGACAGGGCATTGCGGTAGAAATCGAGCGGCTGCCGACGGATGGCATCGCGGTGAATGGCAAACTGGGCACCCAGCACGAAGGTGTAGCGTTCGGGTCCATCGGTACCGAACAGCGCGCGGTGGAAACCCAGCAGGTCGAGGCCGCGCCCATTCTCGTTTTTGCTCCAGGGCCGAAACAGCCGGTTGCCGGCGTTATCGTCGGTGTCGATGAGGTGACCCAGCCAGCGAAACGGCGGCCCGGTCAGGTCGGCCAGCGTGGTGGGCTCGCTGTACTGACGCAGGGTTTTCTTGAAATCGAAGGCGTGGTCGAACGGCTTGCCCTGGCAGAAAATGGTCCAGTCGGCCAGGCTGTCGTAGCGCTCCACGATGTGGTGGAGGTAGGTATGGGCTTCGCGGCCGATGTTGGGCAGACGGATGGCGCGCGGACCGCCCGACCCGTCGGGGCTTTTGTCGTAGACGGTAATGGTCAGGCCCGTCGACCAGCCGGCGGGGGTTTTATGGGCCGGCAGGTTGTGGAGCCAGTTGAGGTTCTCGGTATAGCGGGCAACCACCAGTTCGGGTTGAATCATACCGGCAAAGATGCAGCAATCGCTTATTTTTACGAACCGCCTGCTGAACTCATCCATGAAACAGACCTGTTTTACCCTTATTACCACCCTCACGCTGTACAGCATGACCCAAGCTCAGACCCCGGTGCCGCCCAAAGCGGCTGTGAAGCCGAAAGAACTCGTGACCAACGGCCACAAACGGACGGATAATTACTACTACCTCAACGAACGCGAAAACCCGGAGGTAATCAGCTACCTCAATGCCGAAAACGCTTACCTCGATCAGGTGCTGGCCCCCGTCAAAGACCTGCAGACCAAACTCTTCGACGAAATGAAGGGGCGGATCAAGCAGCAGGATGAGTCGGTGCCCTACAAGGAAGGCAATTATTACTACTACACGCGGTTCATTACGGGTGGCGAGTACCCCATCTACTGCCGCCGGAAAGGCTCGATGCAGGGGCCCGAAGAAATCATGTTCGACGGCAATGCACTGGCCAAAGGACACAACTACTACCAGCTGGGAGGCTACGATATTTCGGACAACGAAGAACTGGCCATTTTTTCGGAAGACACCGTGAGCCGGCGGCTCTATACGCTGCGCATCAAAAACCTGAAAACCGGCCAGGTCTACCCCGAAGCCATTCCGAATACGGAGGGCGGCTCGGTGGCCTGGGCAGCCGACAACAAAACGCTGTTCTACGTAAAGAAAGACCCGCAGACCCTGCTCGGCTACCAGGTTTACCGCCACGTGCTGGGCACCGATCCGAAACAGGACGTGCTGGTGTTCGAAGAAAAAGACAACCAGTACTACATGGGGCTGGGCCGCTCGAAGTCGAAGAAATACATCGAAATCAGCTCCGACCACAATGGTGTGGCCACCGAGTATATGCTGCTCGAAGCCAGCAAACCGACGGGTGCTTTCACGTCGTTTCTACCCCGCCAGAAGGGCCACGAATACGACATCGTACACTACCAGAACAAGTTTTACGTCCGCACCAACTGGAACGCCGAAAACTTCCGGCTGATGGAAGTGCCTGAGGGCAAAACCACCGACCGGGCCAACTGGAAAGAAGTGATTGCCCACCGCCCCGACGTGTATCTGGGCAATATGGATGTGTTTGCCAACTACCTCGTACTGGGCGAGCGCAAGGCGGGCCTGACCAATATCCGGGTTATCCGCCAGAAACAAACCGGCGATCCGGCCAAAGACGACAGCTACCTCGACTTTGGCGAACCAGCCTACGTGGCGGGCATCGGCTACAACCCCGATTTCAACACCAGCGTGCTGCGGTTCGGCTACTCGTCGCTGACGACCCCATCGTCGACGTTCGACTACAACATGGACACCAAAACCAAAACACTGCTGAAACAGCAGGAGGTGCTGGGTGGCTTCAACAAAGACAATTACGTGTCGGAGCGGGTTTACGCCACTGTCCGCGATGGTGTGCAGGTGCCGGTCTCGATCGTGTATCGGAAAGGCACCAAAAAAGACGGCACCGCTCCGCTGCTGCAGTATGCCTACGGGTCGTACGGCTATTCGACCGATCCGGGCTTCAGCTCCACGCGCCTGAGCCTGCTCGACCGGGGCTTTATCTACGCCATTGCCCACATTCGGGGCGGGCAGGAAATGGGCCGCCGGTGGTATGAAGACGGGAAGATGCTGAAGAAGAAAAACACCTTCAACGATTTCGTCGACGTATCGAACTACCTCATCAAGAACAAATACACCGCTGCCGACAAGCTGTTTGCCATGGGCGGCAGCGCCGGTGGGCTGCTGATGGGTGCCGTGATCAACCAGGCCCCCCAGCTTTACAAAGGCGTGGTGGCCGCCGTGCCGTTTGTCGACGTGGTGACAACCATGCTCGACGAAAGCATCCCGCTCACCACGGGTGAGTTTGAAGAATGGGGCAACCCCAAAAACAAAGCTTATTACGACTACATGCTGTCGTACTCGCCCTACGACAACGTGACCAAGCAGGCTTACCCGAACCTGCTCGTGACAACGGGCCTGCACGATTCGCAGGTGCAGTACTGGGAGCCCGCCAAATGGGTTGCCAAGCTGCGCACCCTGAAAACCGATACCAACCAGTTGCTGCTGCACACCAATATGGAAGCCGGTCACGGTGGCGCATCGGGTCGTTTTCAGGCGCTCAGGGAAATCGCTCTCGAATACGCTTTCATGCTCAACCTGCTCGGCGAGCGGCAGTAACCGCAGTGATATGCCCGGTAGAGACGCAACATGTTGCGTTTCTACCGGGCGTATTTATCGATCTACGCAAGGGGGATACTGACGACTGTCGGTATCCCCCTTGCTGTAAAAAGCGCCGGACACCAAAACGGTGCCGGCGGGGTTATAGCTGTAGATGACGAATGATACCAACCTCGTTCGGATTGCCCTGTCGGGGCCGAACGCCAAACCGCTGTCGAAAGTACAAAAGGAGTTTAACCGGCTATCGGCCCGGGTGGCCGAGCTTGAAAAACAACTGACCGACTACCGCGCCAGTGTCGATGCCGTGCAGCAACGCATTCAGCAGGATTACCTGCCGTTGCTGAACGCCTACAACCAGTCTCGTGCCGACCTGGTCCGGCTCTTCGACCGCTATTACGATAACCCCGAGGCCACCCGCCCCGAACGGCGCAAGCTGGCCCGCCTGATTGTCGATATGGGCGAAGATTTACTCTTTCGCCACGGCTTTGCCGACCTGCGTCCGATTGTCGGCAAATACAGTCAGCAGGATATGGACCAGGCCGACGATGCCGTTCAGCCACTGGAGCAGATGAAGCAGCAGGCTGCGGCTACCTATGGCCTCGATCTGGACGACCTCTCGTTTGAATCGCCCGAGGAGCTGATGACCTACATCGAACAGCAGGTACGGGAACGGCAGGCCGCGCAGGAACAGCGCCAGTCCCAATCCGAACAGGCGAAGTCGGCGCAACAGCAGGCCAGTGACGCCAAACAGGCCGCCAAACTGCAGCAGACAACCCGAACGATCCGAACGTTATACCGCGACCTGGTAAAAGCCTACCACCCCGACCGCGAGCCCGACGAAGCCGAAAAAGAACGCAAAACGGCCATTATGCAGCGGATTACGGAAGCCTATGAGAAGGGCGATCTGATGGCGTTGCTCCGGTTGCAGCTCACCCTGAGCGAACTCGATCAGGAACGCGTCAACGCCCTGGCCGATGAACCGCTCCGGCAATACAACAAGCTTCTGAAACAGCAGATCGACCGGCTGACTGACGAGTTGATGGAGCGGCAGCAGTATATGGCCTCGCTGCTGAGTCGGCCACTAACCAGCGTACAGTCGACGTTTGGGCTGGAAATCAGCATTGGGGAGGCCGTCAACGCGCTCAAACGCGACGTGAAAGCCATCAAACAGCAGCTCAAAAGCCTGACCCAGCCTGCTTTTCTGAAAGCCTGGCTGCAGGCGTATTACGGGTAACCGATAAAAGAAGAGATAGACGAAAGAAGAAATAGACAAGAGAAGAAAGACCGTTCACCGCGATTCTTTCGTCTCTTGTCTATGCTCTTTCTTCTCCTTCCTACCCCAGAATTTTCATGCTGACTGGATCCCAGCCAACCACTTTTTTCTGGAAGTAACTCATGTTGCCGCACTGGGTAGGCCCGCAGGCGCGCAGCCCAAACGTAGCATCTTCCACGTTCGGCGTTTTGTCGCGAATCGAGCTGAAGAAATTGGCAAAGTGTTCGTACCGGTCGCCCTTGTAGTCTTTCGGAAACGTGTATTTAAACTCCTTCGGCCCATCGAGTTCGGGCTTGGGGGGATACAGCTTCGCGTACTCCTGCACGTACAGATCCTTCTGGTCTTTCGGAAAGTTGTCGATCGACATGCCGGGCGCTTTCGGGAATTTATTCCGGCGCACGGTCAGCGAGTCGAAGCCCAGCGACAGGTCGCCTTCGGTGCCCACGATCCGGACCAGGTAGCCCCCGCCCCCACCGTCAACGAAGTTCGAGCGGGTAGTCAGGTTGAACTCGGGATGCTCGGCCGTTTTGGGGTAGTCGTAGATACTCAGCTGAATATCGGGTACGTCGCGGCCATCTTTCCAATACCGGATTCCCCCGCTCGAGTACACGCGATTGGGCCCTTTGGAGCCGGTAATGGTGTGCAGCGAGGTTAGCAGGTGCACATATAGATCGCCGGCAATGCCGGTGCCATAGTCCTGGTAATTGCGCCAGCGGAAAAACCGGAGCGGATCCCAGGGGCGCTTGGGCGCGCTGCCCAGGTACGTATCCCAGTCGACAGTCTGGGGCGAAGCATCGGGCGGAATCGAGTACTGCCAGGCACCCATGGCGCTGTGGCGATCATACTGTGCTTCGGCAAATACCAGCTCGCCGATATCGCCGGCTTTAAGGAGTTCGCGGGCTTTAGCCACGATCAGCGAGCTGCCAAACTGGCTGCCCACCTGAAACACCTTCCCCGTTTCGCGGGCTACTTTGATAAGCGTGTGGCCGTCTTCGACTTTCTGAACCATGGGCTTCTCGCAGTACACGTGCTTGCCCTTGCGCATGGCGTCCGACGAGATTTTCTCATGCCAGTGGTCGGTGGTGGCATTGATCACGGCGTCGATGTCCTTCCGTTCGAGCAGTTCGCGGTAGTCGCGGGTAACGGTCAGGCCATCGCCCCAGAGTTCTTTGGCCCGACGCAGCCGGCCGTCGTAGAGGTCGCAGGCAGCCACCATCTCGATACCATCGACCATCAGCGCGGTCTGCGTATCGCCGATGCCCATGCCGCCCGTACCGATCAGGGCAATGCGCAGTTTGGTATTGGCGGCCGTGCTGGCGTGGTTGCGTACCAGATTCAGGTACTGCGGAGTGGCCGCGGGGGTTTTGGCGAGTGCCGCCGGAGCCGCGGCCACAGCCGTGCCGGCAACGCCCAGTTTTTTCAAAAACGACCGGCGTGACGATTGGCCGGCCGACTGGTCAGGGGTTTTGTTCTTCATTGCGTCAGAGGTAAGGAAAAACGCAAGATACGAAAAGACTGCTCTACTGACCGACCAGATTTAAGCGTTACGACAACGACGGGATTCCCCCCGGCTCTCCCACCCATCGGGCCGTATCGGCGCGCTTTACTCGACGGCAAACCGAAGCAGCCATTGCCCCACGGTGGCGCTGCTCAGATCGAAGATGAGGTTGGGAAACAGCCCCAGCACCACCGACAACACCCCCAACGGTATGAGCAGCAGCCGCTCGCGGGGGGTCAGGTCGGTAAGCGGGCTGGGCGCGTCGGGCGATGCGGGCTCATGGCGCGACCAGAACCGGCCGAAAAACATTCGCTGCAGGGTCCAGAGAAAATACGCAGCGGCCAGTCCGATACCCGTGGCCGACACGGCCGTGAGCCAGCCCGGCAGCCAGGTCGACTGAAAGCTGCCCATCAGCGTGAACAGTTCACCCACAAAGCCCGACAGCCCGGGCAGGCCCAACGAACCAAAAAAAGCGATGGCGGTCAGTACCGTGTAGCGCGGCATGGGCTGCATAAGCCCCCGGTATGAATCGATGCGCCGGTCGTGGGTACGGTCGTAGACGACGCCCGTCAGCAGAAAGAGCATGGCCGACAGTATGCCGTGGCTCACCATCTGGTACACGGCCCCGTTGACTCCTTCACCCGTGAGCGAGGCAACGCCCAGCAGTACAAAGCCCATATGCGACACCGATGAGTAGGCGATCATCTTTTTCAGGTCGTGCTGCGCCAGCGCGTTGAGCCCGCCGTAGACGATAGACAGGGCACCCAGCCCCGCCAGGATGGGGGCATACTGAGCCGCCCCATCGGGAAAGAAATTCCAGACAATCCGCAGAAAGCCGTAGCCCCCGATCTTGAGCAGCACCCCGGCCAGCACCACCGATACGGGCGTGGGGGCTTCGACGTGCGCATCGGGCAGCCACGTATGCACCGGCACGATGGGCAGCTTGATGGCAAAGCCAATAAAAATAGCCCAGAACGCCAGCATGCGGGCGGGTAGTCCCAGCACCATCGGCTCGGCGGCCGGGTTCAGAAACGCGTCGGGCAGGTAGTTGCCCCCATCGGCCAGGTAGCGCATATCGAACGTATGCACCAGCTGGGCCGGATTGAGCTGGCCCTGCTGTAGGTGGCTCTGCACCAGTCGAATCAGTTCGGGGGTGGCCTCGGCCGGATCGGCGATGAAGCCCGCAGCGACGGCCGTACTAACCGGGTCGATCACCGACAGATAGAGGCCGATCATCACCAGCAGAATCAGCAGCGACCCGAGCAGCGTGTAGAGAAAAAACTTGATGGACGCGTACTCCCGGCGTGGTCCGCCCCACAACCCGATCAGGAAGTACATGGGCAGGAGCATAAACTCGAAGAACAGGAAAAACAAAAAGAAGTCGAGCGCCAGAAAGCAGCCCATGATGGTACCCGTCAGCAGCAGGTAGAGCGCAAAGTAGGCTCGGCGCCGGTGCGTTATCTGCCACGACGACACCACCCCGATCAGCATCACCACGGCCGACAGCAGCACGAGCGGCAGGCTGATGCCATCGACCCCTACCAGGTAGTCGATCGACGCCACGCCCAGCCTACCGAGGGGCAGCGTAATCCAGTCGGCCTGTTCGAGCAGCTGATAATCGGGGCGGGCCGTGTCGAAGCCGGCCCCGACCAGCCCGGCCAGCACAACTTCCAGTATCAGCACCGCCAGAGCAATCCAGCGAAACTGGCTTGCCAGCGACTCCGGTAGCAGCGCCACCAGCAGCGCACTCAGCAACGGTAAAAAGATCAGTAACGAAAGCAGCATTTCTCAATTAGTTTTCGGTTTACCGTTTACAGTCTACGATAAGCTTGGTCTGGGTATCGCTTTTCTGCGACGACTTCCCGAAAGCCGTAAACTGTAAACCGAAAACCGTTATAATACCCACCACAGCACCAGCAGCAACCCTACAACGGCGGCTGTGATGTACGACTGTACACGACCATTCTGCACCGAGCGCGTCAGGCGTCCGAGCCGGCCCGCCAGCCAGGCCATGCTATTCACAAGACCATCGACGCCAAACCGGTCGACAACACTGGCCAGATGTGCCAGCACCACCGTCGATACGCCCACGCCGTTGACCACCCGATCGACCACCCGCTGATCGGTATGGTTGAGCAGATCAGCCAGCCGCAGCAGCGGATTGATGAACAGCGCCTGGTACAGGGTATCCAGAAATCCGTATTCGACCGACAGCCGCACGTAGCTCGACCGCGGGTTGGGGTCGCGCAGGCGGAAACCCAGCCACGCTCCGCCCAGTACCAGCGCCACCGATGCCGGCCCCAGCCAGACCGGTGCGGTTTCAGTACCCAGCGGCAGCAGCCGCCAGAACCAGCTGTGATGCGCGCTGAGTGGGTTGATCGAGAACCAGAAGAAGAGCGAAAGCCCCGCCAGCAGCAGCATGGGCAACCGTATGAGCCAGTCGGCTTCGTGCAGGGCCGTGGCGGGTAGAGACGGGTGCCGATAGTCGCCCCAGAACACCAGCCGCCACTGCCGGGCCATGTAGAGCGCCGTTAGCCCCGACGACAGGAGCAACAGCACGGGTATCAGGGCGGCCAGACCGCCCTGCCCGGCCGCCCAGGCAAACGCGCCCCCCAGAATGACTTCTTTCGACAGAAAACCGGAAAAAAACGGCAGTCCGATCAGAGCTGCGGTACAGAGCGTATACACCGCGAAGGTAACCGGCAGGGCCCGGCGCAGGCCACCCATCTGCCGCATATCCTGCGTATGCACGGCGTGGATAACGGCCCCGGCTCCCAGAAACAGACCGGCTTTAAAAAACGCGTGGGTCACCAAATGAAACATAGCCCCCCCCACGTTGCCGGTGCCCATAGCCGCCACCATCAAACCCAGCTGCGACACCGTCGAGAAGGCCAGTACTTTTTTGATATCGGTCTGGAAGAGGGCCGAATACCCCCCCCAACAGGTCGTTATGGTACCCACCACGGTGATGACCACCAGCGCATCGGCCGAGAGCAGGGGATGAATACGGGCCAGCAGAAAAATACCGGCGGCCACCATGGTTGCCGCGTGGAGCAGCGCCGACACGGGCGTGGGGCCTTCCATAGCATCGGGCAACCAGGTCAGCAATGGAAACTGGGCCGACTTACCCACGCAGCCCATAAACAGGCACAGCCCGGCCAGTGTAGGCAGCGGCCCCACCGGTACACCCAGTTCGAGCGAACCGGTATGCAGATAGGTCATGAAAATACCCAGCAGAAAGCCGATATCGCCAACGCGGTTCATCAGAAACGCTTTCTGGGCTGCCTGCCCCGCCGACGGCCGGTCGGCGTAGAAGCCAATGAGCAGGTACGACGCCAGCCCCACCAGCTCCCAGAATACATACATAACCAGCAGGTTGCCAGCCAGTACGATACCCAGCATAGCCCCCACAAACAGCTGCAGACTGGCGAAATAGCGGGTTTGGGCGGGTTCGTCGTGCAGATACGATAGTGAATAGACCTGCACCAGCAACGCCACGAAATGCACGACCAGCAACATCAGCACGGCCAGGCTGTCGATGCGCAGGCCAAGACGGAGCCCGTGGTCGGCGAAGGTGGCCCAGGAAAAACCAAACGACTGGGGTTCGGCGGGTAGTGTCAGTGCTAGCCAGCCCGACAGGCCCAGCCCCAGGGCGGTCAGGGCAATGGCCACCGGACCCGCCCCCCGCCGGCCGGCTCCCAGCACAGCCAGTGCCCCGGCAAACGGCAGCAGCAACAGCAGGATGGAAACCAGGTGTATGGACATGGGCATGGTGAATGTGGCCGCAAATATCCCGATTCTGCGGTGGGGAAACAACCCGCCACCCGTTTGCAGAGGGGGTTGGCCGGTGTTAGTTTGTTTTGAGCCAGCCAGTCAGGCTCAGGCGTTCGCGGGTGGCGGGGCGCACCTCGTGTTCGAGCCGGTCGCTCTCGAAACATACCAGCCGACCGCCCACGGGCGATACCATTACGGTTTGCTCGCTGCCGTCGTTGCTGGGTAGAAAAAGCGCCAGCTGGCCGCCTTCCTCTTCCTGCCAGTCGGTATTGAGGTAGCAGATCACCGACAGTTTTCGGCGCGAATCGCTGCGAAACCGGTCGAGGTGGCGCTTGTAGCCAGTACCTACCGGGTAGCGCGCATAGTGAAATTCGGCGTCGCGCAGGCCCAGGTAACAGGTCTGGTTGACGTAGTCGATGAACTCGGCAATGCGGGCCAGGAAGGAGGCTTCTTCGGGTGTGGCCGTATCGGCCTCGATCCACATGATCTCATCGCCCCGGATGGCGGTTTCGACCAGCACCTGCTGATTGCCGATACCGGCCTGCCGGAACAGCCCCGCCTGCCGGCGCTCGTGCAAACGGGCGGTCAGCGCCCTTGTCTCGTCGGGCGACAGAAACGCATCGACCAGGCCGTAGCCCTGGGTCAGTATGCCGTCGATAATGGGTTCAAAATCAGGATTCATACGGGAGAGGCAGCGCCGGTTACTGCCGAAGTTCGTTGAGTTCGTCGAGCTGCGCCGTCCGGAAATGGCGGTACACCTGTAGCACAATGGCCAGCGCCACCGCCGACTCGGCCGCAGCCACTACCATTACGAACAGGCTGAGCATCTGCCCCTGCAGCCGGTCGGGGTCGAACTGACTGAAGGCTACCAGATTGATATTGACCGCGTTGAGCATCAGCTCGATTCCCATCAACACGACAATGGCATGGCGCTTGAACAGCACTACCGCCAGCCCGATGCTGAACAGAGCCGCCCCCACAACCAAAAACAAATGACTATCAACGGCTTGCATAACGAACAGACAAAAAAGCCGGAGCCAGCCGCTGCTGGCTCCGGCTATGTACCTGGATAAATACGCCGAATGGGCAATTGGTTCCTGCCGTAGCCGACCAATTACCCATTCGGTTGGGGTTTTCAGACATGGGGCTGATCTACACGTCGCAGAGCAGCACCGCTTCTTTCAGGCTTTTAAGTGGCTCGCGCTTCGGAATAAACTCCTGCGCTACGTATCCTTTGTAGCCTGTTTCGACAATGGCCCGCATCACGGCGGGGTAGTAGATTTCCTGCGTTTCGTCGATCTCGTTGCGACCGGGGTTACCGCCCGTGTGGTAGTGACCGATATACTGGCTGTACTTGCGGATCGTCCGGATAATGTCGCCTTCCATGATCTGCATGTGGTAGATATCGTAGAGCAGCTTGAAACGCTCCGAACCAACCAGTTTGCACAGCTCCGCGCCCCAGGCCGTGTGGTCGCACATGTAGTCTTTATGGTCGACCTTGCTGTTGAGCAGCTCCATAATCATGGTAATGCCGTATTTCTCGGCGCTAGGCATCAACCGCTTCAGACCGACGGCGCAGTTTTTCATGCCCTCTTCGTCGCTCATCCCCCGCCGGTTGCCCGAGAAACAGATGATGGTACTGTAACCGGCTTCTTTCAGCTTCGGAAAAATAGCTTCATAGCTGGCCACCAGTTCGTCGTGATTCTTTGGATCATTGAACCCATCGACAATACCCTTGCCGGCGCCCTGCGGCAGCGCCGAGGTGAGGCCATATTTTTTGAGGATCGGCCATTCGGGCGGGTCAACCAGTTCGATCGACTTGATACCGATCTCTTTGGCCGCTTTGCAGAGCTCCTCGAAAGGCGTTTTGCTATAGCACCAGCGACATACCGAATGGTTGATGTTGCCTTTCAGCTTGGGCGCTACCAACGCGGTCGTTGGCGAAGCCGCCACGGCGGAGGTCAGTGCAGGCAGCGACAGGGCTGTTCCGGTCAGGGTTTTCAGCGCCATACGGCGGGATGATTTCATGATCAGTGTAGGGTTTACAGGTTGCGGCTTACGGTTTTCGGCACTCAGTTTACGGTGGCTGTCGGACGGTACATCGTCGGGCGACAGCCATTACAACCAGTGAACCACAGACCGGTCACCGGTTAAAGTTCGCGGATACGGATGTTGCGGAACCACACTTTGTCGCCGTGGTCCTGCAGGGCAATGTGGCCGGTGGCATACTTGCCGAACCCTTCCCAGCCCTTAAACTTACTTTCGGCTACCATCTTATCCCACTCGGGGCCACTGGTAGGGTACTCGGCTGTTTTCTTGCCGTTGAGGTACTGCTCGGCTTTGCCGTCTTTGATCACCAGCCGGGCCTTGTTCCACTCACCGGCCGGTTTGGCCGCATTAGGTGTCACCGGTTTCTGTAGATCATAGAGCGAACCGGCAGTGCGGTTACCATCGCGGCCCATCTTGGCATCGGGGTGGCGCTCATTGTCGAGTACCTGCATCTCGGGGCCGGTCTGGTAGGTGGCACGGTACTTGGGATCTTCGTGTACGTGGTAGATGATACCGCTATTGGCCCCCTCCGACACTTTCCACTCCAGTTCCAGTTCGAAATCACCGTATTCTTTATCGGTCACCAGGTCGCCACCACCCCCACCGCCGGTGTAGTGAATGGCGCCGTTATCGACTGCCCACTTATCCGATACGGGTTGACCGGCTTTGAGGTAGTTGTGCCAGCCTTTAAAATCTTTGCCATCAAACAGGGTTTCCCACTTGCCTTTGGGCGGGCGGGCCGTTGCATCGGCATTGGCCGGATGGTTGCTACAGGTGAGTGCCAGGGCCAGCAGGCCAGCAGCAGATAAGCGGAGGTAGTTCATGTGGTTTAACGGTTGAGATTGCACGGTTTTGATTTACAGTATCCGGTTTTGCCGTTGGACAGTTTTTCCATAGGCCTGGTTTACTGTGAGCCGGACACTGTAAACCAAAAACCCTGGATACATAAAGGCTATTCGGCCAGAATCTCCTTTAGGAAGGCCCGAAACTTGTCGGCAAACTCGGGGCGCTTGAGCGCAAATTCTACGGTTGTTTTCAGAAAATCGAGTTTATTGCCAATATCGTGGCGCTTGCCCTCGATGCGGTGCGCAAACAGGTTTTCGCGACGCAGCAGCAGCAGCATGGCATCGGTCAGCTGGATTTCGTTGTTCTTGCCGGCCGGTGTCTGATCGAGCATCGTAAAAATATCGGGCGTCAGCACGTAGCGCCCGGCAATGGCCAGATTCGAGGGAGCCTCGCTCAGCGACGGCTTCTCCACGAGCGTGTCGAGCTGCATGATGCGGTCGCTCAGCGAGATGCCGCCCACAATGCCGTAGCGATTCACCTTATCGTGGGGTACCTCTTCAACCGCAATCACCGACCCGCCGTACTGTTCGTAGGTATCGATCAGCTGCTGCGTCACCGGAATTACCGAGTCCATAATGGTATCGCCGAGCAGTACCGCAAAAGGCTCGTTTCCCACGTGGTGCCGGGCATACCGAATGGCGTCGCCCAGGCCGTTGAGTTCGCGCTGCCGCACGTAGTGCAGATTAGCCATGTCCGAGAGCCGGCGCATTTCGTCGAGCAGGAGCTGATCTTCCTTTTCTTCGAGCCGGGTTTCAAGCTCGTAGTTGCGGTCGAAGTGGTCTTCGATGGCCCGCTTCCCCTTACCCGTAATAATCAGGATATCCTCGATACCCGAGTCGACGGCTTCCTGCACCACATACTGAATGGTGGGGCGGTCGATGATGGGCAGCATCTCTTTGGGTTGCGCCTTGGTGGCGGGCAGAAACCGGGTTCCAAACCCGGCGGCCGGTATAACAGCTTTTTTAATCATCGTTTTATTGAGTGTATGAACGATTGAGTGATTGAGTGAGCAACTGATGTGATTACACCAAGCAACCACTCAACCGCACAATCGCCATTAAACAACAAAGGGCTTAATCACGCGGGCGTTGATTTTGCGGAGTTCGACGAAGAGCCGGTTCAGCATGGCATCGTCGCGGTAGAGTCCAATAATCGAACCGCCTGAGCCCGTAAACGACGCCGACGCTCCGCAGGCGCGGGCCGTATCGATGAGGCTGCGGTTACGGTCGCTGATGGTGTAGATCTGCGCCCGCAGGTCGAAGTTGCGGTTGATCAGGTCGTTGAGCTGATCGGTATCGTGCCGGGCCAGCGCATCGTAGCCCTGCCGGGCCAGGTCGGCAATCTCGTTGAGCGTGGCTACTACTTTTTCTTCGCCCTTGAGCCAGCGTGCGCGCACGTCGTTATGCACCCGCCCCGACTGTTTGCTCAGGTCGGTATTGTAGGCTATGTAGAGTTTGGGCAGCTGCCGGGCATCGATCGGTTCGTAGTCGCCATGCCCCTGCCGCTCCATGATCAACTGCTCAAAGTTCATGTACACGCAGCCCTCGTAGCACTGAATCACGCGGTCCTGCAGGCCGGCCGTGATGCCCAGCTCATCGGTTTCGGTGGCCAGCACCAGGTTGGGCAGTATGGGCAGCGGAATCTCGACCCGGTAGAACTGCATCAGCGCCCGGAAGGTAGCCACGATAATGGCACTCGAGCCCGATAAGCCCACCTGCCGCGGAATAGACGTGTTGTAGCGAATGGAAAAGTTCTGGTTGGGGAGCCGGATCTGCTCCTGCTCGCAGTATTCAGCAAATTTCTTGATAGCCGCTTTCAGCAGCGGCACCCCTCCATGATACCCCACAGTACTGACCGCATCGCGCAGGTGGTGCAGGCTTCTGAACACGCTGGTATCCTGCGGCTGCGGCTCGATATTAAGTTCGGGCGAGGGGTAAAGCGTTACTGACGCGCCAAAGTTTCGGACCGAAATGGCGATCGTTTTGCCGAAAAAACCGTCGGAGGGGTTGCCAAGCAGGCCGGCTCGGGCGTAGGCGCGGGTTTCAATGAGCACCGATTACTGAGCGATTGAGTACGTAATTTGGGTAGGAACGGGTCAAGTTTACGAAACATTGCCCCATTTCGGGCTAGTAAGCGTATAAAAAAAGCGACCGGTGAGCTTTTCACCGGTCGCCGAAAGACCATATAGATACCCTGAAGTTAGCTTACGCTTTCTTTGTCTTTGCCGTCATACCCTTTGTTGTGCGGGTCGTAGCCTTTACCCGGATCGTCACCCTGTTCCAGATAGGTGGCATCGGCGCGGTGCAGCAGTGCATCGTCCGATGGGTTCTCGGCTACTTCGTCCAGCTTCCGGGCGGCTTCGTCGCTCATCAGCTTACCGTCCTGCCGCTGGGCCACTGCGGGATCTACGTCCCAGCCGTTACCCGACCCTTCGTTGGCATGCTGACCGGTGGTACCCATGCTGCCTTCGCCGGCAACAGGCTCAACCGGTACATCGTTGATGTCGACGCCCGAGGTGCTGGCGCTTACGCCGGCCGACTCGTGGCCGTAATCCGACGTACCGTGCTGGTTCGGATTCTGCGAATAGAATTCAGGATCAACTTTATCGGGATCGAATGGGGATGTCGTCGCCATAATCGTGTCGTTATTTTCAGAGTATAACCGTAAAGGCGGGCAGTTGTTTTGCCGACCCACGCCGGTAAACCCGCCCCAATCGGGCAACGGGCCAGATCGGAGCGGGTTTGCCGGTCACCTGCGTACTTACTTGTAAGCCGGGTTCTGCGTCAGGGTGGCTTTACCGCCAACGAAGGCGTTATCGATAGCCTCCTGCGGCACGGGGTAGTATTCGTGCTTGCCTTTTACGAAGCGGGCACCCTTCAGGTACGTGCGCTTGTTACCCTCGGTTGTCACGTAGGCATTGAGCACCTGGTCGGCAACACCCCAACGCACCAGGTCGAAGAAGCGGTGACCTTCCATGGCAAACTCCAGCCGGGTTTCGAACCGCACCGCCTTACGCGCCGACTCTTTGCTGGCGAACACCGATGCCGGGTAGGGCTTGATAAGGTAGTTGGCCGCCGGATCGGCTGTTTCGGTATAGGCATCGCGGGTGCTGCCCTGCACGGCTTTTTTTACAAAATCGGCGGGGTTGGCCGCCCGGGCGCGCACCAGATTCACCAGCGTATTGGCCCGACTCAGACTGCCGACCTCTACCTCGGCTTCGGCCAGCCACAACAGCACATGCGCGTACCGGATCAGGCGGTAGTTGTTGGCCGTCAGGTTCTGCCAGCCGACGCCCAGCAGCGTGTTCTTTTTCGAGGCCACGTGCTTTTTGGGCGAATAGGGCCCCGCGTAGGTCTGGTCGCGGATGAAATCGCTGTTGTGGATTTTGAAATCCTTGTAGAGAATACCCCGCCGGCCTACCGTCCAGTCGAGTCGCGGGTCGAGTGTTCCGGTATAGGGCGTGTAGGCCGCATCGAGCGCTACGCCCTGATCGTTGGTTACGTCGCTGTTGTTGAACGTATCGAACAGGGGCAGGCCATTGGCGTCGGTTTTGTAGGCATTGACCAGGTTTTGCGATGGCTGGTAGAAACCGCAGCAGCCCCAGGGCGACGCGTACGGGTGAGCCAGTCCCATACCGGCTGTGGCCGCGCCGTCGTCGGAGGCCGACTTGGCATACTGCACTTCAAAAATCGACTCCCGGTTGTTGCGCGTATCGGAGTCGAAGTTCTGCGAGAAGTTGTCCATCAGGCTAAACTTGCCGCTGTTGACGATTTGATCGAGCACCGTTTTGGCCGCCGTTAGCTTGGCTGCATTGGGTGCTCCGGTAGCCACGTCGAACCCCTGAAACATGTAGGTTTTGGCCAGGTGTGCCAGAGCCGCGTACTTGGTCGGGCGCCCTGGCTCAGCTTGCGTTTCGGGCAGCACGGCCGCAGCCGCCGTAAAGTCGGCTTCGATGTTGGGCCATATCTCGGCGGTGTTCGGGATTTTGGTCGAGTTCGGATCGTTTACATCGTAGATTTTTTCGTCGATGTAGGGCGCATACCGGAAAATCTTGCGGGCTTCAAAATGGAAGTAGCCCCGCAGGAATTTGGCCTCGGCCTCGATCTGCTTCCGACGTGCATCGGAAATATCCTTCACATTCACCAGATTGTCGAGCACGTCGTTGCAGCGAGCCACGCCTTCGTACAGGCCCCGCCACTTGTTGCGGATGTGGCCGTTGGTGGGCTGAAAATCGTAGCGCTCGATAAACGACTGCTCCGGCTGGTCGCCGGCATCGGTGCCTTTGTAGGCATCGTCGGACGGAATGCCGCCGAATACCCAGTTCTGCACTTCGTTTTCCCAAGGCGACTGCCCGTCGATGCCCTGTCCGTCGAGCATCCCGTAGGCGCCGATCAGCTGCCCTTCGATCCCTTTGCTGTTGGTCAGCGAGGCCGGGCTGTACTGCCCCTGGGGCGGGCGCGTCAGGAAGCTGTCACTACAGGCGTTAACAACCAGCATACCCGCCAGCGACAACGCCGAAATGGTTAATTTTTTATGAAATGGCTGCATAGGAGGCAACAGTTTTTCGTGGAAAAGATGGGTTAGAAACCAAGGTTCAGACCGAACAGGAACGTGCGCGACGCGGGCAGATAGCCGCCGTCGAAGCCCAGGTTCCGGTTTTTATCCCCGTTGAAATTGTTTGAGATGCTGATCTCGGGGTTCAGGCCCTGGTATTTGGTGAACGTCAGCAGGTTCTGGCTCTGCACGTAGACCTGGCAGCTACCCAGCCCCAGCCGCGACAGCAGCCCCGCCGGAAAGGTGTAGCCCAGCTGCAGGTTCTTCAGCCGGAAATACGAGCCGTCTTCGATAAAGTACGACGAGGGCCGGCTGCTGACCTGATCGTTGGCGTCGGGTATGGGCACCGTGCCCCCCGTGTTGGTGGGCGACCACGCATCGTACAGCGCCCGGCGCGACCGGTTACCCTGGAAGGTGTTGAAATCGGAGAAGTAGCGCGTGTAGTTGTAGATGCTGTTGCCCTGCGACCCGTTGCCGAAAATGGTCAGGTCGAAGTTTTTATAGCCCAGATTGATATTCACGCCGTAGGTAAAATCGGGGTGCGGGCTGCCAATGATAGTCCGGTCGGCGTCGGTAATCACGCCATCACCGTTGATATCGGCCATCTTGAACTTACCCGCCCGGTTGTAGCCATCGGTGTAGGGCGCCCAGGTTTTGGCTTCTTCGTCGGTCTGGAAAATGCCCAGCACTTTGTAGCCGTAGAACGACGAGATGGGCAGGCCGGCCTGCGTCACGGTCACGGCCGGCACGCGCGAGCCGTAGCCGAAGTAGCGGGTGTTTTCGCTTTCATCGAGTTTCAGCACCTTGTTGCGGTAGGTAGCAAAGTTGAGGCTGGCTCCGTAGCGGAAGTTGCCCACGCGGTCTTTGTAGCCAATGGCCAGGTCGATACCGCGGTTCTGCATGCTGCCCACGTTATAGGCCGGAATACCCGCGTCGCCCGCTGTGAAGGTGAAGGGCGTGGTGAAGAGCATATCGGTTGTTTTGCGGCTCCACACGTCGAAGCTGATATCGAGTTTATTCGACACCAGGGCTAGGTCGAACCCGAGGTTAGTCGAGGCCGTCGACTCCCATTTGGCGTTGGGGTTTCCGAAGCGCAGAATATCGAAACCGGCAGCCGCCGTGCTCTGGTCGCCGTTGATCGGATAGCCCGAGTGGAACGTATCCGACTGGTAGGTAGTGTAGGCATTGTAATCGCCAATGGCCTGGTTACCCGTCAGGCCGTAGCCGACCCGGATTTTCATGTCATTGACAAAGGCAATGTTGTTTTTGAAGAAATTCTCCTGCGAAATCCGCCAGCCCGCCGACACGGCCGGAAACAGGGCACTGTTCGACGCCGTCAGGAAACGCGACGACTTATCCTGCCGCAGAATGGCCTGAAACAGGTATTTGTCGCCGTAGGCGTAGTTGACTTTCCCGAACAGCGAGAACAGCGAGTAATCCTGCTCCACGCGTCCCCCATTGCTCGAGGTCGACCGGGTGCCCAAATCGAGATAGCTCTGGATATCGATCTGCTCGTTGAAGAAGCTGCTTCGCCCCGCTTCGAAAAACTCCTGATACTGCCGGATGGCCTCGGTTCCGACAAAGGCGTCGACCTTGTGAACGGTATTAAATGTTTTAGAGTAGTTCAGCGTATTGGTCCAGACCCACTGATAGGCAAACCGGTTCTGATCGGTCAGGCTGGTGTTGAAGCTACCTTCGATGTATTCCGGATTGGCCCGGCCCAAATACTTGGCTCGGTCGCCGTTGGCATCGATCCCGATCGTGGTGCGGGCCGTCAGGCCGGAAATCAGGTCGACTTCGGCGTAGGTGTTACCAAACACGCGGAGGCTATTGTAGCGGTTGTCGCGCTGCCGGTAAAGCGTTGCCACCGGGTTTTCGTTGTTGCCCAGGTTGAGCCCCCGACTACCGGCAAAGTTGCCGGCAATGTCGTATACGGGCAGCAGCGGGTGGTGCTTGTAGGCTCCCGATACGGCATTTTGTTCCTCGTTGTTGTTGAATCCGCCTTTGCGGCTACTGTAGGCGACGGTCAGGTTTTCGCCCACCCGGATCCGTTTTTTCACCGTAAATTCGGTATTGGCCCGCAGCGAATAGCGGTCGTAGCCAATATTCCGGACCGTGCCCTGCTGGTTGAAATAACCCACCGACAGTGCATACCGGCCCGTCTCCGAGCCGCCCGTTGCGCCAATGTTGTAGTTCTGGATGGGGGACACCTGCGTGACCTCGTCAAACCAGTTGGTATTGGCCGACTTCGTGATGGGGTAGATGTTGCTGGGGGTAAGCGAATACAGACTGGGGTTTACCGCGGCTGAGCCTTCGGCCCCTTTGCTCGGAAACACGTAGGCCGGAATCGTCACCTGTCCGTTGGCTCCGTAGGTATACTGCCCGTGCGACGGGGTCTTACCCGCGTTCACGTCGGCCAAGTATAAGTACTGACCCAGCTCGGTAGCGTTCAGCACTTCGCCTTTCTTGGCCCACTGCTGCGATCCGTAGTAGGCATCGACCGTAATACGCGACACGCCTACCTTACCTTTCTTGGTGGTAATGATCACGACCCCGTTGGCCGCCCGCGACCCGTAGATCGACGACGCTGACGCGTCTTTCAGCACCTGAATGGTTTCGATATCGTTCTGATTGATGGTGCCCAGGTTCTGGGTAGGCACCCCGTCGATGATGTACAGCGGATCGTTGTTGCCGATCGTACCGAAGCCCCGAATCCGGACCGTGGCACTGCCGCCCGGCGTAGCGTCGTTCGTTACCGTTACACCGGCTACCCGGCCCTGCAGCTGCTGCGCTACATCGGTGGCCGGAATCGACAGTAAGTCTTTGGTATTCACGGTTGCTACGGCTCCGGTGATATCCCGCTTCGACTGAGCACTATAGCCCGTTACGACCACCTCACTCAGCGTCGACACATCTTCGGCCAGCGTCACATTGATCGTGGTCTGACTACCTACGGCTACCTCCTGCGCTTTGTACCCGATAAACGAGTAGACCAGCACGGCGTTGTTGTTCGCCGGAATACTGTACTCGCCATTGGCGTTGGTCACTACGCCCCGGTTGGTTCCCTTCACCGATACGTTCACGCCGGGCAGGCCAGTGGCGTCGGATTGGCCAATGACGCGTCCGGTGCGCAGTGTACCCTGTGCCAGTACCAGCGGGCCCATAAATAACAAAACCGCCAGAAGCCAGAGCCGGGCGGTCATACCGTACATGTGTTCCATACAATACGTTTTTATACGCGTTAGTTTAGGATTATACCTACCCAATATTGAGTATTTTTAATTTTTATATCAAAATAATGCGATCAAATAATAAAATAATTAAAAAATAGTCACCCTTAAGGACGATAAATCCTTTTAAAATACAACTCTACCAGATAAGTTGAGTAAGTATACTCAGGGTAATGACTAGGCTTATGCCTGGGGCCGGAGCCGGGCCAGCTCGGCCCGCAGCAGATCATTGGTTTCCTGGAGCAGGGCCATGCGCTGATTGAGCTGGAACAGCAGGTATTCGACATTGCGGAGCCGCTCTTCGGTTGTGATGGCGGCCGAAGGCGTGTCGAGCGTTTTAAACATCAGCCCCTCTCCCCGCAGCAGCCAGTCGCCATTGACCTGCGGGTAAGCGATCAGAATCTTTTCGAGGGTGTCGTAGCGGGGCTTCACCCGGCCGTGCAAAATGTGGTAGACCTTTTCGCCCCGGTGTTCGCCCAGCTGCCGGGCAAATTCGAGAACACTTACCTGAAGGGCATCGATCAATTGCTGAAGGCGGGTTTCGATCATAATCGGAGAACGTTCTTACAGGCCCTGCAGGCGATCATTTATTTTACACAAAAATGGGTAAATAAGGCCGCAGATATAGGCACCAAGGGCTTGTTTTTTACCTGAAACTGTGTAATTTTAAACCAGTAAACAACACCCCTTAAAAAGGCAAAAGGGACCGCAAAACGGGTCCCCTGCTTGAACAGTAAACAACAAATACTAATGAACACACAAAACAAAAGCCAACTTTCGACAAATCAAAGCGAGAGCCCGCTCCATTTAACGCAAATGGCCGTTGCAGCAGCTAATGATCATGACCAGCAGACGGTGGTCCGGCGGTACAAATACCTCGAAGGACACCCCCGTCAGTATCGATTCGACGCCAAAGAAGGGGTGTTCAACATCAACGGTGCCGAAAAACTGGGCCGGACCCTTACGTTTCAGCCTATTGCCTGGCGCATCTTCACGGATAACATCCTGAACATGGGAACCAAGAACTGGGCGGAGCTCTTCTTTATCGACGAAAAGAACTGCGTGTCGGCCATTCTCTTCCACGGGTATTCGGTCGACAATATTTTTCGGCTTATCGAACCCCTCTACTACGATGACCTGACGCTGGCCGATGTCGTGATTACGGCCGTTGCCGAGAAGAAAGAAAACAACAAGATTCAGCCCAAAGGGGTCTACTACATCGCCAATTTCAGCTACACCCTGGCCGACCCCGCCCGTTCGGCCGAGCTGAAAGCGTTTGCGCAGGACGTGAGGCTATTCCGGCAGGAAACCCTCACCGACATCGCCAACATCAAAACGGCCATGCACTACTACAACCCGTTTGCCAGCCTGCCCGACGAGGTCGAGCCGAACCTGCTGCCCGCCGGCGTTCCGGCCTGATGAGTCTGGCCCGTACTGCCTGAGTACAGGTTTGTTGTTTCCTCCGTCTATCTCCTTCTCCGTATGCCATCTGACCTGATTGATGCTTACCGGGCGTTGCCCCGCGTTTCCAACTCCGACCTGACCCGCCTGAAAGAAGAACGGCTGGGCAGTGGGGCGGTCCATCCGCAGGCGCAGGCCAACCTGCAGCGCGCCAGCATTTTCGGACGCGCGTTTCATCAGCACCTGCTCGAACCCGAGCGCGTGGGTACCGTGATGCAACAGCTACTGCCCGATCTGACGCCGGGCTTGCTGGAGTCGGCCCCCGACCCCGGGCAGTTGCAGACCCTCATGCACATTGTGCAGCAGGATGCGTTCTGCCGGCGCTACCTCCGCCAGGCCGAACGCGAACGGATCGTTCTATCGACCGACCCGGCCACCAGTATTGCCTGTAAGGCCCGGATGGACCTGCTTTATACCAGCCCGCAACGCCGAAGTGCCCTGATCGTCGACCTCAAGACTACCTCGGCCCGCACCCCGGCCCAGTTTCTCGAATCGTGCTATACCTACGATTATGACCGGCAGGCTGCTTTTTACCTCGACAGTTTGCGGCAGTCGGAGGGGGGCGAATGGGCAGACACGCGGCAGTTCCGGTTTGTGTTTGTGGGCGTCATGAAGCAGGCCCCGCACCGGTTGTTTGCCGTCGATGCCACATCGATACCCGGCTTTATCGACTATGGCCGGAAGAAGTACCGTTTCTGGCTCCGTAAATGGCGCGAGGAGCAACAAACCGACACGCGCCCACTGGTGGGCCCACTGCCAGCCTGGCAGCGTCTGGCCTGATGCTGCGCTTTCAACAGGCTCTGCCAACGACTTATCCCTTTATGAACGCATCGCTGATCACCCTTACGCCCAGTGAACTCCACTTCGACTGGGGCACCGACGGACTGGTGTTGTGGATTGAAGAACTCGACGGCGCCGGTAGTCTGGCCGGCCAGATGAATGACGTGCTGGATCGCATTGCTTTTGCCATCGAACTGCAAACCGGCTGGGATGCCCGCACCGACGGACACACCTATCATCCGCTCTGCGGCTACCGGCTGCTGCTGCGCGATGCCAGTGGCCGCTGGAACGCCGTGCGAACCAGCCGGATGGGGCATTTCGAAGCCCTTGTTCCGCTCGAAGAAGTCGATTACGAAGTGGCTTACGATAAAGTAATGTGGCTCGACTGAATTTGCTTACCCTTTGCTGACTATTCCTTTCTGCCGGGGCCGGCCTGTCGAAAACGGGTCGGCCCTGCCCATTCCGGGGTAGCGGCCTGATAACCAGCGAATCGTTTTTTTTAGGTTACCTATGCAGCGTCCAAAAAAAAACGTGCATCTTTATGCAAACGCAAGAACAAACAGCCCCATGAAGTCTACCCTGCTCAGTCTGCTCTTCGCTGCTACCACCGTACTGTCAAGCCTGGCCCAAAGCCAATCGAACACCCTCAGTGCCCGCGAGCTGATCGAAAAAATCAACCGCCGGGAAACCATTGCCTACAGCAACGTAACCATCACCGGCGACGTTGACCTGACCGAACTGGCCAACAAACACAAAACCCGCAACGGCAACTGGGGCACCACCGATCAATACGAATCGCTGGTTGAGGTGCCCATCAGCTTCGACCACTGCCGCTTCACGGGCCGTTTCATTGCCTGCAAGCACGACGAAACGCTGGGCGCCAACGGCACTAACTTTACCGCCAGCTTTCAGGAACCCGTTACGTTTACAGGGTGCACGTTCGAGGGCGATGCCGCGTTCAAATACACCGTATTCAAGCAACAGGCTATCTTCACCCGCAGCCGGTTCAACGGCGAGATGTCGAACTTCAAGTATTCGAAATTTCTGGCCGCGTCTGATTTCGCCTTCACCCAGTTTAAGGGGTACGCCGATTTTAAATACACACGTTTCGATGAATCGTCGACGTTCCAGCGTGTTATGTTTTCGCAGTATGCCGATTTCAAGTACACCAAATTTGGCGAGCAGACCGACTTTCAGGAAAGCCGTTTTGTAAGCATTGCTGATTTTCGGTATACACACTTCCCCCGTGGTACCCGGTTCGATAATGCCCGGTTCGATGGCAATGCTGAGTTTAAGTACGCCACCCTCGACGGGCAGCAGTTCTCGCCCCGCAGGCAGTAGATCAGCTCCGTAAAGCATACCAGTCAGGTCTGTTGGGCTCCCACCGGGATGTGCCTGACAGACCTGTCTTTTTTGGGGCTCATGGGCCAGCCGGCTGCCAGTCGATAGAGAAGGCAACGGCCGGTGGGCGGAACGTACCGGAATCCTTGCAAACCGGTAGTGGGTACGTTATTTTTGAGTTGACTCCGTTCTATGCCCCATGCTTCGATCCCGCTTCTCGCTCTATCTCTGGTGTGTACTCATTAGCCTGCTTGCCTTTACCTGTGTACGCGAGTATCCGGCCACGGCGCCCTACACCCCACCGGTACAGCCATCGAACCCGGGCAGCTTACCGCCCCAGACCCAGCCTCCCCCGCCCCAGAAACGGCTGTTTCTGACCAACGACAAGGTACGGGTCGGTATCGACCTGAACATGGGGGGCGCCATCAACTACCTCGCTGAAGCCGGTACGAGCGAAAACATGATCAATAACTTCGATCTGGGCCGGCAACTGCAGACATCGCTTTACGCAGGGCCCTTTCCCTACTCGGTCAATGGCAAGCAACCCGTGGAGAAGTGGCGCAACCTGGGCTGGAATCCCGTGCAGACCGGCGATTATTACAACAACCCTTCGCAGATTGTCAGTTACCAGCAGGATCAGAATCGGCTCTACGTCAAAACCATTCCGCTGATCTGGCCCCTGCTCAACGAACCGGCCGACTGTGTGATGGAACACTGGATCGAGTTGCAGGGCAATACGGTGCGTGTGCGCTGCCGTACAACCGTCAATCGGGCCGATACCACGCAGTACGAAGCCCGCACGCAGGAAACGCCCTGCGTCTACCTCAACAGCCCCTGGTACCGGATGGTCACCTACAGCGGTCAGCAGCCTTACACCAATGCCGCCGTTACCGAGACGACCGAACAGGATATTGTTACACGCTTTGCCAGCGAAAACTGGGTGGCGCTCCTCAACAAAGACGGCCGGGGTGTTGGTCTGTACCGGCCCAGCGAATATCGGTACCGCACGGCCGGTTTCGGCCAGCCAAAGGTTGGGGGCGAGTTCGACGTAACGAGCACGTACATGAACAGCGACAGTTTTATCCTGATCGACTACAATGGCACCTACGAGTTCGAGTACACGCTGGTGCTGGGCTCGCTGACCGACATACGCCAGTTTGTGTATGCCCAGCCACGGCC
Organism: Spirosoma luteolum; assembly: GCF_054778875.1. Classification (NCBI taxonomy): domain Bacteria; kingdom Pseudomonadati; phylum Bacteroidota; class Cytophagia; order Cytophagales; family Cytophagaceae; genus Spirosoma; species Spirosoma luteolum. Next base: position 404,139 of record NZ_BAAGZE010000023.1, read on the forward strand.
AGCCCCCAAGCCCAATTTTCGGTTCACGCAGGATCGGCAGGGCTGGTACTATTTCAACGCCCGCGACCGGGGCTGGCCCATCAACAACGAACTGGCCATCAAGTGGCAGCGCGTCGATACCACCAAAGTCGATTTCCGGACGCTGAGCCCGCTTTCCTTCTGGAAAGCGGCTGACACCCGCAAGCTGTATCTGCAGGCTGCCTTCCAGACAAAGGCCAGTACCGTACGCTTTGGCTGGCGTCGGTTCGAAGACACCGACATTTTCGACATTGCCGGCCGCTACATCGACCTGCCGATCATTGGCGATGGGCAGTACCGCACCTACGAAATCGATCTGTCGAACCAGCCCGGCTGGGAGGGCATCATTACCCAGATTGGCCTGAACACACCGCCATCCCAGCGGGGGTTCGAGAAGGGGTCGCTGGCCCGCATCCGCAGCATTACCACTACCCGACCCTGACAGGGCAATTTCGCCCAACACAAAAAAGCCTCGGCTGGGATATCCCGACCGAGGCCTTCGTATGCGATTGGAATCGACTAGCGGTTCAGCGATTTGATGAACGGCGTGGCGATAGCCAGTACGGCTTCTTTCGACAGGGGCTCATCGAACGCTTCCGATACAGCGATGTTGCTGTAACCCGTAGCCGTTACGAGGTTTACACCACCCTGGGTTACGTTTTCTTCACCCGAGTAGATGGCCTGGGGCAGACCCGTTTCTTCGGCAAGCGTAATCCAGCCTTTGTTGCCACGCAGGTAGCGAATCCGGGCAGCGTGCCGGGCTTCTACCGAGTGGATCTGGAGGGCAACCGTCAGGATGGCGGGAGCCGACATCAGGTTGGTAGCCTGGCCTTTGTAGGCGCGAACGCCGGTATCTTCGAAAGCCTGTGCCACTGCGTAGTTGGTCTGCACATTCGAGAATACATCCGCGAATTTGCCACCAGCCGTGAAGTCGAACGTTGGCTTGGGGACGGCTGCGCTACCCAGTGCCGATTTCAGCAGGGCAACGTGCGAGTTTTCGTGTTTGGCGATCTGCTCGTAGTAAGGGCGGGCCGCCGATGGAATCAGGCCGGGCGTGGCCAGGCTCATGTTGTAATATTCTGCTTCGAGGTATTCGAGCGTCAGGGCGAAGTTCAGCACGTCAGCAACCGTGCTGCTCTGGGCGTAGGTCTTGTTCAGAACCCCGGCCAGGGCTACGGGTGCAGCACCCATTACCGTCTTCTTCAGAAGGTTCTGGAAAATGCTCCGACGCGACATGTGTTCGATACGCGCCAGGGCGTCACCGTCCACTTTTTCAATTTCACTAAGGATATTTTGGAGATTCATTGCCGTGTTGAGTTAAAGGTGGATTAGCGACGTCCGTTACGACCGTTGATGATTTCTTTCACGTACGGCTTAACCAGTTGCAGTACTTCCTCGGGGTTCCGGATTTCTTCCAGACCTGATTGTGGATATACTACCTGATCGCTGGCAAACAGCGTGCTGTTTGGTTCGATGAGCGTAGCGATGATCGACGCGTGACGGGCTTCGACCGATACAATTTTACCGGCCAGTACCAGATAATCCGGGGTGCGGATGTATTGACCAGCGCCATTGTAGGCCGACACACCAATGTTTTCGAACACGCGGGCTGTGCCCAGTACGCTGGCACGGCTGCTGAAGTTGATGCTGCTGAAATCGGGCGTCAGGCCTGGAATGGCTGCGCTGCCCAGAGCGGCTTTGAACAACTCGCGGTGGATTACTTCGTGATCACGAATGTCGGTCAGGATGCGACGTTCCATATCCGTGATTCCCGAGTAAGGAGTCATGATAACCTGGGTGTAGAAAGCAGCTTCGAGTTGCTCCAGTGCGTATGCATAGTTCAGCACGTTTACATCTTTGCTACCAATATCGCCAAGGTCGACGGCATCACCCGGACGGGCAGCGCCAGTCGTGGGGTCAACGAGTTCGCTATGACAGGCGCTAAGTGCTACGCCAGCTGCTGCCGTTGCGCCAAGATACCGCATAAACACACGGCGCCCCAGGGCAGCCGATGCTTTGCCAGATAGTCCCTCCATGGTTACCATCGGGTCGTTTGGTTGTTTTTCCATTGAGCAAAAAGTTTGGTTTATGCTGACCCCCTCATCAGAGTAAGCACAGTAACTACGAACGAGGCAGGCAAAAGGATTTGAGATTTTTCACCTTTTTAAGAAAGTCTATTCTTAACTGAGGGAACGGCCCAAAAACATCCGTTAACTCAACAAAAATACCCTGTTCCGGGGGCGACCGAAGCCAGTGTTCCGGCACGCGCCAACAGTTGCGCCTGACAACCCGCTGGCCAGCCGCCAGAACGCGCTGCCCCCCGCCAAAGCCGGTTGCTGCCGGCTGCCGGTTTTCACGGCCAGACAGCCCGACGTCCGGGCCAGACCGGTCGTTGTGGAAACTGGTCTGGCCCGGGCGTCGGGCGTGGTTTTGGTAGCGTAGGGTACTGTGGGGAAACGGCTTGGGCCTATACGGCCTGCATGGTGCTCAACCGTCGGTAAAACCCTTCGTCGAGCGAAAGCAGGTCATCGTGCCGACCCCGCTCGATAATCTGTCCCTGATGCACCACCAGAATTTCATCGGCATGCTGAATGGTACTGAGCCGGTGCGCAATCACCAGCGTGGTGCGGTTGGCCATGAGCCGGGTCAGGGCTTCCTGCACCAGTTTTTCCGATTCGGTATCAAGGGCGGAGGTGGCTTCGTCGAGAATCAGAATGGGCGGGTTTTTCAGAATGGCGCGGGCAATGCTGATGCGCTGCCGCTGCCCACCCGATAGTTTGCCGCCCCGGTCGCCAATCACGGTCTGGTACCCCTGCGGCTGGGCTTCGATAAAGGCGTGGGCATTGGCAATCCGGGCGGCTTCCATTACCTGAGCCTCGGTAGCCTCACTGCCAAAGGCGATGTTGTTGAAAATGGTATCGTTGAACAGGACGCTTTCCTGCGTAACAATACCCATCTGCCCGCGCAGCGACGCCACGGTACAGTCGCGCAGATCGATACCGTCGATCAGGATCCGGCCCGCCGTGGGGTCATAGAAGCGAGGCACCAGATCGGCGATGGTCGACTTGCCGCCCCCCGACGATCCCACCAGCGCAATGGTTTTGCCCTTCGGTATCTCGAAGTCGACAGATCGCAGCACGGGTGTATCGGCCGTGTAGCTAAACGAAACAGCCTGCACCAGGATACGGTCGGTAAAAGCCGGCAGTGTAATGGCACCCGGTTTGTCCTGAATCAGCGGAACGGTATCGATCAGTTCGAGTACCCGTTCGCCCGACGCCAGCCCCCGCTGCGAGCCACTGAAGGCGTTGGAAATATCTTTGGCCGGGCGGGTCACCTGCGAAAAAATGGCGATATACGTGATAAACTCGGCCGCAGCCAGATCTGACTGCCCGCCCAGCACGAGCGTACCGCCGTAGAGCAAAATACCGGCCACTACGGTTACGCCCATCACTTCGGAAAAGGGCGAGGCCAGTTCGCGCCGGTTGGCCAGCGACCGCACGGCGTCGCGGTAGCCGTTGTTTTCGCGCTGAAACTTGGCCAGCATAAAGTCTTCGGCCACAAACCCCTTCACTACCCGCATGCCGCCGAAGGTTTCGTCGAGCAGACTTACCAGTCCGCTCAGCCGCTGCTGTCCTTCCTGGGCGTCGCGTTTCATGCGCCGAACCAGCGTGGCAATAAAAATTCCCGACACGGGAATGACGATAATGGCGAACAGGGTCAGCTTAACCGAAATACTCAGCAGGGCCACGATATAGCCGATCAGCAGAAACACTTCTTTCGAAGCCGCCGAGAGCGAGTTGGCAATGGAGTTTTCGACTTCCTGCACATCGGTGGTGATGCGGGAGATCAGGTTGCCTTTACGCTCGTTAGAGAAGAAGCCCAGGTGCAGGTTCAGAGTGCGGGCAAATACGGCTTCGCGCAGCCGCGACACCATGCGGGCCTTGAACGCTTCGAGCTGCCGCACCGACAGGTATTTAAAGACATTGCTGAGCAGCACCGACAACACAATGACGACGCACACGAACTGAAGCGCCCCGATTTTGCCGTACTGCTGGAAAACCTGAGCAAAGTAGTATCGGAAAGCCGTGGTCGGCGAGCTGGTGAGCGACGGCGACGGCTGGCTGAGCAGGGCTCGTAGTTCGGCCGCATTGACCTTATCGAACAGAATGCTCAGGAGCGGAATCAGCAGCGTAAAGTTGAGCACACCAAACACACTGGCCAGCAGCGACGTGGTTACGAAGGGCGCCAGAAAGCGGCCCAGCGGTCGGGCAAATGCGAGTAATCGGAGGTAAGTCTTCATTCGTACCGCAAAGATACCGCCCCGGGAGCGGATAATATACCCCAGGTCTTAGGGCCTATCTGAGCTCAGTCCGCTATACCAGCCGCTGGTAGTAGTCCCAGTACTGCCGGGCAATAACAGGCCAGCGAAACGCAGCCGCCCGTTTGCGCAGGCGATCGGCCCGCAGGGTATTCTGCCCGAAATCGTGCAGCCCATCGTGTATGGTTTGCGCCATCGACTCCGGCTCAAACGAGTCGAAGTAATAAGCCTCTTTACCGCCTACCTCGGGCAAACTCGTCAGCGTCGAGCTGAACACGGGTTTGCCGAACAGCATGGCTTCGGCAACGGGCATACCAAAACCTTCCGACAGCGACGGAAACAGAAAGGCGTCGCAGTGGGCGTAGAGCCACAGTTTGGTGGGCTCGTCGACCGCACCCGGCATCACCAGCCGGTCGGCCACGCCCAGTTTGACCGCCTGCTCGCGGATGTGCTGCGCGTAGGGATGCTTGTCGGGGCCGGCCAGCACCAGCCGGTAATCCGGAAATGCTTCCAGCAGGGGCAACAGCGTCAGTACGTTTTTCTTGGGGTGAATAACGCCCACAAACAGCAGGTAGGGCGTATCGACCAGACTGGCCACGGTTGGCGGCACCTCGGCGGGCGCCTGCGTTGGGTCGACGGTGAGGCCGGTATAGGCCACCTCCAGCGGCAGCGTGTCAGGCACGTGCAGGTGCTCGCGCACCACCGACGCCGTGTAGGCCGAGCCAGCCGTGAGCAGAGACGCTCGGTCTATTTTGCGCTGCAGCCGGGCCAGTTTGCGCGCTTTTTTAGCTACCGAGTAATCGGCCCGTTCCAGAAAATTCAGATCGTAGATCGTCAGCATCAGCCGGCTGCCGGCCTGCCTCATCGGGCTGGGCAGGTACACCGAATCCTGGTGCAGGCAGTGCCAGACGTCGTACTGACCGGGTATCCAGAGCTTGCGGAGGGGCGTTGCTTCGATGTACTGAACGGAGTCGCCAAAGACACCCCGCTGCCCTTTCGGCACCAGAAACGTCATGGTCCAGTCGGGTGGACGCTGCGCAACCAGCTCGCGACTCAGGTGCAGGCAAACCTGCCCCAGTCCGCTGTTGAGGTCGCGCATTCGTTCGGCATCGATAAAGAGAGTAGGCATTTCGTTGACGGGGTTACAGACGTACGAGGGTTGGTGATTGCTCCGGATCGGGTCATGCTACCCATTGATCTGGACAGAACCCGGTGCAAACTTACGCATCCCGTTCATCCCGCCGTCTGGCTGGGCCAATCAGTTGCTGCCCGACATCTTACCGGTTTTGGGCGCCACGCCGGGCTGGCTGATCTCGAATTTCTCTTTCTGCTTGGCCTCGGCCACCAGTTTCCGCACGTCGGCCAGAAGCTGTTTAGCATCGTAGACGACACCATCTTTCACCGTGTAGGTTACGCCACCGATCCGCTCCACGTCATTTTTCTCGGTCAGGTGAATGGCCCCGGTTCCGTAGAGCGTTTTGAGGTTAGCCAGGGGGTTTTCCTTCACGATAACGAAGTCGGCGAGCTTACCCACCTCCACCGATCCGATCTGATCGGCCATACCCAGCGCTTCGGCTCCTTTGATGGTCGCGGCCCGCACGACCTCGAGCGGGTGGAAACCGGCCTCGCGCAGCAGTTCCAGCTCGCGGATATAGGCAAAGCCGTAGAGCTGGTAAATAAAGCCCGAGTCGGAGCCCGTTGTTACGCGGCCGCCCCGGTTCTTGTATTCGTTGATGAAGGCCATCCAGAGCTGGTAGTTTTTCTTCCAGGCCACCTCCTGCTCAGTACCCCAGTTGTGCCAGTACGACCCGTGCGAGATGCGGCTGGGACCATAGAACCGCCATAAGCTCGGCAGTGTGTAGTCGTCGTGCCACTCGGCCCGGCGGGCCAGCATCAGCTCGCGGTTGGCTTCGTAGATATTGAAGGTCGGGTCGAGCGTAAAGTCGAGGGCAATCAACTCATCCATCACCTTGTTCCAGCGTTCGGTGCCGGGTTTGGCGGCCTGCTGCCAGAGGTTCCCCGCTTCGGTAAACCGATCCTGCTCGTTGTTGTAGTTATAGTTGGCGGGGTAGTTCTGAATGGTTTTGTCTTCAAAGAGCGCTTCGGGCAGGCCATACCAGTGCTCCATCGAAGTCAGGCCAGCTTTGGCGGTGGCCAGGGCGTTCATGCGGGCCACTTCGAGCTGGGCGTGGTGGCAGGCCGAGCGTAACCCCAGTTTCTTATTTTCGTCCAGAGCCGCCCGGAAAATGGCGGGTTCGGCGCCGAAAAACTTGATGCCGTCGGCCCCGCGTTTGGCATTCTGCTGCACCCAGGCGCGGGCCTGCTCGGGCGTACTGATGGGGTCTTTGGCACCCTGACCAAACACGGTGTACGCTTTAATGCGGGGGGCAACAATCTCGTTGCGCTCGCTTTTGGCCCGGTGTTCCAGCACCCAGTCGAGGCCGTTGCCGCAGCTTGGGTCGCGGATGGTGGTGATGCCGTGGCCCAGCCACAGCTTGAACACGTAGTCGGCAGGGGCGCCCTGCGCCTGCCCGCCAATGTGGCCGTGCATATCCACGAAGCCGGGCATCAGGTACATACCCTCGCAGTTCAGTTCTTTGTCGCCGGGGCTGGCCACGGGCCGGCTTTTGGCGTCGATCGGTACGCCCGGGTAGCCGACCTGCCGAATGGCGGCAATGCGGTTTTTCTCGACGACAATATCGACGGGGCCGATCGGGGGAGCCCCGGTGCTGTTGATAAGTGTGACACCCCGGATGATGAGCCGGCCGAAGGGGCCATCGCCCTGCTGGCGCGGAGCTGCTTTTTCGACCTGTGCATACAGGCTCACACTCAGCAGACACAGACTGGTTAATAAACGAACGGAACGACGGCGTAGCGAACGGTGCATAGGGCTAAACTTCGGTTGGCGAAACATTGTAAGGTAAGCGAAACTAGCGGATTTTTGCAACCAGCCCCGGCCCACGCCCCTGACGCCGACTGGTGCCGGAACCCCCATTTGCCCCGCTTCGATGAAAAAAACGATCACGTCGAATTTCCTGCTCATTATCCTGCTGCTGTCCGTTGCCATCGCGTTTGCCATGCGGGCAACCATCTTCCAGCAGCCAGCCGCCCCCGCTACACCGCCCCCAGCCGAGCCGTCGGCGGCCTTCCGGGCCTACTGGTTTGGCGGGAAAGCCGAGCTGAACCGCTACACGCTCGAGCAGGCCCAGTACGGTGCCCTGAACCCCGGCGAGGCCGTGCTGATCTTTGTAACCGAAGATTTCCGGACCGACACGCACGTAAAGGCCGAAGCGCCCGAGAGCCGCGACAAAGCCACGCCGGTGCTTAAAACAAACAGTATCAAGCGCTTCACAACCGGCATTTACGACTACTCGCTGTTCACGTCGGTTTTTACCCCAATCAACAACCCCGCCCTGCCCAACACGCTGAAGGTGAGCACCTCCGGACAGGAATGGTGCGGCCACAGCTACCTCCAGATCGACTATGGCAACAACGGGTACCAGATTGATGGCCGCTCCTATTTCGAGCAGGAAGCGCATGAAGCGTACACCGTACCCAAAGCCCTGCTGGAAGATGAACTCTGGAACCGAATCCGGCTCAACCCCGACAAGCTGCCCACCGGGTCGATCCAGCTCATCCCGGGTACCATGACGGCCCGCCTGCGGCACAAACGGCTCGATCCGCTGACCGCCAACGCCACACTCGATACGTACGAGGGGGTACTGTATCCGGGCCGAAACCTGAAGCAGTACACCCTCGAATACCCAACCGACGATCGCACGCTGAAGATTGTTTTCGAAGGCGATTTCCCCTTCAAAATCGTGGGCTGGTCAGAAACCTATGCGAGCAAAGACAACCTTCTGACCACGCGCGCCGTTCTTAAAACGAGTCTGCGGTCGGATTACTGGGCCCATAACGCGCCCGCCGACAGCACCTTACGGCGTACGCTGATGCGCTGACCCGGCCAGTGCGTCGGCGCTTTTCCTGCCGTTTTTCATGAACCAGCGGCCCCGCGGGGCCGTATCTGCCACCAAACTCCTGCTGCTCGTATGCGTTTGCTCGTCGTTCTGATTTTCCTGCTTACAGCCGCCTGCTCGTCCGATAAAGGCACCACCACCTCGCCCGATGAGCCGGTCTACACCCTGATTTTCATCGATAAGACCCGCAGTGTCAACATCAATAACGCTTTCGTGGCCCAGAAGTACACCCAGGCCCTGAACACCATTGTCGATGCCAATATTCACCAGAAGGGCGACCGGCTCGCTGTGTATTTCATCCACGAGAACACCGCCAAGGCCCGCGTCCTGAACCTGACTGTCCGAAGCGAAATGGAAGACGTATCGTCGGCCAGTCCTACCGATCGCGAAGCCGCCGAAACCGAGTTTCAGCTCATGCTCAGCCGTGAGAAAGCGCAGATCCGGAAGCGAATCATGCAGCAACTGGCAACCCAGAACACCGGTTCGTCAAATCAGGAAACCGATATTTGGGGTAGTTTACCCGTTATTGCCAGGGCCAACGAGTCGGGTGCCACGGTTCGGGTCTATTACCTCAGCGATATGATCGAGAGTGTAAAGGGCAGCGGCCGGCGCGATTTCCAGCACACGCCCCCCGCCGATAACAACCAGGCCGATACCTGGGCCAAAGCCGATGCCGAAGGCCTGAAGCGGTACACGCTCGGCAGCCCCGACATTACGATGATTCTGCCGTTCGAGCCCAACGCATCGGCGCGGCAAAATAACCCCACCGTTACGCAGTACTGGCAAACGCTGTTTGCCGAACTGGGGGTCGGTTCTGTTGACGAGCAGTAACTACTGCACGGGCTCGGGCACGGCAGGAATCGAGAACGAATAGCCAACCGAAAAGCCCGAGAAATCTTTGTGCAGGCAGTATGATGTCAGCACCAGCCCTGTGCCTTCGCGCCGAACGGCCAGGTAGTGAAACAGCGGCTTATAATCGCTGGCCAGGTCCGGCAGGCGCGTGGGCGAGGTGTTGAGCGGTTGCCGAAGCCCTCCTCCACCACCAATTACCAGAAACGTTTTGCCGTCGAATTCATACCGTTCGAACGCGTGCGAATGCCCCGTGATAAACAGACTCGCCTTTCGGGAAGCGATGTAGCCCGGCACAAACCGCTGCTGCACCAGTTTCGACGAGCCCACCAGCTTGCTGTTGGAGTACGGCGCATGGTGGCAGGTAACAATCACCACCTTTACCGACGAGTCGGCGTCGAGCGCCTGCAGTGTGTCTTCGTACCAGGCCTGCTGTCTGGCGATCTCGGCCCCCGACAGGGTGCTGAAGTTTGAATTGAGCAGCACCACCGCAATACCGTCGGTAATCTGCACATAGCCGGTGTGTACGTGTTCGGGAAAGCGTTGCTGGAAATTACGGGCTCCTTTGCGCGGACGACCCATCACGTCGTGGTTGCCCAGAATGGCATACACCGCCGTTCCGGCCTCGCGGCATTTTTCCAGAAACCGGTCGATCGTTGGCCACTTGCTGTTCCGGTAGCCCAGCGAGACAATATCGCCCAGCCAGTAGAGCGCGGGGGGATGCAGCCGGACAATCTCGTCCAGAATAACCCGCGTTGCCTTCGTGTTCTGATGCGTACGCAGCACCAGCCGCTCGACGAGCATAGGCGCCTGCGTATCGCTCAGAAACAGAATATCGGGTTGTTGTTCTTCCTGTGTCATAACGTATTGGTCATTACCAGCGCAACAGGCGCCAGTTCAGGTGAAGCTGAGCGGCAAAGGCGGCATCGTCGGCCGCCACGGCATCGTACCACTTCACTTCGGCCGACAGCCCCAACCGGGGGCCAAGCGGCTGGTTGTAAGCCAGGGCCGCCATCCAGCCCAGGCTGTTGCTGCTGGTCTTGACGGTGCCCATGTAGTCAAGCTTCGAGTTGATAACGTATAAACCCGGCCCAACGGTTACCGATAATCGGCGCATCAGGCTGCGGGGGGTACCACTGAGCCAGGCCAGCGGCATCTGAAACAGCACCAGCATGGGCACCGCTGTTACCCGCACCTCGCCTGTTTGCCCGTTCACAACACCCTTGTACGAATACATCGGTACGTAGCCCGTTTCGAGGCCCAGCCGCAGCCGGTGGTCGGGCACCCACAGCGCACGAAAGGTCAGCGGCACCCCCGTTTTGTTGAGCGCAGCCTGCTCAAGTACGGGCGCAACTCCGCGCTGGGTGGCATAATAGGAAGAGCCTATACCGGCCGAAACAACCACAGCAAACGGTCCCCGCCCCTGTTTGGTCGAATCGGCCATGGTTGGCTGGTAGGGCACTCTGGCCCGCCGGATCCGGCGCGTCTGTGCCGAGGCCGGTATCGACAATAGCAGGCCAAGCAGACCAGCCACTATAAGTGTTCTGAGGTACGTCATGGGGTTATTGCTCCGAGTAGTGATAGTAGGCAACAACAGATGGATAGTTCGACAAAATGCCGTCGAAGCGGGTCTGGTTGATAAAGTCGCGGATGAACTGGGGCTCATCGAGCGTCCAGACGAAAACGGTACGCCCTTCGGCCTTCATGGCATCGACCTCGGGAGTCTGATCGCCGAGCGTCCAGCGGGGTGCCCAGATTCGGGCATTCACGCTACGCACAATACTCGTATCGAGCTCACACAACACGGGCGTATTGGCTTTACTGGCCAGCGCTTGGTACGAATCGAGCGCATCCTGGCTGGGTATGCCGATCACGATGCGGAGGTTACGCCCGGCGGCTGATGCCCGCTGCAAAAACTGCTGCTGCAGCTTCTGTACTTTTTCCATCGGCCCGATGTATTTAGTATCGAGCCATACAAAACTCAGGTCTGTATGGCTGATGACCGTTTCGAGGGCCTGCTCCAATGTCGGGATTTTTTCACCGTTGATCAGCCGCACAAAGGTGGTCAGCTGCTCGTAGGTGTACGACTCAATCGGGCCCGACAAGCCGTTTTTCTGAATCAGCCGCAGGTTCAGGGTATTGTCGTGGTACAGAATTGGAACACCGTCTTTGGTATAGCGCACGTCGATTTCGATACCCGTCGCCCCCAGTCGCGACGCCATCTTGATAATCTCCAGGCTATTTTCCGAGGCTGGTAACAGGTCAGACGTGCGGCCCCCGCTACGGTGCGCCAGCACCGCAAACGGGCGGGCATTAAGCGGCCGGCGGTATACCATCGTCAGACGCTTCGTAGGCTCCAGGTTATTCTCGCCATAAACCCCGCTCACCACCAGTGAGTCGCCCGTTGCCAGCTTCCCCGTGAAGGCACTCCGTTGGCCGTTGCGCTTCACCTCAACCGCCAGCCGGGCCAGCCCGGTTTGGGTATTGGCCAGCTTGCGCCAGTAGCCCGCTACCGACAGGCCGCCGATCTGCGGCTGTGGCTCCAGGTTGAAATAGCCGGCATCGGCCGTGAAAACCGACAGGTAATGCAGTGTGTCGCTGCCGGTGCGCAGGGTCGACCATTTCAGGACGACCTGCTCGCCGAACAGATCAGCGCCATCCGTAACGGCATATACGCCTTCGATGGCCTGCCGCACCGGGGTCGAAAACCGCCCCGCGCCCGGCGTATTGGCAAACGCGTAGGGCTCAACAACATCGTATTCTTTGCGGCAGCTGCCCAGCATGAGCGTCAGCAGCCCGATCAGTAACAGGTGAAAATGTCTCACAGGATAAAGCCAAAAATGAGCTGTGGATAAAACAGGTTGCGATCGAACGTATCGTAGAGCGACCAGAGCTGCCAGTTAAAATTGGAATAGGAGCCCCGGAATCCCAGGGAGACGTGTTTCTTGCCGTACAGCGGTTGTTCGAACACCACAGAGATTGCACTGCCGTTGAACATACGCTGGGTATTCTCGATGGTCAGATTACCGACCTGCGACCGGTAGTAGAGATCGAAAATAGCTTCTCCCTTGAGCGTAATCTGCAGGTCGCGCGTGAAGCGATACCCGATCGACACGTTGGGATAGTTCTGCACGCCGTAGGCCTGGCTGTTGAACACGTCTTTTATTTTGAGGGCGCCAAACCAGCCGTGCAGATCGTCGCCGGCTCCAATGAACAGCCGATCGTTAATGGGTGTCGACCAGCGCAGCCCAATACCGGCGTTGCTTTGCAGAAACTGCGTCAGTACGCGCCCCGTCAGAAAAAAATGCTTGCTGACACCCCGCTGGATGGTAAAATCGACCGCCGGGATATTGACACCTACCTCTTCGGTCAGCTCGCGGGGCGTGGTCGTAAACGTAGCGCCAATCGACTTGCGCCACTCGGTGGGCAGGGGGGCCTGTGGAAAGTAGATACCCGGCCGGCGTATACCCGGCGGAATGGCCCGGGGGTGATCGGCCGGTAAGGTACGACGCGGTACGCGCCGGCGGGTACGCAGCGTGTCGGGCGACTGCGCCACGGCCGGGCCAACAACGGCTAACAGCCATAGGGCTGTCAGCAGTACAGATTTGTGTAACGGTGATGCCACGTAAGTAGTCTTGTGAATGGAGTATATGACATAACCGGCGATGAGCGATTATGTTAGCGGGACCCGCCAGCCCAGACACACTTCCAATTATCGGCCCAACCAGTGGGCCCAAACGCAAAAAAGGCCGCTGATAATCAGCGACCTTTTTCTTCTGAGTAGCGGGAGCTGGACTCGAACCAGCGACCTTTGGGTTATGAGCCCAACGAGCTACCAACTGCTCCATCCCGCGGTGTTGGGAGTGCAAAAGTACACCCCCTTTCGATATAAACAACTATCTTTGTCAAAAAAAAGTTTTGCGACGGCCGGAAACGTTTTCCAGACGGGTGCAGTTGTTTGCTAAAGCTGCTGACAATCAGTCAGCGGGATCACCTACGAATGAATACGGAAACGATTGAAAATTTTCCGGCCGATCACAAGGCCGGCTTCGTCAGTATTGTCGGCAAACCGAATGTCGGCAAATCAACCCTGATGAATCAGCTCGTTGGCGAGCGTCTCTCCATTATCACCTCCAAGGCCCAGACCACCCGGCACCGCATCATGGGTATCCTCAACGGTACGCATAACGGGCAGGATTTCCAGCTGGTTTACTCCGACACCCCGGGTATCATCAAGCCGCAGTATAAGCTCCACGAATCGATGATGAGCTTCGTACGCGGATCGATCGAAGATGCCGACGTGGTTTTGTTCGTTACCGATATTTTCGAACAGCACGACGAAAATGACGTAATCGAACGGCTTCAGAAGTCGGAGGTACCCATTCTGCTGCTGATCAATAAAGTCGATCAGGCCACGCAGGATCAGGTGCAGGAGAAAATTGCTTACTGGCAGGAGCACTTCAAGGCCGAGGCCATTATTCCCATTTCGGCCCTCAACGCGTTCAACATCGATCAGGTCTTCGACGAGATCATCGAACGATTGCCGCAGCACCCCCCCTATTTCCCCAAAGACGAACTGACCGATAAGCCGGAGCGCTTCTTCGCGTCGGAAATTATCCGGGAGAAAATCTTCCTCAACTACAAAAAGGAAGTGCCTTACAGCAGCGAAGTGGTCGTGACGGGTTTCAAGGAAAAGGAAGACATCATTGTCATCCAGGCCGAAATTCTGGTCGAACGGGCTACACAGCGGGCTATCCTGCTGGGCGAAGGCGGCAAGATGATCAAGAAAACGGGCATCATGGCCCGCGAAGAACTGGAACGCTTCTTCGGCAAAAAAGTATTTTTAGAACAGTTCGTAAAGGTAGAGCCCGACTGGCGTCAGAAAGACCGGATGCTCAAACGCCTGGGTTACGACGAATAAAAGGAGCTGATGTGTGGCCGTTCGGGGCTGCCGGCTACCCGTTGCCGACGGGTGCTGCCGCCCTCACCGGCTCTTCTCGTTTTCTCCCCTTTCTCCATTACAGACATGGCAAATATTGTAGCAATCGTTGGTCGCCCGAACGTGGGCAAATCCACGCTGTTTAACCGCCTGACGGAACAGCGTAAGGCCATTATGGACAACCAGAGCGGGGTAACCCGCGACCGCCATTACGGCACCGCCGAGTGGAATACCTCTTATTTTACCGTTATCGACACGGGGGGCTACGTGGTAGGCTCCGAAGACGTGTTCGAAGAGTCGATCCGCGAGCAGGTCGAGATCGCCATTCAGGAGTCGACCGTGCTGCTGTTCGTGGTCGATACCCAAACGGGTATTACCGGCCTCGATCAGGATTTCGCCGACGTACTGCGCCGGTCGAAAAAGCCCGTTTACGTGGTGGCCAATAAAGCCGAAACCAGCGAGCGCGCCCAGAGTGCCGCCGAGTTTTACGCGCTTGGCCTCGGCGATCCCTATCCGATCTCGTCGATGACCGGCACCGGCACCGGCGATCTGCTCGACGAAGTGGTAAAACACTTTCAGATTACGGGCGTCGAAGATCCCGATGCCGGTATTCCGCGCATCGCCATCCTGGGTCGTCCCAATGTGGGTAAATCGTCGTTCCTGAACGTGCTGACGGGTCAGGACCGCAGTATCGTCACCAGCATTGCCGGTACCACCCGCGATGCCATCAATACGCGTTACCGGGCCTACGGCAAAGATTTTATTCTGACCGATACGGCTGGTATCCGGCGCCGGGCCCGCATCCAGGACAACATCGAGTTTTATTCGACCCTGCGCTCGTTGAAGGCCATGGAAGAATCGGACGTTTGTATTGTCATGCTCGATGCCACCCGCGGACTCGAAGCCCAAGACCTGAACATTATCGGGCAGGCGGTGAAGGCCAAGAAAGGCGTCGTCATTATGGTGAACAAATGGGACGCCGTTGAGAAAGACCACCGCACGGCCGACGTGCTGCGGAAGGAGATGATCCAGCGCATGATGCCGATCGACTACCTGCCCATCATTTTTGCGTCGGTACACGAGAAACAGCGCATTTTCCAGGTCATGGAGAAAGCGATGGAGGTGTATGAGAACAAAAGTAAGAAGATCACGACCTCGAAACTGAACGAGGCTATGCAGGTCGAAATCGAGAAGTACCCGCCCCCCTCCATGAAGGGCAAGCAGATCAAGATCAAATACATGCTGCAGGTGCCGACGCCATCGCCCACGTTTGTATTTTTCTGCAACCTGCCTCAGTACGTACAGGAGTCGTACCAGCGCTTCCTGGAGAACCGGCTACGCGAACACTTCGATTTTACCGGGGTGCCGCTGACCTTGTTTTTCCGCCAGAAGTAAGGGACTCAGGCTGTGTATACATCAGGGCGCTGCCGACTATCGGACAGCGCCCTTTTTTTTGTGGCCGGATCATCGGTTGTCAGGTTGACGCGCAATCTGACCCTTTCTAGCCACCTGACCCACATCCGACGCACCGCTGCCGAAACGGTTCTGACAACCGCCGAATCAGATGAGTGCGGATCGCCAGTTGAACGTGACCGCCGGACCGCAAACGTCGTTTTTCGCACCCGGCTCGACCAAGCCGAAGTATCCATTAAGTAACCAAAATTCATACATCTTTCAACTTACTGATAATGAAGCAACTACAGACCAATTAGCGAACTTCTTATCAATTAACTTGTTTTCATGCTAGTATAGGATACTTAGCCTACCTTTCGATAAATTCTTCTCATCTATTTTGCTGGTCGCTGTACCGAAGTGGTCGTAATCGGTCTAAATTCACACAGGTTCCCCCTCACCACTACAGCATTAAACTATTTGTCCTATGGAGACGGTTATGGAAGAAGATAAACGAGTGGAAAAAGCAGCCTACGTGCTGAAAGCTGTAGCACATCCGTTGCGCATCCGCATCATTCAGATGCTGAATGAGCACGACGAACTCAACGTTTCGGCTATTTACAAAAACCTGAATGCTGAGCAGTCCCTTATCTCGCACCACCTGATCAATATGCGCGACAAAGGGATTCTGGAAATCCGCCGGAGTGGCAAGAATATCTATTATTTTCTGGTCGATACAGCCGTGGCCGACATCATCGACTGCATCTACAAGAGTAAAATTCTACGCGCCTGATCGTGTGTGGGGTGGCTGACTAGCCCGTCAGCCACCCCACACACGTTAATTGAACAGGCCGCCCGTTTTGAAATGCGGCACAATACCGAGGTGCTGGTAAGCCTTCTCGGTAGCTTCGCGGCCGCGCGAAGTCCGCTTTAGAAAGCCTTCCTGAATCAGAAACGGTTCGTAGACTTCCTCGATCGTTTCCGACTCTTCGCCACAGGCCGTAGCAATGGTCGTGATACCCACCGGTCCTCCTTTAAATTTCTCGATAATGGTCGACAGTATACGGTTATCCATATCGTCGAGCCCATTCTGATCCACTTCGAGCGCGCTGAGTGCGATCTCGGCAATGTCGACGTTGATATAGCCGTTGCCTTTCACCTGGGCGAAATCGCGCGTCCGGCGCAGCAGGTTGTTGGCAATACGGGGTGTACCCCGGCTCCGGCGCGCAATCTCATACGCTCCCGTTTCATCAATAGGCGTTCCCAGGATAGCCGACGACCGCTGCACGATGCTCGTCAGCAGCTGCGCGTCGTAGTACTCGAGCCGGCAGCTGATACCGAAGCGGGCCCGCAGGGGCGAGGTCAGCATACCGGCGCGGGTGGTAGCGCCGATCAGCGTAAAGGGATTGAGTTTGATCTGCACCGTGCGGGCATTAGGACCCGAATCGAGCATAATGTCGATTTTATAATCCTCCATGGCCGAATAGAGGTATTCTTCGACCACCGGGTTGAGCCGGTGAATTTCGTCGATAAACAGCACATCGTTGACCTGCAGGTTGGTCAGCAGCCCCGCCAGATCACTGGGCTTGTCGAGCACAGGGCCTGAAGTCATTTTTATGCTCGTGCCCAGTTCATTGGCAATAATGTGCGAGAGCGTGGTTTTGCCCAGCCCCGGAGGTCCATGCAGCAGCACATGGTCGAGTGCATCGCCCCGCTGCATGGCCGCCCGCACAAACACTTCGAGGTTGTCGAGCACTTTGGCCTGCCCCGTAAAGTCGGCAAACGATAGCGGTCGTAGCGCCCGTTCGATTTCTTTGTCGGTGGCACTCATACCCTCACCCGAACCTTTTAAAACTTCGTTTCGCATGTTGTTGGCAGTTGACATAAACCGGCCGGATGGCCCGTTACTGATGCTTATATAGCACCCTATCGTACAGGTCAAATATACGAAAAAACCGGGAGAATGCCGTACGGATTCTCCCGGTTTTCACACCGTATCGGGCCTTTTTTCGGGTAGGCCAACCGACCCTTAACGCACTGCCTGTCAGAAGTTAGCGACTATCTGACCAACAGTACAGAACCCCGCTTTACGACCACGCCCCGCTCAGGGAATGACTCGCTCTTGTACCTGATCACGTAGGGATATACCATGGATGGGTAATCGGCGCCCCGGTACGTACCATCCCACTTCTGTTCGGGGTTAGTCGACACAAAAATGACCTCACCCCAGCGGTTGTACACCCGCATCTCGTAGTCGGTGATGTAAGCCGAGAAAACCTGCAACACATCGTTGACACCGTCGTTGTTGGGCGAGAACGCATCCGGAATGCTCACGCGCGGCTCGCACTGGTTGATGACGCTGGCCCGGGCCGAGGCCGTACAGCCAACCGGGTCGGTTACGCGCAGCACGTAGTCGCCCAACCGGTCGACCGTCAGGGTACTGGTGGTCTCGGGGCGGGGCGTGCCGTCGCCGTTGAGCCACTGATACTGCAAACCCGTGAGCCCGCCCGCTACCAGCTGGGTTTTACCCTGATCGCCGGCACACAGGGCGGCCAGCCGCGTCAGCGAAAACTCAGGTGCCGGCCGATCAGCTACCTGTACGGTGCTGCTGCCGGTACAGCCGGTTTGGGTATTGCGTACCCGTACACTGTAGGTTCCGGCCTGACTGATGGTGATGGTCGGACTCGATGCGCCCGTACTCCAGGCATAAATATTCCCCACGACATCACCCCCAACGATGGACAACGACACGGGCTGTCCGGCGCATTTGGGCGGGGCGGGGCCTATTTTGGCGAAACCGGTACTGTCGAGACCAACGCCTATATTGGCCAGGCTGGCCTTGCACCCATTGGCATCGGTCACCTGCACATTATAGCTGCCCGGGGCCGCCTGCCCATAAATGGGTGTCGACGCCAGCGGGTTGTTGTTCTGATCGAGCCAGGTGTAGGCAACGGCCGTGCCGCCACTGACGTTCAGACTGATGGTGCCGCTATTGGGTGTCGAACACAGTGCATCGCGTACGGAAGGCCGTAGCGCCAGCTGATTGGCCGTTGATTTAAGGGTAAAGGCTGAATCGGCTTTACAGGCGTGTACCCTGTCGGTGACTGACACGTTATACAGACCCTCGGTCAGCCCCGTCAGACTCGCCACCGCGTCGAGCACCGCGCCGTCGGTGCGGGTCCAATTGTACGTATAATCGCCCGTGGGCCGCACACTCAGTGCGATGCCTCCGTCTGTCGAGGTGCATGACTTCGGATTGGTCAGCAAGCTCTGCATCGTGATTTTATCGAGCGATTTTACAGCAATGGTATCGCTGTTTTCGCAGGTAGCCCCATCGAGGGTAAAGGTTGCCGTAACGCTATAGACGCCGGCCGATACCGTGACGCTCTTTTCGGTGCCGCCATTGCTCCACTGGAAATTTCTCCAGACCTGTTCCTTTACCGCCAGTTGCACAGTTTGCTGGTAACAGGCCAGCGTGTCGGGGCCGAGATTGAGCGTGGGCGCCGGCCTGATCTGAATTTCGGTGGTATCGCTGATAAAACACTCACCATTGGCGGCAAACCCGATGACTTTGTAGTAGCCCGGCCTGACCAGTTTAATCGTTTTCTGTCGACCCGCCACCGCGCCGTTGATCAGCCACACATAGGTCCTGGCCTCGACCTTCAGATCGAGCGTTACGCCCCGTTTGTTACAGATTACCTGATCGGGGCCCAGATCGACCTTGGGCGGAATGGCCAGAATGGTCAGCGTATCGGTGATGGTTGTGTCTTTACAGATGTTGCCATCGGCCCGACGGGTGATAATGTGAAAACTAACGATGTAGTCGCCCGGCTGTTTGTAGGTGTGCGACTGCGGCTGCAGCGCCGTGGTTGAAACCGGAACGCTGCCATCGCCAAACGTCCAGATATAAGTTTCTTTCAGCTTTGGGCAGTTAGGACTACCCTGAAATATGGTCGGTTTGGTAGCGCAGGTATCGGAGTAGGAAAAGCCTGGTCCGCTCGAATTGTCGTTGAAGTTCGATACCAGGTTGGGCAATCCCAGCTGACTTGTTTTGCCACCCAGCGACTGACCATCTACTTTAAACACCAGCGAATCGAGCAGCCCCCCGTTCGGGTTTTCGATGGTACCCAGCGTACTGCTGCCCTTTATGGCTACGTAGATGCGTCCATCCGGCCCAATCTGCGCCGACCCATACTGTCGGGTTGTACTGCTGTCGACCACCGTCCGGGATCGGCTGAGGAGCGAATCGGTTGTCTGGCTCAGATCATATTTCAGGATATACGAGGTGCCAGTCTGACTGCCATCTTTGGCCGTATCGGCCAGCATCGTCACGTAGAGGCTCTTAGCGTCAGGCGAAAACTCGACGCCGTAGGCTTTGGGCGGTGCCGGCCCCAGATCGAGCGTCCGGTTGTATTTGAGCGCCCCCGTAGAGTCGTTGAAGGTAAACAGTTCGACGGAGTTGCGCGGTGGCCCCGGCACCACAACTGCCATGGGCCGCGATGCCCCGTTGGCACTCGAGGTATCGGCCGGGCCTACTTTCATGTAACCTTCGCCATTTACTGTGGCCGTGGCCGATGCGCCCCCGCTGACACTGGGTAGCAGAATGGGGGTCTGAGCGGTGGTCAGGTGCCGCACTTCGTACTGGTTGGTGCCAAAGATCCGGGTAATGACCCAGAAGGTTGAATCGCGCTCGTTTTTCACCGATGCCGACTGCTCGGTGCCTTTGCCGGCAGCGTTGACCGGAATGTTTTTCTCGATCACAGCGCCTTTGCCGCTGTTCTGCCGCATGTCGACAATGCTGTAGGCCAGTTGCTTCGAGCCGTTGATCTCGGTTGTCGTGTAAACGTAGTAGAGGTATTCGCAGCCCCGGCAGGTAGGCTTCGGCACAATCAGCGCCGACTGCGTGGAGTTGGTATTACCACCCAGCTTGATCGGTGTTGCCGTGGCCGCCGAATCGCGCGGATCGAGCGACTTCATGGGCCTGCCGTTTTTATCGTAGATCGTGATTCCGTCGGTGTAAAAGAGGAGTTTGCCTTTGGTATCGGCAATAGACGAGGAGCCCTCAATGGTACTCAGCGTACCGTCGGTGAGCGGCTTCGGAGCCCCCCCACCGCTAAAATCGAGACCGGCGTTCTGGCCGAAATACCATTTCACTCCCTGTGATTCTTTCTTCTCGCCACAGATATCGACGTTGATCCGATCCTGGTAGGTACAGCCAGCCGCGTTGGTCACCTCAACCGAGTAACAGCCTGAGCTATCGACTTCGATCGACTGGGTTGTCTGGCCCTTCGGAAACCACAGATACGTGAGCCCCGACACGGGTGGACCGGTGCTGTAGGGATCGAGCGTAATCTTGTCGCCCTGACAGATGGTGGTGTCGGTACGCCAGTTGGCAAATGCCTGGGGCGGGGTGTTGACGATGAATGACCGAATCAGAGTGGTATCTTTTCCGTTTACGGTTCGGGTCAGTTTGATCGTCTTGGTACCCGGATTGTTGTAGATGTGCCGGACAACGGAATCGTTCAGGACGGTCACCGCAGGCGAGCCATCGCCAAAGTCCCAGACCCGGCGCGTAACGCCCGTCTGGAGACTATCGGTAAAGACAGCCGAGTCGGACTTACACTGCTGATCAGGCGTGCAGAGTCGACCACTGATTTTGATCTGTTGCGCCCAGGATGCACTCATGCACAGCAACATGCACAGCAGCAGGGAGCCCGCAAAACGTATATACCCGGTATAGATTTTCATGGAACGAACGACTACCTAAGCTCACCTGCACAATTTACCGCCTGAACATATCATACAACGGGAGCACTACGTTAGTATAAACGATGTTGCCCGGCTAAAATTTTATCCTTACTGAGGCAGAAAAGGCGCTTTAAATTCCCCTAATTTTATCGGTTGCCCCATTTTCCAGTACTGGTTTTGACTCTTTACTGTTGCATGGCCGGAGTTGGTCCAACTGTTGCTTTGTGAATCGCTATGATTAAGAAATACGTACTTGGGATCATGCTGGTGCTCACTGGTCGGCTAGCGCTGGCGCAGGACCCCCAGTTTACCCAGTTCTACGCGGCCCCGCTGTACCTCAATCCGGCGTTTGCCGGCTCGGCACTGGCTCCGCGCCTGACCGCCAACTACCGAAACCAGTGGCCGGCCATTACCAACTACGTTACCACTATGGTTGGCTTCGACCACTACTTCGAGCGGGTCAACAGTGGCGTGGGCTTGCTTATTCAGAACGACAACCAGGGGCAAGGACGCATCCAGGCTACAGAAATCGGGTTGCAATACTCATACCAGTTCCAGGTCAGCGAAACGGCCTTTATGCGCCTGGGCCTGCAGGGTTCGTACGTGAACCGAAACATCAACTATTTCGGCCTCACCTTCGGCGATCAGTTCAGCGACCGCGGGTTTATTTCAGGCAGCACCACCATCGATCCGGTGGCGCAGGGCGGCTATCCCAAAAATAAGTACCTTGATTTCTCGACGGGAGCCCTGTTCTACTCCGACTGGTTCTGGCTGGGAGCCGCTGCGCACCACATCAACCGGCCCGATCAGGGGTTTTTCGTGAGTGGCCGCAGCCGGCTGCCCATGAAAGGAAGTATTCAGGCCGGCCTGCGGATTCCGCTGGGCGGCTTCACGGGGCTGGCCGATGAGGAAGACCGCGAGATCAGCTTCTCGCCCGTTGTGCTTTACAAATTTCAGGGTAAGTACGATCAGCTCGACGTGGGTGCTTACCTGACCTACGCGCCCCTGACCATCGGGGCGTATTACCGCGGCATTCCGTTCAAGAAGTACGATCAGACAATCAACAACAACGATGCGGTGGCGCTGCTGGCGGGCTACCGGATGGACAAGTTCTCGATTGGCTACAGCTACGACGCGACCATCTCGTCGCTCAGTGGCAGTGGCGGCTCACACGAGCTATCTCTGTCGTACATCTTCGAAAAGCCGGAAGGCCGCCGGTCGGGCGTTCGCCGGCGCGACAAGAAGCTCCCCTGCCCGAAGTTTTAAACGGTATAGTACACGGTTTACCCGTATACAGTTTACAGTGAACAGTAAACTGAAAACTGTGTACCGAAAACCCTATACTGAAGCCTCTACGCGTCTTTCACCACCAGCTGCACCGTATAGCGGCTTTTCTGCTCCAGCAACAGCTTCTTGTTGACCAGTACCCGATCAATTGTGCCCGAATCGTAGTACCGGATCGTGACCAGTTCAAGGCCTTCGTTATAGCTGACCCGAAAATCCTTGCGCAGCACGTTAAGCAGGGCCGGTATCCGTACGGGGTCGTTATCGACTACGACCGAGAAACTGATGGCCGTGTTCTGCATCAGGTTGATCTTGACCCCGGCCTGAGCAAACCGTCCGAAAATACGGCTCAGGTTATCTTCGGCAATAAACGAGAAATCGACCGGGTGCAGCGAAATAAGTACCTGGTTGACCTTGAAGATAAACGACGGAACTGTCAGGTGCTGATCGAACTGACCAATCACCGTGCCCGGCGCTTTGGTATCGATAAACGACCGAACGTAGAGCGGAATGCCCTTGTTCTGCAGGGGCTTGATCGTTTTCGGGTGAATAACGGTGGCTCCGTAGTAGGCCAGTTCGATGGCGTCCTGGTACGTCAGCCGCTCCAGCAGCACTGTATCGTCGAACCACTTTGGATCGGCGTTGAGTACGCCCGGCACATCTTTCCAGATCGTTACGCTCTCGGCATTGAGGCAGAAAGCCAGAATAGCCGCCGAATAATCGGACCCCTCGCGCCCCAGGGTGGTGGTGCGCCCATCGGCCGACTGGCCAATGAACCCCTGCGTAATGACAATACCCTGCCCATCGACGGCTGCCTGTACGCGCTGTTTGGTTTCGGCCCAGTCGACCTTCCCTTCCCGGAACGTCACGTCGGTACGGATAAGGGTTCGGGCGTCGAGCCAGCGGGCGGGCAGCCCCGCGGCCTTCAGGTGAGCCGCAACGATCTGGGTCGACAGCAGTTCGCCCTGCGATACGATCTGATCATATAGTTCATCGGGCGCGCCTGCCGGGGTTTTCTGCAGTAGTTGCTGCAACTGGACAAATAACTGCTGCACGGCCGAAAAATCGCCCTCCAGCTCATCCATAATCTGCTGGTGATACGCCTGTAGCTGATCGAACTGCGTGGCAATAGCCGTGGTCTGGCCGTTCTGCCAGGCACTCACCAGCAATTCGAGGGCATTGGTTGTTTTGCCCATGGCCGACACGACCACAACACTTCGGCTCCCCTGCTCCCGAACGATAGTGGCCAGATTACGAACCCCTGCCGCGTCTTTTACCGACGCTCCTCCGAATTTGAAAACATTCATGCTACTAAAAAACAAGAGCAGGATCAGGGACCAACAGGCTACCGGCCTGCAACGTCCCTGACCCTGCTGAGCAACTAACGAATCTTAAACCGTAACCGACCGGCCGGCAAACATGAGTTCCCGAACGGCATCGGCAATACCTTTTGGATCGAAACCACATTCGCGCTGTAGCTCGATCTGTTCGCCATGCTCGATTACTGCGTCGGGGATGCCCAGGCGTTTCACCCGGGCCATGTACCCGTGATCGACCATAAATTCGAGTACGGCGCTGCCAAAACCGCCCATCACGCACCCATCTTCGACTGTAACGACCCGATCGAAACGGCTGAAAATCTGGTGGAGCAGTTCTTCATCGAGGGGCTTCACGTAGCGCATATCGTAGTGTGCCGGCTGAAGCCCTTCCCTGGCGAGCATGGCCGTAGCCTCAACGGCGTAGTTGCCGATATGACCGATGGTCAGAATGGCCACGTCTTCCCCCTCGCTGATAAGCCGGCCCTTCCCGACGGTCTGTTGCTCGAACGGCGTTTTCCAGTTGGGCATCATGCCTTCGCCCCGCGGGTACCGGATCGTAAAGGCCTGCTTACCCTGCTGAATGGCGACCGACTGGGCCGTAAACATCATATTGCGCAGCTCCTGCTCGTTCATGGGGGCCGCAACGATCATGTTGGGCACGCAACGCATGAAAGCGATATCGTAAGCTCCGTGGTGGGTTGGTCCATCGGCACCGGCAAAGCCAGCCCGATCGAGGCAGAAAATCACGGGCAGCTCCTGAATACACACATCGTGAATGACCTGATCATAGGCCCGCTGCATAAACGTCGAGTAGATGTTGCAGAACACCACCTCACCCTGCGTAGCCATACCGGCCGAGAACGTAACGGCGTGTTGCTCGGCAATGCCAACGTCGAACGCTCGCTTCGGCATGGCCTTCATCATGATATTCATCGACGAGCCCGACGGCATGGCTGGCGTAACGCCCACGATACGCGGGTTCTGCTCGGCCAGCTCGACCAGCGTATGCCCAAACACATCCTGGTATTTGGGGGGCTGGGGGGTATCGTACACTTTCTTGGTGATAACGCCGGTTACCTTGTCGAACAAACCGGGCGCGTGCCACTTGGTCTGGTCTTTTTCGGCGGGTCCGTAGCCCTTACCCTTCACGGTCAGCACGTGCAGCAGCTTGGGGCCCGGAATATGCTTGAGGTCGTCGAGGACGCTTACCAGATGATCGATGTCGTGCCCATCGATGGGGCCGAAATAGCGCAGGTGCAGCGATTCGAAAAGGTTGCTCTGATCGAGCAGCGATGATTTCAGACCCGACTCCACCTTCGACACAATCTCCTGCGCACTCTTGCCGAACTTGCTCATTTTACCCAGCAGGTTCCAGACTTCGTCTTTCACCTTGTTGTATGTCTGTGAGGTTGTAATGTCGGTCAGGTACTCGCGCAGCGCCCCTACGTTGGGATCAATGCTCATGCAGTTGTCGTTGAGCACGATCAGCAGATTGCTGTCGGTAGCCCCGGCATGGTTCATACCCTCGAAAGCCTCACCGGCCGTCAGGGCACCATCGCCAATCACGGCAATATGGTTGCGGATCTGGTTGCCCTGCAGCTGCGAAGCCACGGCCATACCCAATGCTGCCGAAATGGATGTGGAGGAGTGCCCCACGCCAAACGAGTCGTATTCGCTCTCTTTGCGTTTGGGGAAACCCGACAGGCCCTTGTAAAAGCGATTGGTGTGAAACCGGTCCCGGCGACCGGTCAGGATCTTGTGCCCATAGGCCTGGTGGCCCACATCCCAGATCAGCTGATCATCAGGTGTATTGAACACATAATGCAGGGCTACGGTCAGTTCGACTACGCCCAGGCTGGCACCGAAATGCCCGCCATACACCGAAACGTCGTCGATGATAAACTGCCGAAGCTCGTCGGCCACCTGCGGCAATCGCGATTTATCGAGCTTGCGAAGATCGTCGGGCGTGTTGATGGTGGCCAGAAGGGCGCCGGGGGTAATCAGCATGGTGATGAGCAAAGAATCGTCTGTGTGACAACAACAAACGGGTACATTACAAAGTTTACCGCGACGGTTTTGCCGGCCCGTTAGGGCCGCGAAAGTACAGCAAAAAAGCCAATTTTATAAATAAACGAAGCCCCTGCCCGTCTGGATTTACCTAAACACGGCAGGGGCTTCTGGTTTTCCAGGGGCGAGGTACGGCTCAGTTCCGCTGACTGGCCCGGAATAGTTTCTGCTTTTCTTCGCGGGTCAGGCTCTCATAACCCGACCGCGAAATTTTGTCCAGAATCGTATCGACCTCATCCTGATCGGGAGCCGTGATTGAACTGCCGCTACCCGACGAAGCGTAACTGCTGGCGGGGGCGCTGGCACTGCTCCGCTGCCGGTACGACACCCGAACAGGCGGTTTGGGACGCACCAGGTTGTTCCAGCCCTGCATAAGCCAGTAAACAGGCCGGCCAATGTCGGTGCCATTCTGCAGCAGCTTTACGTAGCCGAAGCCCAGCAGCGCCCCGCCCAGATGGGCCAGGTGGCCGCCAGCATTGGCGCCTGCCGTTTGCGCAAACGACAGAATGATGAAGAAAAAGACGATGTATTTGATGCGCACAGCGCCGAAAAAAAGCAGGTGAAACGTGTAGTTGGGAAGCAGCGTAGCCGCACCCACGGCTACCGCATAAGCCGCACCCGATGCACCTAGCATGAGGGCGGTACCCGCCTGCGTCTGAAAATACGGAACTGTGTTATAAATGAGCAGGTAGAGCAGACCGCCTGCCAGACCACCCATTACATACAGGCCGACCAGCCGGCGGTTGCCCAGATACTCGTCGATGAGCCGGCCAAACCAGTACAGAAAGAGCATGTTGTACAGGATATGGAAGATATCGTCGTGGGCGAAGAAGTAAGTAAACAGGGTCCAGGGTTTATGCAGAAACGCATCCAGACTCCCCGGTATCATGATCTGCTGCCGAATGAGGTAATAGGCGCCCTCATTCTGCGCCATCGTGAAGCCTACTTTAGCCAGCAACAGCAGCAGAAACACCACGGTGTTGACCAGGATGATCTGCACCAACGTGTTGTTGGGCTTGTTGAATTCGCTCCGAAAATCATCAAACAACCCGCTCATTATCAATAAAACGTTTTCCGTTGTGAATTCCAGTATTTGACCAGTATGTACGCAAATAACATACCACCGATATGGGCAAAATGAGCCACGTTGTCGCCCTGACGCTGATATACCCCCGAGTACAGCTCAATGACTCCGTAGAAGATAACGAAGTACTTCGCTTTGATTGGTATAGGCGGAAACAATAAAAGCAGCTCAGTGTTTGGAAACAGCAGCCCAAACGCCATAATGACGCCGAAAATGGCGCCCGATGCCCCAACCATGGGCTGACTTACCTGCTCCGCGTATATCTTATTGACAATCTGTACGCTTCCCTTCACATAATCGGGGTTGCCGGGCTGCGCCTGGTAGGTATCGATAAACGACGCTACCTGATCGTAATAGGCATTCCCATGCTCGGTCATAAACGCAATGAATCCATCGGGGGTTGGCGCCTGCCGATAATCCCGAACGGCTTCATATACGTCGTGAATTTCGTAATAGTTTACACCCGAGAACAGCAGAGCCGCGCCCAGGCCGCAAAAAAAGTAAAAGAACGTGAACCGCTCACTCCCCCAAAAGCGCTCCAGCATTGGCCCGAACACAAACAAACCGATCATGTTGCTGAAGATGTGGCTGAAGCCCCCGTGCAGGAACATATGCGTCAGCAGCTGAATCGGATTGAACTGGTCGGACAGAAACGAATGCAATCCGTATTGCTGAATGATGGTTTCATTCGTGAAGAAAAAAACGATCACATTCAGAATCAGAATGGCACGAACTACGGGGGTAAGGTTAGACATTGGCGCTCACAGAACAATTTACGTATTTCAGGCCATGCGCTAGCGCAGAAGCCCGGCAATTTTATCCAACGACAAAACCGTCATAACGGGTTCGCCGGAGGGCGTATAACTTGGATTAGCTGACGCAAACAGCTGATCGACCAGAGCCCGCCGTTCGGTCAGGCTCAGGCGCGACACGTGCCGCTGCGAAGCCCGCCGGGCCAGCGACCGCGCCATCGATTCAACCCGGTCGAGTTTGAGCCGGCCGGTATCTTCGCGGAGCTGCGCCAGCAGATTGGCAAACAATTCTTCTTCATTTTCGCCCATGGTCAGCGTTGGAATGCCGCGGACCACAAACGTATTTTGCCCCAGTTCGTCGAACTGGAACCCCAGGTTTACCAGTTCCTCACGCAGGTCGATGGCCAGCTGAAAATCGACGGGCGTAAGCGTCACTGTTTTGGGAAACAGCAGTTGCTGCGACGCGCCGTTGCGCTTGGTCAGCGCCGTATAAAACTGATCGTACAGAATCCGTTCATAGGCCCGGCGCTGATCGATCAGCATCATCCCCGATTTAACCGTTGCCAGCAGGTAGCGGTTTTGAATCTGCACGATATTTTCATCCTCCACCACATCGGGGGCCGTCGACTCATCGCGCTGGTTGACGCGGCTGCCAATCCGGATGGGCTCATCGGCTGCGGGAGCGGGGGTAGCCCGGGCTGGTCCGAGCCAGTCGCCCACGGGGGCTGGCGGTGGTGTTTCGGCCTCGGCAGGTTTATCGGCTACCCCTTCGAAAAGCGCCTGCCAGTTGTTGACCGATGGCTTTTTGGGCACGTCGAAACTGCCGCCGGCCGCCTTGTTGAGCGACTCGTTGCGCAGTGAGGGCCGCTCGGCCCGGGGGGGCGGTGTAGAAGCCGGCGCTGAACTGGCGGGCGTTGCGCCCGCCCAGCTGGGCGAAATGGGCCGGGGCACATCCTGAGCCGCCTGCGATACGGCCTGTGCCAGGCTGCTCCGCCCCCCCGACAGGAAGTTGACGTCGGATTCAAAGTCGAGCGAAGGCGCCAGGTTATAGACCCCCACCGCTTTCCGAACGGCAGCCATCATAATGGCATAGACCGACCGCTCATCGTCGAACTTGATTTCGGTTTTGGTGGGGTGGATGTTGATATCGATGTGGGCCGGGTCGATATCGATAAACAGGACGTAGAACGGGTGACTGCCTTCGGGCAGCGTACCCTCGTAGGCCCCCACAACGGCATGGTGCAGGTAGTTGTGCTTGATGAAGCGATTGTTGACAAAGAAAAACTGCTCGTTGCGGGCTTTCTTGGCCGACTCGGGCTTACCGATGTAACCCCGTACCGTCACATACGGGGTTTGTTCTTCGCACTGATTGAGCTGCTCCCGGTAGCTCTTGCCAAACATGTCGATGATTCGGCGGCTCAGCTTACCGGCGGGCAGGTTATACAGTTCCTGGTCGTTATGAAACAGGGAGAACCCTACTTCCGGATTCGCCAGCGCCACCCGCTGAAACTCGTCGATGATATGGCGCATCTCCACCGAATTTGATTTCAGGAAGTTGCGCCGGGCCGGTACATTGAAAAAGAGGTTCTTGACCAGCAGATTCGTGCCCGGCAGGCACGATACCGATTCCTGCGCTTTCAGATCCGACCCTTCGATCCGGATCAGCGTACCCAGTTCCTCGTCGGCCCGGCGGGTGCGCATCTCAACCTGCGCCACGGCGGCAATCGACGCCAGGGCCTCACCCCGAAATCCCATCGTTTTGATCCGGAACAGATCGTCGGAACTGCGTATTTTCGACGTGGCGTGCCGTTCGAAGCTCATGCGGGCGTCCGTTTCGGTCATGCCCGCCCCATCGTCGATAATCTGAAGCAGGGTACGCCCGGCATCCCGAATAATGACCTGTATCGATTTGGCCTTCGCATCAACCGAGTTTTCGAGCAACTCTTTCACGACCGATGCCGGTCGCTGAACCACCTCGCCAGCCGCAATCTGGTTGGCAATCGAATCAGGCAGCAGTTGAATAACGTTAAGCATACAGGTAAGGGCGCAGGAAGTTAACAGGCGGTGACGCGGCCTGCCCGGATAACAAAATTACGCGAAAAAAGAGCCCCTGCCCAACGCAAAAATCGCGGGGCAGGGGCTTTTCAGTTTGTCGTTTGCCGTTCGTGGTTTTTATGGCAGTGACCCAACGACAAACCACAAACGACAAACCATTACAGGTGTATTGCTTCGCCGTAGGCCGCTTCGGTCGCGTCTTTGATGGCTTCCGACATGGTTGGGTGCGGGTGCACGGTTTTCAGGATCTCTTCGCCGGTGGTTTCGAGCTTGCGGGCGGCTACCACTTCGGCAATCATCTCAGTAACGTTGGTACCGATGAAGTGGGCTCCCAGGAATTCACCGTATTTGGCGTCGAAGATCACTTTCACAAAGCCTTCGGGCGCACCGGCCGCTTTGGCCTTACCCGAGGCCGTGAACGGAAACTTACCTACCTTGAGCTCGTAACCGGCTTCACGGGCGGCTTTTTCGGTGTAGCCAACCGACGCGATTTCGGGCGTGCAGTAGGTACAGCCGGGAATGTTGTTGTAGTTGAGCGGCTCCACGTGGGGCAGCCCGGCAATTTTTTCGATACAGATAATGGCTTCGGCCGAGGCTACGTGCGCCAGCGCCTGCCCTTTCGTTACGTCGCCAATGGCGTAGTAGCCTTCGACACCCGTACGGTAGAAATCGTCGGTCACGATCTTGCCCCGGTCGGTGGCGATACCTACTGCTTCAAGGCCGATGTTCTCGATGTTGGCTACCACACCCGCTGCCGACAGAACGACGTCGACCTCGAAGGTTTTCTCGCCGTCGGGCGTTTTCACAAATACCTTACAGCCTTTACCGCCCGTATCGACCTTCGTCACCTCCGACTTGGTGAAGATGTCGATACCCATTTTCTTGTACTGCTTGGCCAGTTCTTTCGAGATATCCTCGTCTTCGACCGGCACCACGTTGGGCAGAAACTCAATGATGGTCACTTTGGTACCCATGCTGGCGTAGACATAGGCAAACTCAACGCCGATGGCGCCCGAGCCGATCACGAGCATCGTGTCGGGCCGTTTTTCGAGCGTCATGGCCTTACGGTATTCGATCACCTTTTCGCCATCGATGGGAACGGCCGGCAGCTGCCGCGCCCGGCCACCCGTCGCAATGATGATATGCTTGGCTTCGTATTCGGTAACCTTACCGTCTTTATCGGTCACGTCGACTTTTTTACCGGGTTTCACTACACCGTTGCCACTAATGACATCGATCTTGTTTTTCTTCATCAGAAACTGAACCCCTTTGCTCATGCTGTCGGCTACACCGCGGCTCCGCTTTACCACGGCGCCGAAGTCGGCTGTTTTTTCGCCGGACACCGTGATGCCGTAATCGGCCGAATGCTTGATGTATTCAAAGACCTGGGCTGACTTGAGCAGGGCTTTGGTGGGAATGCAGCCCCAGTTGAGGCAAATGCCGCCGAGGCTTTCGCGCTCGATAACGGCCGTTTTCATACCCAACTGCGACGCCCGGATGGCGGCTACATAGCCGCCCGGCCCGCTACCCACAACAATTACGTCGTACTGTGAAGCCATTACGTGAATGAAACTATATGATGAAAACTAAACGAATCAACCTTACTCAGAGAACGCAAAGGTAGGCCGAAAAGTTGATTCGCACCGGCTTACCCCAAATCGGGATCGACCGTTATCATGCGGCTTCCGGAAACCATAGGCCGCGCTGCTTTTGTTCTATCTTTGTCAGACTATACGCACGAAGCCGGCACCCACTGTGCAGGCCTCGGCTGTTCACCAACCACAGACGACAAGTTCATGACAACTGATCAGTTGACCGACTTGAGGGCCAGAGTAGAGGCCCTGAGGGGGTATCTTTGACTACGATAACAAGAAAGAACAGCTAGCCGAGCTCGAACAGCAGACGTTCCAGCCCGAGTTCTGGACCGATGCGGCCCGCGCCGAGGGCGTCATGAAGCAGGTACGGGGGCTGAAAGGCTGGACCAGCAGCTACGAAAAGCTCAATACGCAGTTTGGCGATCTCGAAACGCTCTTCGAATTCTACGAAGCCGGTGAGGTGACCGAAGAGGAGGTCGATGCCGAAGGACGCCGGGTCACGGAAACCCTCGATGAGCTGGAGCTGAAGAAAATGCTCGGCAATGAGGAAGACCAGCTCAGTGCCGTACTCGAAATCAACGCCGGCGCCGGCGGCACCGAAAGTCAGGACTGGGCCGATATGCTCTATCGTATGTATATGCGCTGGGCCGAAAAGCACGGCTACGGACTGAAGCAGGTCGATTACCAGGAGGGCGACACGGCTGGTATCAAGTCGGCGACGATCGAGGTCGACGGGCCGCTGGCCTACGGGTTTCTGAAATCAGAAAATGGTGTGCACCGGCTGGTGCGCATTTCGCCCTTCGATTCCAACGCCCGGCGGCATACCTCGTTCGCGTCGGTATTTGCCTACCCGCTCGTCGACGACACCATCAACATCGAAGTCAACCCGGCCGATATCGACTGGGATACCTTCCGGTCAGGTGGTGCCGGTGGCCAGAACGTCAACAAGGTCGAGACGGCCGTGCGGCTGCGGCACAAACCCTCGGGCCTGATCATCGAGTGCCAGCAGGAACGCAGCCAGCTGCAAAACAAAGAAGTGGCCATCCGACTGCTGAAGTCGAAACTCTACGAGATCGAAGTGCAGAAGCGCAACGCGGCCCGGGCCGAGGTTGAAGCCGGCAAGCAGAAAATCGAGTGGGGCTCGCAGATCCGGTCGTATGTGCTCGACGACCGGCGCGTGAAAGACCACCGCACCGGCCACCAGACCTCCAACACCGATGCGGTGCTCGATGGCGACATCGACCCGTTCATTAAAGCGTTTCTGCTCGAACAGGAAAGCTAACCGGCCGCTCGTGTGCGGCTAACAAATCAACCCGGCCACTGCCTTACATCCAGCGGTCGGGTTGGTTCGTTTATACAGCCATTGGCCTTTATATTCGCTATGCGTTTTTCGTTTTTATCCCCGTTCCTGCTGATTTTGTTGCTCCTGGCCTGCCGCCAGCCCGTCATGACCAGTTCTGTTATGATTACCAACCCCAGCGCCCCCCAGTCGGCCGTTTCGTACCTGGCCCTCGGCGATTCGTACACCATTGGCGAAAGCGAAACAGCCGCCAACCGCTGGCCCGTTCAGCTGGCCGGTATGCTGCGGCAGTCGGGCCTCGACGTGGGCGACCCCGACATTATTGCCCGCACCGGCTGGACCACTGGCGAGCTGCAGGATGCCATCCGGGTCGCCAACAATACCAAAACTTACGGGCTTGTATCGCTCCTGGTCGGGGTCAACAACCAGTACCGCAACCAGTCGCAGAGCACGTACCGAACGGAGTTTCGGGCGCTGCTGCAAACCGCCATTCAGTTTGCCGGCGGTAAGGCTGGCCGGGTGGTGGTTCTCTCGATTCCGGACTGGGGCCAGTCGCCCTACGCGCAGGGCCGCGACACGCGGCAGATCGGCAGCGATATCGACGCCTTCAATGCCATTGCGGCCGACGAGTGCCGGCAGGCGGGCGTGGCCTTCGTCGACATTACGCCCATCACCCGGCAGGCAGCCGGCAATACAGGCCAGTTTGCCAGCGATGGGCTGCACTACTCCGGCGCGCAGATGAGGCAGTGGGCCGATAAAGCCCTGCCCGTAGTGAAACAGTTGCTCAGCCGCTAGGCAACCGCCGGCCGGGCATCTGACCGCGGTCCGGTCTTTTGCCGGTATCCACTGATGGTGCGCGCAATCAGCAGCCCCCCAACCAGCGAGGGTGCAATCCAGCCTGCGGTCTGTACCCAGTCGGGGGCGCTGGCGGGCAGCATCCGATACATGTTGTTGACCAGGAAAGCGGTGAACGTGGCAATATAGGAGCCACCCATGCGGGCAATGTGCGTATAGAACCAGTGCATTTTTTCGGGCGTGCGGCCAAAGCCAGCTACGTCGCGCCGGGCAAACGACAGGGTCAGAAAGCCGAAGAACAGAAACACGATCGGGAAGAACGTAACCCCGTTGCGAATGGTCAGGTAAGCGCCGAAGCCAATCATGGCCAGACTGACCGCCAGCGTTACGTAGCTGAGCACCTGATCGGCCAGCACCGGCCCCGTTTTCTTCTGCCTGGTCGACCGCCAGCCCGTCATGCACAGGTAAAAGCTAAACACGGCAATGCCGGTCAGGAAAAGACGCAGCATCT
Source organism: Spirosoma luteolum (assembly GCF_054778875.1). Classification (NCBI taxonomy): domain Bacteria; kingdom Pseudomonadati; phylum Bacteroidota; class Cytophagia; order Cytophagales; family Cytophagaceae; genus Spirosoma; species Spirosoma luteolum. Next base: position 438,142 of record NZ_BAAGZE010000023.1, read on the forward strand.
TGAATGGCTGCAGGCCACACAGCATCAGCGCCGTAATGGCCACGATAATCATACACCAGACGTAAACGATACCGCTGCCATTGTGCAGGCGGGCGCCTTTTTTGGCGAACATGGCCACCAACCCGACAAGCAGGGCAAGGGTACCGGCCAATACGTGAATGATGGTGGTGAGCAGGACGAGGGTTTGCATAACTGTTTCGGTTGCGATTGACAGCAGCAAACGTAGGGCGTATTGGAGACCTGGTCCAGTTCAAAGGGGCAAACGGCACAGTTTGGGGCGTTTGGCAGGCCCCGGCGGTGGTTGGGACAAACGGGAGGGGCCAATTACAACCGTTTCAGATCGGCCACCAGCGTGTCGTTGTACTGGCGCGACACCGGCACCACCAGCTGGCTATCGAGCAGGTGCAGCTTATAGCCCTGCGCATTGCCCGTAACCCGCTCAACCCGGTCGAGGTTGACCACGTAGGACCGGTGGCACCGTACATAGGGCTGTCGGTTGTCGGGCAAACGCTGTGCGTCGATCTGCCCCTGCAGCCGACTCAGGCTACTGCGCAGCAACATCCGCCCCAGTTGCCCCTGCCGATCGAACAGGACAGTGCAGTAGTTATCGCTCGACTCGACCGCCAGCAAGTCAGTGGGCACCATGTCGACCTGATCTTTCCCGTTATCGGCCACGAGCGTCAGCCTTGCTGGCAGGTCGTTGGGTACCGGGGAGCCAGCCGGGTCGTTTGTCGGTGTGCCCGTCGTGATCGGCCCATGCGTCGGCACGGCCAGGGTCGCGGCTGCCTGGCTATATTTTTTCAGCCGGCCGATATAACTCAGCAGTACCGTTCCCGTTACCGGGAATACACCCACCAGCGCCGTAATGAGCACGGTAGATAGCCAGCTCATACCCGACGTTGGGTACCCATCGAGCCGGAGCAACGTTTCGAGGTAAAATCGGTTGGCCACCGCAATGAGCAGCACGTTGACCGTAATCAGCAGGATTTCGCGCCCTACCGTCCAGCGCCGGTCTGTGAACTGACCCGGCCACAGGCGGGGCATGCCCACAAAGACAAGGCTGGTTACCACGAACGTGACCAGCCCAAACCCCATCACTTTAACCGCCTTGCCGGCCGTTTGCCAGTGGCTAATGCCAAATGGCTGAAAGGCCAGCAGAAAAAGCCCCACAAATAAGCCGATCAGCGCGGCCCGCCCCAGCTGGTAGCGCAGTCGGTCTTCGAATGGATAGGGTTGGTTCAGCAGCGACATGGCGGCAGGTCAGGCCAATCAGAACAGGCGCCAGTTAGCAATCTGCCCGAAAAAGTCGCCCACCACCGGCGGATACACCGCAATCATGAACAGAATACCGAACAGGGCACCGTAGAAATGGGCATCGTGGTTGACCCGTCCCCGGTTCTGCTTCGACTCGTAGTACGAATAAGCCAGGTACAGCCCCCCGAAAATAAAGCCCGGGATACCGATGGGGATGAAGTACATGTAAATTTTGGTGAGCGGGTAGAACAGAATGGCGGCAAACAGCACCGACGAAACGCCCCCCGATGCTCCCAGCGAGTTATAGCCGGGATCGTTGCGGTGCTTCAGGAAGCTCGGTATATCCGACACGATGATACCCGCCACGTAGAACCCGATCAGGTACAGCGGTCCCGTTTGCCCAAACAGGGCGTAGAACACCTGCTCGATCGGCCCACCGAAAAAATACAGGCTGAGCATATTGAAAAACAGATGCCCCCAGTCGGCGTGCAGAAAGCCCGAGGTCAGCAGGCGGTAATACTCGCCCCGGCTGCTGACCCGGTACGGATTCATGATCCAGCGATCCATCAGGGCCGGATTGTTCCAGGCCAGCAGGCTGATGATAACGGTAACGGCAATAATAATCAGGATGGTGCTCATGCGGATGGAGATATCGGTACCGATGCTGAGCGTTAGCTTTCGCGCTCGATCAACTGTTTGGTGAACTCGATCAGGATAGCCTTACGGGCTGGGTCGGCGGCTACCCGGTCGAAACTGGCGAAGCCCCGCGCAAAGTACGCATCGATCTGGTCTTCGGTACGCTGCCGGATGCCCAGCTGATCGTAGATGGCCGTAACGGCCCGTACTTTCTCGTCGCGGTCGAAATCGGTGCGCCGGAGCCAGTCGGTCAGTTCGTCGCGAACCGGCCCCGTCGCCAGATCAAGGGCTTCGATCAGCAGAAATGTTTTTTTGTTGGCCAGAATATCGCCCCCCACCTGTTTACCAAACTTGGCCGGGTCGCCATACACATCGAGCAAATCGTCTTTCAGCTGAAACCCGATGCCGATGTTGACGCCGGTTTCGTAGAGGAGGCCGCTCGTGGCTTGGTCGACGCCGGCCACCAGCCCCCCCAGTTCGAGCGCCAGACCCAGCAGAACCGACGTTTTGAGCCGAATCATGTCGATGTATTCGGCTTCCGTAACGTCCCAGCGGGTTTCAAAATTCATATCGAACTGCTGGCCCTCGCACACTTCGGCCGCCGTGCGGCTAAAGCGGGTCATGGCACGCGGTAGTTTCTCGGGGTCGATACCAAGCAGCAGCTCAAAGGCATTGACCAGCATTACATCACCCGACAGAATCGCGGTGTTAGGATTCCATTTCTCATGCACCGTAGGCTGGCCCCGGCGCAGGGGTGCCTGGTCCATGATATCATCGTGCATAAGCGTGAAGTTGTGAAACACTTCGATGGCGAGCGCCGGCCGCACGGCTTTCTGCCAGTCGTCGGTAAAGAGGTAGGCCGCCATGAGCGTCATGAGGGGGCGCATTCGTTTGCCACCGAGGCCCATGATGTAGCGGATCGGTTCGTAAAGTTCGGCTGGCTGCTGCCCGTATGACGTATGGTTGAGTTCGGTTTGAAGGGCGTTGATAAACGTCGAAGGACTCATTCGGATGTGGCGCGGGGGCCCGGGTTTGGGCTCAAAAATAAGCGAAAAGACCCCAAAACCCTAACCCCGGCGCCACCGGCGGTTGGTACGCAGCAGGGGGGTGTCGAGCACATAAACCAGCCGACCCGTCAGGGTCATATACCCGTCTTTGCGACCCGGATTGCCCCGGTTGTTGCTGTTGCGCTGGGGGCTCAGCCCGATTTCGGTGCGTCGGTCGCTGAGGGCTGCTGCCAGCGGATTGGCCGGCGTTTCGGCCGGATACATCGTACTGACATCGTCGAGGTAATCGCTGCCCACGTGGGTGTAGGCAGCCTCGGCCATGACCCGCATCCGGGCGCCGGTCCAGATGGGCAGGCCAACGCCATAGCGCAGCAGGGGGGCCAGCCGGTTATAGGCGACGCCTTCGGTATGCAGCGGGGCCAGGCTGTAGCTGTGGCCCTGGTAGATCGCGCGGGGCGTCATGTAGGTAACGCCCAGGCCCACAAAACCGTAGGGAATCCGCGACCGGTTTGGGTCGTCGATGGGCCACAAATCGACCTGCACCCCCGCCCAGAGGTCGGGATTGATACTGTAGAACGACAGGTTCTTGTAATAGTTGCGCGTATTGCGGTGGCTGCCCCGGAGGTAATACAGCTGCGCTTCGGCCCGTAGACTCAACCGGGTCGACAGCCGGTGGGCCACGGCGACATCGATGGTCGCGCCCATAGCCATGCGCCGGTAGTTCCCCATCACCGACAGGTCACCGGCATAGTGCGTAGTGCCCAGCCCTACGTTGAGTTGCCATGTTCCAATGCCATCGCGAAAGAGGCTGGCGCGCTGGGCGGAGGAGGTGGAGGAAAGTAGAAAAAGGGCTCCGAAGAGGCATACCGTGTGTCGAGTAAATCGCAATGGGTTTGTCCGTTACGGCTGTATACCCACCAGTCGACAGACAGTGGCTCCTGTTGAGCCCTACCCGGTCGCCGGCAGATTACCAGAAGCGACCGGGTCTCTCATGGTATCGTAACCTTATAATTCACCGATATCTTCGTGCCAAAGTGTCGGTTTTTCGGCAATAAATTCATTCATCATGATTACACACTCGGGCAAATCGAGATCAATGACCTCAACGCCATGTGATTCCATGAAGGCCCGCGCGCCCGGAAACGTCCGCGACTCGCCTACGATCACTTTCGGAATTTTAAACTGCACAATGGTTCCGGCACACATATAGCAGGGCATCAGGGTGGAGTAAATAACCGTATCACGAAACGAGCCCACCCGCCCGGCATTGTTGAGGCAGTCCATTTCGCCGTGCAGAATAGGATTGTCTTCCTGAACACGCTTGTTGTGGCCCGAGGCCACTAGTTTTCCCTGCTTTACCAGTGCGGAGCCAATCGGGATACCCCCCTCGGCGCGGCTTTTCCGGGCCTGCCGGATAGCCTCTTCCATAAATTCGTCCATCGTGTTGATTGTCTGTTTAGACGGGTAAATTTTCAGCCTACAGTATTCTGTTTGCCGTGGTGCTGGCCGTTCGTTGCCGGTACCGGCGGCTTAAATTACGAATGTCGGTTCTTAAACCGAGCCCTGTAAACTGAATACGGCCTTAAAACCGGAAACTCATGCGGTGATGTTGGGTGGGACCAAACTGCCGGATGGCCTCGCGGTGGAGCGGGGTGGGATAGCCCGCGTTCTGCGCCCAGCCGTAGGCCGGGAACTCGACGCCCAGCTGCTCCATCAGTTCATCCCGATACGTCTTGGCCAGTACCGATGCAGCTGCGATAGACAGGTAATGCGCGTCGCCCTTGATAATGCAGGTATGCGGAATCATCGGAAACGGCACAAACCGGTTGCCATCCACCAGCAGATGGGCCGGGTGGGGCTGATTGGGGCGGGCCAGCAACTGATCGACCGCCCGGTGCATGGCCAGAAACGAAGCCTTCAGAATATTGATGCGGTCGATGTCGGCGGACGACACCTCGGCGATGGCCCAGTTGAGGGCATCCCGCTCGATGTCGAGCCGGACCCGGTCGCGCTGCCGGCGCGTCAGCTGCTTCGAATCGTTCAGTACGGGGTGGGTATAGTCGGGCGGGAGTATTACCGCGGCCGCGACGACTGGCCCGGCCAGGCATCCCCGCCCCACCTCGTCGAGACCAGCTTCGATGGTGTTGGCCGCGTAACAGGATTTCAGCATCGGTTAATCTTCAAGTACATTGCCAAAAATGGTGACTTTCAGGCCCATCACGACCAGCAGAAACAGGACACCCCAGTAGAGATAGACCCGGTAGTAGTCGCGGACGTCTTCGTATACCCGAACCCGAACCGGCGATTTCTCCAGCCGGTCGATCTGCCGGAACACCGCTTCGAGCCGCCGGGCATCGGCCGCCCGGAAAAAGCTCCCCCCGCCCAGGCTGGCAATGGTCTTCAGAATACCCTCATCGACCGTTGTTGAGGCCCCGGCCTGCTGCACGGGTGGGCGACCCACGGCAATCGAGTAGATACGAATACCAAAGGCACGGGCCAGTCGGGCGGCCGTAACGGGGTCGAGGTTGCCCGCCGTGTTGTCGCCATCGCTCAGCAAAATGACCACGCGGCTGCGCTCGGGCGCTGGGTGGAGGGAGTCGACCGGAAGCCCGTCGGGGTCGCGCATCCGGTTGATACAGCGCGCCAGCGCATCGCCGATGGCCGTGCCGGACGTGCGGATCATGCGATCATTCAGCCCGCTCAGGTATTCATTGAGCAGGGTATAATCGGTCGTGAGGGGGCACAGCGAAAACGCTTCGCCGGCAAACACCACCAGCCCAATCCGATCGTTCTGGCGCCCCCGGATAAAGCGCTGGGCCAGCCGCCGGGCCACTACCAGCCGGTTGGGGGGCAAGTCGGTTTCGGTCATCGACGCCGATACGTCCATGGCCAGCATAATGTCGATACCCTGCGCCTGTTCTTCGCGTTTTTCCCGCACCAGCTGCGGCCGGGCCAGTGCCACTAGTAATAGACTTACCGCCAGCACCATCGACAGGGGCAACAGGTACCGCAGCCCCCCCACCAGCCGCTGGAGAAACGAGTTGTAGGTCAGATCGGCGTCGCGGCCATTACTACCCGACAAGACAAGCTGCTGCCGGGTACTGCGGTACAGGTATTGCCGGAGCAGCATCAGTACCGGTGTAATTGGTATGAAGTAGAGCGCCAGCGGGTAGGCAAACCGAAACTGCTGCCAGACCGACGGGCTAAACCAGCGCAATGAAAACCAGGCATCCATCATAGCGTCGGGTTGGTTTCGGCGGGCGCGTTGGGCGCCAGCGGCTGATCGTGTAACCGAATCTGTTGGCGTCGGCGCAGATACGTTTGTTCGGCCACATCGCGCAGCACGCGCAGCGAAGCCGCCGACTCAAGCGAAAAAGCCCCGCCGTAGATCATGCGGTCGGCGGTGCGCAGGGCATCGGCCACGCGGTCGTCGCCCGTGCGATCGGCAATTTCGGAGGTTGTCAGGGCGGCATAACTCTGCCCTTCCAGCTGTTCCATATACGCTTTCCAGGCTACAATCAGCTGGTTGGCCGTTTCGGCTACCGTCTCGCTGTTGAGCAGCGACGCCAGCCGATCGTGTTCGGCCAGGTAGCGGCTATGCCGCCGGCTCAGTCGGAACAGTCGCCACTGGCGCTGCAGAGCCCGGCCGAAAAACACCAGCACGATACCCACCACCAGGCTCAGCAGCAGCACCGCCGTAGCCAGGCGGGGGTAGTTGAACTGCTGCTGCAACGGGGCCAGCTGCGTGGCCGTCGACAGGGCGCGGGGGGCTGTCGAGGCAGCGCCGGCCGTTTGTAAGCGCGAACGCAGAAACACCGTGTCGGGTGTGGCCAGCAGCGCCGTACAGTCGGTCGCATTGACCAGCCGGACGGGTACGCCCAGCCACTGCAGCGAATCGACCGAAAACGAAACGAGGGTGTACACGGCGCTGTCGCGGCTCAGGTTGCCGGTCGTCAGCGTGGGCGTTACGGTCAGGTCGGTGACCCGAAAGGGCCGAAAATGCTGACTGGTATCGGGAAACAGCACATCTACTTTGGGGTCGTGCCGGTAGGTCAGGCTGTACTGAAACGGGCGACCGATTTCGATGGTATCGGTCAGAAACTGCCCCACCGGCAGCCCGGCCGGACGCGGCTGCCCGGCCCCGCTCAAACTGAGCAGGCACAGGAGTACGCCCGGAAACCATCGAATCAGCCGCTGCATTTACTGGTATTTACGAATCCGGAACAGCTCGACCAGCTTCGGCACAAAGTCCTCCTGCGAATCGAGCGCCAGGTAATTGGCATTGTATTGCCGGCACAGCCGCTCCAGCGCCTGCTGGCTCCGTCGGAACGAGTCGCGCAGGCGGGTACGGAACAGCACCGACGAGGTGTTGACCCAGCTGACCCGCCCCGTTTCGGTGTCGTGAACGGGTACGATGCCGAGCCGGGGCAGATTTACTTCCCGCTGATCGTAGAGATGAACCACCACCAGGTCGTGTTTGCGGGCCAGCGCTTTCAGGTTGTGCTCGTAGCCGGTATCGATAAAGTCAGATAGCAGAATGACCACGCTCCGGCGCTTGAGGTTGTTCAGCGTAAACAGCAGCGCATCGGCCAGGTTGGTGCGGGTCGACTGGGGCTGGAGCTTAAACAGACTCAGAATCAGCTGATAGCCCGTTTTCATGCTGCTCGACGGCTTGATGTAGCACTCCTTCTGATCGGAGAAACAGTAGAGCCCCACATGGCTGGCCTCGCGGATGGCCGACATGGCCAGCACGCCACACACGTCGCGCGTGGCGTCGAGTTTCACCCGTCCGCGCGGGCCCACCTGCTGCGATGCGCTCACATCGACCACAAAAAAGACGGTCTGGTCTTTCTCCTCCCGAAACACCTTGACAAACGTACCGTGGCCCTTCGACGACACGTTCCAGTCGATAGCCCGCACGTCGTCGCCGTACTGGTAGGTACGCAGGTCGCTGAACTCCAGCCCCGTACCTTTGAATACCGACCGAAACGAGCCGCGCATCTGCGAATTGACCGCTTTACGAATCTGAATGTCGAAGTTTCGGATCCGGGCCAGAAACTCATCGATCAGCATCTGACGTTAGGCTTTTTTAACTGGTGAACCCGAACTTTGCCCGCCGGGATTGGCTTACAAAACTAAGGTTAAATTCCATGTACAGACTCCTGCTCACCCAAACCGCCCGCTACGGCTGGCTGCTGCTCAGCCTGGTCATGCTGCTGGCCTGCGAAGCCCCGGAAGACAAACGGCCCGACGACGTGATTCCGGAAGACCGCATGGCCAATATTCTGACTGAGATTCATCTGATCGAAGCGCGGGTTAATCGCTTTGCCCTCCCCTCCGGCGACTCGTCGCGGGCGCTCTACAAACACCTTGAGGGTCAGCTCTTCCGCCGGATGAAAGTCGACACAGCGACGTATTCACGGAGCTACATTTTTTATTCCTCGCATCCGAAAGAGATGCAGCGTATTTACGAATCGGTGGTCGACCAGCTGAAGAAAAAAACCGGACAGGCCGACACCCTCCGACAATCATGAGCATTGGCATCATTGGCGCCGGCATCTCGGGCCTGACCCTGGCCCACGAGCTGCAGCAACGTGGTATCGACTACCAGCTGTGGGAAGCCACCGACCGCCCCGGCGGCTACATCCGCTCCAGCCGGCGAACCGGCCCCGACGGACAGTCGTACCTGATCGAAGAGGGGCCCAACTCCATGCTGGGCGATGCCGACCTGCTGCGCTGGATCGACAGCCTGGGCCTGACGCCCCACCTGGTCAGGAGTAACCCCGTCAGCAAAGCCCGCTACATATACCGCAACGGAAGATATCGCCAGCTGCCCGGCTCCCCCCCATCGCTGCTGTTTGGCGGCTTTTTCAGCTGGTCGACCAAGCTGGCTGCCCTGCGCGAACTAACCAACAAAACCACCTCGCCCCCCGGCGAAACGCTCGGGCAGTTTTTCCGGCGCCGGTTTTCGGCCGAAGTCGTCGATTATGCGCTGGGGCCTTTTGTGGCCGGTATCTACGCCGGCGACCCTGAGCAACTGCTGGCAGCTGAAACGTTTCCGAGCTTGCTGGCGTATGAGCAGACATACGGCTCGGTACTGCGCGGACTCATCAAAAACCAGTCGGCAACGGGCCGGCGCGAATCGTTCAGCTTTCAGGATGGCGTTCAGATGCTGCCCGATGCGCTGGCGGCCGGTTTGCGCAACCTGTCGCTGCAAATGCCCGTGTCGCACATCGAGCCGCGGGGCAGTGGCTGGCAGGTTACTACAGCCGCGGGCACTACGCAGGTCGATGAGCTGGTGCTGGCCGTTGGCACCGGCGCGGCCGCGCGCCTGCTGGCCCCTCACCAGCCGGCACTGGCCGAGTCCCTGTCGGCGGTTGCCTACCCGCCCATGACGGGCGTGTACTCGGTTTATAAACGGGCCGACGTGCAGCATCCGCTCGATGGGTTCGGGGGCCTCAACCCGAAGGTGGAAGGGCAGTTTTCGGCGGGCCACATCTGGAGCAGTTCGGTATTTGCCGGTCGCTGCCCCGACGATGAGGTTTTGTTTACGACCTTTGTGGGCGGTCAGCAGGGCGTTGAACAGGCCCGGCAGCCCGACGAGGTGGTACGGCAGCGGGTCCATCAGGAACTGGTCAGTGGCTTCGGTATTCGCGCAGCGGGCCCCGTCTGGCAGTCGATCTACCGTTGGGAGCGCGCCATTCCGCAGTACGACCAGCGCATTGCCACCGTGCGGAAACAGGTTGACGGCCTGACCGATAACCGGCTGCACGTGTGTGCCAACTGGTACGGGGGGGTGTCGCTGTCCGACTGCATCGGCAAGGCACGTCGGCTGGCCAACGAGCTGACCGCTAAGCCTTTGATTAACAATTTTTAACGCGTATTTTGTATAGAAAAAGCAGCAGCTGCTGTTATTTTCCTATATACTTCGCTTGCCAATCCGTCACTCCCGTGAAAGAACGTCTGGTTGTTATTCCCACCTACAACGAAATTGAGAACATCGAGGCCATTATCCGGAAGGTTTTCAGTTTACCGGTTTCCTTCGATGTGCTCATTGTCGACGACGGGTCGCCCGACGGCACCGCCCAGCGGGTGCGCGACCTGCAGGAGGAGTACAATCCCCGCTTGTTTTTGCTGGAGCGACGGGGTAAGCTGGGCCTCGGCACCGCCTATATCGATGGTTTCAAGTGGGCGCTCTCGCGGGGCTACCAGTACCTGTTCGAGATGGATGCCGACTTCTCGCACAATCCCAACGACCTCATCAACCTCTACAACGCCTGCGCCGAGCCCGGCCCCGATGGGCACCGGGCCGATGTGGCCGTTGGCTCGCGTTATATCCGGGGGGTCAACGTGGTGAACTGGCCCATGGGGCGGGTACTGATGTCGTATTTTGCGGGTGTGTACGTCCGGTTCATCACCGGCATGTCGATTATGGATCCCACGGCGGGCTTCGTCTGCTATCGGCGCGATGTACTCGAAGTGATTCTGCATAACCCCATCAAGTTCGTGGGTTATGCTTTCCAGATCGAAATGAAGTTTACGTGCTGGAAATACGGCTTCCGCATTGCCGAGGTACCCATCATTTTCACCGATCGCACCAAAGGCGTGTCGAAAATGTCGTCCAAGATTTTCAAAGAAGCGGTGTTTGGCGTGCTGCAGATGAAAGTCAGCAGTTTCTTTCGCCACTACATTCCGCGCCGGCAGGCAGCCCGCTCCGAAGAGCCGGTCGATGCCCTCTAGACAGCCGCGATCAATAGAACAGGTGTAAAACCAGCGCCGGCGACAACTGCTACCGCCGTATCTGGACTACGATGGGTTGGCTATCGACTGGCGAAAAGCGATCAGTACGTCCTCGTCGCAGTCGATTTCGAGCCGTTTGTGGGGATTGGTAAAACCCGACACGATCCGGATAGCCGATTTGGGCAAACTCAGCCGGCTGGCCAGCAGGTCGATCAGGTAGGCGTTGGCCCGGCCATCCTGCGCGGGCGCCTTTAGCTTCACTGTCAGTTGCCCGGCAGCATCGATCGCAAACAGATCGACTTTACTGCCGGGCTTTACTTTCAGCGATAGGATCATGCGGGCTGCTTCAACTGCCCAGCCAGCACGGCAATACCCTCTTCGAACGAGTGGGGGTCATAGCCCAGTACGGCCCGCGACTTGTCGAGTGTGAAGCCGGTGCGGGGCGGCCGGCGAGCCGTCTGCGTAAACGTAGAGGCATCGGCCTGCGCAATCAGCGACTTGTCGAGGCCAAAATAATCGGCCGTCTTGATGGCCATATCGTAGGGAGTCAGCACCTCCTTACCCGAGATATTGAAGATCCCTTCGGCCCCCTGATCGGCAATCAGGAAACAACCCATGGCCAGGTCTTCGGCCAGCGTTGGGCTCCGCCACTGGTCGGTCACGACCTTGATGTTTTTGCCGTCTTCGAGCGACTTTTTCACCCACAGAATGATGTTGCTCCGGCTCATGTCGTGGGCAATGCCGTAGACAAGCACCGTGCGGGCAATGGCCCACCGCAGCCCCGACTGTTTCACAATGATTTCGGCCGCCAGCTTGCTCCAGCCGTAGAAGCTGATGGGGTTGCCCTCGGCCGTTTCATCGTAGGGACCGGCCGTACCGTCGAAGATAAAGTCGGTCGATACGTGTACCAGAAACGCGTCGGTAGCCCGGCAGGCGTCCACCAGCGATTCGGTGGCGACCACGTTCTGCGCCCAGCAGTCGTCTTTCTGCAATTCACACTTATCCACATCGGTCATGGCTGCCGTGTGGATAACTACATCCGGACGCACATCCCCAATCACGTCGAGCACCTGCTCGCGGTTGGTAATGTCCATGGAACGGTAAGTGTAATCGGCCGAAGCGGGCAGGCGGTTATCTCCGCGGGCGGTGGCAATCAGTTCTACGTGCGGCTGCTGCGTGAGCAGGCCCACCAGTTTCTGGCCCAGCAATCCGTTCGATCCGGTCAGTAGAATTCGTTTTTTGGTCATACCTGTGGTGTTTTGCGGAGCGGGCTGTCGGGCCGTTACCCGCGTGTTGGGTCAGAACGTGTACCCGTACTGTTTGGTGATTTTCTTTTTGCGTACCCATTCGCCCGTTACCGTCATACGGCTGTCGCGGGTGGGTCGGTTCATCTGATCGCGCGGCTGCCGGGCAATACTGTCGACTACGGCCAGCCCGTCGATCACTTCGCCGAATACGGTGTAGTTACCGTCGAGGTGGGGCGCACCGCCGAGTGTTTTGTAGACCTGCTGCTGGGCATCGGTTGGCACATGGCCATTCATACTCTTGATACGCTCGATCTGTTTGCTGAGCGTTTCTGCATCCCAGACCCGCCCCTGCACCACGTAGAACTGGCAACCACTCGACGCTTTGTCGGGGTTGTTGTCGCGGGCGGCCGCCAGCGCGCCTTTTTTATGAAACAGCGTCGGCACAAACTCGGCGGGTACCCGATAACCCACATCGCCATTGCCCAGCGCAACACCCGGTTTCGCGGCCCGCGAGTCGGGGTCGCCCCCCTGAATCATGAATTTCTCGATGACGCGGTGAAACAGCAGGCCATCGTAAAACTTCTGACCGACCAGCTTGATAAAGTTTTCCTTGTGCTTCGGCGTCTGGTCATACAGCACCAGTTTCATGGGGCCGTAGTCGGTAGCGATCGTTACGAGGTAATCCTTTTTCTTCCGGTTCTGACCCATCGTCAGCAACGGTAGCAGGCAACACAAAAACAGAATCGGTTTGGTCATAAGGGGCCGAGCCGGTACCAGCTGGTACGGGCCTAGAGGTTGATACGGTTGTCGAAAGCGTCTTTAAGGCGCTGATCGTGGGTAACTACGATCAGACTGGCCCCAATCTGGCCGGATTGCTGCCGAAGCAGACTGATGACCCGGTCGGTATTTTCGTCGTCGAGGCTGGAGGTAGGTTCGTCGGCCAGAATCACGTCGGGCTGGTTCATCACGGCGCGGGCAATACTCACCCGCTGCTGCTCGCCCTGACTGAGCTGATTTGTTTTTTTGGTGAGCTGATCGGCAAAGCCCAGCTGACCGGCCAGCTCGCGCGCCCGCTGTTTATCCTGCGGCTTTCCAGCCAGGTAGTTAGCCATCAGCAGGTTGTCGAGTACCGACAGCGAGCTGACAAAGTGGGGTTTCTGGTAGATGATGCCCAGGTGCTGCGCCCGAAAAGCCGCCGTCTGAGCCGGGCTCAGTTTGGTGATATCGGTTTGTCCGATCACCACCGACCCCGTCCGGGGCGTCAGCAGTAACGCCAGCAAATGCAGAAAGGTAGTTTTACCCGTACCCGACCGGCCCAGAATCAGCAGGGCTTCCCGGTTGGCACAGTGTACGTCGGGGAAAGCAAACTGCCGGGAGGGACCGTATGCAAACGTAAGTTGATGGGTTGCCAGCATCGGATTGGGTTGACTACCGACAAAAATAGGCAAAAGTTGTAATTTAGCCCCGCTCCTGTTCCGAAGGCCGCCCGACTGCCCCGGCTCATCCGGGCGTTGCCCCGGCCCATGCCGGGTGTTGACGCGGGTCCGGCGTCTGGCCCATTCGGTCTTCCTGACTACTTACTTTTCCCTGCGCGTTGAAACGAATTGCTCTTTTTGCTTCTGGTTCGGGCTCGAATGCCGAAAAAATCGCCGACTACTTTGCCGGCTCGGCCGATGTATCGATCGACCTGATTCTATCGAACAATCCCAAAGCGGGTGTTATCGAACGGGCCCGGCGCCACCATATCCCGGTGCTGCTTTTCGATCGTACGACCTTCTACAACACCGACCGCATCACGCAGCTCCTGCAGCAACAGTCGATCGACCTGATTGTACTGGCAGGGTTCATGTGGCTCATGCCGGCCGATCTGGTGCGGGCTTTCCCCGACCGTATCGTCAACATTCATCCGGCACTGCTGCCCAGGTTCGGCGGAAAGGGGATGTATGGGCATTTTGTCCACGAAGCCGTGGTAGCCGCCGGCGAATCGGAGTCGGGCATCACGATTCATTTCGTCAACGAACACTATGATGAAGGGGCGCCCATTTTTCAGGCATCCTGCCCGGTGGTTGCCACCGATACGCCCGACGACGTGGCCCGTAAGGTACAGGCGCTCGAACACATGCATTATCCGCGGGTCGTGGCCGAGGTACTGGCCGCGTTGCCTGCACAACCCGACACAGTATGAAATATAGCTACCTGCTGCTGCTGATTCTGGGTCTGGGCGGCTGTTTTCGGCCCATCGTGTACCTGAATAATGCCCCCCGTTACCCGATCGATGTCTTTTACGACAATCAGCGGCCTGAGCGACCCTATGAGCCGATCGAGGAAATGGAAGTACACAACGATATGCCACTGACGGCGCAGCAGCGTACCGATAAAAAACTAACCGGACGGGGCATTGATATGCAGGAAAAGGAACTGCTGCTGGCCCGCCTGACCATGCAGGCCAAAAAGCTGGGCGCTACGGCGCTGGTGGGCGTCCGCTACAGCTACTACACCAGCCAGACCGAAAATGGCTATAGTATGAAGGGGCTGGCCGTGCGATACCGGGCCGAACAGTAATTACTTGATTTCTTCGTAATCGACGTATTCACCGCCTTTGAAGCGGCCATCGCCGGTGGCCGGGCGCGAGTCGACCCTTACGTCACCTTCCCGACGCCGATCGGCCGTCCGCTGCTTTTCTTTCTGCTGATTGACCAGCTGGCGACCTACCAGCAGGTAGAACACAAACCGGCGTACCGGTGGCACAAACAGAATGATGAGCGTAACAATGAGCAGATATTTAAAGAGCATGATCGGGTGTCGTTAATACTGTCTAAACGAAGAGACGGTCCGATTAGTTTTTCAGACGGCGGGGGATGACGCTACGGCCCGCCCCCGCCGTTTTTTATTGACCATACAAGGCCTTTCCGGCCGCTTCATACTTGTCGCCAGCCGACCATTGCGGTCGGGTAGCCCGGTTGGCAATCAGCCGGGCCGCGTTGGTGTAGGCCTGGCAGAACCGATATACATACCCAAAATCGAGCGACTCCGGGTTGTCGATGGCCTGGTGGTAGTATTTGCCGATCGCTTCATCGAAGGTTTTGAAACCGGGCGAGAAGGTCGGGGCCGGAATGCCTTTGGCCGCAAACGCTACGTTGTCCGACCGGTCGAACAACCCCTGCTCGGGCGCTGGTTCGGCAAATACGCCCAGCCCGGCGGCTTTGGCACCAGCTTCGATTTCGGCCCGGGCGCCGGTTCGCTCCAGACCAATTACCGATACCAGCGTGGTGTCGTTGTAGCCCGCGCCATCGGTATTCAAATCGAAAATAGTTTGTTTGAGGGGTACCAGCGGGTGTTCGGCATAGTAGCTGCTCCCCAGCAGACCAACCTCCTCGCCCGTCAGGGCCAGCACCAGCACCGAGCGCTTCGGCCGCTGCAGACTCAGCGACTTGGCCGCAGCCAGCACCGACACGGTACCGAAGGCATTGTCGCGGGCACCGTTGAAGATACTGTCGGCGGGCTGATAGGCGCTTCCGCCCTGTTTGCCCACGCCAATATGGTCGAAGTGCGCCGACAGAATCACATATTCGTTTTTCAATGTCGGGTCGGTGCCTTCGATCAGTCCGGCTACGTTGGCCGAGGGAGCCGCCACGCGCGACCGCCCCGAGGTTTGCAGCGATACCGATGCACCCGGCTCCTTGAGGGCTTTATACTGATTGTTGGCGTTATTTATCCAGAGGTGGGCCAGCGGCATCGATCCCGTAGCCGTTACCGGCGCGGTAATCTGCTCGCGGCTAAAATACTGGTTCACAAACCCCCAGGGAATGGACTCGCTGTACAGTTCGAGCAGGGCCGACGCGCCTTTCTGCATCGCCAGCTTGCGCTTTTCGTTGGAGGCCCGGAAAATTTCGTTCGGGCGTTTGGCGTCCGGCGAACCGCCCTGCACCACCACAATGCGCCCTTTTACGTCGCGGCCCTTGTAGCCATCGTCGCCATCGGTCAGACCGTAGCCGGCATATACCACCTCGCCCGATACGGTAGTGGGCCCACCGGCCATCACGACCAGCTGATTGCCCAGTTTGAGCGTGTCTTTGCCCATCAGCATCGTGGCCGACCGGGCCGCGCCAACTTTTTCGAGCTCGATGCGCTGGAAGAAATCCCCGCGGTCGCCGGCCGGTTTCAGGCCCAGCTGCCGAAACTGCTCGGCAATGTAGCGGGCGGCTGTCCAGTTGCCGGGCTCACCGGTTCGGCGGCCCATCAATTCATCGGCCGCCAGGAAACGCATGTGTGCTTCGACTTCGGCCGGCGCAACGGCAAACGGTACAGGTCGGGCAACGGGGGTTGGCGAAGGGGCTTTGGTACGGGCCGGCCTGGGTTGCGCCGAGGCCGTCAGGAGGGCCAGCAGTGCAGCTGCGGTCAGTAAGGGTGTTTGCATGAGGTGTTGGGTTTGGCGCAAACGTACGAAAAAGCCCGTTGCCGGCTTTGCTCATCCGGATAAACGATCAGCGCCGGGCGTAGTGCTGCCGCACAAACCGCATAAACGTATCGGCCAGCCCTTCGCTCATGCCCTGCAGCTGAATCGAATACAGATCGCGCTGGATGGTCAGCCCCTGCACATCGAGCACCCGCAGTGTACCGGCTTTGAGTTCCGACTGCACCGCAAAGATGGAAATGAAGGCCATGCAGCGCGAATTGAGCAGATACGACTTGATACTTTCGGTGCTGCCCAGCTGCATATCCAGTGTCAGATCGGTCAGGCGCAGGCCGGCCCCGCGCAGGGCATGCTCGACCACCTCGAGGGAGCCCGACCCGCGTTCGCGGAGCACGATCGGAATGGTACGCAGTTCGTCGAGGGTGATCTCGTCGCGGCTGGCCAGTGGGTGGTCAGAGCGGCAGATCAGCACCAGTTCATCTTTCACGAAGGGTGTGTAGCGAATATCGCTGTGGTGGGTGCGGCCCTCCACCAGCCCCAGGTCGATGTCGTTGTTGAGGAGCTGCTGCTCGATCTGCTCGGTATTACCGCTGTTGAGGGAGATCGATACGTCAGCCGACTGCTCGTGGAACCGGGCCAATACGGGCGGAATCACGTACTGCGACACGGTCGAACTGGCGCCAAGCCGCAGTACCCCGCCCGGCTCGCCCTTCAGCGCGTTCATATCGAATTCGAGCTGGCGGTAGGTCGCCAGAATGGTTTCGGCATGCCGCAGCAGCAACTGCCCCGCCGTGGTGAGACTGATCTGATTGCCGCGTCGGTCGAAGAGAGCAGTGCCAAAGCGATTTTCAAGCTCCTGGATATGCTTGGTAACGGCTGGCTGCGTAACAAACAGTTCGGCAGCCGCCTTGGTGAAACTCAGGCGCTTGGCAACGGTGTAAAAAACAGTCAGGCGAAAATCGAGCATAGCGAACCCGCTGGCCACGGTGCAGGGTGCAGGCCAGCCCGGGCAAAATTGCGCAATCTGCCCGACAAAACCCTTACGACCGCAGTACGGGCACTAAGGGGCGCTGATCGAACCGACTGTAGGGCGAGTTGTTGCTGATGTATTCGGGCAGCAGCCCCTTCAGAATCCGGACCAGTTGTGTTTCATCCGTGTAGTCGAGGGCCAGCTGCAACTGATCGTAGGCCTGCCTGAGTCGATAGGGTTCGGGTTCGGTCAGGCGGGCCACCTTGATTTTGGGGTGGTGTGTGGGCAGGGTAGTTTCGGTATCGCTAAGCAGTTCTTCGTAGAGTTTCTCGCCCGGCCGCAGCCCCGTAAACTGCAGCGCAATGTCGGTATCGACCTCGTAACCCGATAGCCGGATCATCTGCCGGGCCAGATCGGCGATTCGGACGGGGGCCCCCATATCGAACACAAATACCTCGCCCCCGCGCCCCATCACCGTGGCATCGAGTACCAGCTGGCAGGCTTCGGGAATGGTCATGAAATACCGGATCACATCCGGGTGCGTGACGGTAACGGGACCGCCGGCCGCAATCTGCTGCCGAAACAACGGCACCACCGAACCGCTCGAGCCCAGCACATTGCCAAAGCGGGTAACGATGAACCGGCAGCGGCTCCGGGTATTCAGGCTCTGCACATACTGCTCAGCCAGTCGTTTGGTGGCCCCCATTACGTTGGTGGGGTTGACGGCCTTATCGGTCGACACCAGCACAAACCGGCGCACGCCAAACTGTACGGCCAGATCGGCCACGACGCGCGTACCGAGCACGTTGACCCGGACGGCCTCGTAGGGGTGCGCTTCCATAAGCGGTACGTGCTTGTAGGCGGCCGCGTGGATCACGAAGCCGGGGCGCACCCGGGCAAACAGCTGCCGCATCCGGCGGGCATCGCTCACATCGGCCAGCAGGGGCGTCAGCCGGGTCTGGGCGCGGATACTGGCCGGCAGGCTCAGTACCAGATCGTGCAGCGCCGATTCGGCCTGATCGATCAGCACCAGCTCGCGGGGACCGTGGTTCAGCAACTGGCGCACCAGCTCACTGCCAATGGAGCCGGCCGCTCCCGTGACCAGTACCACCTCACCCCGCACCAGCTGGTCGACAGCCTCCCGGTCGAGTTCGATGGCGGGCCGGCCCAGCAGATCGTCGATCTGCACATCCCGGATCTGCTGGGTGCTCAGTTCCCCATCGATCCACTGCCGGACCGACGGAATGACTTTGACCGTGACCTGGTAGCGTAGCAGAAAATTCGTGATTTCGGTTCGGCGCTGCAGCGATAATTGATTGATTGCCAGCACGACATCGGGCTTGTGGGCGCTCTGCAAAAACAACGCGGCTGCCTCCCGGGGGGTATAGACCCGAAAACCATGCACTGTTTTCTGCGCTTTTGCCGGATTATCGTCGATGAAGCCGAGTACGCGCCGATCGGGGTCGCGGAGCAGCATGTCTTTGGTATGGATACCCACTTCTCCGGCTCCGTAGATCAGCACCGGCCGGCTTTCGCTGATGGGACTAGCCACGAGCACCCGGTAGACGTAGCGCACCAGAAAGCGCACCGTAATCAGCAGCACCAGACAGATAAAGTATTCGATGGCCAGAATAGACACCGGAATATAGAGCCTGCTGCTACCCAGCAATTGCCAGCCCGCATAAGACAGCGTGCCCACCAGCAGGCTGCTCAGCGTAATGGCCCAGCCGATGCGCACCACGTCTTCGAGCCCCGTGTGCCGGATTACCCCCGCGAACGGCTGCAGCCAGAGAAACACCAGCAGTCTGACAAGCAGCAGAGCTGCCGGATGATACCAGTGCCAGTTGGCCGGATCGATAACAAAGTTGAAGCGCAGCAGCCAGGCACAAAGGAACGCGAAGCCTGTCAGGCCAAGATCCATCAGCAACACCAGCAGACGGGGTGCAAATCGATTGACGACACGAGCAGCCAGCGAAGGTTTCATACGTACAGTTACTGGAGAAACGGGCACTGTCTGACAGACAACATCCGCTACTGACTGCTAAGCAAATATGCAGCCACCCCGTACAAACTGTAACGTTCTACCGAAAATAATATACTTCGAGTAAAGAAAAGCCCCGGCTTTACCGTTACTCAGCCGCTGGCGTTGCAGCTACCGCTTTGGCGCGCTTGTAAAGCGGTACGGTACTACAGGGTTCGCCAAACAGCAGGCTCTGCACCACCGGGCGCAACCGTCGGGTGAGTTCGACATAGGCAGCCGTCGGTACCGGCACTCTGCTGCATCCTTTCACCACCACCCGGGCGTCGCGGTAGTCGTCGGGATCAAGCTGAGCAATGGCGTCGAAGTACAGTTTCTCCTCCAGATCGGTCAGCGAACCATAGACCACCGTGTTGGCGTAGGGCTGTAGCTGCAGGGTCAGCAGCATGTAGGCCCAGGTAGGTACAATGGCATCTTCGGAGCAGGTAATGGCTACGTTTTTACCGGCATACTGCGTCCAGTCGTGTTCTTTCAGAAAGGCCCGAAAGTCTTTCTCCCGGAGCATAAGCCCCATATAAAGGTTGTCTTTTAGGTCGTAGACAACCCGCTCACCGGGGTGGTAATAGGTTTCCAGATCGAGCGAAACAAGGCCGCTGCCGGCCACACGGTTGATGATGGGCGCTTCCATACGATAAGCCAGAAAAAGGGCGGCTGGCAGCCGGTCAGGCAACGCCTTCTGCGGGCTGTAGACCCGGGCCAACCCCTGTTTATACAGGCAACAGACCCGGCCCCGCGAAAGGTTCTATTCGGGGGTAGATCGTACCGCAGGCTCGCTTTTTTTTGCTACTTTTGTTTCTATATTACAGCAACAAATTGCCAAACTGATCGGCTTATGAAATTTATAGTCTCCTCGTCCGTCCTGCTTAAAAACCTCCAGAATATCAACGGCGTTGTAGCAACCAACCCGATTGTGCCGATCCTCGAAAACTTTCTGTTTCGTATCGACGACAATGTGCTGACGGTAACAGCGTCGGACCTGCAAACGACCATGACCACGCAGATTCCGGTGGAAGCCAGTGAGAACGGCGCCATTGCGATTCCGGCCAAACTGCTGCTCGACACGCTCCGCAGCCTGCCCGAACAGCCCGTCACGGTCAACATTGATACGGACACCTTCGGCACCGAAATTCTGACCGACAACGGTCGCTATAAACTGTCGGGCGAAAACCCAATCGATTTCCCCAAACTGCCCACGGTCAACAAGAGCCTGTCGGTCGATATGACGTCTGATGTGCTGCTGAGCGCCATTAACAATACGGTGTTTGCCACCAGCACCGACGATCTGCGGCCGGCCATGACGGGCGTGTTTCTGCAGCTGAGCGATGACAACGCCACGTTTGTCGCCACCGACGGGCACCGGCTGATTCGCTACCGCCGGACCGACCTGGGTGCCTCGGCCAGCAGTTCGCTGATCATTCCGCGCAAAGCGCTGCAACTGCTCAAGGCGTCGCTTCCCGAGAACGTAGCCGTTACGGCCGAATTCAGCCCATCCAACGCGTCGTTTACGTTTGGTGGTACTCAGCTGATCTGCCGGCTTATCGACGAGCGGTTCCCCGACTACGAAAACGCCATTCCGACCAACAACCCCAACGTGATGACCATTGGCCGGACCGATCTGCTGAACTCGCTGAAGCGGATCATGATCTACGCCAACCGCACCACGCACCAGATCCGGCTGTCGCTCAAAGCCAACTCGCTCACCATCTCGGCCGAAGACCTCGATTACTCGAACGAAGCCAACGAGAAACTGCTCTGCGAGTACGACGGTGATCCGATGGAGATTGGCTTCAATGCCAAGCTGATGGCCGAGGTACTGAGCAATCTGAGCGCCAAAATGATCTCCCTCGAACTATCGGCTCCGAACCGGGCCGGGCTGCTGATTCCGGCCGACAAGGAAGAAAATGAAGATATTCTGATGCTGGTGATGCCCGTCATGCTGAACACCTACGCTTAGTAAACGGGCGCTGTCGTATTGTAGGGTTGTCGAGTTGCCGAGAGTTGGCTGGTGCGTCATTGAAAGACCCCTGACCAAGCCCGTGACTCGACAACCCTACCGCTTTTTAATCCCCCCCTTCCTATGCCCAAACGTACCGCACCGGCCCTCGTTTTCATCTTTATCACCCTCCTGCTCGATGTTACGGGTCTGGGCATCATCATTCCCGTTTTCCCCAAACTGATCGAGCAACTGATTCACGGCAATATCAGCCAGGCCGCCAGCTACGGTGGCTGGCTCACGTTCGCCTACGCCCTGATGCAGTTTGTGTTCTCGCCCGTACTTGGGGGCCTGAGCGACCGCTATGGCCGGCGGCCCGTGCTGCTGTTCTCGCTGTTTGGCTTTGGCATCGATTACCTCTTTCAGGGATTTGCACCCACCATCGAGTGGCTGTTTGTAGGCCGGCTGCTGGCGGGCGTTACCGGGGCCAGTTTCACAACGGCCAACGCCTACATTGCCGACATCAGTACGCCGGAAAAGCGGGCGCAGAACTTCGGCCTTGTCGGAGCCGCTTTTGGGGTCGGATTTATCCTGGGACCGGCCGTGGGTGGTTTTCTGGGCCAGTACGGTCCCCGCGTGCCTTTCTTCGTATCGGCCGGCCTAACGCTGCTCAACTTTCTCTACGGGCTGCTGATTCTGCCCGAGTCGCTGGCACCCGAAAACCGGCGGCCTTTCAACTGGAAACGAGCCAATCCTATCGGTTCACTGATGAACCTGCGCCGGTACCCAGTCGTGCTGGGGCTGGTGGCCTCGCTGGTACTGATCTACATTGCCGGCTTTGCCGTGCAGGGTACCTGGACGTTCTATACCATGGAGAAATTCAAATGGGATGAGAAAACCGTGGGCCTTTCGCTGGCAGCTATTGGGCTGGCCTTTGCCGTGGTGCAGGGCGGCCTGAGCCGCATCATCATTCCGAAGCTCGGTCAGGAGCGCTCCGTTTATGTAGGGCTGTTGTTCAGCGCACTGGGCTTCGCGCTGTTTGCGCTGGCTTCGCAGAGCTGGATGATGTTTGCTTTTCTGGCGGTCTATGCCCTCGGCGGCATTGCCGGCCCTTCGGTGCAGGGCATCATCTCAAACCAAGTGCCGCGCAACGAGCAGGGTGAGATGCAGGGGGCGCTAACGAGCCTGACCAGCATAACGTCCATTGTCGGCCCCGTTATCATGACCAATCTGTTTTCATACTTCACCAGCCCGAAAGCGCCTATCTACCTGCCGGGGGCGCCCTTCTTTCTGGGTGCCGTGCTGATTCTGATCAGCGCCGGCCTGGCACGCCGAGGCCTGGCCCGTACGGCTGGCACCCCGGCTGCCGACTAACGGCTTCAGGAAGAATACGTGTTAGAGCGTAAAGACGGCGTTGATTTTCAGAATCAGCTCATCGTCTGTTTTGAGGCCCATCAGCGAAGGCCGCTCTACTTTGTAGTCAGTCATACGAACCGGAAACTCACCCGTCAGGGTAAGCTTCCCTCCACTTTCCCGGCGCATCACCGGCAGCGTAATGGATCGGGCAACACCGTGGAAGGTGAGGGTACCGCGTGCCACGAGCTGGCCGTTTTCACCGGCTTTGATGTCGTTACTGGTAAACGTCACGTTGGGGTACTTAAGTCCTTCCAGCACCTCCATCGCGTGCGAATCGCGGTTGTTATTATCGCTGTCGAACGAGGCTACCTTGATCGATACCGCTACACTCTCGGGCTGCTTCGACTCGTCGTTGTAGATGAGCGCGCAGTTTACATCGTGGCTCACGCCATCCCACTTGTGCAACGGGTGTTTAGCCGAATAGGTCACGGTCGACAGGCTTTTGTCGGCCACGAGTTTACGTTTGGCCAGGGGCGCCACGAAGCCCACGCAGAGCAACAGAATCAGAAACGGTTTCATAGCAGTAAGCGAAGTTCGAATAAGCGTGCCGGCACGAAATTCCTTGTAGAAGTCGGCCGACACGCGGTTAGGTAAGGGGAACGACCCGCCATCAGGCAGCCGCTAGAACGTCAGGGCTACCACCGAGACCGCATAGGCCCCGAAGGTGGTGTAAGCAGCCGCCCGGTGGATCGGTTTGAGGTCGGGATGCTCGTCGATCAGGCCGGCCAGGATGTTGGTAGCCACCATACCCGTGAGGTGAACAATGGCGAGGTATTTATGCAGCTTGATGGTAGTGAAGCCCCGGCGGGCACCGATTACAGGCGGGGGCGTTGTAAGCGAGAGCGCCAGGGTTGTGCCGTAGCTGACGTTGATGAGCGTGGCCGTGCGTTCGTGCCAGCGTTTGGTATCGACATAGTCCTGCCCTTTCGCATTGTATAGTTTAGCCCCTAGCAGGCCCTGGGCTACAAAACCCGCCAGCGTAACGAAGCCACCGATCTGGTGAGCAACCAGCATGGTGCGCCGAACGTTGAGCTCGCGGGCGCGGCCTTCGGGTGTCAGGGGTGCCACCTTCAGCGTCCGCAACAGGCCTTTCGGGCCCCAGAATGCCCGTTGTGTAAACAGCATTTTGTGGGGCAGCAAAGGCTGGGTCGTTGCCGAATCGGTCAGCCCCGCCAGCAGGTCATCGGCCGAGGTAGCTGCCGGCAGCGTATCGGGCCGCGCACGCACCGCTGTTGAATCCTGGGCCTGCAGTTGCCCACCAACGATCAACAGCAGCAATAGCATACAGAGTGGGCGCATAGGTCCGGTGTCTAGGCTGAAATGGTCAGTGTGTTACCATCAGCGCTGAGCGCCGTTTTATAGACGGTCAGGCCGGCGGTTGCCGGGCCAACTTCAACGGCACCCGTCGTGCTGAATTCAGAGCCGTGGTTAGGGCAGAAAAAATCGTTCTGCGTAAGCCGGTACTGCACATTGGTGCCCTGGTGGGTACAGGCGCGGGCCAGAGCGACGTAACTACCTCCCTTGATACGGGCAACAATCATATTGCCATTGTAGATGTAGCCGCCTTCCGTCTTGAGGGCGCTGTTAGCCGCACTGGTCAGGTCCAGCGTATTGCTGCCGGTACCGGTGCCGGTACCCGTTCCCGTCGATGGAGCGGGGTCGGTGCTTTTGCTCGAACAGGCCGACAGGGTACCCATGCAGTAGAACGCCATCAGGGCGGCTCCGCTCAGGCCCAGCGATTTGATAAACGCTGCGCGGTTCAGATTGTCGGTTTGTTGGGGCTGTGTAGGCATCATGGTTGTATTGGTTTGGTATGAGTTGCTATAAAACGTGTTCTTTTTTTACAATCGATAGCGGAGCGACAGGAAGACACCCGTACTGAGCAGGTGAACTTTGTAGACCCCGACCCCCTTGAGCGACACTTTCAGAAAGGGTTCGACCTGCCACGCGAGCCGCTGGCTGATCGCCCGTTCATACCCCGCCGACAGGTTTAGCTGGCTGAAGCCATACCGGCTCGTGCTGTCGACATAGGTCGACCGGTTCACGATAGCCGGGTCGTTGGGCTTCGCGTAATTGTAGTTGTACTCCTCTTCCAGAATGACGTAACTGGTAAGGCCACTGCTCACAAACCACCGATCGAACCGGCCGTTGCGGGGCCGGTTAACAAAGTCATAGCGAACGTTCAGCGGAATGTCGATCATACGGCATTCACCACTGACACTCTCGGGCTTTACTTTCCAGTACGTATGGGCTGGCCAGGTATAATCGCTGGTCCTGGCCTCATATCGTTTGGTACTCCAGAGGGCGCCCGCCTGTACACTCCAGCGGCTGGCCAGCCGGTAGTCGAGCATAAGCCCCAGGTTGGTGCCGGGCCGGCTGAAATTACGCAGCCCCACCCCGCTCAAGTCGGGCGACACGACGAACCGAACACTCGGCCCGCGGACGCTTATCGGTTGCGGCTGTCGACCGGGCTGTTCGGCCACTACCGGCGACTCGGGCTGTCGGTGCAGCGGATCGAGCGGCAGCAGGGTCAGCGCGGTATGGCTTGCCACAGTCGTCAGCCCCGGCAACAGGTTCCGCTGGTCGGGCGGCCCACTGGTTGAAACCGATTTGTCGACGATGACATTGCCTGTCTCTACACCGTACTCCGATGTGCGCGTACCGACGAACGCGCCGGCTGGTACCCAATCTGCCCCAGACCGCCGACTCCCCCGCCGACCCACGTGTTCCTTCGGCAGGCGTTCCGCAACTGATCCGGTTGTTGGAGTCAGGGGGG
This sequence comes from Spirosoma luteolum, assembly GCF_054778875.1. Classification (NCBI taxonomy): domain Bacteria; kingdom Pseudomonadati; phylum Bacteroidota; class Cytophagia; order Cytophagales; family Cytophagaceae; genus Spirosoma; species Spirosoma luteolum. Next base: position 463,573 of record NZ_BAAGZE010000023.1, read on the forward strand.
TAGCCAGCGCGGGCGCGTCGGTTACGGGATCGACCCCGTTCGGCTGCCAGATGGTATTTGTGCCGTCTGTGTCGACGGTTTTGCGCTGGTTCATTCCGGTTCGTCTGGCGCGCGTTGCCAGCCAGGAGCGACGTCTTTGAGCTACGGTCGGCCGGCTGGTAGCCGTCGGCGCCAGATCGATCTCCATTTCAGGGTTTTGCTCCGCCGATTCACGCGCTACACGCCTGCCTGGCAAGCCCGTCGTATTTTGCTTCCGCCCAGCCGGCAAATTCGGCCCGGCTGCAGGCAGCGCGTCGCTGGTTACTTGCCGGCTTGCGCCGTTCGTGGCCGGAAGGCGCACGTTATGACCGGCCACACCGGCCAGATCGGGCGCATGGGGGGCTACCGACTCGCCTGTTACAACCGGTTTCTGCATCCCGCCGGCCAATCGCGCAGCAGTCGTTCGACCAGGGCCGTCAGACCGGCGAACAAGCAGCCAGCTCGTACCAATGATTAGTACTAGTACGCTTGCCAGGCCGCCCCAGCGCAGCCATCGCTGCCAGACCTGGCGCCGGTTGTGCGCGTCGAGTTGCCGGGATAGTCCAGCCCAGGCATCATTGGTCAGATCAGGTAATGGATCAGCCTCTTCAAGCGATTTTCTGAAGAGCCCGTCCAATTGGTCATCGGTTAACTCTTGCATACTCATCGTAATTCTGTTGTTTCAATAGTACACGCAGGTTCTCGCGGGCCCGGGCCAGGTTCGATTTAGATGCTCCGACCGAAATGCCCAGTTTCTCCGCAATTTCATCGTGCGCAAACCCATCCATCACATACAGGTTGAACACCAGCCGGTAGGCCGGCGACAGCATCTGCACCAGTTTCAGCAGTTCGTCGTAGGCCAGCTGGCTATAGGCGTCGGCCCCCGTTGCTACGCTGGCCTGTCCGGCCTGTTCCACCGAATCATGGTAAAAATGGCGTAGTTCCTGCCGGTAGTGGTCGACAGCGGTGTTGATCAGGATGCGCCGAAGCCAGGCCTTGAATGGCTGGGCCGGATCGTACTGGTCGAGCCGCGTAAACACTTTCAGAAAGCCATCATTCAGCACTTCCAGGGCACTCTCGCGGGTAGGCGCGTACCGCAGACAAACGCTCATGGCGAATCCGTAGAACTGCCGGTACAGCAGTTCCTGACTCTGCCGGTGATTGCGAAGGCAACCAGCCAACAGGTCGGGCAGCGCAGAGCGTTCGGGTGCGTTAGCCATCTGATGTCACAGCGGGAGTGTAACCTCGCCCAACCAGGATCGGGCGATTTCGTAGACAGTACGGAGATGGTGTGGAGGAGGTTGCGTGACCGGCAAAAAATAAACCAGGGTCGACCGCATTTCGCTGCTTTTGCTGTAAACTTGTCCACGGCCCTGACCGGGATGGCGCAGCGGGTAGCCTTTTTAAAGATACGAAAAGGAACCGATCGGCAACGCTGTCCGTACAGGATTATCCGGTCGGCCCCGATATACGGCAAAGACTACTGTGCCTGAGCGCAGGGGCTGGCGTGTTGATTTGGCCGTTGAGCAGTACCGTTTCTGCCGCCTTGTTCGTTAGTGTACTTTATGAAAGCTGCCTCGCTGCGCACCCTCGTTTTTATCCTTGCCCTGATTGCCGTCAACGTACTGTCGGCCTTTGTTTTCTTCCGGCTCGACCTGACCGAAGAAAAGCGCTACACCCTGTCGCCGGCTACCGAGTCGCTGCTGGCCCGGCTGCCCGATGATGTCCATGTCGATGTGTACCTGACGGGCGATTTACCCCCCGCCTTCAAGCGACTCGAAACGGCCGTTCGCGAAACGCTCGACGAGTTCGACGCCCGGGCCGGCAAGCCGTTTACCTATCGCTTCATCGATCCCGACGGCTCTGGCAGTGCCGACGAGAAGGGTAAGCTCATCGACAAACTGCAACAGCTGGGGCTATTACCCACCAACCTGGTAGCCAACGAAAACGGCAAACGTACCGAGAAACTGGTTTTTCCGGGGGCCGTTGTTTCGTATAAAGGGCGGCAAACCGCCGTGCTGCTGCTGAAGGGGAATAAGACAGCCTCGAAAGAAGACCAGCTGAACCAGTCGTACGAAGGCGTCGAGTTCCAGCTGGCGGCCGCTATTCGCAAGCTGACCCAGACCGAAGGCAACCGCCGTCGGATCGGCCTCCTGTATGGCCATACGCAGGTACCGCCGTCGCGTTTTGCCGATCTGCTGGCTACGGTGCAGGAAACCTACGACCTGTTTTTCGTGGACATGACCAAGCCGGGCCCCATCACCAACCTCGACGCCATTCTGGTGCCCAAACCCGATCGTCCCTTTTCCGACGACGAGGTTTTCAAACTCGATCAGTTTGTGGTCAATGGGGGCCGGGCCCTGTTTTTTGTGGATGGGCAACGGGTCGATTCGGTGAGCAACGAGGGCACCTACGCCCAGCCGCTCGCGCTCAACCTCGACGATCTGTTTTTCCGGTGGGGGGTTCGGATCAACCGCGATGTGGTAAAAGACCTGTACTGCGCTCCCATCCCGCTCAACGTGGGCAATCTGGGCGATAAGCCTAATATTCAGCTATTGCCGTGGCGATTCTACCCCCTGCTCAACGACTTTGGCACATCGGGCAACCCCATCGTGCGTAACCTCGACGCCGTGCTGAGCAAGTTCAGCAGTACGCTCGACACTGTGCGGTCGCCCGGTATTCGCAAAACGCCCCTCCTGCTGACCTCGCGCTATACCCAGCTGCTGAAGGCGCCGGCGCTTATCTCCTACACCGAAGCCCGCCGGCAGCCCGACCCCCAGACTTATAACGCCGGCCCCCGCCTGATTGCCTGCCTGCTCGAAGGTCGGTTCACGTCGCTCTACGCCAACCGTATTCTGCCCGGCGATCCGCGCGCGGCCGGCTTCCGGGCCGAAGGCCTTCCTTCGCGGGTACTTGTCTGTTCCGACGGCGATCTGATCGTAAACGATGTCGACTACAAACGCAACATGCCTTACCCACTCGGTTTCGACCGGTTTACGCGCAACACCTTCGCCAATAAAGACTTCGCCCTCAACGCCATCGACTACCTGGTCGACCCGGAGGGCGTAATTGCCGCCCGCGCCCGTACCGTTACGCTGCGCCCCCTCGATAAAATCCGGGTCGATGCCAACCGCACAGGCTGGCAGGCGCTCAATCTGCTGGCTCCACTGGCGCTGGTAGGCGTGGTGGGACTGGTGTGGCAGACCGTTCGGCGCCGGCGCTACGGGCGGTAGACTGCTTCCGCTGGCGTCTTTGCCGGCATATACCTTCCTCACGCCATGCCCACTGCCCCCGCCCCGACATCCGTTTCGTTCCGCCCGTTGTTTTCGCTGCCCGTGGTGGTGGCCGCGCTGGGTTACTTTGTCGATGTGTATGACCTGCTCTTGTTCAACATCGTGCGGGTGCCGAGTCTGAACGATCTGGGTCTGAGCGAAGCCGCGATATCGCTGGAAGGGGGCCGAATTCTGAATTATCAGCAGGCGGGGTTATTGCTGGGTGGTATCCTGTGGGGTATCATGGGCGATAAGCGCGGCCGGCTGTCGGTACTGTTTGGCTCCATCATTACCTATTCGCTGGCCAACATTGCCTGTGGTTTCGTGCAGACCCCAACCGTATACGCCATACTTCGATTCGTGGCAGGGCTGGGACTGGCCGGCGAGCTGGGGGCTGGCATCACGCTGGTCAGCGAAATTCTGCCCAGACAGCTGCGGGGCTATGGCTCCTCGCTCGTAGCCGGCATCGGGTTGCTGGGAGCGGTGGTGGCTTACTTCACCGTGTCGCTGTTTAACTGGCGAACTACCTATTTTGTGGGTGGCGGACTGGGGCTGGGGCTCCTGGCCCTGCGGGTAACGGTGCTGGAGTCGGGGCTGTTCAGGCAGGTGCAGCAAACAGCCGTGCGCCGGGGCAACTTTCTGGCCCTGTTTCAGCAGCGGGCCCGGTTCTGGCGCTACCTGCAGTGCATGGGCATTTCGCTACCCACTTACTTCGTCATTGGCATTCTGGCCACCTTCGGCAACGAGTTTGGCAAGGCCATGGGCATTGCCGAACCCATTCAGCCCGGCCGCAGCGTGATGTTTACCTACGTGGGCATGGTAGCGGGCGACCTGCTGTCGGGCCCCTTCAGTCAGCTCTTGCACGCGCGCCGGAAAGCCATCGGGCTCATGATGGGCCTGACGCTCGTGTTTGTGGCTATTTACCTGACCGGTAGCCTGTCGACGGCTACCGGCTTCTACGCCATCTGCGTAGGCATGGGTTTCGGCATTGGCTACATCGCCCTGTTTCTCACCGTTACGGCCGAGAGTTTTGGCACCAACCTGCGCGCTACGGCGACCACATCGGTAGCCAATAATGTGCGGGCCACCACGCTGCTGAGTATCCCGGTCTTTCAGGCGCTGAAACCCACGCTGGGCATACTGCCGGCCGGTGCCCTGATCGGCGCCGTGTGTTTCCTGCTGGCCTTCTGGTCGCTGGCCCGCCTGCCCGAAACCTATGGCAATGACCTCGACTTCAGTGAGGCCTGACTCGTTATCTGCGGGCATAAAAAAAGCGTGGCGTTCCGAAGGAGCCACGCTTTTTTTATGCCATACCGTAAGCCGACCCGTCAGGGGCCGTCAACGGCCTAATATTCGTCTTCGTTGAAGAAGAAATCATCCTTGGTTGGATAGTCAGGCCAGATTTCTTCGATGCTTTCATAAGGCTGACCATCGTCCTCAAGTTCCTGCAGATTCTCAACAACCTCCAGCGGAGCACCGGAGCGAATCGAATAATCAATGAGTTCGTCTTTCGTGGCTGGCCAGGGGGCATCTTCGAGATAGGAAGCTAGTTCGAGTGTCCAGTACATAGTGTGTCTTAAGTAAAGCGTGACTGTTTTTCAATGAGGGTGCAAAAGTATAAAAAACTGCGTATCCGGAACCTCCCCTCTACATAATGTTTGCGGACGTACCCACCATGGGAGTTAGGCGATTAACCAACGATACTCAGCTTTGTTTTCGTCTGCCCGGTTTAATTGTCAAATAGCAAAAAATTGCCCAATTCGGTCGCACTTTTTTAGTCATACAGGCCGTGTAGTGGCCTGGAGCGGGGTTCGGCGCGTAACTTGCCGGCTCATTCTGATCCGACTTGCTTATGACAATCGAAGTTTGTGCCTATTCGTTCAATTCGTGCCTGGTGGCGCAGCAGGCCGGTGCCCATCGGGTCGAGCTGTGTGGCGGCCTGAGCGAAGGCGGTACGACACCCAGCGCGGGCCTGATTCAGCTGGTCCGCCAGCACCTGACCATTGCGCTCTACGTGATGATTCGGCCGCGCGGGGGCGACTTTCTTTATTCAGATACCGAACGCGCGGTGATGCGCGCCGATATCGAAGCAGCCAAACACGCCGGGGCCGATGGCGTGGTGCTGGGTCTGCTGCGCCCCGACGGTACCGTCGACGAAGAAGCCACCCGCGAACTGGTTGCTCTGGCCCATCCGCTGCCGGTTACCTTCCACCGTGCTTTCGACATGACCCGCGACGCGCCGGAAGCCCTCGAAGCGGTAATCCGCACGGGCTGTGCCCGGATTCTGACCTCGGGGCAACACCCCTCGGCTCTGACCGGTGCCGCTGTGCTGCAGCAACTGGCAACGCAGGCTGCCGGACGTATCGAAATTATGGCGGGCGTAGGCGTATCGGCACAAAACGCAGCCCAGCTGGCGCAGACGGGCGTCGATGCCCTGCACCTGAGTGGCAAATCAGCGCAGCCCAGTGGCATGATTTACCGCCGGCCCAACATAACAATGGCGTCGGCTGTACTGGGCGAATACGAACGTATCGAAGCCAGTGCCGACGCCATTGCGCAGGTGGTCGGGTTAACTACCTACCAGAAGTAAGCATACAGCGCCGTTACAATCGTCAGGATCACAGCCGCGCCGATGGCAAAGGATGGCGCTACTTTAAACATGCTCGCGTCGATTTCCAGCCCGCGCGTGCTGGGTTTCTGCAGGCCGAGAATAAACATCACCACCACGCAGATCACAAATACGAAGCCCATCGTGTCGAGGAACGGAATGGTATATACTCCGCCTTCGCCCGCTACGGCAAATCCGTAGGGCGCCAGGAACGACAGGTCGACCAGACCGGGTAGCAGGTATTTGAAGAACAACGACAGCAGGAAGCCACCGACAATCGCAAACAGGGCGCCCGACGAGTTGGTCTTTTTCCAGAAGAAGCCCATGATAAAGGCCGCAAATACGCCCGGCGATACCAGACCCGTCATTTCCTGAATGAACTGGAAACCACCCTTCTTGTCGATGCCCATGAACGGCGAAATCAGAATAGCCAGAATCATGGCGACCCAGATCGTGATCCGGCCGGTCAGTACCAGTTTTTCTTCGCTGGCTTCGGGCGCAATGTATTTCTTGTAGATATCGAGCGTGAAAATGGTCGATATCGAGTTGGCTTTACCGGCCAGCGAGGCTACCACGGCCGCCGTCAGAGCCGCAAACGACAGCCCTTTCAGACCGGTCGGCAGCAGATTGAGCAGTACAGGATACGCGTGGTCTTTGTTTACCTCGCCGGTAGCGTCGAGCATTTCGGCGTGGAACAGCCCTTTCTGGTAAAGCGTGTAGGCTGCAATACCCGGAATAACCACGATGATCGGCATGACCAGCTTCAGGAAAGCGGCAAACAGAATACCCTCCCGGGCCGTCTTCAGATCGGCACCGAGCGCCCGCTGGGTGATATACTGATTACAGCCCCAGTAGTTCAGGTTTACAATCCACATCCCGCCGAACAGCACGGTCAGGCCCGGCAGCGATGCATAGAATGGGTGGCCTTTGGGGAAAATCATGTGGAAGTGATCGGCCGACTGGGTCAGCATGATGTGCATGCCGTTGGCAATACCTTCCGTACCGCTCTGGGTCGACACCAGGTTAACAGCCAGATACGTCGTGGCCAGTCCGCCCAGAATCAGGAAGAACACCTGAATGACGTCGGTGAAGCCGATTACTTTCATCCCGCCGATGGTGATGATAACGGCGAAAACCGCCAGGCCGATCATACATACCGTGAAGTTCAGACCCGAAATGGTCGATACGGCCAGGGCACCCAGGAACAGAATCGATGTCAGGTTGACCAGGATGTAGAGAAACAGCCAGAAAATGGCCATGATCATGGCCACAGTATTGTTGTAGCGCTGGGTCAGGAACTGGGGCATCGTGAAGATGCGGTTCTTGAGATAGATGGGCATGAAGAAAACAGCCACCACGATCAGCGTGGCTGCCGCCATCCATTCGTAGGTCGCAATGGCCAGCCCCATGGCAAATCCATCACCCGAGGTGCCGATAAACTGCTCGGCCGAAATGTTTGATGCAATCAGCGATGAACCGATAGCCCACCAGGTCAGTGAACCCTCCGCCAGGAAGAAATCCTTGGTCGACATTTGGGCGGTTTTCTTCCGCCTGTAAATCCAGATACCGTAGGCCGCAACGATAATAAAGTAAAAGAAAAAGACTGTGTAGTCCAGCGCCTGAAGTTGTTGCATGTTAAGGGTATAGATACAAGTAAATTAATTTTCGCTCATTTGACCGATTTGGAGTCGAAAGATAAGGATTTAGGGAAATTTCGGGACATTATTCTACAATTACCCTGGATTACCCTACTCCCGCCTACAGCACAATGGCACGGTTGCCGGCAATAAATACGCGGTCGTTGAACACCAGTTTAAGCGCCTGCGACAAAACGATTTTTTCAACGTCGCGCCCTTCCATGGCCATGTCCTGCGCCAGCTGCCGGTGGTTCACCTCCTTCACATCCTGCGCAATGATGGGCCCCTCGTCGAGATCGTTGTTGACAAAGTGAGCGGTAGCCCCGATGATCTTCACCCCCCGCTCGTAGGCCTGTCGGTAGGGGTTGGCCCCCACGAAGGCCGGCAGAAACGAATGGTGGATGTTGACAATACGATTGGGGTACCGATCGACAAAGCCGGGAGTCAGTACCCGCATGTATTTGGCCAGTACCAGGTATTCGGGTTCATAGATGGCCAGCGTGCGCAGAATGGCGTCTTCATGCTCCTCGCGGGTCTTGCCTTCGTGGGCTACGTGGTGGAACGGAATGCCAAATTTGCTGACCAGCGGCTGCAGCGTGCTGTAGTTACTCACCACAGCCAGAATGTCGGCATCGAGTTCGTCGAACGCATAGCGAACCAGCAGTTCGGCCAGGCAGTGGTGCTCTTTCGTAACCAGCACCACAATGTTTTTCTTCCGTTTGGGATTGAGCCGAAACCGGATGGCCGAGGCATCGATAGCAGGCGGCAGGGCCGTTTTCAGCTCATCCAGCAGCGCCTTGTCGTCGAAGCTTCCCTCGAACTCCGTTCGCATGAAGAACCGGCCCGCCGGGCTTACGTACTCATCGTTATGGATGATGTTGAGGTTATGCCGAAACAAAACGCCCGTTACGTGGTAAATCAGGCCCTTGGAATCGGGGCCTTCCATCAGCAAAATGTGCTTGTCTAAATCCGCCATGAACTGCAATGAATAAATCGGTTAAAAGTAGCAAATGCCAACTGTTTATTCCCTTAATTTGGGCCGTAACCCTCAATTCATGCTCAACAGACGACTTTTTTTACGCCTGGGGCCACTGGCAGGCCTATTCCCGTCGCTGGCGTTCGGTGCCGCTAAAACACCCCGGGCTACGGCCCCGGCCGGCCCCCTTGTTCTCTCTACCTGGAAACAACCCAAGGCCAATGCGGCTGCCCTGGCGGCCCTTACCAAAGGTGGTACCGCCCTCGACGCTGTCGAAGCCGGGGTTCGCGTACCCGAAGCCGACCCCAACGATACCAGTGTTGGCTACGGTGGTCTGCCCGACCGGGATGGCCGCGTAACGCTCGATGCCTGCATCATGGACGAGAAAGGCAATGCTGGCTCCGTCACCTACCTCGAGCACATCATGCACGCCATTTCGGTGGCCCGGGCCGTGATGGAAAAAACGCCCCACGTCATGCTCAGTGGCGAAGGTGCCCTGAAGTTTGCGCTCGACCAGGGATTCAAGAAACAGAACCTGCTTACGCCGGGCTCGAAAGCAGCCTGGCAAAACTGGCTTAAGACGGCCAAATACAAGCCCATCGTCAACATCGAACGGCACGACACCATCGGCATGCTGTCGATCGACGCTGCGGGTAATATTTCGGGGGCCTGCACCACCAGCGGGCTGGCTTACAAAATGAACGGCCGCGTGGGCGACTCGCCCATTATCGGGGCCGGCCTGTTTGTCGATAATGAAATTGGCGGAGCCTGCGCCACGGGGCTGGGTGAACTGGTCATGCGCACCTGCGGCTCGTTTCTGGTGGTCGAGCTGATGCGGCAGGGTCGCACGCCCCAGCAGGCCTGTGAAGAAGCGGCTCTGCGAATTGTGAAGAAGCAGGATTATAAAGACGTACAGGTTGGCTTTATTGCCGTGAACAAACAGGGCGAGATGGGTGCCTATAGCATTCAGCCGGGTTTCAACTACACACTGACCCGAGGTCAGGATACGCAGGTGGTCGAAGCCAAATCTTATTTAAAATAGAAGTCGGTTTCTGGTTTCGGTTAGGCGGCAGCCCGACCTTTGCTCCGCATGAATCAGGATTGATCCGCACATACACCCAAAACCACAGCGACTAATTTTGGAATCCATTTTTTCAACCTCGAAGCGCAAACTACTGCTTGAAGTTGCCTGGGAGGTCTGCAACCAGGTAGGCGGTATTTACACGGTCATTCGGTCGAAAGTGCCGGCCATGGTCGAGAAGTGGGACGATAATTACGTGGCCCTGGGCCCGTATTTTGCCCAGCGGGCAGCGTCTGAATTTGAACCGATTACCGATTCGGACGAAACCGAGATCGGGCAAACGGTCAGCAAGATGCGCCAGATGGGTTACCGGGTCGAATACGGCTACTGGCTCATCACGGGCCGCCCGCGCGTGGTGCTATTCGATATTTCCAGTGTCAGTACCGATCAGCTCAACTACATCAAGGCCAAGCTCTGGGAAAACCACCAGCTCACGACCCTCAACGTCGAAGACCTGGTAAATCAGACCATTATTTTTGGCGAAATGGTCCGGCAGTTTCTGACGCTGCTGGCTGAGAACCACGCCCGCCGGGTCGATTTTGTGGCGCACTTCCACGAGTGGATGGCCAGTACGGGCCTGCCCGACCTGCGTCGCGACAATGTGAAGGTAGCCACGGTTTTTACCACCCACGCCACCATGCTGGGGCGCTATCTGGCGCAGAACGAAGCCGGCTTCTACGGTAAACTCCCGTTCTACGACTGGCTGCGCGAAGCCCGGCACTACGGCATTGAAACGCAGGCCACCATCGAACGGCTGTCGGCGCAGCAGGCCCACGTTTTCACCACTGTCAGTGATGTGACAGCCCGCGAGTGCGAAGTGTTTCTCGGGCGCAACCCCGACCTCGTGCTGCCCAACGGCCTCAATATCACCCGCTTTGCGGCTACCCACGAGTTTCAGAACCTGCACGTGCGCTACAAGGAGAAGATCCATGAGTTCATCATGGGCCACTTCTTCCAGAGCTATTCGTTCGACCTCAACAAAACGCTTTACTTCTTTACCTCGGGCCGGTTCGAGTTTTCCAACAAAGGCTACGACCTGACGCTGGAAGCCCTCGCCCGGCTCAATTACCGCATGAAGGTAGAGGAGATGGATATGACTATCGTTATGTTCATGGTAACGCGGCAGCCTTACACGTCGATCAATCCGGAAGTACTGCACTCGCGCGCCCTGCTCGACGAAATCCGTGAAACCTGCGAAAGCATTGAAAAGCAGGTGGGCGAACGGCTCTTTCTGGCAGCGGCCTCCAACGTCGACACCAAGATTCCGGACCTCAGTACCTTTATCGACGAATACTGGCGGCTGCGGCTCCGGCGGACGGTACAGAGCTGGAAAACCAAGAAGCTACCGCCGTTTGTGACCCACAACCTGGTGCAGGAAGACGACATGACGCGGTTTATCCGGCAGGCCAATCTGGTCAACAACGAATCGGACCGGGTCAAGATCGTTTACCACCCCGACTTCATTGCCTCGACCAACCCTCTGTTCGGCCTCGACTACAGTCAGTTTGTGCGGGGTTGCCACCTGGGCGTGTTTCCGAGCTATTACGAACCCTGGGGCTACACCCCACTGGAGTGCGTGGTGCGCGGCATTCCGACTGTCACGAGCGACCAGTCGGGCTTCGGCGACTTCATCATGCAGATCATGCGCGACTATGAGAACCGGGGCATTTACGTCGTCAACCGGCGAACTAACTCGTTCAACGAAGCCGCCGATCAGCTGGCCGATATGCTGTACCGTTTTGTAAAGATGAGTCAGCGCGACCGGATTCAACAACGCAACCGGGTCGAGAACATCGCCGAAATTTTCGACTGGAGCAGCCTTCGCTCCTACTACGACACCGCCCACGACCTCGCGCTGAAGCGCAAGAAACCTTAAATAACGTTTTCAGTATCCGGTTTCCGGTTTAGGGTGGCTATCGCGCAGCCGGGCTGCTGCCGCCGTAAACTGGCTACTGAATCCTGTAAACCGTATACCGACCCAATGATTCGTATCGGCATTATCAACGTTTCGGACCGCGCCAGTGCGGGGGTTTACGAAGACATTCCCGGCAAGGCGGTGGTTTCGTTCCTGACCGACTGGCTTACCTCGCCCTGGGAACCCGTTTACCGCGTTATCCCCGACGAGCAGGATCAGCTGGAGGCCACCATGATCGAACTGGCCGATACCGAAGGGTGCTGTCTGGTGGTAACCACGGGTGGTACCGGCCCCGCCCTGCGCGACGTGACGCCCGAAGCTACTGAAGCCGTCTGCCAGAAAATGCTGCCCGGCTTCGGTGAACTGATGCGCCAGGAAAGTTTGAAGTATGTGCCAACGGCTATTCTGTCGCGGCAAACGGCCGGCATTCGCAACCAGACCCTGCTGCTGAACCTGCCCGGCAAACCAACCGCGATCGGCCAGTGCCTGTCGGTTGTGTTTCCGGCTATACCTTACTGCATCGACCTCATCGGAGGCCCGTTTATCACGACCGACGAAACTAAAATGAAGGTGTTCCGGCCAAAAAGTTAGCTTTTCTGCCAGGCATCTGCCAATCGGCTCCGGAGATTCCCCGTGCGTGTGTGTCAGCCAGGCAGGCTGATCTTACCCATCCGCACGGTCGGTACGCCTTCGCGCGCGCCAAACGACGTGGTGCCGCCCGCCAGGCATTCGTTGGCCAGCACGGCAAACAGCACAGCCTCCTTGGCATCACCACTGATACCCAATTCGTCGGTTCGGTTGAACGTGCAGCCGGGTAGCTGTTGCCGGATGGCACCTGTCAGAACAGGGTTATGCATGCCACCACCGCTCATGTAGACATGGTAATGCTCGCCGGGCTGCATGACGCGCCGGATGGCCGACGCAATCGTATCGGCACTGAACTGCACAAGAGTGGCCATCAGATCGGCGGGAGCGAGTGCTTCTGTCTGGCTGCGGGCCTGTGCTGCGGCAACATAGTCGGGGTTAAATACTTCCGGCCCGGTTGTTTTGGGGAAGGTGGCGGCAAAAAACGGATGATCGAGCAAGGCCTGCAACAACGCTGAACTGACGCGACCGCTGGCGGCCAGTCGTCCATCCTGGTCATAAGGCTGGCTGAGGTATTGCCGGGCGCAGGCATCGAGCAGCGTGTTGCCCGGCCCGGTATCGGTCGTAAACACCGCCCCCGCATCCTGACTGGCCGGCAGGTACGTGAAGTTGGCAATTCCCCCCATGTTAAGGAGCAGCCGGTTTTCGCCCGCCTTCGAAAACATAAAGTAATCGCCATAGACCGCCAGCGGGGCTCCTTCCCCTCCGGCGGCTACGTGCTTCTGGCGGAAATCGCTCAGGGTGATGATACCACTCGTAACGGCCACATGGTCGCCATCGCCAATCTGGAGTGTCCCCCCCGGATAATCGGCTCGGTTATGCTGCCGCCTGGGGGCATGATATACCGTCTGGCCATGACTCGCCACCACATCGACCGTTGCCGGATCAACTTCCCAGGCCTGCAGACAATCGAGCACAAGCTGCCCGTGAAGCCGGCCAATGTAGGGGTTGAGTAAACAAAGCAACTCGAATTCGATTTCGTGTTTAGCGAAGATGGTTCGGACACGGGCTTTAAATGCAGCGTCGTAAGGCACGGTTGCAAACCGTTCGAGCGTTACGAAAGTATCAGGGCCATGGCCTGAAATCCGACACAGGGCCACGTCGAGGCCATCGAGCGATGTGCCCGACATCAGCCCGACAATTCGGCGGCTTGGCTGCCGGGCCAGATCGTACAGGCGTTGGAGGTAAGGATTCATAGGCGGGGTTACGCTGCAAAAGTATTTTTTTTCCGGCGATTGCCGGTTGTGCAATCGCTGATCCTAATCTGGTTCCTATGGATTTTTGGGGAGACGATCAGTTCTCATTTTTTGAACATATTCTGTTTAAAGCCCTTGGCCGGCCCGTCGATGTGCTGGACACCCAGTTTCTGGCCGGGGGCGACATTAACATTGCCGCGCAGGTCAGTTCCTCGGAAGGCGTCTTTTTCATTAAATGGAATCACGCCGACCCCGGCGACATGTTTGCGGTCGAAGCCCGAGGGCTTGAGTTGCTGCGCCATACCGATGCACTGGCGATTCCAGAGGTCATTGGCTATGGTCATCAGCAGGATAAATCGTACCTGATTCTAAATTATATCGATCCGGGCAAACCCCTGGCTACTTACTGGGAGAAACTCGGGCAGGCACTGGCCGAAATTCATTCGCACACCCAACCCCAGTTTGGTCTTTCGTTCAACAACTACATCGGGTCGCTGCCCCAGAACAACGCCCGACAAGCCCACGGGCTTACCTTTTTCTTCGACAATCGGCTGCTGCCGCAGGCCGGACAGGCTTTTTATAACGGACTGCTAAGCAAACCAGTCTACGAATCGCTGTTCCGGCTGCGCGACCGGCTGCCCGATCTGCTGCCCAACGAGCGGCCGGCGCTGCTGCACGGCGATTTATGGTCGGGCAATGTGATGGTTACCGCCGACGGACGGCCAGCCCTCATCGACCCGGCGGTTTACTACGGCTTTCGGGAAGCCGATCTGGCCCATACGCGGTTGTTTGGCGGTTTCGACCACCGGTTCTACGATGCGTACGATGAAGCCTTCCCGCTCGAAGCCGGCTTTGAGCAGCGGGTACCGATCTATAACCTCTATCCCCTGCTGGTGCATGTCAACCTGTTTGGGTCGGGTTATGTGAGCGGTGTGGAACGCATTTTGAAACCGTTTTAGGTCCGATTGCGGTTAGTCTTTACCCGATGGGTCTGTCAGCAGCGGTCCCGACCAGCCAATTCGGCCGGGCAGACCGCGTAAGTGGCTGCCTATGCGTACCTTGCAGCCACCTGGCCGGGCGTTTGCCCGCCCTGTACCGGCGGGCAGGAGTACCCTGGCAACCCGCCCGCCCATCGACAAACGACTTACAGTATGGATATTACTTCGTTCGAGCAGTTCGACCTGAACCGGCAGTTGCTCAATGCCGTAGCCGACCTGGGCTACACCGAGCCAACGCCCATTCAGCAGCAGACGATTCCGATCAGCCTGGGCAACCACGATGTGTTGGGTATTGCCCAGACCGGTACCGGCAAAACAGCCGCTTACCTGCTGCCGCTGCTCATGAAGATCAAATACGCACAGGGCAAAAATCCACGTGCGCTCATTCTGGCCCCCACCCGCGAGCTGGCCATCCAGATCAATGCCGCTGTTACCGACCTGACCAAATATACCGACCTGCGCCACGTGGCCGTATACGGTGGCCTGGGACCTAAGTCGCAGATCGAAGCCCTGCAGGCTGGGGTCGACCTGCTGGTTGCTACCCCCGGCCGGTTTATGGACCTCTACCGCATGGGCGAACTGGTGACGAAAGATATCCGGACGCTGGTGCTCGACGAAGCCGACAAGATGATGGATATGGGCTTTATGCCGCAAATCCGCTCTATTCTGGAAGTAATTCCGACCAAGCGGCAAAACCTGCTATTTTCGGCTACGTTTGGCGGACGCGTCGAGCGGCTCTCGTCAGAGTTTCTGGAAGCCCCTATCAAGGTCGAGGTGACGCCCCAGGCCTCTACGGCCGATATGGTAAATCAGGTGATTTACGAAGTGCCGAACTTCCGGACCAAGATCAACCTGCTGGAATCGCTGGTGCGGCAACAGTCGTTCGAGCGGGTCATTATCTTCGCCCGAACCAAGACCACGGCCGAAAATATCTATAAGTTTCTGTCGCGGAAGGTGCTCGATCCGAAGCAGATTCGGGTTATCCACGCCAACAAGGGGCAAAACACCCGCATCAACTCGATGGAAGCCTTTAAAGAAGGGCACATCAAAGTACTCGTCGCGACCGATGTGGCCGCCCGTGGTATCGACGTAGCGTCGGTAAGTCACGTCATCAATTTCGATGTGCCCCTGATCTACGAGGATTACGTGCACCGGATTGGCCGGACGGGCCGGGCCAACAAAACCGGTGAGGCCATCACGTTTGTGACGATGGCCGAAGATTACCACATGCAGAAAATTCAGCGTATCATTCGCATGACGGTACCCTTCACGCCCATTCCGGAGGGCGTCGAGATCACGGAGACGCCGTTCGACGAACAGCAGTCGATGCTGCGCGAAATCGATGAACAGCGCCGGAAAGACGACCCCACGTTTATGGGCGCTTTCCACGAGAAGAAAGCCAAGAACCTACCCCCGGGCAAGGCTAGCCTGAAAGAGCGCACCCGCAAGGTGGGTAGCCGGCCCATGGCCGATCGATCGGACACACCAGCCAAAGCCGGCTCAACACGGTCGGGCGGGAGCCGGTCAGGGGCCGGCCGGCCTGGTCAGGCACGGCCGGGTGGTTCGCGTAGCGGTGGCGCCAAGCGGTCGGGGCCCCGGGGCGGCAAACGCTAACAGGCACCGAATGTACTAACCGCAATAGCTCGTTCGTTTTACCCAGACAACCTCCCGTTGCTTTGCCATCGCGTATGAATGTTCGGATAAATCTGGTACACTGTGGTTTACTGCTGACTGTGTTTCCGTTGCTGGCATCTGCTCAACCCAGGCAGCTAATGTCGTCGGCAAGGCCGGTTACAGCCCACGTTGCCAGCCAGACCGTAACCCTGTCGGACCATTCCCAGGTAGAAGCCGAGTCGGTCAGCACCGATACGGCGCCGGCCCTGTCGGGTTCGGTCAATAGCCTGCCCCTGTTTGGCGAACGTCCGAAAACAGCCACCCAGATCGATGCCGAAATTCATTTTCTAAACGACTGCGACCGCAACTTCGCCACGCGTACGGAAGCCAGTGAGTTTTTTGCCGCCCGCGGCTGGGACTACGTGGCCGATGGGCAACTCGATACGGCTGCCTACCGGTTCAACCTGGCCTGGGTATTGAACGATCGTAATCCTGATGCATACTGGGGGCTGGGGGTCGTGTCGTACCAGAAAGAAGACCTGCCGCTGGCTATCCGGATGCTGAAGAAGGGCCTCGATGTGACGGATACGAACACCGAGTTGCTGGGCGATCTGGCTACGGTACAGATCAAGCAGTTTCAGCACGACCACAACCGCGACAATCTCGATCAGGCCGAACAGCACCTGCAGCGAATCATTACCCTCACGCCAACGCATGCCGCTTCGTTTCAGAAGCTGGCGCTGGTGAATTACCTCAAAACGGATTATGAAAAAGCCTGGACATTTTTCCACCAGGCCCGCGAACTCGACCTGTCGGTGCTCGACCTTAGTTTTCTGAACGATCTGATGAGCAAGCGACCCGACCCCAAAGGCGTGTTCAAGTAGCCGCTGCCTACCGGTCCGTTTCGTCGTCTTCCACGGTTTTTTCTTTCCCGCGCTCGTAGGTAGCCTTGCCTTTCTCATCCCACTCGGCCACCACATAGGGCTCGAACTCGGTATCCCACTGGTCGGCACCGTACTGCATCACCTTCCGGCGCATACGGCGGCCGCTGGGGCTGATGGGATAAAACTCGGTCCAGCGACCAATCTTGACGCCGTTGTCGTATTTGCCTTCTTCGGCCAGCAGCCCGTTTTCGTGGAAGGCCATGTAGGTACCCTTCACCTTACCATACTCCAGCGGAACAATCTCGCGGATCTTGGTTTTCGCGTCGTCGTAGAACGTCAGCTGCGACTCGGCCGGCACCCCACGCAGCCAGTGCGCCTTGTCGATGAGCATGAAGTGCGTATCATAGCGCTCCCAGCGGCCATCTTTCATGCCGGCATAGTAGTAGCCTTCTTCCATGAGATCGCCGTTCTGAAACCGTTTATAGGGCCCGTGTAGCAGCAGTCCGGTACCTTCATCTTTGACGATGGCGCTCGACACCCGCCCCGACCGCTGGTAGTACCGGTACACATCCCGGATGTAAGGCAGGGGCTTGGCCGCATCGCTGTTTTTGAGCACGTAGAACTCTTCAACAATAGTCCGATCGCCACTGCCCAGCTTGGTGTAGGCCTTCACCATCGACAACCCCTCGTATTCGGTTTTCGACAGCTTGGCTTTGGCTTTTTTGCTTGTTTTGGCTTTTTTGAGCTGCTTGAGTTTAAGGCCCAAATCGGTCACACCGGCCACGTAGCTGTCTTTCTGCTCCTTCAGGGAACTCATGCTGGGCAGACCCAGCGTAGTCAGCGAAGTAGGGAACGACGTACCGGCCCCCGATGGGGCCAGCGCGGGTTTGGCATCGGTCGTGAGTGAGGCTGGCGCAGTGGTTTGCCCCAAACTGGTTCGGTTAATAAAAAGGCCCAGTAAAAGCCCGGCTATCAGGTAGCGATGTGGTAGTAAGGCCATGTGCACGGCAACGATTGATACCCGAAGTTTGTTAGTTTTGCAACGCTCCCCGGAGCGTGATTATTTTATTCACCCCTGTTTGCCGGACTTGCGGCATACCCTACTAGACAACTGTTGTGGAAAAACAAGCTCGCATTTATGTCGCCGGTCACCGGGGCATGGTTGGCTCAGCCTTAGTGCGCAAGTTACAGGCCGATGGCTACGAAACGATTATCACCCGCACCTCGTCGGAGCTCGATCTGCGCAACCAGCAGGCGGTTGCCGACTTCTTTGCCACCGAAAAACCAGACTACGTGTTTCTGGCGGCTGCGAAAGTAGGCGGCATTCTGGCCAACAACATCTATCGTGCCGAGTTTCTGTACGATAACCTGATGATCGAATCGAACATCATTCATAGTGCTTATACCTCCGGCGTAACGAAACTGCTGTTTCTGGGCTCGTCCTGCATTTACCCCAAACTGGCCGAGCAGCCGCTGAAAGAAGATTATCTGCTTAGTGGGTTTCTGGAACCGACCAACGAGCCCTACGCGATTGCCAAGATTGCCGGTATTAAACTCTGCGAAGCCTACCGCAGTCAGTATGGCTGTAATTTTATTTCGGCCATGCCCACCAACCTGTATGGCCCCAACGATAACTACGACCTGCAGGGATCGCACGTACTGCCGGCTTTGATCCGCAAGTTCCACGAGGCCAAAGTAAACAACCAGCCGGTGGTAGAAGTGTGGGGCAGTGGCTCGCCCCGGCGCGAGTTTCTGCACGCCGACGACCTGGCAGCGGCCTGTGTGTTTCTGATGGAAACCTACGATGGCGAGCAGTTTGTGAATATCGGTACGGGCGAAGACGTTACAATTCGTGAACTGGCCGAGCTGGTACAGAAAACGGTAGGCTTTGCGGGCGAACTGCGCTGGAATACCGAGAAACCTGACGGTACGCCCCGCAAGCTGATGGATGTTTCGCGGCTGCACGACATGGGCTGGAAACACCGTACCGAACTGGAAGAAGGCATCGAACGCACGTACCAGGATTTCCTGGCCAACGAAGTGCTCTACGTCGAGTAATCGGCCCGATACAACTGAAGCAGGGGCTGGCCCGTCGGGAAACGACACGGCCAGCCCCTGCTTTTTTTAGCCTACTTTTTTGGCCGGATTGCCAAAGACAGTGCTGTTGGCCTCCACATTCTCGACCACAACCGAGCCGGCACCGATTCGGGCGTTTTTACCGATTGTTACGCCCGCCACGACGGTTACGCCACTACCGATAAAGGCACCCTCCTCTACCGTTGCGCCACTGTTGATAACGCTGCCAGCACCTAGCTGCACGAAGTCGCCCAGCTTGACCTGACTGTCAACGATGGCCCCGGCCAGAATCAGGCAGTGCTGTCCTACTTCGCTGTAGGCATTGACTACGGCCCGCGCGGCAATCAGGTTACCGTGTCCGATCGAAGCCAGGGCCGATACCACCGCCGTATCATGAATGGCATTGACCGGCTGCACCTTCCGCCGGTCGTTCAGCATTTTCACCAGCCGTTTCCGCACCCGGCCATCGCCGATTGCCACAAAACTTTCGCATTTCTGCCCAATAAGCTTCAGAAATCCGTCGTCGTCGGTATCGCCCAGCACCGACACATCGCCGAACTCTTTGCCGTGCAGTTCTTTCTTATCGTCGAGCAGACCATACACCACCACGTTGTTACGCTGGAACAGATCCAGCGCAGTTACGCCCAGGCTTCCGGCCCCAAAAATTAAAACAGGATTCTCCATAAGACACTGTCGATTAAGTCAATATGAACAACATAGCCCACAAGGCGCTAATGTTGGCAATTTGGTAACACGCCCATAAATTTCACGTCATACGCGGTATGTAGCTTCGTACATGAAATCAAGTACGCAGTTCCGGACCATCGTACTCTCCGACATTCACCTCGGCACCACCGGGTCGAAAGCCAGAGAGGCTACTGAGTTTTTGCGCAACTACTCGTGTCAGAAGCTTATCCTGAACGGCGATATCATTGACGGCTGGCAGCTCAAGCAGTACGGCACCTGGAAAAAAAAGCACACCGCCTTTTTTAAAACGGTTTTAAAGCAAATCGTTCACTACGACACGAAGGTAATCTACCTGCGCGGCAACCACGACGATTTTCTGGATCAGGTAATGCCCCTGCGCGTCGGCAAAAATTTCTCTGTCCGCAAAGACTATCTGCTCACCTCCGGCAGCAAACGATTCTACATCACGCACGGCGACGTGTTCGACTCAATCACGTCGCACATGAAGTGGCTGGCCTACCTCGGCGATCTGGGCTACACGTTCCTGCTCTGGGTAAATAAATTTTACAATCAGTACCGCGCCTGGCAGGGTAAACCCTACTATTCGCTCTCGCAACAGGTGAAAATGCGGATTAAACAGGCTGTTAGCTACATCTCTGACTACGAACAGAAGCTGACCGAACTGGCGCGCGCCCGCGGTTGCGACGGCGTGATTTGCGGTCATATTCACCAGCCAGCCATCCACGAGTTCGACGGTATTATCTACATGAACTCAGGCGACTGGGTGGAGTCGATGAGTGCGCTGGTCGAAGACCACGAGGGCAACTGGAGCCTGCTTTATTACACAGCCGACCTCTCCGACGACGACGAGAAAGCCGAAGCTAAAAAAGCCGCCAAGGCTGCCAAAAACCTGATCAAATCAATCAATCAGCCTCAGTAGGCCATTCTGCAGGAGTCCGCGACCGGGAATTCCAAAACCGATACGATCATGCGCGTTTTATTCATTGTACAGGGTGAGGGCCGTGGCCACCTGACGCAGGCTTTGTCGCTGGCTCAGATCCTTAAATCGGCCGGCCACGACGTAACGGGGGCCATTGTCGGCATTACGGACCAGCGCGCTGTTCCTGCTTTCTTTCGGGAGGCTTTCAGCGCGCCCATTCTGCCGGTTTTCAGCCCCGGACTGGTCTACAACGCGGGTACCAACGAACTGGAGCCCGGCAAAACAACGCTGCAGGCCATCCGGCTGGCCCGGCCGTTCTGGCGCAGCCTGCAAACCGTCAGGCGCACCATCGAAGCACACCGGCCCGATGTGGTTGTCAATTTCTACGAGATGCTTGGCGGCATGACCTATGCCCTGTTGCGGCCTTCGGTGCCGATGGTCTGTATCGCGCACCAGTACATGGTTTTCCACCCCGATTTTCAGTGCCCCAAAGGACAGTGGCTGTATCGGTTTGCGTTCCGGCTCAACACGCAGCTAACCTGTTTCGGAGCGGAGGAACTGCTGGCCCTGTCGTTCGATAAGCAGGCCGACTATCCGAAGAATCGGGTTCGTATCGTTCCGCCGTTGCTGCGGCAGGAAATTACGCAACAGCGTCCCGTTGCCGGCGACTTTCTGCTCGCCTACGTTACCCAGCCGGGCCTGCGGGTCGAGATCGAGAAGGCCCATGCCCAACACCCCGATGTTCGGATCGACGGTTTTCATGCCGGGGTTCAGGTTCCCGACCAGCCGGTCGACGCAACGCTGACGTATCACGCGATCGACGGGAAGCGTTTTCTGGATTTCATGGCCCGCAGTCGGGCGGTTGTCACTACAGCCGGTTTCGAGTCGGTCTGCGAGGCTGCCTACCTGGGAAAGCCCACGCTGATGATTCCGCAGCCCAACCACTATGAGCAGGCCTGTAATGCCATTGATGGGCAACGGGCCGGCGTTGGTGTAGCCTCGGCCTCTTTCGACCTGGATCGGCTGCTCGATTACCTGCCCAACCACGACGCGGCCGTATCGGCGCGTTTTCGCGACTGGTATGCGCGGGGTTATTTCCTGTTTCTGGGTGCCCTGAACCGGGCCGCTACACCCCGCCCCCGCCAGACGGGCGGCTTTCTGCAAACCCGCATGCGGCAACTGCTGCGGTCCTGATTAGCCAGCCGCAGGATCATAGGAGAACAGCAACGGGTTGGGCCAGGTAAAGGTGTAGCCCGTTGTCGTTATCAGTTTGTCGGAGCTTATCACTTTATAGGCAACCGGCCCATCGGGTTCGATAAAGGTGGGCAACGTATAACCAAAATCGGCGCAGCTACGCCGGTAGATGGCTTCACGCGGGGGATGTTCAGGGGCTACGGCATTGTAAGTCCCGGCGATGCGCGTCCGAATCAGTTGCTGCAGAATGCCAACCACATCGTCGCGGTGAATGTAGTTGACAGGTACCGAACCGCTGTCGACGGTTCGTCCGGCAACGTACTTACCCGGAATCCGGTCGTAGCCCATCAGTCCCCCGCAACGCAGAATGGTAACGGTGCGCTCGGGCGACAGCGCTAACACAGTCTGCTCGGCGCGCACAAGCGCGGGTGCGGCCGCTTCGGCCGGGCTCGTCACGTCGGCCTCTACCAGGGCCCGGCCAGGTATTTGCTGCTCCGGATAAACCGACGTTGAGCTAACGTAGATGATATGCGCTACAGCCGATGTCCGTATAGCCTCAATTAGACCGGCTACCTGTTGCGGGTGGAAGTCTGTTCCCTGCCGGCCAGCCCGGGGTGGCACATTGATGACCAGTACGTCGCTGCCGAGCAGCGCTTCGAGCCGACCCACCGGCGCCGGATTCAGGGTCAATTCAACGGTTTGCAGGCCCTGTTGCTGCAGCATCGCCCGCTTGTCGGCCGACGTTGTCGAGCCGATCACAGCGTAGCCTTCCTCTTGCAACGCCTTCGCCAGCGGCATACCCAGCCAGCCCAGCCCAATAATGGCAACCGATTTTTGTTCCGTCATATACTCAGACCAAAACTAAGCGCCCGAACGTCGGGGCCTTTTCCGGGCTGAAATAACGGGTTTAAATCGTATTTAACGAACAGACTTGTTTTCTGAAAACCAATGTGCCCAACTAGCCCATAGCGCAGGTTGTTGAGGTAGAAACTGTTATGATCGCGGCTCTTATCGTTGTTTTCGCGTTTGATCTTCGTGTAGCTATCGAGCCGGTACCCCACAAAGCCGCCCAGACCGATATGCATTGTTTTACGGCCTGCGGCATTGTAAAACGTCAGGCGCGGTACAACCGGCACCTGAAGCGCAAACGTCGTTAGCTTGGTCTTCTTCAGGGGTTCACTATACGGTGTCAGCTCAAGGCCGTTGGCGCCCCGGGTGGCCACGTTGTTGTTATCGAACATGTAATTGTTCCAGGCCCCTTCCAGCGCATAATACAGGCTGAATTTGGCCCGCTTGCCGTCGGCAAGGATTACCTGCTGTTTGAGCGCCACGGCAAAATAGCGCGAGCCCAGCGGCTTAAGCTCATACTGACTGGTTGGGTAGGTAGCCGATTCGGTTTGGGTCAAAAGTGTGTTCAAACCAAGCTGAAAGTCGATCCCCCGAATCCAGCGGGTACTCTTTTTAGTTGCTTTGGCGATCTTATAATCCCGTTTGTTACGGGCCGAATCGGTTCGGGTCGTATCCTTCCCGTTGATAACAATCATAACTCCGTTTTTCTGGCGTGTGATTACGACCAGCGTATCTTTCACAAACTGCTCACCATCGCGCGACAAGGTGGTTTTCCCCGCCGGGATCGAGTCAAGTTTCTGCGCCATCTCACCCACAATTTTGTTCAGGTCGTAGTTACGCAGGGCCTGAATACTGGCTTTGTCGGGCGCATAGATGACCAAACGGGTACGGTTGGCAAACCGGATCACCAGGGAGTCGGTAGGCATGGCACGGGCCGACCAGCCCATGAGCAGGCTCAGCACGAGCAGCAGGGTACGCGGGGCGTTGTTCATTGACGACTTGTTTTTTCCTTGGCCAAGCCATCCCGTATGCCTTTGTAGGCTCGGCTCAGCAGGCCACTTTCTTCATTTTTATCCTCAAACCGAGCCACATCATCGTCCTGCTTCAGGCGCTTGAGCTGCTTCCAGAAAGAGCTTTTAGCCTCTTTAGACTGGGCTGCCAGCACGGGCATATTGTTGACAACGGCTACCGCGGTCTGACGGGCGGCTACCAATGCTTCCGGCTCATCGATCGTCACGACCAGCACTCGCTCCTGGCTTACGCTGGGCGTATTGATAGCGGGCGTTGCTTTCGACTCCACCTGTGCGATCATAGGTTGACCGCCCGATTCTGTTCTTTCCTGACGATTCCCTGCCGATGGTGTTTCAACCAGCCTCTTCGGCCGGGTGGTCGACCCAGTTGCTGTTTTGTCCACCACGATTGATTCGGTCTGATGCGCACCGGCAGGCAGATCTTGTTGGCGCTGAGTGGCCGCCCTTTCCGACGGTTGGTTGGCGGCCAGTCCTTCCCGCTGATGCGATCCAGCGCCCACCACCTGTACTTGTTCGGCCGGGGCGACCGATGTGGTTGTTTCCGCCGTTGTCGCGGTCTCCGGTCTCGTCGCTTTTGCAACGGCGACGTCGGATGCCGCTGGCCGGCTTATAGCAACGTCTGACTTAGTTGCACCCGACGGCCCAAGCTGCTGATAGGTCAGCCAGCCAACCAGGCAGGCGGCTCCTACACAGGCAGCTGCGGCCCAGCGCATGGCCGGGTTCTGCCAGAACACAAGCCCTTTCTTTTCTTCACGAGCCTGTAAACGAGCCTGCAGGCGCGCGAACCCATCGGCAGACGGCTCTACGGCTGCCTGCCCCAGTCGACGTGCAAACAGATCGTCAATTGGCTTTCGCTCTGTATCCTTTTGGTTGTTCATAGTTTTGTTGTGCTTGCTGCATTTTCAGCACACTGGCCTGTAATAAAGCGCGTGCGCGGCTCAACTGTGATTTCGATGTGCCTTCCGAAATCCCGAGCATTTCGGCGATTTCGGCGTGGCTATAGCCCTCAATTGCGTACAGGTTGAATACGGTACGATAGCCATCCGGCAATTGGTTAACCAGACGCATCAACTCCTGTTCATGGATAGCGGTATCAGCCCAGGTGTAGTCAGGTTCGACCTGCACATCGTCGATCGAAACTTCCTGGCGCAATTGCTTATTCCTGCGCAGGAACATGAGCGATTCCGTTACCATAACCCGACGGATCCAGCCCTCAAAACTGCCGTCTTCCCTGAACTGGTCGATTTTTTCGAAGACGCGCATAAAGCCATCCAGCATGACTTCTTCGGCATCGTCGCGGTTTCCCGTATAACGCTGGCAAACGGCCAGCATCTTGCCCGCGTACCGATCATATGCAACCTTATGCGCCTTACTCTCTCCACGCTTCAGCGCAGCGATAAGCTGGTTCTCGGTCGTAAAAAAGGGTATAAGTCGCAGCATCACTAACTCGTTTCAGCAGCAAGATGCATAACCCCCTCGGCCGGGTTGCATGACTCTTCACTTTTTTTTCAAAAAAAAAGGACTCGCTGACGAGTCCTTTCCTGCCGTCGGTCAGCTAAAGCCCTTCGACGTATTTGATACCGGCCACGTAGTGAAGCCAGATTACCCTTGATATTCGAAAATTGACGGGGGCAATCAGTACCATCACCGGTGCCACAACTGCGGCATATACCCAGCCCTCAGGATCATTACCCAGATAAAACAACAGAAACCCCAGCACCAGTGCCACCCCGCCCGAGACAGCATAACTCACGTACATAGCCCCCACAAAATAGCCGGGTTCCACTTCGTACCGTAGTCCACAGTGCGGACAGTGCTCATACATATCGTCGAAACCACGGGGCGAATAGAACGGCTGTCGGAATATTTTACCCTTTCTACAATGAGGACATAGCCCGTTTAACACGGCTTGCAATTTCGAGACGTTTTCCATGTTCCTGTTTACTGTTGCGGTACCATAAATAAGCAATCGAAGCCACAATAAGATACGGCGCCATCAGCAGGTACAAAATGCCAATATTGAGCTGCGAGGCTACTGTGCTGCGACCATTGCTGACTGTACTTTCAACGGTTCCACGGCACATGGCACACTGAGCCAGCAAATCGGTGTTCGTAGCCAGCACGAGGAATACGAGCAACCACACAATCTTCCAGCTTTTCATTTCTGTTTTGTTTAATGAAGATAATACGGCTTAATAAGCCAATACACAATGACACCCGTTGTACTCACATAGAGCCAGATCGGAAAGGCCCATTTCACTACCTGCCGGTGCCGTGCAATCTGACCGCTCACTGCAAAATAAACGGCCCTCAAGACAAACCAGACCACCACAATTGACAGACCGATGTGGGTTATCAACAAGAAGTAATAAACCGGCCGAATAACACCCTGGCCACCAAAGGGGGTCGACTCATTGGTAAGGTGGTAGAGCACATAGCTTACCAGAAATATAGCGCCTAGCGTAAAAGCCATCAGCATCGTTCGGCGATGGGCCGCTACGTTCTTCTGCCGAATGAAGTAGAATCCAACCAGCAGCAGGACCGATGTAACCCCATTAATTACGGCATTCAGGTGTGGCAGATAGGATGTCCAGCTACCCAGGTCAACTTTCTGCCGTATGCCCAGCAAAACAGCCACGGTGATAGGTATAGCCAGCGATAATAGGTTGATGATGCGATTGGCCTTCTGTTCCTGAACAGGTTGTATCGTTTCCATACGGTAGGCTTATTGTTTGCTGTAGATATCCAGCAAGACTCTGATTTCCAGCACCAGCCGATCGACATCCTCTTTGTCGGTTCCGTCGTAGAACCCACGTACAATGCCATCCCGGTCTACCAGTACCAACTTTTCGCTATGGATAAAAGTTTCGTCTGGTTTTCCGGCCTTTACGCCTGCATCAACTGCCGGCAGATAGTAGCCGGTCATGGCCAGATTGTAAATATCTGCCTTGCTACCGGTCAGGAAATACCACTTTCCCGGTATAGCATCATACCGCTTCGCATAGGCTCGTAGCTGGGCTGGCCGGTCATGCTCCGGATCTACGGTGTGAGACAGGAAAACGATGCCCGGATTTTCAGCAAAAATGTCCTGCACCCGCGTTAGCTGCGATGAAATTTTGGGGCATACCGTGCCACAGCGCGTGAAGAAAAAGCTGGCCACGTATATCTTATTTTTCACCACCGACTGATCGATCAGGGCACTGTCCTGATCCAGTAACCGGAAAGGCGGTATGCGGTGAAAGAGTGTATCGGTGCGCTCACTACCATCGGGCTGTCTGACGAGCCCCATGCGCGGCTCCCCCCGCGCTGAATCGATCAGGGGCAGATAACGGGGGAGTGCATAATGGTTCTGCGTTGCAAAACGCAGGAATAGATACAGCAAAGCCGGGACCAGCAGCGTAGCGAGCAAGATCCCGGCTTTTCCAGATTTAGACATGCCTTTGTACTGTTTCTGTTGACGATATAAGGCAAAACAAATGGAAGGTGATTTTCCTTCCATTTGTTTTGCCTTATATCGATGCAGTTACTACGTCTAGCGCAGCATGAAGATTGAGCCGCCTTCGGTAAGCAGGGCTACCAGCAGCCAGATGATAAAGATAATCGGGACAACGATAGCCCAAATCAGGCTTTTCACCTCGTGGCGCAGGTGCATGAATTCACCAACGATGTAGAACGCTTTGACCAGCGTCATGATAATGAAGAACGATGTACGCAAACCACCTGCCTTCATCACGTAAGCAAGCGTAAATTCAATGGCGGTGATGGCCGCCAGAATCCAGAAAGTACGCCAGATAGCACCCGTGTTTGCCGCCGGAATCTCGTGCGTATGTGCGTCGGTATTGTCGTGTGTATGTACAGCCATTGCTGAAATTCGTTAAGGATTAAACCAGATAGAAGAAGGTAAATACGAATACCCACACCAGATCGACAAAGTGCCAGTACAGACCTACTTTTTCAACCATTTCATAATGGCCGCGACGGTCGTAAAGACCAGTTGCTGTCCGGTAGAAGATTAGAATGTTCAGCACAACACCACTGAATACGTGAGTCCCGTGGAAACCCGTGATAAAGAAGAACAGATCGGCAAAGGCCGGTGGACCGTATTGATTTTCGACCAGATTAGCACCGAAAATAGTGCGTTGGATGGTTTGTCCGTTAACCAGTTCGCTAATTACCGTACCGGTTTCTGTACCGTGGATAAAGTGCGACCACTCCCAGGCCTGGCTGCCCAGAAAGGCAAAGCCACCCAAAATTGTCCAGAGCATGTACTTCTCAACATCGCGACGATCCATCCGGTGACCAGCTTCTACGGCCAATACCATGGTCACGCTGCTGAAGATCAGGATAAACGTCATGATACCCACGAAAATAAGCGGGAGATCGACGCCGTGCAGGAAAGGAACAGAATTATAAACTTTTTCCGGCGTTGGCCAGTACAGGTTCGAAAACTGGAACACTTCCCCATATACAGCGGGGTCCCAGGCAGGGTAGCTGTAGCGAATCAGACCGTACGTTACCAGCAATGCTGAGAACGTAAACGTATCAGAAATCAGGAAGAACCACATCATCAGCTTGCCGTAGCTCGCGTTCATGGGTTCAACCCCACCCATCCAGGATTTTTTATCGAACGTTGCGTCCGAGCCGGTCGTCAGGGTTTCGTGGGTCGCGGTAGCCGCCATGCGTCTAGAGGATTATCAATGAAAGTAGACTAAAAAGAAAAACAGGTAAAGCCAGAGAATGTCTAAAAAATGCCAGTAAGTGGCCGCTATCTCAAGTTGATTCAGGTTTTTGGCGTGCATTTTCAGGCGGAAAGCGGCAATAAGCGCAACAACCAGCACAATCAAGCCTGAGATCAGGTGAAATGCGTGCAGACCCGTAAACACGTACATGAACGAGCCAGCCGGGTTGCCAACGAAAAAGACATTTTCGTTTACAAGTGCCTTCCAGCCCTGAAACTGCATATACAGGAAAACCAGTCCAAGTGCAAAAGTAATGCTTATCGCTATTTTCAGGGCGCCGAAGTTGTCTTTTTTTCCGGCCAGGTAAGCCCAGTGCATGGTAAGACTACTTACAAAAAGCACGATCGAGCTATAACTGAACACAGGCGGAATTTCGTATTCCAGCCAGTTACCTTCAGCCCTACGTACCAGATAAGCACTGGTCATAGCGGCAAAAATCATAATGATGCTGACGATGAACAACCAAAGAATAAATTTCCTGGGGTTCATCGATAAGGTTTCTTCTGGTTCTTCGACCAGGGCAATATCGTTGGCGTAATCGCTCATGTCCTTAAACTTTATCCAGCAGGTAAACGATTTGTACGACCGGCAGGTAGATCAGCGAACCAAACATCATCTGGAGGGCCGCTTTATCGGTGCAGGTTCTCATCAAATGAAACGTTTGCGCCAGAAACAAGATTCCACCCACCATGGCTACGATAGCCGAGTGAATCCCCGTCATATTCAATAGGTAGGGCAACCAGCCAATCGGGATCAGAAACAGCGTATAGATCATTATTCTGAATGCGGTATCGGCTGTTTTCCCCTTACCCGGCATCATCTGTATACCCGCTTTTTTGTATTCATCGAAGGCCAGCCAGCCTATAGCCCAAAAGTGCGGGAATTGCCAGAAGAACTGAATAGCGAACAGGATACCAGGGGCCCAGCCAAACTGATTCGTAGCTGCTACCCAGCCGATCATGGGTGGAAAAGCGCCGGGTAGGGCACCCACAAATACGGCAATCTGACCTTTCCGTTTCAGTGGTGTATAAACAAAACCGTAGAGTAACAGTGATAGTACTGCCAGACAGGCAGCCCGAATATTGAAAACAGTTACGAACAGAAAAACTGATATTCCAAAAAGCACCAGTGCGAACCAGGCCGCTTCGCTGACCGATAGTCGCCCCGTGGGCAACGGTCTGACGGCTGTTCGCTTCATGTACTTGTCAGAATCGCGCTCAATGATCTGGTTAATAATGTTAGCCGCCCCCGTAATAGCGATCGACGCAACACTTAAGACCAGTACTTTCCACCACTCAATTTCATTCGACGCCAGACAATAGCCAAATACGCCTGAGAAGACGACGGCCAACGTCAGCTTGAGTTTAATGAGTTCTACGTATGCTTTGGTCTTGATTGATAGCACTTGTGTGCCAGCGACTCGTTCCATCTTAGTTGGGTTGTAAGTCAGCTTTGACGATGTCGTGCTGCTTACCGACTAACAGCGTAGGGGCGACCAACGCTATAATAATGAATTGAATACCCACCAACAGTACTGCCAGTAGCAAATGTATTGGTTGTGCCGCTGCCGGAACAGCAAAGTAACCCATGATAGCCCCAGTGGCAATTTCAGCAACAACGACGGCAATCAGCGCTTTACTCAGCCCGCTGATTAATGTTGAAGGCTGTGTTGGTTTCAGTTTGCCTATCAGGAAGAGATGCACTCCCAGTACAACCAGTGAGAACGATCGATGTACGTAGAAGCGCCAGTCCAAACCACTGATCCAGTTATCCCGCTGCTCGTAACCCAGCAGCTTGACAACCTTATCCAGACTATCCCGAACCTCAGTACCAAGTACCAATTGAATCATAGTCAAAACCAAGGCCACAATCGCAACTGATTTAATGCTTGTCTTATTGGTCAGCTTTAGGGCCTCTTTGCTCCATAAATTACCCCGTGATCGGATAAATACGAACAGCAACGAGAACAACACCAATACTGCTAATAGCAAATGAGCTGTAATCATGTACTGAGCCAGTTCTGTCGAAACGACTTTAGAACCGAGCCAGCCATTGGCGCCAATAAGTAGTAGTGCAGCGAAGCTACCCCATACAAGTGATGGGTTACGCCTGTAGAGAGGGAGGGAAGCCAGCAAAGTGGCCAATACGAAGAAGCCTGACAGTACGCCAAGCAACCTGTTTACATACTCAATCCACGTCTTTGTGGCATTGAATTCAACCTCCCCTTTCAGCTTGGCTCCGTAAATGGCCTGATAGTTCGGGGGAAGCTGTGTAACACTTGTGGGTGGAATCCAACGGCCAAAACATTTCGGCCAGTCTGGGCACCCCATTCCCGAGCCGGTCCCTCTGACAATACCACCTGCCAGAATGAGCAGGTATATGATAAGTACTGTCAGAAGGACCAGACGCCGGAAACGTCGTTCGGCAAGATCAGTGATGTTGCTTGAACTGGTCATTCAGGTTTTGTGCCTCGATTTCAGGTTCCAGTGCGATCAACTCGTTCTCATGCGGAAGGTTGGACTCTGGTGTTTGCGAGTAAGGCACGTTTTGAGGGATAAAGTCATCCTTAGCCCCCGGTTTGCTGTAGTCATAAGGCCAGCGATACACGGCAGGAATCTCTCCCACCCAGTTGCCGTGGCCCGGAATGACTGGCGTTGTCCATTCCAGTGTGTTCGATTTCCACGGGTTTTGCGTGGCACGCTTACCCTTGAAGATACTGTACACGAAGTTGTAAACGAATACCCATTGTGCCGTGAAGGTGAATATGGCCGCCAGACTGATAAAGGCGTTCATATCGGCAAAAATGTTCTTCGTAAAGTCGTAGCTCGTGAACGCATAGTACCGGCGGGGGAAACCAGCGATACCCACGTAGTGCATCGGGAAGAATACCAGATAGATGCCGATAAATGTAAGCCAGAAGTGGATATAGCCCAGCTTCTCGTTCATCATACGACCGAACATCTTTGGGAACCAGTGGTATACACCCGCCAGCAGGCCAAAAGCCGATGCAGCACCCATTACCAGGTGGAAGTGAGCCACTACAAAATAGGTGTCGTGCAGTTGAATGTCGAGTGCCGAGTTGCCCAGAATCAGGCCCGTCAGACCACCCGAGATAAAGAACGATACCAATCCGATCGAGAACAGCATGGCTGGCGTAAACCGGATGTTGCCGCGCCACAGTGTAGTAATGTAGTTGAACGCTTTAACAGCCGAAGGAACGGCAATGATCAGCGTCAGGAACATGAAGATCGAGCCCAGGAATGGGTTCATACCCGTAACGAACATGTGGTGAGCCCACACAATGAACGCGAGGAAAGCGATGCCCATCATCGACGCAATCATGGCACGATAGCCGAAAATAGGCTTGCGCGAATTGGTGGCGATGATTTCCGACGTCATACCGAGAGCTGGAAGCAGTACGATATACACCTCGGGGTGACCCAGGAACCAGAACAAGTGTTGGAATAGAATTGGGCTACCCCCTACGTTTGGCAGTGCTTCACCGTTGACATAGATTTCAGACAGGTAGAAACTCGTGCCAAAGCTACGGTCGAAGATCAGCAGTAGAGCAGCCGAAAGCAGTACAGGAAACGAGATAAGACCCAGGACAGCTGTGAGGAAGAAGGCCCAGATGGTTAGTGGCAGTTTACTGAACGACATACCCCGTGTACGGAGGTTGATTACCGTGGTGATATAGTTAATACCACCCAACAGCTGCGACACGATAAATAGAGCCATACTGCTCAACCAGAGCGTCATACCCAGTTCCGAGCCTTTGTGCGCCTGAGGCAGGGCACTAAGCGGTGGGTAGATAACCCAGCCACCAGCAGCAGGTCCCGTTTCAATGAACAGCGAGAACAGCATTACCATACTGGCCAGGAAGAAAAACCAGTAAGAGAGCATATTCAGAAAACCCGAAGCCATATCCCGTGCACCAATCTGCAATGGAATCAGGAAGTTCGAGAAAGTACCGCTCAAGCCAGCCGTCAACACGAAGAATACCATGATGGTACCATGCATGGTTACGAGCGCCAGATAAAAATCCTGATCGATTTTACCGGCATCGTTGATCCAGCTACCCAGGATCGGGCGCAGGAACTCAACTTTCATATCAGGAAAACCAAGCTGAAGCCGGAACATGACCGACAGGCTGATTCCGATGACCGACCAGATGATACCCGAAATCAGGTACTGCTTGGCGATAGTCTTATGGTCTTCCGAAAAAATATACTTCCGCCAGAAGCTTTGCGGCTCGTGATGTTCATGTTCTTCAACATGAGCCACAACAGTCGAGTTAGCTGTTACAGTCGCCATAGTATTTTGTTTGTTGTGGTTTTGTTAACGTATTGCAGTAATAGCTTTCGAAACACCGCCTTGCTGAACCGATGCAGTGGCGCTGTCGGCAGGTGCAGCCGCTTCTGCAGGCAGATATTTTGCCGCTTTTGCTTTCAGGTTAGCCGGAATGCGACTCGCCAGTTCAGGATTGGTGTTGAGCAACGGCTTCTGCGATTTGCACCACGCCTGCCACGACGCTTCGTCTTCAACAATCAAGCGAATACGCATGGAGAAGTGACCACGGCCACAGACCTCGGTACAGGCAATTTCGTAACCGAAGTTGGGATTGCCAGTTGCATTTCGCATTTCGTCGGTGGTCTTGTCAGCCACAAACCAGAACCGCGTAGGCATGCCTGGTACAGCGTCCATCTTAACGCGCAGATGCGGAATGAACACGCTGTGCAAAACGTCACGAGCCCGAATTTTCAGCAACACAGGCTTATTTACAGGAATGTGTAGTTCAGATGTGCTGGTGAAGTCATCAAACGAGGCTTCATCCGTGTAGTCGATGCCCGTATCGTTTGCATTGTCGATCAACTTGTAGTTGAAAGCACCCAGTTTGTTATTGTCAACACCCGGGTAACGAACAATCCAGTTAAACTGCTTGCCGATGATCTCGAAAACCTGCGCATCTTTTGGCGCTTCTGCCATAATGTCGCGCCACGCTCTCCAGCCGGTGAAAACCAGTACAGCCATCACAATCGCCGGAATCACCGTCCAGATCAACTCTAGCTTGTGGTTTTCAGGATAGTAAGACGCCCGGCGACCTTTTTTGTACTGATATTTCCAGGCAAAAATGAACAGCAGCGCGTTCGTCACGAAGAAGGCGAACATAATGATACCCATCGACAACCAAAACAGGAAGTCCGTCCGCCGGCCGTGTGGCGAAGAAGCTTCGGGCAGGAAGAACTGGCGGGCATGCATGTACGACCAGATAACACCAATTACGCCCAGTACGAAGAAGATCAGAAAAAGGGCTCCGTTGATCTTGTTGCTGGTACCGATATAATCCTCGTCAACAGGACCTGCCGCGTTCTTTACGACAGCTGCCATCCGGGATACAACGAGTGCCGCCAGACCCAGAAAGATTACCGATAACAAAGCGACTATGTAAACCATGTGCTTATTAAATTATTAGTTGATATCGTGATGCAACGATTCCTCAAGCATCGGGTGATTTTTAGGAACAAGGTTTGCTTTTTCCAGCTGGGTATAAACGCTCCAGATAAAGCCACACGCAAAAATCAGGATCATTCCAAACTCAATTGGTCCGAAGCCACCGTGTGAACCAACTGTTCCAGGCATAATGTTTACGTAAAAATCGAAATAGTGGCCGATAATAATTGACCAGGCAGCTACCTTCAAAATCACCGTTGTCCGCTTCGCAGCCGTCGTCATAAGAACAAGGAATGGGAAGACAAAATTCAAGAGAAGGTTGATAAAGAAAGGGGCTTTGTAGATGCCGCCGTGACCACTGAAGATCTCCCGATAGTGAATGGTTTCTTCGGGGAGGTTAGCGTAATAGATCAGCATAAACTGGGCAAACCATACGTACGTCCAGAAAATACTGAACGCAAACATAAACTTACCCAGATCGTGCAGGTGACTGGCGTTGACCATTGTCAGCAGTCCACGCTCTTTCAGGGTGAGAACGGTCAGTGTAATGACAGCCAGGCCTGTAACGTGCCAGCTTGCCAGCGTGTACCAGCCAAACATGGTGCTGAACCAGTGCGTATCGATCGACATGACGAAGTCCCAGGCCGAAGTCGATGATGTGACAGCGAAAACAACCAGGAAGATAACACCCAGCCGAAGGCTCTTGTAGTAATGCTCGGTACCATGGCTTAGATCCTCCTGCAGCGAATTGGCCCGAATACCACGCCACAGTACATACCAAAGCACAAAGTACAGTGTTACCCGAATCAGGTAAAAAGGCGTATTGAGAAAACCTTTTTTACCAGCGATAATTGGGTCGTATGCTTCTTTAGTGGTATCGTAAAGATCTGGGTTTGTCCAGTGGAACAGATCATGACCAGCAAGCAGGAACACGGCCAGCACCGCTACGCCCATAAAAGGCAGGTAGGCCGGCATGGCTTCGGGAACCCGTTTGAAGGCTACAGACCAGCCTGCCTGCGCCAGATAGTTATATGAGATGAAGAACATCCCGATAACCGAAGCGCCGGTGAAGTAGATAGCATTGAGCCATATGTTTGCCCAAAGCCGGTTTGTCCATTTGTATGCATGGTGCGCGCCTTCGTGAGCTGCGCCGGCGCCGGCTGCATGTCCAGCTTCGTGAACTTCGTGATTCCCGGCACCAGATGCCAGCAGAAAGCAGCCGACGGCTACCAGTGCTACTCCGGCGGCAAGGCCAATCATGAGCCGACGCTTGGAATCCGCAGTAAATTCAAATTTTTCGTCCAAAGACGGTATTGCGTGAGCCGATGCCATTCTGAGAAAGTTTGCCGTTTTACGCTGAACAAGGTTCTTACTGATCACCGATCAGCCCAACCTTATTCACTAAAAATTAAGAACCCTGTTGTAGTTTGTGTACGTACTGAACAATTTTCCACCGCTCGTCGGGAGTAACCTGCGAACCGTGGGGCCACATCCGACCTTTTCCGTTCGTGATTACGTGAAAGATGTGACCATCGTTGAGGGTTTTCAGTGCGTCTGAGGAGTAGTTTGGCACCCCTTTATACTGAGCCGCTACCGGGCCATCGCCTTTACCGCCTTCACCGTGGCAGTGCTGACAGTAACGACCGTAAAGTACTTTTCCTTCAGCCAGGCTTTTCTCCGTTTCTGGAATCGGATTGGTAAGTACACGTTCGGCGATACTGATACTGTCTTTCGGAATATTATACATCATCATATCGGTGGTCTCGCTGGCTCCCTCACCAAACTTTGTTCGGTAATTGGGGCGGGCAACGGTTCCGGCCGCCGGCATACGCATATTCAGTCCCTGCGGATTGATTTCGTTTTTCCGGACTTGACGATAAGGCTCATACCCTACGGCATCGTACATCTGGGGTGCAAACTCAAGCCCGGTACTGTCGTGACTCCGTTTGCAGGCAGATCCACCGAACAGCAGGCTCATGAAAGCCAGCGCTGCTACGGTTGTATGGTTTGTAAGTTTAATCATGTCCAGAATTAGAACTGCTTAACGTTTACTTCTGCGGCACCCGAGCGTTTCAGAATCTGCTCGATATCGCCTTCACCGATCGTGTTTTTGCTCATGTCGATCGTCATGGCAAATTTGTTGTCCGTCGTCCGAAGGTCATACATCAGTGGTTTAACCGTGGGACCAAGACCATTCGAGACCAGAAACGTCCCAACCATGCCCAATGCACAGAACAGAACGGTCAGCTCAAAGATGATAGGTACGTAAACGATGGGCGAGTAAGAATCTTTACCGCCAACGATCATTGGCCAGTCGAAACTTTCGGTGTAGAAAGTCAGCGCCAGAGCAGTCAGCGTTCCGGATAGGCCAAACATAAAGGCAGCGATACCCAGTTTCGTCCGTGGATGGCCGAGGGCTACATCGAGGCCGTGGATCGGAAATGGAGAGTACACTTCATGGATACGTACACCTGCACTTCTAACTTCTTTGACAGCTTCCAGCACGACATCGTCATCATCGTAAATGCCTACCAGAAACTTGCTGTTACCGTGTGCGTCTGACATAATCAGGACTTATTGGTTTGTAGTTCAGGCCAATGCTGCCCGCTGTTTGGCAGGCAGCATTGGCGTCAAACAGGGAGTTAATCTACGTTTTTGTTGAAGGTCGGGTTGGCAACACGCTCGCCTTTGGCGACTCCGGAAACCGACGCTGGCAGGTGCTCAGACGACGACTTGATAACTGTTTTCACCTCCGCCATATTGACAACCGGCAGGAATTTGGA
Organism: Spirosoma luteolum; assembly: GCF_054778875.1. NCBI lineage: Bacteria > Pseudomonadati > Bacteroidota > Cytophagia > Cytophagales > Cytophagaceae > Spirosoma > Spirosoma luteolum. Next base: position 500,167 of record NZ_BAAGZE010000023.1, read on the forward strand.
GAACAGCAGGAACAGCGTAAAGAACAGGCCGAACGAGAAAATGTAATCGCTGATATCGAATAGCGTAGGGTGGAACATAGCCCAGCTCGATGGCAGGTAATCGCGGTGTAGCGATGTTACGATAATTACAAACCGCTCGAACCACATACCAATGTTCACGACAACCGACAGCGTAAACGTCCAGACAATGCTCCGGCGGATGTACCGCGACCAGAACAGCTGTGGCGAGATCACGTTACAGGTCATCATAGCCCAGTAGGCCCACCAGTAAGGTCCTGTAGCACGATTGATAAAGGCGTAAGCCTCAAATTCAACACCAGAGTACCAGGCAATGAAGAACTCCGTAAGGTAGGCGACACCCACGATCGAACCGGTCAGCGTGATGACCTTGTTCATCGATTCGATGTGCTCCAGTGTGATGTAGTCTTCAAGTTTAAAAACGACCCGGATAATCAGCACCAAGTTCTGTACCATGGCAAATCCCGAGAAGATAGCACCAGCAACGAAGTAAGGCGGGAAAATCGTGGTGTGCCAGCCCGGAATAACCGATGTGGCAAAGTCCATACTTACGATCGTGTGTACTGATAGTACGAGTGGTGTCGACAGACCAGCCAGTATAAGGCTCATGTACTCGTACCGGGCCCACGTTTTTGCCGAACCATTCCAGCCCAGCGAGAATGCACCATAGATATACCGTGATACTTTGCTACGGGCGCGGTCACGAATCGTAGCCAGGTCAGGCAGCAGACCCATGTACCAGAACACAAGCGATACCGTGAAGTAGGTGCTGATAGCAAATACGTCCCATACAAGGGGCGATTTAAAGTTCACCCACAGCGAGCCAAATGTGTTAGGCAGCGGAAGCGCCCAATAGGCCAGCCAGGGGCGCCCCATGTGCATCAGAATGAAACTGGCAGCACAGATAACGGCGAAAATGGTCATCGCTTCAGCTGCCCGGTTAACGGCCGTCCGCCATTTCTGACGGAACAGCAGTAGAATAGCCGAAATAAGCGTACCAGCGTGACCGATACCTACCCACCATACGAAGTTGGTAATATCCCAGGCCCAGCCAATGGTTTTATTCAGCCCCCAAACGCCAAGACCTTCCCACCACGTCCAGAACACGCAGGCGGTTCCGTAGAGGAGCACAAGCACAGAGATGGTGAATGCAATGGTCCACTCGCGGGTGGGCTTGCCTTCAACCTGTCTGCTGATGTCCTCCGTCACGTCGGCGTAGGTTTTTCCGCCGGTAACGAGAGGGGTTCTTACGGCTGATGTAACATGCGACATATTGGTACTTTTTTGCTAATGAGTAAAAGGGATAAATGCTCGTTGAGCGGGAGAAGCCAACGGCTGCTCCCACCCTTCACTATCGTTCGTTTAAGCTTCCGAAGGCTGGCGCGACTCCTGTTTGGGAGCCTCATCTTTATTCCGAATCTTGGTGAGGTATGAAATCTGGGGCCGTACGTTGATCTCTTCGAGTACGTGGAAGGCACGACCTTCGTTTTCTACTTCGAGTACTTTCGAAATCGTACTTTCAGGGTTGTTCATATCACCAAACGTGATGGCATCCGTTGGGCAAGACTGCGCACAGGCGGTCTGTACCTCATCCGGCATAAGCCGGCGACGTTCTTTTTTAGCAGTCAGTTTGCCCTCCTGAATACGCTGTACACAGAACGAGCATTTTTCAATCACCCCACGCGAGCGAACCGTAACGTCGGGGTTGATGACCATCTTACCCAGATCGTTGTTGAAGTGATAATCGAAGTTATCGTTGTCGAAGTACTTGAACCAGTTGAAACGGCGTACTTTGTAAGGACAGTTGTTGGCGCAGTAACGGGTACCGATGCACCGGTTATAAGTCATTTGGTTCAACCCTTCCGTGCTGTGGGTAGTGGCCAGTACCGGACATACCGTTTCGCAGGGCGCGTTGCTGCAGTGCTGGCAAAGCATCGGCTGGAACGTAACTTCGGGATTAGCCGATGCAATTTCCAGAGCCGAGAAATCTTCAGCTTCTGCATCACTGCTATAATACCGGTCGATCCGCATCCAGTGCATTTCACGCCGGTTGATAACCTCTTCGCGACCTACAACCTGAATGTTGTTTTCAGCATTACAGGCAACTACGCAGGTACCGCAACCAATGCAGGAGTTCAGATCAATGACCATACCCCACGAATGGTTTGGCTTGCCATAACCGTTCCAGAGCGTGATGTCTGTTGGATCCGATGGACCTTCCGACGTTACCACTTTAGGCTCGTAGCGACCGGCTTTTGGATTTTTTGCATAATCGGCAAGACGGGCTTCCTGCAGCACAGCCCGACGCCCCATAACCGTGTCGTGGGTCTGCGTCTGCGCAATTTCACGCCGACCGCTTCCTTTCTCTACTTTGGCGGTGAACGCGGTGTAGAGGATAGCGTTGCTGCCAAAACTGGCGAAAGGCATTACGTTTTTACCAACGCCGTTGGCAGCTTTACCGCCTTTCTCACGACCGTATCCGATAGCAATCGATACCGTGTTGTCGGCCTGACCCGGCTGAACCAGCACCGGCAATTCAACCGACTTGCCGTTGACCGTTACGTTGACCATGTCGTTCTGAGCAACGCCCATGTCTTTGGCCGTTTTCAGCGACATCGCTGCATAGTTGTCCCAGCAGGCTTTCGAAACGGGATCGGGCATTTCCTGAAGCCAGGGGTTGTTGGCTACTGAGCCAGCACCCATCCCAACTTTCTCGTAAAGGGCTACTTCCATGCCCGTGGTAGGCTTGTACCGCTGCGCGATAGCCGCACCGGCCTGAGCAACATTGCCCGCAAACGTAGCACCGCTGGCAGCTTTGCCCTTATTGGGCTCAAAGACACCATCGTGCAGACACTTGAGCCAGAACGCTTCGAACGACGAGAAGCCCGTAGCCTGACCGTAATAGTTAGTACGCCAGAAGTTTTTCAGGTAAGCCTGGAAGTCAGCAGACTGGCCGGCCCATTTAAGCAGGCTCGATTGAAACTGCCGTGTTTTAAAGATCAGCGTAATGGCTGGCTGCGTCAGGCTGTAAAAACCCTGACGAGGCTCAGCATCACCCCAGCTCTCCAAGAAGTGAGGAGCAGGTGTAATGTATTTAGCCAGAGCAGCTGTTTCATCGGCCCGATCAGCAAACGAAACCGACAGACTTACCTTTGGCAGTGCTTCGGCCAGTTCAGCACCACGGGGATGGTCATAAACGGGGTTTGCGCCAAAGAACATCACAGCACCAACACGACCGGCTTTGGCCTCGTCGATGAAGGCGTTCATCTGGGCGTCGTTACCCTGTTTGTAATTGACAGGAGTACCCAGATCAATTGTAACACCATAGCTTCCGAGCAGGCTGTTCAGTGCGTTAACGACAATCTGTACGTTCGGATCGTTGGAACCCGCAACAACAACAGCCCGGCCGCGCGATGCAACCAGGTCGGCAGCAGCTTTGTCGAGATAAGGAACATCGATAGACGCCGTGGCGACCGAAGTACCACCCAGTTTGGCAGCCACTTTGTTATAGAGAGCAGCCACAACCAGCCCTTCCTGCGAAGGCTTGATCGCCGAACGGTAATCAGCATTTGAACCGGTCATCGACAGGCCGGTTTCAAACTGGTAGTGCCGCGACATGGTTTTCTTCCCATCGCCAACAGCACCGATTTTACGGGTCTGGATATATGATTTTGCGTTTTCCAGCGGAGAAACCCAGGTACCAAGGAAATCAGCACCAATGCTTACGATTGTCTGCGCCTTGCTAAAATCGTAAGCGGGGATTACGGACTGACCAAACGAAGCCTGGTTAGCCTGAACAATGCCAAACGCCGAGTTGGCATCGTACATGATATGACGCGCCGTTGGGTACTTGGCAACAAAATCAGCGATAACAGCCTTGGTCGATGGGCTCAGGATCGTACCGGTTACAATACGAATGGCACCACCCCGGGCAGCTACCGAAGCCAGCTGAGTTGCGATTTCTTTGTCAGCCGTTGCCCAGTCAATGTCGGTTTCACCGCGCTTGGGCCCTTTCAGTTTATCGATATCATACAACGACAAAACCGACGCCTGTACGCGGGCCGTCGTGCCTCCCTTCGTAATGCTCGACAAGGGGTTACCTTCAATCTTAATGGGGCGACCTTCGCGGGTTTCTACCAGGATGGCGGCATAGTCGCCACCGTCTGTGTAGGTCGACGCATAGTAATCTGAAATAGACGGGAAGGTGCCTTCCGGTTTGTTGATATAAGGAATGGCTTTGTGAACAGGTGTTTCACAGGCGGCCAGCGAAACGGCTGCCATGCCAAAACCCATAACCTTCAGAAAATCACGGCGCTGTGTATTCGAACCGCCGAGCAAACCTTCCAGATCTTCCGACGATTCGCCTAGATCAGGATTGGCAAATTCGCTATTGGCGTTTTTGACGAATGTCGCATCGTTGCGCAACTCTTCAACCCCTTTCCAATACCGTTTAGATGTATTTTCCATGCGTAGTTGTAATCCAGCCGTCGCTGAAATGAATAATGTATGTAACGTAATGAACAATGAGCGGCTATCTTATCGGCAAGCGCACATTATGCATTGTTCATTATTCATTGATCTTAGTAGTGACACTTCGAGCATTCCAGCCCACCGATGTTGGCAACTTTAAGTGGTTCTTTGCTTTCTTTTTTGTGCAGAGCGACCAGCTTATCGTAGTAGGCATTGTCTTTCGTGTTGACTTCCGTTTTGCGGTGACAGTCGATACACCAGCCCATCGTCAGCGACGATCGCTGCTCAACAACTTCCATCTTTTCAATTTCACCGTGGCAGGTCTGGCACTGAACATTACCAACGTTTACGTGCTGGGCGTGGTTGAAATAAGCCAGATCGGGCAGGTTGTGTACCCGAATCCATTCGATCGGCTGATTATTTTCGATGGCCGTATAAATCTTCTGAATCTCGGGCGACTCTTTCTTAATCACCCCATGGCAGTTCATACAGATGTTTGCCGCCGGAATGGTAGCACTCTTTCCTTTGTTAACACCCGTGTGGCAGTAATTACAATCGATTTTGTACTGGCCAGCGTGCAGCTTGTGCGAATAAGCAATGGGTTGTTTTGGCGCGTAGCCCTGCTGAACGCCGATGCTATAGGCGCCATCGATTGTTTCTTTAGCTACAACTAGCAGGAAGAGCCAGATCACAATCGAGCGCAGTGTCGAATTATTGAAAGCGGTCGACAGGCCCTCTTTCAGGCGCTGACCGAACGGAGCTGTCGTCGTTCCATCAGTTGTTGTCGGCGTAACGGCTTTCGACAGGATCGTTACAATCGTCAGCAGTACACCCAGTACCAGTACCATAACGACCAGCAAAGCGACCAAAACGAACGTGAAGAGTTCGGACGGACCCGACGTGGTGGCGGCAGCGGCAGCAGGGGCTGTGGTACCACCACCCGCAGGAGCAGCGGCAGCCGTGGCTGGTGCACTCGACTGATCGATGTAAGCCAGGATTCCGTCGATGTCAGCGTTCGACAGGCTCGGAAAGCTCGACATCTGCACTTTGCCAAACTTGTTGAAAACACCTACGGCGTAGGCATCGCCACTGGCAACAACAGCCGATGAATTCTTGATCCACTTGTAGAGCCACTCCTTGCCGGGCGTGCGTTGCTGAACCCCTTTCAGGCCGGGCCCGACAACAACGTCATCACCCGTAGAGTGACACTGTGCACAGTTGTTGGTGAAGAGCGTTTTGCCTTTCTCGGCGTCTCCGGCACCACCGGCAGCTGGTGCCGCGGCTGCGGCCGGAGCAGCAGCTGCGGCTGCCGAATCCTGAGCGTATACCTGAGTGTTCCCTGCGATCAACGTCAGAGAAAGAGCCGCAGCCCCAAAAACCTTGTATAAACGACTCATAGAGAGACGCATATTAATTGGTTGAATCAACATAAGCACTAACGCCTTTTTCTTGGCTCACAAAAGTACGATACGATCACTGTATAGGCAAAAGTTGGCCTTGAGTTATTTTTAAACCTCATTTTTATTTATACAGGTTCTAACCAACGCCTTTCTATACCCCCGCCAACACCCGCCTAACCGTCTGTTTATGCGTTTGTTCTGCAAAAAAAAACCATTCGGCCGGACCGCTCAACGACGGTCGCTACCGAATGGTTTTGTGTACAGTTTTACCTGCCCTTTACGGAGGTTCCGAGCGGATTCGAACCGCTGTACGAGCTTTTGCAGAGCTCTGCCTAGCCACTCGGCCACGGAACCATGTTTACTCCCAAAACAGCCCTAAGACCCGTTTCGGGAGTGCAAATATAGTATTTTATTAGATTGTGGGTGCCGCCTTTGCAAAAAAAAGCCCTGCTGCCGTTGGCAACAGGGCTTTTCAACACATATATCGCTTAGTTACGACCTTCCAGCTGCTCTTTCAAAGCGGCCAGCGCATCGAGATCACCCAGCGTTGCGCCACGCTCCGGCTGGTTCGACGATTGAGTTGGTTTGCTCGAAGCCTGTTTGGCTGGCTTCGGCTCACGCTGTGGCTCATTCTTCTCCTGCCAGGTGCGGGTATGCGACAGCATAATCCGTTTTTCTTCTTTCGAGAACTCCGTAACCCGGAAGTCCAGCGATTCGCCTACTTCAGCGAACGTACCGTCTTCTTTGGTCAGGTTTTTCAGCGACGAGAAGCCTTCGATGCCGTAGGGCAGTTCCAGGGTAGCCATTTTGTCGTTTTTGCTCAGGATCGTGCAACGATGCACGGTACCTACGGCAAATACCGACTCAAACGTATCCCATGGGTTTTCTTCGAGTTGTTTGTGACCCAGGGCCAGACGACGATTTTCAACGTCCAGCTCCAGCACAACCACTTCGAGTTCTTCGCCTACTTTAATGAAGTCCGAAGGGTGTTTCACCTTCTTGGTCCACGATAGATCCGATACGTGCACGAGTCCGTCGATACCTTCTTCAAGTTCGAGGAAGAGGCCGAAGTTGGTCAGGTTGCGCACGAGACCTTTGTGTTTCGTACCAATCGCGTATTTAGAACGCAGCTCAGGACGGGTCCAGGGATCCTCGGTGAGTTGTTTGATACCGAGCGACATTTTCCGATCGTTACGATCCAGCGTCAGCACCTGTGCTTCTACTTCGTCGCCTACTTTCAGGAACTCCTGTGGGTTACGCAGGTGCTGCGACCACGACATTTCTGAAACGTGGATCAGACCTTCTACGCCTGGCATGATTTCGAGGAATGCACCGTAATCGGCAACATTAACGATCCGACCTTTGATTTTCGAACCAACCTGAATGTCGGACGACAGCGCTTCCCATGGGTGAGCCTGCAGCTGTTTCATACCCAGCGAAATCCGCTTTTTGTCTTCGTCGAAGTCGAGAACAACCACGTTGACTTTCTGGTCGAGGTGCAGCACTTCCGAAGGGTGGCTGATACGGCCCCACGAAATATCGGTGATGTGCAGCAGACCATCGACACCGCCCAGATCGATAAACACGCCGAAGTTGGTCATGTTCTTGATCACACCTTCCAGAACCTGACCTTTTTCGAGGTTGTTCAGGATTTGAGCGCGTTGAGCTTCCAGGTCTTTTTCGATCAGGACTTTGTGCGATACGACAACGTTGTCGTTTGCATAGTTGATCTTAACGACCTTAACCTCCATCTTCTTGCCAACGAATACGTCGAAGTCACGAATTGGCTTAACGTCAATCTGCGACCCGGGCAGGAAGGCTTCGATGCTGAAAATATCGACAATAAGACCACCTTTGGTCCGGCGTTTCACGAAGCCATCGATAACGAGGTCTTCGTCCAGCGCACGCTGGATTTTCTGCCAGGCCGTGATCACTTTCGCCTTTTTGCGCGAAAGCACAAGCTGACCATTGGGGTCTTCCTGGTTTTCTACGTAAACTTCTACTTCGTCGCCCATTTTCAGGTCGGGCATATCCCGGAACTCCGAAGCAGGAACAAGACCATCCGATTTGAAGCCGATGTTGAGCAGAACCTCACGGTCTGTGATGCCCACCACGGTTCCCATCACCACTTCTTTTTCTTTAACCTCCGACAGGGTATTGTCGTACAGTTCCAGCATCCGATCGCGCTCAGCGTCCGAATAGCCACTACCAAATCCTTTGTTGTCTGCCCGGTCCCAATCAAAATCGGGCAGTTCGCGCTGTTGCGTTTTGCTCATAAAAAAAGGTTTCCTGACCCGCTCAGTACATCAGCCCGTGGGTCAAGGGCGGACTGACTTTTTGGTTGATTATTTTTTTCCTGAAAAAGGACTGCAAAGATAGCGTTTGGTTTTGACAATTAGTTCCAAAAGGGTTGATTTCAAGGCATCAAGGCAAAAAAAAGAGCGGTTCTGCCCCCAGCCCTATTTCGACCGAAATAGAATCTGGTACAGAACCGCCTGCGTTACGCTGTCTTACCTACCGAAATGCTTTTTCCTTGCGCGCCAGAAAAGGCAGCCAGCTTTGCTCGATCGTGCCGGAAAAGTCCCGGAGAAACACTAAGAAAGTGGGCTTGAACGGTTTTTGACGCAATTTGATGTTGGCCTCTTCGGGGGTATAGTCGCCTTTACGCGAGTTGCAGCGTTTGCAGGCCGTAGCCAGATTGTCCCAACTGGTTTTACCTCCCCTTGATTTAGGAATGACGTGGTCGAGGGTCAGTTCTTCCGCCGTACCACAGTACTGGCAACGGTGCCCGTCGCGTTTGAAGATGTTCTGCCGGGTAAGCATAACGCCCTTGTAGGGTAGGCTGACGTAGCGGTGCAGCCGAATGACGGTTGGCATGGGAAACTCGGCCGAGACAGTCCGGAGCATAAACTGGTCCGATTCGGCAACAAGTTCGGCTTTGTCTAAATAAACCAGCAAAAATGCTTTAGGGACGGAGCAGATGCTGAGTGCGCTGTAATCTTGATTTAAGACTAATACTTTCCTGCCCATATCGCGTTTAGATGCCTCTGTACGGTAGCAAGTTACAGAGTTATCCACACAACAGCAACAGCCGTAGACAAATATTAGCCACTACCCGACTACCCGTAAAAGGGCTCCGAATTAGTAGCGTTCGCGCTGCATATCCCGCTGCACATCGCGTTCTTTGATACTGTCGCGTTTATCGAACAGCTTTTTCCCTTTTGCCAGTGCGATGTCGACTTTGGCGAAGCCGCGGTCAGTGGTGTACATGCGAATCGGCACGATGGTAAGCCCCTGATCTTTGAGTTTTTCCGACAGCCGGCGAATTTCCCGCTTGGTCAGCAGTAGTTTCCGGTCGCGCAGGGGCTCGTGGTTGTAGTGCGTCCCTTCGGAATAGAGCGAGATATTCATCTGCCGGATAAACAGTTCCTCGTTCAGAATGAGGCAATACGCATCCTGCAGGTTTACCTTACCCTGCCGTATCGACTTGATTTCGGTACCGGTCAGTACGATGCCGGCCGAGAAGGTTTCCAGAAACGAATATTCAAATGAAGCCCGTCTGTTACGAATGTCGACACGCTTTACGATGGAGGTGGATGCCATACAGGTTAATCGATTGATCCGGTAAAGGTAACCGGTATCAGCCCATAACCCGTAAACGTTGCAGGAGGTTTGTGACCAACCCCGAAAAGAATACTCTCAAGAAGTGGCTGCCGAAGCCACCTGGTGGGCCGGTGTTTGCGTTTGTAAAAACGGTAACGAAGTCACAGCCTCAAGACCCGATACAGCACCGGCCCAAACCAAAGCGATGGTCATAGTAAATCTGCCCGACAGTGCGGTCAGTACCATGGGCTCGAATCAGCAAAAACGGTGCCTGAGCGGTTCAAAGCCTTGTTTTCACCAACCGACAGTCGGTTAGCGTTGCATTGCCCAAAAAGACTCTCCTTCAAGTTACTGCCTGGTCGTTTTTTACTATACAACCAACAACAGTGCCACAAACCGGAACGGATACAAAAAGGCCGTGAACGATTCTCCCAACCGGTAGTTCGTTCACGGCCTTTTCGGTTCGACTGCCCAGCTTATTTCTTGGCAGCCTGCTTCTCTTTGTATTCTTTGTTGAGCCCTTCCAGCACAGTAGACGTGCGATCGCCCGACGGATCGGCAAACAGGATACCACCGCCCTTGGTATAGCCCAGCACGAACTCGTATTTGTTCTGAGCATTCACCTTTTTCAGGTAATCGTAAATCTGGTCGTAGAGCTGTTTGTTTTTGGTCTGTTCCTCATTGGCCAGGTTCTGGGCCGCCCGTTCCCGATAGGCCAGAATGTCCTGCTGCTCTTTCTGCAGCGAAGCCTCGGTGGCCCGGCCCTGCTCCTGGGTCATAGTAGCTGCACGCTGCTGAAAAAACTGAACTTTATTCTGCAGGTTCCGGCCTTTTGTAGCCAGATCGTTTTCGAGCTGGAAACGCTTGCTTTCCAGCACTTTCTGCGTGTCTTTAAAGAAGTCGTATTTGGTCAGCAGCGAGTCAACGTTTACATACACAATTTGCCGGCCTTTGGCTTCGGCAGGTTTGTTAACCACTGGCACACTGTCGGGCTGGCGGTCTTTGAAATGCAGGTAGTACAGAACCGCTACGGCAACTGCCAGAACGACATTGATAATCAGTGAGGCATTCTTCACAGGTAATTGGCTGTTTGGTGATAGTTTGGAGTCGCAAAGGTAGTGGAATTATGCATTTGGCGGGGTTGAGACCCGGCTGTTTGCCGAAGCCGCTCGCACAAGGTAACCCGACAGGCCGGCCAGCCCACCCGTCAGCCCGCCCAGTACCGCCGTTACCAGCAGCGGCAGCACCGCGCCCTGGCGTTTGAAAAGCAGTTCACCCATCCGGGCCGTAAAGATGCCATCGGTACGCAGGTGAATGGCCAGACCGTAGACAAGCCAGACCAGACCAACGCCCAGAAAACCGGCCATCCAGGCTCCGCCTGAGCTGCGGCTGCGCCAGCAACATACGACGAAGGCCACAAGGGCTGCACTCCACCAGGGCAATACCAGCTGAACCAGGCCACTCAGGAGCGCAATCAATAAAATAGGAAGCATACGTATGGTTGGTTTAGTTGCGGCTAGTTAAGGGTCAACCGGCGTTTCAGGCGGGTATGGCGGGCCTGCGAGGAGGTCAGATAAAGCAGTTCGTTGAGCTGGCCGGTACGCCATGTCTCGATCATGTTCTGGTAATAGGGGCTGCCGGGGTTCCCCGACTGCCCACCCGGATATATACCATAGGCTTTGGGCTGCGGACCTAGAGCCACCACCATCCGCCACGAGGGACCTGTTCGCTCCGTGGTGGCGTTGACAATACCGGCTCCACCCCCAATATTAAGGTCTAGCACGCTGAACGCATCGACGCCCGGAAGCAGATGCCGGATATCGGTACCCTTGGCGGCTGCCCACTGCCAGCGCGGCCCCATGGCCCCAAGCCGGTGGTTAAGCGTATCGCAGGTAGCCCGAAAACTCATCTGTACCACTTGCGGCAGGTGTTCACGAACGGGCGTTTTGGTGTTGTCAAACCAGTGCGACCCCGAATCCCGCTGCATCAGCGTCAGCGTGCGATCGAATGTCGGCAGGCGCATGGGCAACGTGTCACTTTTGTTGAAATCATCGGCCCAGACGGCATCCATGAAACGCTCGATCCATTCGGTGAAGATTGTGGGGGCTATTTCGCCGGGGTCGTTATTGAGTCGCCACTGCCGCAGTGTCTGCAGTGCCTGCTTCTCAGCAGGCGTCAGGGCATTGATATTGACCATCGACAGCATCGTTGGCAGCGCATCAGCAGCCCGCAGGTTGTAGTTGTCGTTCTGGAGTTGCCGCAGACTATCGATGGTAGCCCGGTTCATCCGGGTCAGCCGCTGGTTGATCCGGCGGCCCCGCTCGGCCGGCGCGAACGACCAGTTGATATAATAGGGGTAGGTCGGGTCGGTCGACGACTGGTTGGCCGAGCTCACGAATCCTCTCGGCGGATTGATTACCAGCGGATTCTGCTCAGCGGGTACGTAGCCATGCCAGTCGTCGGCGGGGTTGGTACCGTCGAGCAGAAATTTGCCCTGTTCTTTCCGCTTCAACGGGTAGCGTCCATTGGGCGAGATGGCAATGTCGTTCTGGTTATCGGCAAAGATGAAGTTCTGCGCCGGAGCCACGTAGTAGCTCAACGCTTTGCGGTAATCATCGATGGTACGGGCCCGGTTCAGGCGGTAGAAACACGCCATCTCGTTCGACGGCTCGTGGGCAATCCAGCGGGCCGCGTAGCCCACTGGTATATTACGTTTAAACGCTTTTGCCCCGGCTTCATACACCACCGGGCCATGGTGGGTGTAATACACCGTATCCATAACATCAGGCTTCCCTTTGACCACAATGCGCTCGATCCGTTGTCGGGTCGGCTTCCACTGGTTATCGTGCCAGTAGGCTTTGCGGCTGGCATCTTTGTACTTGATCGCGTAGAAATCGAGCACATCGGCTCCGACGTTGGTGACGCCCCAGGCAACATTTTTGTTGAACCCAATAATCACGTTAGGCGCACCGGGCAACGATGCCCCATATACGTTTACAGTGGGCGAAACCAGCTGAATCTGGTACCAGATCGAGGGCAAACTCAGGGTCAGGTGTGGGTCATTGGCTAGCAGGGGGCGTCCCGTAGCTGATTTCTGCCCTCCTACGGCCCAGTTATTGGAGCCGATAGCCGGGTTGGCACGGGGATGGACGGCCGACAGTCCACTAGTCAGGGCCGCCAGTTGATGCAGGCCACTATCGACCGACGTTTTAGGGAGCGGCAGCGGTGTAAAGGGCCACTTGGTGCCGACCGGAATGATTGGATCTTCGTGCGTTGGATAATCGGGAAACAGATCACGGGTAATCGTAGGGCCGTATTTAGCCAGAATGTTGGTCATCAGCAGATCATCGGCTCCACTGGCCAGCGTGCTGGTCATTACTTTCAGCAGCAGCGCGCATTTCAGCGGTGTCCACGGTTCGGGCGCGTAGCCGAGCAGCTTGTATTCGATGGGGTACGTCGCGGGAGTCAGCGAGCTGATCCAGGCATTCACACCTGCCGTATAGGCATCCAGTGCCTCACGGGTCTGCGGGTCCTGTTCCATACCTTTCAGGGTTTGTTCGGCGCCATAGCCCATACCCAGCCGGCGGTTGAACCGGTCCAGCTCAAGGGCCCGCTCACCCACCAGTTCCGATACGCGGCCGGCGGCAGCATGCGTCTGAAACTCCATTTGCCAGAGCCGGTCGCGGGCCGTCAGATACCCCTGAGCGAAGTACATGTCGTGGTCGTTGTGGGCAAACACGTGCGGAACGGCCATATCGTCCATCAGCACGGTTACCGGCTCCCGGGTTTCCCCCAGTTTGATGTCTTCATCAGCCGTGCTGATCGTTTCCGCGTTTTGCCAGAACCCGCTGAAAGGGCTCATCAGCGGGCCGAAAGCCGGAACGCTTCCCCAGGGGCGGTTCAGCGCCCAGACGAGGGCCACAGTCAGTACAGTAACAGTAATTGCTTTCGTATAACGCATATAGGCGATGAGCGGTCGACAATGGAACTGCAAGTTTACAATTGCACTCATCAACTAAAAATTATTCTTTTACCCACGTTGTCGGCCAGCCATTGCCAATGGCCGGCTTCTGACGCAGATCCTGTACTTTTGGTCGTCGTTACCACCCGACCCTGTATGCGTACGCTCCTTCTCTTTTGCTGCCTGATGAGTACCGCACTGCCTGCCTTTACGCCCCCCTCTTTCGATATTGAAGGGCACCGGGGATGCCGTGGCCTGATGCCCGAAAACACCATTCCAGCTTTTCTGAAAGCCCTCGAACTGGGTGTTACGACGCTTGAGCTCGATGTGGTGATCAGCAGCGATGGGCAGGTGGTGGTATCGCACGAACCGTATTTCAATGCCGATTTCAGCATCGATCCAACGGGCAAACCCGTTTCACGGTCCGCTCAGAAAAGCCTTAACCTGTACCGGATGTCGTATGCCGAGATCAGACAGTACGACACCGGTTCAAACGGAAACCCACGCTTTCCGGAACAGCAGCGCCAGAAAACCTGTAAACCACTGCTGAGTGAGGTCATCGAAGCGGTTGAGGCCTACCAGACAGCCCATCAGCAGGCCCCCTGCGCCTATAACATCGAGATCAAGAGCGAACCGGCGGAATACGATCAGAGCCAGCCGCAGCCCGCAGCCTTCTGCGACCGGGTGCTGGCTGTGCTGCAGCCCCGGCTGGCGGCCAGCCGAATCATTATCCAGAGTTTCGATTTCGCTGTGCTTCAGCACTGGAAACAGGCGGCCGATGCGGGGCACTATCCGCAGGTGCGGCTGGCTGCGCTGGTCGAAAACCTGCATGGTGTCGATAAAAATCTGGCGCAGCTCGGTTTCAGGCCCGACATCTACAGTCCTTACTACCGGCTGCTGCGTAAAGCAACCATTGCCCGGCTCCATGCGCAGCATATTCAGGTAGTACCCTGGACGGTGAACAAGCCATCCGATATGGCCAGACTAAAGGCGTGGGGGGTCGATGGATTGATTACCGACTACCCCGATCGGGCCCTTCGCTTGTAAACCAACGGCTCGTTTCGTAAGTTTCTCCTTCGAAGCTGCCTAAGCGCGTAGATTCTGCCAACCTTTGCACTATGACGTTTCTGAACACCTCGCTAAAATGGCTCCTGCAACGGCGACTGCCGCGCATACAGGCCATGATGAATCACCCGGGTCGGGTGCAGCAGCAGGTGTTTACGCAGCTCATCCGGGCCGGACGGTCGACCGAATGGGGGAAAAAGTACCGCTACAATGCTATTCGGACCATAGCTGATTTTCAACAGCAGGTTCCGGTTTCGACGTACGAAGACCTGTTTCCTTATATTGAGCGGGTCATGGCGGGTGAATCGAAAGTATTATGGCCTTCGCCGGTTCGCTGGTTCGCCAAATCGTCGGGTACGACCAACGCCCGTAGTAAGTTTATTCCCGTCACCCCTGAATCGCTCGATGAGACCCACTTCAAGGGCGGGAAAGACATGATGGCCCTCTACGTGGCCAACAACCCCGACAGCCGCACTTTCGAGGGGAAAGGATTATCCATCGGTGGCAGTCTGCACCCCAATCCGTCGGGCTCTAACGGAGCGGCCGGCGATGTCTCGGCGGTGGTCATGAAAAACCTGCCAAGCTGGGCCCAGTTTATCCGGACGCCGTCGATCGATGTAGCCCTGCTCGATGAGTGGGAGACCAAAATGGAGCGCATGGCCGAGATTACCCAGCACCAGAACGTTACGAGTATGCTGGGGGCGCCCACCTGGGGGCTGGTGCTCATCGACAAGATTCTGGCGCGTACCGGTAAACAGAACATTCTGGAAGTATGGCCCAATTTCGAACTGCTCGTGCACGGCGCCGTCAACTTTCAGCCCTACCGCGAGCTATTCCAGCAGCAGGTATTTCCATCTAAATCCGTTCACTACCAGGAGGTTTACAATGCGTCGGAAGGCTTTTTTGCCATTCAGGACGACATGGGGCGGCCGGGCCAGATGCTGCTGATGCTCGACTACGGCATTTTCTACGAGTTTGTGCCTATTGAGGAAGCCGATCAGCCGTTTCCGAAAGCGCTAACGATTGACGAAGTCGAACTGGATCGCAACTACGCTCTGGTCGTATCGACAAATGCGGGGTTGTGGCGCTATAAAGTAGGCGACACCATCCGGTTTACGTCGCTGTACCCCCATCGACTCAAGGTTAGCGGGCGCACCAAGCACTTTATTAACGCGTTCGGAGAAGAAGTAATCGTTGAGAATGCAGAGGCCGCCATTACGGTTGCCTGTAACGCCACGGGCGCCATCATTGCCGATTATACCGCCGGGCCTGTTTACATGGGCAACGGCACCCGTGGAGGGCACGAATGGATTATCGAGTTTACCCGCGAGCCCGACAACCTGACGCGCTTTACGCACCTGCTCGATCAGACGCTGCGGCAGGTAAACTCTGACTACGACGCCAAGCGCTACAACGACATGGTGCTCGAGTTACCCCGAATCCGGGTGGTGGCGCGGGGTACGTTCTACGCCTGGATGAAACAACGGGGCAAACTGGGCGGGCAGCATAAAGTGCCCAGGCTGGCCAATTCACGCGAATACCTCGACGATATTCTGAGCCGGGTCCCTGAGTTGTAAATTACCCTCTAACCACCTTTCGTTCTTTCAGCAGGGCATAGGTCATCACCACCTTGTCGGGGTGCAGTACCGTTTGTTTTAACACCTCGGCAATGAACAGCTCATGGTCGCCCCCATCCACCGATGTCAGCACCCGGCACTGGGCAAAGCCGATGGCATCGGTCAGGAAGGGGCAGCCCCGGTCGTCGAGCGCATGCGGTATTCGGGCCAGCTTGTCACGTGTACGACCCGACTGTTGCCCGAAGCGCCGAACCAGGTTGAGCTGGTCGGTGGCCAGCAAATTCAGGTTGAACACCCCACTTGCCCGTACCAGTTCGATCGTGTAATCAACCTTGTATAGCGCAACCGCCAGCGTTTTGCCATCCATGGCGGTGGGCATGGCCCAGGCTACGATGTTGGCATTTCGACGCGGAGATGGGCCGTCGGGATCGACGACGGTCGTGACGGACTGTATATCGTAATCTTTGTATTTGAGGAGCCGACGGGCCATACCAGACAGGAGCCGGGGAGCAACCGGCCCCAACGAGAACGAAGGGGGCGGCCGGATTGTTGATTCTGTGGGGCTGCGTACCTTTGCCCCACTAGCTGGCCGAGTCCCGACAGACCATGAAATCGTTCGACATTCCCGAGTACTACCGGAGCCGTATCATTACCCCGCTGAAAGAGTTTCGGCGCAAACGCGATAAACTCAAACGCGACTTCACGCCTACCGAGCTCGACTTTGGGTCAGTTCGGTTTCTGATTGCCCGGCACTTCGGCTTTTGTTACGGCGTCGAAAACGCGGTGGAGATTGCCTACAAAGCCATCGCCGAAAATTCCGACAAGCGTATCTTCCTGTTGAGCGAGATGATCCATAATCCCGACGTCAACGCCGATCTGCAGGCGCGCGGGGTGCGGTTTATCATGGATACGGCTGGCCGACAACTGCTGCCCTGGTCGGAACTTCACCCCGACGATGTGGTTATTATTCCGGCCTTTGGCACCACCCTCGAAACGCAGCAGCAACTGGCGCAGATTGGGCTCGACGTGGCTCGCTACGATACTACCTGCCCGTTTGTGGAGAAAGTCTGGAACAAAGCCAGTCAGATTGGTAAGAAAGATTATACGGTTGTAGTACACGGGAAGCCCAGCCACGAAGAAACCCGGGCTACGTTCTCGCACAGCAAGGAAGGCGCGCCGACCGTTGTTGTGAAAGATATGAAACAGGCCCAACGCTTGGCGCTGTACATCACCGGAACGCTCCCGCCCGAGCAGTTCTACGCCGAGTTTGCCGGCCAGTTTTCGACTGGCTTCGATCCACAACGCGACCTCACCCGCATTGGCGTAGTGAACCAGACAACCATGCTGGCCTCCGACACGCAGGGCATTGCCGACTACCTGCGGCAGGTCATGATCAGTCATTACGCACTGACACCCGACCAGGTCGATGCGCACTTTGCCAATACCCGCGACACGCTCTGTTACGCAACCAACGACAACCAGGATGCTACCTACGCGTTACTGACGCACCCGGCCGACTTTGCCGTTGTGGCCGGCGGTTACAACTCGTCGAATACCGCCCACCTGGTCGACCTGTGTGCCGAGAAACTGCCTACTTACTTCATTGAATCGGTCGAGAAAATTCTGTCGCCCGAGCTGATCCGGCATTTCGACAGTGCGACGAAGCAGGAAATTGTGACGGAGCACTTTATGCCCGATCACCACCCGGTCACGATTCTGCTGACGTGCGGAGCCTCCTGCCCCGATGCGGTGGTTGAAGGCATTCTGTTGCGACTGGTCAGCTTCTTTCCGGATGCCCGCCCGCTCGATGAGGTGATGGGGGCGTTTAGTGCCTGACCCGGATGATGGCCTCGCGGCTTTCGTTGTTGAGCCGATCGATTGCCGTCACGACATAAATGTATTTCTTACCGGGCTGGGCCGTTTTGTCGACAAAGCGGGTACCTGTGCTACCGATGCAGCGCCCCACGATACAGCGTGGATCGTTGAGCCGTATGTGTGAACGGGGCCCATCGAACCGATACACCAGATACGCGTTGGCTTCGTCGCCGTCAAGCGCGGGGGCTGGCTCGTGCCAGTAGAGTTCGATACCGTCGGGCGTATCGGCGGCCTGCACATCGCGCGGTGGCAGGGGCGGAATACTGTCGAGCCAGGGCATGGCCGGTACCAGCGCCGGATGTCGGTAAAAGTTGGTTTGCAGTGAGTCGCGGAACGCCATTGGATTCAGCTGCAGGTTTTTGGCACTGAACAGCACACTGCCCTGCACACCGGGGCGCTGCCGGTTGAACCGCATCTGCTCCGGAAACTCGGTGTAGCGCCCCCAGCCCGGATCGCGCTCCGACCCGCGGCCCACCCGGTAAGCGCCCTGCCCGATATAGAGGTGGCAGGTAGGCGTCAGGTTACGCGTCCACCAGTCGACCAGGGTTTTGTAGGGCGCCCGGCCAAATTCGGTGCTGAAATAAACCTGCGGCACAATATAGTCCATCAGCCCTTCGCGCATCCACAGCCGTGTGTCGGCATAGTTGTCGTAGTACGATTGTCCCCCGTCGGTTTCCGAGCCGGCCGGATCGCTTCGTTTGTTTTTCCAGATGCCAAACGGGCTTATGCCGAACTTGACCCAGGGTTTGTTGGCACGGATCGAATCGCGCAGTTCCCGAATCAGCCGGGTCACGTTGTCGCGTCGCCAGTCCTGTTTGGTCATGCCGTTGAAATTACGCTGGTACGTACTATCGTCGCGCAGCGTCTGACCGGCTACTGCGTAGGGGTAGAAATAATCGTCGAAGTGAATACCGTCGACATCGTATTCCCGCACCACGTTGGCCACGATACCGGCAATGTAGGAGCGCACCGCCGGTATTCCCAGATTGAACAGCTTCCGGCCGCCGTATTCCAGCATCCACTCCGGTTTTCGATAAACGATATTGGTCGGTGCCACACTGGCTGATTTGCTGAACGTAGCCCGGTCGAGGTTAAACCAGGCATGAAATTCCAACCCCCGCAGGTGCGCCTGCTCGATCATAAATTCGGTAGGGTCGTAGAAGGGTTCGGGGGCCAGCCCCTGCTGACCCGTCAGCCACTCCGACCAGGGCTCTGAACTCTTGGCATAGAATGCATCGGCAGCCGACCGGATCTGCACGATTACAGCGTTGAGGCCCATCTGCTGATGCATATCGAACATCGACACGATCTCGCGCTGCTGGTCCACTACGGGAAGACCTTTCCGGCTGGGCCAGTCGATGTTGTCGACCGTAGCAACCCACACCGCCCTGAATTCGCGTTTGGGGGGCACTGGTGCCTGACCAGCCGCATCGGTATCCAGCGGAGCCGACTCGGGAATCACGGTGATGGGTGGCGCTGGCTTCGGCGCTGGCTGCTTGGGCGTTGCGGGGCGACCCCCTACGGAGGGGGATGTTGGCGGGGCGCCGGGCGGGCGGGCCGGGCCAGGGCGAGCGGCCGGCGGTCGACGAACCACCACCGGCTGCGGACGCCGACAGCTATCGATCAGGAGAACCAGAAAAAGAAAGGAAAGGCAGCGGAGAAAGCGCATTGAAGGCAGGGTTAATCGCCAAAAATAACGATAGGGATGCACACCCCTATTGCCTACGCACTCGTTTTTTGTCGCTTACTCTGGGCCCGACAGGCATCGCTGCAGTAGACAACCTCATCCCAGTTGCGCTCCCATTTCTTCCGCCAGGCAAAGGGCCGGTTACAGACGGGGCACAATTTTGTGGGCAAATCTGCCTTCTTTCGCATTTTCATACCAGCAAAACACGCGGCTTTACGCTTTGGTTTTCGCTGGTTTCAACCAATAGCTGCCTCTTTTTTTACGCTGTTCATGTTTCGTTTCTGTATCACGTTGATCCTGTTAGGCTGTGTCCTGGCAGGGCGGGCTCAGCATCAGCCCGATACCCTTACGCAACACCTTCAGGCGCGCTATCGGGCGTCGCGACTGCCCGGTTTCGCCGTTGCTCTGATCAATGCCGACAGCGTCTGGTACGAACACGGATTCGGCTGGGCCGATCGGGAAAACAAACGGCCCTACACGGCCGCCACCATTCAGAGTGTTGGCTCTGTGAGCAAAACCCTGATCGGCGTCGCGCTGATGCAGTGCGTCGAGAAAGGGCTTTTTACACTCGATACGCCCATCAATTCGTTGCTGCCGTTTCGGGTTGTGAACCCGCATTACCCGACCGACACCATTCGGGTGCGTCATCTGGCCACGCATACATCGGGCCTTGTCGACAATGAGCGGACCTATCTGCAGACCTACCTTATGGCGCCCCGGGGCGGCACAGTACCGATTAGCCAGCTAAAGGGGTACGACCGATCCGGTCGGTATAAACAGGAAACGCTGCGCTCGTTCTTAGCGTCGTGCCTGAGCCCCGGCGGAAGTCGCTACGGCCCGCAACAATTTGCCCCTACCCATCCTGGTCAGGCTTATGCCTATACCAACATGGGTGCTGCGCTGGCCGCACTGATCGTGGAGACGCAGACAAACCAGTCATACGCCGACTATACCCGACAGCATATTCTGCTACCCGCCGGTATGACGCATTCAGCCTGGTCGGGCGTCGACATTGACCCGCGCCTGCAGGCCAAAGCTTATTCCAGTGAGCAGCGTAGCTACCCGTCATATACGTCGATCACGTATCCCGATGGTAATCTGCGTACATCCTGCCACGAACTGGCCCGGTATCTGCGCCTGATTTTGGCCAACCGTGCTGGCGGTACGGGCCTGCTAACGCCGTCAGGCATACAGGCTGTGCTGGCCCCTCAGTTCGAAGGCACTTCGTTGCCCAGCGGTCTGCCAGCCCGCGAGTCGAACGCCGGGCTGTTCTGGATCATTCGCAGCAATGGCCTCATTGGCCACACGGGCAGTGACCCCGGCGCAACAGCTTTCCTCTTTTTTGATCCGCAGACAGGGCTGGGCCGACTGCTAATGACCAACATCGACATCGACACCGATCCTGAACTGACGAAGCAGTTTGTCATGATCTGGAATCTGCTCGGGCAGGCCGGGCAGCAGCTCGTCCCAAAAAAGTAACCGGCAGGCTAACCACCAGCCCCTACGGGTTGTTAGGACTGTATGCAGCAAAAACCCGATGCCCCTGTCCTGAGCGACGATGATATTGACCGGATAATTGAAATGGCCTGGGAAGACCGGACGCCCTTCGACGCCATTGAAGCCCAGTTTGGCCTTGCCGAACAGGGCGTTATCGAATTGATGCGTCGGTCGTTGAAGCCGGCCTCGTGGCGACTCTGGCGCGCCCGTGTGCAGGGCCGGGCCACCAAACATGCGGCCCGCTCGGCCGTCGATGATGCCCGCTTTCGCTCGAACCAGCAACGCACAGTGACGCATAACAAGATAACCAAACGATAAATCTAGCGTTTGGCGTACGCCAGATTTCCCGTAGTTTTGTGCCGTTTTAGGTACGGAAAAGCAAACGATTGTTTCGCCTTTTGCAGGAAACCAATATGTTTTTAGATTTTTTCCTAGGAAAGATAAGTATCTTGCACCGAACTGAAACAGCCACCTCAACAGATCGCTTCGTTTATGTCGAGCCAAAAGTTAGATCAGATAGACCGTAATGTGCTAGAGATCTTACAGTCCAACGCAAAAATCACCAACGCCCAGCTTTCGAAGGAAATCGGGCTTTCGCCTGCTCCCACACTGGAACGCGTAAAGAAACTTGAAACTTCAGGTATCATTCAGAGCTACCACGCGCAGCTCAATCGCGATAAAGTCAACCTCGGTGTTACTACGTTTGTCATGGTAACGCTGGTGGGCCACAAGAAAGACACGACCATGTCGTTTGTCGATCAGGTCAACAAAATCCCCGAAATCATCGAGTGTCATCACATCACGGGTTCGGGCGATTTTCTGCTCAAAGTTGTTTCGCGCGATATCTCGACCTATCAGGCCCTGATGCTGGACGTAATCAACGAAATCAACGAAGTCGCCAATACCCAGACGATGGTTATTATGTCGACGTTCAAGGAAAGTAAGGTGTTGCCCATTCCCTGAGGCTCTTGTTCCTCACGAAAAAGGCCATGCGCCCGGTAAATCCGTAGCGCATGGCCTTTTTTTCGTAGCTACGACCGGGTTAACCCTGTTCCCGGCGCTTGCGTCGCTCGTCCCGTCTCGACTTTTTACCTTCGTCGATCAGCTTCCTGGCATCTTTATACTGACTCGACTTCCGCTCTGCCTTGTCGATCACTTCTTTAAAGTAAGTCTGCGCCAGGTCATAATTTTTTTCTTCGTTGGCAATCTTACCCAGCGCCAGCACCGACGACCAGTAATAACCGGCATTGGTCGAGTTAGTCTGTTTAGCAAAATCAATCGACTTCTGGTAGTTCTCCTTGGCGACCGCGTTGTTGTGGTAGAAGTGCTGATTGATGTAGGCCAGAATATAAGCCGCTGTCCGGCCGCTCACGGCCTCATAACCCGATTGTGTGCGTCCAATCTTTTCCAGCATATCTTTCGATAACCGCTCGGCTTCGGCCAGCTTACCCACCACAAACGCCGACCGGACGTAATACCGCTCGAAGAATGGATTGTCGGGGTACTGCTCCCACATGTATTTTGCCATGTCGTACGCTTTGTCGTACTGATTTTCCATACTGTAAATCTGCAGCAGGAAGTAGCGGGCCTCCACCCGGGTGTAAAACGCACTGTTGGCCGTTTTCTCCAACTGCTTGATACCGGTCTGCTTGTTGCCCTTAGGGAAGAACATCAGAATTGGTTTCAGCAGCGGATAGTTCTCCGGAATCCATTGGGCGTAATAGTTGTACATTCCATCACCGAACAGCAGTTCCGGGCTGAAATCGGCGTTGCCCTTGCACTTGTTGAAGTATTTAAGCGCATTCTTACCCGCCAGCGTGGCCTTGGCCCATTGCTTCCGCTCTGAGTACAGCCGCCCCTTGAAGGCATAAGCCGCAGCCAGAAAAAAAGCCGGTTCCAGCTTGTTCTCGCTGCTTTCGTACAGGTTTTCGGCCAGGTTGATCGTCGAATCCATGTACATCAGGCAGCGGTCGTCGTAGTCGGTAACCTCGGTATTGGGCACAATTTTCCACCACTCGGCCAGCCCCATCAGAAAGTAAGGCATCGGGTGCTTCGGATAACGGAGCCGCAGCCAGCGAAACTCTTTGTCCGCTTCGTAGAACTTGTAATTGTACATCTGATTGATGGCCTCGGCCGATTCAATCTGCACGCCGGGATGCTTGAGCAACCCGTCATATTTCTTGTCGAAGGCAGACGGGTCGTAGAGTTGCGCCTGCGCCAGCAGGGCCAAACCCGTCAACCATACCGTCAACATCAGTTTTCTCATGCGTGTGTGTGCGTGGGCTTATGCCCCTGATTAGCTGTAGAACAGGCCGTTTATGGCCGGCCTATGGTATGAACGTAAACGGTCGGCACTCCGTTTGCCCGGGCGTCTTTTTCGCCTTTTTTTTGTCGGCATCGCCCCCCCGGCCTTATCTTTGGCCTTCGCCGACACTTCAGTATGACCGTTAAAGACAAAACTTTCGTTCCCTTTATCAGCGCCGATGCCCTGCAACAGCGGATCAGCGAACTGGCCGATCAGATCAACCAGCAGTATGCCGACCGGCAGCCGCTGATTGTTGTGGTACTCAACGGGGCGTTCCTGTTTGCGGCCGATCTGATGAAACGACTCACTATCCCCTGTGAGATTACGTTTATCCGGGTAGCCTCCTACACGGCCACCCAGTCGAGCGGAACGCTGAAGGAAATTCTGGGGCTTAACGAATCGGTCGAAGGACGGGATCTGATTGTGATCGAAGACATCGTTGATACAGGCCTGACCATTGCCGAAGTGTGCCGGCAACTGGGCGAAAAACAGCCCGCATCGATTGCCATTGCTACGCTGCTCTTCAAGCCACAGGCACTGGTCAACCCCGTCGAACTGCACTATGTCGGGTTCGAGATCGAGAACCGCTTCGTGCTGGGCTACGGCCTCGATTACGACGGCTTTGGTCGTAACACACCCGATATTCTGGTGCTCGACGCTGTCGACTAGTTACCGGTCGACTTCGCCCATCACAATATCCGTTGAACCGATAATGGCCACCAGGTCGGCCAGCATGGCCCCTTTGCTGATTTCACCGATTACCGACAGGTTGTGGAACGAGCAGGCGCGGGCCTTGCAGCGCACCGGTACGTCGGACCGGCCATCGGTTCGGAAGAAGAAACCCAGCTCGCCTTTGGCGCTTTCGGCCCGGGCGTAAAAATCCATGGCTTTGGGCCGTATCTTTTTGGGCACTACCGCCTGCGGATCGTAGTCGCGAGTGCGCCGGTAGTCGCCCAGCAACCGATCGAGACATTGCTCGATAATCCGCAGCGACTCGTGGCACTCCTGCACCCTGACGTAGTTACGGTCCCAGCAGTCGCCTACGGTTCCCATCAGTCCCTCACCGATTGGTATGTCGAAGTCGAGTTCCGGATAGACCGAATACCCATCGACCCGGCGCAAATCGTAGCGCAGGCCTGAGCCGCGCAACACGGGCCCTGTGCATCCGTAGTTGATGGCAACGGGCAACGGCAACACGCCCACGTTGGCCGTACGCTTCACAAAAATCTGGTTATCGATGACGAGCTGCTGCAGTTCGGTCAGTTTGGGCTTAACGTAGGTCACAAACTCCCGGCATCGCTCTTCGAACCCAACGGGCAGGTCGTAGAACAAGCCACCGATCCAGATGTAATTGTACAGCATGCGGGCGCCACTGAGCCATTCGAGCAGGCGCAGAATATGCTCCCGGTCATGCATCAGCCACAGCATGGGCGTGTAGGCACCAATATCAAGCGCATATGTACCGATCCCGACAAAGTGCGACGCCAGACGGTTCAGCTCGGCAACCAGCACCCGGATATACTCGGTCCGTTTGGGTATGTCGCCCTGAATACCCAGCATCCGTTCGACACCCATTACAAAGGCATGTTCGCCGTTCATGGCTGCCAGGTAGTCGAGCCGGTCGACAAACGGAATGGTCTGGTTGAAGGGCAGCGATTCGGCGTGTTTTTCGAAGCAGCGGTGCAGATAACCCAGGTGCGGCACCACATCCACGACGATTTCGCCATCGGTGATTACTTCGAGTTTCAGCACCCCGTGGGTAGAGGGGTGCTGCGGTCCCATATTCAGCAACATCTCCCCTTCGGCAAGCGTTTCGGGCTGATGCAGATTGGGTTCCGACGCCCGGAAATGGCCGGGCGCATAGTCATACTGTATGGTACGAGGGGTTGTCACGCCGGTAAAGGTCGGTAGTGAGGCCAAGAAAAACCAGCGAATTGACCTGAACCAGGCCTTAACCCCTTACAGATCATTACTTTTTCTAAAAATGCCGCTTGCCGAAACTATTTATTTTTGTACCTTTGCGCTCCTTATCGAGAAAACGAACTAAGCAATGGCAAAGAAAGGCGCCAATAGAATCCAGGTTATTCTGGAGTGCACCGAGCAAAAAGACAGCGGTGTTCCCGGCATGTCCCGGTACATCACGACGAAGAACCGGAAAAATACGCCGGCCCGGATCGAACGGAAGAAGTACAATCCGTTCCTGAAGAAAGTTACGTTGCACAAAGAGATCAAGTAAGTAGGTAGGGGGCGGAGACAGGGGCAGCTTACCAGCAGCCAGCCTGATACACCGTATACCCGCTACTGTAGACTGTAAACCATAGACTGTCATGGCAAAAAAGGTAGTTGCAACCCTGAAAACGAAGGACAACGGCAAGGCATTCGCCAAGATCATCAAAGCCGTTAAGTCGCCTAAAACCGGCGCTTACACCTTCAAGGAAGAAATGGTTCCGGTTGATGACGTACAGTCGGCCCTGAAAGCCTAGTCCGTTATTGACTCACCGCACGAGGACATCCAGACGTCCCACCGCCTGACCGGCCCGGTGGGACGTTTTTTGTTATAGCTTTGTTAGCGATCGTTGGCCAACAGAGGCTGGCCCACACGCACTAACCCAATCCATTCCCCAATGGCTTTATTTGGTTTTTTCTCAAAGGAAAAGAAAGAAACGCTCGACAAGGGCCTGGAAAAAACAAAGGATAGTTTTTTCTCGAAACTGGGCCGGGCAGTTGTGGGCAAATCAACCGTCGACGAAGATGTGCTCGACGAAATTGAGAACGTACTGGTATCATCGGACGTGGGCGTTGAGACGACGGTTAAAATCATTCAGCGGATCGAAGCCCGCGTAGCCCGCGATAAATACATCAACACCGACGAGTTGGACCGAATCCTGCGCGAAGAAATCGCCGGGCTCCTTTCCGACACCGACGTGACCAGTGCGTCCGACCGCGACGATTTCGCAATTCCGGCCGGTAAGAAGCCTTACGTGATCATGGTTGTCGGCGTCAATGGCGTGGGCAAAACCACAACCATTGGCAAACTGGCAGCTCAGTTTCACAAGCGTGGCAAGCAGGTAGTGCTGGGCGCCGGTGATACGTTCCGGGCAGCGGCCGTCGATCAGCTCAAGCTGTGGGGCGACCGGGTTGGCGTACCCGTTATTTCGCACGGCATGAATACCGACCCCTCGGCCGTTGCGTTCGACGCGGTTAAGAAAGCCACCGAAATGAACGCCGATGTAGTGATTATCGATACCGCCGGCCGACTGCACAACAAGGTGAATCTGATGAACGAGCTGACCAAGATCAAGCGCGTGATGCAGAAGTTCACGCCCGACGCGCCCCACGAGGTGCTGCTGGTGCTCGATGGCTCGACCGGGCAAAACGCCTTCATTCAGGCCACCGAGTTTACCAAAGCCACCGAGGTTACGGCGCTGGCCATCACCAAGCTCGACGGAACAGCCAAGGGTGGCGTGGTCATCGGTATCTCCGATCAGTTTAAGATTCCGGTCAAGTACATTGGCGTGGGTGAGAAAATCGACGATCTGCAGACGTTCAATAAGATGGAGTTTGTCGATTCGTTCTTTAAGAAATAAGCATACCAGCGTTCTCATTGCCTTTGTAACCCCCGTGGATAGCTATCAGCGGACATCATCACGCTGAAGCCTAAGACAGCTAAAAGGGGAAATTAGGCCTGAAATCAGCAGGCCGAACGCTGCTTAACCGTTGTCAACGCAACCTATGCGCCGTAACACTGCTCCCGCCTGTCGCACCCGCTGGGCCTGCACGGCCTCGGCCTGGATCATTCTGCTGGGCCTGTTGCTGGGCCTTGTCAACATGGTGTCGGCCCAGAAGCCGGCGCGCCGGAAACCCGCATCGATCCGGCAGGGTATCTGCGGCAAGGTCGTTGAGAAACGGGGCAACCAGATGCCCGGCCCCGACCGGTCCGTATCGGCAGGGCAACCGGTCGAACGCGAGGTACTTATTTTTCCACTGCTCAACCTGAGTCAGGTTGAAGCCGGGTCTGGCGGATTCATCAACTCGGTGGGCCAGGCCAAACCCGTGCTGACCGTTCGGTCGGGAAAAGACGGGTCGTTCTGCGCCAAACTGCCGGTTGGTCGGTACAGCGTACTCGTTCGCGAGCCCAACGGCCTGTATGCCAATCTGTCGGATACACAAAACAATATCAACCCAATCCGGGTGGAACGGAACCGCCGGAGCACACTCACCGTTGAGATTACGCATCAGGCGGTGTATTAATACATGAAAACCAAAGGAGTACAAACCAATAAGATCAATATCGTTACGCTCGGATGCTCGAAGAATCTGGTGGATTCGGAGGTGCTGTTGACGCAGCTCAGGGGCAACGGCATGAACGTAACGCATGAGTCGAAGAAGGACGATGCCAACATTGTGGTCATCAACACCTGCGGCTTTATCGACAACGCGAAGGAAGAGTCGATCAACACCATTCTGCGCTATACCGATGCAAAAGAAGCCGGTCTGGTCGACAAGGTGTATGTGACGGGCTGCCTTTCACACCGGTATAAAGACGAGCTGGAAGTTGAGATGCCTACCGTTGATGCCTGGTTCGGCACCAACGAACTGCCCCGCATGCTCAAAACCCTCCGGGCCGACTATAAGCACGAACTGGTGGGCGAGCGGCTGCTGACAACGCCGGCGCACTTTGCTTACCTCAAAATTGCTGAAGGCTGCGACCGGCCCTGCTCGTTCTGTGCCATTCCGCTCATGCGCGGGGGCCACGTCTCGCGCCCGATCGACGAACTGGTTACCGAAGCCAGGTCGCTGGCCCGCCGGGGTACCAAGGAACTGATCCTGATCGCCCAGGACCTGACTTACTACGGGCTCGACATCTACCGGAAACGGAACCTTTCGGACCTCATCAACCGGCTTGCCGATGTCGAAGGCATCGACTGGATTCGGCTGCAGTATGCCTACCCCTCGGGCTTTCCGCTGGACGTGCTCGACGTGATCCGCGACCGCGACAACGTGTGCAAGTACCTCGACATGCCCCTGCAAACGGGTTCGACCGAGATGCTCAAACTTATGCGTCGGGGCATTACACGTCCTAAAACCGAAGAGCTGGTACAGACCATTCGGGAACGCGTGCCGGGCATTACCCTGCGCACTACCCTGATTGTGGGTCACCCCGGCGAAACCGATGCTATGTTCGACGAAACGTACGACTTTGTGGAGCGGATGCGCTTCGACCGGATGGGCGTATTCACGTATTCACACGAAGACGATACCCATTCGTTTACCATGCCCGACGATGTGCCGGCCAAGGTGAAGCAGGAACGCGCCGATGAACTGATGGAGCTGCAACAGGGCATTTCGGAAGAGCTGAACCAGCAGAAGGTGGGCAACACCTACAAAGTCCTGTTCGACAGAAAAGAGGGTGGTTATTTTATCGGCCGCACCGAAGCCGATTCGCCCGAGGTAGACAACGAAGTACTGGTATCGGCCAGCACGCAGTATGTGCGGATGGGCGACTTTGCCCACGTAAAAATCGATCGTGCCGAGGAGTTCGACCTCTATGGTACGGTGGTTCAGCCTTAATCATAACCCAGTGGCGAAGGGGGCAACTACACCCCCTGGCTGGCGAATCAGCTGCTGATTTCCGGCTGGTCGTTTACCGCTAGCTGGCAGCGTGAGGCCGGTATTGACGCGCCGGCTGACTCCTGTACTGCACAGGCAGTAACAGCGAACCCGCAAGGCTACGAACCTTGCGGGTTTTTCTGTTGTTGCCCCCTGTAAAACGCAACGCCTGCATGGACTGTCAGTACCTGCCCCTCGCATCGACGAGCCAGTTTTCCCCGCTTTTTCTCGACTATATTGCCCAGAAAGACAGTCTGAAACCGTTTTACAACCAATATCCTGACCGGGCCGCCTTTGCCCGGCAGATCGAGGAAAAAAAAGTCGACGCGGCCACCCGGCAGGTACTGGTCGATACGCTCGACCGGCAGTACGCAGCCATTGCTAATAAACCCGACTTTTCGGTGCTGCTCGACCCCAAAACCTTTACGGTTACGACGGGGCACCAGCTCAATATCTTTACGGGTCCGCTTTATATCATCTATAAGCTGATTACGACCATCAACCTGGCGCGTGAACTCCAGCAGGCCTATCCCGACCACCGGTTTGTGCCGGTATACTGGATGGCCACCGAAGACCACGATTTCGCCGAGATCAACCACGTTTCGCTGTCGGGCAAGTCGTACGTCTGGGAAACGGAACAGGCCGGAGCCGTTGGCCGTATGAATCCGCAGGAACTGAAGCAACTCTTTGCCCAGATTCCCGAAAAGCTGCGGCTTTTCGAAGAAGCTTATCTGCAACACAATACCCTGGCCGACGCCGTTCGCTACTACGTAAACGAGCTGTTTGGTGCCGATGGGCTCGTTTGCCTGGATGCCGATGATGCCGCCCTGAAACGGGTGTTTGCGCCCATCATGCGCGACGACCTGCTGCAGCAAACCGCCGGTCGACTGGTCGACGAGCGTACGGCCGAACTGTCGGCGCTGGGCTACAAAACGGTGATTGCCCCCCGCGCTATCAACCTGTTTTATCTCGATGATCAGCTACGGGAGCGTCTTGAGCGTCTCGACGACGGCACCTACCGGGTGCTGCACACCAAACTTCGGTTTACGGAAGCCGAACTACTGGCGCTGCTCGACGAACACCCCGAGCGGTTTAGTCCCAATGTGGTGCTGCGGCCGCTGTATCAGGAAACGATTCTGCCCAACCTGGCCTACATCGGTGGCCCGTCGGAAGTACCTTACTGGTTGCAGCTCAAGGGCGTGTTCGACCAGTACAAGACCCCGTTTCCGGTGCTGATGCCGCGTAACTTCGCCCTGTATGTGCCACGGGTCAGCGCCCGGCGTGTGCATAAGCTGGGCCTGACGCCAGAGGAACTGTTCAAAGATGATCTGACCCTCAAACGCGAATTTGTCGACCACCACACGCGGCATAGTCTTTCGTTCGATAACGAGAACAAGTTGGTCAACAAGGGACTCGATGCCCTGCTGCACAAAGCCATGATGGTCGATCCGACGCTGGAGAAAGCGGTGCTGGCCGAAACTAAGCGCTTTGCCAACGCCGTGGTGCGGCTGCAGAAGAAAATGCGCCGGGCCGAAGAGCGGAATCAGGAAACAGGGCTGCGGCAGCTGATGGCGGTCAAAGACGAACTGTTCCCGAACGGGGGGCCGCAGGAACGCACGGAGAACTACCTGACCTTCGCGCTCAACGACGCATCGTTTCTCTCAAAAATGCAGGCGGCTTTCGATCCGTTCGATTTCCGGATGTATATCTGCCTGGAAGCCTGACCATGCTGCCCGAGGAGCCCGCTGCCGTTACCAAAGCAGGCCTGCGTACCTGGTTTCTGGCTGCCCGACGCAGCCTGACCCCGGCTGAGGTTGCCGGGCGCAGCGCGTTGCTGACCCATCATTTTTTCACCTACACGCGTACACTGCTCCAGCACCCCGCGCTGTTGCATGTGTTTCTGCCCATCAAGCAGCACCATGAGGTGAACACCTGGCCCCTGATCCATACAATCTGGCGGGAATGGCCCCAGGTACAAGTAGTAGTATCGGTAACGGGTATCCAGACCGGTCTGCTTACGCACTACGCCCTCACGCCCGATACCCCCCTGACGCAAAACCGATGGGGTATTCCGGAGCCATCGGGCAATGCGCTGGTGACCATTGCGCCCCGGCACATCGATCTGGTGCTGGTACCTTTGCTGGCCTTCGATCGCCGTGGCCACCGCGTTGGCTATGGTAAAGGCTATTACGACCGCTTTCTGGCCAGCTGCCGCCCCGACTGCGCACGGATAGGCTTATCGCTCTTCCCCCCCATCGATCACATCGCCGATGTCGAACCGACCGACATCCCCCTGACGGCCTGCCTGACGCCGGCCAGGATCGTGACGTTTTGATTCTTACTGCTTACCCTATCGTCTTACCTATTGGGTAGCTCGCCTATCAACTAGCCGATTCCACGTTCAGCCGGCGCGTTTGCGTTTATGACAACGTCGTCACATTGGGGTAAAAATCCGCTGGAAAACAGGACGGTAGGCATGTTAAGTTTTTTAGGCTGTTTTTCACATCCGCGCGTTTTTAACCGTACTTTTGCCCCCAATTCCGTAATTAATTGTTAAAATCAGTATGAAAATCGCAGTCGTAGGCGCTACTGGCTTAGTCGGTAGCGAAATCCTGAAGGTGCTGGCCGAACGCAACTTCCCCGTTTCCGAACTCATTCCCGTTGCGTCCGAGCGGTCGGTTGGTAAACAGGTCGAGTTCAAGGGTAAATCGTACACGGTCGTTAGCTTCGAGGATGCCATTGCGGCCAAGCCTGCCGTTGCGATTTTTTCGGCTGGTGGCAGCACCTCGCTCGCCCTGGCCCCCCGCTTCGCCGAAGCCGGCATCACCGTTGTCGATAACTCGTCGGCCTGGCGCATGGACCCAACTAAAAAGCTGGTGGTGCCCGAAATCAACGCCGACACCCTGACACCGGCCGATAAGATCATTGCCAACCCCAACTGTTCGACCATTCAGATGGTGGTGGCCCTGAAGCCGCTGCACGATCGCTACAAAGCCAAGCGCATTGTGGTGTCGACCTACCAGTCGGTAACGGGCACGGGCAAAGCCGCCGTCGATCAGCTGTTTGCCGAGCGGGCCGGCAACAAAGACGCCGATAAGGTGTATCCGCACCCCATCGACCTCAACGTGCTGCCCCATATCGACGTATTCCTCGATAATGGCTACACCAAAGAGGAAATGAAGATGGTAAACGAGACGAAGAAGATTATGGGCGATGAGTCGATTCAGGTAACGGCCACCACGGTGCGCATCCCGACCATCGGGGGCCACTCGGAAGCGGTCAACGTTGAATTCGAAAACGAATTCGAACTGGCCGACGTCATCGAACTGCTCAGCAACGCCGATGGTGTTATCGTGCAGGACGATCCGAAAAACTTCCTGTACCCGATGCCCCTCACCGCCCACGGCAAAGATGAAGTCTTTGTGGGCCGGATTCGGCGCGACGAAACGCAGCCTAAAACGCTGAACATGTGGATTGTGGCCGATAACCTCCGCAAGGGAGCCGCCACCAACGCCGTTCAGATTGCCGAATACCTGATGAAACACAACCTGGTTGACGTTACGGAGACGGTTGCCTAACCAGCCGATCCCGCTTGTATCCGATGGTCCCGTCTGGCTTGCTGCCGGGCGGGACTTTTTCGTACCTTTCGGTACACTGACCCCTTGCTGCGTGACTACCCCTCCGGTTATCGAGATTCAAAACCTGACTAAATCCTACGGCGACACCCTGATTCTGAAAGGCATTGACCTGCGCGTCGATGCCGGCCAGGTAGTGGGCTATATCGGCCCAAACGGCGCGGGCAAATCCACCACGCTGAAAGTACTCATCGGCATGCTGCCCGACTTTGGCGGTTCGGCCACGGTGCTGGGCATGGATGTGCGCACCCAGGCGCTCGACATCAAGCGCCGGATCGGGTACGTACCCGAAAACGCGGCTCTCTACGACTCGCTGACGCCACTCGAATACCTGCAGTTTATCGGGCAGCTCTACGACCTCGACCCAACTCAGATCGACCGCAAGGCGCTCGAGCTACTCCGGCTTTTTCAGCTTAGCGACCACGCCAACGCCCGCATGACCACCTTCTCGAAGGGAATGCGGCAAAAAGTACTGCTCATTGCGGGGCTGCTGCACAACCCCGACGTAGTGTTTCTAGACGAGCCCCTGTCAGGCCTCGACGCCAACGCGGTGGTGCTGGTGAAAGAAATTATCCGGCAGCTGGCCAACAGTGGCAAAACCATTTTCTACAGCTCGCACATTATGGACGTGGTCGAGAAAATTTCCGACCGCATCATCATCATCAGCCAGGGCCAGATTCTGGCCGACGGCACCTTTGCCGAGCTGCAGCACCAGCGGCCCGAATCGCTCGAGCAGCTTTTTGCCGAAATGACCGGCAGCGATGGCCAGACCGACGTGGCCGGGGCGTTTATTCAGACCCTGATCGACTAACCAACCATGATGGCAATTCTGGTAGCCCTGATCGACCGGCTGGCCCCCCTGTTCCGGCTGGCGGGTGTCGACGTACCGCAGCTGCGCGCCATTGTGCGGGTAAAGCTATTGATGGACAACCGGCGCAGCTACACCACGCTGGGCCGATACGGTAAGAAGTCGGGCGAGCGCAACAATACCTTTCTGTGGGTGCTGCTGTTCTACACCCTGTTTGGTGGGCTGTTTGCCGTGGCTACGCTCAGTTTTGTGGAGCCGGATACCCTGTTTCTGCCGCTTACGCTGGAGTTTTCGTACGTGATGGCCCTCTGCGCCATGACCCTTATCTCCGACTTCTCGTCGATCATCCTCGACTCGTCTGACAATCAGATCATACTGCCTCGCCCCGTCAGCAGCCGTACGCTGTGGGTAGCCCGGGTTGTGCACATTTCGGTTTACCTCTTTTCAATCGCGCTGGCCGCCAGTCTGGGCGGTATCCTTGTGCTCGGCATCCGGTTTGGCGTGGGTATTGGCCTGCTATGCCTGCTCATGAGTTTGCTGTCGGTTATGCTTACGGTGTTTCTGACCAACCTACTGTACCTGGGGCTGATGCAGTTTATAGGAGAAGAGCGGCTGCGCGAGGTTATCAACTACACGCAGATCGTCATGGCCATTGCCTTCTACGGGGGCTACCAGCTACTGCCCCAGCTGATGCCAAAGCTGGGGAGCAATACGGCCGTGATGGCGCATCAGCCATGGCATCTGCTGGTGCCGCCTATGTGGATGGCCGGCGCCATCGAAGCCGTGATGCTGCGCTGGTTCGACCAGACCCACCTGCTGATGCTTGGCCTGTCTGTGCTGATGCCGTTTGGTGGGTTGTGGTTCATGAATCGGTTTCTGACGGGCTCATTCAGCCACAAACTCAGTAGCCTCGACCAGGACAGCCGGCCAGCTGCCAGCCCGGCCGTTGACCCGACGACACCGGCGACACCGTCGCTGGTGAACCGACTGGCGGGCTGGGCAACAAGCGCCCCGCTCGAGCGGGCTGCCTTTCTGTTTGTATGGCGCATTACGAGCCGCGACCGCAAGTTCAAGCTCAAGACCTACCCGCAACTGGGCTTCGGGCTGGCCTACACCGTTATCATGTCGTACAATTATTCGAAGCTGGGCAGTTCATCACATTTCTACCTGTTTGCCCTCTACTTTGCGGGCCTCTACGGCATGGTAGCCCAGTATCAGCTATCGGCATCCGACAACTTTCGGGCGTCGTGGCTATACGGGTCAGCGCCCATCCGGCAACCGGGCTTCGTGCTGCTTGGCGCGGTCAAAGCCGTGGTCGTGAAGCTCCTGACGCCGTTCTACATGCTACTGTCGGTTTATATTCTGTACCGCTACGGGCTGGAACGCAGCAGCGATGTGGTACTGGCTTACCTGAACATCCTGAACATGGTGCTGGCATCGGCCCTGCTGTCGCAGCGGCACATGCCCTTTTCGGTGGCCGTCGATGCCGTAAATCAGAGCAATACCGGCCGGGGCCTTATTCTGATGGTGGTTCTGAGCGCCATCGGTGGCATCCATTACGCCCTGTCACTTATTCCGTACGGCGTGTGGGCCGGTATTCCGCTGGCTGCGCTGACGCTGTGGCTACTGGCCAACCGCTACCGGCAGAGCCGCTGGGATCAGATCACGATGGCCTAGCGAACCAGATGCGGCAACAGGCCGTGCAGGGTTTTGCAGGCTTTGGCTTGTCATTCCCCCCGACATGGTCTACTTTTGCAGGATTTTTAGCCCCCCTCCAACGGTCTGAAAGTCATCGTACTGTCGAATACAACCGTTCATCGTACAATCTCCTATTGTACATTTTTCATTGTCCTGCTGAAAAATGCCAAAAAACGCCAACATCCGCTCGGTTCTGATTATCGGCTCCGGCCCCATCGTCATCGGTCAGGCTTGTGAGTTTGACTATGCTGGTTCGCAGGCCGCCCGGTCCATTCGCGACGAGGGTATCGAGGTCTCGCTGATCAACTCCAACCCGGCTACCATCATGACCGATCCGATCAACGCGGATCATGTCTACCTGCTGCCGCTGGAGAAAAAGTCGATTGTCGAGATTCTGAAGAAGCACCAGGAGATGGGCCGCCCCATCGACGCCGTACTGCCAACCATGGGCGGGCAAACGGCACTCAACCTGGCCATCGACTGCGACAAGGCCGGTATCTGGGAGAAGTACAACGTACAGATCATCGGGGTCGACATCAAGGCCATCGAGACAACCGAAGACCGGGAAAAATTCAGGCTGCTGATGCTGCAGCTGGGCGCCGGGGTCTGCAAAGGCCGCACGGCCCGGTCGTTTCTGGAGGGTAAGGAGATTGCCCAGGAAATCGGCTTCCCGCTTGTTATTCGCCCCTCGTTTACGCTGGGCGGTACGGGTGGTGGCTTCGTGAACACCCCCGAAGAATTCGATAAGGCGCTGACCAACGGGTTACATGCGTCGCCCGTTCACGAGGTGCTGGTTGAGCAAAGCGTGATGGGCTGGAAAGAGTACGAGCTGGAGCTGCTGCGGGACAATAACGGCAACTTCATCATCATCTGCTCTATCGAGAACTTCGATCCGATGGGTATTCACACCGGCGACTCCATCACGGTGGCGCCGGCCATGACCCTGCCCGACACGCTCTATCAGAAAATGCGCGATCTGGCCATCCGGGTTATGGCGGGTATCGGCCAGTTTGCGGGTGGCTGTAACATCCAGTTCTCGGTAAACCCCCAGACCGACGATATCATCGTGATCGAGGTGAACCCGCGGGTAAGCCGGTCATCGGCCCTGGCGTCGAAAGCAACGGGTTACCCCATCGCCAAAATTGCCGCCAAAATGGCCGTTGGCTACAACCTCGACGAGCTGATCAACCCGATCACGGGCACCACCTCCGCTTTCTTCGAGCCAGCCATCGACTACGTAATCGTAAAAGTGCCGCGCTGGAACTTCGACAAGTTTCCCGGTGCCGACCGCTCGCTGGGCCTGCAGATGAAATCGGTAGGCGAAGCCATGGGTATCGGCCGCAACTTCCAGGAAGCCCTCCAGAAAGCCTGTCAGAGTCTGGAAATCCGGCGCAACGGCCTCGGCGCCGATGGCCGCGAGCTGACCGATATGGCCGCGCTGAAGCAAAGCCTGGCTCACCCCAGCTGGAACCGTTTGTTCCACATCTACGACGCCTTCAAGGCCGGGATGTCGTTCCGGACCATTCAGCAGCTGACCCGCATCGATCCCTGGTTCCTGCACCAGATTGAAGAGCTGATCGAGCTGGAGCGCGAAATTCAGCAGTACGACCTCGACGACCTGCCGCCCGAGCTGCTGCGCACCGCCAAGCAAAAAGGCTATGCCGACCGGCAGCTGGCGCATATTCTGCAGGTACGCGAAAGCAAGATTTACGACTACCGCCAGCGCCACAACATCCGTCGGGTGTTCAAGTGTGTAGATACCTGTGCGGCCGAGTTCGAGGCCAGAACGCCCTACTACTATTCGACTTTCAACAACCAGCTGCCCATCACGCTCGACCGGCCCGAACCCGTTTCGGACTTGCCCGGCAACGAGTCGATCCGCAGCAACCGCAAAAAAGTGGTGGTGCTGGGCTCCGGCCCCAACCGGATTGGGCAGGGTATCGAGTTCGATTACTCGTGCGTACACGGGGTACTGGCCGCCAAAGAAGCCGGCTACGAAACCATTATGATCAACTGCAATCCGGAGACGGTTTCGACCGACCCCGACATTGCCGATAAACTGTATTTCGAGCCTGTTTTCTGGGAGCATGTGCATGCCATTATCATGCACGAGCAACCCGAAGGGGTAATAGTACAGTTGGGTGGCCAGACCGCCCTGAAAATGGCCGAGAAGCTGACACGCTACGGGATCAAAATTATCGGTACGAGTTGGGAAGCGCTCGATCTGGCCGAAGATCGGGGCCATTTCTCGGCCATGCTCCGCCAACTCGATATTCCGTACCCGAAATTCGGTACGGTGCGCGAATCAGAAGCGGCTATCGAGCTCTCGCGCGAACTGGGCTTCCCGCTGCTGGTGCGCCCCAGCTACGTACTGGGCGGGCAGAACATGAAGATCGTCATCAACGAAAACGAGCTGGAGCAGCATGTGATGAAGATTCTGCAGGATATCCCCGACAACAACATTCTGCTCGACCACTTCCTCGAAAACGCCATCGAAGCCGAAGCCGACGCTATCTGCGACGGCGAAGATGTATACATCATCGGCATCATGGAGCACATCGAGCCAGCCGGTATCCACTCGGGCGACTCTTACGCCGTGCTGCCCACGTTCGACCTGAGCGACAACGTGATCCGCCAGATCGAAGAACACACGAAGAAGATCGCCGTAGCGCTGAAAACCGTCGGCCTGATCAACATTCAGTTCGCTATCAAGGACGAGGTTGTCTACATCATCGAAGCAAACCCCCGCGCCAGCCGCACGGTGCCGTTTATCTGCAAAGCCTACCAGGAACCTTATGTGAACTACGCCACGAAGGTGATGCTGGGCGACAAGAAGGTGAAGGATTTCAACTTCAAACCCGTCAAAAAGGGTTACGCCATCAAGATTCCCGTGTTCTCGTTCAGCAAGTTCCCTAATGTGAACAAGGAACTGGGACCAGAGATGAAATCAACGGGCGAAGGCATCTACTTTATCGACGATCTGCACGACGACTTCTTCCAGAAGGTCTATGCCGAGCGCAATCTCTACCTGAGCCGGTAAAACTATTTCTTGTCCGCATAAAACAGTTGTGCCACCCCAATATGGGGTGGCACAACTGTTTTATTGCAGTTTGCGTTTAAAGAATAGATATTCGTGTATCTGCAAAGAGATAAAGCACTATGACTGTTGTCGCTGTTGAACTGGATGATAAAGTAGCCACTGATCTTAAGGAGGTGGCATCCTCATTACAAACGCCAGAAGCAGACCTGGTTCGAAAGGCGATCAGTAATTATTTGAGACAGCTACGCATGGATCGGATTCAGCAGGAATCACAACCTCACATAGAAGCAGCAGGCTTCCTCACCGACGATGATATCTATACGGAAGTATCATAAAATTTAGTATAGGTTTTTGCTGTCTGTCGTCCCCCCCTTTATAGTCGATACCGTGCTTAGTTTTGCGAAGCGTAACAGCAAGATATGAACGGCAAAATACCGTCTGCGGCCAAACTGGTTTTTGATACGAATGTCTTGATTTCTGCTTTCGTTTTCAGAGGTAAAGCAAGAATTGTGTATCAGTATTGTGTTGAACGATATAGCGTATTTACAACCGAATGGCTGTTAGACGAACTCCAGCGTGTATTGAGCAGGCCTAAGTTCGGCTTACCAGTACCGATACAATATGCCATTCTTGATCAGGTAAGAGCAGACGCGCAACTCGTTTACCCATTTAACGAACTGCCTACCCATAGTGTCGACCCCGACGATAATTATGTGTTGCAGGCAGCCCTTTTTGTTGATGCCAATTTTCTTATAACTGGCGATACCAGGCATCTGCTTCCGCTGGAACAAATCGGGAGTACTCTTATAGTCAGTCCTACCGATTTTTACGATCGGTTTGTTGTCTATTAGGAATGGGGTCACCTACATAATCGAAGCAAACGGCCTCGCTGCTCAGAAGCAGCGAGGCCGTTTTTATTAACGTTTACAGGCAGACAGACCCGCCCTGCCGAGGCAAAGCGGGTCTGTTTGTGTGCGAAAAGACCGGGTTTCCTAGAAGCCCAGACCCAGTGCGAAACCGCGCAGGGTGGGGTTGCCAGGCAGCGACGATACCATCGTGGCGGCACCCGAACTCAGGTTGATCGTGTAGATACCCGTGGCACCACCGGTCGTGCGCAGCAGGGCGTAAGCCGTGCCCGACGTACCGCCAATGTCGAAGCCGTTGTTGCCTTCGATCTGAAGACCCAGCGAGCCGACGGCAACCAGCGTGCCGTTGTTCGGCGGATCCTGCCGATACAGCATGGCGTTGCCGGTGCGGGTGTCGATATCATACAGCACGGTGCTTGTAGCAGCTGCAAAGTTATTCGTGTAGGCAGCGCCCGTTACGTTCGGCACATCAGGGTTGAGGTTACCGTCCGTAGCGGCCACCGTACCGAGGTCGGGGTGCAGACGCAGGTTCTGACCAGTATTGGTTACGAGCCGGATCCGATCGACGGTGGGGTTGAAGTCGAAGCCATAGTCATTGCCGTTGATGGCCGGCGTGAAGGGCCCCGAGCCAACGGCCGTAGCGGCACCGTTAGCCGTGTTGATCGTATAGATCCGGCTACTGCTGCCAATGGCGTACAGCTGACCGTTGGCCGGCCGGAAGTCGAGACCACCGATCGTTTCACCCATTTGCAGACCCGTGAGCGCCTTCATGATCGGTGCGGGGTTCATTGGGTTGAAGATATACAGCATGTTCGAACCATCGACAGCGTAAGCCACAGGCTCCGTCGGAATGGCCAGGCCAATGATGTTACCAGGCAGGTCGCCCAGTTTCTGCAGCCGGCCCGTGGTCAGGTTTACCTGTTGCAGTTCTGAACGGCCATTGAACCGCACAGCTGCAATGGCATTGCCATCCGGTGCAATATCGAAGCCAGCTGCACCGGTGATGTCGAGGCCCAGCGAGCCCACTTCAACCAGTGTACCGTTGTTTGGCGGATCCTGCTTGTAGAGTTTATCGTTGGTTGGGTCGATATCATACAGGGTGGTCGTGGTCACACCCGCCCGGTTGTTGGTGTAAGCTACTTCCGAGATGGTAGCCCCGGGGGCACCGTTGATCGCGCCATCCGTTGCTACGACAGCGCCGTTTTCTGGATTCAGGCGCAGATCCTGACCTGCGTTGGTAACCAGCCGCAGCCGGTCGACCGTCGGGTTGAAGTCGATACCAACGATCGAACCGTTGATGGCCGGTGTAAACTGAAGACCCAGCGGCCGTGCAACGCCCGTGTTGGGGTTGATGACGTACAGACGGCTGGTGTTGCCCAGCCCGTAGAGCTGCCCCGTAGCCGGCCGGAAATCGATCGACAGCAGCTGCTCGCCCGGCTGCATACCCGTAACGGCTACCGTTGCCTGGGGGGTAGATGTAGCGCGGACGCTGAAGCGCATCAGCTGGTTGGCATCATTGATGGCGTAGAACTGCGCATCGGGAAGCGAAGTCGGGTCGGGCGACAGCCGGTGGTCAGTGCAGGACTCGAGTCCGAACATAGCCCCCAGGGCCAGTAAACCCGCCGATAAGCGGAGAGAGGTACGGGTAAGCATACAGTTGAGTTTAAATGGTATCCAGGTTTCGCTTGCGCGAGGCAAACAGCCTCAGTCGCTTACGCACAGGAAACAAACTCGGATTGCAGCCTATTAAAAAAAGGTTAAAAATAAAGGCAACGGTCCAGGCTTAACCGCTTACCAGCGTTTTTGCAGACTCAAAAACGAGCCAACGCTGTTTGGATACAGCTCACCCCGATCCACGGCGAGGGTTGCCAACAGACTGACATCCGGTCGTTTAGGCAATGCCCAGCGGGCCGAT
Organism: Spirosoma luteolum; assembly: GCF_054778875.1. Lineage (NCBI taxonomy): Bacteria > Pseudomonadati > Bacteroidota > Cytophagia > Cytophagales > Cytophagaceae > Spirosoma > Spirosoma luteolum. Next base: position 541,197 of record NZ_BAAGZE010000023.1, read on the forward strand.
GCGGCACCCGAGAACTGCCGGAAGGGGGCGGGGTAGGGTTGGATATAGGTACCGTAATTCCGGCTGTAGGTTAGCCGCAGGGTCAGCACAGGGCCTTTCCGAAACGCGCCAATCAGCCCGGCGTGCCAGGCCGACAGCCGGTTGTTCGGGAAATACCCGCCACCCGTATAGGTATCGTTTATGCTGGTAACGAAGGTGCCGCGGGGGGCAATGAGCGGAGTGCCCAGGGTTTTACCCCGGTATGACCACCCCTCGCGGTACTGACTGTGATCGAAGTAATTATCGGCCCCCTGGTACCGGGCAGCGGGATCGAACTGACTACCGCTCTGGTTCATCGTTGTCAGCCATTCGACCAGCACGCGCTGCAGCTGAAAACGTGCCCGGCTACCCGTTCCGCGTTGCCACCGCAAACCCGTCAGGCCATCGGGCAGATTTTGAAGCGCCAGCCCCGACGCATCTTCGTAATAATGCTGGTGATAGAGCAGCCAGCTCGCCCGGCGGCTGCGGTAGTCGACCGACAGATCATAGGTACCCAGATGGTTGCCGATGCGATTGGTGCCATCGAAACCCGTAAACCGGTCATTCTGCAGGGCGTCGGGATATCGCCCCGTAATCATAGACAGGTAATCGCTGAAGGCAGAAGGCAGCCGGCCATCGACGGCCAGGTCGGTACCGCGCAGGTAGTTGGCCTGCCCGGCCCACTGCACCTGGTGATTGATACCACCGGCCACATGCCAGCGCCCGCCGGGTTTACCCAACCGACCATACAGGTATTTCTGATGGAGGTAACTGCCCTGAATGTACGTATTAATGAGCCAGCCGTGGGCGTAGCCGGCGCGCACGGCCAGCCACCCTTTTGTGAAGCCGATGGGAATGTAATTGGGCGTATGAAGCTGCACTTTCGGAAAGGGCATCGCATTGCCCGACCAGGCCATAAAGCCCGATGTAAGCAGTGTATCGCCAATCCCGACCACCTCGCGCCGGTTACCCGCATACAGTTCCAGCCCGCTCAACCGTACTTTCAGGTAGGCATCGGGCAGCAGCAGCGCCGGATCGTAGGTCGTATGGGGCGAGCCCACGTTGAGCACAGCGCGCAGGCCAGCGCCCCAGTCGACCCGACGCGGCTGTTTCCGGGTGGTCGAATCACGCCGATAGTCGCGCTGCCACTCGGCCCGCACGGTGGCAACGTTTCCCGTTTGCGGCACCGTGCCATATTGGTTAGTACGCAGCCAGTAGGGGGTCTGGTTGCCAAAGGCCGATAGTCCGCCTACTTCGACCGCCCCCTGCCACGGCCGGGTCGGCTGGGCCACGGCTGCCGACATCAGCAGCCAGCTAATTACAATTCCCCACCCGTAGCGTTGCATCATAACCCCGTTCTGAACAGAAACCACCAGCCCATGTACGGCGTAAAGGTAGTGCCGGATTGGCCTTACCCATTGTGCCGACGATCAACATTAGCCAGCGGGTAGGCTGTTATGGGTGTTGCCGAATGCGTTTATTTACACTATGGAAAACATGTTTGTAACACTCAACAATGGCGTTACGATGCCCATGCTTGGGCTGGGTGTCTACGCGCCCAGTCAGAACAGCGAGGTGCAGCAGGCCGTCGAGTGGGCGCTCGAAGCGGGCTGCCGGCTCATCGATACGGCATCGGTCTATGGCAACGAAGCCGAAGTAGCTGCCGGTATCCGAGCCAGTGGTATTGCCGCCGACTCGATTTTTATCACCACCAAGGTCTGGAATACTGATCAGGGCTACGACAAAACCCGGCGGGCTTTCGACCGTAGTCTGACCCGCCTGGGCCTCGACACGGTCGATCTGTACCTGATTCACTGGCCCGTGAAGCAGTACCGGCACGATACCTGGCGTGCCCTCGAAGCGCTCTATGCCGAAGGCCGGGTGCGGGCCATTGGCGTTTCCAACCACTACCCGGCCCACCTCGACGAACTGCTCAGCCAGGCGACCGTGGTGCCGGCGGTCAACCAGATCGAATTCAGCCCCTATTGCTACCGCCCCGATGTAGTAGCCTATTGCCAGGAGAAAGGCATTCAGGTTCAGGGCTATGCGCCCCTGGTGCGGGGACTCAAACAGCACGATCCGCGGTTGCAGGCCATTGCCGGCGCCCACGGCAAAAGTACGTATCAGGTGCTGGTCCGGTGGTCGCTGCAGCACGGTGTCGTGACGATTCCAAAATCGGTGAAACAGGCCCGTATTGAGGAAAACTTCGACGTGTTCGATTTCGAACTGACGTCCGATGAAATGGCCGTGCTCGACCAGTGTTACGACAACACCCGCATTGCCGATGACCCCGATACGCTCGACTGAAAAAAAACGGCCCGCCCCATCAGCAAACGGGGCGGGCCGGTAATACAAGCGCTGTTGTAGCTTACTTGCGGTAACGGCTCCGATATTCAGGACCGACGCCGAAGCCATAACCCAGCGTAAGTGTAACGGTCGAGTTATGAATATTGGCGTTGTTATCGACCGTAATATCGCTCAGGCCGTACCGGTAACGGGCATCGACCAGGAAGCGCTGGCGCTCGCCAAAACCCGGAAAGTTGAACTGCACGCCGGCCATAGCGCCCAGATCGAGCTTACGGAAATAGTCGGTCAGGTCGATTTCCGGAATAGCCGGGATAAGTCCCTGCGCTGGCCGCTCGTTGGTTTTAGCGTTCAGCAGGAAGCTCATTGATGGACCAAAGAACACATTGGGCCGGAAGCCTCCCCCTTTGGTCAGGAAGTAACGGAAGGCAACGGGAACCTCCAGATAGTTGATACGCTGTTTGAAGCTTACTTCGCGGGGCGTATTTCCATCGAGTGCTGTGGTCGAATACTTGGCACCCATCTGCGAGTACAGCGCGTCGACCGAAATACCGAAGTGGTTGAGCGAGCTGTACATCAGAAACGCACCCGCCGTTACGCCGGGACGAAAGCTATAGTCGCTGGCATCCTTCGTAAAGGTCGACATGTTGATGCCCACGCGGGGACCAGCGCTGAAGCGCTGCTGAGCCGAAGCAACGGTCAGGGTTGAACAAACGGCGGTCAGCAACAGCAGCCCGCGAACAGACAGGGTACGCATCATAACAGTTGAGTTAGTATAGAGAATGGAACTTGATTACTGTACTATCGGCGGCTCCGGTACTCGGGACCGACGCCAAAGCCATAGCCCAGTGTTACGGAAACGGTCGAGTTCTGCAGACTATTGCGCCGGCCCCACACATTAGGCAGGCTTGTCTGCACTTCGCTCAGCCCCAGCGTATAGCGGGCATCGATCAGAAAGCGTTGCCGGGGACCAGCATGCCAGTTCAGCTGAAAGCCGCCCGTAGCACCCAGATCCAGGTCCCGGAAATCGCTCGTGTTGTCGGCGTTGATGACGGCCGGATTGCCCCCTTCGCCATTAACCCGGCGGGCATTCAGCTTGATAGCCAGCGAAGGACCAATAAAAATATTCGGCCGGAAGTTGCCCGACAGATTCAGGAAATAACGGGCTACAACGGGGATTTCGAGGTAGTTGACCCGCTGCGTGAATTTGAGCCCGTTGGCCTCGTAGCGGGCACCCCGCTGGGCATACAGTACATCGGCCGAAATGCCGAAATGATTGAGTGAACTGTACATCAGAAAGGCCCCGGCCGTTACGCCCGGCTTGAAGCGCATTCCGTCAGAGTTGCCCCAGTAATTAGATAAATTCAAGCCTACACGAGGGCCTGCGCTAAAGCGCTGCTGCGCATAACTCGTTGTCAGACAAGAAGAAATAAGAAGAAGAAGAAGGTAAAAACTTCGTACAGGAATTGTGCGAAACATAGTTAAATCGGTTGATTGATTCTTCGGGTTAACGAGCGATGTTTTGCAAATGTTTCATGCCCCGGCGCTACTTTTTCGCTTTATGCCGAAATGCGTACATTTGGAATAGCAGCCTGTCAGGCTTTTTCCTTCATCAAGAACGCCCACCCGAACGCCTATGAAACGCCCTTCTCTTTACTTTACTGCGGAGCACGATCTGTTCCGGCAGAGCGTGCGTCAGTTTATCGAACGGGAAGTTATCCCCCACACCGATGCCTGGGAATCGGCCCGCCGAATTCCGGCGTCGATCTTTGCCCGTATGGGCGAACTGGGTTTCCTGAGCCTTCCCTTTCCGGAAGACATGGGTGGGTCCGGCGCCGATTTCTGGTACTCGGTTGTGTTTCTGGAAGAGCTGGCCCGTTGCGGCATGGGCGGTTTCGCTACGGCCGTCAGCGTGCATCAGTACATGGCTGTCAACCACATTGCCAAAGCTGGCTCACCCGCCCTCAGGCAGCAGTACCTGGCGCCGGCCATAGCCGGGCAGAAAATAGCGGCACTGGCCATTACTGAACCCGACGCCGGTTCCGATGTGTCGGCTATCCGGACCACCGCCCGGCGCGATGCGCCCCGATCTGGCGAGTCGGGTGAGCAGTTTGTGATCGATGGCGCCAAAACCTTTATCAGCAACGGCACCTATGGCGACTTTGCCACCCTGGTGGCCCGAACGGCGCCCGGCACCAATGGCCTGAGCCTGTTTGTGGTAGACCTCGACTGTCCGGGTATTACCCGAACCAAACTGAACAAAATGGGCTGGCACAGTTCCGACACGGCCGAGATTCGGTTCGATCAGGTACGGGTGCCCGTCAGCAACCTCATTGGCGAGGAGAACAAAGGGTTCTACTACCTCATGGAAAGTTTGCAGCTCGAACGGCTGGTGGCTGCCATCATGGCGGTGTCGGGCGCCGAAACCGCCCTCGACTGGACACTCAAATACCTCCACGAACGCGAAGCGTTCAGCCGTAAACTAAGCATGTTCCAGGCAATCCGCCACCGAATCGCCGATGTGGCCACGCAGATCGAGCTGACCCGCCAGTTTGTGCACCATACCTGCTGGCTCTTTACGCAGGGCGACGTGGTGGTGAAGGAGTGTTCGATGGCCAAACTCGCGGCTTCGGAAATGCAAAAACAGGTAATCGATACCTGTTTGCAGTTTTTCGGTGGCTATGGCTACATGGAAGACTATCCCATTGCCCGCGCCTACCGCGATGCGCGGGTAGGCACCATTGCCGGGGGAACCTCAGAGATCATGCGCGAAATCATCGCCAAAATCGTGATCGACGCCGTTAGTTATCGTCCCGTATACCGTAATCCCCTGCCCTGACCGCAGGCTGGACCGTTTCAGGTCGGGCAGGCGACTGCTGGTGAAGGGCACCGGGCCGGGACGAGGGGTCTTTTTAGGCATAAAGTAAATCAGATAGATCGCTACCGCCAGCACAAACAGCAGGGCAGCCGTGATGGTCGCAATCCAGAGGTGCCACAGGCGCTTTTTGGTAGCCGACGCGTGGATACGTTCCTGCAGTGTTTCGCGCAGGCTGGCCAGCTGCTCGGGCGTGGGCCGGGCCGCCTGCTGCATGGCTTCGAGCCCCGCCAGCGCATCGGCATAAAACGGGTCTTCCAGCATCAGCCGTTCCACCCGGTGTCGGGCCGCCCCCCGCAGCCGGCCCGCCTGGTAATCACGCAGTTCATCAAGTGTTAGTTGGTCGCTCATTGTCAATGGGTTGAAGTGCGGGGTGGGCCGGCAACTCCAGTAGCATGCTGAAGGCAAAGTTTAAGTTTTCGGCGGCCATTCTGCAAATAACTTTTCACCTGTTTAAGGTCGTAACCTGTTTCGGCGGCCACCTCACCGTAGCTTTTCTGCTCCAGATAAAACAGGGTAAGGCAACGTCGCTGCTCATCGGGCAGGGTTTGCAGGCAGGCTTCCATGCGGCTGAGGTCTTCCTCGCGGTCGCTGTCGTCGGTAGCCACCAGGCCCAGACCGTCGTCCTCGTCGTTCAGTACCGAGTCGAGCAGGGTGGTCTGGGGTCGGTTTTGCCGCCGGCGTATGAGCATCAGGCAGTAGTTGCGGGCTACCGTATGGAGCCAGGGCATAAACTGCCCGACCTCATGCCGGCGCAGATCGACAATGAGCTGTTCGAACAGCTGCATAACGGCGTCTTTGGCCTCTTCTTCGTCGCGCAGATAATTGTAGCATACGGCATATACCAGTTCCATGTGCGGCTCATAGAGCTCACCCAATACCGCCAGATCGCCCGTGGCCCGGTAGCGGGCTACCAGATCGGCCGAACTGCCGGCGGGGCCGGCAGCGGATTTAGCGCGACGAAATCGTTTTAAAAACATAGGCAGCCGGGCAATGTACCGTATAGATGCAAAACCCGGCAAAATTCCATAGGTTCGACCCGTAGCTGGTAACTTTTTACTACTCTATTCCTTTCCATAGCCCTTATAAACTACCGGCAGGCATCAATATTATTCCTACACGCTGCCCCAACGATCATGCCTATGCGTCAGCCCAGTACCGGCCCCCTGCTCGGCCTGCGGATTCTCGACCTCACCCGGCTGTTGCCCGGCCCCCTTGGCACCATGCTTATGGCCGACATGGGAGCCGATGTTATCCGGATTGAGCGGCCGGCGGCCCCCGATTACGTCCGTACCTTTCCGCCGTATCGCCAGGGCGAGTCGGTGCATTATCTGGCCTACAACCGCTCCAAACGAAGCATCTGGCTCGATTACCATACCGACGACGGACGGGCGCAATTTCTGGAGCTGGTCAGGACGGCCGATCTGGTCATTGAGCAGTTCAGGCCAGGCTACCTCGACCAGTTTGGTGTGGGTTACGCAGCCGCAAGAGCCGTTAACTCCCGCATCATCTATGTTTCCATTACGGGCTACGGGCAGACAGGCCCCTACGCGCAGCTGGCGGGCCACGACATCAACTATACCGCGCTGGCGGGCGTGCTGGGAGTATCGGCCCCCAACCCGTCGGCCCCGCCGGTCGTACCCGGTGTGCAGCTGGCCGACGTGGCCGGGGGATCGTATATGGGCGTGATCGCCACACTGGCGGCCCTCTACGCCCGCGAACGCACCGGCGAGGGACAGCACGTCGATGTGTCGATGACCGATGCCGTGATGCCGCTGCTGGCCACCGCTTTTGCCTCCTATGCCGGCACCGGTACCGCCCCCCCCGCCGGTGCCATGCCACTCTCGGGCGGACTGCCCAACTACGGCGTCTATCGCTGCCGCGACGGCCGCTATGTGGCATTGGGCACCCTCGAGCCTAAATTCTGGCTCAAGTTCTGCCAGCTGGTCGGGCGCCCCGACTGGCAATACTGGCTCATGCCCGCCACGGATGCCGAACTGGCCGACCAGAAAGCACAGTTACAGGACCTGTTTATTACCCGCGATCAGACCGACTGGGCCGCTTTCGGTCAATTGCATGATGTGCTTATCACGGCAGTGCTGACCGTCGATCAGCTGGCCAGCGACCCGCACCTTGCTGCCAGAAGTATGGTCTATACCGAAGCCCACCCGATTGCCGGGTCGTATCCGGCCATTGGTGTACCGCTAAAATTTTCGGCTACCCCCGCCCAGCCCGCCTGGCCAGCCCCACAACCGGGTGAAGACACCGACGATGTACTGGCCCCGCCAGCCCCTGCCGACTAGGCTGCGTGGGATTCTGCCGATTTTATCCGTATTTCGTCCCGACAACCGTCCTGATTTCCTGTGCAGCTTATCGTTGATGTTGGCAATACCGACGCCGTTTTTGGCCTGTACGACCAGTCTGCCTGGCGTTCTATCTGGCGCACCCCGGCCCGTATCGACGAGCCGGCAGCTTCCTACGAAGCCCGGCTCCGGCTGTGGCTCCTCGAAGCCGGCGTATCGCTGAGTACGGTGCAGCAAACGGTGCTCAGCAGCGTGGTACCGGATCTGACGCCTACGCTGCGGGCCATGCTAACCGAGTTATTTGCCTTCGATCCGGTGGTGGTGGGGCCGGGCGTCTACCCCCTGCTGCCCCTCGACATTCTGCGGCCCCACGAGATTGGCGCCGACCTGGTTGCCAATGCGCTGGCGGCTCATACCCGATACGGCCGCAACTGCGTGGTGGTCGATTTTGGCACCGCCCTCACCTTCACTACGGTTTCGGCTACAGGAAAAATGCTCGGTGTGGCCATTGCACCGGGCCTGAAAACAGCTATTCGTTCGTTGTTTGCCAACACGGCCCAGCTACCCGAAGTACCCATCGATGTGCCCGCTTCGGCGCTTGGCCAGAATACCACCCACGCTATCCAGGCGGGCGTAGTACTAGGCTACGAAGGATTGGTACGCTCGCTGCTCGACCGGATTCGCGCCGAACTCGGGGGCGACTGTATCGCCGTAGCTACGGGTGGCCTCTCGGGCCGGATCCCATCCCTCCGCGACGCCTTTGTCGACATCACGCCCTCGCTCACGCTCGACGGGGTTCGGCTCATCGGCGAACTGGTTGCGGTCAGCGTTCGCCCGGCCTGACCCAGGCTTGCACTGCTCCCAAACCTAGTTAAAAAATGGCCATACTGCCTTTTGGCAATTATTCTGATTGTATTTTTTCAATACGACAGAATTTTTTCAAAAAAAGCAGGACCATTGCCTAATTGCTTCAACCGGTTTTAAGGCTGTGTCTGTCTTCGATTCGGTCTATTTTCGGGCACGGGCAGTGGTTCCGTCACACTTCGTCTGGAATAGTTTATAAAAATAAAATTGCACTGATTCACAGCTAGTTAACAGTTTATTTTCACGGCCGTTATATTGCCCATACCGATCAGGGTGTCGAGATACGATCCGATCGGTTATCAGGCTACTACGCAACGAAACTGGCTGTGTTATGCAAACTCATTACCGATTTACTCTTGTGTGGGCGCTGCTGCTGGGCAGCTGTCTGGCCGGTCTGGCTACTCCGCCAGGTATTCACTGGCTGCCGGGCCAGCTGGTACTCGCGTCCGGGCAAACCCTGACCGGCGATCTGGCTTATAACTGGGCGGCCGAGATGGTTCTTTTCCAGCGGGCCGACGGGCGGGTGCAGACCCTGTCGGCCACCCAGGTGCAGGATTTCGCCTGGTATGATCCGGCTACGCATGGGTATCGCTTTTTTGTTTCCGTTGCCGGGTCGGTACCCACCAATCCCGATGCGCCGGCATTCTTCGAACGCATGGTCAGCGGTCCCCTGTCTGTTTACCGCCGAATGCGCAAGCCACGCGGATTAGTTAAACGCACGTTTCAACACCCGGAGCGGGTCAACCCCGACCAGCCCGACGCCCCTGATTATTACTACGATTACTTCGCCGAAGCCGACGGAAAACTGCGCTCGTTCGATCGGTTTTACAGCGACGTGTATGTGCCAATCCTATCGACTTTCGATACCGAGCTGCAAACCTTTCGGCTCCGGAATCACCTCGACGAGCGTTCGGCCCGGAGCCGGATGCGGCTTATCAGCTATTACAATACTCTGCTGACCCGGCAGCAGGCCAGTCCGACAGTGGCCTGGCAGACCAGCGCCCCCCTCGACTGACGAATGTACCGCTTCAGGCATTCCATCAGGCACTCAGGCTACCAGTATTGACAACCGGGCTGACTCCTTTTTCTCCGCACAGCACCACCAGCAGGTTGCTCACCATGGCGGCTTTACGGTCTTCGTCGAGTTTGACTACGTCCTGCCGTTCCAGCCGTTCCAGCGCCATCTCGACCATGCCGACGGCGCCTTCGACAATCAGCCGTCGGGCCGCGATCATGGCAGCCGCCTGTTGCCGTTGCAACATAGCCCCCGCAATCTCCGACGCGTAGGCCAGGTGGCTCACCCGCGCTTCGATGATATCGACACCAGCCCGTTCGAGCCGCTCGTTTAATTCCTGCTCCAGCACGGTATTGATCTGACCGGTGCTGTCGCGCAGCGTTACCGATGTGGTTTCGCTCTCGTCTTCCATGTGGTCGTAGGCATACGAGTTGGCCAGTTTGCGCACGGCCGCTTCCGACTGAATCTGCACGAACAGCACGTAATCATCGACCGAAAACAGGGCTTTGGCCGTATCCTGCACCTGCCAGACCACCACAGCGGCAATCTCGACGGGATTCCCCATTTTGTCGTTCACCTTGAGGGTTTGGCCGTTGAGGTTACGGGCGCGCAGACTGATCTTGCGCTTGCTGTAAAGCGGGTTCACCCAGCGCAACCCATTCTGCTTCATGGTTCCGACGTAATCGCCAAAGAAGGTACAGACCACGGCTTCGTTTGGGTTGATAACGGTAATGCCCATGAAGAGCACAATCGACACCAGAAACAAGGCGCCAGCCAGCACCATACTTAGTCTGGAGACGGCTACGCCAACGGCTCCCAGCATAAACAACACGGCCAGCAGCAACAGCAGATAACCCGAAATGGAGGTAAGCGATTTTTCCTGCATGATAACAAGCGTTTAGGTACAGCAAAGGCCCGATAGCCTGCGCAAGAATAGCGGCAACCGACCAGTCAGCCCACCGGATTCGGACGAATGGATACGGGGCGGGCCAATCGGCTTCTTGCGCCACTCGTGGGTAAAACGCCAATCCTTTTCGCTATTTTTGCCCCCTTAAAAACAGGGTCGCGACGCCGACCAACCGACTGACTATTATGCTACTGAGTGAACAGGAAATAAATCGCCGGCAGAAACGGGAAGAACTGATGCGGATGGGTATTGACCCCTACCCCGCCCCGCTGTTCGACGTAACGCATACCATCACGCAACTCCGCGACGCCTTTGCCGACCGGGCGGGTGCCGATACGCAGGGTGGCTATGAGCCCCACCTCGACTTTGCCGACCAAGCGCCCTGGAACGAAGTCCGGCTCGCCGGCCGCCTGATGAGCTTCCGCATCATGGGAAGCGCTTCGTTTGCCGAAATGCAGGACTCGACCGGCCGGATGCAGCTGTACTTCCGACGCGACGACCTGTGCCCCGGCGACGACAAAACGCTCTACAACACCGTTTTCAAGAAATTGCTCGACATCGGCGACATCATCGGTATCCAGGGCAACGTGTTCACCACCCAGACCGGCGAGCTATCGGTTTACGTGCGCTCGTTCACGGTACTGAACAAGGCCCTCCGGCCGCTGCCAGTCGTGAAAGAAGTGGTCAATGAACAGGGTGAGAAAGAAACGTACGATGCATTCACCGACCCCGAGCAGCGCTACCGGCAGCGCTACGTCGACCTGATCGTGAACCCCCAGGTACGCGATGTATTCGTGAAGCGCACCAAGCTGGTCAACTCCATCCGGCAGTACCTGAGCCAGAAAGGCTACCTCGAAGTCGAAACGCCCATTCTGCAGCCCATCCACGGGGGCGCAGCGGCCCGCCCCTTCGAAACGCACCACAACTCGCTCGATATGAAGCTCTTTATGCGAATTGCCAACGAGCTGTATCTGAAGCGATTGATCGTGGGTGGTTACGACGGCGTGTTTGAGTTTGCCAAAGACTTCCGCAACGAGGGCATGGATCGCACCCACAACCCCGAGTTCACGCAGGTCGAATTCTACGTGGCTTATAAAGACTATCTCTGGATGATGGACACCATCGAGGAGATGGTCGAGCAAGTAGCGATCGATGTAGCCGGCACCACGAAAGTAACCGTGGGTCCAAACGTGATCGATTTCAAACGGCCCTGGAAACGCCTGACCATGTTCGAAGCCATTCAGGAATACACAGGCGTCGACGTATCGGCCATGGATGAAGCCGAACTGCGCAGCGTGGCCGAAGAACGGGGTATCAAAACCGACGCGTCGATGGGCAAATCGAAGCTGATCGACGAACTGTTCGGCGAAGCCTGCGAGCCTAACCTGATCCAGCCGACATTTATCACCGACTACCCCGTCGAGATGTCGCCCCTGACCAAAAAGCACCGGAGCAAAGCGGGGCTGGTCGAGCGGTTCGAAGCCATCTGCAACGGCAAGGAGATTGCCAATGCCTACTCCGAGCTCAACGACCCCATCGATCAGCGCGAGCGCTTCGAGGAGCAGCTGCGGCTGGCCGAACGGGGCGACGAAGAAGCCATGGCCCTCGACGAGGACTTCCTGCGCGCGCTCGAATACGGTATGCCCCCCACGGCCGGCGTTGGCCTGGGCATCGACCGGCTGACGATGATTATGACCAACCAGCCATCGATTCAGGATGTGCTGTTTTTCCCGCAGATGCGGCCCGAGAAAAAACAGGAGAAGTCGGGCGATGCCGAGTTTCTGGAAGCGGGTGTACCCGCCGAATGGATTCCGGCGCTCCAGTTGCTGGGCATTCTGACGATCGAGCAGCTGCGGTCGGCTAGTCCCAATAAGCTTTTCAACGACCTGGGCGGGGCCCGCAAGCGCCTGAAAATGGATATTCCTATGCCGGCCATGGCCGATGTGCGTAGCTGGATGGGCCACTAAGCCTGCCCATGCTTTATGAAAGCGCCGGCCGCGTCAGGAAAACCCTGGCGCGGCCGGCGCTTTTTCTGGCCCTGCCAGTCAACAAGAAAGCCCGCTCCCAGGCGGGAGCGGGCTTTGCTGAATCTTCTATAACCTATGAATAGAAACTTGTTAAGGCCTACCAGAAAATAACGTACACCAGCGTGAGCAGCGCGCAGACCGCCAGTGCACCCAGCCGGAAGGCGGGTGTGGTTTTGAACCACTGGCTGTCGACGGCAAACGCTTTGGGGCTGTTCTGCCCGCGCGACTCGATCAGACTGATCGTGACTTGCACCACCACGCAAATCCAGAACACGGTACCCATCCGGTTCAGGAACGGGAAATCGGGAAACTGGTATTTGAACAGGGCCGACAGCGGTATGCTCAGCATGGCCGCTGCCAGGGCACCGTTGGCGGTGGCCCGCTTCCAGAACATGCCCAGCAGGAAAATGCAGAGGATACCCGGAGATATGAAACCCGTATACTCCTGGATATACTCAAAACCCTGACCAAAATTTTTCAGCAGCGGGCTAATGGCGAGCGCGATGATAAACGACACAACGATGGCTACCCGCCCCAGCCAGACCGTTTTCTGCTGATCCATATCGGGGTCGAAAAACTTTTTATGGATGTCGAGCATATAGATCGTCGAGATGCTGTTGGCCTTGCCCGCCAGCGAGGCCACGATGGCCGCTGTCAGGGCCGCAAACGACAGGCCTTTCAGCCCCGTGGGCAGAATGTTGAGCAGCACCGGATACGCGTTGTCGGGTTTCACGATACCATTGTCGGTAATACCCTGAACGATGGCCGCATCGGCGTTTTCCTGAAACAGCACGTAGGCCGCCAGACCCGGCAGTACTACAATAAACGGCATCATCAGCTTCAGGAAAGCCGCAAACAGCACCCCGTTGCGGGCCGTGTTGAGGTCGGCCCCGAGCGCCCGCTGAATCATGTACTGGTTACAGCCGAAGTAATTGAAGTTGACGATCCACTGACCGCCAATGATAAACATCATTAGGCCCGGCAGCTGGTTGTAGGCGTCGATTTTACCCCCGCGGCCGTCGTGCACGAAATAGTCGCCCTTCGCGAAAACCATGTGCAGGTGGTGATCGGCTTTTTCGCGAATCAAACTCAGGCCTTCCAGCATACCCGAGCCCGTGCCGACCTTATCCGACAGCAGGTTCAGGGCCAGGTAGGTCGTGGCCAGTCCGCCGGCAACCAGGCAAACCACCTGAATCACGTCGGTATAGCCAATCACTTTCATACCGCCCAGCGTGATAAACACGGCGAAAACGGTCAGGAAAAGCGCGCAGGCCATGAAATCAAAGCCCGTCATTTTCTCCAGGCTCAGCGCCCCGAGGTATATGATCGACGTCAGGTTGACCAGAATGTACAGAAACAGCCAGAACACAGCCATGATGGTCGCCAGCCGCTTGTCGTAGCGCATCTGCAGAAACTGCGGCATGGTGTAGATCTTGTTGCGGATATACATCGGCAGGAAATACACTGCGATGATTACCAGCGACAGGCCACCTACCAGTTCATAGACCGAAATGGCGAGGCCCATCTGAAAGGCCTGCCCCGACATACCAATAAACTGCTCGGCCGAGATGTTGGAGGCAATGATCGACGCGCCGATAGCCCACCAGGTTAGTGACCCTTCGGCCAGAAAAAAATCGGTCACCTGATCGCCGTCGCGGTCGCCGGCCTGTCGCCCCTTGTGGCGGTAGACCCAGTAGCCATACGACGCCACAATGACGAAGTAGACCAGGAAAATAATGTAATCGAGGGTTTCGAGTCCAAGTTTCATGTAGTCAGGAAAGGTTTAGGAGGGTTGGTTGTCGCCCACCAGTCAGCGGGCAACCCGGCGGTATCAGCAGCCCTGTCCGTAGTAGGCGTTGGTGCCGTGTTTCCGCAGGTAATGTTTCTGGCGCAGGGTTTCTTTCAGCCGGGGGGTATCGGGGTTGATCTGCAGGGTCATGTAGGCCATGCGGGCCACCTCTTCCAGCACGGCCGCGTTGTAGACCGACTTTTCGGCTGTTTTGCCCCAGGTGAAGGGGCCGTGGTTCTGCAACAGCACCATTTCTACTTCCTGATGCGACAGCCCCCGCTCGGCAAACAGATTGATGATCTGATGGCCGGTCTCGTGTTCGTAGTCGCCCTCGATCATAGCGTCGGTGAGCGCGGGCGCGCACGGAATATCCTGGTGCGTATGATCGGCGTGGGTAGTGCCGAAAATCGGAATATCGAGACCCGCCTGCGCCCAGGCCACCGCGTGGGTGCTGTGGGTGTGGGTGATACCACCGATATCAGACCAGGTTTTGTAGAGCAGCGCGTGGGTCTTCGTATCCGACGAGGGGCGCATCGTGCCGGCCACCACCCGGGCGTCGTAGTCGCAGATCACGATATCGTCCGGCTTGAGGGTTGCGTAGGGCACCCCGCTCGGTTTGATGGCAAACACCGCCCGCTCGCGGTCGACCGCGCTGACATTGCCAAACGTAAACAACACCAGCCCCAGCTGTGGCAGCTGCATGTTAGCCTCGTAGCACTCCTCCTGTAAGGATTTATACATGGGTATTTAGTTGTGAATGCGTGATTGAGTGGATGAGTGACTGAACCCGCTTTTCACGCGCTCAATCACTCATTCAGCCAATCACTAATTGGCCAGTTCCAGCACCACCACCGATACCGGCGGCAGGGTTACGCGCAGTTCGTCGCCGGTACGCTTGGCGCCCGTGAACGCAACGGGTTTGATCAGATCTGGTTTCGCAAACGTGTTGTGATCCTGCACCTTGGCCGACGTCAGAATACGGCCCGTGGGGGTACCGCCCCCCAGTCCGCCCAGGCTGACGGTGATGGTCTGGGGCTTGCTGGCGTCGATGTTGACCAGTGAGATGTGCACCTTACCCGCCTTGTCGCGCGAGGCCGAGGCCGACACAGCCGGCAGCTTCTCCTGGCCCACCGTGTAGGTTTCGGTCGTTACATCGACCGGCAGCAGCGTGGCATCCTGGTGTACGTTATACATCTCCAGTACGTGGTAGGTCGGCGTCAGCAGCATCTTGGTGCCTTCGGTCAGAATTACGGCCTGCAGCACGTTGATTGCCTGCGCCAGGTTAGCCATCCGCACCCGCTCGGCATGCTTATGGAAAATATTGAGCGTTGCGCCGGCCAGAATGGCATCGCGCATGGTGTTCTGCTGGTAAAGGAAGCCGGGGTTGGTATTCGGCTCTACATTGTACCAGCCGCCCCACTCATCGACCACGAGCGCCACTTTCTTCTGCGGATCGTACTTGTCCATGATGGCCGAGTGCTTCTGCACGAACTCGTCCATTTTCAGGGCTTCGCGCATGGTGTGGGCATACTCGGCTTCGGTAAACTGCGTCGCCGATCCTTTACCGTTCTCGTCCCAGCTGAACACCGAATAGTGGTGCAGGGCCACCCCTTCCACCATGTTGACCGGGATGTTTTTCATGAGTGTCTCGGTCCAGTTGAAATCGTTGGAGCTGGCGCCCGAGGCAATCCGGAAAATTTTCTCCTTGCCCACCTGCGGGTTCATGAACGTGCTGTACTGCCGGTAAATGTTGGCGTAGTAGTCGGGTTTCATGTTGCCGCCACAGCCCCAGGCTTCGTTGCCAACGCCCCAGTAGCGCACATTCCAGGGCGTTTCGCGGCCGTTCTGCTGGCGCAGGGCCGACATCGGGCTGTCTTTGGGGAAGTTAACGTACTGCACCCATTCGCTCAGGTCCTGTACGGTGCCGCTACCCACATTGCCAGCCAGGTATGGCTCGGTACCCAGCAGCTCGCACATGTTCAGAAAGTCGTGTGTACCAAAGCTATTGTCTTCCGTAACTCCGCCCCACCAGGTATTCACGATTTTGGGGCGCTTGGCTTTGGGGCCGATGCCGTCTTTCCAGTGGTAGGTGTCGGCAAAGCAGCCGCCCGGCCAGCGCAGGTTTGGAATCTTGAGCTTTTTGAGGGCATCGACCACGTCGAGCCGCACGCCGTTCTTGTTTGGAATGGTCGTGTTGTTTTCGCCCACGTAGAAGCCGTCGTAGATGCAGCGGCCCAGGTGTTCGGCAAAGTGGCCGTAGATGTGGCGGTTGATGACCGGGCCGGGCGTGCCGGCCTTGATGGTTACCTTGTTCTGAGCCAGCCCCGACAGGCTCAGCGCCAGCAAAGCGGGTAAGATGAGTTTTTTCATACGAATTAAGCTAAAGCCGGATATACCAGAAACCGGCAGATGGGTAAGGATCAGGGAATTATCGATAGCTGGTATCGCTCCAGCGCAGTTCCTGTTTAAGCTGGCGCAGACGGGTCTGCGCATCGATCACTACCAGCTCGACGCCGAAAATGTCGGCGAAATCGTCGATATGCTCCGTGGTCAGGTTCTGGCTGTAGACCGTGTGGTGCGCACCACCGGCCAGAATCCAGGCTGCGCAGCCGGTGCGCATATCGGGCAGGGGTTTCCAGAGGGCCCGGGCCACGGGCAGGTTGGGCAGGGCCTCCGTTACGGCCACCGGCTCCACCTCGTTGACCAGCAACCGGAACCGGTTACCCATATCGATCAGCGATACGTTGATGGCCAGTCCATCCGGCCGCTGCGACAGGCCCGCGTTGAATACCAGCCGAACGGGATCTTCTTTACCGCCGATACCCAGCGGATGAATTTCACAGCTGGGTTTACCATCGGCAATGCTGGGGCAGATTTCAAGCATATGGGCGCCCAGCACCATCGGATTGGTCGGATCGAAGTGGTAGGTATAATCTTCCATGAACGAATTACCGCCCGGCAGGCCGGTAGCCATCACTTTCATGGTCCGTACCATCGCGGCCGTTTTCCAGTCGCCCTCGCCCCCGAAGCCGTACCCGTCGGCCATCAGCCGCTGGGTAGCAATACCGGGCAACTGCTTCATACCGTGCAGATCCTCAAACGTGTCGGTATAGGCCGTGAAGTTGCCATCGGTCAGGAAGGCCCGCAGCCCCAGTTCGATCCGGGCGGCATCGCGCAGGGCGCTGTGCCGCTCGCCACCGGCCTGCAACCCGGCCATGAGCGTGTAACTGTCGGCGTACTCGGCTACGAGCCGGTCAACTTCGGCATCGCTGATCTGATTGACCACCGCCACCAGGTCGCCGATACCGTGGGTGTTGACGGCCATGCCAAAGGTCATTTCGGCCGCCACCTTATCGCCATCCGTTACGGCTACCTGCCGCATGTTGTCGCCAAAGCGGACCACTTTCATCGTACGCAGTTCAAAAGCCGCCACGGCCACGCGGGTCCAGTGGGCTACCTGCTCGATCACGTCGGTTTCCTGCCAGAAGCCCACCACCACTTTGCGGTTCAGACCCGGCCGCGACCGCTGCATCCGCGACATCATAAACCCGAACTCCCGGTCGCCGTGGGCCGACTGGTTGAGGTTCATGAAGTCCATGTCGATCGACCCCCAGGGAATATCGCGGTTAAACTGCGTGTGCAGGTGCAGCAGCGGTTTCTGCAGTACCGTCAGGCCCCGAATCCACATTTTGGCGGGCGAGAACGTATGCATCCAGGTCAGAATACCCACGCAGCCGGGGGCCACGTTGGCGTCCTGACAGAGGGCATAAATTTCGTCGGGTGTTTTCACGACGGGCTTGAATACCACCCGCACGGGCATGGCTGCCGACTCGTTGAAATGACGGGCAATGACCTGCGCGTGTTCGGCTACCTGCCGCAGGGTATCCTCGCCGTAGAGGTGCTGACTACCGGTTACAAACCAGATTTCGTATTGATCAAGCGTACGCATACTGAGTGGTTAACTAGAGAATGACAGATGAATGGGTTTCTACGAACGTGCCCAGCTGGCAGTACCGCGCATACAGCTGGTCGTACACGCCCACGTAGTCGGGGCGGGGCTCGTAATGCGCGTCGAAGCCCGAGCCCATCGCCTGCTGGGCCGCGTCGAGCGTAGGGTGTACGCCAGCCGCTACAGCCGCGCACATAGCCGCCCCCAGCGCACAGGCCTGATCGGCACTGGCTACCTGGATGGGCTTGTTGAGTACGTCGGCCAGGGTCTGCATGACAAAGGGCGATTTCTTGGCTACCCCGCCAATGGCAATCACTTTCCGAATGGGTACGCCCTCGGCTACAAACCGCTCCACGATGCTGCGCGAGCCAAATGCCGTGGCTTCGACCAGCGCCTTAAACACCCGGGGAGCATCGGTACCCAGGTTCAGCCCCGCCAGAGCCGCCTTGAGTGTGTGGTTGGCATCGGGCGTCCGGCGGCCATTGATCCAGTCGAGCGCTACCACATCCGATTCCGTAACGGGCAGCTGAGCGGCCTGATCGGCCAGATGCGGAATCAGCTGCTGCGCCAGTGTGTCGGCGGCTTCGGCCCCCAGCAGCGCCCGCACTGGCCCCGTGATGAGCCGCGCGAACCACGCGTAGACATCGCCAAACGCCGACTGACCGGCTTCGAGCCCCAGCATACCCGGCGCTACCGACCCGTCGACCTGGCCGCAGATACCCCGAATCAGCCGATGACCGATTTCTTCGTTGGGCGCCATCAGAATATCGCAGGTAGAGGTACCAATGATGCGCACAAACGCATAGGGCTCGATCTCGGCCCCTACCGCGCCCATGTGCGCATCGAAGGCTCCCACGCCAATTACCACCTCGGTCGAGAGGCCCAGTTTATCGGCCCACTCGGCCGACAGCGTGCCCATGGCCTGATCGGCGGTGTAGGTATCGGTAAACAGACGGTCGCGAAGCCCACCCAGCAGCGGGTCGAGACGGGTCAGAAACTCGTCCGACGGCAAGCCCTCGAACTCACTGTGCCAGAGCGCCTTGTGGCCAGCCGCACAGCGTGAGCGACGCAGCGCAAGCGGAGCGGTGTTGCCCGTCAGCACGGCCGACATCCAGTCGCAATGCTCGATCCAGGAAAAAGCGTGTTCACGCACGGCAGCATCGACACGCAGCGTCCGCAGGATTTTGGCCCAGAACCACTCCGACGAATAAATGCCGCCTACGTATTTGGTATAATCGACCGACCAGTGGTGGGCCAGCTGGTTGATCTGCTCCGCTTCGGCGTTGGCGGTATGGTCTTTCCAGAGAATAAACATACCGTTGGGATTCTCGGCAAAGTCGGGCCGCAGGGCCAGCGGCAAGCCCGTCTGGTCGACAGCGCAGGGCGTAGAGCCCGTCGTGTCGATCGAGATGCCCACTACCCCCCGACGCACCGCATCGCCGGCCTGTGTCAGCGCGCCCCGAATGGTAGCTTCGAGCCCCTCGAGGTAATCGAGTGGGTGCTGGCGAAACTGCGACTGGGCGGGGTCGCAGTAAAGGCCCTGCTTCCAGCGGGCGTATTCGTGAACGTGGGTGCCCATAGCCGCCCCCGTGCGGGCATCGACCACCAGCGCCCGAACCGAGTCGGTGCCAAAATCGACGCCAATGACATACTGATTTTCCATAGTTCTTTTCTGGGTATCGGTTTAGTGGAGAGACATTACTGCGCGTTGATGCGCACGACCGACAGCGATCGGGCGGGCAATGTCAGCGTGACCGTTTTTCGGCGGGTATCGACAACCACTGCCTGCTCGACCGGGCTGACGTTAGTAGCGTTCGCAAACGAGTTGACCGCGTCGAGCGCCGTATTTTTCAGGACGGTTTGCCGGGCCGAGGCCTTGAGCCGCCGGGCCCCGTCGAGCTGCACAACACGCTGCTGCGGCTTATCCGACACATTCACCAGTTTCAGGATCACATCGCTGGTAGGCTTGTCCCAGGCGGCCGACGCATACAGGCTGTCCTGACCGGCCAGCGGTTCGGTGCCCTGCGTGAGCGACAGCACCTGGGTGCCTTTGTTAAGCGAATAGAGTTTCTGCACGTAGTAGTTGGGGGTACCGTAGACGTTCAGGTTATCGACCCAGATCAGATCGGGCGTCCACTGCCAGGCGTCAGCGTTGGCAAACAGGGGGGCGTAGGAGGCCATGTTCACTACGCCAGCATTGCGTTCCAGACCGGTCATGAAGGCGGCTTCGGCCAGCGCACAGGCCCAGTTGTTCTGGTTTTTCGGGCTGGCAATCCCATCGCTCTGCGCGGCCCACTCGCCGGCAAAGATTTTCGAGCCGGTGCGGGGATAAGCGTCGTACCGGCGGGCATTCTGTAAAAACCACTCGGGCTTGCGGTAGTAGTGCTCGTCGATCAGATCGGCGTTCATGGCCCGCAACTTGCCATTCAGGTAATCGAACCGCTCGCCGTTGGGGTCAGTGCCCGAACTGCACACGAGCCGCATGGCCGGATAACGGGATTTGATGGCTTTCTGAAAAACTGCCAGCCGCTCGATGTATTGCGGGCCCCAGTTCTCGTTGCCCACGCCCAGAAACTTCAGGTTGAACGGCTGGGGGTGTCCCAGCTGCGCCCGTACCTGCCCCCAGGTTGTGCTGGCGTCGCCATTGGCAAACTCGATCAGATCGAGGGCATCCTGTACGTAAGGGTCGAGCTGTTCGAGCGGCACCAGCTCGGCCGAGTTGAACTGACAGGCCATACCGCAGTTCAGAATGGGCAGGGGTTCGGCACCAATGTCTTCGCAGAGCTGGAAATACTCCAAAAAGCCCAGTCCGAACGTCTGAAAGTAATCGGGGGTTGGGCGGTGGCCAAACTCAAAGTTCCAGCGGTTGATGACCAGCTGCCGCTCTTCGATGGGTCCCAAGGTTTTTTTCCACTGGTAGCGCTGGTCCAGGTCGAAGCCTTCGACAATGCAGCCCCCCGGAAACCGAACAAAGCCGGGCTTCATGTCGGCCAGCATCTGAATCATATCGGCCCGCATACCGCCGGGGCGTCCCTTCCAGGTGTCGGCCGGAAACAGCGAAATCATGTCGAGATCGAGCGTGCCGCTGCCTTCAAACCACAGTCGCAGCATCCCCTTCGGTTCGGTGGCCGACGCGGTGAAACTGATCTGCTGGCGATGCCAGTTCCGGTCGCTCTGTTCGGGCTTCAGCACGCCGGCACCAATGACCTTGCCGGCCGCATCGAGCAGTTCGGCATGCAGCGTTACGGCCCCGGCCTGCACCCGATACAGCACCGAAAAATCGTAACGCAGCCCCGCCTTGAGGCCCATACCCCGAAAACCTTCGTTGGTCAGGCTCAGGTCGCCGGGACCAGCCTGGCTAACCTGTACCCGGGCAAAGCGCGGATTGCGGGTGTCTTTATCCTGCCGGTTTTCGATCAGAATATCGCCTTCGGTGTGGGCTTTCCCACTTACTTTCCAGCCCATGAGCGGCTTGAAGAACTCGAACGACCGGTTTTTGACCAGTTCGGCGTAGATACCACCATCGGCCCCGAAGTTGATATCTTCGAAAAAGACACCCCACATGGTTGGTTCGATGGTGGCGGTGGGCCGGGCTACGTCGACCCGCAGGGTAGGCACGGGCTGAGCCGCTCCCGGAAGCATACTCCCCATCAGCAGCAGACTGGTTGCCAGCGAAACGGTTAAAAAGCGAAACATGAGTAAACGAATAGGTGAGTTCGGTAAGGGTAGGCCGCACTGCTAGGCCGATTTACTGTCGACCGTCAGTTCGGGCAAAAATGTGTAGTAGCCATCCAGGTATTTCTGGTAGCGATCGGTGTTGAGCGTAAAGAGCTGCCCTTTTTTGGTCACCGAGGTTTCATCCTTTTCGCCGGTAGGCTGCAGCAGCTCGGTAGTCATGATCTTGCGGCTGAAATTGCGCCGGTCGAGCTGAATGCCGTAGATCGCTTCGTACAGTTTCTGGAGTTGAGGCACCGTAAATTTTTCGGGCAGCAGTTCGAAGCCGATCGGGTGCACGGCGGCTTTATAACGCAGTCGGCGCAGGGCCTGCTCAACCATCTGATCGTGGTCGAAGATAAGCGCCGGCTTATCGGCCAGCCCGATCCACGATGCGTTGTGGGCCTGTATGGCATTGACATCCTGATCGGCAATGTTGACCAGCGCGTAGTACACCACCGAAATGGTCCGCTCGACCGGGTCGCGGTCGATTCTGCCAAACGTTTGCAGCTGTTCCAGGTAGTTGTTGCGCAGTCCGGTCAGGTTATACAGAATCCGGACGGCAGCCTCCCGAAGGTCTTCATCAGCCTGCAGAAAGCCCCCCATCAGCGACCATTTACCGTACTGGGGCTCAAAATTCCGCTTGATTAACAACAACTTGAGCGACTCACCATCGAACCCGAAGATGATACAGTCCAGCGCCACCAGAATCCGGGAACTCCCTTCGTAAGCGGTCATCGATATGCTGATAAAGGGGTAAATGTGTTTTTTCTACACATAGTATGTGTAAATTTTACACAATTATAGACAGGCAAAATTTCGTCTCCAAATAGTTCTACAAAAACTACTAATAATCGTTATCCTGCGCGGTCGTTTCTTCCCTGGCCTACTGGCGCGCGGAAAGTCAGAAAGCCCGTATTCACTAAACACGGGCTTTGCTCTTTTTCTATAACCTATGATTGAAAAACAATAACCAGGTCTGGTAACCGGTACGGGGTTGCCGATTGGCTTTTACGTTAGCAGCTTCGGGCAGCCGGATCGTCAGCACCTGTATTACTCAGCGCCGACTAGGGCATCGGGTAGGCAAAATCGTACTCGCCTGACCCCACATCGACCGTAGCCGCACCGGCTTCGGCCGGCAGCATTTTGATCTCGGTACGTTGCGCCAGGGGTTTGCCTCCCTCCGTTACCCGGGCCACATCGGCGCCCGGCAGCCGGATGCGGGCCGTGGTGTTGGGCGGTACCTGCACCCGCAGGTGCAGTTGCCCGTTGCTGCGCTCCCAACCCGAGCGGATTTCACCGTAGGGGCTGTTAAGCGTTGCCCGGGCGTAGGTCAGCCGGTCGGTAGGCTGCGGCTGAATCAGGATTTGCCGGTAGCCGGGCTGCCCCAGTTCGATACCTGCCACCACGCGGTACATCCAGTCGCCAATGGCCCCGTAGGCGTAGTGATTGAACGAATTCATCCCTACGTCCTGAAAAGTGCTGTCGGGTTTCATACCGTCCCACCGCTCCCAGATCGTAGTAGCCCCCATCCGGACGGGATACAGCCACGACGGGTATGACTCCTGCAACAGCAGATCGTAACCGACGTTGGTGTAGCCGTTGTCAGACAGCACGTGGCACAGATAGGGCGTTCCCAGAAATCCGGTCGACAGGTGGTTCCGGCGCCCCCGAATATCCTCGACCAGAAATTTGGCGGCTTTGGCGCGCAGGGCCTCGGGCAACAGGTTGAAATTCAGCGCCAGCACGTAGGCCGTCTGCGAATCAGACACCAGCCGGCCCGACGCGGTTACGTATTCGTTGACGAAGCGGGCTTTGATGCGATTCAGCAGATCGGCATACTGGCGGGCGTCGTCGGTTTTGCCCAGCGCCTGAGCAGCCTGCTGCAGCAGATCGGTCGAGTACGCAAAAAAAGCCGTGGCAATCATGTCGGGACTGGTATAGCCGTCGGGTTCGGGGTGACTGTTGACATGGGGATGGTAGAACAGCCAGTCGCCGAATACACTGCCACCGTGCCAGAGCAGGTTATCGCCGGCCTTCTGCCGAATATGATCGACGTATCTTTTCATGCTCGCATACTGCCGTTCGAGCAGTCCACGGTCGCCGTAGAGTCGGTAGAGCGTCCAGGGCGCAATGGTCGACACATCGCCCCAGCCCGCCGACGTAGCGATTCCGGGCTTGGCCGGGTCATCGCGCTGCAGCACGTTGGGCACTACAAACGGAACAGCGCCATCGGCGTGCTGATCGGCGGCTACGTCGCCCAGCCAGCGGGTAAACAGGGCGGCTACATCGCGGTTGAAGCCGGCCGTCCGAACAAACGCCTGCGCATCGCCCGTCCAGCCCAGCCGCTCATCGCGCTGCGGGCAGTCGGTGGGCACATCCACGAAATTGCCCTTCTGCCCCCATTCGATATTATGCTGCAACTGATTGACCAGCGGGTTCGAACAGGCAAACGAGCCTGTCTTAGGCATATCGGTATAGATAACCACGCCCGTCAGGTGTTCGGGTTTCAGGTCGCCGGGCCAGCCCTCGATGGCTACGTAGCGGAAACCCATAAACGTAAAGTGCGGCTCGAACACCTCTTCGCCCCCACCCTTCAGCGTGTATTGCAACAGCTGTTTGGCGGTGCGAAGATTAGCCGTGTAGAACTCCCCCGTTTTGTCGAGTATTTCGGCGTGCTGAATTTTTACGGTGGTACCGGCCGGGCCACTGACCCGCAGCCGAACAAAACCGGTCATGTTCTGCCCCATATCGGCCACCAGCCGCCCAGCCGGCGTTCGAAAAATCCGAACAGGCTTCAGCTCTTCCATTCGCCGTACGGGCTGGCTCACGGTAGCAATCAGGGTATTGACCGGGTAATCGGCCGGCCGGGCAGGCTGCCAGTCGCGGGCATCGAAGCCGGGTTGTGCCCAGCCCGTTTGTTCACGCCGGGCGTCGTACACTTCACCGTTATAAATCTCACTCGACCGGATGGCCCCGTTCACCGACGTTTGCCAGTCGCCACCGGTACCGATAATCTGTTCCGTACCATCGGCATACCGGATGCGCAGCTGCGCCAGCAACGCCGATTCGTTTCCGTAGAAGTCGCGCTGACCGTTGAAGCCGATAATGCCCCGATACCAGCCCTCGCCGAGCAGTGCTCCCAGCGCGTTGGCGCCCGGTCGCAGCCGCGTGGTTACGTCGTAGACCTGATACTGCAGTCGTTTGTCGTACGCTGTCCAGCCGGGAGTCAGCAAATCCTGCCCGACACGCTGCCCGTTGAGATACAGTTCATAGAGACCGCGGGCCGTAGCGTAGACCCGGGCCGATACGACCTTCCGGTTTAGCACAAACTCCCGGCGCAGCGATGCCGCCGGGCCTGCCTGCTGCCGGGCTGTATCGCCCGGTGCCGTAATCCAGCGGGTCGAACCGGCCTGCCAGTCGGTTGGGGAAAGCAGGCCCATTTCCCAGTACGCCGTCGGGCTCCAGGGACCCACCTTACCGCTGCCATCCCAGGTTCTGACCCGCCAGTAGGCCCGCTGCCCCGATGTTAGCGCCGGCCCGCCGTAGGGCTGCAGTACCGACGCATCGGTGCCGATGCGGCCCGACTGCCACAGCCGGGTTTTGGGCGAGAAAGAGGGGGTGGTGGCCACATCGAGTTCGTAGGCGGTTTGTTTCAGGCCCCGCCCGGTACCGGTCAGCTGCCAGCTCAGCCGGGGCTGCGCCACATCGATGCCGAGCGGATCGGTACGATGCTCACAGGTTAAGGCCGTGGGCGTTAGCTGAGCCCATAGCGACGGCATACTCAACAAAACAATCAGGACGGCGATACCTGCGTTTTTCATATGTATTTCGAGTAGAAACGGGTTGGGAAGACGATCTTACAGATGGGAATGATAGATCCTGGTCTGTCGCAAAAGTGAACGCCCGCCCGGCGTCGACTTACCTACTCATTCCTACAAAAGGTAAATTTTTTATACGAATGGGTAAATTTACATTGGCCCGGCGTGCCGATCAGACCGACTCTGTCGGGTACGAATGCCTTCATCAACGCTTCCGCGCATGCTCGATTACATTGCAATAACGGATACATCGAGTGTCCCTAAATACCAGCAGCTGATCAACTCGATTGTCAGTGGTATCGAAACGAAAGATATCCGCCCCGGCGACAAGCTTCCGTCGATCCATGACATTACGGCCGAGTTCGACGTGGCCAAGCGCACCGTCGAGAAAGCCTACGACCTGCTCAAAGAGAAAGATATTGTGGTAGCCGTAAAAGGAAAGGGCTACTACATCAACCACACGTCGGTAGGGCGCAACCTGAAAATCTTTCTGCTCTTCAACAAACTAAGCGCCCACAAGAAGATTATTTACGATTCGTTTGTCGATGCCCTCGGCGCCGACACGCCCATCGATTTTTTTATTTACAACAACGATTTCCGGCTCTTCCGCGACATCATACAGAAAGAAGGCGCGCGGCATTCGCACTATGTTGTCATTGCCCACTTCTTCGACGAAACCGAACAGGCCCGCGAGCTGATCAACGCCCTGCCGAAGCACAAACTGGTGGTGCTCGACAAACTGATCGACGGCATCACGGGCAACTACGCATCGGTGGTGCAGAATTTCGAGAACGATCTGATGCAGGCGCTGACCGAAGCCCTGCCGCTGCTCCGCAAGTATGAAACGCTGAACATCCTGTTTCCGGGTCAGACCTACCACCCCAAAGCCATCCTGAACGGCTTTTACCGGTTCTGCAACGAAAACAGCTTTCGGCCCAACGTGGTCCGCAACATCGCCGATGAGCCAATAACACCCGGCAATGCCTACATCAATCTGATGGAAGACGACCTGGTATTGCTCATCAAGAAAATCAAGGATACGGGCTACATCGTGGGGCAGCAGGTTGGCATTCTGTCGTACAACGAAACGCCTTTGAAGGAAATCCTGCTCGACGGCATCACGGTGATGTCGACCGATTTTGCGCAGATGGGCCAGACAGCGGCCCGCCTTATCCTGGAAGATAGCTGCCAGCACATCGAGAATCCGTTTCGGCTCATCGTCCGGAAATCACTATAGCCCTGTTCTCCAAAAAATAATACCCCGGTGTAGGAAAGTACAGGAAGGTTACCGGCAAACGATGTCGCTACTTTGTTGACGCCCGGGCCACGCGGCCTGAACAGCGTCTTCGCTTTTGCTCTTTATACCTTCACTGTTCGTATATGATTGCCTCGCCAAACACGTTCCGCCACGTCAGTTACCTTTGGGACAACGCCAAAGCCGCTGAACTCGAAGGCGACGAAGTTGCCCTCCTGATCTACCGTTCCAATCTGCTGGGTGCCGACCTCCGGCTGACCAACTACGGGGGCGGTAACACGTCCTGCAAAGCCATGGCCACCGACCCGCTCTCCGGCCTGTCGACCGAGGTGATGTGGGTGAAAGGCTCGGGGGGCGACATTGGTACGCTGACCCGCAGCGGCCTGGCCGCGCTCTACGTCGACCGGCTGCGCAGTTTGAAAAACATCTACCGGGGCATCGAGCACGAAGATGAGATGGTCGAGCTGTTTAACCACTGCATCTACGACCTGGCTTCGAAGGCCCCATCGATCGATACCCCCCTGCACGGCTTTCTGCCCTACAAACACATCGACCATCTGCACCCCGATGCCGCCATTGCCATTGCGGCCGCCAAAGACGGCCGACGCATCACCGAGGAGCTGTTCAACGGCAGCATCGGCTGGGTCGACTGGCAGCGGCCGGGCTTTGATCTGGGGCTGAAACTGGCCGCCTGCGTAGCCGAAAACCCTAACCTGCGCGGCATCATGCTGGGCTCGCACGGCCTCTTCACCTGGGGCGATACCGCCTACGAAAGCTATGTAAACACGCTGGAGGTGGTTGAACGCTGTGCCGAATACCTGGCCAACCATATCGGCAAAACCCGCCCCGTTTTCGGGGGCGAGAACGTGGGTGCCCTGCCGGCCGATGAGCGCCGGAAGCAGGCAGCCCAGCTGGCTCCTGTCCTGCGCGGCCTGTGCTCGGGCGACCAGTCGATGGTGGGCCACTTTACCGACGATGCGCGCGTGCTGGAGTTTATCAACTCGGCCGACCTCGACCGGCTGGCGCCCATGGGCACCTCCTGCCCCGACCATTTTCTGCGTACCAAGATCAGTCCGCTGGTGCTGCCCCTGGCGCCCGATGCCGACTTGAGCAACGGCTCCGACCTGCGCACCCAGCTGACACCCGCTTTCGACGCGTACCGGGCGCTGTACACCGACTATTACAACGCCTGCAAACACCCCGACAGTCCCGCCATTCGCGACACGAACCCGGTGGTTCTGCTGTATCCGGGCGTGGGCATGTTCACGTTTGCCAAAGACAAACAAACCGCCCGCGTGGCGGCCGAGTTCTACACCAATGCCATTAACGTGATGAAAGGTGCCGAAGCCATTTCGGAATACACCGCCCTGCCCCGGCAGGAAGCCTTCAACATCGAGTACTGGCTGCTGGAAGAAGCCAAGCTGAAGCGGATGCCCAAACCCAAACCGCTTACCGGCCGTGTGGCCTTGGTTACGGGCAGTGCCGGCGGTATTGGCAAAGCCATAGCCAAAAAGTTTGCGCAGGAGGGCGCCTGTGTCGTGCTCAACGACATCAACGACGAGCGGCTTGCCGGCGCACAGGCCGAATTTTCCAAAGCCTTTGGCGCCGATGCCGTGGCCACCACCCTCCTCAACGTTACCGACTTTGGCAGTATCCAGGCGGCTTTGCATGAGGCCAGCCTGGCCTTCGGCGGAGTCGATATCATTGTCAATAATGCCGGCATCAGCATCTCCAAACCCATTGCCGATCATAGCCTTGAGGAGTGGGACCGCCTGTACGACATTCTGGTGAAAGGGCAGTTTATGGTTACCAAAGCCGCCGTTGAGGTAATGCGTAAACAGGATATGGGGGGCGATGTAATCAACATCGTGTCGAAAAACGCGCTCGTGGCCGGCCCCAACAATGCGGGTTATGGCTCGGCCAAAGCCGCCCAGCTGCACCTGAGCCGGCTGAATGCGGCCGAACTGGGTGGCGACCGCATCCGGGTCAACACGGTCAACCCCGACGCCGTTATTTCCGACTCGAACATCTGGGCCGGGGGCTGGGCCGAGGGCCGCGCCAAAGCCTATGGCATATCAGTTGAGGAGCTGCCGGCCTACTACGCCAAACGCACCCTACTCAACGAGATTATTCTGCCCGACGATGTTGCCAATGCCTGTTTTGCCTTTGTGGGCGGCCTGCTCAATAAGTCGACCGGTAACGTACTGAATGTCGACGGGGGCGTGGCGATGGCCTTCGTTCGCTGATTTTGGTTGACCTACCTTTTCCCAGATCCTTTTCCTATGCAACTCGAATCCTATCAGCTTGATACGCATAACCAGCAGTTTGCCGGGGCGCACCAGCGCAAACTGGCCTACTGGACCGACTCGCTGGCCAGTGCCGAAGCCATTATTCAGAAGCTGGCTGACTTTCAGATTGCCATTCCGAGCTGGGCACTCGGCACCGGCGGCACCCGCTTCGGGCGTTTCCCGGGCGGGGGCGAACCCCGAAGCCTGGAAGAGAAACTAAGTGATGTGGGGCTGCTGCACGCCCTTAACCGCTCGAGCGGAGCCATTTCACTGCATATTCCCTGGGATATTCCGCAGGATCCGGCGGCCATCCGGCAACTGGCGGCCCAGCACGGACTGGTGTTCGATGCCGTTAACTCCAATACCTTCCAGGATCAGCCCGACCAGGCGCATAGCTACAAGTTTGGCTCGCTCCAGCACGTCGATTCGGCGGTGCGGCAGCAGGCCATCGATCACAACATCGACGTTATCCGCCACGGCATCGAGCTGGGGTCGAAATCGCTGACCGTCTGGCTATCCGACGGGTCGAGTTTTCCCGGCCAGCTCAACTTCCGCAAGGCTTTCGAGCGAACGCTGAGTGGGCTGGAAGCCATTTATGCCGCGCTGCCCGCCGACTGGAAAGTATTTGTGGAATACAAAGCGTTCGAGCCCAACTTCTATTCGACCACCGTGGGCGACTGGGGAAGCAGCCTGCTGTTTGCCAATAAGCTGGGGCCCAAGGCCTATACGCTCGTCGATCTGGGCCATCACCTGCCCAATGCCAACATCGAACAGATTGTGTCGCTCCTGCTGATGGAGCAGAAACTGGGCGGCTTTCACTTCAACGATTCCAAATACGGCGATGACGACCTGACGGCGGGGAGTATCAAGCCCTACCAGCTCTTTCTGATCTTCAACGAACTGGTCGACGGGATGGACGCCCGGGGCATGAATCACGCCACCGATCTGGGCTGGATGATCGATGCCAGCCACAACGTGAAAGACCCGCTCGAGGATTTGCTCCAAAGCGTCGAGGCCATTCAACTGGCTTATGCGCAGGCCCTGCTCGTCGATCGGGTGGCGCTCGAAGAAGCCCGCGATGCCAATGACGTGGTGCGGGCGCAGGAAATTTTGCAGGATGCGTTCCGGAGCGACCTGCGCCCCCTGGTTGCCGAAGCGCGCCGGCGGGCGGGTGGTGCCCTGCAGCCCCTGGCCCTGTTCCGTTCCCTCAACGTGCGCGAACAGCTCATCCGCGAACGCGGTGCCAAAACGGTAGCAACGGGACTTTAGGCATTGAGCGACTATGTGGTTGAGTGGATGAGTGATTAGTGCTGGTCGGTTATTGATCGGCATACTCCGCATTCACTCAACCATTCAATCACGTATTCACCAATTGTATGCTCCCCGTCATCGCCATCTTCGACATTGGAAAGACCAACAAGAAGCTTTTCCTGTTTAACCGGCAGTACGAGATTGTCTGGGAACAGACCGAGTCGTTTGCCGAAATCGTCGACGACGATGGCGACGCCTGTGAAGATCTGGAACACCTGACCCGCTGGCTGCACGCGGCCCTGTATACCGTGCTGAACCTGCCCGACTACCGGGTCGACGCGCTCAATGTGTCGACCTACGGGGCCAGTCTGGTTTACATCGACGCCGACGGGAAAGCAGTCGGCCCGCTGTATAATTACCTCAAACCGTTTCCCGACGCGCTGCTCCGGCAGTTCTACGCAGCTTACGGGCCCGACGATCAGCTGTCGGTGGCTACAGCCTCGCCGGCACTGAAAAGTCTCAACGCTGGCCTGATGCTGTACCGGATCAAACACGACAAACCCGCTCTGTTTGCCCGGATGCGCTATGCCCTTCACCTGCCCCAGTACGTCAGTCAGCTCTTTACGGGCCAGTACTATACCGACCTCACCAGCCTTGGCTGTCATACGGCGCTCTGGGATTTCGACCGCCAGGACTACCACGACTGGGTACGGGCCGAAGCCCTGGATCAGAAGCTGGCTCCGCTTTTTCCGGGTGATGCGGTAGTGCCGGCGACCATTGCCGGGCGAACGCTGCCCGTTGGCGCTGGCCTGCACGATTCGTCGGCCGCACTGATTCCGTATCTGGCCAGCTTTCAGGAGCCCTTTGTGCTGATTTCGACCGGCACCTGGTGCATTAGCCTAAACCCGTTCAACCACCACCCACTCACGGCCGAAGAGCTCCAGTATGACTGTCTCTGCTATCTGCACTACCGCGGGCGGCCGGTGAAAGCATCCCGACTGTTTGCCGGCTATGAACACGAACAACAGGTCCAGCGGCTGGCGGCTCATTTTGACCGGCCAGTCGATGCCTACCGGTACGTCGTCTACGATCCGAGCCTGATCGACCACCTGCCGCTACGCCCGGTGCAGCCCGCTCCCGAACCGCTTACCACCTCGCAACCGGCCGTACTGATTCAGTCGGCGTTTGGCCGGCGCGACCTCAACGAGTTCGACACTTACGAGCAGGCCTATCATCAGCTCATGCATGACATTGTGGCGCAGCAGCTGATTGCAACCGAACTGGTCCTGCACCGCTCGCCCGTCGACCGCCTTTTTGTCGATGGGGGCTTTGGCAACAACCCGATCTACATGGCCCTGCTGGCCTCGGCATTCCCGACCCTGCGGGTGTCGGCGGCTTCGGTAGCCCAGGCCACAGCCCTGGGGGCCGCCCTGGCCATTCATGACCACTGGAACCCAGGGCCAATTCCTGATCACCTCGTCAGCCTGCGCGACGCCAGCGCCACCAGTCCGGCGCTCTAGGAACAGCGCCTGTCGTGAGCCAGGCTGTTTATCAGTAAACAACCCGTTGCTTTTCTCTTTCTTCATCCTATTCCTAAACCGTACTCATCCGACCCTTTTTTAACTCATGGCCGTATTTTGGGGAGTTGTATTGCATGCGCTGGGCGGCTTCGCTTCCGGCAGTTTTTATTTACCCTACAAGCGGGTCCGAAGCTGGGCCTGGGAAAGCTACTGGCTGGTAGGCGGCATTTTTTCGTGGCTTATAGCGCCCTGGGTACTGGGTTGGCTAACCATTCCCAACCTGGTGCAGATTCTGCGCGAGACGCCATCGGAAACGCTACTCTGGACTTATTTCTGGGGCTTGCTCTGGGGAACCGGCGGCCTGACGTTCGGGCTGGCCATGCGCTACCTCGGCCTCTCGCTGGGCATGGCCGTAGTGCTGGGGCTCTGCGCCGTTTTCGGTACGCTTGTCCCCCCCATTTGGCTCGGGCAGCTGGGCAAGCTCGTGAGCACTACCTCGGGGCAGTTCATCCTGCTGGGTCTTGCCGTCTGTGTCGTTGGCATCAGCATCTGCGGACTAGCGGGCATCATGAAAGAGCGCACCCTGTCGGATAGCGACAAAAAAGCCGCTATCGCCGAGTTCGACCTGCGCAAAGGGTTTCTGGTAGCCGTGTTTTCGGGCGTGATGAGTGCCTGCTTTTCGTTTGGCCTGACGGCAGGTCAGTCGATTGCCAGTCGGGCAGTTGAGGCCGGGGCCGACCCGCTCTACATGAACAACGCCCCGCTGGTCATTATTCTGCTCGGCGGCCTCACGACCAACGCGATCTGGTCGGTTTTTCTCAACATCCGCAATCGCACCTACAGCGATTATACCAACCTGTCGGCGCCCATTCTGAAGAATATTCTTTTCTGCGCCATAGCGGGCGTAACCTGGTATTTTCAGTTTTTTTTCTACGGCATGGGCGACAGCAAGATGGGCGAGTACCGGTTTTCGGGCTGGACCCTGCACATGGCTTTTATTATCGCCTTCAGTAGCTTCTGGGGCCTTTACCTGCACGAATGGCGGGGCGCCAACGCGTCGACCATGCGCACTATCCGACTTGGCATTCTGACTGTCATTCTCTCATCGGTCATCGTGGGCATCGGTAACTACCTGGCCTAGCCCGGCAACGACTTTCAATCTGTTTTACCTATACGTGAAAAACCCCGCCTGGTCTCCGGGCGGGGTTTCTTATGGTATCGTCAGACTATCAGGATTAATAATCTGCGTCTAGCTTTCTTACCTTTACGGCATTGAGACCTTTTTTGCCGTCAACAACCTCAAACTGCACGCGGTCTTTCTCGCGAATGGTAATGCCATTCAGACCCGTAATGTGGACAAAGATGTCCCGGTTCGAATCATCTTCAACGATAAATCCGTATCCTTTGCTCTCGTTGAAGAACTTTACTACACCTGTTTGCATAAACAATTAGAAATTAAATAAAAAAACAGACAAAGGGTTAGCACTTAACAAAGGATACGAAACAGGCACCTAAGCATACAAACAACGAAACACCTAAATGGCACGGCACGCACTTTGCTGGTTTATACGGAGTTGGCTGGCCTTGTAGCGTTGCCTATCCGCTGAAATACGAAATAAACAAATTTGCGCCAATGTCAACAGACTAGCCCTGCGTTTTTCATTCTTTTTGCTACAAACGGGTATACTTTCTTTCTAAACGGCAAACAATGTACGGTAAGGGTTCGTTAGCTTTGCGTAACACGTAGGCTAACGTATATACCTGTAATTCATCTACAAACAGTCATGAACCAACTCAGATATTTCGTTGAAAAGCAAGCCTTTGGTGTTTGCAGTGTACTGGGCGAGCGCATGAGCATATCGGCCAGCAGCATCCGGCTGTATTTCATATACACCTCGTTTCTGACACTTGGCTCACCCGTCGTACTGTATCTCATTATGGCCTTCTGGCTGGAGATGAACAAGCACCTGCGCCGGCACGCTCACCCCACCATCTGGGAACTCTAGCAGACCCGTATGTCAGGGCAGCGCATCGAACGTTTTCCGCCCCTTCCCGAAGTATTGCCAGATCAGACTGTGCCTATATAAGGCGGGCTCAGTCACCGCGCTCTGCCGCAACGCCCGACGCTGCTGCCGGAGCGTGGCCAGATGCGCGTAGAAACCGCCGTGGGCGCGGATAATAGCCCACACATCGGCCCACTGCCCATTCTTCACAAAAAGCAGCGACGACAGTCCGTCGAGGGTCAGGCGCGCCAGCACCCGCCCCCACAACCAGCCCCCCGCCGGCCAGTTTTTGTAGAGCATAAACAGGCTGTTGCGGTAGTTGAGGTAGGTTTTATGGGGGTTCGATTTGTGGAGCGTACCACCGCCTACGTGATACACCACCGACTCGCCACAGGCCCAGACGCGATAGCCCAGCCGTTGCACGCGCCAGCACCAGTCAATCTCTTCCATGTGCGCAAAAAACGCCGAATCAAAACCGCCGGTCTGGTGAAACACATCGGCCCGCATAAACAAACAGGCTCCCGTAGCCCAGAATACCGGTCGGCTGTCGTCATACTGCCCGCGATCGGGCTCTACGGTGTCGAACAAACGGCCCCGGCAGCAGGCATAGCCCAGCCAGTCGAGATACCCGCCGGCGCCCCCCGCGTACTCAAAGTCGGTTCGGGTCTGGTAGGAACGAATTTTGGGCTGGCAGGCGGCCATGGTGGGATCGGCATCGAGCCGCGCCAGGACCGGTTCGATCCAGTTGGGCGTAACCTCAATATCGGAGTTGGGCAGCACGTAATACTGCGCTCCGCCGTACTGATGCCGCAACAGATCGAGCGCCCGGTTGTAGCCGCCGGCATAGCCTTCGTTGGTGGCTAACTCGAGTACCCGAACGGTCGGAAAGTGCTGGCGCATGTACGCCACCGACCCGTCGGTCGAGGCATTATCGGCAACATAAACGGGGTATTCGCCGGCGTTGGCCAGCAGGGTTGGCAAAAAACGACTGAGAAACGATTGGCCGTTGTAGTTGAGCACAACGATGGCAAGACGATCCACGCGGATGGGGTGAAAGGTGTTGAAGCCGTCAGGTAACGGCACCGTTGGGGCCATGCGTTACCCCGGTCTGTAAAAACAGCGACCCGACACGCTCGCCGGGTCGAACAGGTTACATCAGGCCATCGAGGTTGAGGCCCGGAATGTTGGGCAGTAGCCCTTCGGTGGCCTGCCGCAGATGCTCACGCGATTTTACTTCGACAGCACCCATGGCCTTGTTGGTGGCGGCTACGATCAGGTCTTGCAGCATAACGCGGTCGTCGTTGGTGTTTGCGCCCGACCTGAACAGTTCGGGGTCGATCTCGATCGTAAGCACGTTCTTCAACCCGTTGACGGTTACTTTGACCATCCCCGCCCCCGACTCACCGGTTTCGGTGAGGCTACCCAGCGTTTGCTGCGCATCTTTCATGCGGGACTGAACTTCCTTCATCTTCCCGAACATGTCCATCATATTCATCATCGTCGTGTCGTTTTGGGTTGCTACCGCAGCAACAACAAGGCTCCGGTCTTAACAGTTTGGGTTCCCTCCAGATCCTGCACTTCGATCCGGTACATATACTGCCCGGCCATGGCTGGTTCGCCGTTGATCAGCCCATCCCAGCCTTTGGTTTTATCGGTCGTGTTGTAAACCACCTCACCCCAGCGGCTGAAGATGGTCATGCGGAAGGTATCACCGATCAGGCCCCGTACCAGAAAAACGTCGTTGGCCTGGTCGCCATTGGGGGTGAAGGCATCGGGAACAAATACTTTCGAGGCAATACGGAGCGTGTAGTAGTTCGAGTAGCTCACTACGCCGTTCTGATCGACGGCGATGATGCGGTATTGCTGCGTCTGCACCACCGGCGCGTTGGGGTCAGGCTCGTAGTGGGTGGATGTGCCCAGCGGAATCTCTTTTTTGGTATTACTGCCAGTATCCAGAATTTCGAGCGTGTAACTGCTGACGGCACTATTTGAAAACGGGGACGCCGACGTCCAGTCGATGCCGCCGGCCGATTTTGAATCGAGCAACACGGTACAGACCGGTTTGGTAGGGTCCGACAGTTGTCCACACTTGTTCTGATAGGCCACCACGTAGCAGTATGAACCCGTACCCGGATCGACCGTCGCATCCGTAAACGCGTTGGTCCCTATCGTACCGATTGGTTGAAAGCTGGTGCTGCCCGCCGGTGCCCGGCTAACCACCATGCTGTAGCTCGACGAGGGCGACGTGGCCGGAAGGCCCGCAATAACGCGGGGCTTGCCGTCTTCTATTGATACCAGTGCATTGGTAAAACCAGTAGGTTTATCGCCATCGATACCCGTCACGCAGGTCGATGCTGACGTAACGATTGTTGGGCCAGCCGTGACTTCGAGTGTATAGCAGTAGTTGGTACCACATTCGATCCGGTTGGCGTCGGTCGTGGTCGTGGTGTTGCGGTTGGCAATCAAACCATTGGTGGGCGACCCATTTCGGTAAATGCGGTAATAACGGAACGGGGTCGACGTACCCTGATAGGCGTCCCAGCTTAGGTTATTTTGCTTGCTGGCCGCCGTAGCATTCAGCACCAGGCTGCATACCTGTTCGGAAGGTTGCCCCGCCGTGCCGCAGGCATCCTGCGTGGTCAGCTGGAAGCACTGGGTTTGTTTGGCGTTGGTCGTAACAGTCATCGTGCCCGACGATAGACCGGTCTGACTCGTTGGTGCATACACGCCCGAGGCATCGCGTTGCAGCAGCTGTACCCTGGCGCCGTTGCTGGCCTGAAAGTCGAGTGTGATGGTGTTATCGTTGACTGTCGTCAGTCGGTTAATGGTCGGCTGCGTCTGTGTACCGACAAAACTGATTGGCGGAGCGCTGTTGGCGAGCCCGCTGCAGTTGGCCGGCGCGCCGTATACGCCAACCACAGTAACTGTATATGGCCCGTTATTGGCATAGGTATGCTGGACGTTAGCCTGAAAATCGGCGCGTTTTTTACTTTCCACCACCCCATCACCCCAGCTGATCTGATAGGTATCGTACTTGTTATTCGTTTCGTCGAGCGCCGGCACGATGGTCGCCTGACGGCCGGCGCAGGCCCGGACAGTGAAATTTACTTTGCCCAGTGGCAATACCTCTACGGTCTGGCAGTAAATGGTTCCCTCGCTCAGACCAGCGCCACTGCCCACCTGTAGAATGGTGTAGGTGCCGGGGGCCGTGTAGGAAAAAGTGGTTGACGTTACCGTTCTGACTTTATCCAGTGTCCGCCCATCGTAGTTAAAATCGTAGCCCGTGTTACTAATTGTCGAAGGGACCCCGGTGATTTTGACGGGCGTCCCGAAGCATACCTTTGCTTTTTCGAGAGAGAAGAAGCCTTTGGCCGTTCCGGTTGCACAAACGCCCTGGCCCCATGATGGCAACGCCGTACTGAGTAGCAGGAAAAGGGCCAGTATTCCGTATCGGCCCGATTGCACCCGGTAATCAGTCAGCCTCATTCCTAAAATTTGCACAGCGGGTAGTGTTGAACCAAAAGTCTTGTCGTCTGAAATCCAATGCCTATCATCCAGGAAACGTAGTCACCGACATTTTCGCGTTTGGCGAAACGTATCTTTCTGGAAAACGGTTTTCGGAGAAAACCACGCTGCCTCAAGCAGCCGCTGCACAACTGTCAGCCATTCTCAAAATTACGGATGATGGCACCCATCAACCAAACACATGGACAACAATAATACCAATATTCCCGAATCGGTGAATTCTGCACCAGATTCTTCGCCAATCCGGCTCGACACGATCGAGGACGCGATTGCCGACATTCGCGCCGGCAAAATTGTGCTGGTTGTCGACGATGAAGATCGGGAAAATGAAGGCGATATGATCTGCGCGGCCGAGCTTGTGACCCCCGAAATGGTCAACTTCATGGTGCGCGAAGGCCGGGGCCTCATGTGCGCCCCCCTCACCCAGGAACGCTGCGACGAACTGGGTCTCGACATGATGGTGGCCAGCAATACCTCGGTCCATACAACTCCCTTTACCGTATCGGTCGATTTGCTGGGTAATGGCTGTACCACCGGCATTTCGGCTTCCGACCGGGCTAAAACCATCCGGGCGCTGGTCGACCCCGCTACCAAACCCGACGAGCTGGGCCGGCCGGGCCACATTTTCCCGCTCCGGGCCGTGGAGGGGGGCGTTATCCGGCGATCGGGCCATACCGAAGCGGCTGTCGATCTGGCCCGTCTGGCGGGACTGTCGCCCGTGGGTGTGCTGATCGAAGTGCTCAACGAAGACGGGACGATGGCCCGCCTGCCCCAGCTACGCGTCATGGCCGATCGTTTCGGCATGAAGCTGATCAGCATCCAGGATCTGATCGAATACCGACTCCGGACCGAGTCGCTGATCCGGCGCGAAATTGGCGTCGATATGCCTACCGAATGGGGCCATTTCGACCTCATCGCCTATAAGCAGAGCAATACGGGCGATACGCACCTGGCGCTCGTGAAGGGCAGCTGGGAACCCAACGAGCCGGTGCTGGTGCGTGTGCACTCTTCGTGCGTTACGGGTGACATTTTCGGCTCCTGCCGCTGCGACTGTGGTGGCCAGCTCCATGCGGCCATGAAAATGGTTGAAGCCGCGGGCAAGGGCGTTGTGGTGTATATGTTTCAGGAGGGGCGCGGCATTGGACTTATCAATAAACTGAAGGCCTACAAATTGCAGGAGATGGGCCGCGACACGGTCGAAGCGAACCTGGATCTGGGCTTACCGATGGACGCCCGCGATTATGGTCTGGGTGCACAAATCCTCCGCGACTTGGGTATTCGGAAACTGCGGCTTATTTCGAACAACCCGAAGAAACGGGCAGGCCTGATGGGCTACGGCCTGGAAATCGTCGACACGGTCCCGATTGAAATACCCGCTAACCCTTACAACGAACGGTACCTGCGCACCAAACGCGACAAGATGGGCCACACCATCATGAACGAACCGGTGAACAAAGAGCAGTAGCGGTTCGCTGGTTTCAGTTTTCGGTTTACAGTTTTCCGCGGGGGGTAGGGTGTTTTCGCGCCTATGCGCTGGCAAAGCCGTAATCAGGCGGTTTGGCGCTCTATACTGCCAACACGGAATGCTGTGAATCGAAAACGTTCTCCCTCACCGGAACGCTAATCAGACGGGGCAATGGTCCGTATTCCGAGTACACTGAATCCCACTCCACTTCAGCGGCCGCACGGCTATTCAGTCTCCCTGACAGAAAACGGTAAAGGCCGCACAGCTATTCAGCTTCCCTGACTGAACACGGTAAACCGAAAACGACAAACTCACTTCTACCGGCCGTAGAAGCCCCCGTTGTCGTAGAAACTCCGACGACGGCTGAGCTTAAGCTCCTGCAGAATCGACGAACGCGCCCGTAGGTCGAAGGAGTAGTTGCCCGACCGGATGTTGCTACCCGAGAAGGGGGTCCAGTTGAACGCCATTTCCCAGCAGTGCAGGTCGCGGTTGATCCCGATGGTGGTCAGGGTGGGGCGCTTGAACTGGAAGTCGTAGCCCGAGTTGAACGTGATTTTCCACTTGGGGGTCAGGCTCAGATCACCCGTCAGGGTCAGGGCCTGCACCACCTGCGAGATTTCGGGCGTCAGCTTCGTCAAACCAAAGGTGTAGCTGATGTTGACCGTCCAGGGGACGTTGAAATCGACGTACAGCTCGGGATTGGCGTTGATCGCCTTCATGGTCGCATCGCTGGCATTGTTGCTCGTTTTTTTCTTCTGCCCCTGTTTCGGTGCCAGTCGGGTACTCACGTAGGCCTGCACATTGGTCAAGCGCAGCAGCCCCTGCCCTGCCTGAAACGCATACACGTTCGGTACGCGCTCATACTGCCGGGTCTGGTCGAGGTAGCCCGCTGCCGCCAGCAGGGCTTCCGAATACGAGTTGGGCGGCAGTGCCGTCGTGCCGTTCGACGCGGCCAGCAAGGCGTAGTAGATCGTTCCGCCGTAGGGCCGGTTGGCATACGGATCGAAGGTCGACGAGAAGTTGAAGCTGACGTTTTTAAAGATCTGTGTGTTGGCGTTGACCGAAATCGGCGACAGTTTGAAGTCGGGTGCCAGCAGGTTATAGCTCCCGTTCAGGCTGAGGTTGTCGAAAATCGGAATCTTCTTGAAATCCTGCCCGGCCGAGTCGCTGCGGGTCCGCACTTTCATCTCCAGCTGGTTGACAACGCCAAACGAGATAAAGGCCGACTCGGTACTGCCCGACCCACTGCTGCCGCCCAGCCCCCGGAACACCGACAGCGTTCGCCGGTAAAGCGGCAGGCTGGCCAGACTGCCCACCGCCGGCAAGACCTGAAACTGCCCGAACGACGGGTTGGTGAAATCGGGAATATAGCTGAACGAAATCGACGGGGCCACCGTGTGCCGGATGGCTTCGATACGCTTGCCCCGCACAAACACCGTTCCGTAGAAGCGGGTGTTCATACTGGCGTTGGCCGAGAAGTTATACGAGGGGAAAAAGCCCCGCGCAGTGTCGATCCGGATACCATCGGCGTTCTCGCCCGAGGCCGGCACGTAGGTGTAATTCAGTTTTTTAGTGAAAACGTCGCCCTGCAGAGAAAAGCCGGGGGTTACGTTGATGTAACGCAGCAGCTTCAGGTTGGGCAGCGAAATCGGGATGCTGTAGCGGGCCTGCACCACACGGTTGTTCC
Organism: Spirosoma luteolum; assembly: GCF_054778875.1. Classification (NCBI taxonomy): domain Bacteria; kingdom Pseudomonadati; phylum Bacteroidota; class Cytophagia; order Cytophagales; family Cytophagaceae; genus Spirosoma; species Spirosoma luteolum. The sequence goes on from NZ_BAAGZE010000023.1 coordinate 581,777, forward strand.
AGATCCGGTTGGCGTTATCCAGGCTAAACGCAATCAGGTTCGGATCGCTCACGATCTGTCCATCGCGAATGGCCTGCGCCCGGGCAATGCTGTCGAGCGCGCGCTGCACCGCGCTGATGGGTATTTCGTTGGTGATTAGCCGAAAGCCCAGCCCGGTGGTGTCGACCTGCCGGCGAATGGTGTTGCTAATGGCAATGGAGCCACTGACATCGAGACCAACCCGGAAACTCTCGTACCAGCGGCCCGTGCCTCCCCGCAGCGCAAAGGGCGCGATCTGGTTGAGGCCAAAGTTAAAATCCGACGAGACGTCGGTTTTGCCATTCTCCCGAACACCGGTCTGGAAATTAACCTGTCCAAACTGCTGGTTGACCCGCAGGTTGGTGCCGAAGCGGGCATACTGACCCAGTTGCCGGCTATACTGTACCGACGACCCCGCCACGTTGGAGATGTAGGCGTTGCTGGCCGTGTTGGAGTTGAACTGGTTGTAGGAGTTGCTGCTGACGTTGACGTTGGCCGAGAAGCTGCCCCGACCGCGCGGTACGGGCGAGTGAGCCCACGAGAACAAGAAGTCGTTGCGGGGCGTCTGCGTCCTATCAACCCGGTCGCCCGACCGGTTACGGTTAAAAGCCATGTTGATCGACCCGCTGTAGCGATAGCGTTTGTTGTAGGCCGACGACAGCCCCAGCCCCCAGCTCCCGCGCGAATAGATCTGCCCTTTAAACTGCAGGCCCAGGTTTTCGTTGACAGCCCAGTAGTAGCCCCCGTCGCGCAGGTAAAAGCCCCGGCCGTTGGGCTCCTCGCCATACTGTGGCACAATTACGCCCGACACGCCGATCTCTTTTCGTTTCGGAAACGGGAAGAACCCAAAGGGCAGCCCGATCGGCAGTGGAATCTGGTTGATCACGAGGTTGAACGGCCCCGCTACCACCTGTTTATTGTGGATTACCTTGAGTTTGCTGGCGTTGATATGGAAGTGGGGCGTGGCCAGGTTACAGGTGGTGTAGATCGCCTTACCAATATATAAGTTATCTTCGGCGTCCTTTTTCACCGACACGCCCCGGATGTTGCCTTCGCCCTGCTGGGTAATAACCCCCTGAATTTTCCCTTTCTTGGTCTTGAAATTATAGCGAATCTCTTTCGTATCGTACTTCCCCTCCCCGTCCTGAAAAATCGGACGCCCGATGGTTTTCTGGGTGGTCGAGTCGTATCGGCCCTTGGCATACACCTCGTTGGTGATATAGTTGAGCCGGATATAATCGGCCTTGAGCGAAATCTCGCCGTACACCACGCTGGCGTCGCCGAAAAGCTCAACCGTCTGTCCATCGGCCAGGTAAATGGTCGAGTCTCTGGCCTGGTATTTGACCGTGGTCTGGAACGATGCATCGGCCTTGGTCGTGTCGGCCAGGCCCGCCTGCAGCGAATCGCGGGAGCCGCCGGTCAGGCTTTGGGGCCGTACGACAAGGGGAGTCACTGCCCCGGGTGTCAGCGTGCGGGGCTTGAGGGGGGCGGGCTGAACCGCCCGGAGCGTCCGGCCGCCCGTCGCTGTCGTGGTAGCAGCCCCCGTGGTAGCGGCCCCTGTGGTAACGGGTTTGGTTTGGGCCAGGGCCGCAAGCGTCCAGCAAACCCCTATCAGACAGAGGAAAAGACGGGTCCAGCTCAGTTGCATCCAGGAAGGCCGCAAAATAAAGTGCGTTTTTTTCTGTTTTATCAAAAAAATTATATTTGCTACCAGGTCAGGATACCCGAAGCTTACAAAGGTATCCACGAACCGTTATCCTGCTATCGACTTGAAACGTTTTCCCCTGTTAAAAATTATTAAACAACCGGGGGCATTGCGGCCGACCCTCTCTCCCGGAATAGTAACAACCCTGACGTTGACGCTGGGGCCGTTGCTGGCGCTCTCTGTTCTGTCGTTTCGTCCGGTCGACCCGCAGGATACCTGGCAGGACACGGTCCGGGCGAGCAACCGCGAGGTGCTGCCCGGCGACACCGAAAGTGCGCCTAACCGGCTGCGCACCGTGGTACTCGATGCTGGCCACGGCGGCAAAGACCCGGGCTGTATCGGGCGCAAAACGCGCGAATCGCGGGTGGTGCTCAAACTGGTACTGGAACTGGGTCGCAAAATTAAGGAAGAAATGCCCAACGTGCGGGTAATCTACACCCGCAACACCGACCACTTCGTCGAACTGGCCGAACGATCGGCTATTGCCAATCGCAACCGTGCCGACCTGTTCATTTCGATTCACTGCAACGCCAGTCCGTCGTCGCACAAGGTCTACGGCACCGAAACCTACACCATGGGGCTTCACAAAACGGAAGGGAACCTCGACGTGGCGAAACGGGAAAACAACGTTATTCTGAAAGAAGCCAACTACCAGCAGACGTATAAGGGCTTCAACCCCAACTCTCCCCTGGCCCACATCATGCTGGCCAATTACCAGCACGCGTTTATGGGTAGCAGTATCAACTTTGCCGAGAAGGTGGAGCGCAGTTTCCGGCGCAATGCCGAGCGCAAAAGTAATGGGGTGAAGCAGGCCGGTTTTCTGGTGCTGTGGCGCACCACCATGCCCAGCGTACTGATCGAAACGGGCTACCTCACCAACCCGACCGAAGAAGATTTTCTGATGTCGGAAGCAGGGCAGGAAACCATTGCCGGGGCCATTTACAAGGCTTTTGCCCAGTATAAGCAGGAGATTGAATCGGCAAATTGACCGTGTTGCCGGGCTTCGACACCACCACCCTGTAGCGCATCGGGCACTGAGCGTCAGGGCAACGCCCCAGCTTTTTCGCCCGATTCCGGCACAAACCACCCGCGAAGTTGGTTATACAAACGCCATCTCAACTGGCGAAGCCGTTGAGGCTTGTATCACCGTCGCACACTCATGACTATTTCAAAGGAGATTAAGGTTGGTTTACTGGCAGTTGTCTCGCTGCTGATGCTGTATTTTGGATTCAATTTCCTGAAAGGCTCCGACTTCTTTTCATCGAACAATACCTACCAGGCCGTATATGACAACATCGACGGACTGACGGCATCGAATCCCATCCAGATCAATGGCCTGACGGTGGGACAGGTGAAAAACATCGAGATCATGCAGAACAAGGGTAACCGGCTGCTGGTAACCCTTGAAATTCGGAAAGATATTCTGGTGACGCAGGGATCGCGGGCCGTACTGGCCGACGACGGGCTGCTGGGCGGCAAACTGATTCGCCTGCTGATCAACCCCGGTCGGCCGGCACTGGCGGATAAGGGCATGCTGGTTGCCACCCGCGAATCGGGTCTGTCGGCTCTGATCCGGGAGCGTACGCTGCCCGTTCTGAACAACGTCGATTCGCTGACCTACCAGTTGAATAAAATTGTCGGGCAGTTCGACCAGACGGGTATTGTGCTTAACCAGACGCTTAAGTCGGCCAACGGGGCCGTTGGAACGCTTGATCTGACCATTGCCGAGAACCGGGCGGGCCTGCGCACGGCGCTCGCCAACGTAAATCAACTGGCGCGGTCGTTCAACGAAACAGAGAAAAAACTAAACCCGATTCTGGACAAAGCCGATTCCTTCGCCGATTCGCTTCAAAAGCTGGAACTGCGGCAAACACTCGGCACCGTCAACAAGACGATCGACAATATGCAGAAGCTGCTGGGCAGCATCGAGCAGGGGCGCGGGTCGCTGGGCAAGCTGACCACCGACGAAGCTCTGTATAAGAACGTCAACGCGACAACGGCGAACATGGCCCTGCTACTGGCCGACCTGCGGCAGAACCCAAAGCGGTATGTGCATTTTTCGCTCTTTGGCAAGAAAGACAAGGAGAAACCTTCGATTGCCCAGCCCGGCAGCATGACGATTACGACCTCGACCGTAACTACGACCAAAGTCGACAGTACCAAGGCGCAGTAACGGACCACGACCCGGCCGCGCAATTTCCCCAAACACATTTGTCCCGAAGACCGGTTAACTGTATGTTAGCCGGTCTTATTTTTTTCAACTTCATCAACCCTTATGACACTCCTGAACCAGTTACACGAACGCGCAGCCCAGACCAGACTGGGGGGCGGCTCCAAGAAAATCGACGATCAGCACCGCAAAGGCAAGCTGACCGCCCGCGAACGCATCGACTACCTGCGCGATACCGATACGCCCTTCGTTGAAATTGGCCTCTTTGCCGGCGACGACATGTATGCCGAACACGGCGGCTGTCCCTCCGGCGGGGTGGTAGTGGGCCTGGCCTATGTATCGGGGCGTCAGTGCGTGCTGGTGGCCAACGACGCTACGGTGAAGGCGGGCGCCTGGTTTCCGATCACGGCCAAGAAAAACCTGCGGGCGCAGGAGATTGCCATGGAAAACCAGCTGCCCATCATTTATCTCGTCGACAGCGCCGGTGTGTACCTGCCCCTGCAAGATGAGGTATTCGCCGACAAAGAGCATTTTGGCCGCATGTTCCGCAACAACGCTCACCTGTCGGCCATGGGTGTGCTGCAGATAGCCGCCATTATGGGCAGCTGCGTGGCGGGGGGGGCTTATTTGCCCGCTATGTCGGACGAGACCCTGATTGTGGAAGGCACCGGTTCGATGTTTCTGGCCGGCCCCTACCTCGTACGGGCGTCGATCGGTGAAGATGTCGACGCCGAAACGCTGGGCGGAGCCGTTACGCATACCGACATCTCGGGCGTGGTCGACCACCGATACCCCGATGATCAGAGCTGCCTCGACGCCATCAAACGCATCATGGCCAGGACCGGTCATAAACCCACGGCGGGTTTCGACCGGGTGGCACCAGCCCTGCCCGCCAAAGACCCGGCCGACATTGCCCAGTTGCTCCCCGCCGATCGTACCAAGCCCTACGACATGCGCGACATTCTGGAGCGCCTGCTCGACGCGTCTGAATTCGATGAATACAAACCCACCTACGGGCAGTCGCTGCTGTGTGGTTTCGGCCGCATCGACGGCTGGGCGGTGGGCATCGTGGCCAACCAGCGCAAAGTGGTTAAAGCAAAGGGACGTACCAGCCAGCCTATCGAGATGCAGATGGGGGGCGTTATCTACGGCGACGCAGCCGACAAAGCAGCCCGCTTTATCATGACCTGTAATCAGAAGCGCATTCCGCTGGTGTTTGTGCAGGATGTGTCGGGATTTATGGTTGGGAGCCGCGCCGAGCAGGGCGGGATCATCAAAGACGGGGCTAAAATGGTCAGCGCCATGGCCAACTCGGTCGTGCCTAAATTCACCGTCGTCGTTGGCAACTCCTACGGGGCCGGCAATTACGCCATGTGCGGGAAGGCCTACGATCCTCGGCTGATGCTGGCCTGGCCCACGGCTCAGATGGCCGTAATGAGTGGCGCTTCGGCGGCCAAAACACTGCTCCAGATTCAGGTAGCGGCCCAGAAGGCCAAGGGGCAACCCATGACACCCGAGGAGGAGCAAACGCAGCTTCAGAAAATTACCGATCAGTATAACGCCCAGTTATCGCCCTACTATGCCGCAGCCCGGCTGTGGGTCGACGCTGTCATCGACCCCGCCGATACGCGGCAGGTCCTGTCGGAAGGCATTGCCGCTGCCAACCACGCCCCCATCACCAAACCTTTCTCGGTGGGTGTGATTCAGACGTAGAAGTGGGGCGTATTTAGTTCACTGTTTTCGGTGTACGGTATTCAGAGGGCTTTTATTGTATACGCGTCAGCGCCCTGAGCACTCTAAACTGAATACAGAAAACCGTAAACTGAATACCACAAACCACAAACCTTATTTCCCCCGCTGGGCTTTTACGTCGTCGGGGGTGATGGCGCTGGCTTTGTTGCCGAAACTGCTACGAATGTAGGTCAGCACGTCGGCCAGTTGCTGGTCGGTCAGGAAATCGTGGGCAGGCATCACGTTATCGTAGGGCTCACCCTCAATTTCCTGCCCCTGCAAACCCTTCAACAGTACATTGATCAGCCGGTTTTTATCGCCCAGCACCCAGTCGGTGTTGCGCAGGGGCGGATTCAGGTTCGGTACCCCCGACCCATTGGCCTGGTGGCAGGTAAGGCAGTTTTGCTCGTAAACGATCTGCCCCGGCGACTTCACCGAAACGGCAGCCGTGGCGGCTTTCGAGACCGGCTTGGTTGTAACGGCCGGCTTGGTCTGGGCCACGGCCGCGGTAACGGCCAGTCCGGCCAGCAGGGTGAACAGTGCTTTCATGAGTGTCAGGTAGTGCCGATCCTACTTTCGCCAGGTCAGCGTGTTGAGCATGTGAAGAATGTCTTTCCGAATGTACTGGATCACGGGTTGCAGCGAATCGTTTTCGGTGGCCGTGTTGAAGTATAACGCGCCCCGCAGGAAATGGGTTGTCGAATCGGTTGTGACAAACTGCACCTGACTCGGTACCTCGCCCGACAAGTCGATGATACTGGCTTCGAGTCCCGACTTCAGCCTGATCTTGCGCTGCTCGATGGCGTATGCCTTGATGTTGTGACGGGCGGCCAGTTTGTAGGCATCTTCGAGCATGGCCCGCAGCCGGTTCACATCGTTGCCCACCGGTTTATAGGTCAGCTGCACGCTGGCGTGAAATTGGGGGTAATTGATAAAAACCCAGTGTGGCTCCGAACGGGCAAAGGTATCGGGCAGAATTCGGGCCACCTGGTTGTACTCGAACTGGTAGGGATGGGTGGGCGGCAGGGCACCATACCGGGCTGTCGGCAGGTCGAGCCTGGGAAAACCTTTGGGTTTAGGCACGTAGTTGTCGTTCGACCGGCTCCCGCAGGCACCCAGCAGGAGGGCAACGACCAAAACAGATAAATAGCGCATGGGGTATCGATCAGACTAGACACTCAACGAAAAAGCCCGGCGGTTTGGTGCCGGGCTTTCCGCTGTTCCTATCGCCTGTCAGGCGTTTACATCTTCGAGTTCTTCTTCCAGTACGGGCTTGCCCAGCAGCGTGGCAAAGCGGTTGATGTTGAACGTGGGTTCAAACCAGACCTCACCCATGACGGGATGCTTCACCGGCACGTCGGGGTTCTGAATTTCGTTCAGCAATACCCCCGTCTCGCCGGTTGTGTGTCGCTTTACCTGCCGGATGGTGTACATCTGATCGCGTTTGGGCGTTTTGATGCCAAACTCAGCGTAGAAAGCCAGCACCGGCGCCGGGAAATTATCATTCGTGCAAATTACGTCCATGATGTTGTTTCTGAATGGATTGTCGCACAAAGATAACAGTTGGCCGTCAGAACTGATTCCCCGGCTAATCTTCGAACAGGTTGCCCAGCTGACCCAGTACCGAGCCGCCTTCCTTGTGCGACTGTGCCCCGTAGGGAGCCAGCCGCTGCACCAGTTTCGAAATCGGCATCGACTGAATCCAGACCTTTCCCGAGCCGCGCAGGGTAGCCAGGAAAATGCCTTCGCCCCCGAAAATCATGCTTTTCAGCCCGCCCGACCGCTGCACGTCGAAGTTGATGCTGGGCTCGAAACCCACCACGCAGCCCGTGTCGACGCGTAACATCTCGTTGTTCAGCGTCCGCTCGATGACCACGCCCCCGGCATGAATAAAGGCCATCCCGTCGCCCTGTACTTTTTCAAGAATGAAGCCTTCGCCCCCGAAAAAGCCTGAGCCCAGCCGCTGGTTGAACTGGATACTCAGTTTGGTACCCAGGGCTGCGCACAGAAACGCGTCTTTCTGCACGATCAGCGTGTTGCCGTAGATATTACCCAGGTTAACCGGCATGATGGTACCCGGATAGGGAGCGGCAAAAGCCACCTTCCGCTTACCACTGCCCCGGTTGGTGAAATGCGTCATAAACAGCGACTCACCGGTAATCATGCGCGTGCCGGCCTGCAGCAGCTTGCCCATGAAGCCCTGGTTCGGCTGCGAGCCATCGCCCATCTTGGTTTCGAACTGAATACCATCTTCCATAAACAGCATGGAGCCGGCTTCGGCAATGACGGTCTCGTTGGGGTCCAGTTCGATTTCAACGATCTGGATATCTTCACCAATAATCTTGTAATCAATCTCGTGGGAGTACATACGGGTTTCGGTTGTGTTGGTCTGATTTGCTGGGCGAAAACTACAGAATATGCCCTGTCGGCGAACGCATTTTTTGGACAAACGGACCAAAAAAAGCCCAACCGGGCCTTTTGGCAGGTTGGGCTTTCTGGTAATCCTGTCTGCACCCGGCCCGATCTGCCCCAAAGGGCAGCGCCACGCGGTCAGGGCGGGCGGTCAGCGCGCGTTGATATCGTCGGGCAGGTCGTTGTCCGTTTCGTCGAACAGCTTCTCCTCATCGCTCTTACCGGTCTCGGCCGCCGGCTGGTCGCCTTTGAGATTGAGATCGGTGCGGTGGCGCAACTTTTTGTCGTCGACGGTCTTGTTCAGAAACTGGTTGATCCGGTCGATATCGAAGCTGGTCGTGATCTCACCGAATGAATTGATCTGAATATCAAACCCTTCCAGCTCCTTATGAACCCGGGGTTTTTCACTTTCGTCGGGGTTGTTCTTCTTTTTTGCCATGGTGCCGGGGGTTCTGTTAATGACCAAAAGTAACCGTATTGCATAACAACGCTACGGCCGGCTTGTTTGGGCTCAGGCTGGCTGCGGGAGCGTTGCCAGCGCCTGCCCAAGCCGGCGCAGCGTTTCGTCCTTACCGATAATTTCCATCGTCAGCATCAGGTCGGGGCCCGCGCCGGTACCCGTCAGCGCCAGGCGCATGGCCTGCATGATTTTCCCCTGCTTGATACCGGCCTGCGTCATGGCGTCGCCCAGGGTGTGCTTGATGGCGTCGGCCATAAACTCGCCCTCGAACGCGCCAAGCGCCGTCTGGAAAGCAGTCACGGCTTTCACCGCATCGGCATTCCACTTGGCCGTCGTAACGCCCTCATCGTAAGCCGTTGGCGTATTGAAAATGGTGCTGGCTTCGGTAAAAATTTCGTGCGCAAAGTTGACCCGGCCTTTCAGCAGGGCGGCAATCTTGGCGGCTTTCTCCAGCGTGCAGGGGTAGCCGGCGGCTTCGGCCTGCTGCTGCACGCTGGGCGCCAGCACGTCGTCGGCTACCTGCCGCACATACTGGTGGTTGAACCACTGGGCTTTCTGGATATCGAAGCGCGCACCAGCCTTGTGCACCTGCGCAATGTCGAAGCTGGCAATCAACTCATCCATCGTAAACAGTTCCTGCTCGGTGCCGGGGTTCCAGCCCAGCAGCGCCAGAAAGTTGACCGTTGCTTCGGGCAGATAGCCGTCTTCACGGAAGCCTCTGGCCACGACGCCCGTGGCCGGATCGGTCCATTGGAGCGGAAAAATCGGGAAGCCACCCAGGTCGGCATCGCGCTTGCTCAGCTTGCCGTTGCCTTCGGGCTTGAGCAGCAGCGGGAGGTGGGCAAACTGCGGCATGGTATCTTCCCAGCCCAGGTAGCGGTACAGCAGCACGTGCAGCGGAGCCGACGGCAGCCACTCTTCGCCCCGAATCACATGGGTAATGCCCATCAGGTGATCGTCGACGATGTTGGCCAGGTGGTAGGTCGGCAGTCCGTCGGACTTTAGCAGCACCTTGTCGTCGATCGCCGACGAGTGGACGTTGACCCAGCCCCGGATCAGATCGTTGAGCCGCACTTCTTCTTTGCGGGGGGTTTTGAGCCGAATCACGTAGGGTGTCCCCGCGTCCATCAGCGCCTTCACTTCATCCGGCTTCAGTGTCAGGCTGTTGCGCATCTGCATCCGGGTGATGGCGTTGTACTGCGCAGCCGGAGCGTTGGCCGCTTCGAGCCGCTGCCGCATGGCATCCAGTTCCTCGGCCGTATCGAAGGCGTAGTAGGCTTTGTCTTCGGCCACCAGCCGGAGGGCTTCTTTCTGGTAGATGTCGCGTCGTTCCGACTGGCGGTAGGGTCCGTGGGGACCACCTACCCCCTGTCCTTCGTCGATCTGAATACCGACCCAGCGCAGGGCTTCGAGAATGTAATCTTCGGCACCGGGCACAAACCGATTCTGATCGGTGTCTTCGATACGGAGCAGCATCTGCCCCCCCATCTTGCGGGCGAACAGGTAATTATACAGCGCGGTTCGCACACCACCGATGTGCAGCGGCCCCGTTGGACTGGGCGCAAACCGAACGCGAACTGGAGTTTGCATAGGGAAAGTAGTGAGTGAATGAATGGATTATTGATTGAGCGTTTTGAATCACTCAACCACGCAATCACCAGTCACTCATTGAATGGCAATAACTGAAATTTCGACGTTGACGTCTTTGGGCAGGCGGGCGACTTCGACCGTTTCGCGGGCGGGTGGGTTGCTCGTGAAGAACTGACCGTAGACCGCATTGATAGCCGCAAAGTTGTTCATGTCTTTCACGAAAATGGTGGCTTTGGCTACGTTTGCATAGTCCATACCGGCGGCCTTCAGAATGGCACCGATGTTTTCCATCACTTTCTGGGTCTCGGCCTGGATGTCGCCCTGGGGTGCCAGCTCGATGGCTACCTGCCCCGATACATAGAGCGTTCCGTTGACGAGTACAGCCTGGCTGTAGGGTCCGATGGGGGCTGGTGCCTGATCGGTATAAACAATTTGCTTGCTCATAGTTAATATACAGGGTCGGGGTTTCTGCCGGCCCACTTTCATTCGCAAAGGTACCACCACTAAGGCGGTCCGACAAACCTCCGCATGACCCAGCATCACCTTATTATTTTCGTTAAAAATCCGATTGAAGGGCAGGTCAAAACCCGCGTGGCCCGCACCGTCGGCAACGCCCGGGCCGTGGCCGTGTACAAACACCTGCTGGCTCACACGCAGGCCATTGCCCGCCCCCTCGACGCCCACCGGGTGGTGTATTACGGCGATTTTATCAACCCCGACGACGGCTGGACAGGCTTCGAGCGCAAACTCCAGACCGGCGATGACCTGGGCCAGCGCATGGCCGCGGCTTTCGACGCGCAGTTTGCCGCCGGCGCCACTAAAGTCGTGATTATCGGTAGCGACTGCCTGGCCATCACGACCGATCACCTCCGGCAGGCGTTCGATACTCTTGACCGCACCGACCTGGTGATTGGTCCGGCCACCGACGGGGGCTACTACCTGTTGGGTATGAAACAGCCCCACCCCTTTCTGTTTGCCGATATGCCTTGGAGTCAGCCCGAGCTGCGGCAGCTGACCGAACGGGCAATTGCGCAGCACGGCTATAGCCTGGAACGGCTGGAACCACTGACCGACATCGATGAATGGAGTGATTACGAACAAGCACTATCCTTATGAGCACCTGGCAGGATTTTCTGGCAACTACACTGAATACCACCGAAGCAACCTTCGACCGGCTTAAAGCCCGGCTGTTTAACCGGCTCGACGCCGACAAACCTTATCGCATTGTTTACTACCGGGGGTTTGGCAGCCCCTCGGCCGTCTGGCTGAAGGGCCGCGTGCTGCGCGAACGCCCGCTGCGCAAACCAAGCGACGACCACACGGGGCAAGATGATAGCTTCTGGCAAAACCTGCTCGCTACCTACCAGCGCTTTGAGAGCGATGAGGTACCGGGCGTGGTGGTGCGGGTCGACGCGTTCGGGCAACGTCATACGACCACGACCGACGAGGAAGGCTATTTCGAGGTGACCATCAACCCACCCAACGACCTGCCACCCGGCCGGGTCTGGTTTCCGGTTACGTATTCGCTCGATGGCATAGCACAGCCGCAAACGGACGAACCCGTCCGGAAAGACGGGTACCTGATGATTTCACCTACGTTCAGCCAGTTTGGGGTAATCTCCGATATCGACGACACGGTACTGGTAACGGGGGCTACCAACCTGCTGCAAACGGCCCGGCTCACGTTTCTGGGCAACGCCTACACCCGGTTGCCTTTTGGGGGCGTTGCCGCTTTCTACCGTGCGCTGCAAAGCGGCCCCGTCACCACGCTGTTCAACCCGATTTACTACGTGTCGAGCAGCCCCTGGAACCTGTATGACCTGCTCATCGACTTTTTCCGGATTCAGGGCATTCCCAAAGGACCGATTCTGCTACGCGACCTTGGCCTCGACCCGGCGCTGCTGTCGTCGCAGTCGCACCACACCCATAAGCTGGCCATGATTCGGAAAGTGCTCGACGTGAACCCGACGCTTCCCTTTGTGCTACTCGGCGACAGCGGCCAGCAGGACCCCGAAATCTATACGCAGGTATTGCAGGAAAATCCGGGCCGGATTCGGGCGATCTACATCCGAGACGTGTCTGCCAAAGACGAGCGGGACCGGGCCGTTCAGGAGCTGATCCGGGTGGCCGACGCCCATAACGTGCCCATGCTGCTGGTGCCCGACACGGTTGCGGCCGCCGAACACGCAGCGGCCATTGGCCTCATCGACTCCGACACCCTGCCTGAAATCCGCGCCGACCGGCAGTCGGATATGGGCCAGTCGCCGACCTGATCAGACCGCTGCGATCATGGTGTTCAGTTTGGCAAACGCCGTACTGGCTACGGTAGCAGCAGGCTGGGCGTAATAGGTTTTGTTGAACACTTCGAGCGACAGGACAATGGGGCGGCTGCCGGACGTGGCACTCCCCTGCAGCTGGCGCAGAGCCGCCTGGATGGGCGCCACACCGTCGCCGGGGTAAACGCGGTCGGCATCGGTGATCGATGCGGGGTTCATACCGGCCGGCACATCGTTGACGTGAAAGATGTCGATGGCCGGCCGCCCCACAAACGACAGCATGTCGTAGCCCGAGCCTCCTTTGTATAGGTGGTAAATGTCGAGCAGCACCCGGGCTGCGGGGTTGCCACTGGCCAGCGCAACGTACATGACGTCGCTCAACCGGTTGAGATTACGCGCGAACCCCCACAGTTCGAGCTGCGGAATAACGCCCTCGCCAACGCCCATGCTCAGAATAGCCTGGTAGCGTTCGGCAATCTGGGGCAGGCCGATAAGCGGGTCGGTAGTTGTATGCGCGCCGATGGGGGGCGTAGCAATGCGCTTACAGCCGATCTGTGCCAATATGGCCATTTCCCGCTTCAACTGCTCGACGCCACGCTGCCGCACACCGGCATCGTCGACGATCCAGTGAGCAAAGCCAATGGCATTCTCGACCGTTATGCCCAGATTGCCCAGCAGCCGACGGGCCTCAGCCGGGGTACCTCCACCCGTTAGGTACTCCTGCAGCGTATCGACCCAGATTTCGACCGACCGGAAGCCGGCTTTGGCCGCCGTTTCCAGCTCCCCCACAAACCCCAGTTTGTGGCCCCGGATGGTGCTCATGTTCAGGCAGGGAACGAACGCGGCTTTTGGGGCGGGCGCAGGGCTGGCTTCAGCTGAAGGCGTAAGTAAGGCACCGGCCGAAGCGGTCAGGGCAGTAAGAGTCTGGCGACGATTCATGCCCACAGAATACCGCTTCGGCTTACTTCTACTCAAAGCAGCGGATCGTTTACATCGGTATCGAACACGCCCGTCAGCACCCGCCCCTGCCGCTTCACCTGTACCCAGATGCGGTAGCGCCCCGCCCGTGGAAACGAATACGGAAACGAAACAAGATTATTGACCGGCATGGCGTGGCGCATGGCGGGCATAGCTGCGGCCAGCTGTCGATTCTTCTGGGCCTCAGGCAGTGTTTTCAGCCGGGCCACGTAGCGGTCGATACTGTCGCGGAATCGATTGGCATCTGGATAGTGAAACTGCCGGGTCGTATCGGCCAGCCGGTTCACAAAGCTCTGCTCGGCGGCCATCGAATACGTGCCTACAGGGTGCAGGTGAATATAGACGGATCCATCGTTACGCAGGATTACGCCGTGCCCGCTCATACCAAGGTACGGTTGCAAAGCCGTGGCCCGCCCCGACGAGTCGGCCACGGCAAACTTGAGTACGTAGGGCCGGCCTGCTTCGAGCACTGCGGCTGGCTTGTCCATCCAGACCATCGTTGCCCCGTCGGCCAGCGGAGCGCTGGCGCCGGGCTTGCCACAACTGGCCATAGTATTGTCGAGGTAGGGCAACGGCCGGGTGTTTGCAGCTGCCCGCTGGGGGCCCGTTATAAGCCAGCTATCGTCGGCGTCAGCCAGGGCTATATGGCCCGACTGGGGTGCCGGTAAATCGATCGTATCGGTCAGGGTTTCGCTGAAGCCACTGCGGTAAACCACGTCTGAGTAAAGCAGGTAGCGCCCCGCCGGCAGCGGTGGCAGCCCCGTGGTGTAGCGAACACTGTCCAGCCGGGTGGGGTGCAGGTGCGCAAACGCGTCGAGACCCGGCGTCCGCACCAGAAATGTGTGCATGAGTTTGCCGTGGTCGGGAATCATGAAACTCAGCGGTCGGCGCAGCTGCCGGCGCTCGCCAAAGCGGGTTGTATCGATCTGCATCAGCAGCTGCCGGCCAGGCTGACCGCCTGCGGTGGTGGGCTGTACCGTTGTCAGCAGGGCTGGTTTCTGGTAGAGCTGTTCCTGCCGGTAGCGCGTGGCTGTACTGGTCCACCAGCTGCGCCAGCCCGTCATGATGAGCGTAATGAGCACCAGCCCTACGCCCATGCCCGCCAGCCGCCGGCGTCGCAACTGCGTGGGCGTGGCCTGCCCCGACCGGAACACGCCGTCGGCATTGCTGGCCCCAACGATCGTCACGAGCATCGCCACCAGCAGTAGCCCCATGGCGGCCAACCCCATACCGGTACCCGCCGGCATGTCGCGCAGGGCGGTGGCCACCGAAACCACCGGCACCACCAGCTTCTGCCGGCCATCAGGACCATCGATGGACAGTTCAACGCTCGACGAGCCGGAACTCATCAGCCACAGATCGCCCGCAAACGAACCGTCGGGCTGCCGCACCAGGGCATCGTGCGTGGGGGCGCCCTCATCGCCCGACAGGAAATAAACGGGGCGCGCGCCGATCTGCGCCACGCGACCCTGCTCCACAAATACGGTTACCTTAGCCGTGCCGGGTACCACATCGGGTGGCTGTACGCTTACCAGCAGAGTGTACCTGCCCGCCTGTTTCTGTACCACTACCCCCGCGCTGCCAACGTGGGCACTGGCCCGGTGGCCGGTCAGCAACAGCACCAGCAGCCCAATCAGGACGCCGAAGCGTCCGTTTCTGTATCGGTTCATATGTCGTCGGCGACTTAGCGAACAATTCGTTTCATCCAGTTACCCCACAGCAGCCCCACCCGGGCCGACAGACCGGCGTAAAATATGGCTTTGCTAAAGCCACTCCAGAACACGGCCGGAGCCTGCAGCTGCCGGGGTGAAAACGCGTAGCGGTACGGCCAGTCGAGCGGATTGTCGTATTTCCAGCTGTACGACAGAAAAAACCCATTCCGGGCGAGGGGCGACGTGTGCAGAAATTCGCCGAAGGGCCACTGTACGGCCAGCAGCACAAGCATAAACGGAACGGCGTAGAGTACCGCCCGCTGCCAGTCGGTCAGGCCCGCCTGTTTCTCAAAGCGGTGCATAAGCGCATCGACGACCAGCCCCGGAATAGCCAGCAACAGCGGAAAAATAAACGGCTGGTAGGATGTGATGGGGTTCAGTACCGGACCCAGGCGGGGTGTAGCCGGAAAAAACTGCAGAATCCAGCTGGGTGCTCCGAGTATAAGCATGTAGAGCAGGGCCACCGTAGTGACCGGCCAGCGCAGGGTTGAGGCCCGCCCAACGGCCAGCAGGAAGATGGGAAAGATGATGGCCGCCGTGGTGTAATAGATAGAGTGGTGCGAATAGTAGCGACCGAGGGTTTCAGAGCCCAGTGTAAAGAGCGTGGTCAGCAACAGGGCGGCCGACAGCGCAAACAGGGCCTGCAACCGCCGTTTTGTACCGGTATCGGCCGTTTTAGCGAGCCGGTTCTGCAGCGCCAGCACGCCCACCATGGCCCCAAACTGAACCGTCATGATTCCGATGGCCAGAATAGTGTGCGGGGGGGTCAGAATCTGCACATCGAGGCCGTAGGTGTTGTGCCACCAGTCGTCGAAAGGAGCCGAAGTGAGCATGGCCAGCGCGCCCCATACGCAGAACATCGCGCCAAGGGGGCCGAAGAACACACTCCAGAACGGTACGGCTTCGGCCCGACCGGGGTGGTTGCGCGTGAGGGTGAGATGCAGAATCTGGTAGGCCGAGGATAAACCCGCCACGATGGCCCCGATGTAGATGACCAGGTGCGGAGGAGCAAACAGCCCGTCGCGGCCAATGCTGATGTGCCACATAATGTCCCAGAGCAGGCCTGTGACAACGCACAGCGACGAAAAAACGACGGCGTAGATGTAGCCGGGAATCGAGCCGACCCGGCTGGCCCCGAATGGCGCTGCCGGCACGTTGACCGGCAGCTGATGGATGGTTTGCATGGTTACAGGAAGCAACGAATCGTATGCGAGCCTGAATATACAAAGGTCTGCGCTGTAGCCCTCACCTTTTTCCACCATTGGTCTGCCGGCCGCGGTACGGCTGGCCGGTGTGTACCGGCAGTTGGCCCTGACGCATCGGGCCAGACGGTAGATACCTGCCGGCACGGGATATAAGAACCCCCGATAATCGCGTTATTTGCGTAACCAACGTCCCGTTCCAATGCCTGTACGCCCGTCAGCTCTCTTCCGAACCGTACGGTCCTGTGTGGCCAGCCTGCTGGTGGCCGGCTCGGGATTGCTTCTCAACAGCTGTATCCCCGACTTTCTGGTATCGAATCCGGACTGGGTGGTTATCGAACCCGGCGATCATGAATCGCTGCCCAAACGCAAAACGGGTGTACTGATCAGCCCCCACGACCTGACGGCTACCGTGACCTTCGACAGCACCTGTATCTACGACCTCAGCAGCGTCGACAATCAGGACTGGAACAAAGTATTCGGATTGGGCTTCGTTGGCTCGAAAGATCAGGATCTGGGGGCTGCCCCGCACCAGGTCGACGGGGCGCGGGTAGGCTGGCGCTGGAACCCGACCCGCCAGCGTATCGATCTGGCAGCCTACGTGTACGTGGGTGGGCAGCGCACCATGTTCAAGGTAGCCGAGACGGCCATCAACCAGCCCACCCGCATGACCATCAAAATTGACTACGACCGTAAGGTGTATCAGGTGCTGGGTGGTCAGCCCGTGCCGTTTACGCACGACAAAGTGTTTGCCTACAAAACGGGAGTTTATTTCGGGGGCAACGAACCCGCTCCGCATCAGATTCGGGTTAAAGTCGTGTACGATTAATGGCCGGCTATACCCCACTGCACGACTGGAATCTGACGCCCGCCGAAGCGGTGGCGCTGCAGCAGCAACTCCGTCATCAGATCCGGATCGACCCCCTCAGCCAGGCGCCCGAGACTATTGCAGGCTGCGATATCTCGTTCAACAAGTTTGAAGAAACCGTTTATGCCGGCATTGTAGTACTGCGGCTAGACACTCTCGAAACCATTGCCGAGTCGGCCGTGGTGAGTACCGCTCCCTTTCCTTACATCCCGGGCCTGCTTTCGTTCCGCGAGATTCCGGCCCTGCTCGATGCCTGGCAGCAGCTCCCCATCGAACCCGACGTGGTTATGTTCGACGGGCACGGCACCGCCCACCCTCGCCGAATCGGTATTGCTTCGCACGCGGGCCTGTTTCTCGACCGGCCCACGTTTGGCTGCGGCAAATCGGTGCTGGTGGGCCGGTACGATGAGCCGGGGCCGGAGCGGGGGTCGTGGTCGCCCATGCGCCACTACGGCGAAACTATTGGCGCGGCCCTGCGCACCAAAACCAACGTCAATCCGGTCTACATATCGCCGGGCCACCGCATCGACCTGGCCACCGCCATCGACCTCACTTTGCAGTGCGACGGAGGGCGCGCCGGCCTGAACCGGGGCAAGGGCTACCGCCTGCCCGAACCCACCCGCCGGGCTCACGAACTCGTCAATGCCCTCCGGCGGGGCGAACGCCCATCGATTTACCCATCATGAATCCCTATGAACCAACGTTTCCGCTCTTCTATACTGCCTCATTTGCTCAGCTGGTTATTGATCGTCTCCCTGGCACCAGGGGGTGCACAGGCTGCCCGCGTCGATACCGTGCAGGTGATGAGTACGGTTATGCAGCGGCCCATCAAATGCGTCATTATTCGGCCCGACAGTTACAAGAAGCGCAGGAATCGGTTTCCCGTGGTTTATCTGCTGCACGGCTACAGCGGCAATCATAGCGACTGGGTTACGAAAGCTCCCGCCCTGCCGGCCCTGGCCGACCAGTACCAGCAGCTGATTGTGTGCCCCGACGGCGCCAACAGCTGGTATTTCGACAGCCCCGAAAACTCAGCCCTGCGCTATGAGACGTTTGTGGGCACCGAACTGCCTGCCTTCATCGATGCTACGTACCGCACCATTCCCGACCGGCAGCACCGCGCCATAACGGGACTATCGATGGGTGGTCACGGAGCGCTTTATCTGGCCATCCGCCACCGCGACCGGTTTGCGCAGGCCGGCAGCCTGAGTGGTGGGGTCGATATCCGGCCCTTTCCGGCCAATTGGGAAATCCGTAAAACGCTGGGGGATCTGGCTACCCACGCCGATGCCTGGGAACGCAACACGGTAATCAACGTAGCCGACAGCCTGCGCGACGGCGATCTGCGGATCATGTTCGAATGCGGTACGGCCGATTTTTTTGCCGACGTTAACCGGGCGCTGCATCAGAAACTGATGGACCGTAAAATCAGCCACGATTATGCCGAGCGTCCCGGCGGCCACACCTGGGCCTATTGGCGAACGAACATCGAATACCAGCTCCTGTTTTTCAGCAAAGGATTTAGCGGCCAGCCGAACTAACGCTCGTAGAAACGCAGGCGGTTTTGCAGGCTCAGCAATTGGTCCTGCAGGCTTTCCATGCGGTCGAGCAGCGAAGCCACTACATCGAGGTCGGTGACATGGATGTGCAGGTCGCGGTGCAGCCGCACGAGTTTTTCGAGCTGGGTCAGCTGCGTAGGTGCTACGTAGACGGTATCGTTGACAACGGTGGTCTCGATCAAGCCGGTGTCGACCAGCGTGTCGACAAACGTAATCTCGACCTGGTGGTACACGCAGAAGTCACGGACGGGGATTAAGTGTACGGATTGCATGAGCTTTACCGGTTATAGGGTCGATAACTGACGAAACAGGTCTTTCTGCTCGTCGCTGAGGTTGGTGGGCAGCGTTACCTGCCAGGTGATGTACAGGTCGCCAAAGGCGCCGTCCTGTTTGTACACGGGAAAGCCTTTCCCTTTCAGGCGAACTTTCGTGCCGGTCTGGGTTTCGGGCTTAACGGTTAGCTTAACTTTCCCGTCGAACGTATCGACGATGCGCTCACCGCCCAGTACCGCTGTGTACAGGTCAATTGTCTCGTCGACGTAAAGGTCATTGCCCAGGCGCCGGAAGCGACTATCATCGGCGATAGCGAAGGTAATGTACAGGTCGCCGGCTGGACCGCCGTTGAGGCCGGGGGCGCCGTAGCCCGCCAGCTTGATCTTCTGCCCGTTTTCGATACCGGCCGGTACCGTAATGCGGATATTCTTGCCGTTGACGGTCAGGGTTTGCTTGTGGGTGGTATAGGCGTCGCGCAAATTGAGGTGCAGTTCAGCCTGAAAATCCTGCCCGCGAAACTGGGTTTGCCGCCCCCGGCCACCGGCTTCCTGCCCAAACATCGACGAAAAGAAGTCGGAAAAATCGGCCCCGCCGAAACCACCCGAGAAATCGTAGTCGTCGGCTCCGCCCTGGGTATAGGTCTGGCGCTGCTGCCGCTGCTGGCTCCGGGCCTGCTCGAACTGTTCGGCATGCTGCCAGTCTTTTCCATACTGGTCGTACTTCTTCCGCTTATCGGGATCGCTCAGCACTTCGTTGGCTTCGTTGAGCTGCTGAAATTTCTTGTGAGCTTCCTGATCGTTGGGGTTCAGGTCGGGGTGAAGTTTGCGGGCCAGTTTGCGGTAGGCCTTCTTGATTTCGTCGTCGGAGGCCGTTTTGGGTACGCCCAGCACGCTGTAATAGTCGATGAAATCCATACGAGTTGGTAAGAATGTGGGTACGCAGTCGACCAGAAGTTGGTGGTCTGCCCGGTTACCCCCATAACGGCAAACCGCCGGCGAAGGTTACCGGTTACGTCAACAATCAAGGCAGTGGGAATAAAACCGGGCGCTTTGGGGTTTGTGTCCTAAACCGCCATCCGTTATGGATACGCCAGCCCCCTACACCATCCCCGACCAGACCCACATCGGCCACGTTCATCTTAAAGTGGCCAACCTCGATCGGGCCCTGGCCTTTTACCGCGACCTGCTCGGCTTTTCGCTCGTTACGATGTATGGCACCGATGCCGCCTTTATCTCGGCCGGCGGCTACCATCATCACATCGGCCTGAATACCTGGTACAGCAAAGATGCGCCACCGGCTCCCGTCCGCAGCGCCGGTCTGTTCCATACCGCCATCGTGTACCCCACCCGGCGCGACCTCGCCGTGGCTCTCAAACGGCTGATCGATGCCGGTTATCCCATCTCGGGCGCATCGGACCACGGCGTATCGGAAGCCATCTACCTCAACGACCCCGACAAGAACGGCGTCGAACTGTACTGGGACCGTCCCCGCGATGCCTGGCCCCGGCTGGCCGACGGCTCCATCGAGATGTATACCCGCCCCCTCGACCTGCCCGGGTTACTGGGTGAGTTATAAACCAAACGACTCCCGAACCGGGAGTCGTTTGGCAGAATAGTGGTCTCGCAGCAACAAGGGCTACAGGGGTTTCAGCACGATATCGCGCCAGCGCACTTTGATGCCGCCCCCGTCGTGGATCTGCAGCGCGATGGATCCTTCGCCCGCGCCGATTTTCGCATCGTTCAGATCGACCATGGGCTGCCCGTTCAGAAACGTCTGTACGTGATCGCCTTCCACCCGGATGCGCATCGTGTTCCACTCGCCAGCTTTCAGGATCGACTCTTTTTCGTCGGGAATCTGAACCAGCCAGCCCCGGCCGTACGATTCGTAAATACCGCCCGTATCGTGATTGGGGGGCGCCACTTCGACCTGCCAGCCGCTTACTTTGGTACCCTCGATCGTTGACCGAAAGAAAACACCACTGTTGCCGTTGGCTTCCTGTTTGAACTGCAGCGTCAGATCGAAATTCTTGTAGAACTTCTCGGTCGCCAGGTAGCCATACTGCTTGTCGGGACCGCTCTCACATACCAGTTCGCCGTTATCAACGTACCATTTTTCGGTGCCGTAGGCTTTCCAACCCGTCAGATTTTTTCCATTGAACAGGCGGATGGCTTTTTTGGTCGGGGCGGTAAAGGCCAGCACGGCCAGCAGGCTGCACAGGGCAATAGCGTATTTCATGAGCGTTGATCAAAAGGGTTTACGTATAGACTGGGTAAAGCAAATTCGGGCCGAAGCCTCCTCGTACCGGTCAACAGACTAACGGGCCATTAGCACACAGACCGGCGCCGGCACCGACACCGATTTGCCGGTATAGGTCAGCTTGCCGGTTTGTTTGTTCATCCGGAAAATGGTGATCGTGTCGGTTTCCTGGTTGGCCACAAACACAAATTCGCCCTTCGGATCGATCAGGAAATTGCGGGGCGTTTTGCCCTCGGTTGGCTGATCGCCCAGCGATGTGAGCCGGCCATCGGCACCAATGGCGAAGATGGCCAGCGCGTTGCGCCCCCGGTTCGACTGGTACAGGAATCGACCCGACGGATCGATATGAATATCGGCACTTGTGTTGGACCCCGAAAAGGAAGCCGGCAGGGTTTTCACCCCGTCTTCGATGATCGTCAGGGCACCCGTCTGGGCGTTGCGGGCAAATACGGCTAACGATGAGGTCAGCTCTTCGACCAGGTAAGCAAATTTGCCCGAAGGGTGAAAAACCAGGTGGCGCGGGCCGGAGCCGGGCTTCACCGTAGCTACGGACGGCTTGGCCGGCGACACGGTATGGTTCGTGCTGTTGACGGCCAGAATGTTGAGCCGGTCGGTGCCCAGATCGGCCATGTACACAAACCGGCTGTCGGGCGCGAGTACGGCCGAGTGGGCGTGGGCCCGCTCCTGCCGCTGTGTGTTGGGCCCCGCGCCGGCATCCTGTACGCTGTCGGTTGCGGCCAGCAGATGCCCGTCGGGCCGGATGGGGAGCACCGCCATACTGCCGCCCCCGTAGTTGGCTACGAAGGCCGTCTGGCCCGCTTTATCGATGCTTACGTAGCAGGGACTGTTGCCCAGTGTCGATTCCCGGTTCAGAAACGTCAGCTTACCCGTGGCCGCATCAATGGCATAGGCCGACAGCGTACCGGCTTTGGCTGCGCCTAACTCGGCCCCCTCGTCGGTCGAATACAGGTAGCGCCCCGACGGGTGTATCGCCAGAAACGAGGGGTTCTTTGGGTTATCAACGGCCTGCACCGGTGTCAGGGTAACGGCTTTCCGATCGAACGCGAAAACGTAGATGCCTTTGCTGCCCCGCACCGAGTAGGTGCCAACGTACATCCGCTCAGGCTTTGTCTGGGCCAGGCCAGCACCGCCCGAGAGCAGTACGCCCAGGGCAATCAACAGGTGTTTTTTCATGTAGTAAGTAAGGGAATAAGACTACTTGTTCAACTGTCAACGCACCGGCCGGCCGGTGCGGTATCGACCGGGGCTCGATCAGGGCATATAGTTATCGATGGCGCCCCGCACGTTGCCATGCGCGGCCAGTAGCGACTCGGCCGTGGCCCGATCGACGCCCAGCTCGCTCATCACCATTTTAGCCGCCCGATCCTGCAGCTTGATGTTGGTCAGCTGCATGTCGACCATTTTGTTGCCCTTTACCCGACCCAGCCGAATCATAACGGCCGTCGAGATCATGTTCAGCACCAGCTTTTGGGCCGTGCCCGCTTTCATGCGGGTACTGCCCGTCACAAACTCGGGACCGACCACGACCTCAACCGGATACTCGGCTGCGGCTGCCACCGCCGAGCCGGCGTTGCAGACCACACAGCCTGTAAGCAGCCCGGCTGCCCGGGCCTCGTTCAGCCCACCAATCACGTAGGGCGTGCGGCCCGAGGCTGCAATACCGATAACGGTATCGTTGGCGTCGGGGTGATAGGGGGCGATGTCTTTCCAGGCCTGTTCGGCATCATCTTCGGCAAACTCTACCGCCTTCCGAATGGCACCGTCGCCCCCGGCCATCAGCCCGATCACCAGGTCGTGCGGTACGCCGTAGGTAGGCGGACATTCCGAGGCATCGACCACGCCCAGGCGGCCACTCGTGCCGGCCCCGATGTAAATCATACGCCCTCCCTGCTGCATGCGAGCAACAATCTGGCCTACCAGGGCTTCGATCTGCGGGATGGCCCGCTCCACCGCCATCGGTACCGTTTTGTCTTCTGTATTGATGTGGGTGAGCAGCTCATGTACGCTCATCTGCTCCAGATGGTCGTAGTGGGATGAAGTTTCGGTTGTCATGGCCCAAAAATAAGGCAATTTATAGTGGATCGGTAGGCTACTGCCTAAACCCCACCATGACCCGGCCGATGGCCCCGGTTGCACCGACCTGACCCCTATACCTTGAATTTACCCGTACTGGCTGGCCATTTTGGCCAAAATCGCTTGCCTTTTAGCAAAAGAAGAAGTTCCTTTACAGCGTTATTACACTATCAGCGAAATTTCGCTAATCGTTAAGTATGACTACCGAACAACCCGTTGCCACTGACCTGAACCGGTTCAGCCGTACGCTGACCCAGGAAATTTCGAACCCGGCTGCCAAAGCGATGCTGTTTGGCGTAGGCCTCACCGCCGACGACATGCAGAAACCGCAGATCGGCATTGCCAGCACCGGCTACGAGGGCAACACCTGCAACATGCACCTCAACGGCCTGTCGGTCTACGTGAAGCAGGGCATTCAGGCCAGCGGCCTGGTCGGGCTCATCTTCAACACCATCGGCGTATCGGATGGCATGACCAACGGCAACGATGGTATGCGCTATTCGCTGCCCAGCCGCGACCTGATTGCCGACTCGATTGAATCGGTGGTGACGGCCCAGTGGTACGATGGCGTCGTGACGGTAGTGGGTTGCGATAAAAACATGCCCGGCGCGGTGATGGCCATGGCCCGAATCGACCGGCCCGGTATCATGGTCTACGGCGGCACGATTCGCTCGGGCCACTACAAAGGCAAAAAACTCGACATCGTTTCGGCCTTCGAAGCCCTCGGCCAGAAGTATGCCGGTACCATCTCCGACGACGACTACGACGGCGTGGTGCGCAACGCCATACCGGGCGCCGGGGCCTGCGGGGGTATGTACACCGCCAATACCATGGCCAGCAGCATCGAGGCCATGGGGCTCAGCCTGCCGTTCAGCAGCAGCTACCCCGCTACCCACGAGGGTAAGCAGGAAGAATGCAAAAAAATTGGGGCCGCCATGCGCGTACTGCTCGAACGCAACATCACGCCCAAAGACATTATTACCCCCAGGTCGCTCGAAAATGCCCTGACGGTGGTGATGGCCCTGGGCGGATCGACCAACGCGGTGCTGCACTTCCTGGCCATTGCCCGCTCGGCCGACCTGCCCCTCTCGATCGACGATATTCAGGCGATCAGCAACCGGGTTCCGCTGCTGGCCGATCTGAAACCCAGCGGCAAATACTACATGGAAGACATGCTCGCCATTGGTGGGGTGCCCGCCGTGATGAAATACCTCTACCAGCAGGGCATGATCCACGGCGACTGCATGACCGTAACCGGAAAAACCGTTGCCGAGAATCTGGCCGAGGCACCCGACCTGAATTTTGATACCCAGCAGATCGTACGCCCTGTATCGAACCCCATCAAACCCACGGGCCATATCCAGGTGCTGCGGGGTAACCTGGCCCCTACGGGCGCCGTGGCCAAAATTACCGGCAAGGAAGGCGAGCGGTTCGAAGGCATTGCCAAAGTATGTGAGCACGAAGGCGAAGTGATCGACGCCCTGCAGTCGGGCCAGATCAAAGCCGGACAGGTCATCGTGATCCGGAACGCCGGCCCCAAAGGCGGCCCCGGTATGAGCGAGATGCTGAAACCCACTTCGGCCGTAATGGGGGCCGGCTTCGGCGACAAAGTGGCGCTTATCACCGACGGACGCTTCTCGGGCGGTACCCACGGTTTTGTGGTGGGCCATATTACCCCCGAGGCCTTTGAGGGTGGTCCCATTGCGCTGGTGCAGGATGGCGACCGCATTACCATCGACGCGGTAGGTCGTGAGCTGACCCTGCACGTATCGGACGAGGAACTCGCCGACCGGCGCAGCCGCTGGACCCCATCGGCCCCGCGCTTCACGAAAGGTGTGCTGGGCAAGTATATCCGCAACGTCAAGTCGGCCAGCGAAGGCTGCGTCACCGACGAAGTGTAGGCGACACCCCTGATTCCAATCAACAAATAACTACGAACTCAGCTAAACCGACCAGGTACCATGGAAACAATTGCCAGTGTCGTTCTTGATTCAACCAAAGTCGAATCGGTCAACGCCCTGCCGGCGCTCATGCCCGACGATACCCCCTTTATCAGTGGTTCGCAGGCGCTGATGCACGCGCTGGTCGCCGAAGGGGTCGACACGATTTTTGGGTATCCGGGCGGGGCCATCATGCCGGTGTATGATGCGCTGTATGATTTCCAGGACCGGGTCAACCATATACTGGTGCGCCACGAGCAGGGGGCCGGGCACGCAGCCCAGGGCTACGCCCGCATGCAAGGCCGCGCCGGCGTGTGTCTCGTCACGTCGGGGCCGGGCGCTACCAACCTCGTTACGGCCATTGCCGATGCCCAGATCGACTCGACCCCCCTGGTCTGCATTGTCGGGCAGGTCGGCAAGAAACTGCTGGGCACCGATGCGTTTCAGGAAGCCGACGTCATGGGTGTTACGATGCCCATCACCAAGTGGAACTACCAGATTACCGACGCCAACGAGGTACCGGAGATCATGGCCAAAGCGTTCTACATTGCTCAGTCGGGCCGGCCCGGTCCGGTACTGATCGACATTACCAAGAGCGCACAGCTCGAGCTGATGACCAAACCGTTTCGCTATGAACGCTGTAAGAGCCTGGTTAGCTACCGCCCACGCCTGGTTCCCAAGGCCGAACAGGTCGAAGCAGCCGCCAAACTGATCAACGAAGCCAAACGCCCTTACATTCTGGCGGGCCACGGTGTTCAACTGGCTAAAGCCGAAGACGAACTGCGGCAGCTGGCCGAAAAAGCCGGGATTCCGGTAGCCACCACCCTGCTCGGGCAGTCGACCATCCCGACCGATCACCCGCTGTACGTGGGCTGGCTGGGTATGCACGGCAACTACGGTCCCAACGTACAGACCGACCAGGCCGACGTGATCATTGCTATCGGCATGCGCTTCGACGACCGCGTGACGGGCGACGCCAGCAAGTTTATCCGACAGGCCAAAGTCGTTCATATCGAGATCGACCCCTCCGAAATCGGCAAAATTATCCGGGCCGATGCGCCGGTAGTAGGCGACGCCAAAGAAGTGCTGCAGGCCCTGATTCCGCTCGTCAACCCTAACGATTTCAGCGTATGGCGCAACGAGTTCCGGAAATTCGATGCCATCGAACACGAGCAGATCACCGTACCCGAGCTGACCAGCCAGGAAGGCAAGATCCGGATGGCCGAAGTGATCGATATGCTCTCGCAGAAAACGGGTGGCGAAGCCGTGCTGGTAACCGACGTAGGGCAGCACCAGATGATGGCCTCGCGCTACTACAAATTCCGGCGGCCCAACAGCCTTGTTACCTCGGGGGGCATGGGCACCATGGGCTTTGCGCTGCCAGCCGCGTTTGGCGCGCAGGTGGGCGCTCCCGACCGGCAGATCGTCGCCATCATTGGCGATGGCTGTTTTCAGATGACGCTGCAGGAGCTGGGCACCATCGTTCAGAACCGGCAGCCCGTGAAGGCCATCATTCTGAACAACAACTTTCTGGGTATGGTGCGGCAGTGGCAACAGCTGTTCCACCAGCGCCGATACTCCTTTGTGGAACTGCAAAACCCCGACTTCATCACCATTGCCCGGGGCTTTGGTATGGATGGCCACACCTGCGACAGCCGCAACAGCCTGTCGGATGCCCTCGACACGATGCTGGCTCACGACGGGCCTTACCTGCTCGAAGTGATTGTGGAGAAAGAAGAAAATGTATTTCCCATGGTGCCGGCCGGAGCCAGCGTTTCGCAGATTCGGCTCAAGTAAGTTCGTACCGGGCGGCCGGTGCCGTTCGTGGTTTGTGGTTCGCCGTTATCGGATTCTACAAACCACCAACCACAAACAAGACGTATGACCACCTACACGATTTGCATATTCACGGAAAATACGATCGGGCTGCTGAACCGCATTACGATCATTTTTACCCGTCGGCGTATCAACATCGAAAGCCTGACCGTGTCGGAAACTGAACGGAAAGGCATTTCGCGGTTTACGATCGTCATCAAACACGAATCGCGCGAAGAAGTCGAGAAACTGGTTCGGCAGATCCGCAAGATCGTTGAAGTATTGGCCGTGTTCGGCTACCTCAACGATGAGATTGTGTACAACGAGATTGCCCTCTTCAAAATATCGACCCCACTGGGCGGCAAATCGCTCGACGTCGAAACCATCAACAAGCAATACAAAGCCTGGGTGGTGTACTGGGGACTCGATTATGTGGTGATCGAAAAGACCGGCGACAACGACGCCATTTTTGACTTCTTCGCTTACCTGAAGCAGTATGAAATTCTGGAGTTTGTGCGCTCTGGCCGGGTAGCCGTGGGCAAAACCGAGAAAGGACTGGTCGAATACCTGCCCGAAGCCGACTGGGCCTACTACCTGTAACGAACCGATACATTTGTCCCGCCGTGAAAGACCTGATCGAAGCCTACCTGAACGCCTATAACCGGAAAGACGTAGCCGGCATGCTGGCCGTTGTGCACGATGACATTCGGTTTGAAAACGTATCGAATTCGGGGACTTCGATGACGCTGACCGGCAAACAGGCCCTCGAACAGCAGGCCGAACAGTTTCTTGCTGTCTTTTCGGAGCGAAATCAGGCCATTACAAGCCTGATCGTGGCCGGCAACCGGGCAGCCGCCGAGATCGACTACCGGGCTACGGTAGCCCAGGATTTGCCCAACGGCTGGAAAGCGAACCAGTCAATCACGCTGCATGGCGTTTCCATTTTCGAATCAAGGGACGGCAGACTGTGCCGTATCAGCGATTACAGCTAACTAAAATAAGTAACCCTCAAAACAAGAATACAAACCAAAGTAGCATTATGGCAACGATTAATTTCGGAGGAGTCGAAGAGCAAGTTGTAACGCGGGAAGAGTTTCCGCTGGAGAAAGCCCGTGAGGTGCTGAGCAATGAAACCATTGCCGTTATCGGCTACGGTGTTCAGGGCCCCGGTCAGTCGCTCAACATGCGCGACAATGGTTTCAACGTGATTGTTGGCCAACGCAAAGGCAAAACCTACGACAAAGCCGTTGCCGATGGCTGGGTTCCCGGCGAAACCCTGTTCGAAATCGAAGAAGCCCTCGAAAAAGGCACCATCATCTGCTTCCTGCTGTCGGATGCCGCCCAGATCGAACTGTGGCCAACCGTAAAGGCGGCTCTGAAACCCGGCAAATCGCTGTATTTCTCGCACGGCTTCGGCGTCACCTACAAAGAGAAAACGGGTATTGTCCCCCCCGCCGATGTCGACGTGTTCCTGGTGGCCCCCAAAGGCTCGGGCACCTCGCTGCGCCGGCTGTTCGTCGAAGGCAAAGGCCTCAACTCGAGCTTCGCCGTTTACCAGGACGCATCGGGTAACGCCCGTACCAAAGCCATTGCTATGGGTATCGGCGTAGGCTCGGGCTACCTGTTCGAAACCGATTTCTACAAGGAAGTAACGTCTGACCTGACCGGCGAGCGTGGCACGCTGATGGGCGCCATTCAGGGTATCTTTGCCGCTCAGTACGAAGTGCTGCGCGCCAACGGCCACAGCCCCTCGGAAGCCTTCAACGAAACGGTCGAAGAGCTGACCCAGTCGCTGATGCCGCTGGTAGCCGAAAACGGTATGGACTGGATGTACGCCAACTGTTCGACCACGGCCCAACGCGGTGCCCTCGACTGGTGGAAGCCCTTCCGCGACGCAACCAAGCCTGTTTTCGAGCAACTTTACAACTCGGTAAAAACCCAGGAGCAGGCCGAGATTAGCATCACCCGCAACTCACAGCCCGACTACCGCGAGAAGCTGGAAGTAGAGCTGGCCGAGCTTCGTGAGTCGGAAATGTGGCAGGCTGGTGCCGCCGTTCGCAGCCTGCGGCCCGAGCGTAGCTAGACTTTTCGCTTGATTGTCTTATAATCGGGTAGTGAACCGGCCGCAGGGTCTGTTTGCTACCCGATTTTTTTACTAGGTTAGCTGCCAATCTGGTTAAAAAAAGCGATGCGAACGGCAGCAATTGAGCACTTGTTTTTCTATTATTGTTTAAGTTGTTCGCTAATCCTTATATTCATCGGGCACTGGATATCAAATACTGCAATTTCTACACTCAAAAATTAATCTAAAATGATAAACAAAAAACTCTGGAACTTTTACAAAAACTCCAAAGAAGGAAAAGAAGCAATTGAATTATTCTCTTTAAAATCAGAAAATGATGACCTAGAGATGAAAATCAAAGACATTTCAAATAAATACAAGAGATTTTTAGGAAACCAATGCGATGAAGAATTTTTCTTAGAAGATACTGACCTCATCTATACTAGTATTCTTGCCGATAATCTTCTACCTCAAGACCATGAGAATTCATCGGATTATTTCTCAAGACTGATTGAGGACTTAGAGCTATTTTCAGTTGAGCAAGACGCAAACGGAGAATTAACAAGAATTGAAAATGAACCTCCCATTGTCAATAAACAAGACTTCAAAAAACTCTGCTCTATCCTACCAGAAATATCAATTGTACTATACTTTGACACCGACCTGTTCTTTATTCCAATTCTTTTTCGAGAACAATTTGACGTTTTTATTAAAATACTCGACTCTTTAGAAATTCCGATTCCTGAATTTCCGGCAAAATCAGACAAAAAAGGAAGGCTTTTATTATACAAACAAATAAACGAAAATATTGAAATTTTCTCAAAGGAAAATAATTTAACAATTGAAGAAACATGCGCATGTATCTATGATTTCTCTTTCATGCTACTTGAAGAAAACAAGGATTATAGTGAATTACCAGAACCCACTAACATTTGGCTGACAGGCGGAAGCAAAGAGGATTACCAAACATTCTTACAGAATCCGGTCGAAGGAGAAAAATCTGCCTGGACTTGCAATGAAAACACAAGGCGTGGTGACATCATAATAATGTATGTCCTTTCCCCGTACAGTTGTATACAGTCAATTTGGCGAGCAGACATTGACGGAATATATACCCCTTTCAATTATTATAATAGTAGAGCAAGAGTAACGAAGGGAATAATTGTCCCACACATAAGCTTAAAAGAGCTACAATCAGACCCATACTTCTCAAAACTCGGGATTACAAGGAAAAATTTTCAAGGAGTAAATGGCGTAAAATTTTCGGCAAAAGACTACAAAGAATTACAGCGCTTGCTGATAAAAAAAGATTTTGATATTTCCATTTTGCCACAACTATATCAACCCGACTTAAAAATTGAGGAAAATATAAAAAACGAAAAAGATGTCGAAGAAAGGCTACTCATTCCATTACTCTCTAAACTAGGATTTACGGAGAAAGATTGGACAAGACAGTTGTCACAAAAAGCCGGACGAAAAGAAAAAGCAATTCCCGACTTTGTGTTTTTCCCAAAAGGCGAAATTCATTATCAAAATGCACCATTAGTTATTGAAGCTAAGTTTAATATGAGTTCAAGTATTGAGCGAACACAATCGTACAACCAAGCATTTTCATACGCAAGAATGATGAAATCGCAGTTGTTTGGCATATGCGATAAAGACAGAATAGTTATTTATAGAGAGAGTAAAGGAGTTTTTGATCGGTTCAATCCGATATTCGAAAAGCACTGGCAAAATATAAATGATCCTGAAATATTTAACAAACTAAAACTAATAATTGGCAAAGATGTAGTAAGAAATTTAAGCAATATATAATTTTAGGCTTTCTAAAATAAAACATAAAAAAGCAAATACATAAGTGCAATAACTTTGTAAGTTAAAACTAAATCTATTTTCAATCACAACACTTATTTTAAGTGAGAACAGAACATCTAAAAGGTTTAAACAAACAATCAGGTACGCGTATATTCCTATCTGTACTTGCTTTTAGTCTTTTATTCACAATAGGATATCTATTCAACAAAACTATTGTAGCGGACAGGAAAATTTTTCAATTGAACTTTGTCGCTTTGCTGCTCGGTTTAACTTTTGAATATAAGCGTATAGTCAAGCAATGGACAACTGTGTTATGGACTGCGTTTACGGCGTTTATCTTTAGCTTTTTTGGCTTCGTACAATACAAAGGCGAAAAAACTTATTCATTTATTGACCATCTGGAGCGTTGGCCATATTTCTTCTTAGGTTTTTTTATAGTATTCGCTACGATTGTTTACGTAGAGGAAGGACCTAAAAAAATTACAGAAGGCATTACCCTATTGATGACTATATCTTTCAATTATTGGTTTATAGCCACTGGACACTGGAAATCAGATCACATCTTAATGAAGGGTTTTCTTTTACTAAATTTGCTTCTTTCGGGATTCTCAGTTTTCAACTCGCTTTCATACAGAGCTCTTAACAGCAATACAAGATTACTACTAAGTATCTGGACTGCACTGCTCACACTTGTGTTGGCGACTGACAATATACTGAAGCTTTATAAACTAAGAGACATCGAACATTCAACAAATCTGGACTCAGCAATTCTAGTTTTCCTGAAATTTTTCTTCTTGGGCATATCCAGCATTTACATTGCACAAAACATTGCCCTTATTGGCGCCTACTTTCCAGGTAAGGGTTTCGTAGAAAACAGTAGAGATATAAACAAGAAACATGTAGACCGGTTTTCAAACGACCAGGTTTATATTGGCGAGTCGATCATTATCATCTTCATTAGCTGCTCAGTATACACGTTGAATTACCTCATTAATTTTGCTTCCGTAAACTTTACAATCTGGATGAATATCGCGTTAGCACCAGTTTTATTATTCCTGATACATAAGTTTTTACGGTAAGGGGCCTGCAAACACTATTGTGTCTGATAAGCAAACGTAAACTAATGGCAAGCCCCAGTTTTGATACCAGTGTGTGATTACTCATCGGCCATTGTTCCTGATGTCGTCAAACAGCTTTTAAGCCACGGCATCGATTATGGGCCAACAGATTACACAGTTCCAGCCCGCAGCCCGGTCGGTTATCTACTCCTGCCGGATGTTATATCAACAGGCAAAAGCATCTGCATACTCATACTACAGTCAACTTAAGTAGCCTATCAGACTGTGTCGTCGTAAAGCACGTTTGCTGTTCAGCCAGTACTCGATGGCCGGCTGTTCGCGCCAGTCACCAACGGGTATCAGCGATGCGCCGTACATCCTATTCCGGTTGCGGTCGACAGAACAAGGGCCAATCTTTGCCGCTCGCTGAGTGCCCGGACTCATAAACTTCACGGTACGGTCATGTGATACCGGCGTAGTCGACATGGAGATGCCCCGTTCTCAGCCTTTTGCCAAACCTCAGCCTTCGCTACATGCCCCCTAAAGCCCACTTCATTTCGACCGCATTTTTCCTGCTAACGCTGATAACTCTACCAGCACTCGTGTTTTCGCAATCAGTGGATTTTGCGATTCAGGCCGTAACCTTTGACAGCCAGGGTGTCACACTTGCTGGCTCTGTGCTGACGCCCAAAAAAATAACAGCCGCCGTTGTCATTGTGCATGGATCTGACCCCGTAAAACGAGAAATGGAATTCGCCAGACGGCTGGCCAAAGAAGGCATTGCCGTGTTGACTTACGACAAGCGTGGCGTGGGTGAGTCAGGCGGTGTCTACGCAGGGCCAACGGTTGGCACCAATAACATCGATACAACGAACCTTACGCTGCTGGCTAACGATGCCAGCGTAGCCGTAAGCACCTTGCGAAAACACCTCACCGACAGGAAAATACCGATTGGCCTAGTTGGCTTCAGTCAGGCAGGGTGGATAATCCCGGTTGCTGCCAGCAAAAATCCGCTGGTATCGTTTATGGTTTTGTTTAGCGGCCCAACCATTACAACGCTGGAGCAACTCCGGTTTCAGTTCTATACGAATGGCGACACTGCTTTCTGGGAAAAGCATACCGAAGCAGAAGCGCGCGAGCATATCAAAAACGATGCTGACCGGTACCAGTTTACGACGACAGACCCGAAAAACTCCCTCATGAAGCTATCGATTCCCGGACTTTGGCTCTTTGGCGAACAGGATATACAGATTCCCGTAAAACTGTGCATGGAGCAACTGAATACACTTAAAGCCCAGGGCAAGCCGTTCGACTATTGCTTGTTTCCGGCCCTCGGGCATAATACGGTTTCTGACACAACACCCTTCGCCATTTCCGCTCAATGGATAAAACAGCATGTTTCGACAAAATTGAGCACTTTAAAATAGATCCTCCACGCCCAGTGTAGCCATGTAAGGCCAGTGCGTAGGGTAAGAGCCTACTTTATTGGCGGGCAGGTCGGGCAATCTCGTTGAGTAGTATGGTCAGATCGTTGTTCATGAGTTGAATATCGGTTTCCAGCTGCCCCAGCATGGAAGCCCGCACGGTCAGTTCTTCGGCCGTATAGGTATCGCCATTACCAAAATAGTCGACCTCCCGGCGCCCCGGCGTACGTGCTTTTTTCGCCCCGGCGTCCAGCTTTACCAGCATTTCCCAGCGTCGGCGAAGCGCGTCGATCGGCGAAGGAGCACCGGCCGATTTGGGGTGGTTCAGGTAGTACCAGACCAGTGGCGGAAACGTGCTGGATGTCCGCGCCCGCGTCCAGATGTCGCGCAGGGGATTACGCTGATGCGCATAGGTAGCCCGGGGCGGTTTCTGCCGCAGGGCCAGCACCCCCAGCCCCCCCTCACCTACCCCGCCGGCAATGTGAAACCAGTCGGCCGTTCTGGGCTGCTCGTGCAGGTTGAGCAGGCTGGCCCCGATAATGGCTACTGCCCCGATCGTAATTGCACTAATGGTCATGCGCTTTTCGCGGCTGTTCTCCCGCCGGGTCAGCAGGGTAGCCGTCAGGTTGGCGCGTTTGGCATCGCAGGCCACAAGCGCAGTGGCGGCAGCGATGTCGAAACTGGCCAGTTGCAGCTGATCGGTCAGGCGTTGCCGGAGCGTCAGGTAGTCGGCCGACAGGGTACCGCCAGCCGCCTGTTGCCGCTCCAGACGGGTGAGTTGCGCCAGTAGCGTTGGCAACCCGACAGCCTGGGCCATTCGCAGCCCCCGCTTGCCGAACCGACGCCGAAGCAACGAATCGTCGGCCGAACCGCGTGCCACATCGACGGGGTGGAACACGTAGCCCGATGTACCGCTGGAGTCGATCACGCAGTTGTCGCTGGCAATCTGATTCAGGGTAAGGCTGGCCTGCCGGTTCGACAGGCATCCGGTCAGGGTTGTACCGAACAGAAGACCGCAGACCAGGCCCGTCCAGTGCGTAGACACGTAACTTAATCGATTCATATACATAACGTTGCGATTTATCGGGCGAGACAGTGGGTCAGAACGTGACCATCTCGTACAGAACGGATTCAAACGCACTGGCGTCGACGCTGAAGCCGCCCCTGAGCGGGTTGTTCATGGCGGCTGTCAGAAATAACAGCGAGCCCAGCAGCAGGGCAATCAGTGCGGTCAGGGCCAGTTGAATACGAAATGGGTGGCTAACGAAAAACCAGGAAATCGCTACGTTGATCAGGGCACCCAGCAGAATTACCCACCAGAGCAGTGGCGGCAGGTCGGCCTGATCGCCCCGTAGCCGTAACCGGTGCGCAATCAGCAGCTCGTTCAGTTGGTTGATGGCCTGCTGGTGAACCACGTTCATGCGGGGCGTAGCAGGAGCAAAATCGAACAGGTGGTTTTTAAACGAACGCAATATGATACTACTGGCCTGCGGTACCCGGCCCCGATGGTGGGCGGGCCAGTCCTGCTCGATTACGGCCCGCACGTAGGCTTTCAGTTCCTGCTGATAAGCCCGCCGGTAGGGTTCGGGATAGGTAGCCATGTCCTGATACAGAGCAGCCGTGATGGTAGCCTCCTCGTCGACCTGACCCGACAATTCCTGAAAATTGCTCCAGACCCCAGCCGCTACCAGCCCCAGCAGGATCCCGTAGATTACGCCCGATGCGCCCAGGAAGTAACTGACCAGATCATTATGATCGGCCTGATTGGTTACACGGGCCATTACCCAGGGACGCATCAGTACCAGCCCTACTACCGAAAATAGCAGACTTATGCCGCAGCAAAGTGCGAAGAGCAAACTGTTGGATAAGGTATAGATCCAGTCCATGGGTAGCATTGGCCTCCGTGACGGAGTCAGGAAAAAAGAACGAGGCCCATCCGTCAGCGGTAGAGGTGATACAGCCAGACGATGCCAAGCGTACATAGCAGCGGTATGGTCATGACCAGCGCCCCCAGCCGCAGGAATGTCCAGGCCCCAACCGACTGCCCTTCCCGACGCAGGGCCACGAGCCAGAGAATAGTAGCCAGCGATCCCGTCACCGACAGGTTGGGCCCCAGATCGATGCCGATCAGAATGGCGCTCTTGACCATATCCGGAATCGGCCCGGCCTGCACCGCTGTGCCGGCAATGAGCCCGGCCGGCAGGTTATTGATCAGGTTACAGGCCAGGGCAATGCCAACCCCACTAAGCCAGGTTGCTTCGGTTGCCGACCGGGCCGACAGCGTCTGGAGGAGCGTGGCCAGGTCCTGAATGACGCCCGTTGTCAGTAGCCCTTCGACCAGCACAAAGAGGCCAGCTACCAGCGGCAGTACGCCCCATGATACATCGCGGATGACCTGCCAGGGGCCTTTCCGGACCCGCACCAGCACCAGTATCGACGTCAGCAGGCCGGTGATGGCCGTCGGCAGGCCCAGTGGTACGGCGAGCGCCGACGCCACGAGCAACACCAGGGCCGTTACGCCGATACCGACCAGGGCGAGCCGGCCACCCGCTGATAAGGTCGGGATGCGGATAGCCGTTTCGATCGATTCGGACAGGGCCGCCCGCTGGGTAAACCGCAGCACCACGAAGGTCATACCGATCGACACCACCGACGGCAGGGTATACTGCGCCAGCCAGGCCAGCAGGGGCGGCATGTGGGTGCCATAGATAACGAGGTTAGCCGGGTTGGAGATGGGTAGCACAAACGACGCGGCATTGGCAATGAATGCGCAGATAAACAGATAGGGCAGGGGATTCCGGACCTTAGCAGCCTTGACGGCAGCCGCTACGGCCGGCGTCAGCACAACTGCCGTGGCATCGTTCGAGAGTAGGGCCGTTACACCAATACCCACCAGGTAGATCAGACCAAACAGGCGTGATGCCGATCCGTTGGCCTGCCGGGTTGCGTAGGCAGCCAGCCAGTCGAATAGTTTCTCGGCCCGGGCTGTCTCGGCCAGCAACATCATGCCCGTCAGAAACAGGTATACGTCGGTGCCCCGGGCTATGCCGGCCAGACTCTCGGCCGGTGTAATCAGCCCCAGCGCCACCAGCAGTACGGCGCCCCCCACCGCCCAGACGTATTCGGCCAGATTGAATGGCCGAACGATAACGCCCGCAATGGCAAAAAATGTAATGATCCAGATAAAAATAGGTGTCATGCGTATGTGCTGATTATAACCCGGTATTGGGGCTATCGTCCCCATCTGTCAAACGGCAAAGGTACCGCCCGGCCAACGCCTGACATGATCACCGACTCGCCACGTCAGCCTGATCATCGATCAGGCCGGTACAGCGTCTGGCATACCAGTATCACAGGCTGATTTAAGCGCGCTGGCAAACACCAGCCAGAGCAGGATCGACACAGAAGCGAAACTTCCCAGTATCAGAAACGTGGGGGCATAGCCCAGCTGCTGCGCCATCCAGCCTCCAATGGCCGGGCTCAGGGATGCGCCCAGCCCCTGCACGGTCATGACAGCGCCCTGCCCGATGTTGATGCGTCCCGTTCCGTTGAGCAGGTGCGCTACCAGCCCCGGCACAGCCACGCTTTGCAGACCAGCCCCGACGCCATCCAGGATCTGCACCGGATACAGGCCGACCTCACTGGTCAGGCAAGCCGCGATGAAGCCGCGCAGGGGCAGGGCCAGAAACGAGACCAGCATAACCAGCCAGTAGCCCCGCTTCTCGGCCATCCGCATGGCCACCAGCGATACCACGATCATGGTTAGCTGGGCAATGATGATGGTCATGGCCACAAATCCGGTGGCGTTGCCGGCTTTGTGCGTTGCCGCGGCCAGGCCATAAAGCGGCAACATGGCGCCGTTGCCAAGGTGAAAACAGGCCAGCGCGGCCGCCAGAATCAGCAGGGGTTTGTTGGTAAGCAGCACCTGCACGCCGGTAGCTCCGGCTGAATCGTCATTCTTATGCTTGTCGGGCAGGCCCCGGGCGGCCTCATCATCGATGGCCCTGGCCGGAATGAGCAGCACCGACACGATGGCCAGCACACCGAACACGGCGGCCAGTATGAACACGGCCGGCATACCAAAACGCATCCCCAGATACCCCGATAGCCCGGCCCCCACAACGTTGCCCGCGTGGTTATACGCCTGGTTGTAGCCATTCTGCCGGTTGAAGCCTTTCTGCCGAACCAGGCCCAGCGTGATCCCTACTACCCCTGGTCCAATGGCGGAGCCGGCAACGGCCGTAGCTACCTGCGAAACACTGACCAGCCAGAACTCCTGCGACAACAGAATGATCCCAGAGGCCAGCGTTGTGAACAGGGCTGCAATAACTACATACGTTCGTTTGCGTTTGGTCGCGTCGATCAGCGCACCCGCCGGGGCAGTCATCAGCATACCGGCGACCCCGCCGATCGTCATGACCGATCCAATAAGACCGCTCTGCCAGCCGTGTGCCAGCAGGAACACACCCAGAAACGGGCCAACCCCAGCCTGCATGTCGGCCATAAAAAAATTCAGGGCCTGCAGGGGCCAGAGTACCCGACGTTTGTCTAAGGTGGTTTGCTTCACTTGACTCATTAGTTCGGGTTGGGTAAATCGGCCTGTCGTTCTTTTGCTTACCGACGCGTCATGTCAATCAACAGGACGTACGGCTCGCTCAGCGAAAAACTATGCCACGACAAGACAAGCTGACTAACGCACTGATTAATAAGCTACTGTTTTAGCTTTAATGAGTCTTTAATGCACCTTATGCTGGTATTATTACTCACTTATGAGGAAACCTATGCCTACTCACCGTACCAGTAGCCAGCCGATAGTTCCTTCGTCCCGACAGACCGATAGATGTGAAAAAGGGAGTTCCGATAACTGATCCCGGAGCAAAGCTACCGGGGCCACATGAAGCTCGCCTGAATGACAGATTAATTTATCTTCACAATTGGGAGTCCTGAAGCCGGGCTGTCCTGTTAAGAACTCAGGAGCCAATGCTGCCCAGGGCGGCCAGCATTTTGTAACTTTGTTTAAAACCTCATCAGCAACTGCCGTGGTAGATACCGACAAGCCCCTTCTTACCCCCGATCTCGATAATATCTACCTCGCAGCCGACCGTCTGCGGGGCGTAGCCGTGCACACGCCCCTGCAGGAAAATCTAAATCTATCCGATCGGTATGGAGCCAACATTTTCCTGAAGCGTGAAGATCTGCAGGTGGTCCGGTCCTACAAAATTCGGGGTGCCTACAACAAAATGGCCAGCCTCTCGGCCGACGAACTGGCCAAAGGCGTGGTCTGTGCCAGCGCCGGAAACCACGCGCAGGGTGTAGCGTACGCCTGCCGAAAAATGGCCGTGAAGGGTACGATATTCATGCCGACTACCACACCCAACCAGAAGGTAAAGCAGGTGAAGCTGTTCGGGAAGGAGTTTGTCGATGTGGTACTGATCGGTGATACGTACGACGATGCGTATTTCGCAGCGAATGCCTATGTGCAGACCCACGACAGTACCTTCGTTCACCCGTTCGACGATGTGCTGGTGATGGAAGGTCAGGGCACCGTTGGACTCGAAATTTTTAAAGACGCCAACTTCAAGATCGATTACATCCTGATGGCCATTGGTGGCGGGGGCCTGGCGGCTGGTGTATCGACCATTTTCCGGCAGCTCAGCCCCAAAACCAAACTGATCGGCGTTGAGCCGCTGGGGTCGCCGTCCATGAAGGTGTCGATCGATCAGGGCCATGTGGTACCCCTCGACCATATCGACAAGTTTGTCGACGGAGCAGCCGTGAAGCGGGTAGGAGATACCACCTTCGCCGTTTGCCGCCAGAACCTCGACCAGGTCGTTCTGGTACCCGAAGGCAAAGTCTGCACGACTATTCTGCAACTCTACAACGAAGAAGCCATTGTGGCCGAGCCGGCCGGTGCCCTGAGCATTGCCGCCCTCGATTTGATCAAAGACGAGATCAGGGGCAAAAACGTGGTTTGTCTGGTGGGTGGAGGCAACAACGACATCACCCGAACCGAGGAAATCAAGGAAAGGTCGCTGCTCTACGAAGGTCTCAAACACTATTTCATTATCCGGTTTCCACAGCGGTCCGGTGCTTTCCGCGACTTCCTGAATGTGCTGGGACCTACCGACGACATCACCCGTTTCGAATACGCCAAGAAAACCAACCGCGAAACCGGTCCGGCCCTGGTGGGTATCGAGCTCAAGAACCGCGACGATTTCGAACCGCTCATCGAGCGCATGCAGGCGCAGAACATCGTATTCGAACATGTCAACGATAAGCCCGACCTGTTCCAGTTCCTGATCTAAAACCCATGCTGCGCGTTCCCTCCTCCATACAGCCCGATCAGTTCGCGTCGCTCAGCATCCGCCGGGCGGGTGGCGAAGGAGCCGCTGGGCCCGACCGCGACGGGTCGGATATGACCTTCGTGGCCTACCGCAGCGATGTGTACCCGGAGCGGAACGAAGTTTTCTTTGAGGAGCACGCCGTCATTGTGGTGCTCGAAGGCGAAAAGAAGTTCAGCTCACCCACCCAGGAACTGCATGTCCGCAAGGGCGACATCCTGTTTTTCCAGCGGGGCTGTTATTCTATGAACGAATCCATCGACGCCAATTACCGGAGTCTGGTTTTTTTCATGAACGAAAAGATGCTAAAGGAATTTGTGGGCCAGCACGCCGGCCTGTTTCG
This sequence comes from Spirosoma luteolum, assembly GCF_054778875.1. Lineage (NCBI taxonomy): Bacteria > Pseudomonadati > Bacteroidota > Cytophagia > Cytophagales > Cytophagaceae > Spirosoma > Spirosoma luteolum. The sequence continues at coordinate 621,879 of NZ_BAAGZE010000023.1, forward strand.
GGGCAGCCCGAACGACCTGACCGACGCCGTCATCCTGACCGTCAACGCATCGCCGGCCTTCAACACCTTTATTCAGTCGCTGCTCCCCTACTTCGGTGTCCGAACGCCTTACCTCAACGAACTCCTGCGGCTTAAATTTCAGGAACTGCTGCTGCACCTGCTCGAACTGGATGGATCGGGACAGCTTCGCACCATTCTCTGGCATATCTACCAGGGTCAGAAAACGGATCTCGATTACCTGATGAGCACTTACCTGCTCAAACCGCTGTCGATGCATGAACTGGCCCGGCTGTCGGGCCGCAGCCTGTCGGCGTTTAAACGCGACTTCGACGACCATTTCCACACCTCACCCGGCCACTGGATTCGGCGAAAACGGCTCGAGCACGCGCATTTTCTGCTGCGCAACACCACCAAAAATGTATCGGAAGTCAGTCTGGAGATCGGCTACGAAAGCGTGTCGCACTTTATCAAAGCCTACAAGCAGCAGTACGGCACCACGCCCAAACGGATCGCGTAGCCGGAGGCTGGATAGGCCGCGCTTACTGGACATAAGGCCTATTTTTTAAAACCATACATCCGACGCACAAGCCCTTTCCAGTTCTCCCCCTTTTGTCGTATGTTGTTTGGTAAACCAACCATTCCTCCATGACCAACGCAGCTACCTCGATTCGCCCGTTTCTGGGTGCAAAGGACTATGATCTGTCGCGACGCTTTTACCAGACCCTCGGTTTCGACGAAGTTATACTGTCGGATACAATGTCGCTGTTTCGAAACGATGTACTTGGCTTTTACCTGCAACGGGCCTATGTGAAAGACTGGGTCGACAACACGATGGTCTTCCTGGAGGTCAGGGATATCGACGCGTACTGGCAGACGCTGTCGGCGCTGAACCTACCAGCTGCCTACGAGGGCGTACGCCTGAGCGCCGTTCAGGCATTCGACTGGGGCAACGCCTGTTACCTGCACGATCCGTCGGGAATTCTGTGGCACATTGGCCAGTTCAGCAGTCGGTAGCCAGCGATGCTGAATCAGGCCACCGGATCTGCAGTGACCTGCTCGTACGTCGGGACTTTAGGCCTATTCGCCCAGTGCAGCAGCCGCCAATATAGTTTCCCGTCCAATTTACCCAATCGAACCAAAATCGCTATTACTTGGACGATCATCGGGATTCGCTGTAGGCGTATATAGTCCACCTTTGTGGCTATAAAATCACAGCTACCATGAGTACCCCACAAACCCTGTTTGATAAAGTCTGGGACGCCCACGTTGTCCGGCATGTCGAAGACGGTCCCGATGTGTTGTTTATCGACCGCCATTTCATTCACGAAGTAACCAGCCCCGTTGCCTTTCTGGGTCTCGAAGGCCGGGGTGCCGGCGTGCTGTTTTCGGGGCGCACCTTTGCCACCGCCGATCACAACACGCCTACCCTCAACCAGCATCTGCCCGTTGCCGATCCGCTGTCGGCCAACCAGCTCGCAGCACTGGAGCGTAACGCCCATAAATACAATATCTCGCACTGGGGCCTGGGCCACCAGAAAAACGGCATCGTGCACGTGGTGGGGCCCGAAAACGGGATTACCCTGCCCGGTATGACCATCGTTTGTGGCGACTCGCACACCTCGACCCATGGCGCTTTCGGAGCCATTGCCTTCGGTATCGGTACGTCGGAAGTCGAAATGGTGCTGGCTTCGCAGTGCATCATGCAGCCGAAGCCCAAAAAGATGCGGATTTCGGTCAACGGTACACTGGGGAAAGGCGTACTGCCGAAAGACGTGATTCTGTATATCATTGCTCAGATTTCGGCCAGTGGAGCTACCGGCTACTTCGTCGAATACGCCGGCGATGTGTTCCGCAACATGAGCATGGAAGGCCGGATGACGGTCTGCAACATGAGCATCGAGATGGGCGCCCGGGGCGGTATGATTGCCCCCGACCAGACCGCGCTCGACTACCTGAAAGGCCGCGAACTGGCCCCCAAAGGCGAAGACTGGGCTAAACTGGTACCTTATTGGGAATCGCTCCGGACCGACGAGGGGGCCACGTTCGACGTTGACCTGACGTTCGACGCAGCCGCTATCGAGCCCCAGATTACCTACGGCACCAACCCCGGTCTGGGTACGGGCGTTTCGCAGCACATTCCGATGGCCGGCACCGTTAAAGACGGCGAGGCCAGCTACAAGAAATCGCTGCAGTACATGGGCTTTGCCGAAAACGAGTCGATGATTGGTAAGCCCGTCGATTTTGTCTTCCTGGGCAGCTGCACCAACGGCCGTATCGAAGATTTCCGGGCCTTCGTCTCGATTGTGAAAGGCCGTAAAAAAGCCGACAACGTAACGGCATGGCTGGTGCCAGGCTCGCATATCGTTGAAGCCCAGATCAAGGAAGAAGGGCTGCTCGACATCCTGACCGACGCGGGCTTCTCGCTCCGTCAGCCTGGCTGCTCGGCCTGTCTGGCCATGAATGAAGACAAAATTCCGGCCGGCAAATACGCCGTATCGACCTCGAACCGCAACTTCGAAGGCCGCCAGGGACCAGGGGCCCGCACCCTGCTGGCCAGCCCGCTCGTAGCTGCTGCAGCCGCCGTAACGGGCGTTGTTACCGACCCCAGACAGTTCATGTAGTCTACAGTTTACGCTTTTCAGCCAGACTGACGGCCCGACAACGGCCGGTATCAGCGTGCTCCAATCCGTATTCTGTACCCTGTAAATCTAAAATCCATGGCTTACGATAAATTCACCATCCTTCGCAGTGCCGCCGTTCCGATGCCCATCGAGAACGTCGACACCGACCAGATTATTCCCGCCCGCTTTCTGAAAGCAACCGAGCGCAAAGGGTTCGGCGACAACCTCTTCCGCGACTGGCGCTACAACGCCGACAATACGCCAAAAGCCGATTTTGTGCTGAACGACCCGCGCTACACCGGCGAAGGCGTAGCCCGCAAAATTCTGGTTGGCGGCAAAAACTTCGGGAGTGGCTCGAGCCGTGAGCACGCAGCCTGGGCCATCTACGACTACGGCTTCCGGTGCGTGATTTCGAGCTTCTTTGCCGATATCTTCAAAAACAACTGCCTCAACGTCGGCATCCTGCCCGTAACGATCAGCGCCGAGTTTGCCGATCGTATCTTCGCGGCCATCGAAGCCGACCCAAACGCGGAACTGGAAGTAAACCTGCCCGCGCAGACCGTTACGCTGCTGGCCACCGGCGATCAGGAATCGTTTGTGATCAACAGCTACAAAAAAGACAACCTGATCAACGGCTACGACGACATCGACTACCTGCTGTCGATGAAAGACCAGATCAAAGCCTTCGCCGATACGAGACCGTTTTAACCACGTGGTGAATGGGCGATTGCGTGATTGAGTGTATTAATCTCACACGCAAGCACTCAATTGCCCACCCACTCATTGACCCATGCAACCTCGCTACCTTGAAATTATGGATACGACCCTCCGCGATGGTGAACAGACCAGCGGAGTGTCGTTCTCAGCGTCTGAAAAGCTCGCGCTGGCTCAGATGCTGCTGACGGAGGTGAAAGTCGATCGGGTCGAAGTAGCATCGGCGCGTGTATCGGCGGGCGAGCTTGAAGCCGTTCAGCAAATTACCCGCTGGGCGCAGAGCGTCGGCATGCTCGACCGGGTCGAAGTGCTGACCTTCGTCGACGGCCAGGCCTCGCTCGACTGGATGCGGGCGTCGGGGGCGCGGGTAATGAACCTGCTCACCAAAGGCTCCCTCAACCACTTGACCCACCAGCTGAAAAAAACGCCCGAGCAGCACTTTGCCGACATTCAGCTGGTGATCGACGAAGCGCAACAGGCCGGCCTCGTTGTCAACGTGTATCTCGAAGACTGGAGCAATGGCATGCGCAACTCGCCTGCCTACGTGCTACAGTACCTCGACTTTCTGCAGACCCAGCCCATCCGCCGGGTGCTGCTGCCCGACACGCTCGGTATCCTGACGCCCGCCGAAAGCTACGGCTTCATCAGCCAGCTGGTAAATCGGTACCCCTCGCTGCACTTCGATTTTCACGCGCACAACGATTACGATCTGGGTGTCGCCAACGTCATGGAAGGTATTCGTGCGGGCGCCCATGGCATTCACCTCACCGTGAATGGGCTGGGCGAACGCGCCGGCAATGCCCCGCTGGCCAGTACCCTCGCCGTCATCCGCGATTTTATGCCCGATATCCGGATGGGTATCGTCGAGAAGTCGCTGTATCAGGTCAGCAAGATTGTTGAAACGTTTTCGGGCCTTCGCATTCCCGACAACAAACCCGTGGTGGGCGACAATGTCTTTACCCAGACGGCCGGTATCCATGCCGACGGCGATAAGAAGAATAACCTTTATTTCAACGCACTGCTCCCCGAGCGTTTTGGGCGAAAACGCAGCTATGCTTTGGGCAAGACGTCGGGGAAAGCCAACATCGAAAACAACCTCCGCGAGCTTGGTATCCAGCTCCCCGACGATGAGCTGAAAAAAGTGACCCAGCGCGTGATCGAACTGGGCGATCTGAAGGAGGTTGTTACCCGGGAAGACCTGCCGTATGTCATTGCCGACGTACTGGGGCAATCGGCCGGCCCGGCGCGGGTAGAGGTGCTCAATTATGCGCTCCACAAAGCCCGGGGCCTCAAACCATCGGCCACGCTCCAGGTTCGGATCGACGCCGATCAGTTTGAGGAGAGCGCCCAGGGCGATGGCCAATATGATGCCTTCATGAACGCGCTACGGGCCATTTATACCCGCCGGCACATGACGCTGCCCCAGCTGACCGACTATGTCGTACGGATTCCGTCGGGTGGACGAACCGATGCGCTGTGTGAAACCATCATTACCTGGAAGCTGGCTAACCGCGAATTCAAAACTCGTGGCCTCGACTCCGACCAGACCGTTTCGGCGATCAAAGCCACGCAGCGAATGCTCAATATGCTCGACTGACAATCAGCACAGTCTGTTACCTGACGTTATATACGTTTGTAGTGAATCGTTTAATAAATTAGGGCCTCATCCTCATGTCAAGAACGATACGCAGAAACGCTGAATTCTATGAATCAGGCTAAACAGACCGCTGACAAAGTAGAGTATAACGGCTCCGATAATCTGGCCATTATGAGCCACGCAGTCAACTATAACAACAGTTTGTATAACTGGGTGGCCCGTGATGTGAAACCTAATCTGGCCGTACTCGATTTCGGTGCCGGCAACGGTGAATACGCCAACCGGTTTCCACTGGGCAGCGTTGATGCAGCCGAAATCGATCCCGACCTGCTGCCCCTGATCAAGCAACCGGTCTATACGGACATCAGCCAGCTCACCAGGACGTACGACCTGATCTATACGATCAACGTGCTGGAACATATTGACCAGCATGGCGACATTGTTAAGGCCTTGTACGCGAAACTGAAGCCCGGTGGTCGCTTGAAAGTGTTTGTCCCTGCCCGCCAGGAAATTTTCAGCAACATGGATGAACACGTAGGCCATTATCGCCGGTACGACAAGCAGCTGGTTCGGCAGATTCTGACCGATGCCGGGTTTCGGGTTACCGACTGTCGTTATTATGATTTCGCCGGCTACTTTATCTCGCTGCTGTATAAATGGCTTGGTAATGACGGGCGGATCACGAAACAATCAGTCGTGCTGTACGATCGGGTTGTTTTTCCCGTCAGCCGTTTTTTTGATCATTTGACAGCCGGCCACGTGATCGGTAAAAACGTAATCGCTGAAGCCGTTAAACCCCAGTAACCAAATTCATTCGTAATCAACCTGTACCGTTTCAATTTCGCTTACTTATCCGGTTGGTTCAGGCCTGTGGCTTTTCAAGCTCATACCTGCCCAACCGCCCCTGATCAATGAAAAAACACATTCTTGTAGTGCCCGGCGATGGTATCGGCGCCGAAGTGACCACCGTTGGCAAACAGGTGCTCGAAGCCATTGCCCGGAAGTTTGGCCATGAGTTCACCTACGATGAAGCACTGATCGGCCACGTAGCCATCGAAGCAACCGGCTCTCCCCTGCCTGAGGAAACACTGACCAAAATGAAAGCCGCCGATGCTGTTCTGTTTGGTGCCGTAGGGCACCCCAAATATGATAACGACCCGTCTGCCAAAGTTCGGCCCGAGCAGGGGCTGCTGCAGATGCGCAAAGAACTGGGCCTTTACGCCAACCTGCGTCCGATCAAACTCTTCGACGAATTGCTCGAAGCATCTAGCATCAAACCCGAGATTCTGCGGGGCGCCGATATTTTGTTTTTCCGCGAGCTGACGGGCGACGTTTACTTTGGCAAACGCGAGCGACTCGACGACGGCAATACGGCTTACGATACAATGATCTACAGCAAATACGAAGTAGAGCGCATTGTCAGAAAGGCATTCGAAGCAGCTCGTACGCGCAGCAAACGCCTGTGTTCGGTCGATAAAGCCAACGTACTTGAGAGTAGCCGGCTATGGCGTGAAGTTGTGCAGGCGCTGGCCCCCGAATATCCTGACGTGACAGTAGAGCACCAGTTTATCGACGCGGCAGCCATGCTGCTCATCAAAGATCCAAAGCGGTTTGATGTGGTTGTTACCGGTAACCTGTTTGGCGATATTCTGACCGACGAAGCCAGCCAGATTGCCGGCTCGATGGGTATGCTGGCATCGGCCTCGGTTGGCGACCTTACGGGCGTTTACGAACCGATCCACGGCTCGGCCCACGACATCACCGGTAAGGGTGTGGCCAATCCGCTGGCGTCCGTCCTGTCAGTAGCCCTGCTGCTCGATATCTCGTTTGGCCTGAAAGCAGAAGCCGATGCCGTTATTGCAGCAGTCGATGCGGTGCTGAAAGCGGGTTACCGTACGGGTGATATTGCCGCAGCTGACACAGCTTCGGATATGATTCTGGGAACAGATGCGATGGGGAGTCAGGTGCTCAGGCAATTAGCCGCCCAGCCTGTCGATCAGGTGGTATAAAAAAATAATCAACCCACTTGACCAACGAGCAAAAAGCGATACATTTGTAGTGTATTTACGCAACCAGCGAAAATTCGCAAGAATCGATATGCTACTCTCCAACCTACGTCGACTGCCACTACAACACGCTTCGTAAGAAAGAGGGACCACTATAACCAGTAAAAAAAGCCCTCATTCGCAAGAATAGGGCTTTTTGTTTTTTGACCGACGTATTATCACAATCACCTACTTGCAATACCATGAGTCAGCGGGTTTATGTTTTCGATACCACATTACGCGACGGCGAGCAGGTTCCCGGCTGTCAGTTAACAACTGAGGAAAAAATCATCGTCGCTAAAGAATTGGAACGACTGGGTGTTGATGTTATCGAAGCCGGCTTTCCGATCTCCAGCCCGGGCGATTTTCGGTCGGTTGTTGAAATATCCAAAGCTGTATCCGAGCCAACGATCTGCGCGCTAAGCCGTGCCGTTAAAGGCGATATCGATGCTGCTGGCGAAGCACTCAAGTTTGCCAAGCGGGGCCGCATTCATACGGGTATCGGCTCATCGGATATACATATACGGAACAAGTTCAACAGCACGCGCGAGCAGATTCTGGAGCAGGCCGTAAGCGCTGTAAAACACGCCAAAACCTACGTTGAAGACGTTGAGTTTTACGCAGAAGATGCCGGCCGGGCCGACCTGGGCTTTCTGGCGCAGCTCACGCAGGCCGTCATTGCGGCCGGCGCTACGGTTGTCAACATACCCGACACAACGGGCTACTGCCTGCCCGATGAGTATGGTCGTAAGATTGCCTATATCTACGAACACGTAAGCAACGTGCATCAGGCAACCATCTCAATTCACTGCCATAACGATCTGGGACTGGCTACGGCCAATACCCTTGCCGGGATTATGAACGGTGCCCGGCAGGTTGAAGTGACGATGAACGGGATAGGCGAGCGGGCCGGCAATACGTCGCTGGAAGAAGTGGTGATGGCTCTGAAGGTAAAGAAAGAACTTGGTCTTCATACCAACATCGATTCCACCCGGCTCTACCCAGTCAGTAACCTCGTCTCGCAGCTGATGCGTATGCCCGTACAGGCCAACAAAGCCATTGTTGGCCGCAATGCGTTTGCACACTCCTCAGGAATCCACCAGGACGGTTTCCTGAAGCATTCCGAAAACTACGAGATCATGAATCCACAGGATGTTGGTGTCGATAAGTCGTTGATCGTCCTGACAGCCCGCAGCGGCCGCCATGCGCTGAAGCACCGACTCGAACTACTGGGATTCCGCTACGACAAACCCGCGCTCGACACGATCTACAGCCGCTTTCTGGACATGGCTGATATCCGGAAAGAAGTCAACGATAAAGATCTTATGGAACTGGTACGGTAAAAAAAAGCCCATCATTACGATGGGCTTTTTTTTACGAACAAATAGTTCGAACGCCCTGTTAGGCAGTCATCTAGAGTACCCTACTGTTTGTTATCAATTATGGCTAGACCAACACCAACCTTAATCGATGCGCTACGCACGACGGCTCGGAAGCTCCAGAATGGAGCGCCGTACCAATGGGGGCATATGGGTGGCTGCAACTGCGGCAACCTGGCACAGGAGCTAACTTGTCTGAATCGGGACGACATTCATCGCTACGCCATGCAACGCTACGGCGACTGGAACGAACAGGTCGATGATTTCTGCCCGACCAGTCAGATGCCCATTGACATTATTATCAACGAGATGCTTAATGCCGGGCTTATGCTTGAAGATCTAAAGCATCTTGAAAAGCTCGACGATCGCCAGATACTCGCCCGGCTGCCTCTTGAAGAGCGTTATTTAAAACATAATAAACGGGACGACGTAGTTCGGTATATGAACGAGTGGGCTACTTTGCTCGAAGAACAGCTCCTCGAGCGCATTTCACTGCCCGATTTGACGCCCGAATACGTATACTAAGAACTTACTTCTCTTTATGGAAAAAGCCGCTCATGAGCGGCTTTTTTGCTTCGTCTATGTGTCTATACCGACTCTCGCCATTACATCATCATTCTGACCAGCCATTTGTTGGGGTAGCCTTAAACGAAAAAAGTCTGCCGACCTTCGTCAGCAGACTCTCCCCACTCTCAAATAACACAGGTGGCACCTTCCTACTCTCCCGCTTGTGACAGCAGTACCATCGGCAGTGCGGGGCTTAACGGCTCTGTTCGAAATGGAAGAGGTGTTCACCCGCCTTAACTGCACCAACCTGTATATACCTTCGGCAACCCTTCAGCTACCAATACCTGCAGTCTTTTTCCCCACAGAGAGAAACGCGCCACACAACCAGACTACTTCAACCCTAAGCTCCTATCCCGTAAAACACTTTCCTAATCACGCGTCCGGGGCCATTAGTACGGCTCGGCTCCATGCATCTCTGCAC